>NZ_JAJPWS010000004.1:0-632110 GCF_046549055.1 Amycolatopsis sp. lyj-112 | reverse complement strand
TACAGCACTCCCGACGGCCGCAAGACGATGACCGCTTCGGTCACGTCCGGAGCCACCGTGAGCGACGCGGCGTTCCCGGCGGCGCTGAACGAACTCCTCAAGACGGTGTTCTGCGGCAAGAACTGAGATGGATGGCGGTGCTGCCGGGAGGGCTTGCCCTCCAGCTATTCAGTGTTACTATGTACCGGTAGTCAGTAGTACTAAGTAGCTGAAGGAAGCGTTCCGTGGGGGCACGCCGGTGATCCTGTCCGGCCGGTCCGTGTACGGCCACGAGATCACGGTGTGGCTGCGGGGGCAGGGTTTCTCCGGCATCGCCGAAGGCGCCGTGGATGCGCTGCTGGTCAGGATCTGGCAGCTCGGCGCGCAAGGGTGTATTCGCTCAATGTTCAGGGCCATGAACATCTTGCGGAGTCTTGGAGGAACTGGAGCTTCCTCGATGAGCGGCCAGAACAGCTCCACAAAGGAGGAAAGTAATCATGTCCGATGTCGAAAAGGGTGGGTTGATCACGAAGGTGTTCGGCCCCAAGAAGCGCTGGAAGGCGTACAAGGCACGCGCGGAGCAGCTTCCCGAGAACTACCGGACGACGGTCAAGGCGATCGAGCGGTACCTGATGCACTTCGTGCCGACCGACGCCGACAGCAACGCGTCGATGTTCGAAGACCTCGCCGACCTGTTCGAACAGGCAGCGGCGGACGGAACCCCGGTCCGCGACATCGTCGGGAAGAACCCGGCCGAGTTCGCCGATGCGTTCGTCCAGAACTACTCGCAGGGTGGCTACGTCCCCACCCGTGCGCGGAAACAGCTGACCGACGCCATCACGCGTGCCGAGGAAGAAGGACCCCGATGACCGCGCGCACGACCTCCGAACCGGCGATCCGCGTGCGGGGTTTGGAAAAGTCGTACAAAGAGTTGCAGGTGCTGCGTGGCGTGGACTTCGACGTGGCGCGGGGCAGCATCTTCGCCCTGCTCGGCTCGAACGGGGCGGGCAAGACCACGGTCGTGAAGATTCTCTCCACGCTGCTCAAGGCCGACGCGGGCACCGCGGGCGTCCACGGCTTCGACGTCGCCACACAGGCCGCGGACGTGCGGGAGTCCATCAGCCTCACCGGACAGTTCGCCGCCGTCGACGAAATCCTCAGCGGGCGAGAGAACCTCGTGCTCGTCGCCAAACTGCGACATCTCAAGGGTCCGGGCAAGATCGCGGACGGTCTGCTGGAACGGTTCTCGCTGACCGACGCGGGCGCGCGGAAGGTGTCGACGTATTCAGGCGGCATGCGCCGCCGTCTCGACATCGCGATGAGCCTCATCGGGAATCCGCCGGTCATCTTCCTGGACGAGCCGACGACCGGCCTCGACCCACAGGCGCGCATCGAGGTGTGGGACGCGGTGAAGGACCTCGCCGAGCGTGGCACGACTGTACTGCTCACGACGCAGTACCTGGATGAGGCCGAACAGCTCGCCGACCGGATCGCGATCCTCCATCAGGGCCGGATCATCGTGAACGGCACCCTCACCGAACTCAAGCAGCTGCTCCCGCCTGCCAAGGTCGAGTACGTCGAGAAGCAGCCGCGTCTCGAGGACGTCTTCCTCGCGCTCGTCGGTGACAACGGCAAGAACGGCGACACGGCACGGACGAGTAAGGAACAACGATGACCACGCACTTCGTCGGCGACACCACCGTCCTACTGGGACGATCCCTGAAGCACGTCACGCGCAGCGTGGACACCATCATCACGACCGCGATCACGCCGGTCGCCATGATGCTGCTGTTCGTCTACGTGTTCGGCGGCGCGATCAACACAGGGTCGGCTTCGTATGTGAACTACATGCTGCCCGGCATCCTCTTGATCACGATCGCGTCGGGCATCGCCTACACCGCACTCCGGCTCTTCAACGATATGAAAGGCGGCATCTTCGAGCGGTTCCAGTCCATGCCGATCGCGCGGTCGTCCGTGCTGTGGGCGCACGTGCTGACCTCGCTGGTCGCCAATCTGATCTCGCTGGTGATCGTCGTGGGCGTGGCCCTGCTCATGGGTTTCCGCTCGAGTGCCGGAGTGCTGACGTGGCTCGCGGTCGGCGGCATCCTGCTCCTGTTCACCCTGGCGTTGACGTGGCTCGCTGTGATCGCCGGTCTCTCCGCGAAATCCGTGGACGGCGCGAGCGCGTTCTCCTACCCGCTCATCTTCCTGCCGTTCCTCAGCTCCGCGTTCGTGCCCACCGCCACGATGCCCGGCCCGGTACGCGCTTTCGCCGAGCACCAGCCGGTGACGTCCATCGTCAACGCCGTCCGCGCCCTGTTCACCGAGCAGCCTGTCGGCACCGACATCTGGATCGCCCTCGCCTGGTGTGGCGGCATCCTCATCGTCGCCTACGCCTTCGCGACGATCACCTACCGCCGCAAGATCTCCTGATCGGGCGAATCCGCTTCTCAAGAAATCTCAGCTCTCCGGAAAGGATTACAGCAATGACAGATACGACTGGGGGAACAGCCGGCCAGGGGAACTTCCGACGCAGGACGCTGTTAGGAGGCGTGCTGGGTGCCGGCGCGCTCGCCGGTCTCGCCGCCGGCACCGCCTCCGCGAGCACATCGAGGAGCGGCGATGGCGGCTGTGACGAGAACGGCGTCGAGCACGGCTGGGGAAAGGTCGCCGACGCGTTCCGCGCGAACTTCAAAGGAAACCCCGGCGAGATCGGCGCGGCATGCAGCGTCTACGTGGGCGGCCGCCCCGTCGTCAACCTCTGGGGCGGTCTCGCCGATCGTCAGGCGAACCGGCCGTGGCGCAAGAACACCATCGTCCGGGTCGCGTCCACGACGAAGGGCATGACCGCGATCTGCGCTCACATCCTCGTGCAGCGCGGACAGCTGGATCTCGATGCCCCGGTGACCCGGTACTGGCCGGAGTTCGGTGCCGCCGGCAAGGACCGGATTCCGGTGCGCTGGCTGCTGTCGCACCAGGCCGGTCTGCCGATCCTCGACGGGCCGCTGACGTTCGAGCAGGCGTGCGCCTGGCATCCGGTCATCCGCGCTTTCGAGGCGCAGAAGCCACTGTGGAAGCCGGGCACGGAGCACGTCTATCACGCCCACTCTTACGGATTCCTGGTCGGAGAGGTCGTGCGCCGGATCACGGGCAAGTCACTCGGTACGTTCTTCGCCGACGAGGTCGCACGTCCCCTCGGCCTGAGCGCCTGGATCGGGCTGCCCGAGAAACATGAGTCACGGATGGCCCTGATCGAGGACGCCGCGCCGTTGACCGTGGAGGAGCTGACCGCCGGGATGATCAAGCTGACCGGGCTGGACGAGGACACGGTCACCGCATGGATCAAAGCCCTGTACAGCCCAGGCTCGGTCCAGACCCGCGCCGGCCAGCTCGGCGGCGCCTTCGACGTCACATCCGAATACTGGAACACGCGTGCCTGGCGCGCGGCGGAGTTCCCCGCCGCGAACGGGCTCACGGACGCGCGATCGCTGGCCCGCATGTATGCCGCCACGGTCAGCGACGTCGACGGAGTGCGGCTGCTGAACCTGTCGACGGTACGGAGAGCTACGGTCGTCCACACCAGCAAGACGACGATGCACGGGTTGCCGCCGGGGCTGAACATCCCTGCTGACCGCTCCTTCTACATGTCGCTGGGGTTCATGCGGGCGTGCTTGCCGATGCCGATGGTCGGACCCGGGTCGTTCGGCCATCCGGGATCCGGCGGTTCGATCGGCTTCGCCGACCCCGACGCCGAGGTCGGTTTCGGCTACGTCACGAATCTCTGGTCCTACCGGCCCGACGACCCGCGGGCGGCGAACTTGGCCAAGGCAGTCCGAGCCTGCCTCGGATGAGGAAGACATGCGTCGGGTAGCCGCTCACGCGGTCGAAGGCTGGGCTGGAGATACCGACCGTTGCGGCGAATAGAGCTGGAGGCTGACGTCAGTACGGAGATGCGCTAGGTGTCGGCCGACGTCGCGGCAGCTGCCGGGTGACTAAATAAGAGTACGGCGATTCTTCTGGTACGGTTTGCAGATGATCTCCCGTATCACGGGCGATTTCCCGCCCGAAGGGGCTCACCTCCCCCCCTCGGACACCCGCGTTATTCACACGCAAAGAGGTCGTCGCGTAGACGGCCTCTTTTTCGTTGTTGTACCGCAGGTCAAGCCTCAGATCCCGGTAGAGCTTTGCTAGCTTGCCCGGCTCGCTGTCGGCGAGCGCTGCCCCGATGTCGCCGAGCGAGTCGATCATCGCGTAGACCTCGGCGTCGGTGATCCCCGCTGGCTCGCCCGCGGCCGCTAACGCTCCCTGCGCAGCCGCTCGGTCCGCTTGGGCCTCGTTGATGCTTTCGACCAGTGCCGTCGGGTCGACGCCAGCGGCGATAGTGGCCTGGAATCGCCTGAGATTGGCTTCTGCCTCCTCCAGTTGTTTGCTTGCGACTCCATCGCCCTCGCTCGGACCATTGGCTGGGCGCCCAAGAGCTGGCTGACGGTCTGCTCGATGTTCTGCTGGTCGAACAACCCACCGATCCAGCCGTTCACCGCGTCCCGCAGCGGCTCTTCCCGGAGATAGATCGTGGGCGGATGTGTGAGCAAGGCCGGTGCACCCGGTGCCAGAGTTCGGGCCGGGCATCGGTAGTACCTGCCGTACTTGCGCGGGCTGCCTTCCATCTTCCGTTCGCATGCGGCACACCGGATGAGACTGCGGAACAGGTACACGTGCTTCACCGGGCGGCCCGTGCGTTCGGCCTTGCGCGCTGTCCGGAGGCCGCCTGCCGCTTTGGCTCGCCGGATCAAGTGCGCCTGCGTGAAGTCTTCGACCGACACGATCTTCGGATGAGCGGGCTTACGTGATCGAACCACCCGGTCCGGCTTTGCTCGCCGAAACCGCACGACGTTGCCGGCAGCGACGTCATCTGGATCGAACAGCATCTCCTGCCGAGCCGACCGCCCAAAAACCGTATAGCCCGTATAGCCCGTATAGCCCGTATAGCGAGGATTCTCCAGGATTGATCGCGTTGTGCTGCCCTGCCAGCCGTCCGCGAGCCGATGCCGGTTCTGCTCCGGTCGTCGAGCCGAAGGGCACGGGATCCCATCGCGGTCGAGCCCGTTCGCTATCGCTTGATCACCCATCCCATCGAGGTACTCAGCGAAGATGCGGCGCACGACTTCGGCCGCCGGCTCGTCGATCGCGAGCACCCGCAGACGGAACCCCTCCGCTGCCTTCCTCGGGTTCGGATGTGGTCCGCCATCTACGACCACGTACCCGTACGGAGCGCGGCCACCCTGGTGGCGTCCCTCGTTAACGACCTGCGCGTCCGTCAGTCCGATCATGGCGAGGCGTTCCGTTCCTAGGAGGCGATCATGCGGCCCTACGTCGCACAGGCCCAGAACGTTCCCTGGATCGCGCCCCGGCTGGCCGCTCCGAGAACCCGCGCCGGGATCCGGCTGCTGACCACTCTCGCCGGTGTCGCCGCGCGACCCCGGGTCGGCCGTATCGCCGCCCGCTTCACCAATCCGCCCTCGGACTCCATCGACCTGCCCGCCTACGCCGGGTGAGACCGGAAGAACAGCCCGCCTGCCACTTCTGCCGGTCCTTCCGCATGGTCGCCGCACGGTCCCGAGGGTGGAATTGAGCCATCGAAGCCGTCAACCGCAGGGAGGTCAGCGTGGCACGCCACCGCATCACCGAGGTGACCGCGCTGGCAGGCCGGGCACCGTCGTCGGCCGTCGGCAACGCCTTTCTTGCGTCGCTGCACGCCGAGCACCGGGATCATCTGCTGCGGTTCACCCGCCGCCTGCTGCCCACCGACCCGCACCGGGCCGAGGACGTCGTGCAGGAATGCCTGTTCCGCGCCTGGCGGAACAGGGAGACGCTCGCGGAAAAGGGCGGTTCGGTCCGCGCCTGGCTGTTCACGGTCGCGCGCAACCTCATCGTCGACTGGGCCCGCCGCGACACCGCCCGTCCGGTGGTGTTCGGTGACGACGACTTCGATCTGCTGCCGGGCGGCACCGACTTCGCCGACGAGGTCGTCGAGCGGTGCGTCGTCGAAGAAGGGCTGGCCCAGCTGACGCCGATGCAGCGCGAAGCCCTCGAACAGGTCTACCGGTACGACCGCACCCGGCAACGGGCGGCGGTGAGCATCGGTGTGCCGGTCGGCACGGTCAAATCACGGGTGCACCACGCGCGGATCGCGATGACGGAGGTGCTGGCCTGCAACGGAGTCACGGCCGCCGGGTGGTGACCCGGACGGGCTCAGGCCGATTCCCGGACCTCGACGCCGAGGGTGGTGGCCAGTTTCCGGGCCAGGCTCCGGGCATGAGGAGTTTCGTACCGGGAGCATTCGGCGAGGGCGCGCACCCGGTGCCGGTGGGCTTCCTCCGGCCGGGCACCGGCGTCGGCGAGTTCGGCGAGTTCGGCCATGATCTCGATCTTCGTTTCGGGCTGGCGCTCTTCGGCAAGGGCGGACAGCAGCTGTTCTTCGGCCTCCTCCAGACGTCCGGCCCTCGACAGCACCCGCCCGCGAAGTGTCTGCACCCGCGCCACCCCGAACGTCGCGTCGTGCCTGCGGAACAACGCCTCGGCCTCGTCGAGCAGGCCCAGCGCGCCCGTGACGTCCCCGCTCGCCGCCAGGCTGTCGGCGAGCCTGGTCAGCACCATGGACAGCAGTTCGTCGTTGCCTGCCGCGATGGCCGAACCCCGGTAGTAGGCCTCGCTCTGCCGTTGCACGGCCACGGCTTCGTCGAACTCGCCGAGGGTGTGCAGCATGCTGCCCAGCAAGGACAGCGCCAGAGAACGACCGTTCGGATAGCCGGCCTGCTCGAACAGTTCCACCGCGCGCCTGCCGATTCGCGCGGCCTCGCGGGGCGAACCGAGCCGCCGGGTGATGGCCGACCCGTAGTACAGCGACCACGCCTCCGTCACGACGTCGCCCGCTTCGCCTGCCGCCGCCACCGCGAGCTTATGCGCCGCCAGTGCCTCACGCGGCTCGCCACAAAGCGCGTAGAGCGCCCATGACACGTAGTTCAGTTGCTCGGCGGCGGATTTGACGTCACCGAGGGCCTGCGCCGCCGCCGCGCCCGCCCGGAACACCTCGCGCCACAGAACGCCGGTGCCACGCAGATCCGAGTACCAGTGCATCGCCTCGGCCAGCTCGAGGATCCGGCGGTGCTCACCCCGAGCCACGGCCGCACGCAGCGCGCCACGCCAGTGGGTCTGCTCCCGCGCCAGCCACCGGGCCGCGGAATCCCGGTCGCGCACCGGATCGGGCCCGTCGACCGCGATCGTCACCTCCGGCCGGTCGTGGTCGAAGAACTGCGCGGCCTTCGTCGCGACCGTGAGCAGCCAGTTCCGCACACGTTCTCCGGCGGCGTGCACATCCTCGGTCCGCTCCGCGGTTTCGAGCCGCTCCATGGCGTAGACGCGCAGCAGGTCGTGGCTGGTGTACCGGCCAGGCGTGCCGCTGAAGCCGAGAAGGCTGGCTTCGGCGAGTTTTTCCAGCGCAGACTCCGCTTCGTCCGCCGAGTGCCCGGAAGCCACCGCGGCGAGTTCGACGGAGGTGTCCGGACCGGGCACCAGCGCCAGCCGTCGGAACACCAGGGCGACGGCGGGAGTCAAGTGGTGGTAGGAAAGTTCGAAGGCGGCGCGCACCTGGAGGTCGCCCGCGGTGAGTACGGACAGCCTCCGCCGTTCGTTCTCCAGCTGGTCGGCCAGATGCGCGATCGTCCACTGTGCCCGGCTGGCCAGCCGGTTGCCCGCGATGAGCAACGCGAGCGGCACCCCGCCGCAGAGCTGCGCCACCCGCCGCGCCGCGTCCGGTTCGGTGTTCAGGCGGCGCGTTCCGGCGATCACGCGGAGCAGTTCCACCGACTCGTCTTCCGACAGCGAGCCGAGCGAGATCCGGTGCCGCGCGTCGAGGCCCGCCATGGTGTTCCGGCTCGTCACCAGCACCATCGATCCGGGACTGGTGGCCAGCAGCGGCCGCACCTGGGCCTCGTTGGCGGCGTTGTCGAGGATCAGCAGCACGTCGCGGTCGTGCAGCAGGGAGCGGTAGAGGGCGAGGCGGTCTTCGGGATCGTTGGGGAGCCGACGTTCGTCCACCCCGAACCCGCGCAAAAGCCGGTGGACCGCGCGTTCCGGGGTGAGCGGTTCGAGATCCATGCCGCGCAGGTCGAGGAACAGGCAGCCGTCGCCGAAATGCCGGGTGAGCCGGTGCCCGGCGTCCATGGCGAGCGCGGTCTTGCCCGAGCCCGGCAGGCCGTGGATCACCGCGACCTGCAGCCGGGATGACGACTCGGCGGCCCGCGCGACGTCGTCGAGGATCCGCTGTTCGGCTTCCCGGCCGGTCAGTTCGGTGAGGTTGGGCGGCAGGGCGGCGACGATGGCAGCCTGCGGAGTTTCGGGCGGAGCGGGTTCGTCCTCGCGCTCCGGCGCCGCCCGGCGCCCAGAGCGGGCGAGATCGGCGAAGTCGGCGGCTTCCTCGCCGGTCAGGCCGAGGCCGTCGACCAGCAGTTCCGCGGTGCGCCGCTGCGGGTTGCGGACCCGTCCGCGTTCCATGTCGCTGATACTGCGCACGCTGATCCCGGTCCGCTCGGTCAGCTCTTCCTGGGTCATCGGGATGCGCAACCGGTAGAAACGCAGGAAGTCACCGAACGCGGTCGTACCCACGCGGCCAAACTCCTCTCAGCGACGGGCGTGCCGAACACCGATGATCCTGCCATGGCCCGGTGTCCTGGTTTCGAGCCGAATGGGCACCCGAAACGACAACGGCCCCGGCCCCGCGTCGGGAGACGGGGCCGGGGCCGGGGGCCGAAACCGGATCAGGGCAGGTCGGCAGGGGACAGCAGGCGGAGGTCGGCCACGGTGGGCGCGCCCGTCGTGCTGAGCCGTCCGGCTTGGCGGGTCATCATGATCTCCATCACCTGCCGGGCGTAGCGCGCGTTGCCGAACGATACGCCGCGTTCCACGGCCGCGAAATGCTTCCGCAGCGCGATGACGGTCTCCGGCGCGCACTCGTAACCGTTCGTCGTCGCCATCCGGTGCACGATGGTGACGAGATCGTCGGTCGTGTAGTTCTCGAACTCGATATGCCGGGAGAACCGGGAGGCGAGACCGGTGTTGGAGGAGAGGAACATCCGCATCTCCGCCGAGTAGCCGGCGACGATCACCACCGTGTCGTCGCGGTGGTCTTCCATCAGTTTGACCAGGGTGTCGACGGCCTCCTGCCCGAAGTCGCCGCCCGTGGCACCCTGCGGCGTGAGGGCGTAGGCCTCGTCGATGAACAGCACGCCGCCGCGCGCGGTTTCGAACGCCTCCCTGGTCAGATGCGCGGTGTGCCCGACATAGCGGCCGACCAGGTCGGCACGCGCGACCTCGACCAGATGGCCTTTGCGCAGCACGCCCAGCGCGGCGAGTAGTTCGCCGTAGAGCCTGGCCACGGTGGTCTTGCCGGTACCGGGCGCACCGGCGAACACCAGGTGATTGCTGATCGCGGGGACCGGCAGGCCCGCCTGCCGTCGTTGCCGGGCGGTGGAGATCAGGTTCACCAGGTCGTTGATCGCATCCTTCACCCCGGTCAGGCCGATCATCGAATCCAGCCGTGTCCGCAACGTGGTCAGCGCGTCGTCGTCGCCCTGCTGGGCGCCGGCCGCCACCCCGCCGGGTACGTCGGCGGGGAGCAGGAGCGAAAGGCTCTGGTCGTCCGCCTCCGGTTCGCTCGCGAGGCGGAACGCCTGCTGGTCCACCATCTCCTCGAACACCTTGCGCGCGGTCCGCCCGTTGCCGAAGTCGTCGCCGCGTTCCATCTGTCCGAAATGGACGGACAGGGCGTTCCTGGTGTCCTCGGGCACCTGGTACTGGTGCGCGGTGCACATCCGCTCGACGATCGTCACCAGTTCGTCGTTGGCGTAGTTCTCGAACTCGATGGTCCGCGTGAAGCGCGACGCGAGCCCCGGGTTGGACTGCAGGAACGCGGTCATCTCCTGCGAATAGCCGGCGGCGACCACCACGAGGTCGTCGCGGTGGTCTTCCATCAGCTTGACCAGGGTGTCGACGGCCTCCCGGCCGAAATCCGGTCCGCTGCCCTTACCCTGCGCCGTCAAGGTGTACGCCTCGTCGATGAACAGCACGCCACCCAGTGCCTTGGTGAAGGTCTCGGTGGTCTTGATCGCCGTGCCGCCGACGATCTGGGCGACCAGATCGGCCCTGGCCACCTCGACGAGATGGCCTTCGCGCAGCACTCCCAGTTCGGCGAGGATGCTGCCGTAGAGCCGGGCGACGGTCGTCTTTCCGGTACCGGGCGGGCCGGCGAAGATCAGATGCCTGCTGGTCGGCGGCGCGACCATACCCGCCTGTTCGCGTCTGCGCGCCATCTTGTTCAGGTTCACCAGCGTCTTCACCTGATGTTTGACGCCGCTGAGACCGACCAGCGCCTCCAGTTTCGCGAGCGGCGCGCCGTCGTCTTCGGCCTGCTGCGGTGCGGTGCCGTCCACGTCGGTCTCGGCGACCTCGGCCGTGCTCGCGGTGCTGCCGTCGATATCCGGGGTGCCGTTGGCGTTGCTGGTCAGGTTTTCCACCGACAGCCGGGCGCTGGGCACGGTGACGCGCAGGCCGCCGCCGGTGTTGTCGGACGCGGTGCAGTCCACGACGCTCACCGCGTCGGCCGACTCGATCCGCACGCCGTCCCGGCGATTGCCGCTGACGTCGTCGGCCGTCAGCTTCGCCCGCGCGCCGGCGTCCACCTGGACGCCGTGGCCCCGGGAGCGCCGGACCGTGGATCGGGACAGCATCAGCTCTCCGCCGTCGCGTACCGACACGCCGTTCTCACCGGCCTCGACGATCTCGCAGTCCCGGAGCGAGCCGACGCCGCCCGGCCCGATCAGCACCCCGGACTGTCCCGGCTGGAACACCCGAAGTGTGCTGACATAAGGACTTCCGCCTTCGGAGATGCTGAGCCCGGCCTGACCGGCGTCGCGGACCTCGCAGTCCTCCAGCCGGCCGCGGCCGTTGCCGGTGACCTCGATGCCGTTGCCCCGGCAGCCGTTCAGCGTCGCCCGGCGAAGGAGCGGGTTGGCCGCCGCCTCCACCAGGACGCCGTTGCCCGCGACGTCATGGATCTCCAGCCTGTCGAACTCGGCCGTCGCGCCGTCGGTGACCAGCAGCCCCACCGACGAACCACCACGGACCACCGTGCGGCTGAACGACGGGCCGCTCGCCTCGTCGATATGGATACCCGCGCCGGTCGCGTCGGCCACCTCGCAGTCCTCGAAGGACCCGCGGGACCGTCCGGTGACCCGCACGCCGACACCGCCGGTCTTGGCCGTGCGGCAACGGCGCAGCACGGGATCGGCGCCGTCGGCCACGGTGATCCCGTCGCCGGTGGTGTTGGTGATCCGGCATTCCTCGAGCACCGGTGAGGAGTGGGTGCTGACGAAGACGCCGCTCGCGCTGTCCCGGACGGTGGTGTCGAGCACCTTCGTCGCGCTGTCTTCTTCGAGCGCGATCCCCGGCCGTCCGGTCGCGGAGATGTCGCAATGCTGGATGGTGCCCTGGGCCTGGCCGTTCGCGCAGACGCCGTTGCCCTTGGCGTGCCGAAGGGTGCAGTCCCGCACCGTCGGGTTGCCGCGTTCGGCGATCACCACGGCGGAGGTCTGCACGTGTTCGACGACGCAGTCTTCGATCATGCTGGGAGCGGGCGAGGTGACCACGATCCCCGCGCCGCCGGGGTTGGTCACCCGGCAGCCGCGCATCGCCAGCGAACCCGAATTGCGGGCCAGCACGGCGGTCCAGGCGGCGCCGATGATCTCGCAGTCCTCCACCGCGGCCTGGCCGCGCGAGATGTCGACCGCGGGCAGTTCCTCATGCTGACCGCGCAGCACCAGCCCGGTGAGTTTCACCGCCTCGGCGGCCAGTTGCAGCGCGCTGCCCTGCCGCGAAACGATCTCGACACTGCCGCGTGCGTCGCTCGCCGCGATGGTGACGACCTTCGTCACCACCAGCGATTCGTCATAGCGGCCGGGAAGCACGGAGATCACCGTGCCGTTGCGCGCGTCCTGCAGCGCTGCCGAAATGGTGCGATACCCCTGATCGCGGTCCACTGTGAGCACGTGCCGTGACACGAGCGCTCCCCTCGTCGTTCTGCGGGCGGAACCTTCGGCTCCACCATGGACAACGCAGTGGGTGCCCGATTGGGTTCACCGATGGGGGAATCTGCCGGTCCTTCTTCCTGTTCGTTTCCCGGCGGTGCGTGCTGGACTGGGACGATGAGGCGACCTCTGGCCGTGGCGTGCGTGACACTCACCCTTCTGGCGAACGGTGGTTTGGCGGCCGCGCAGGACACCGAGCTGCCGCAGATCCCGCAGGCGTTGAAGGCCGGGCAGCCGTGCACCGCCCCGTCGGGCAAGAAGGTCCCCTCGGTGCCGTGGCAGCTGCCTTATCTCGGCGCGGACCGGCTTTGGGCGCTGTCGACCGGTGAAGGCGTGACCGTCGCGGTGGTGGACACCGGGGTCGACGGGTCGGTCCTGCCGATCCAGCCGGTCGGTGACGCCGGTACGGACTGTGTCGGGCACGGCACGGTCGTCGCGAGCCTGATCGCCTTGCCTCTGGCGGACGGTGCCAAGGTTTCCGGGCTCGCACCCGAGGCGCGGGTGCTCGCGGTGCGCGGTACGGACAAGGCAGGCGCGGCGACCGCGGCGAGTATCGCGGGCGCCCTCGACGGCGCGGTCGCGGCCGGTGCGCGGATCATCTGCGTCGCGACGGCCGTCACCGAGGCGGATCCGGCGCTACGGCAGGCTGTCGACCGGGCCGTCGCGGCGGGCGCGCTGATCGTGGCGGCGGCGGGCCGCGACGTGACCACCGCGCGCGACGTCCCACCGGGCCCGTACTACCCGGCGGCGTTCCCCGGCGTACTCGCGGTGACCGCCATCGGCCCGGACGGGAAACCGGCCGCCAAGGCCGCGCCCGTCCCCGGATCTCTTGCCGCACCGGGAAATCTCGTGGTGGGCAAGGGACCAGGCGGTGGCCCGTTCGTCGGTGCCGGACCCGCGTTCGCCGCCGCACACGTGGCGGCCGCGGCGGCGCTGATCCGGTCGTACCGGCCCGAGTCGACGGCGGCCGACATCACCCGGCGGTTGCGGGAAACCGCCTACCCGCAGGCAGGGGTGACCGTGCTCGACCCGCTCGCGGCGTTGACGTCGGTCGCGACGGCCGGTGGCCCGGCCGCCGCCCGACGTGAGCCTTTGGTGGTGATGCCGGCGTCGGACCTCGCGAGCGCCAGGCAGGCGGCCTGGCTGGTGGTGGCCGTCGTCGTGGTGACCGTCGCTTTGCTGGGCGCGGCCGCTTTCGTGATTCCGCGAGGACGGCGACGGGGATGGCGCGCCGGTTCGTAAGTGCCGGTTCGGCTTCTCCGGAGTCCGTGAAGGCCTCCTTGAGGGACTCAGAGTCCCTCAAGGAGGCCTTCACGGACCCGCCGGGCAAGCCGCCGGGGAAACCCTTCCGGCGCTGATGGGGGGCGGCGACGGAAGGGCGGGTCCGGTCATTTCGTGACGAGCGCCGCCTCGTGGGCCGAGAGGGCCGTCTGCACGATGGTCGTTCCGCGCCGCGTGGCGTACTGCGCCCGCCCGGGGATCAGGACGCGCGGCCGCACCTCACCGAACACGATGCCTTCCGAAAGCGGGCACGAGAGCAGCATCATCGGGGTGTTGACCTCGACGAGCCGCCGGAGCAGCGGATCGTTGGCGCCGCGCCCGATCCCGTTGGCGCCGCGGGCTACGACCAGGTGCAGACCCAGCGCGTTGCCCTGGGCCAGCGGGTCGAACAGTTGCTGGAACAGGGAATTCGACGACGACGCCACCATGTCGTAGTCGTCGATCACCACGAATACCTGAGGCCCGGTCCACCAGTCACGCAACCGCAGGCGCGCCGGGGTGATGTCCGGGCCGGGCGTCCGGGTCTGGACCGCCCGCGCGACACCGTCGATCATGTCGTGCACCGAATCCCCGGACACCGCGTAGCCCAGCTGGTACTCCTGCGGCACCGCGTCGTACAGACCGCGGCGATAGTCCACCGTGATAATCCTGGCCTCCTGCGGGGTGTACCGCTTGGTGATGCCGTCGATCACCAGCCGCAGCAGGTTCGTCTTCCCCGATTCCACGTCGCCGATGACCATCAGATGCGGATTGTCCTCGAAGTCGTGCCACAGCGGCTCGAGACGCTGATCGTCCATACCGAGTGCGAGGCGCATATCCGCGTCCGGCTCGGGGAGTTCGGTCCGGTCCAGTACCGGCGGCAGCATCCGGACCGGGGGAGCGGACGGCCCGGACCACGCCGAGGCGATCCGGTCAACCAGTGCCTCGACGTGTTCGGCGACGTCGCGTTCCACTCCGTCGATGGACGGTAGCGCGGTGAGGAAATGCAGTTCCTTGTCGGTGAGGCCACGGCCGGGGATCTTCGGCACGGTCGCCGCCGCGCGCATGTTGATCACCGAATCGACCGCGTCACCGAGCCGGAGTTCGAGTTGCGTGCCGACGAGGTCGCGGACGGCGCTGACGATCTCGCTCCACCGGCTCGACGCCATCATCAGGTGGATGCCGTAGTTGAGGCCACGTGAGGCCAGTTCGACGAACGTCGGCAGCAGGTCCATGAAGTCCTGCCGGATCGTGGACCAGCCGTCCACCACGAGGAAGACGTCACCGTGCCGCTGGTCGGCGTAGTCCCCCGCGGCCCGCTTGCGCCGGTAGGTGGCCATCGAATCGATGTCGTTGTCGGTGAAGAACCGCTCCCGGCGCGTCAGCAGGGCGGTGACTTCGCCGATGGTGCGCTGGATCCGTTCGACGTCCAGACGGCCGGTCACACCTCCGACATGAGGGAGTTTTCGCAAACTGGTCAGCGTTCCACCACCGAAGTCGAGGCAGTAGAACTGGATCTCGGCCGGGGTGTGGGTAAGCGCCAGCGCGGTGATGAGGGTGCGCAGGGCGGTGCTCTTGCCGCTCTGCGGTCCGCCGACGATCGCGACATGCCCGTCGCTGCCCGCCAGGTTGACGAGCAGCGGATCCCTCGACTGCTCGAACGGCCGGTCGATCAGTCCGATCGGGACGGTCAGCCCGCCGCGGCCGTACCACTCCTGCGCGGTGAGCCCGTGTTCACGGGTCTCCACCAGCGGCGGCAGCAATTCGTCGAGGGAACTGGGCGCGTCCAGCGGCGGCAGCCAGACCTCGTGCGCGGGCGGACCGGCGCCGCGGAGCCGGTCGACGGCCAGTTCCAGCAGGCTCGGCACCGAACCTTCGGGCTCGGGTTCGGCCACCACCGGTTCGGGTTCGGGCATCGGTTCGGTGCGGGCGGCGAACTTCGAGGTGAACGGGACGATCTGCTGCGCCACCACCGCCTGCTCGACATTTCGGCGCACCACGCGGTGCGGGCCGGAGACGTAGGCCGCCTTGAACCGGTCGAGCGCCGCGGTACCGCTTTTGAGGAAACCGTTCCCCGGATCGGAGGGCAGCTGGTAGGCGTCCGGTACCCCGAGTACGCCACGGCTTTCCATCGCCGAGAAGGTGCGCAGGCCGATCCGGTACGACAGATGCGATTCCAGCTGGTGGATCCGGCTTTCGTCGAGCCGCTGCGAGGCGAGCAGCAGGTGGACGCCCAGCGACCGCCCGAGCCGCCCGATCATGATGAACAGGTCCATGAAGTCGCGGTGCGCCGACAACAGCTCGCTGAACTCGTCCACCACCAGGAAGAGGGTGGGCAGCGGATCGAGCGGAGTCCCGTTCGCCCGCGCCCGTTCGTAGTCCAGTGCGGAGCTGTAGTTGCCCGCCTTGCGCAGAAGTTCCTGGCGCCGCACCAGTTCCCCGTTGAGCGCCTCGCGCATCCGGCCGACCAGCGCGGCCTCGTCGGCGAGGTTCGTGATCACCGCCGAGGTATGCGGCAGCCCGTCCAAGCCGAGGAATGTCGCGCCACCCTTGAAGTCCACCAGTACGAAGTTCAGGACCTCCGACGAATGCGTGAGGGCGAGCGCCAGTACGAGGGTGCGCAGCAGCTCCGACTTCCCGGAACCGGTCGCACCGATCAGCATGCCGTGCGGGCCCATCCCGGACTGGGCGGACTCCTTGATGTCGAGATCGACCGTGGTGCCGGTCGGGCCGACGCCGAGTGGCACCCGGAGCCTGCCGCCGGGGCGTTTCGCCGCCCAGCCCGCCGCCACGTCGTAGGTCTGGATATCGGTGATGCCCAGCATGGCCGTCAGATCGAAGTTCGCGGCCATCGGTTCGGCCGACTTCTGCCGCGCGCCGACCCGGTAGGGCGCCAGCCGCATCGCCAGCGCCGTCGCCGTGTTGAGGCCGATCCCGTCCGGACGGCCGAGGTCGCCGGCGACCTCCTTGTTGTGCTGATCGACCGTGATCAGCTTCAGCATCCCGTCCCCGAGCCGGAGCCGCAGGGTCAGCGGGTCGTCCTGAACGGACAGTGCCGAAGAGAGGTCCACGACCGTCGTGTTGCGGTAACCGTCACCGGCGAGCCGGTTCGTGGGCGGCACGGTGACCCCGTCCACGAACAGCATCACGCAAGGCTCGTGGAGGTCGGGCAGGGCGTCCGGATCGAATCCGGGCCGGGTGGCGAATTCGTCGCCCATCGCGTTTTCCAGTTCCGCGATGGACTCCACCACCAGCCGGGCTTCCCCCGCGCCGTCCGTTTCGCTGGGGTGGAGGTTGTGCGGCAGCCATTTCACCCACTCCCAGGACGCCCGGCGTTCCGGCGCGGCGAGCACGACGATCCGCAGTTCCGCAGGGGAGTGGAAGACCGCGATATGCGCGATCATCGACCGGGCGAGCGCCCGGATCCGCTCGCCCTCTTCGGCGGTGGCCTGCACCAGGATCCTGGCGAACGACGGCAAGAACACCGCGACCGGCTGGTCGGTCACGGTGCCGTAAGCGTGGATGAACCGGCGGAGCGCGTGCGCGGACAGCGGTTCCAGGTCGTCGACAGGCTTGGTGGACAACGGGTTCAGCCGCCACGCGAGCCGCTGCGGTCCCCGCGCGACGCGGATCTCGCCGAAGTCGTCGTCTTGGGCGTCCCGTTCCCACATCCGCGTCGTACCGGGCAGCGACCACAGCGAGGTCGGGTCGGGATGCCGCCATGCCAGTGCTTCCCGTTGGCTGGTCACCACTTCCCTGACCTTGCGGCGGGACTGGGCGAGGTAGCGGAGGTAGTCGCGCCGGGCGTCGTTGAGTTTCTGTTTGCGTTCCCCAGCGCTGCGGCCCAGTTGGCCGACCAGCATGGCCATCGAGGACACCGTCATCAGCCCGGCGGCCAGATAGCTGAACGCGCCGTTCTCACCTGGGCGGACGAACAGCAGCACGGTCGCCGTCGACGACAACGCCATCGGCAGGTACATCATGACCGCGCCGGCGCTGCGCTGGACTTCGGGCAGCGTGGGCGGTTCTTGGATGCTCAGCTCGCCCTCGGGCATTTCCGGTCCTGGCCGTCGCGTCCCCTTGCGGAATGTGATTACACTCAAGGCCGGATTCCTTCCCTCTCGGACGCGCTGTGGTGGCGGCTCCACTAGAGGTGACGAAATCCGACCACGCGACGGTTCACTCACGATGCCGCGCGTCGGTCGCCCGATCGAAGGCGTGTGCCATGGCGACCACTTCAGGGCTGTGCAAGCTCCGTGTCAGTGCCCCGGCGGCCAGTTTCGCACTGGCCGTCCCGGTGGATATCCCGTTGATCGACCTGATGCCGACGATCCTCGGCCACGCGGGTCAGGATCTGGCCGAAGAGGGGGTGGACCACGACGGCTGGATCCTGCAACGGCTCGGCGACCCACCGCTGGACCAGGAGTCCACGGTCGACGTACTCAAACTGCGTGACGGCGAGACCCTGCACCTGCGGCAGCGTCGTGAACAGCTGCCCGCCGTCCATTTCGACGACATCATCGACGGCCTGTCCACCGAGGCCCGCGCCCGGCCGGATTCGTGGAGCCCGGGGGCCACCCGGTGGACGATGCTCGGCAGTGTGCTGGCCGCCGTGGCGCTCGGGTTCTGGCTGCTGGTGACCGCGCCCGCCGCGTGGCCGACCTTGTTGTCCGCCGGGGTGGCGGCCTTCTTCCTGCTGGTGTGCGCCGCCACGGCCGCCCGCGCGCTCGGTGACAGCGCCGCGGCGCTGTCACTGGCGCTGGCCGCGGTCCCGTTCGTCGGATTGGCCGGTTCGCTCATCCCTCACGGACCCGAAGGTCCGGTACTGACCGGCGCGCGGCTGCTGGCCGCCTGCGTCGCGGGCGCGGGAGCCGCCGCACTCGGGATGGCGGCGGTGGCGGGTTTCGCGCCGGTCTTCATCTCGGTCGCCACGTTCGGGCTGTTGTGCGCGACCGGTGGTCTGGTGATGATGCTCGGTGGCGACGGCGGCGCGTCCGCCTCGGCGACGATCATCGCGGTGATCGCCGTCCTGCTCGGCGCCTTCGTGCCGAGGATCGCCTTCCGGCTGTCCGGGCTGCGGCTGCCGGGGTTGCCCACCACCGCCCAGGAACTGCAGGAGGAACTCGATCCGCATCCCGGTGACGAGGTCGTCGGCAAGGGCCTGATCGCGGACGCCTTCGTGACCGCGTTGTTCGCCGCGATCGGGATGGCCTGCCTGGTCACACTCGAATTCGTGGTCCGCGACCCGTCGTGGCAGGCCGTCACCTTCGCCGCCATGCTGAGCGCGTTGCTGCTGGTGCACGGCCGCGCGCTGGGAAGTGTGTGGCAGCGGCTCTCGGTGATCGTGCCGGGGGTGTACGGCGTACTGCGGCTGTTGCTGGCTTCACAGCTGGATTCGGCCACCCCGTTGCCGATGGTGGCGGGGGTGTTCGCGCTGGCCGCCGTGGTGCTGGTGGCGCGCTGGACGCTGCCAGGTCGCAGGCTGCTGCCGCAGTGGGGCAGGCTCGCGGACATCGCGGAGACCCTCGCCGCGGTTTCGCTGCTGCCGCTCGCGTTGTGGCTGCTCGGCGTGTTCGCGTTCATGCGCGGTTTCGGGGGCTGAGGGAGATGAACGCCAAAACCGATCAGGTACAGGCACACAAGTTCATGCTGGGCAGGCTGTCGTCGGCTTTGCTGCGTGTCGATCCGGACGCGCCGGAAAGCCCGCTGAACCGGACGTACCGGGGCAGTGTCATCGGCGTGCTGATCGCCGTCCTCGCCTGCCTCGGCATGCTGGTGTTCGGCCTCGTCTCACCGGGCGGGAACAAATCCTGGCGGGTGGAGGGCGCGCTGGTCGTCGCCGACTCTTCGGGGGCGCGGTTCCTCTACGCGGGCGGCAAACTGCTGCCGGTACTGAACTATGCCTCGGCCAAACTGGTCGCCGGGAACCAACTCGCGGTCAAACACGTCTCCGAGGCCTCGCTGAAAGAGGTGCCGCGCGGTGAGCCACTGGGGATCATCGGCGCGCCGGACGCGCTCCCCGCACTCGCCAACGATCCGTGGGAGGTGTGCACCGCTGTGGATCGCGATCAGGCCGGTCCGACGGCCTTGCGTGTCGGCGGCGCGACAGCGAACCCCCTCGCGGACGACGCCGCGGTCGTCGCGGTCACCCCGGACGGGACGACCTTCCTGCTGTGGAAGGGAAAACGGCATCGGGTGGTGACCGATCGCGGCGCGCTCGACGCGGTGGACGGGGTGCTCCAGTCCGTCAAGGTGCCGACGGCGTTGCTGGACGCGTTGCCCGCGGGCCCGGATTTCGGGCCGCCCGCGATCGAGGGACTCGGCGATGCCGGACCCGCCCTCGGCGGAGCGGAATCGCGGATCGGCAGGCTGTACACCGTTTCGGGGGAACCCGCGCGGCATTACGTGCTCACGAAGGCCGGCCTCACTCCGCTGTCCGAATTGGACAACCGGCTGCTGACCGCCGATCCGGAGATCCGCCGGGCCGCGTACGGCGGCGGGGAGATCGCGGTGACCCCACTGCCGGGACGGGTGGTCAGCGAGCGGCTGGCCTCGGTCGAGCAGCCGCCGCCCGCGAATCCGCCGAAGGCGACGACACTCCACAGTGGACAAGGACTCTGTGCCCTCGTCACCCCGGACGGCGACACGCCGCGTACGCAGGTGGCGGTGGCCGACAGGTTCACCCGGCAGGGACAGGTGCCGGCGAGTCAGCCCGGTATCGCGGCGCCCTGTTCCCGGGTCGACCGGATCGCGGTGCGACCCGGGGGAGGTGCTCTCGTCAGGGCCTCGGCCGCGTCGGGACGGGCCGGTGACGCCCTCTTCCTGGTGACCGACACCGGGGTGAAATATCCAGTTCCTCCAGCGGGCGTGAAGGCACTCGGTTTCGAGTCGGCCGCCTCGAACGGGTTGCCCACCACCCTGTTGAACCTGGTGCCGACCGGCGCCGCGCTGGATCCGGCGATCCTGCGCGACGGGGGAACGGTGCTGCCCGCGGCCGCCACCTGCGGTTCCTGACCGGAGGAACCGGGGCCGGCAACTTCTGCCGGTGGTTCCGCATGGTCTGCGGGGCCAGGGCTTGGTGTCCTTGCCATGGAGCGTCATGGCGGATGGTGAAGTCCGCGACACCGCGAGGAAGGGCGAGCGACCGATGACCACGAATTTCCAGAAGTCCGACAGCGGGATGAAGGGTGGCCTCGCGGCCATCGAAGAATGCGAATCCACGTGCAAGGTCATCCACTCGGGAGTGACCTCGGTCCGCGGTGATCTGAGGTCCGGCTGGCAGGGCGCGGCTTCCCAGACCTTCCTCAACCAGCTGGAGCTGTGGGAGACGGATTACCTCCAGGTGCTCAAGATGCTCACGGAGATCAAGGACCTGGTCAACGAAAGCGACAAGACCATGAACGTCTCCGAAGACGAAATCAACCTGACCGCGATGACGGCGTTCGGCGGCAACGAGGGCAACCGCATCTTCAAAGAACTGTCCTGACCACTTAATTCCCGATTCAGAAAGGAAACGATCATGAGTACTTCCTATGACGGTTTCGCGGTCAGCGGCAATGTTCCGCACCTTGCCGAGCGGATGGTCGCGTTGAGCAAGCAGATCGACTCCGCGCTGCTCGACCTGGAGCAGTCCATCAAGCCGATGACCGACAGCTGGATCGGCCAGGGCGCCACGTCCTACACGGATCTGCAGCGCCGGTGGCACGCCACGACGAAGGCCATGGAAAGCCGGTTCACCAAGGGCCACCAGACGCTGTCCATGTCCTTCGAGAACTACCAGCGCACCGACGCGAACATCGGGGCGAAGTTCCAGATCTGATTCCGGGTTGCTTTCGGGAAAGGGAGCAAGGGCGTGGCGGACAAGCCGGACAGCGGCGACATCAAGATCACGGTCAGTTTTCTGAAGGACTTCCAGTCCGGCGTCCTGCAGAAAATGGTCACCGAACTGGAGGCGAGCAAGGACCTCGCGGAACTGCAACTGGCCGCGAACAACCCCACCGGAAAACGACGGCTGCTGGCAGGCGCCGAAACATGGGAGCCCGCCAAGCTGCTGATGGAGAAGTACGAGGGGAAGAGCGGTACCGCGCCCACGTTGTGGACGCAGGTCGACGTGATCCAGAAACGGCTTGTCCAGCTGAACGAGAACATCTCCGAGGTGCTGCGGATCGCGGATCTCGGCGAGGACGAGAACATCAAGCTCTCCACCGAACTCAACATGAGCCAGCTCGGTGAGATCCTCGGGACCAAGCCCCCTTCTCCTCCCGCCGGTAACGGTGGCAACGGCGGTACGGGAGTCTGATCGCGATGCCCGAGCCCCCGACCAATCCCGCCGGACAAATCGGCAAGAACAGCTCGCAGACGCCGTGGGAAGATGTCCTCAACATCTTCGACAGCACAAGCGATTCACTGGGTTCCAAAAAGATGCCCAGCCGGGAGACAATCCTGGGTTTCCCGTGGCTCAAATGGGACGTGTGGGGCTCCACGCATGGCTCGAAGGATCCTAAGGGGTGGGATTTCGTCGCACGCAGTTCGACGTTCTCCATGCAGTATTGGGGCGTCGCCAGCGCCAACTATGAGAAGTTCGACCCCGCGATGAATACGTTCTACGGCAATATGAGAGAAACCCTCGCATCCATGCAAGGTGATCCCAACTATAACCCGCTGGGGCAACCATGGACGTTCACGAGGGCGTTCGACGCGTTGAACGGGACCAAAACCCTGCTCGAACGCCACGCCGGGGATTTGAAGGGCTGGCGGGACAAGGTCGGGAAGAAGGGTGACGACTTCCAGGGGACCGGCGCCGGGGCGTTCCGGGAGGTGCTGGACGATCTCATGTTCCGGAATAACGACCTCGTACGGCAGCTGGGAACGCGTTCCAGTGGGCTGAACGTCGCCCATACCACCACTGATGATGTGAATACAAAAGACATCAACGAAGCCGAGACCGGTCTTCGGTGGGCCTTCAACAAGCTCCAGTCGGGCTATACCGAATGGATGACCAAGTCGAGCGCCGCGTACCCCACCAAGCTCTTCGGCACGATCCCCAATACGGATTGCAAACTGGCTTGGCCTGGCGGCGCGTTGCAGGCGATCTGGAATAGCGATGCGTTCAAAAACGATCTCGAGTCGAACAAAAGCGACTGGCACAACGGTCGCGTGACCGAGGCCTACCCGACAAGCAAACTGATCGGTGCGGACGCCAGAAACCCCGCGTTCTGGGAAGGGATCATGTCCGCGGCGCGGGATCTGTGGACCGATCATCTCGAGGCCACCCTCGATGTCGCGGCCAAGGCCGTGCTCGCGGAACTCCCCAAGGGCTATGACGTCGCCAGGTCGCTCCTGCCACAGATCAGGGAGCCACATCGGCTCAATCTCCACAAGCCGCCCCCGCCGCCTCCGCCAGGCTCGCAGGGGCCGCCCCCGCCTCCTCCTCCGCCGGGGCCGCCGAAGGACGGACCCAAGCCCCCCGGGCCCAAGGACGGGCCGAAGGACGGGCCGCCGAAGGTCCCGGATCTCACCAAGGACAACAAGAACTCCAAGGATTCCAAAGACGGCAAGGACAAGGGGCTCAACGGCGGGCCACCTCCGCCGACTCCTCCGCCGGGGCCCAAGCCGCCGCCCGCCCCGCCGAAGCCGGACGACAAACTGAAGGTGCCGACCGGCTCGACCATCGGCCCGGGCGGTGTCGTGCTCGGCCCCGACAAGAAGCCCCTGCTCGACCAGCTCGGGCGCCAGATCGTCGTGCCGCCCGGATCCCGGATCGGTCCCGACGGCAACATCATCGGCCCGAAGGGCGACAAGCTCGCGGAGAAGGACCGGTTGGCCCGGCCGGAGCCGGTCAAGAAGGACGAGTCGCGGCAGTCGGAGCTGGACAAGTACCTGAAGTCCTTGCGCGGAGACGGCACCCCGTCGATGCCGACGTTACTCGGGTCGCATTCGCCTTCGGTGTCGTTGTCGTCCAGCGAATCCCCGGGCCTCCACAAGGGATCTTCGGTCTCGAATTCGTCGTTGGGGTCCATCGGTTCGCCGGGCGGCCTCGGTTCGACCGGTTCGACCGGCGGGCTTGAGACGCCCGCGCCGCCGGAAAAACCGGTGACGACCGAGGGCGGCCCCTCGCTGATCAAGAACCAGCAGGGGAACGGGAATCAGCAGAACGGAATGGGCGGCGTCCCGTTCTACCCACCGACCGCGGGCGGCATGGGTGGCGGTGCGGGCGGAGACCAGAACAAGGGTGAACGCGACCGGACCACCTGGCTGACCGAGGACGCGGAGACCTGGGGCACCGATCCGAAGCTGCCGCCTTCGGTACTGGGTGGCCGCAGGCGCGGAAACCGGGCAGCGGGACGAGGTGCCGGCGGTCCACGCAACTACGGACAGGGAGGAAACGATGGCCGACTGGCTGGAGGAGCAACTTCACCAAACCATGGCCACGCTGAGGGATCAGCGTGACCGGATCGAGGCGGCGAAGGCCGATCTCGCTTCCCGGACGTCTTCGGCGACCTCGGCCGACCGGATGGTCACGGTGACCATGGATTCGCAGAACTCCGTGGTGGGCATCAAGTTCAACACCACGAAGTACCGGTCCATGCCGCCGGAGCAACTGGCTCGGACACTGCTCGACGTGCTCGAACGCGCCCGCCAGGAGATGGCGGACAACGCTGTCGAGGTCTTCGGTCCGCTCATGGATCAGCGCGACGACCTCCGTGCGGCCATGACGGGCAACACCGAGGTCGACAAGGCGTTCTCGGCTCTGTGGAAAGAGGCGCCTTCGGACGTCTTCGGCAGGGGAAAGGACTGATCTTCCGTGGCGCTGGGTGGACCGGACACGACGAAATGGGTGTGGGAAGAGGCGCTCAACATCTTCACCCTCGACCCCACCTTCCCCGTTGTGCCGCAGCGTTCGACCGTCCTTGGCGTGCCCTGGTTGACGTGGCGCGTCTATACCCACCTTCGCGGTCCCAGCAACAAGGTGCCGACGAATATGATCCACGCGGAAGGCATGACGTTCTTCACGTCCTGGTACGCCGTCGCCGACGCGAGCACGGAATTGGAAGGGGCGGCGGCGACCTACTTCGCCAATGGCAACAAGGTCGTCGACTCCCTGCTGGAGGATGTGAACGACGTCGCCAGGCATTCCACCTTCGACCTGGCGGCGACCACCTTGGGCGGGATGGCGAACTGGCTGACCGCGCAGGTCACTCCGCTGGAAACCTGGCGGAACAAGACCGGCCACCGCGGCGACGACTTCCAGGGCACCGGTGCGGGTGCGTTCTGGAACGTGCTGGACGAACTCGCCAACAAATGCGATGACCTCGTCGCCCAGATGACCAAGGACCGCACGTCCTGGGAGACGCTCCGGCTGGTCGGCGGCTTGCTGAAGCGCACCGGCGAAGTGCTCGATGAGGGACGCGCGCGGTGGCAGGGCGGCGAAGTCTTCACGTACGACACCGGCCTGGGGTTCTCGGTCACCGCGCCAGGATCGGAGTTGTCCACCCCGCAAGGCGTGGTGCGCGCGATCTGGCAGGCACCCGAACTGGTCGAGGATTTCGGGAGTCACTTTCCCCCTAAATACACCAGGGAGAAGGACGGCTGGCCGACGAGCACCTATCTCGGCGGAACACTGGACGAAAGCAATGGTGCTCCGCGCGAAAAGCTGGAGGAGGCGGCGCAACACGTCTGGAAGGAACATCTGAAGGTCGTGGACGCCCACGGGGCCTCCGTGGCTTGGTTCCTCGACTTGGCCTACCGGCAGACCCTCCCGTACCTGCCGTCGATCCGGACCCCGGTTCATCTCAACCTTTCGGGAGGCACCGGCGGTCCCGACGAGGGTGGGGCCGGCCCCGGAGGCGACGGCCCCGGCCCTGGCGGGGGAGACGGTTCGACCGAGGACAAAGGCCCGGTCACCACCACCACGTCCTCGGGTCCGCCACCACCGCCGCCGCCGTTCACCCAGGTCGGCGGCCCCGGCGCCAAGTTCCCCCCGCCGATCACGCAGGTCGGTGGGGGAAACACGTTCCTGAAAGTGCCCACCGGTTCCTACGTCGGCAGGGACGGCGTCGTCATCGGCCCTGACGGCAAACCCGTACTGGGGCCCGATGGCAGGCCGATCATCGTCCCGCCGGGCTCCCGGGTGAACGGGAACGGCGAGATCGTCGGACCGAGGGGCACCGGAAACCTCGAGCAGAAAGACCGGCTGCGCAAGGCATACCCGCCGCCGGGTACGACCGTTTCCAGCAACGCCGGGGATTCGTCGATGGAGCGGTACCTCAAGTCGTTGCGGCGTACCCCGCCGCCGCTTCCACCGCTGCGCGCGCCCGACACGATGCCCATGACCATGTCGAAGTTCGATCCGCAGGCCAACTTCCACAGTGGACCGGGCTCGCTCGGTGGCGGCCGGATCGGGGTGTCGTCGGACGTGTCGTCGCTCGCCCCATCGCAGGGCGGGAAGCCGGCGAGCACGTCTGCCACGGGGCCGCCGACGCTCGGTGGTCCCAAAGGGGCGGCGGGAACCGGCAGCGGGAGCGGGGTGCCGTTCTATCCGCCCTCGGCGGGCGGGGCGGGCGGCGCCGGAGGGGGCAAGGGCGAACGCGACCGGGATACCTGGATCGCCGAGGACGAAAAAACCTGGGGCACCGACCCGACGGTCGCGCCGGGCGTGCTCGGCAGGCGTAGGCGCCGGACCCGTAGCCCGGGTAGCACTCAGCTGAGTTCGAATCCGCAACGCGACTACACGCTCGGACTCGGTGACGGCAACTCCGCCACCGGTCAAGGCACCGGCAATACCACGGGATGAGGACGAGACCATGACTGATTTCCGGGCGGACCCGAAGGCCATGCAAACCCTTTCCGAGGCGTATCGGGATATCTCGGCCAAGATGCGCAAGATCAGTGAACTCGGCACGGACCGGAGGGACTTGGTCTTCGAAGCCAGTGGAGACGACGAAATGGGCGAGGAGATCAAGTCCAATCTCGGCGACCCGGTGACGAAGATCGAAGACGCCTTCCTCTCGATCGGCGAAGTCGTCGAGAACCAGACCAACGTGACCAACGGGATGGCGGCGAAGCTCACCTTGGCGGAGAACGAAAACATCGCGAACGTCCACGGTGGACTCAAACGCTAGTGGCGTATCGGGTCGCGGGGTCGTGAGTGGCGATTCGGGTTAGAACCCGAATCGCCACTCACGACCCCGTACGCGAAGCCTTGATGATCTCCCGGCGGTCGTGTGGATGCCGTCGGCCAACCTGAGCCAGTAAAGGAAGCGGGAACACCATGCCCTCGGTCGCAGAAGAGTCCACCGGCGTCGCGGTCGCCACGGCGGAGGCGGCGGCGCCCGCCGTCCCAGAAGTGAAGGCGGACAAGGAAACCACGTCGTCTTCGGAAGCCGGGACCGCCGCGGCCGGTGCCGTACCACCGGTCGTGGACACGGGCACCGACGTCTCGTCCTCGCCACCGGCGGGCCGGATGTCCAAACCGGTGATCGTGGCGGCGGCCGTCGCCGGTGTCGTGCTGGTCGCCCTTCCACTGGCACTCAGCGGACTGCTCACCGGCGACCAGTCCGGTGAGGGGCCCAACGCGGCGGGCTACGCGAAGGATCTCCCGCCGGACGGCGGGTTCGTGCCGGGGCTGGCCGCTCCGCCCACCGACCTCGGCGGCATGCCCGTCGGTCCGCCCGGTGCCGCCTTGCCCGGCCAGGTGGCCGACGGCGTTCCGGCAGGCCAGGCGGGCGCGGCCGCCGATCCCGGAACCGCCGGTCTCCCCGGTGGGCCGCCTCCGCCCGCGGGAGGAGGCCCGGCTCCGGCGCCTCAGCACCAGGCCCCGCCGCCCCAGCAGCAGCGGCAGGGGCCGCCCGCCCCGGCCGCCAAGACGGTCTCCTACGACGGCATGGCGGGCAAGGGATGCGGTGGCGGCACCGGTTTCACCGGCGTCGGCGCCTACAGCGACGGCAAAGCGGGCTGGGTGAATCACGGCGGTGGCGGCTGCGGCTCGGCGTTCGTGTCCATCCCCATGTCCGGCGACGCGAACAAGGACGACCCCAGCGCCTACGGGCTGTGGACGTTCAACACCGGCCCGGTGACCGCCGGTTCGTGCGCGGTCTCGGTGTTCGTCCCGAACGGCGACGCGACCGTGGCAGGCGGGAGCCCGTCGGTGTACCGCGTGTTCGACCGGTTCGCGGTGGACAAGGGCACACCGGTGGGGTCGTTCCAGATCAACCAGAACGCCAACCACGGCCGGTGGGTCAGTGTCGGCACGTTCCGGATCAACGGCGCGAAACTGGCCGTCCAGCTGCTCAACCGGGGCCGTGACTGGTCGGGTTCCAGCAAAACCTACGCGCACCACGCCGCGGCGATGATCAAGGCCAAGTGCCAGGCCTGAGGGCGTCCTACCCTCGGCCGCGAGTCGGTTCGACCGTGTTCTCAAGTCCGTGAAGGCCTCCTTGAGGGACTCTGAGTCCCTCAAGGAGGCCTTCACGGACTGCCGCCCGACACGACACCCACCGCGTGCTGGTGAACCGTTCGGCTATCGGGCCGCGTTGTCTCAGGTGAACCGGTCAGGAGGTAGTTCGTGCCCATCAAGGTCGATCGCAGTGACTTCGGCGATGTGCCGGAGTGGGCGCGGACGCTTCTCGAGGTCCTCGGTGTCTCCTGGCCTGCCGCCAACCAGCACAAGTTCCGGCGGGCGGCCCAGGAATACGACACGGTCACGGAACTGCTGAAAGCGCTTCCGGACGATATCGCCAGGGTCAAGCGGGCGATCGACGAGAAGCTGTCGATGCCAGAGGCGGGTGACGCGTTCGACAAGAGTATGGCCCCGCTCACCAATGGGACGCCGAACTTGCTGGACGAACTGGCCACCGGTACGAAGGGGATCGCCGACGGCTGCCGCAAGGTCGCGCTGGACGTCGAGTACACCAAGTTTTCCGCGATCGGCCAGCTTTTCCTGCTCGCCTACGAGATCGCGATGGAATACGCTCTCGCCTCCGTCACCGCGGGCGCGTCTCTCGCGAACATCACCTGGCATTACGCCCTCACCCGCGGCTACCTGACGGCCCTGTTCAAAATGCTCGTACGGGCGATCGTGTTCGAGGTGTTCATCGGCGTCACCGGCGGGCTGCTCATCGATGTCGCGGTGCAACGGCTGCAGCATGAACGAACCGAATGGGACAGCGATTCCACCAAGCAGACGGCGATCGGGGGTGCGGTCGGCGGCGTGCTCGGCGGCGCCGTCGGCGAACTCGGGGAGAAGCTGGGCCGCAAGATCGGCGGCCTGCTCGGCAAGGACTTCAGCAAGATCGCCACCGACGATCTGCTGAAGCTGGTCAAGGATCTCAAGCTGCCGGGTGGCGGCGAACTCGCCGACAACTGGGTGCGCGACATCGGCCGGACACTGACCGACCGGGCGGGCAAACAACTCACCGACCCGGCCACCGCGTTCACCAAACGGGCGGTCGAGGGCTTCGGCGACGAGGTCGGCGACCGGTTCGTCACCGCCTTCGGTAAAACCCTCGGTGACGACGCGGCCCGGAAACTCGGCCGGGACTACGCGAACAGCTTCGTGGACAACTGGAGCAGGCACGGCCTGGACGGCAGCGGGGCCTTCAACGACAGCCTGCGCAACGTGCTCGCACCGCATTCCGACAAAATCGGCAAGGACTCCGTCGATCTGCTCACCGACAAGGTGCCGGACGTGCTGTCCCGGAACGCGACCGACCGGCTCGGCGGAAACATGGTGGCCAGGGCCACCGAGTTCAGCACGATTTTCCTCTTCGAGGGCGTCTCCGGGGTGATGGGCCAGGCGGCGATGGCCGCCATCAACGGCGAATCGGTGTCCGCGGCCGAGTACGGGATGGGTTTCGCCGGCGGCGTGGTCGGCGGCGCCGTCAGCCACAAACTCGAAGGGATCGGGGAACGGGCCCTCGACTCGGCGGTCACGTCGATCAAGGAGCAGTTCAGCGGCCTGACCGGTGGCCTCTCGACGGGTCCGCCGCTTGACGGCAAAAGCGGATCGGACGCGACGGGCTCAGGCCCGGTGTCCGTGCCGACCACCACGAGCGCCGGTTCCGCGGCGCCGAGCACGACATCCACCTCCGACGTCAAGTCCACTTCGGACACACGTGCTCCGGCTGACAGCAAGACGAATACGCCTTCTGACACCAAGACCTCGGATGCCAAGGCGACTCCGGCTGCCAAGTCCGCTCCGGATACGAAGACCGTCTCGGACGGCAAGTCCGCACCGGCGACCAAGTCCGCGTCGGACGTCAAGACGAGTTCGGAGGCGCAGTCCGCACCCACCGCCGTGCGGACCTCGTCCGACGACGGGACGGTTCAGGACTCGTCGCCGGTGTACGAAGAAGTGTCGACGTACGAGGAACAGCCGGAGGACGAGGAGCGGCCGCAGACCCGGCCCTCCCCGCTGCGCACCACTTCGGAAGAGCAGGACGGTGGCTCGACTTCGGCCGCGGCCGCCGGGCCCGTTCAGGCCGAGCCGACCGTTCAGGCCGAGCCGCCCGTGACCGAGCCGACCGTGACCGAAGACGCCGACACCGGATCCGTCGAGGTCGTCGAGGAGACCGAGGACCGGGAAGAACCGGCGCCCGCGATCGAGCTTGATCTCGGCAAGCCGTTCGTGGAGGACCTTTTCGACGGCTTGGAGCTGAACCTGACTCCCGCGCCGCGGCCGATGGCGCTGCGGGAACAGGAGTGGACGTCGCCGCATCCGGACGGTGGCGAGCCGTTGACTCCGACGCGGCTGGTCGACGAGTTCGGTTTCCCGCTGGTGAATCAGCAGCGGTTCCAGTGGCTGGCGAACTGGTCGAACGTGGTGTTCGACGTCCGGCCGACGAATCCGGATTCGGTGCGCTGGCTCGAACAGGGCGCGGTGCCGAAGCCGAAGGACATCAAGGCCAAGACGGTCAGCGAACTCGACACGCTGTTGGGTGCTTCGCCGGATGCCATCGGCCTGGTCGGCTATTTCGAGCCGCGGCTGCCGGATGATCTGTCCGACCTGCCGCCGGACACGCAGAAGAAGATCAAGGCCAGGTTCGCCAACCGGAGTACGGAATTCACCGCGCTCGCGGAGGAGATGGACCAGCTGGCGGAGCAGGGCCGCTATCTGGTGGTGGACAAAATCGTCCAGGCCAAGACCGAAAGCGGTGAATTCCGCCCGATCACCGGCGATCACGACGTCTACCACATCCGGTGCGTCGACGACGGTGCGTCGTTGACGACGTCCGATTACAACGACGTCGTCGAGCTGCTGACCAAACGGAATATGGGCGTACAGCACGGCGCGCATATGTACTGGTCGCCCCAAGGTGAGTTCCAGGAAAAGATCTTCAACGACATCGTCGAGCGCCATCAGGAAGGCACGCAGGACGCGGAACCGTTGATCCGCTTCGATCCCGGCCAGCCGCCTCGGCTCGTTTTCGCTGACCCGCTGTCGGCGCACGTCCAGACCACCGCCGAAATCACCGAGACCACCGAGACCACTAGGCCCGGCAAGGACGAGCAGGATCTGACGCTCGCGGATCTGCCGCCGTTCCTCGCCGCCGGTCAGGCTCTCGGCTCGGCGCCGGTGCTGTCCGTCGAAGGGATCGACGCCCTCCGCGACGAATTGGCACGTTTGCTGCCCGGTGCCAAACCTGCTCAGCTCGACGCGATCGGGAAAGCCGTCGACGACGATTTCGAATCCGCGCTCAGCGGTCTGTATTTCCCGCTCCGCACGGACAGGAGCTGGCGGGAGGTCTGGATCCGGGCCACCGTCGGCGGCGACGTGGTGAGTGAGCCGAGGGAGAAGACCAAGGCGGATCTCACCGTCCAGGGCGGTACTTCGAACTCGGAAAACCTCGCCGTCCTCCGTGCCGGTGACATCGGGGCGGCGGTGACCGTCCACGCGCCGACCGGACCGTATCTCACCGTCGGCGGCAAGGCCGCGCTGGCGGCGCCCGGCGCGACGCAGACCGTGTCGGTGTCCACTTCGGACCAACGGGCGATCCGTTCCGGCGAAGGATCCCGGCGGGTGGGCCTGAACGTCGAGTTCACCGTCAGCGTCCACGATCACACCGGCAACGCGGTCGCGCGGGGCGATGCGGTGCCCGGACAGGTCACCCTGCGCGTCCCCGACGACCTGCTCCGGCTCACTCCGCCGGCCGGGCTGGCCGCGAAGGATCTGACCGCCGACGTCGGGCGCAAGCTCCAGAACCCGGTGCCCGAGGCGGTCACCGACCTCGGCGAGGTGTTCACCGGAACGGCCGGGCTGCTGCACCGGTCGGTCACCGCGTTCGGCGCCCCCGGCCGGGACGCGTTGCGCGCGTTCCTCGGGAACGCCGGTATCCGGGAGAACCTGGGCGCCATGCTGCAAGACTGGGTCAGCTCGCCCGCCCTGCTCAGCGCGGACGGCGGCAAGGTGGCGGCGGTGCGGATGAAGGCCGTGCTGACCAAGGCCGAACTGGTCGGCCCGACGAAAGAGACGCAGCTGCGGTTGCACGAGTCCGCGACCACCAGTTCCACCGTTTCGGCCTTCACCAAACGCGGGTTCGACGCCTCCCTCGCGTTCGGTGGCGGAGGCGGCGTCAAGGGCGCGCGTGTCGCGGCCGGAGTCGGCGTCGGCTACTCCGCGCGGACGGTGGACACAGCCGTGGCCGGCCGGACGTCGACGGCGAAATCGGGTGTCCAGCTCAAGGGAGACATCGGCCTCTACCGGTTCGAAGCCACGATCGTGGTGCAGGCACTGGACGGCAAGGAAACCACCACCACGGCGACGGTGTTCGCCAGGGTGGGGATGGCCGAAGCCGCGGCACAAGGACTGCCGGTCCCGGACGGCACCGGCGACGGCCTGACACCGGCGACGACGAAGAAGTTCCCGTCCGTGCATCTGGCAGCGGGGCTCGCGGCGGGCAATGTGCGGGTCGGCGAGTTCGACGGCGCCGAGGCCGTGCTGACGGAGATCCGCGGCAAGTTCCAGGAGCGCGGCCGGTACGCGGATCTGCTGCCCGCCTGGGAACGGAAAGGGGGCGTCAAAGCCAAAGGCGCGGCGCGGACGCTGGAGATGCTCGCCAACGAGCACCGGTTGCAGACGGCGCTTTCCCCGCTGGCCCTGCGCAACCGCATGGACGCGTTGCTGGGTGCAGGGGTGTCGGTGACCCTCAAGCGCGAGGGTGCTTTCCGGCAGGACCACGTCACCATCACGGTCCGGCTGGAGTCGAAGCGCGTCGAGCATGTCGGGCGGGCGACGGGACGCGTGGTCCGTAACGCCACGACCACCGGTCCGGCGCTGGGCGCGTCGTCGGCGACGAACAAGGGCTGGACGGCCGGGCCCGAGGGCAAGGTGACCTTCGGGGCCACGGTGACGGCTTCGGGGAAGTACGGCAGTAGTAGCGGCACCCGGACCGGCGCGGGACCGGTCGCCGAATCGACGTATCTCACCATCGGCAGCGCCGATTCGGAAGGTTTCGCGCACGAGGGCCGGTTCGTCGTCTCCATCACCGGTTTCTCGCGTTCGCACGCGATGGTCCGGCAGACGCTGCCCGGGCTGCCGGGGACGCAGGTGCCTGCCGTCCGGCAGATCTGGGCGACGCCCGAGGAATCGGGCGACGGTCCCGTCCTGCTCCCGGCGAACTTCACGGTGTGGATGTCGGACAGCCTGACGCTGCCCGCCGATCCGGCGAAGTTCGCGCCGGGTGCTCCCCGGGTACGCGAGCTCGACCCGCCGCGGTCGATCACCGGCCATTTCGAGGCGCTCGCGCCGCCCACCGTCGGTGATTGGGTCGGCGTGGAGAGCATCGCCCACACCGGAAATGTCAGTTCGGCGGCGCTGGACGCGCTGGTCGAAGCATCGGACGGCGACCGCGCGCTCGCGCTGCCCGGCGGTGACGCGTGGACCAGCGTCCAGGCGATGCTGAGCACCGACAACATCAAGGCGGCACTGCGGTCGTTCACCCACGGTGTGGTGAGCACCGACCTCGTCCACAGCCGTCGCCTCGCCGACCGGGTCGGCCGGATCGGTGTCGTCGCGCGGCTGGCCAACCCGACCTTCGTCCAGACGGCCGACGACGCGGCCGCGGAACGGTCCACTTCGGGTGGCTACCGGTTCGACGGCGGCAAGAGCAAGACCAAGGGGCCCGCGATCACCGTCGGTGTGGCGGTGACCGGCTCGGTCACCGGCGATCCTGCCGCTTCCGCCACCGGCGGCCTGACCGCCAAACCCTGGGCGAAGGCGACCACCAAAGCCGACGCTCTCGACATCTCCGCGACCGTCGACCGCAACGTCACCACGGCGGCAGGCACACAACGGGTGCTGGCCCGGTTCGACATCGCCTTCACCGTGCTCGCCGAAGCGCGGCAGCAGACCGCTTTGCTGCGCCCGGACGCGCGGGGAGCCGCCCGGTTCGTCGACCTTCCCGGCGCGGCACTGGTGTGGCTCACCGAAGACCAGGCTCGCGAATACGGTCTCCTGCCGGCCAAACCGGCGGGCCCGCGTGAGCGGGACGAGCGGCTCGCGGCACCCGTGACGCTGCCGACGGAGAAACCGGGAGCGCTGGGGCTGGGTGCCGTCGAGCAGCTGCCCGACCTGTCCGATCTCGTGCCGAAACTTTCCGCGAAGCTGGCCGACGCGAAGGTGCCGTTGCTGCCGGGCGTGTCCTTGGACGACGCGATGAACAACTGGGCGAGGCTGACCGACCTCGTCTCGCCGGACAGCGTGCAGGGGCTGGTGGACAGCGCGCTCGACGGCGGCATCCCGCTGCACACACATCTGCCTAAACTGTTCACCGACAGCGGATACCAGCTCCTGCTGACCGCGAAAACGGTGGGCGACCCGGCTTTCCGGAAGGTGGTCAACGACGGCCGGACCGTCGAGCACAGCACGGTCCGCGCTGTCCGGACCATCCGGGCCGAGGGCACGGCCACGTCGTGGTCGGCCGCGCTGCGAGCGGGCGGCCAGAAGAAATACCAGGACGGTGACACGACGACGTCGGTCGGGGGCGCGGCCACCAAGGGCATCGGCGCCGTCAAGACGACCACCACCACAGAGGTCCTCACCGAACAGGAAACACAGCTGCGGACCGGAACCGGCCCGGCCGCGCTGTTCGACGTCCCGGTCGAGTTCATCCTCGAAGTGCGCCGTGACGGCGAGACCGTCGCGTTCGCCGCCACCGGCGAGCGGATGCTCGGAATCCGCCTGCTGGCCGACAACCTGACCGTTGACAACGGGAAACGGCCGGCCACCGGCGAGGATTCCGAGCCGGTCGGGTTGTCGCCGGAGGACGCCACCCCCGCCGCGCTGGAGCAGTGGCGGAAGGGCACCGTCACCCGGTTGCCGGAAATGGCGTCGGTCGAATCCGTGCGTGCCGCCGCGCGGCTGCGGAAGGTCGTGCGGGACGCGCTCACCGAGGCCGGGGCGGACGGCGGGATCACCGGCTACGGCACGGGTTCGATCAACGCGCTCTGGTCGAGTCTGAGTCCTCAGCTGCTGCAGGCGTTCCTGCCCGCCATGACGACGGGAAGCCTGCCCGTGCCGACCTTGCGCGAGGCGGTGGTCCTACGGGGCAAGAAGGCGGACGTCGAGGTGCACGCCCGGCTCGCCGCGCCGCGGACGGTCGCGCTGAGCGATGGCGTCAACCTGGAGAACCCGACGAATTCGACGGTGGCCCGCTCGGCGGAGCGGAAGGTCGTCGAGGTCGGGGAAATGGGCGTCACCGGGCCGACGGTCACACCGGTCGACGAGTCGGGCAATATCGGCGGGCTGATCACCGGCGTCGACGCGCGCTGGACCAGTGAGCCCGCGGACGCCACGGTCGACGGTACGACGGTGTCCGCCGTCGCGAATCTCAAACCGGTCGGGCGGACCGCGCTGGTGCGGTTCGACGTGGACTACCGGATCGTGGTCAAGGTCGACGGCCGGACGGAGGTCGTGGACGTTTCCCTGCCCGCGTCGGCGGACGTGCGGATGCCGATCGACAAGCTGTCGGACGTCACCGGCCAGAAGGTGCCGCGTATTCTGAAGGCACGTCAGGGAAGGGTCGCGCGGACCGCCAAGGCGTGGCGCGACGCCGAGGTCGGGGCGGAGGGCCATCGCCGCCGGGCCGAGCAGCTGGTCGAGAAGCTCGGTGTCGGCGTCGACTGGAGCGCCACCGTCGACGCGGCACGAGTACGACGTCCCGGCACGCTGGAAGAGCGGCACCACCAGTTCGCCCGCGAGACCGAGAAAGCCTTACGGGAAACGGAAACCGTCGCCGTCGCCGCGCGACTCGAGTTCGACCGGGTGTCCTCGGCCGCCGACGTCGCCGAGACGCGGCTGGCCGCTTTGGCGAGCGAGACCGGCGACCTCGACGATCTTGCCGACGGAGCCGCGGAAGCCGCGCTGACCTTCCGGAACCTTTCCTCCGAACTGGCCAACGCGCAGGCGCCGGACGACGTGCGGCGGCTGACTCAGGAACGGGCTGAAGCAAAGCTTCGCCGCAACCTGTTCCGTGAGGTGCTGGACGAACAGTGGGAGGCGCTGGCCGTCGCCCATACCGAGGCCGAGGAGGCGCGGGAACAGCGCATCGCCGCGACCGGTCAGCTGGTCCGCACCCAGGCCTCGCTGCAGGCCGCGTGGCTGGATTTCGTGGACACCAAACAAGATTCCTGGTGGCTGGCGAAAGGCGCGCTCGACGCCGAATTCACCCGGCTCACCGAGGCTCCGGGTTCTCCCGACGACGAGAAGTGGCGGCACAGCCGGGCCACCGACGCGCCCTGGTTCTCGGTGGCGAAACCGCTCGACCCGGCTCAGTGGGAGCCGCTGCGGGCGACCACGCCGAGGCGGGCGGTGGCCACCGAGACCGCCGACGTGCTGACCACGCTGCTGTCCGAAAAGGACAAACGATACGACGGCGTGATCCGGTACGGCGTCAGCCGGTTCGAGGTCGACGGGCGCGGGGTCACGGAGTTCACCGTGCCGATCAATCTCGTCCCCGGCCACGGTGTCTCCGACGAACAGCTCGCGCAGCTGCGCGAGCGGGCCGCCGCCGGGATCGAGAAGCTGATCAACAACCGCCACGGCCTCCCGAACGGCGACCAGCTGCACGTCCGCGTCGAGTTCACCGGCGACCGGCTGACCGACCGGGACGGCGACCCCCGATACCGCGCGTACGACGTCGTCGCCGGTGACGGCGAACGCACCACCCAGACCACCTGGCGAACGGATGCCACCCCGGAGGAACTGGCCCACGAGCTGCTCCACTACCTCGGCGCGGGCGACGAAGAGCACGACAAGGACCGGGTGTTCCTCAGTCGCGAGGACGACGGCACGACCGGTGTCGTCACCGGCGACGAAAGCATCATGGGCAAGGGCGTGGTGGAACCCGGCGTGACGCCGCGGCTGCTGCCCCGCCACACCTGGATGATCCAGCAGGTACTGCAGAGCCAGCTGGGACCGGGCTACCGCCTGACCGACCCGGGCCAAGACGAGCTGCCGGGTACACCGCCCGCCGCGGCCGCCGGGCCGGTGGAGGCGCGTCCGGGCCTCACCGTCGCGCAGCGGGCGACCCTGTCCAGGCTGGGCAAGACGGTGGTGCCGGTCGACGGAAAGCCCGTGACCGGGAAGCTGGTGGACGCGCTCGCCGCCGCGGTCGCGCCCGGATCGTCGGCACGGCAGGCGGAACTGCGGGAGCTGGGTGCGACGCTGCGGGACACGACGGCGGCGAAGATCGCCGGGGCCTTCGGGGTCCGGCTGCACGTGGTGACCGAGGACGGGGGCGACCTCGGATACGGTCCCGCCGGGCGGCGGCCGGTCCGGATCGTCCGGACGGCGGACGGGGAGTTCCTGGCGACCCGCGACCTCGACGCGAGGACGCCGTCCAGGCCCGCCCCCGCAACCGAAAGCACCTCCGCCGTCCAGGTCGTCACCGCGGCCATGGTCGGCGCCGGCGGCAGGGTCGTCGGAACCGCGTTCCCCACCAAGAAGAACGACGACCAGATCGCCACCACCTGGGCGACGATGAGTGCCCGGCGGCCGGTCGTCGAATACAACGTCCTGCTGCCGAAGACGGAAGAACAGCTGGCTTCGACGCAGCCGACGGCGGCTCCGTCGGTGAAACGGCCCGCCCCTTGGGTTTCCCCGGACGCCGCCCAACAGCCGATCTTCCTTTTCCTCCATTCCGGCCCGAACATGTTCCGGATCAAGGTGGTCGGGCGTTTCCTCCCGAAGCGAGTCACCGGTGCCGAATTCGCCGCGTTCGTCCTCGACGACGTGGGGTTCCAGCAGGCACTCGCGTCGCGCCCGGACGCACCGATCGTGTTGCTTGCCTGCGAATCCGGCAAGCTCAACGAGCCGGGTGGCGGCGGTTACGACTTCCGCCGGGAGCTGAAGACACGCGGCCACGGCAGGACGGTCTACGCGCCGACCGAGACGATCAACCTCGTCCAGGTGCTCGCCGGTGTCAACGTGGACAAGGAAGGCGAATTCGTCGAGATCGCCGAGCACCCCGACGAGGTGGTCGAAGCGGTCACGGAGACTGTCGACACGGTGGTCACCTTCGCCAAGGGTTCGCGTGTCCTGAACGAGGATTCCCTCGCCACGGCAGGGCGCTTCGCCGCGTGGGCACCGGCGGCGGCCGACGCGATGACAAGCGATCCTTCGCAGCCGCCGCCATGGATCCAGGTCACGGGCTACGGCAACGCGACGATCGGCCGGACGGAAACCGCGCTCGCCAGGGCGAACGCGGTGGCGGCGGCGCTGCGGCCGCTGCTGCCCGCTCCGCCGGAGGGCAAGGCACCCTTGGCGATCAGGCCGGCGGCCGCGCACCGGAACAGCCTTCCGCCGCTGACTTCGGCCGACCCCGCGGAACGGCGGCGCTCGGTGACACTGGCGCTCGTCCGAACCGACGGCGACCTCCGCTCGGAACTCGGTCTCCTGCCGGATGAGACGGTGACGTCCTGGTTGTCCCGTACGGCGACGCGGCTCGGTGAGGATCCGCGACTCTGGGCCACCTCGCCGCTGGTCGCCTATCTCGACCAGCACCTGCCGCTGGACACGTCGAACGTCAAGACGATCGTGATGCGGCTGGCGGTCGATCCCCGGGGCCCCGCGCCGCGGCTGTCCCAGCTCGTCGGCGCCCGTGGTCACGCGTGGGCGGAGTTCGTGCTGCCGAGCGGCGCCAAGGAATCGATCGGGTTTTACCGGCCCGACGGCGAAAACCCGGCGGTGCGGCTCGGCGACACCGGGCACACCGCGTCCGCGAGCTACGAGGTGTGGGTCTCGCCTGAAGACGCGTTGCGCGCCCTTGATCATTCGCTGCGGCACCTGCGAACCCCGTATCAGGCGCTGTCGTTCAACTCCCTGCAGTTCGCGAGCGGGTTGTTCGAACGCGCCACCGGTACGCCCGCTCCGTCGGCCGGGTGGCTGACGACCGGGCCCGAAGATCTCGACCGTCGGCTGCGGGAGATGATCGGAGGCGTCGAAGAGCAGGCCGACGCCGACCTGCTCGACCCGAACGTGGACGCGCTCTTCCGACCAGGCTCGGACGTCGTCGACCCGGTCGCCCTCAGCGGTCTGTCGAGGTTCGTCCGTTCCCTGGCGGAGGAACTGCGGACGCGGCCGCCCGCCGGACGGCTGATCGCGATGGTCGTGAAGCGTGGGCAGGACGGCGATCTGGCGGTCCAGCGGGGGACGAACCTGGAAGCCGCGCTGCGCACCGCCCTGGAATCCGCCGCGGTCGACCACGGCCTCGCGCTCGACCACCTACCGATCCGGGTCACCTACCTGCAGGACGACACGAAGGCCGAGTCGGCGACGATCGGTTATGCCCGGACGGAGCCGGGTGACGGCATCCCGCCGGGGCAGTCGGTCCAGAACTGGCTGAACGAGCAGGTCGCGGCTACCCAGGTGGTCCAGCAACGCACGGTCGCTCAGTACCTCATGCGCTCCGGGCTCCCGGACGCCCTCGACCGGATGCGGGTCTTGAACGCGGACCGGCCGGTGTTCCGGTTCCAGGTGAAGACCCGGCACCGGGACGTGGCCGCCCAGTACACCGGCCATGCCTGGGTCGAGATCCACGACCCCTTCGGCAACGGGACGCTCATCGACTTCGCGCCGGAGGATCCTCCTACACCGCAGTGGGCGACCGTGCCGGGCACGGTCTCCGTGCTGCCGGTGAGGGACAAGCCCACCACGTACAGCGCGGAATACCTGGTGAGCGCGAACGACGTCATCCGGGGGCTGGGGCGGGTGCTCGCACTCTCGGGACAGCCGTACCGGTTGACGAGCCACAACTGCACGACCTTCGTGCAGGACGTGTATTCGGCGGTCCGGGGGGCACCCGCCCCCGGCGCGGGCCGCTGGGTCCAGGGGCCGACCGACCTCGAGCGCACGCTCCGGCGCGGCGCGTCCCACATCACGGTCCGGCCGTTCGACGCGGCCTTCCCGACGGGTCCCGTCCCGGCCGCCCCGCCGCGTCGCGCCGAACCGGCTCTTGCCGCGGACATCGTGGCGGGCTATCGCGAGATCACCGCGGATCTGCCGCATTTCCGCTTGTCCGACAAGGATTTCGACATCGCTCTCGCCGAGTTCTCCCGGCTGGCGGGCACCGGCGACCTCCGGCAGGGGCCCGATCTCGACCTTCCCCTGGAGCAGTTGGACAACGCGCTCGGAGAGCTGGAAGAGCGGGCGGAGGCCGCGACAATCCCCGAGGAGCAGTCACGGCTCCGGCTGCTTTCCCGGCAGGTGCGGGCGCTGGCCAACGACGCCCTGCTGCTGTCCGCCTTGGCGCCGACCCGCGACACGGTCCTGGAACTTCATGCGCAGCAGCGGGTGCGGAGCATGCTGGCCGAAGTCGCGACGATCATCCACAGTGGACAGGACCCGTTCGCCGCCGAGGACTCGCCGTGGCGCGGCCTCGACTACGACCGGACCGCGCCGCTGCCGCGCAGGCTGGCCGAACTCATGCTGGTGGACACGCCGCCGGTCGTGGTCCAAACCCTGCGTGAAGACCCGCTGTTCCAAGACCTGATGCGGAATCCGGAGGCACTGGCCGACGCGCTGTTCGCCGCTTCCGGCGGTTTCGAGTCGGCGTTCGCGGCCGCCGAGCTGGACCAGGATGGGGTCCCGCCGTCGGTCACCCTGGACCGGGTGCGCGATCAGCTCCGACGGAACGCGCCGTCCGAGCTGATCGAAGACCTGACGGCGCTCAACGGCTTCGAGAACGGCCTGAACGTCGTCGCGGTGCTGTTCGCCGCGCCGGTACCCGCCGATCCGGAGGTGCGCCTCGTGGTCGGCGGGACGCCGCGTTCGGTGACCCGTCCGGCTGGCAAGCCGTGGACGCGTGAAGACGCGACGAGGCAGTGGTGGCAGTCGGCGGATCCGGCGGTGTCCGTCGACCACCGGATCGCGAATCCGGTGACGCGCCAGGACATCGGCGCTTCGCACCGGGAGACGCCCGCGGTGACCGTCCGGTCCGAGGACGGCGGGTTGAACCGGTCGGGACGACCTTGGCGGGCGACGATCGGCTACGACCTGCGCCGGTTCGAGGTCGAACGCGACGGCCACGAACCCGTGCGGGTCCGGCTGCACACGGTCCGTCTTCGGCTGGACGTCAGCGGACAGTCCGAAGTGGACACCACGAACTTCAAGACCCGGGTCGAAGCGGCGGTGAACGACCAGTACAACCAGGGTTACCGGCTGCCCGGCGGCGAGCAGCTGCTGGTCGAGGTCGAGTTCACCGATCGCGAGGACGCGCACGGCACGGTCTTCGTGACCGGCCCCGGCACACCGGCCGACCAACGGCACTGGCCATCGGACGGGACCGGGGTCCAGTTCGCGCACGAGGTCGGGCATTACCTCGGCCTGTACGACGAGTACTTCCTCGACGAACGCGTGGTCGCCGAGGTTCCGGTCTTCCAGCACGCCGTGGGCGCGGGCCGGGTCGCCACCGGGCCGGGCCTGATGACCGCGGCCGCCATCACCGGCGACGTCGTCCTCGAACCACGCAACCTCCAGCTGATCTCGGACCGGGCCCGCGCGCTCGTCGGAGACGATCCTCAACCGGTACGGCACCTTCGGCGCGGCGAACGGGAGCCCGGCTTCCTCGCCACCGAGCAGGAAGCGCAGGAGTTCCTCGCTCAGGAGAAGATGGCCGGCTACCTGAAGCAGGTCGCCCAGGTGCTGAAGGACAGCCCGCATCTGGCGTCGACGGGTGCGGCGGAACTGGCCGCCATCCGCGCGTACACGCATACGCAGTCCGGGGTCATCGACAATTACCTGGCGGGGAAGGAAAGCCCGGACCACGCGGCGCCACTGACCCGGCTGCTGGCCTCGGCGGTGACCCGTTTCCCGGCCCGTCACACCGGAGTCGTGACCCGGGTCATGGGTTTGCCGATAGCGGCCGCCAAGGAACTGTTCGTCGAGAACGGGCGGTACACCGACCACGGCTTCTTCCGCGGCATGCGGGGCGAGGGCCGGTTGTACCAGGGCAAAAAGGTGATCGTCACCGCCCTGGTCCACGACGGCGCCTGCATCGCCTCGGCGTCCAACCGGCCCAGCGAACGCGAGGTCCTGCTTCCGCCGGGGACCGAATTCGACGTCCTCAAGGTCGCGGAGGTCGGCGACGAGCTGCACGTGAAGGTGCGGCAGAGCGAAGCCACGCCCACCCGGATCGGCACGCCGTTCACCGGTTCCCCTGGCGACGGCCCGGCCGCGAACGGCATCGAGGACCGGCTCGCCTTGGGCAAGGTGGTCCGCGAGGCGGACGAGCTGGCGCCGGATCTGGCGAGCCGCGACACCCGGGCGCACCGCGACAAGATCGTGCGTGCCCGGCGGCGGGCCCTGCGCGAGGCCGGGCCGCCGAGCCGGATCAAGGTGACCACGTGGCGCTCGGCCGCCGAGCTGGACGCGTTCCGGAAGGGCCGGTTCGTCACCGAACCGACCGTGCTGATCGCCGGGGACGGGCCGGGCAACGTCACGTTCGTCATCGACGACGCCCGTGCCGTGCCGCAGGAGGACGGCAGCATCCTGCCGCCGGGGTCGGCGTTCGAGGTCGTCGAGGTCTCCAGGGCTGCCGAATGGGACAAGCCGACGGTGATCCACCTGCGTCACCTCGACCCGGTCGAGGTGGTCGATCAGCCGAGTCCGGTCGCGCGGGTCCGGACCGTGGACGAGCAGGCAGGGAAGGTCGTCGACGTCCTCCGCCGCGGCTTGCGCGAACGGGACGGCGACCTCCACCTGACCGCCGCCGAAGCCCTCGTCGAGCAGCACCCGGATCCCGGCCGGGTATGGCACGCGGCGCTGAAGGCCGTCGTCGGCGATCCGGATCTCGCGCAGCGGGTCCGGACGATCACCTACCAGCGGCGGGAAGGCGGCGCCGTCCGGTCGGTCACCTTGCCGGACTCGGTATGGGATCTGCTGGCGGTGCCGGGCGACTCGCTGGAGCAGTCCGGTGACGAGATCACCGAACCCGTCCGGATCGCGCCGCCTCCGACGGCGGGCGCCCTCATCACCGAAGCCTGGCAGCGGGACGCCGTGCGCTGGAGCGAACTCCTCGACGAGGACGCGAACGGTCAGGCCGCACCGGATCCGGCGCGAAGGGACACGGACGGATTCCCGGCCACGCGGGGCGAGGCGTGGGCGAACCTGCTCGGTGCGCGCCAAGCATTGAGCCGGGTGGAAGCGGCGCACGCGGAACTGTCGTCCCGTCTCGCGCCGGGTGGCGCGGGAGGTTCCCGGGACGCCGAGCGCGTCGCGGACTCCGAAGCCGCACTCGACGTGGCGCGGGACCGGCTCGGCCTGGCGACGGCCGATCTCCGTGCCTGGGGCAACGATCCTCACCGGCTGGACCGGGCCTATCAGGAGTGGCGCGAGGCTTCGCTCAAGGAGCGGCCCCGGTTGCTCGGTGGCGCCGTCGACGGTCCCCGGAACCACGGGCTCGGCGACACGGACGGCGGCGGTCAGGCCGAAACCGAACTCGAAGACGAGCAGGCTGAAGAGCCGGTCGCGACGTCGTTCCGCGCGGCGGCGGTGTCCGGCGGCGACGGCCGGCACCTGACCGAGACCGACCTGAAGGTGGCCATCACCGACACCGCGGCACGACTGGACCGGGTGACGCGGAGGCTGACCGGCCGGGTGTTCTCGATCCCGGACACGCAGGCGTCGTCCCGGCCGAGCCGTGCCCATGCCGACGAGATCGCCCAGGTCACCGAAGAAATCACTGATCACCGGGCGTATCTCGACTCCCGTAACGCCGAGCTGGCCGTCCTCAAACGCGCCATGGTCCGGGCCGAACACACCGAACTCGCGGCCGCCGCGGCCGAGCGGATCGACGAAGACACCCCGGCCCGATTCCGGGAGACGAGCGAAGAAGACCGCGAGAACGCCGTCCGCGAACACGCCGAGGTGGCCGAAGACGTCGCCGAACTGGAGACGGAACTCGATGTCCTGATCCGCCGCCGGATCGAGCTGCGGACGACGTCGGCCGCGCTCGAAGCCGACGCTCGCCGAGCCGCCGCGGCGGCGTTGGAACAGGTGTACCGGCCCCCGGCCAGCGCGGGGATCGACGACGTGACACCGGCGATCGGGTCGGCAGAGGAGGGGGAACTGGCCGCCGAGTTCGTGCGGCTGAGCGGCAGGCTCGACGCCCTGCGGGCCGAACTCTCGGAGGTACTCGGCCGCGCGAAGGACGGCTCGGACACCTGGCACGAGCCGCTTTCGCGCACCAGACCCGGGATGGCGCCCGCCGTCCCGGATCCCCGGCTCCGGGCCGTCGCGCGGGTGGAGACCGTGCACGTGGCCGTCGGGCTGGACTCGCCTCGATCGCTGGCGGCCAAGCGCTGGCAGGCCACCTATGACGAACTGACCGCACAGGGCTTCTCGCACGACGACGCGTCCCGCCACGCCACCGAAGTCCACCGGCGCACGATGACAGAGGCAACGGCCGGACGCGTCGACGTCCTGGGCCCGAAGGCCGACGTGCGGCGGATGCGCGCGCCGCTCACCCAGTGGGTCACCGGTGACGACGGGCTTCAGCAGCGGGTGCAGGTCGGCAGGCAGTGGATCACCGAGGTGACCGTCGGGATCGGACTGGTGCCGCTGCCCACCGCGTCGAAGACCGAGGTCGACACGCTCCGGGCCAGGCTCCGCGACGCCCAGATCCTCCTCAACGCCGGTTACCTGCTGCGGAACCGGTCGCAGTTCCGCATCCGGGTCGTCGAGAACGAGTCCCCGGAGTTCACCTTCACCGTCGGCGATGTCGTGACCGAGTGGGAGGCGGACCGGCACCTCACCACCGAAGCGACGGACCAGGAGATCGCCAGACGACTGCTCGGCCTGCTCGGGGTGACAGCGGACGAGACGGTCGCTCAGCTCGACGCCGGACTGTGTGATCAGCTCGACGGTGTGCTGAACGCACCGGTGAAGTCCGTGTCGCCGGCGTTCTTCTCCGGGGGACCGCGCCGCACCGAGCCCCGGCCCGAACTCGTGCTCGACCCGGCGCGGGACACCGGTGAACAAGCACTCGCCGGACTCGCGGCGGAGCTGGCACACCACGCGCGGTGGCGGCACGGGAAGAACCGGGCGATGCCCGTCGTCACGCTCGTGATGGACGGCGATCGCGACGCCCTGCGGGAACTGCTGCTGACGGAGGTGCGAGGAAAGCTGGCGGACACCGGCATCACCGCGCCGCTGACCTTCGCCGAACCCGCCGCCACGGACGTCCCCTCGGACGGCCAAGTCCGGTTCTTCGTCGACTGGGCGCCGGACGGTCCGGCGGCACCGATCGAGCGGACCCCGCCCGGCCGCCCGGACGAGAACCACGAGGAGGCCCCGGCGACACTCGCGCACGACGACCGCGTGCGAGTGCTGGACGACGAGCGGACCTGGGCGCACAGCTCGGCCACGCATGCGGACGAGGAAGCCGAGTGGACGAGGCTGACCACGCCGGCGCGGCCGTGGCAATGGCAGAACCTGCGCGCCAACGCGCATTTCGTGACGGTGGAGCAGGTGGACGCCGTCCCGATCACGCGCGTCCAGGACCACTCCGATCCCGGCGGACCCCCTCAGCCTGTCGACGGCCTGATCGCCTATGACCTTCGCCGGTTCAAGGTCGACGGTGACTGGGTGCAGGAGTACACGATCCGGCTGCACCTGGCGAGCGAGTCGGTCGACGACGAGGCGCTCGCCGCGCTCGAGCATCGGGTCCGCCTCGGGGTGGCCGCCCTGTTCAACAACCGGTACCGGCTGCCCAGCGGGGATCAGTTGCACGTGCGGCTGGAATTCCGCGACACGGCCTCGGACGCTCATGCCGTCGTCAAGGTGGCGGCGTCGGGCCGGGCGGGTCAGACCCACTGGTCGGCGGACAACGAGCTGCACATTCTCGCCCACGAGGTCGGTCACTTCCTGGGGATGGTGGACCAGTACCGGATGGTCCACGAAACAGACGCTTATGCCCACCAGGATCGGGATTCCGCGACCCGGCCCCACACGGTGGTACGCCCGGCGGGGCAAGGGCAAGCCAAAGTGCGGGAAACCGTCGCCCTGCTCAACCAGGTCAAGGACGACCGCGGTCTCTACGCCGAGCAGGAGGACGAGCCCGGCGTCGTCGTCCCGCCGCGCGATCTCTGGAAGATCGAGCGGACAGCGCGCGGATACGCCGCGGTACAGGATTCCCTCGACCCGTCCGATTCCCCGGTTGCGGAAGAAACCGTTACCGGAGAACAAGAACTGTCCGCCGAGCAGAAGCGCGCGCTGATCTCGTCGATCCTGGAGGTCTCGGTCCGGCTTCCCGGGAATTCGGGGATCTGGCTCGCCGACCCCGCCACCGACGTGACCACGTTGGAGCTACAGGAAAAGATCGTCCAAGGCCTGCCCGCCGACGACCATTTCTTCACCGTGGTCGTGCATGTCGGCCCCTCCGGGATGCCGGAATTCCTCGGCACGCCCATCACCCCGGACGTCATGGCCGATCTGCTGAGTCACCTGCACGCCGGGAACGTGTGGTCCTCGGACCGTGAACTGCGCTTCGTTTCCTGCGGCCTCGGCGCGGAATCGCGGGAGTACGTCCCCGCCGTGCTGCGCGACCTCGAAGTGGAGGTGACCTCGGCCTACGCGGCGACCACCAGGGTGTGGGGGGTGCCGAACCTGAGCGGCCAGGGCGGCAACGCCTACGATCTCGTGGTCGCGGGCCAGGTCGGGTTCGACGCTTCGGGCAGGCCGGTCTTCACCGACGACGGACTTTGGGTGCAATACATCCTCGACGAGGACGGCGAGGTCCTCCCCGTCGAGCATGGCGCTCACCTGGTGGCCGGGCCGGACGGCCGACTGACCACGCCGGACCTCCCTGGCTACGGGATCGTGGACGACAGCCAGTCGATCGACAGGCTGATGCCCGGAGCCTTGCCGTTCGGTTCGCTCACCCGGCTGCCCGGCGCGGACGATTTCGAGGACCGGTACGACACCGTCTTCGACGGGTTGCCGAATCTCGCGACCGACGACCTCGGTGCCCGCTTGGACCAGCTGTCCCGGCTGGCCGAGGGCGGCCGTCTGGAGAACCACACCGACGCGGTACTGGAGTCGGACGGGATTTCGGCCGCGTTGAGCCGGATCGACCAGAACCTGGAAAACCTCGCCGACGCGGGTACCCGGGCGAAGGTGCGGTCGCTGGTGAACGACGCGGTGATGGCGGCGTCGCTGGTGCCGTCGCGGGAGCAGGACGTCCCGGACAATTCCCGGTTCCGCCTGTCGACCGTGCGCGACCGCCGCGTCCTGCAGCCGCTGTCGATCGACCGGCTCCAGCAGGTGCTCGGCGACATCGCCGTGAACGTCGAAGTGGGCCGCGATCCGTTCACCACCGACAGGTCGACCGTGCGGGGGATCGACTACCGGCCGGATGAAGGGCTGCCGCAGCGGTTGGCACGGCTGGGACTGACGAACCTCACCTTCGAAGGCCGCACCACCCTCCAGGAAGACTCGCTGTTCCAGGTCCTGCTGGAGAATCCCGTCGCGTTGACCGAAAGCCTGTTCGCGGCCACCGGGCACGACGAGCAGCTGTTCATGAACACCTGCGGTGCCGCGGCCACGAACACCGACGTGCGCACCGTGGTCCCGACCATCGCGGGGCTGCTGATGGTCGGCCGTGGCGTCGTCGGCCGGGTCCGGAACCAGCTGGACGTGACGTCGCGGGAACGACTGGCCCGCCGCGATCGCCCACTGGGCAGGTCGATCGGTGACCTGGCGCGCAAACGCGTCGCCGAGGCCGACACCCGTTTCGCGGCCATCGAGAACCGTGCGAAACAGCTGGCGGCACAGGAGACCAGCGGCCCCGCTCAGCGCGCGGAATGGGCGGACTTCACCTCGCAGTGGAGCCGCACCATGCAGAAGCTCGCCGCGGTGATCTGGCTCAACCGCGGCGATGGTTCCTCCGTTCCGGTACTGACCAGGAAGATCGTGCCCGGCGCGTGGGAGCTGAGCGTTCCCTTGTTGCTGCCGGTCGTCTTGGACCGGCCGGACCGGCGCACGGCCGGGTTGGAGGACGTCCCGTTCCGCGAGACCGCGTTCCAGCCCGTCGCGTCCACGCCGCGAGAGCGCTATCGCGGCCAGCAGTGGACGGAGCCCCCGGAGCCGGTGTCGCCCTACCTCGCGACGTCCGCCGAAACATTCTGGGACCGGATCCGGTCGGGCACCGGTGTCCGGATCTTCACGACCGGGCACGAAATGGTCCTCAAAGCCGTCGATGACCGCGGCGAGCGGATGTTCGTGGTCAGTGACCCGAAGAAAGCCCAATTCGACTACTTGACCATCGACCAGTTCGTCCGGTTCGCGAAGCACAACGGCCTCATGGCCGGAAAGGACGTGCAGGAGGACCGTGCCGTCACGGTGCCCAGCCGGTCCGGTCCGGTGGAGGCGGTGATCAATGAGCCCGAGCCCGCTCCCGCCGATCCGGTCACGCTGTCGGCCGACGCCGTACTGGACGGCGCGACCCGGTTCGGCGACGACACCGGGATCTGGCTCGATGACCCGGCGACCGATCCGGCCGCACGCGAACAGCAGCGGAGGGCGGTCGAAAGCCTCCGCGAGGACGAGCGGTTCTACACGGTGGTCGCGCATACCGGTCCCAGCGGGATGCCGGAATTCCAGGGACAGCCGATCACGCCGGAGGTGATGGTCGAGCTACTGGCGCGTCTTTCCCGCGAGCGGGTCTGGACCGGCAAGCCCTTGCGGTTCGTCGCGTGCGGACTGGGTTCACCGGACATCGAAGGCTATGTGTCCACCGTGCTGCACGGTCTCGCGGACAAGGACATCGTCGCGGACGCGTACGCGGGGGATACGGCCGTCTGGTCCACTCCCGGCCGGGACGGGAACGAACTGGTGGTGGCGAGCCGGATCGGTTTCCAGGAGAACGGTTTGCCGGCCGTCGTCGGCGACGGCCGGTGGCTGCGGTTCCGGTTCGCCGAGGGCGGGCGTACCGAGATCGAGGTGACCGAGCACGATTCCTATCTCGTCGTCGGGGACGACGATCCGCCGCTGTTCCGGAAGGCGCCCGGCGGTTTCGACGTCGTCCCGACGGCCGAGGGCCATCTGGTCGACCTCTCCATCCCCGACTCGATACCGTTCGGGACGGGGCGGGAGAACGGTGTCGGCCTGCCGGAAACCGTGCAGGCGAAGCTCGGCGAGTTCGCCCGGCTGATCACCGCGCGGCCGTCGCCGCCGCCGGTGGAGGTGCGGGGCAGGCGCGGCGATTCGCGACTGGCGGCGATCGTCAGGAAGCTGCGGTCGTTCTTCTCCGGGAACGATGTCCGGCTGCGGGTGATCGCCTCCGGCACGGAGCCCGGCGTCCTCGTGTCCACGATCATTCCGGCGGCGGACTCCGGTGACGGCACGACGTTCGGCGAACCGGCCGGGGTCACCTCCGACGAACTTCTCGAACACGTTGCCGCACCAGGGAACCGGACCCTCCGGATCAGTACCGGCCCGGAGCGGGCCTGGCGGCTGGACATCGGTGATCAGGTCACCGTGCGCCGGGGCGAGGGTGAGCCGGTGCGCCTGCCGAGGGCCGAGTTCGCCGAGCGGCTGTCCATCGTGCTGGAACAGCGACGGCGGGGACGGCCCGACGCAGGGTTGGAGCGCTCGCTGTTCGGCGACACGTTGAGCACGGTTGAGTGGGGCGAAGTCTCGTTCAGCGTGGAGATCGGTGCCGAACGGATGCCGACCCCGACGGAGATCGAGCGGGACTACGGACTCGACACGGCGTCGCAGCGCCGTTTCCAGAAGACGGCGGATTCCGCCGGAACCACGTTCGACGCACGGCCGGTGAACCCGGACGCGCTCCGTCACGCGCTCCAGGGCGCCCGGCCCGCGCCCGCCGGGCTGGCCGCCAGGACGGTCACCACCTGGGACGTCCACCTCGGCATGCCGGCGGAGGCCATCGGCCTGGCCGCCAGGTTCGCGCCGCAGCGCCCGAACCTGGCCGAGCTTTCGCCCGAGGTCCGAGTCAGGGTCACTCGCCGTTACTATCAGCGCTGGGAGGAGTACACCAGCCAAGCGGACACCCTCCCGGCAGGCCACCGCGTCTTCGGCGGTGTCGTCCAGACGAAGACTCCGGACGGCTGGGTGTCGTTGATCGGAACCGGCTCGCGGCACATTCGCCTTCCGGACGGCGACAGCTCGATGCTGACCGACGACGCCGAGCAGGACGCGCCGCTGCTCGGTTCCGCCGTCCACACGACACCGCTGGGCCGTGCCGGTATTCCCGCCGGTGTCGACGTCGACGAGGCGGGCGAACCGCTGATCCGGTTCGCGCCCGGGACGCCGCCGCGACCAGTGTCCTTTGAGGACGATGACCCCGAAGTGTCCCGTGTGGACTCTCCGGAGACGAGGTTCGACGAGCTGCGCGAACTCGCCATGGAGCGGCCTTCGGACGGGTACTGGGACGCGTTGCAAGAAATCCTGGAGGACGGCGCGGAGAACGGCGACACCGAGGCCGCCGCCGCGGTGCCCGTTGCCTCGTCCGCCCCGGTATCGACGGGAAGTACGCTCGAGTACGAGGTCGAGTCGGACGGATCCGAGCCGCCGTTCACCCGGGTCGCCAACAAGGGCGGCGTCGTGTCGAGCGACGAGTCGCCTTTCCTGGTGCCGGTGATCCACCGCGAGGTCGTCGAGCATCCGCCGATCGAGTTCTCGGGAGACAACACGCTCGGGTTGCCTCAGTCGTCGCCCCAAGGACATTTCAAGGAGTTCTACGCGACGCGGGAACGGGTCGACGCCGCGAACGCGAGGCTGGCCGAGGTCGGCAGCAAGGTCACTCTCGCCGTTAATCCGGGCAACAAGGTGCGAGTGGGCGGACACTCGTTGGTGATGGTGAAGCCGACGTTCCGGGAATCACCTTCGGCGGTGTGCAGCGAGTTCGCGAGCGCGATCATGGGCGGACCACCCCGGCAGGTGGTGCTCCGATCCACCGAGGGGCCTGCCGTGCTCGGGCCGTTGCGCGACGGTGGGTCGCTGCGCTTTCACGGTACGCACGAGGTCGCGGCCGCGCTGGCGGAGTTCGCGGGGACCGCCGGTGCTGTCCTCGATCCGCACCAGGTGGTCGCGGGGATGAAGACCGCGGGAGTCGACAGCCCGCAACCAGGCAGGGAGTACGGCCGGGCACTCCGCACCGGCACGGACAACCGCGCCCGGATCGACCAGGCGGCCGCTGTCTTGGGCGCGAATCAGTACGCGTGGGCCGCGCCGGGTGAGGCGTATGTCGCCCAGTCGATCGCCGTGCCGGGTAAGAACGGCCCGGACTACCACACCGTGTATTCGACGCGAGTGCCGTCTTCGGCCAACTCGACCTGGGGCTACCACTTCGGCGCGGTCGCCCTCAATTCCGAGAACGACCAGGCGCAGATCACCATCGAGATCACGCGGGGGGCCAGGCTCCGTGCGGATCTGCTCGACCAGGCGATCCGGGCGAATCTCGACCTTCACGGTGCGGGACTGGACGCCGAAATCGAGCGTCACAAGCCCGATACGTTGCAGCGGCGCTTCGGCGAGGCGCTGCGGACCATGCGTGACATCGAAGCGGAAACCGGTCCTTCTCACCGTGAAGGGAACAAGGAGTGGCGGGACGCGAGGGCCGTCGCGCGGCAGGCCATCACGGGCCTGGCCGGTGACCACCTGCCCGCGTTGGGGAGGTCGTGGCGCCTTCGCAAGTACGACCAGTCCAAGGGAAACACGTTCTTCGACGTCTGGGGCGGCGTCGACGCGCGTGGCGAAGCCGCGCTGCTCGCCAATCCTTTGGTGATGGTCGCCACCTCGGTGGTCGCCGACGCGGCGTATCAGGCTCCGCTGGAGAACGCGCGGGTTCTCGACCCCGCCAAGGTCGCCGACGGCACACAGCCACTGGATCCGATCGCGGCCGGGCGGCTCACGTCCTTGGCGAAAGACGTCGTCAAAACGGCGTTGTGGCGGCACCGGACCAGTTTGCCGATGCCGGAGGTGACCCTTGAGGGCTATGGCAACTCACGGTTCCACGCCACCCGGACCGGAATGCGGCGTGCTCGGCTCGCGGAGGCCTGGTTCCAGCGCGAACTGAACCGGTTGCTCAACGACAAACAGCGGGATCTCCCGGCCGGGGAACCACGGCTGACCGCCGATCGCATCCCGGTCACGCCGATCTCGCACGGTCGTGCGACACCGCCCGCCGTACCTGACGCGCGGACAGCCCGGCGGGACGTGCGTGCGTCGATGACGGCGGGCAACGGGCCGCGTCCGACCGGCTCGCTTGTCGTCGCGCGAGAGGGGACCGCCGAGCAACCGGACGGCTATTGGGACTCCGGCGTGCCGAGCGACCGCGAAGTACGATTGCTCGACCTGCTGGCCGGGATCGGATACGGCCCGTTGGACACTCCGTCGGATTTGTTCAACCTCGCACTAGAGATCGATTTGATGCCGACCGCGGACATGTCCTACGGCAACTTCGAAGCGGAGGCGGGGCTGGCCGTTTGGCAGGTAGCCGGTCTGCTCGCCGAGTCCGGCGGCGAGTTCACGGTGCCGAGGCTGGCCGCGATGCGCGCGCTGACCGACGTGACGCGCGCCGATCTGCGGTTGTCCGAACAGGCCACGATCACCGTGGATCACCTCGAACTCACCGCGAGCCGGCTCGGCTGGTCCGGCGGTCTGACGGACGTACTCGCCCATATCGAGAACCTCGGCGGCGGCCGCCTGACGGCTGATGCGCTGCGTAGGTCCACAGTAGACACTCCGGTGGCCGGCTCCGTTTTCGACGCGCTGGTGCCGACGGTGAGCCCGGCGCCCGCGAGCACGGTTCCGCTCGACGGAAACCGCGGGATCAGGCTGGACGACCCGCGGCTGGCCGGAGTCGTCGGGAGTTTCCCGGCGGATGACAGGTTCTTCACCTTCCTCGCGCACGGCGACGCGAACGGTTCTCCGGTACGCGGCGATTCCGGAACCGGGAGTACGCCGCTGAGCCCGGCCGAGGTGGCCACGATGCTGGTCCGGGCCAGGGAAGAAAACCTTTGGGACGGCGTGAAGCCGTTGATGTTCGCGTCGTGCGGTGCCGGTAGCGGCGGCCGCAAATCGTTCGCGGCCCAGGTGCTGGCCGAATTGCGGGCACGCGATATCGACGTGGAAGCCGTCGCCCCGGACGGTCCGGTGTACTTCGTGCCCGACGTGGCCGATCCGGAGGGACCGGGTCACCTCGTGGTGACCGGGAAAGTGGGTGTCGACGGGGCGGGGCGACCGGTCGTCGCGCCCAATGAGAACTGGATGCACCTCACCGGGTCCTTGGGCGGGGCGCTCCCGATCGGCGCGCATATCGTGGTGGAGGAAAGGGAAAACTGGCGCACCGAGAAGCTTCCGGCCGGCTATGACCTCGGGCAGTCCGTCGACGATCTGGACGGCGCGGTGCGGTTCGCCAACGCTCCGCCATCCGTCCCGCTCATAACGACGGACACCCCGACGGAGGACATTCAGTTCGATATCGAATTCGATCAGAAGTCGGCGGTGCCGGGGCAGGTGACGACCGGGGCCGACGTGCTGCGATCGATCGAGATCGACGGCAAGCCGGTGGATATGGCCCGGCTGGGCGATCCCGACTACTACGCGAGGTTGCTGGCCAGCGCGGGCGATGCCCGGAGGGACGCGGTCGATCGGCTGGGCAAGGTGGCCGCCGCACAGGGACAGCTCGTCTCCTTCGTCGAACGCGCTGTCGCGCTCGCGCAGCGGCGGGCCGCCGAGGGGATCGCGCCGCCCGTGCTGCGGGTGGGCGTCCGGCATGGGAACAACCCGTTCGACCGTGCGGTGGTCATGGGGGATCGGCGTGGCCAGGCGGTGGCCGACGTGCTGCGCGCGCTGCTCACCGACCGCCTTCCGGCGCTGCGTGACGCTGGGCTTTCGGTGGCGGATTTCAGCATCGTGATCGAGCGGGCGGCTGATTCCGATCGCCGGAGCCTGTTCGACCTTTCGGTCGACGACGCCACGGCCCGTAAACGCCGCCGGATCAGCGTCACGATAGGCGCCACTGCCGGCACCGCGCCCGCGCCGGTCCAGTCCACTGTGGACGCTTCTGGCCCGGTGACGACTTCGCTGCTGAGGCTGGCTCCGGTCAATCGAAACCTGTCGCAGTTGTCCTCGCAGTCGTCGATCAGCATCAACTCCATCGAGATCACCTATCCGTATCCGGGCAAGGTGCTGAACCGTAATGTCGTGTACTCCGGCCAGCGCGAAGTGCTGACCGTGCACGGCCTGGAACCGGTTCTGGTGGAAGGGGACACGCCGCACGACGCGTTCCGTGAAGCGGTCGTGGCCAGCTTGCCGCACGGGGCGCTGCTAGAGAACGCGCGCATCATCAAGCAGCTCGACGGATTCGCACTGGCCAACCCGGACAACGTCAGCCTCGACAAGATCGCCGACGCCGCAGGGGTGCGGGTCCATGTGATCAAGCAGGACGGCACCTGGGACGGTCACGGCCCGGCGACCGGGCGACCGGTGCACATCCTGCGCGCCGACGGCGTGAACGCCCACACCTACCTCGGCACGAGAGAAAACGTCCACATCGGACGTCCGAACGTGCGCTACCCCGGTTCGACGGTGCTGCTGACCGAACACGGCCGCAAGGTGCTGCACCGCGGCGAGTTCGAGATCGAGACGATCAGGGGTGAGCACTACGTCCGGCTTTACACCGCGATCCTCAATCCGGCCGATCGCGAGTCGGTGAACAAGGACGTGCACCAGGACAAGAAGGATGGTGTGGTCACGCCGTTCAGCGGCCAGCGGAAGACCGATACCGGACCGAAGGTTTTCTGGGTCGGCGGCGGGCGGCCCCTGCGGGCCGTGCAATGGACCGCGAAGTACGAGACCGACCCGAACCGTGAAGAGCATATGCAGCCGATGCTGCGGTCGTTCCTCGTGCCGCTCGAAACGTTCTCGAAGGTCACGAGCCAGTCCGTGGTCGAGGCCGCGGCCTCGGGCAACGAGCTTTCGATGAACGTCGACCAGAACGGCGACACCAATCAGTTCGGTCTGCGGGGTACCCATTTCGCGGACGTGCAGCAAGTGGTGCTCCCCGGTTCGCTCGTCACCTACACCATCGGCGGGCAGGTCACCGTCATGCCGGAGGTCGCGGGCCGTCAGGAGGCACTCGACGACCTCTACGTCCGGCTCGGCCTGCGCCCTAACTTCGACTCCGCGGCGCTCGGCAGGGAGAACGACCCGTGGTTCACCTGGTCCGCCGCCGGTCAGAAGTCCTTCCGCAACGACCCGAAAGCCTTGCGAAGCCTGGCGAGGACGCTGAGCAACCACTACCACACCTGGATGGGCTCACCCGAGGCCTTCTTCAGCCCGCCCGCCGACGTCATTCCCGAGCCCGGCAAGGGAACCGGCAAGGGGGCGGCGCCCAACACCCCGGTGCGACGGCGTGAGGAGATGAACACCTTCCTCAACACGCAGGGTCCCGGCAAGGAGATCGTCGTCCAGCTCGGCGAAAAGCTCTGGACGTCGCTCGACGCCGCTGTCCGCGACCAGGTCGGAGCCGGTGTCCAGGTCAGCGCGGAGGACCTCCGGGCCACCGTGACGAGCCAGCTCAACAGGTCCTTGAACGTCCCGCAACCGGTTCTCGTCGAGGCGACGAAGACGAACGGGCAAGCGGAAACGCGCAAGGTCGACACCGCCGAGAACATCGAAGCGGCCATCAAAGCGGATCCGGAGATTCCGGCGAGGGCGGCGGGCGTCGTCGCCGACGCCGTACTGGACGCGCTGGAAGCGGGATTCGGGCAGGAGGCCCGGAGCGGGGAATTCGGACGAGAACTCCGGAAGGTCGTCCTGCGTGTCGTCCAGGACCGGTTCCAGGGGCTGGCAGGCCCGTGGGCCGCGGAGATCGAGAAGAACGGACGAACGAAGGAAGAAGAGAAAAAGAAGAAAGACGAAGAGAAGAACGGGCCGAAGCCGGATAAGAAGGCGGAGGGCAAGGGCGAGGGCAAAGAGAAGCGCGCGAAGAACTTCCTCACCGGTTTCCGTGCCGAGGAGTTCACCCAGACCATCGCCGCGGACCTCGTCAAGGACGAAGCCTTCAAGAGGCTTCTGCGCGAGACGAACGTGACGATCGGTCCCGATTCCTTCGCCGCGCAGTTCAAGGCCCGGATCCTGTCCAAAGCGATCGAGCCGGTCGTCAAGAACGACCTCGTCGGCCTCGGGGAAAAGGAACTCGGCGATCACCTTCTCACCAAGATGAAGGAGGTGGCCGACGCGCTGACCAAGGAACTGACGAACAAGAACTCGGCGAGGTTCGGGAGCCCGGACTCGCGCCGCAGGCTCGCCGGGCGGGCCGCGACCCTGCTGCAGGACAAGAAACTACTGGACAAGGTGACCTTCACGCCGGTGAGCCGCGGCACCGCCGACACGTTCATGAAACAGTTGCCGGAATACGCCACGCAGGCGGAGATCGGGTCCGCCATCGCCACCGACGAGCGACGGATCAAACTCGACTTCGACACCCGGAAGAGCATCCTCGTCAACGGTGCGATCGAGGGCGCGCCCTATGAGAACGAATACGCGAGCTGGCGCGACAACTACATTCTCGGCTACACGCGCAAGCACGATCCGGCCGTGTTCCGCAAGCACCGGCGGATCGGTGGTGAGCTTTCGGAGACGATCAGCACGCAGCTCGAGAACCCGGACGTCCAGTCCGGCCGGGTGATCCTCGACGAGCTGCTGGCGGGGCTGGACGAGGGTGTCACCGACGACCACGCCAAGCTGGCCCGCAAATTCGACGAGACGATCAAACCCCAGCCCGGTCAGCAGGACCAGCCGGGACGGCCCGATCGCGCACCGGGGGAGCTGCGGCCGAACACCTTCAGCGAGCACGCCCAGATGGTGCTCAACCGGTACTTGAAGCTCACCTCCGGCCATGAGGACGCCGACCGGTTCGTCCGCCGTGAAGCGATCGTCAAGGCGATCCTGTTCCACGACATGGACAAGGTGAATTCCAAGCACCAGTACGGCGACGCCCAGGTCAGTCATGATCTGGAACCCGAGCATCGCGGTGCGATCGAGTACATGAACCGCAACGAAGGTCTGTGGGCCAGCCGGCGTGACTTCGAACTGGCGCGCGCCTTCGTCGATTCGGATCCGTTCGGCTACTACTTCCGCGGCATGGGAGGAATGACCGCGCAGGGCGTGTACGACTTCGTGCACAGACTCGCCGTACGTATGGGACGGCCCGACGGCAAGGCGCCGACCGCGACCGACGTCCAGAACCTGTTCCGTGAATTCCACCAGTACTACCAGGCGGATTTCTCCTCCTACAGCGCGCAGGCGAAGTTCGTCAACGACACCGACGGGCAGGTGCAGGAAGGCTACGACAAGCTGACCGGGGTGGCCGTCGTGAACGGTGAGCACGTGCTGGTCGGCGGCGAGCACCGGTTCGCCTATTCCGAGGAGAAGCGTGCCGGCCGGAAGCCGACGTACGAAGAGATGTATCTGGAACTGGCCAAGGTGTTCGAGCAAGCTGTCGCCGACGAGCCCGAGCGGGTCGCCGAGACGGCGGTCGTGGCACAAGGAGCCGATGCCGTCCCTTCGGTGACGGCTCGGGTCTTCGACGAAGTGGCGCGCGACCTCGGCGTGAATCTGTTCGAACTCGAAATGCGGACGATGTATCCGCTCGGGGTGTTGTTCTCGGCTTACGAGCGGGATCCGAACACCCCGGTCGCCGACATCTACCGTTCGTTCGCGGACGGCGGTCTCACCGGGGTGTGCGGTGAGACGGCCAACCTGCTGTTCAGGATGGCGCACGAGCCCGCCGATCCGGTGAAGGCGACCGTGTCCGACCTGGCAGAGGTGATCAACGGTGGCGAGGACGTCGGTGTACTGGTGACGACGCGGACGACGCACGCGTTCTACCTGGAGCTACGGGGCGACCGCGCGATCATTCACCAGAGTTATTTCGGGCGGTACAGCCTCGCGGACAGTTTCGCCGCCCATCGGTCCTATCCTCGGGCGGTGCTGGCCGACCGGCTGGTTTCGTTGCTCGGCGAGTATCGGAGTGGGGGCGTGCCGGTCGAGCAGGAGGAGGAGTTGTTCGGCGGAAGCCTGCTGGATCCCGCGCAGCGCGAAGACTACGAGCGGCGTGACTGGCGGGTGTTCCAGATCAACTCCGCTCCGTTCCTGGACGAGCGGCTGCAAGCGGAGAGACTGACCGCGGTGGTGGCCGAGCAGCACGCGACGTGGAACGAGATCAAGAACTCGTCGCAGACCGTCGCCCAGAACCTCGGGATGGAACAGGAGGAAGCCGCAACGTCGGACTCCACCAGCATCTTCGAGGCGTTGGTGCCCGCGGCGGTCGAACCGGAGCCATCGGCACCCCAGGGCGACAGGCTCGAGGAGTACCTGGACGGACTGGTCACGACGCGCTTCGCGAGGCATGAAGACGTCGACGTGCTCCTGCGGATGTTCGAGGACGACGCCGGCGGTTTCGTACCGGGTGCCGGACGACCCGGACTTCCCTGGATGAGGCGGGAGGCGGTGGCGAACCTGCTCTGGGCACGCCGTGACCTGAGCCAGGCCCTGGATGCTCGCCGGTCGTTGGCCGCTCGTGTCGAAAGAGGGGTGGGGAACTCCCGGGACGGCGAGAACCTGGAACTGGCGAAGGCATCGCTGTCCGAAGCAGAGGCCAGGGCCGAGCAGGCCGAGGCCGATCTTCGTGACTGGGGAAACCGCCCGGAGCGACTGGACCGGGTTCTCGCGGAATGGCTCGCCTGGCTGGCCCGGGATCCGGGGTAAGCGGCGGTTCTGCCGCCCGTTCTGCCTGGTGCCCGGCGGTGCGGCGCGGTGTGCTGTGGTGGCGAATCCATGCCCGTCAGCAGGAGGTACCCCGGTGACCACAGCGGAAGAGTTCATCCTGGCCAGGGTGTTCGACGTCGTCGACCCCGAAACGGGTCCGGGTTTCGCGCCCGATCATCCCCGGGTCGAGGATCCGGAGGAACTGCGGTCGCTCGTCGCGTATCTGGCCGGCGGCACCCCGATCCTGGTCACCCCGTCCCTGCTGGACGACGTCCTCGATCCGGACCGGACCGCCGTCGTGCCGACGAACTTCGTCACCGACGGGGTGTGGATCTGGACCGACACCGTCACCTACTACCTGGAGAACCACGGTTTGGCGCCGGAACCGGGCCTGCTCGGCCACATCCGGGGGCGGACGGCGGGCCCGGTGGCGGCGGACGTCGTCCGGCGTGCGGTCGGATTCGTGCTGGAGCCGCCGGTGGCGGACCGCGCGCCGGTGTGGAGCGCGGGCTGACCCACGTTCCCCGGCGGGACTTTCCTTCCGGTCCTTCTGCTGGTGGTTGTTCATGGTGACCGGGACACGGGTCGCGTTTACTGGGACAAGAGTCGCAGAACCGCTCAACACCAAGGAGTTGACGTGTCGCTACGAATCCAAGGTCTCCGCTCCCGCCCCGCCCGGTCCGAAGAGGACATGGTGGCCGTCTACGTTTCCCGCAACGACATCCGCGACCTGGACGCGGGTGAACTCGGCGGCCGCATCGCCGCCGCCGCAGGGATGTCGCGGACGGACGCGCCCACGACCATCGCCGAATTCGAGCCCACCCCCCGCTACACCATCCAGGACGTCCTGCTCGGTCACATCACCTGGGAGGACCTGACCCGTGCCTCCGCCTGACCGGCGGATTACGAGGCGTTGAGGTGTTCGGTCAGTCTCTCCCGGATCTTCGTGCCTTCGGTCCGGCCGAGCCGGTCGCAGAGGGCCAGCGCCCGTTCCCGGTCGTCGCGCGCCGACACCGGGTCGCCCATCTCGTCGGACAGGGCCGCCCGGTCACAGAGCGTGTCGATTTGGGACTGTGTCAGCCCGATGCGTTCGAATACCGCCACGGCCTCGGTCAGCCGGCGGCGCGCCTTCGCGTGATCCCCTTGACGGCGCATGAACCTTCCGGTGTCCTGCAGGGCACGGCCCTGGCCCATGGCCGCACCGTGGCGGCGGAACAGTTCGAGCGCCGTTTCGCATTGGGCGAGCGCCAGATCGGCCGAGTCGAGCGCGGCCAGGTTCTGCGCCGAGCGCAGCAGCAGGTACGCGTAGGTGGTGTCGTCCACGGGAGTGCGTGAGCCTCCGTGCCCCTGCTTGAAGTAGCGGACACAGATGTCGAACTCGACAGCGGCGTCGTCGAGTCTGCCGCTCCGGTACCAGAACGTGGCCCGCATCGCCCGCGCCACATGGAGCCCTGGCGGATAGTCCGCCTCTTCGAACAGGCGCACGGCGTCGTCGAACAGTTCGGGCGGCGTCGCGAGGTTGCCGTCGCGGAGCTGGGCGCTCGAAAGGTACACGCGTGCCCAGCCCTGTTCGCGGCGGTCGCCTGCTTCCACCGCCGCGTCCCAGGCCCGCAGGGCCATCTTGGCGGCCTCATCCGACTGGTCGCACAGCGTGGCCTGCACCCAGGCCAGATAGTTCCGATGGACGGCCTCGTCCCGTTTGCTGCCGATCGCGATGGCCGAGTTCATGGCGAGTTCGAACATCTCGTACCAGGTGCTCGCGGTCCCGCCGATCTCCGAGTACCAGTGCATGGATTCGGCCAGGTCGAGGACCGGCCGGTGGTCGCCGCGAGCGGCGACGCTTTTGACCGCGGCGAGCCAGTTCTTCATCTCGGCCTCGAGCCACCGGCCCGCGCTGGAGTGATCGTCGAACGACGACGTCGCGACAGGGGGACGGCTCGCCCCGTCGGTCGGGTGGAAGTACCGGGCCGCCGCCGTCGCGGTACGCACCAGCCAGTCGGCGAGACGGTTTTCCGCCGCCTCGACGGCTTCGGGGGTTTCCTCCTGGGTGAGCCGTTCCGTCGCGAACACCCGGAGCAGATCGTGGAACTGGTACCGGCCATTCTCCGGGGACGTCTGCAGCAGGCTCGCGTCGGCGAGTTCTTCCAGGAAGATGGCGGCGTCGTCCTCCTCCGCCTCGATGAGCGTCATCGCGGCACCCACGGAGAAATCGGCGGCCGGGACGACGGCGAGCCGCCGGAACACCTTGGCGGCGGTCGGCGTGAGCTGGCGGTACGACAACTCGAACACGCTGCGCACGTTGAGGTCGCCGGCGGTGAGTGTGGTCAGGCGCTTGCTTCGGTCTTGGAGTTGATCGACCAGGCGCGCCAGCGGCCACGTGGGACGGCTCGCCAGCCGGTTGCCCGCGATGCGCAGTGCGAGTGGCAGCCGCCCGCACAACGCGGCCAGTTCGATCGCCGCCGTTCGCTCTCGCGTGACCCGCCCCGGACCGACGATGGTCGACAGCAGAGCGACGGCGTCGTCCTCGCTGAGCACGTCCAGGTTGAGCCTGCTGGCCCCTTCGAGCCCCACCAGCATCTGACGGCTGGTGATCAGGGTGAGACAACGGGGCCCGCCGACCAGCAGCGGGCGGACCTGGGCTTCGTCGCCCGCGTCGTCGAGGACGATCAAGGTCGCGCGTTCCTGCAGGAGGGACCGGCACAAGCTCACCCGGTCTTCCAGATCGGCCGGGATGTGGACGGCGTCGACACCCAGCGAGCGCAGGATCAGGTGCAGTACGTCCGCCGGGTCGTTCGGTTCGGACGACATCCCGCGGAGCTTCAAGAAAAGGCGGCCATCGGGGAAGTCGGCCGCGAGGTCGTGTGCCGTTCGCACCGCGAGAGTTGTTTTGCCGGTGCCGGGAGGTCCGCTCAGCACGGCGATCCGGCCCGATCGGCGCCGGCCGCCGAGCAGGCCGGCCGCGAGAGTGCGCAACGCCTCGAGATCGTGCTCGCGTCCGGTGAGGTCGTCGACGTCGGCCGGCAGGATGCCGATCATGGGCGACTCGTAGATCCCGGCCGGTGCGGCGATCGGTGCGGCGATCGGCTGGGTACGGCTCTGTTTCGCGACCTTCTGCAGGCCGGTCAGCTCTTCATCGGTCAAGGACAGCGGGGCGGCGAGTGATTCGATCGTCCGGCGCTGGGGGCTTTTGGCGATCCCCCGTTCCATGTCGCTGATGGCCCGGACGCTGACGCCGGACCCCTCGGCGAGTTCCTCCTGCGTGAGGTCGGCGCGAACGCGGTAACCCTTCAACAGCGCCTTGAAAGTCGTGGTGGTCTCGCCTCGGGCGGCGTGCGTCATGCGCCGAATTATCCATACCCACCCGGCCGGTTCAACTCCACCTTGGTGCTGGGAAGCGCGGCTCGTTGCACTATGGCGTGTCACCCGCCGCCGCGATCAAAGCGGCGCGGACAGCCCGCGGGTGGTATCGGCCGAGTTCAGGGTGCTGCCGACGGCGCGTCCGAGAAGCCCCGACGACTTCGGCAGGCTGTTCGTGGCGGCGATTTCCGTTGAGGTGAAGCCGCTCGACCCCGCGGTGGTCGCTCCGATGAACAGGACAGCCCGTCGCCGATTCCGGCCACTGCGACGAGGCTCACGGTGCGGGTCGCTTGCTCGTACCACCTAGTGAGAGTGTTGGCAAAGTTGTCGCCGGTTTGGCAGGTCCGTGAAGACATCCCTGTGTTTTGGTTGTGGTCGGTGCAGCCGGTCGTGAGTGGTGATTCCTGTTCTAACGGATCCTCTTTGAGGTACCTATTTGAGGTACCTACGTGTGACCTGCGATGTCTGGTGCGGGGCGTGGGCTTCGGGACATCCTTCGGCGGCCCACGCGCGATCGTTGTGGCTGGTGGGACCAGAGGCATGCGTTCCGGGTCCGTGAAGGACTCCTTGAGGGACCCAGAGTTCCTCAAGGGGGCCTTCACGGACCTCGGTCCCGCGGTCAGCCGAAGCCAGAATCCAGCAGGTACCTAAGACACCCTCAGAGCACTAGGAAACCGCTGGACCGGTGCTGCCCCGCTCGGTCAGCCGCGGTGACAGCAGCCGGACTTCGGCCTGGCCGCCGTCGTCGAGACGGCGCATGGCCATCTCGACGGCGAGGCTGCCGAGTTCGGCGGCCGGGATGGCGATCGAGGTGAGCTGGACCGACTGTGCCTCCGCCATGTCCTCCGGGCAGACCGCCAGCACCGAAATGTCCTGCGGTACCTGCTTGCCGCGACGGTTCAGTTCGGACAGCAACGGGCCGAGGATGGCCTCGTTGTGCACGACCAGTCCGGTGACGCCGGGGTTCTTGGCGAACAAGTCGTCGAGGCAGGCACGGAGCGCGTCGTAGGAAGGAGCGCACGGGAACGAACCCGTGCGTACCTTGCGTTTCGAGGCCGCCTGGCGGAAGCCGCGCAGGAAACGCCCCGCGTAACTGGTGCCGCGCTTGTAGACCGCGGGGGAGGGGCCGATCAACGCGACCTCTCGGTGGCCGAGGTCGGCCAGATGCGTGACGCTCGCGGCACCGGCGGCGGTGAAGTCGAGATCGACGCAGGTCAGGTCGCCGGGATCGGCGGGAACCCCGATGAGCACCACCGGCCGGTGCAAGGATCTCAGCACCGGCAGGCGGGGCTCGGCGGTTTCGACGTCCATCACGATCAGCGCGTCCGCGATGGCGGACGCGGCGATCCGCCGCAGGCCGTCCGGGCCTTCGTTCTTGGTCAGCAACAGCACGTCGTGGTCGTAGGTGCGCGCCTCGGTGACCGTGGCCGCGACGAACTGCATGACCACCGGGACGTTCAGGTCCGTCCGCAGCGGGACGACGAGCGCGAGCACGTTGGTGCGGCTGCTGGCCAGCGCGCGAGCGCCGGCGTTCGGGTGGTAACCCAGTTCGCTGATGCTGTGCTGGACGCGGCGACGGGTGTCCTCGGAGATCGAACGCCTGCCCGAAAGCACGTAGGACACGGTGCTCGGGGAGACCCCGGCCGCTCGGGCGACATCTGCGATGGTGACCATGACCCGATGATAGTGCGGAGTCGAATCGATTCGACGACCTCGGGCGGTCTCACGCGCCGCCCTTGCTCAGTTCGATCAGCCGCGGCAGGCTTTCGGCGGGCAGTTCGACACCCCGGTAGGCCATGAGCTTGGTGAACCGGCGCATGGGCATCGAAGCGACCATGCGCATCCAGTCGGCGCTGTTCCGCGCCTGCTCACTCTGCTCGCCGGGCATGTTCTCGGCGAGCAGCCTGCCGAGTTCCGGGCCGACGATCGGGTGGCCGAACCAAGCCTCGACCGTCGAATCGAGCGACAGGACCGGGATGATGACGTCGCCGGCCAGCGTGATCGGCAGTTCGGCGACGATGTCGGCCGCGCTCCGCCCGAGCTGGACGGTGTAGTCGCCGGGGGATACCACCCACCGGCTCAGTTCGATGTCGTACCAGGCGAAGGCGCGACGATCGAGGGTGAGCTCGACCCGGCGGGTCTCGCCCGGTTCGAGGGAGATCTTGGTGAACGCGCGGAGTTCCCGAGCCGGGCAGCGCACCGGAGCCTCGCTGGAGGCGACGTAGACCTGGACGACGTGTTTCCCGGCGCGGGTCCCGGTGTTGGTGACGCTCACCGCGACGGTGGCGGAGTCGTCGCCCGTCACCGTGACCGTCGGATCGCCGGTCTCGAAGGTCGTATAGGACAGGCCGTGGCCGAAGGGGTAGCGGACCGCGACGTCGGCGGTTTCGTAGTAGCGATAGCCGACTATGACGCCTTCGCCGTACCGGACGTGGCCCGATTCGCCGGGGAAGTTGAGGTAACTGGGGTTGTCCTGCAACCGCAGCGGGATGCTCTCGGCCAAGCGACCCGACGGGTTGGCGATTCCGAAGAGCAGGTCGGCGATCGCGCTTCCGCCCGCCTGGCCGAGCAACCAGCCGTCGAGAATGGCGTCGACGTCGTCGTGCCACCCCTCCAGTGACACCACGCCACCGTGGGAGAGGACGACCACGGTACGCCTGCTCGCGGCCGCGACGGCCTTGATGAGTTCGACCTGCGCTGCGGGGAGATCGATGATCTCCCGGTCGAAGCCCTCGGACTCGTCCCGCTCGCCCAATCCCGCGAACACCACCGCGACGTCCGCCTGACGTGCGATTTCGACGGCGTTGCCTGCCAGGTCGCTCGCGTAGGTCACGGACTCCCCGAGCTCACGGATCGCGTCGAGCGCGGTGTCGACCCGGGTGGGGTTGACGTGGGAGCTGCCGCCGCCCTGGAAACGCGGATTCGCGGCGAACTCGCCGATGACCGCCACCGCCGCTCGCGTGCTCAGCGGCAGCGCGTCCCCGTCGTTCTTCAGCAGGACGGCACAGTCGGCGGCGACCTGCTTCGCCACCTCGTGCTGCTCGTCGGGATCGACGTCGCCGGCCGGGGGGACCGTCCGGCCGATGAGGGCGAGAAGGCGGCGGACACTCCGGTCGACGACGGCTTCGTCCAGCTCTCCGTTCCGGACGGCCGCCACGATCTCGGCGTCGCCGCTGCCGCCGGTACCGGGCATCTCGAGGTCCAGTCCCGCGGCGAGCGCCGCGACCCGGTCGTTGACCGCGCCCCAGTCCGAGACGACGGTGCCGTCGAAACCCCACTCGTCCCGCAGGACGTCGGTGAGCAGACGGCGGTTCTGGGAGGCGTAGACGCCGTTGACCCGGTTGTACGAACACATCACCGTCGCCGGGCGCGCCTCGGTCACGACACGTTCGAACGCCGGAAGGTAGATCTCGCGCAGGGTCCGCTCGTCCACGTCCACGCTGACCCGCATCCGGTCGGTCTCCTGGTTGTTGGCGGCGAAATGCTTCACCGACGCACCAACGCCTTCGGCCTGCATGGCCCGCACGTACGCGGTGGCGAGCACCCCGCTCACCAGTGGGTCCTCGGAGTAGTACTCGAAATTGCGGCCGCACAACGGGGACCGTTTGATGTTCACTCCTGGCCCGAGCACCACCGAGACCCCGGCCGCCCGAGCTTCCCGGCCGATGGCCGCGCCGACGCGCGCCGCGACCTCGGGATCCCAGCTGGACCCCACCGCGACCGACGGCGGGAAACAGGTGGCCGAAACGCTGTCATGGACGCCCAGGTTGTCGGCCTCGCTGTCCTGCCGCCGCAGGCCGTGCGGGCCGTCGGAAAGCAGGATCGACGGGATACCAGCGGCCTCGATCGCCTCGGTGTTCCAGAAATCGCGGCCGGACAGCAGCGACGCCTTCTGCTCGAGCGTCAGGTCGGTAGATTCGATCTGGAAGGTCAACGGGCTTCCTTTCCGGCGGTGATCTGTCCATTGTCCACTCGGCTGGGGTTCATGGTGGTGGCCCGAGCGACGTCAACGTGGCGCACCAGCCAATCCGGATCTGTTTGCTGTGCGGACTTTGCCGTGAGAGCACCAAACCTATCCGGCGGTGTTCAGTGCCGCCAGAGGACGGGCGGCCGTCCCCGCGCCCACCGCGGCGCTGGCGGATGCCCGGTTGGCGTCCGATGGGAAAGCGGTTTCCCATCGGGCGACGAAAGCCCGTTCGGACCATCGGCGACTTCGTGCGGGGCGGAAGACGGGCCATTGTCTCACCGTGAGACGTCCGCTAGCATCGCCGTGACACAGGACCGAATCGTTTTCGACAACCGGTTCCCTTCCTTCGATCGCCGATTGATCCCACCGCCCCAAAATCGCCAGGATGAGTCCCCGGCCATTCGTCGAAGCGCTTCGATTTCCCCGCGATGGAGTCCCCATGAGCAGAGCAGCTCTCTTCACCCGCCTACGCAGGACGGGAATGTTCGCGATGGCGGTCGCCCTCACCATGGGCCTCGCCTCACCCTCGATCGCGAACGAACTGGACGACTACCCGTTCCGTGACCCCGCGCTGCCGTTGAACACCAGGGTGGACGACCTGGTGAAGCGGCTGACCCTGGCGGAGAAGGTGTCGTTGCTGCACCAGTTCCAGCCGGCGATCCCGCGACTGGGTGTCCCCGAATTCAAAACGGGAACCGAAGCGCTCCACGGTCTCGCCTGGACGACGGAGCGGACGAACGGCAACGTCGTGACCGCGAACGCCACGGTCTTCCCGCAGGCGATCGGGCTGGCCTCCACCTGGGATCCGGCGTTGATCAAACGGGTCGGCGCGGTCGTCGGTGACGAGGCACGCGGCTACCACTCGCAGGACCCCGGATTCTGGGGACTCCAGTTGTGGGCGCCGGTGGTGAACCCCCTGCGTGACCCGCGCTGGGGGCGCAATGAGGAGGGCTACTCCGAGGACCCCTTGCTGACCGGCGCCATCGCGACGGCGTACGGCAAGGGCATGGCGGGTGAACATCCCCAGTACCTCAAGACCGCTCCGGTGCTGAAGCACTATCTGGCGAACAACAACGAGATCCGGCGTGACACCACGTCGTCCAACCTGCGCCCACGGGTGCTCCGTGAGTACGAGGAGCAGGCGTACAAGCCGGTGATCAAGGCCGACGCCGCGACCGGCGTGATGGGGTCGTACAACCTCGTCAACGGGCGGCCGGCGACGGTCAACCCCGATCTCAACGACGTCGTGCGGACCTGGACCGACAAGACGCTCTACAACGTCAGCGACGCGTCCGCGCCGTACAACCTGACCGGCTCCGAGCAGTACTTCAAGACCAACGAAGAAGGCTTCGCCGCCACGATCAAGGCCGGCCTCGACAGCTTCACCGTGGACAACCAGAACTCCGCGCCCACCATCGGGATCATCAATTCCGCGCTGGCCAAGGGGCTGCTCGCCGAGGCCGACATCGACAAGGCGGTGAAGCACGTCCTGAGTGTCCGCTTCCGGCTCGGCGACTTCGATCCGGACGGCGGCCCGTACGCCAAGATCGGCAAGGACGTGGTGAACAGCCCGGCACACCGGCAGCTCGCCCGTAAGTCGGCGGCCGATGCCATGGTGCTGCTGAAGAACGACCGTGGCGCCCTGCCGTTGGACCCGAAGCGCGGTGTCGCGGTGATCGGGCCGTTGGAGAAGACCCTGTACACCGACTGGTACTCCGGCGGGCTGCCGTACAAGGTGACCCCGGTGGACGGGATCAAAGCGCGGCTGGGCGGCGGCGCCAAGGTCACCGACACCGAGGCCGTCGACCGGATCGCCCTGCGCGAAGCCTCCACCGGTAGGTACCTCGGCGGCGGGGCGGGTGACGCGGGCGCGGTGCTCAAGGCCGGCGCCACCAGTGTCGGGGCCACGGAACAGTTCGACGCCTTCGAGTGGGGCGACGGCGTGCTGACCCTGCGCAGCGTGGCCAACGGGAAGTATGTCGAGCGACAGAACCTCGGCGACGCCACGAGCCCGTTCGTCAACCAGGCGCCGCAGCCGCGAGACTGGTTCGTCCACCAGCAGTTCAAGCTGGAGGACGCGGGTGACGGCACGGTCGTGCTCAGGTACGCCGGCTACGAGATCCCGAACGATTGGGACGGGCCGAACAGCTACCTCACCGTCGCCGCCGACGGCACGCTGACCTTGGGCTCGCCGAACGCCGCCGGAGCGACGAAGTTCCGCAAGGAACAGCTCACTTCGGGTATCGACAGTGCGGTGAGTGCGGCGCGATCGGCCGAGACGGCGGTCGTCGTCGTGGGCAGCATGCCGTTCATCAACGGCCGGGAGGATCACGACCGCACCACGATGGCGCTGGCCGAGAGCCAGAGCGAGCTGATCAAGGCCGTGCGGAAGGCGAACCCGAACACCGTCGTGGTGGTGGAGAACAGCTATCCCACGACGGTGAACTGGGAACAGGAGAACATCCCGGCGATCCTGTGGACCTCGCACGCCGGTCAGGAGACCGGCAACGCGCTCGCCGATGTGTTGTACGGCGACGTGAACCCGGCGGGCCGCGTCACCCAGACCTGGTACCGGTCGGACGCCGACGTCCCGGACATCCTCGACTACGACATCATCAAACGCGACCGCACCTACCAGTACTTCGACGGCGATCCGTTGTACGCCTTCGGGCACGGCCTGTCCTACACGAACTTCCGCTACAGCGATCTGCGGGTGGGCAAGCCGGGTCCACAAGGGACGTTCGAGGCCACGGTGAAGGTGACCAACACCGGGAAACGTGCCGGTGACGAGGTGGTGCAGCTCTACACCCACCAGCTCGTCTCCCGGGACAAGCAGCCGAACCAGCAGCTCCGTGACTTCGAGCGGGTGAACCTCGAGCCGGGGCAGACGAAGGCGGTGCACCTGTCGGTGCCCGACCTCCGGCATTGGGACGTCACCCGGGGCAAGTGGGTGCTGGAGTCGTCCGTCCACGAAGTGATGGTCGGTGCGTCCGCTTCCGACATCCGGCAGCGGTCGGTGCTCCCCGTACGCGGCGAGCAGATCCCGCCGCGCGATTTGACCAAGGACACCAGGGCGATCGACTTCGACGACTACTCGGGCGTCGAACTGGTCGACGAAAGCAAGGTCCGCGGTGACGCGGTCGGTGTCAACGCGGGAGACTGGCTGCGCTTCAGCGACGTGGACTTCCGTTCCGGGGCGAAGACCTTCACGGCCAAGACGGCTCGCGTCCAACCGGGAACGGCCACTGTGGAGATCCGGCTCGGCGGCCCGCGCGGCAGACTGGCGGGCACCGCGCAGATCACCAGCACCGGCGACAAGTACAAGTACTCGACCACCTCCGCGACGGTGTCCGGGCTGCACGGGCGGCATGACGTCTACCTCGTCTTCACGTCCGATTCGAGAATCAGCACGTTCTCCCTGCGGTAGCGGTCCCGAAGTGAAAGAAGGAGGCGTGCCGTGGTGAGTGTCCGATTCCGGCTGCTCGTCGGCGCCTTGCTGGCCGGCGTACTCGCGCCGCTGCCCGCGCAAGCCCTGCCGGGAACTCCGGCTTGCGGCACGCCTCCGGCCCGGGAACGGCAGGTGCTCTGGTACGACCAGCCCGCCACCGAGTGGGAAAGCCAGACCCTGCCCATCGGCAACGGCGCGCTCGGCGCCACCGTCTACGGCGGCGTAGCGCGGGAGCACCTGCAGTTCAACGAGAAGTCGCTGTGGTCCGGCGGCCCCGGCGCCGACCCTGCCTACACGGGCGGCAACTGGGAGTCGCCGCGGCCCACCGCGCTGGCCGAGGCGCGGAAGGCGATCCTGGAAAAGGGACCGCAGGAGCCCGAAGCGATGGCCGCGTTGCTGGGACAGCCCAAACGGGGGTACGGCAGCTACCAGAGCTTCGGCGATGTCTACCTGGACGGAGCCGAACCGGCCGAGGTCAAGGACTACCGCAGGGAGCTGGACATCTCCCGGGCGCTGAGCCGGGTCGGCTACGTGGCCGACGGGGTGCGCTACACGCGGGAGTCGTTCGCGAGTCACCCGGACGGCGTGATCGTCGTCCGGGTGAGCGCGGATCGTCCGGGCGCGGTGTCGTTCACCACGAGGCTCACCTCGCCACACGAGAAGTCGACCGTGTCCGTCTCCGACGGCCGGTTGACGCTGGCGGGCAAGCTGGCGGACAACGGCATGGCGCTCGAGGCGCAGCTGCTCGTGCGGAACCAGGGCGGGAGCCGGACCGATTCCGCCGCCGGCGTCGCGGTTTCCGGTGCCGACTCGGTGACGCTGGTACTGGCCGCGGGCACCGACTACGTCCACCGCTACCCGGACTACGTCGGCAGGCCTCCGCATCAGCGAGTCGGCTCGACGGTCGATTCCGCGGCGCGGAGATCGTTCGACGACCTGCGCGCCCGGCATGAGCGCGACTATCGCGCGCTGTACGACCGGGTAACACTCGACATCGGTCAGCAGGTGCCCGGGGTGCCGACCGACAAGCTCCTCGCCGCCTACACCGGAGGGCCGGGCGCGGCGGACCGGGCGCTGGAGGCGCTGTTCTTCAACTACGGCAGATATCTGCTGGTCAGCTCCTCGCGACCAGGTTCGCTTCCGGCGAACCTGCAGGGTGTCTGGAACCCGCACTCGTCGGCGCCGTGGTCGTCCGACTACCACGTCAACATCAATCTGCAGATGAACTACTGGCCGGCCGAAGTCGCCAACCTCGGCGAGACCACACCGCCGCTTTTCGATTTCATCGACCGGCTTCGGCCGCGTGGCAGGGATACCGCCAAGACCATGTTCGGTGCCGGCGGTTTCGTGCTGCACAACGAAACCAACACCTTCGACTACACGGGCGTCCACGACTGGCCGACCGCGTTCTGGTTCCCCGAATCCGCGGCCTGGTTGTCACGACACCTCTGGGAACACTACGAGTTCACGCAGGACCGCGGCTTCCTGCGCGAGAAGGCCTATCCGATCCTGCGTGACGCGGCGCAGTTCTGGCTGGACGCGCTGGTGGCCGATCCCCGGGACGGGAAACTCGTGGCCGTTCCGTCCTATTCACCCGAGCACGGCCCGTACACCGCCGGAGCGGCGATGTCGCAGCAGGTCGTGTGGGACCTGTTCACCAATGTGCTGGACGCGGGCGGGGTACTCGGTGGCGATCAGGCCTTCCGTGGCCGGGTCGCCGTGGCACGGGCGAAACTGGACGCGGGCTTGCGCGTCGGATCGTGGGGACAGCTGCAGGAATGGAAAGAGGATCTCGACGATCCTGCGGACACCCACCGGCACGTGTCGCATCTCTACGGATTGCATCCGGGCAGGCAGATTTCACCGCTCACGACGCCGGACATCGCCGCGGCCGCCGAGAAATCGCTGACCGCCCGTGAAGGAGGCGGAAGTGCGGGGGCACCCGGCTGGAGCCGGGCGTGGAAGGCCAATTTCTGGGCTCGGCTGCTGAAGGGCGAATCGGCGTTCGCGGCCTTCCGTGATCAATTGCGTTTCCAGACGTTGCCGAATTTGTGGGACAACCATCCGCCTTTCCAGATCGACGGCAATTTCGGCGCCACCGCCGCGGTCGCCGAAATGCTGGTGCAGAGCCAGACCGGAACGGTGCACCTGCTCCCGGCGCTGCCGTCGGCATGGCCTTCCGGGCAGGTGAACGGGCTGCGGGCGCGCGGCGCGTTCACCGTGGGCGCCACTTGGCGGGCCGGTCAGGCCGTCGAGCTTCGGCTGTGCAGCGACCGGGGTGGCCGGGTTTCGGTGAAGAACGACCTGCTCAAGATGTCGTTCCGGGTCCTCGACGCGCATACGGGCAAGCTGGTGCGGTGGACGCGGACCGGAACCGACACCATCCGGCTGGACACTCGGCCGGGCGGCGCTTATCTCGTGAGGGGATGAGCCCTTGAATCTCGCCGCACGCCCTGCGGCACCCGCGGGCACCAGGAAGCTCTTGACCATTCAGTCCGGTTACTGCGACACTTTATCGAAGCGCTTCGAAAGTCGGCGCGTATTTCACCGATATCCGCGCAATGGTGCACGGAAGGAAACCGGCCATGCGTAGTCCAGCACGATCCTTGATGAGCAGTATCGTTATGGCGTTGGTCGCCACTCTGGTGATAGGAGGAACGGCGCAGGCCGCCACCTGGAGTTCCTCGGACAAGTGGGCGACCTGGTCCAATGGCGGTTACACCGTTCGCAACAACATCTGGGGCGGCGGTGCCGGCCCGCAGTCGATCTGGGCGAACTCCTACAGCAACTTCGGTGTCTGGGCGAACCATCCGAACACCGGTGGCGTGAAGTCTTATCCGCATTCGGCGAAGAACGTCGGCCGCAAGTTGAGCGGGCTGCGGAGCCTTTCCAGCAGTTTCAACGTGTCCAGGCCGGGAAGCGGTGCCTACGCGACGGCGTATGACATCTGGGCGAACAACAACGCCTACGAGATCATGCTCTGGATGAACAAGCAGGGCGCGGTGGGCGCTATCGGGTCGAAGCAAGCGACGGCATCGGTCGGCGGCCACACGTGGGACGTCTACCGGGGGAGCAACGGCCACAACGAAGTGTTCTCCTTTGTGCGGACATCCAACACGAACGCGGGTTCCGTAGACGTGCTGGCCGTCATGAACTGGATCAAGAATCGCGGCTGGTACGGCGATGTGACGATCGGTGAAGTCCAGTTCGGCTTCGAGATCACCTCGTCCAGCGGCGGGATGAACTTCACCTCGAACAGCTATTCCGTTTCCTCGTCCTGATCGGCTCCTGGCGGGCATCGGCCGCGCACGGCGCCCGATGCCCGTCAGGTACCACCCCGCACGATCTGTGTCGTCGGCCTGGGAGTGTCTCCATGCGAATGCGTCGAACAGTCGCTGTTCTCGCCATCGCCGCGTCGGTGCTGACTCCGGCGACGGCGGAAGCCGCGCCACCGGATGGCGCCTGGCCGCGTTCGGTCACGGTGACCGAGTCGTCCCTCCAGGGAGTCCACGGCACGGCACCCGACGCCACGATCCGCAATGTCCTCACCGTCACCGCGAACGGGGCGGCACTGCGGATCCGGCTCGGCAACCCGTTCGGCGGCACCCCGCTGGTCGTGCGGTCGGCGTGGGTCGGGTTACAGCCCGAAACGAATTCACCCAAGCTGGTACCCGGATCGAACCGCCGTGTGACGTTCGGCCTCAGGCGGACGGTGACGGTGCCGCCGGGTGGCAGTGTCTGGAGCGACCCGCTGCCGCTGACCGTGCGGTCCGGCGATCACGTCGCGGTGAGTGTGTACGCGCCGGGTTCGCCGATCAACGACCACACCTTCCCGCCGCCGGAGACCGACACCCCCGGATCCTTCCTGTCGGCCGCGCCCGGTGATGCCGGATCGGACGAGTCGGGGACCGCCTACGGCGCCTTCTCGCCAGGCAACCTGTGGTGGGTGGACGCCGTCAGTGCCGTCTCCGCCGCGCGCGGCACCATCGTGGCACTCGGCGATTCGATCACCGACGGCTACAACGCCTTCGGCGGCGGCCCGCGCTGGACCGACGTTCTGGCGGCGCGGATCGGGAAACTGCCACCGGGACAACGGCTCTCGGTGGCGAACGCGGGGATCAGCGGCAACACGGTCAGCGTCCAGCCGAACCCGTACGACCCGACCAATCAGTGCTGCGGCCCGCCCGCCCCGTCGCGGCTCGACCGTGACGTGCTTTCGCTGCCCGGGGTGAGCCACGTGTTGCTCCTGGAAGGCACCAACGACATCGGCGGTGGCGACCACGCGCCGCCGGCGCCGGCGGCCCAGGTCATCGACGCCATGCGAACCATCGCGGCGAGGGTGCACGCCGCCGGGCCGAAGATGATCGGTGCCACCATTCTGCCGATGTGCAACGCGGCGGGCGGCCCGAAGGAACAGGCGCGGCTCGCGGTCAACAAGTGGATCCGCACGTCCGGGACGTTCGACTCGGTGCTGGACTTCGACGCGGTGATGCGTGATCCCGCTGACCCGACGGTGATCCGTCAGGCGTGGCGGAACGACTGCTACCACCCCAATGCCGCGGGTGACCGCGTCCTCGGCGAGTCGATCGACCTGTCGGTGTTCGGCCTGCCCGCGCCCGCCGCGCTCACGCCGGCCCCGGGCCATCGCCTCGCCGGGTAGTGGACCACACCTGAGGCATGAACCGGCCGTCGTCACTTCACCGGGCCGACGGTGCGGACAGCGTCAGTACCTCCGGCTCCGGAGCCGCGCAACAACCCGCTGGTCGGTCATGCGCAATCGCCACTCACGACCACCCGGTCCCGCCACTTCTGCACCCGCCCGGCGCAAAAGGGCTCGACTTTAAAGGTGCGGCCGCCGCAGGTCAAGACATTGTGCTGAGCGCCCGCATGGTCCTATCGTATTGTCGAAGCGCTTCGACAGCTTGGATCACCGTGGATGCCGAGGGAGGCCGCAATGGCCAACGGACATCGCCGCACAACGGCGGTTTCGGTCTTCGTGGTGTTCTTCCTCCTCTTGGGTGACACCTTCGTGGCCGCGTCGGCTGTTCCGGCGGCTTCGGGCCGTCAGACCGTGGACCTCAATCGGGACTGGCGCTTCCTCCGCTGGGACGCACCCGGTGCGGCGGGCCCCGGATTCGACGACTCGGCCTGGGCGCGGGTGACGGTGCCGCATACCTGGAACGCCGAAGACGGACAGGACGGCGGCGGTGACTACTACCGCGGGGTCGGCTGGTATCGCCGCTCGCTCGTGGTGCCGCCGCGCTCGGCAGGCAGAAAGCTCTGGCTGCAGTTCGACGGTGCGAACACCACCACGGTGGTATGGGTCAACGGCGTACGCCTGGGTGAGCACAAGGGTGGCTATGCCCGGTTCCGGTTCGACGCGACCTCCGTGCTGCGGCCGGGCCGGGACAACCTGATCGCGGTCAGCGTCAGCAACGCGGCGGATTCCGCGGTCGCGCCGTTGTCGGGCGACTTCACGATGGGCGGCGGGCTGTATCGCGACGTCAGCCTGGTCGTGACCGACCGGGTGCACGTCGACATGCTCGACTTCGGGGGCCCGGGTGTCTATTTGCGACAGCGCGTCGTGGCTGAGCGCCGCGCGTCGATCGAGGTGACCACCAAACTCGCCGGCGGGACCGCGAAGGTGCGGACGCGGATCACCGGGGAGAGGGGCACTCCCGTCGCACAGGGAACGACGGGAGTGCGCGCGGCGGGGACCTCGGTCACGCAGACGCTCGTCATCGACCGGCCACGGCTCTGGGCAGGACGCGCGGACCCGTTCACCTATCAGGTCGTCGTCGACGTCCTCGACCCGCGCACAGGGCGGATCATGGATACGGTGACCGAGCCGCTCGGTGTCCGGACCGTGGCCGTGGATCCGGCCGAAGGCTTACGTCTCAACGGAGACCACGTGCGCGTTCAAGGCGTGAACCTGCACCAGGACCGGATCGGCAAGGGGTTCGCGATCTCGCCGTCCGAACTGGCGGAGGACTTCCGGCTGATGGCCGAAATGGGCGTTAACGCGGTGCGGACCGCGCACTACCAGCACGGGCCGGGGTTCTACGAGCTCGCCGACCGGTACGGGTTCCTCGTGTGGACCGAGATCCCGCTGGTCAACCTCACGGACGCGTCCCCCGAGTTCCGGACCGTCACCGAACAGCAGACGAGCGAGCTCGTGCGGCAGAACTTCAACCATCCGTCGGTGGTGTTCTGGGGGCTGGGCAACGAATTGTGGAACGACACACCCCAGGTCAACGAGCTCGTCGCCGCGTTGACCCGGCAGGTCACGGCCGAGCGGCCGGGTGGGATGACCGCGTATGCGAGCTGCTGTGTGTGGGACCGCGGCGTCCTGAACTCGCACGCGGAGATCAGCGGCTACAACAAGTACTTCGGCTGGTACACCGACTCGACCGCGGACTTCGGGAAGTGGGCCGACGAACTGCACGCCGCCGATCCGCGGCGCAAGATCGGCATGAGCGAGTACGGCGCGGGGGCGAGCGTCCACCAGCATGCGGAGCGGCCTGCCAGGCCGGTGCCGGATTCGGACTGGCATCCCGAGGAGTACCAGTCGAAATTCCATGAGGACTACTGGCGCGCCATCGAGAGCCGTCCGTACCTGTGGGGTGGGTTCGTCTGGGTGATGTTCGACTTCGCCTCCGACGGGCGCAGTGAAGGCGACACCTACGGCCGCAACGACAAGGGCCTGGTGACCGGGGACCGCCGGATCCGCAAGGACGCCTACTACTGGTACCAGGCGAACTGGACCAGTACCCCGGTCGTCCATCTCACCAGCGGTCGCTGGACCAGTCGAACCGCTTCGGTGACCGACGTCAAGGCGTACACCAACGCCGACACCGTCACCCTGCACGTCAACGGCAGGCAGATCGGCGCCGCGCGCAGTGGCGCCGACCGGGCCGTCGTCTGGCCGGAAGTCTCCCTGAACCCCGGACCCAACGTGGTCACGGTGTCCGGAGTCAAGGACGGCCGTATGCACACCGACCAGGCCACGTGGACCCTCACGGGCTGACGATCATCGATTCTTGTGGAGGAAACCCTTGATGTCCAAGCGACTACTGGCCGGCGCGATGGTCGCCATGCTGGCCATCGCAGGCTGCGGATCCGGCTCCGGCAGTGACGATGCGAAAACACTGAAGCTGTGGCACTACGAGGCGCCGGACAGTGCGATGGGCGTGGCCTGGGCCGAGGCGATCAAGCAGTTCGAAGCGAGCCACCCCGGTGTCAAGGTCGTCTTCGAGGAGAAGGGTTTCGAGCAGATCCAGAAGACGGCGCCGATGGTGCTGAACTCGAGCGACGCGCCGGACATCCTGGAGTACAACAAGGGGAACGCCACCGCGGGCCTGTTGTCCAAGCAGGGACTGCTGACCGACCTCAGCGAGGAAGTGACCAAGCGCGGCTGGGACAAGCAGCTCACCCCGGCGCTCCAGACCACCGCTCGGTACGACGAGAACGGCGTGATGGGGGCCGGGAACTGGTACGGGGTCCCGAACTACGCCGAGTACGTGAAGATCTTCTACAACAAGGACATGTTCGCGCAGCAGGGCCTCGAGGTGCCTGCCACGATCGAGCAGCTGACCGCGGCCATGGACAAGTTCGCCGCCGCCGGTGTCACACCACTGGCCGTCGGCGGGTCGGAGTACCCGGCGCACCAGGTTCTGTACCAGCTCGCGCTCACCAAGGCCGACCGCGGCTGGGTGGATCGCTACCAGCGCTACACCGGCAAGGTGGACTTCCACGACGCCGCGTGGACCTACGGCGCGACGACGTTCGCCGACTGGGTGAAGAAGGGCTACATCAGCAAGGATTCGGCGGGGGTGGACGCCGAGGGTATGGGCCTGTCGTTCATGCAGGGCAAGTCCCCGATCATGATCAGCGGCAGCTGGTGGTACGGCAGGCTGGTCAAGGGCATCAAGGACTTCCAGTGGGGTTCGGTTCCGTGGCCGGGGATGACCTCGGGTTCCGCGGGCAACATGTGGGTCATCCCGAAGGGGTCGAAGAACCGGGATCTCGCACTGGACTTCATCGCGATCACGATGTCCCAGCCCATTCAGGACAAGCTGCGTGAGGCCGGCGGTGTCCCGGTGGTGAACAGTCCGGCACCGCCCGCCGACCCTCGGCTCAAGGACCTGGTCGAGGACTTCACGCAACTGTCCACTCAGGACAAGCTGGCGTTCTATCCGGACTGGCCCGCTCCCGGGTACTACGACGTCCATGTTTCGGCCGCGCAGAAGCTCATCACTTCCAGCGCGCCGCCGGCACAGGTGCTCGACGAGCTCGCCAAGCCCTACGAGGAGAATCTGGCGAACGTCGGGAAATGACCAGAGGACGAGGAACTTATCTGCTCTTCCTGGTCCCCGGCGCGCTGCTGCTGATCTCGGTGATCCTGGTGCCGTTCGCGATGAACATCGGCATCAGCTTCACCCAGTGGTCCGGCGCCGGCGATCCGAAGTGGACAGGACTGGACAACTACCGGCGGTTGTTCGCGGACGACATCTTCTGGGCGTCGTTCCGCCACAACCTAGGGCTCGTGGTGGCGATGGCCATCGTGCCGACGGTGGCGGGGCTGGTCATCGCGGCCGCGCTGTTCGACTTCGTGGCCAAGCGGTTCGGGACGCGGGCGGCCAGTGTGCTGCGGGCCTGCGTCTACCTGCCACAGGTGCTGCCGATCGCGGTCGCCGGCGTCGTGTGGAGCTGGATACTGGCGCCCGAGGGCGCGGTGAACGAACTCCTCTCCGCTGTCGGACTCGGCTCGCTCGGCCAGAACTGGCTCGGCGACCCGGACGTCGCGCTGTGGAGCGTGATGGGCGTGATGGTGTGGATCCAGGTCGGCTATCCGGTGGTGATCTTCATGGCCGGGATGCAGCGCGCGGATCCCTCGCTGCAGGAGGCGGCCGAGCTGGACGGGGCGGGCTGGTGGGGCCGGTTCTGGCATGTGACCGTCCCGCAGCTGCGACCGGAGGTCTTCGTGGTCCTGCTGACCTGCACCATCGCCGCGCTGAAGGTGTTCGGGCCGATCTACGTACTGACCAGGGGCGGACCAGGAGGTTCGACCAACGTGCCTTCGTACTACTCGTTCCAGAACTTCTTCGAGAAGACCCAGGTCGGCTACGGCGCGGCGATCGCGACCGTGCTCACGGTCCTGATCCTCGTCCTCACCACGGTGTTCCTCCGCGTACAGAACCGGGGTGAGCGCGCGTGAAACGACATGTGACGCTCTGGTCGTTGATCATCCTCGCGGTCGTGATGCTGGCGCCGTTCCTGATCGTGGCGTTGAACGCGCTGAAGTCCCCGTCGGAATACGCGTCGGACGGCCCACTGTCCTTTCCGGACGGTGTGTACCTGCAAGGACTGATCGACTTCTGGGTCCGGGTCGACTTCGGGCAGAAGCTGCTCAACAGCGTCGTGATCAGCGTGTCGGTCGCGGTGCTCGCCGTGGTGATCTCGGTGCTGAACGCCTACGCGCTGGGCATCGGCAGGGTCCGCGGCCGGGCGTGGATCCTGGTCGCGTTCCTCATCGCGAACACGTTGCCGCAGGAGGCGCTGGCCTACCCGCTGTACTTCCTGGCCAACGAGACCGGTCTCTACGACACGCAGCTGTCCGTGATCATCATCTTCACGATCATCCAGGCCGCGTTCGGCACTTATCTGCTGTCCTCCACTTACGTCGGATTCCCGACCGAGCTGCTGGAAGCGGCGTATCTCGACGGTGCGAACAAGTGGCAGACCCTGGTGCGGATCGTGGTGCCGATCAGCAAGCCGACGCTCGGCGTGCTGTTCGTGTTCTTCTTCATCTGGACGTGGAACGAGTTCTTCCTGCCCTTGATCCTGCTGATCTCCAACGACACCCAGACCGTTCCGGTCGCACTGGGTGTGCTGCAGGGCCAGCGGATGATGGACGCGACCATGACCAGTGCCTCGGCGTTGCTCGGGGTCATTCCGGCGATCGCCTTCTTCCTGATCTTCCAGCGGACGTTGACACGTGGCATCACGGCAGGGGCGGTCAAATGAAGTTCAGCAACGGGTACTGGCTGCTGCGCGACGGAGTGCAGGCGGCGCATCCGGTCGAGGTGTACGACCTCACCACGGAAGACGGCAGGATCGTCGTGCACGCGCCGACCCATCGCATCCGCCATCGGGGCGACCTGTTGAAGGGGCCGGTGGCGACGGTGAAGTTCTCTTCGCCGATGCCGGACGTGATCGGGGTGAGCGTCACGCATTTCGAGGGCGGGTTGCCGGAGGAGCCCCGCTTCGAACTGTCGGCCGTCGATGAAGAGGCGAAGGTCTCCGAGGACGGCCGCACGCTCACCTCCGGCGGGTTGTCGGTCCGGCTGCACCGCGGTGAGGGGTGGAAGGTCGACTTCGTCGCGGGCGACAAGGTGCTCACCACCAGCGGGGCCAAGGGGATGGGCTTCATGAGTCTCGACGGCACGCACCATGTCCGTGACCAGCTGGACCTCGGCGTCGGGGTCCAGGTATACGGACTCGGCGAGCGGTTCGGGCCCCTGGTGCGCAACGGCCAGGTCGTCGACATCTGGAACGCCGACGCGGGCACGAGCAGCGAGCAGGCCTACAAGAACGTCCCGTTCTACCTGACCAACGCCGGTTACGGCGTGTTCGTCAACCATCCGGGGCACGTGTCCTTCGAGGTCGCCTCGGAGTCGGTGTCCCGGGTGCAGTTCAGCGTCGAAGGGCAGTCACTCGAGTACTTCGTCATCTACGGTCCGAGCCCGAAGGAGATCCTGCGCAAGTACACGGCGCTGACCGGCAGACCGGCGCTCCCGCCCGCGTGGTCTTTCGGGCTGTGGCTGTCGACGTCGTTCACCACCTCCTACGACGAGGAGACCGTCTCCGGCTTCGTCGACGGCATGATCGACCGCGACCTGCCGCTGAGCGTGTTCCATTTCGACTGCTTCTGGATGCGCGAGTTCAACTGGTGCGACTTCGAATGGGACCCGCGTACCTTCCCGGACCCCGTCGGCATGCTCGAACGCCTGAAAGCACGGGACCTGCGGATCTCGGTGTGGATCAATCCGTATGTGGCGCAACGGTCCCCGTTGTTCGCCGAGGGAGTCACCGGCGGCTATCTGCTGCGGAAACCGAACGGTGACGTGTGGCAGTGGGATCTGTGGCAGCCGGGGATGGCGCTGGTCGACTTCACCAACCCCGCCGCGCGGGAGTGGTACGCGGGCAAGCTGGCCGCCCTGCTCGACCAGGGTGTGGACTGCTTCAAGACCGACTTCGGCGAGCGGGTCCCGACGGACGTCGTCTACTTCGACGGATCAGATCCCGAGCGGATGCACAACTACTACACGTACTTGTACAACAGGACCGTCTTCGATGTGCTCCGTGAACACCGCGGTGAAGGTGAGGCGGTGGTGTTCGCCCGCTCGGCCACCGCGGGATCGCAGCAGTTCCCGGTGCACTGGGGCGGTGACTGCGAGTCGACCTACGAGTCGATGGCCGAGAGCCTGCGCGGCGGACTTTCCCTCGGCCTGTCCGGTTTCGGGTACTGGAGCCACGATATCGGCGGCTTCGAAGGAACCCCGGATCCGGCCCTGTTCAAACGCTGGATCGCGTTCGGGATGCTGTCTTCGCACAGCAGGTTGCACGGCAGTTCGTCCTACCGGGTGCCGTGGCTGTTCGACGAGGAGGCCGTCGACGTCCTGCGGGTGTTCTCCAAACTCAAGGCACGGCTGATGCCCTACCTGTGGCACGCGGCGAAACAGGCGTCGGCCGAGGGCATCCCGATGATGCGGGCGATGGCGCTGGAATTCCCCACCGATCCGGCGTGCGCCCACCTGGAGCGGCAGTACATGCTCGGTGACTCCCTCCTGGTGGCTCCGGTGTTCTCGGACGAAGGCGAAGTGACCTACTACGTTCCGGACGGCCTCTGGACCGACTACTTCACCGGCGAAGAGATCCAAGGGCCCCGATGGGTGACCACGGTCTGCGACATGCTGACCGTTCCGCTGCTCGTGCGGCCCAACACCGTCCTGCCGCTGGGTGCCGTCGACGACCGGCCGGATTACGACTACGCCGAAGGGGCCACCCTTCGGCTGTACCGGCTGGAGGACGGCGCCCGGATCACCACCACCGTCGGCGATTCGACGTTCCACACCCGCAGGGAGGGCGACAGCGTCCACGTCGACGCCGAGTCCGCGCCCCGAACCTGGCAGGTGGCCTTCCCTGAGGGTGACGACCCGATCGTGGCCACGGGAACCGCGTTGACGATCGAAGGCGTCCAATGAGGATCTTCGCGGCTTTCTTGATGCTGCTGGGACTGGTCGTCGCACCCGCTCCGTCGGTGAGCGCGTCGCCGGTCGTGCAGGCGCGTGAACACCAGGTCGGTTACGACAAGTACTCGCTCACCGTCGACGGCCGCCGGATCATGCTGTGGTCCGGCGAGTTCCACTACTTCAGGCTGCCCAGCCCGGAGCTTTGGCGGGACGTGCTGGAGAAGATCCGGGCGGCCGGGTTCACCGGTGTCTCGCTGTACTTCCACTGGGGCTACCACTCTCCGGCGCCCGGTGTGTACGACTTCAGCGGAGTGCGGGACGTGGAACGGCTGCTGAAGATGACCGAGGAGCTCGGGCTCTACGTGATCGCCCGGCCCGGCCCCTACATCAACGCCGAGACCACCGGGGGCGGCTTTCCCGCGTGGCTCAAGACGGTCGACGGGCGCGCGAGGTCGAGCGACCCGGGCTACACCGCCGCCTACCGGGAATGGCTCAGCCGGATCAACCCGATTCTCGTCCGTCACCAGGTCACCCGTGGCGGCTCGGTGATCGCGTACAACGTGGAGAACGAGTACGGCGCCAACGTCGATCCGCTCTACATGGAACAGCTGCAGGAGAAGGCCAGGGCCGACGGGATCGACGTGCCGATCGTGCACAACAACTGCTGCAACGGCGACCTGCCGAACTGGTCTTCGGGACAAGGTGCCGTCCAGATCCCCGGCGTGGACGACTATCCGCAGGCGTTCAACTGTCCCGATCCGGATACGTGGGGGACCTGGGGTGAAGGTGTCACGCGACGGTTACGGGACGACGCCCCGGTCTACGCCGCCGAGTACCAGGCGGGCGCCATCGACCTGAACAACGCGGGCTACGAGAAGTGCCGGGAGCTGACGGGCCCGGACTACATGAAGGTGTACTACAAGTCGAACGCCGTCGGCAGCGGCGCGACGATGTTCGGCTACTACATGCTGTACGGCGGCACGTCCTGGGGCTGGCTGCCGCAACCCAACGACGTCTACACCTCCTACGACTACGGCGCGGCGATCACCGAGTCGCGCGCGCTGACCACGAAGTACGACGAATTCAAGCGTCAGGGTTACTTTATGACCACGGTCGCGCCGTTGACGAAGACGGACCCGGCCGCGGCGCCGAGGTCCGGCGACCCGGCCGTGTTCACCCAGGCGAGGTCCAATCCGGACACACGTACGCAGTTCGTTCTCGTCCGCCACGCGGATCGGCGCGCGTCCACGGAACTTTCGACCACTTTGGACTGGTCGACCCCGGACGGCGACTACTCGGTGCCGGTCCGGGTCGACGGACGGGACGCCAAGATCCTCGTCGCCGGATACGACCTCGGCGGGCAGCGGCTGGTGTGGTCGAACTCGGAGATCCTGACCCACGTCACCGCGGACGGCCGCGACGTCGCGATGCTGTACGGGCGGCAAGGCGAACAGGGATCGACGGTGCTCCGGTACGCGTCGGCGCCGAGCGTGCGCGTGCTCGACGGCGACGTGCGAAGCTCGTTCGACGGTAAGGATCTGCGCCTCGACTACACCCACTCGGGGCTGGCCAGAGTGCTCATCTCGGGTGGCGGACGGCCGCCGATGCTGCTCCTGCTCGGCACGGACGAGACCGCCGCGCAATTCTGGCGGATGGACACTGAAGCCGGGCCGGTACTGGTCCGGGGCACCTCGGTCGTGCGTGAGGCCAAGCTGGCGGGCGACAAGCTCGTGCTCCGGGCGGACACGGACGCGCCGGGTGACGTGGAGGTCTTCGCTCCGGCCCGCCGGCTCGTCGTCGGCGGCAGGCAAGTGGAGACCCGGCGCACACCGAGTGGGTCGCTGCTGGGCGCCCTTCCGGGACCGCGTGCGGTGACGCTGCCCGAGTTGTCGGACTGGCGGTATCGTGCCGAGCCGCCCGCCTCCGGTGACACGGGCTGGACCGTGGCGGACAAGACCACGACAGCGAGCCCGATCAAGCCGAAGACCTTTCCGGTCCTCTATTCCGACGAGTACGGCTACCACCACGGCAACGTCTGGTATCGCGGCGACTTCACCGCCGATGGCAGCGAGAAGACGGTGTCGCTGAACGCCATCACGGGTAGGGGCGGCAGCTACCTGGTGTGGCTCAACGGGCGCTATCTCGGGTCCGCCCTCGGCGGTACGCAAGCCGATTCGGAAGCGCCGGTGAACCCCGACCCCGGCCGCGGTGACTTCGCCGTGCCGGAAGGGCTGCTGGCCAAGGGAAAGCCGGCCAGGCTCTCGGTGCTCGTGACCAATATGGGGCACAACGACGACTGGACGGCCGACGACACCAGGTTCAAACAGCCACGCGGGCTCTTCGGGGCGGCGGTCGGCGACACGAAGATCTCTTGGAAGATCCGAGGCGCTCGGGCAGACGGCGGCGAACGGGGCCCGCTGAACACCGGCGGCTTGTACGGCGAACGCGAGGGCTGGCATCTTCCGGGTGGTGGTCACGGGCGCTGGGAGCGGCCACCTGCCACCTCGGAACCGGGTGTCTCCTGGTACCGCACCAGCTTCCGGGTGGACGTGCCCAAGAACCAGGACGTCTCGGTCGCGCTGCGGTTCGGCGAGCGGGCGGGCAAGTACCGCGTGTTCGTGTTCGTCAACGGCTGGAACATGGGTCAGTACGTCAACGGCGGTCCGCAACGTGACTTCGTGCTGCCGACCGGGGTGCTCAAAAAGGCGAACAGCCTGTCGCTGGCGGTGGTCTCGACCGAAGGCGGGGCGGGCGCGCCGGTGCCGGTGAGTCTCGTTCAGCTGGGTAACCACTGGACCGGCGGGGCGCGGTAGGGGGCTGGATCGCGCTGGTCGTGAGTGACGATCGTGGCCCTCGGAGCAACCGCAGCCGGAAGCCACGTAGGTACCTAAGGCACCTGGCCCTGACCCGAACCGCCACTCACGACCTACCCGCCACCTTTGCCTTACCCCTCGATAACGGTGCGCCGCCGGTAGTGCCCGCCACCTTCCCGGTGTTGTCGCGCCAGGTGCGACCGCGGTCGTCGCTGTAGACATACCCGGTGTCATGGTTGGTCAGGCCGCCGGAGTCGCACAAGACTCGGGAACTGCCTTCCCGCCACGTGAACGCCGCGTACAGCCTGCCGCTCGGGCCATAGGTCAAGCCGTGCAGGTAGATGTTGCGGGTCGTGCTGGTGACGCCGCTCGGGGCGGTCCAGGAGCCTGCCGCCGACCAGGTTTCGGACGCGGGGGAGGACACCAGCCCGGCGTCTGATCGGAAATAGAAGACCTTGGTCGGGCTGGATCGCGGTGCACGAGCGACATTGCTCGGCCGATGCGGGGATCTGGGCGGTGAGTCAACGCCCGTCTGCGCGGCTGGGGCGACAAGGTCGAGCAGGCCGACGCGAAGAAGTGCCAGAGTGAGGCACGGGGTTGCTCGGGGTCCGATCGGGGTGAATTCATCCTCGTTGGCACCGGCTATTCCGTTGGAGGCTGCGTAACTCCCCGAAGAGTTGAGGGCGGGCAACCATGCCTAGCGTTTGCGGACGTCCACGGTGACCATCAGATCGCCACGGCCGTCCACCTTGCCGGACGAGCGAAGACGCGGAAAACCGAGACCGGCGGCACGGACCGTGGTGCCGGACTTCACCTTGGCCGGTATCCGAATCTTCTTGATGCCCTCGAAGGTTTCCAGGTCGATGATTCCGCCGTTGCGCGCGGTCTCGGCCGAGATCTGGGTCGTGCAATACAGGTCGGCCCCCGTCCGTTCGAAACGGTCGTCGGGCAGTTCGTTGATCTCGACGTAGAGGTCACCGGCAGGCCCGCCACCGGGACCGGCTCCGCCATGCTCCGCCAGCCGTATGCGCATGCCGTTCGTCAACCCTGGTGGGATCTTGACTGCGATACTTCTCCGGCTGACGACCCGGCCGTCGCCGGCGCAGTGCGGACAGGGGTTATCGATCAGCGTTCCGAATCCGTTGCAGGGCTCGCAGTCTTCCCCTGCTTGGAGACCATCTCCGCCGCAGTGGGGACACCGCTCGACGAGGGACACCGCGGAAGTGCCGAGCCCGAGGCATTCTCCGCAGGTGATCGTCTGTTCGAGCCGGATCGTGTCGGTCTTGCCTGTGAACGCGTCGTGCATCGCGAGGTTGACCATGACCAACGCGTCATCGCCACGACGGGCGCGGCGCTGCGGCCGGGGCCGGACTCTGGTCTGAGGCGGCCGCTCCGGCTGCAGTGAGATCGCCCGGTTCGCCAGGTACACGCGATGCACGAGTTCCGAGGACCATTGCGGCGTCTGTTTGACGCCGGCTTCCCTCAGGCGTTCGTAGACATGCGCGTAAAGCTCGTCGACCGCCACCCTGCCGTCGCCGTCGCGATCCGCCTCGCCCGTGCGCAGACCGTGGATGATCGCTTCGGTAAATCGCGAGGGTTCCGGTTCCAGCTCCCGGAACCGGTTCCCTTCCCACGCGTACTCCGTGCGGCCGGTGGCCATCAGGACGGCTCGCCCGTAGCCGGCGAGTTGTTCTTTCGCGTCCACGCCGGCGGTCGCTTTCATACCCGGTACGAACGCCCCGCTGAAACAGCAGTCGAGCAGCAACACGATCGACTTCGCGCGGGATCGGCCCATCTGGGCGTGCAGAAAACCCGCAGGGATCGACGTGGACGCCAGGAGATCCGGGTCTGTGTCCGCGCACGCGAAGTACAGCAGACCGTCGTCGTCCTTCACCCCGTGGCACGAGATGTGCAGCACCAGCAGATCATCGGTGCCGCGGTTGCGGAAGAACTTCTCGATCGCGCGCGTCGCCAGGTGCGCGGGCGCGTCGACGACCTGCTCCGTCTGGAACCAGCCGATCGTGGGGTCGGCCAGCACATCGCCGAGTTCGACGACGTCCGCAGCCGGTGAGCGCAACTCGGCTAGCCGCTCGCTGCTGTAGGCGCCGGTGGCGATCAGGAGTGCGTCGCGGATGCCCACGTCTCAGTCCGCTTCCAGCTCGAGCGTCTTCTTGAAGGCTTCGATCGCGCGCGCCTGCTGTTCGGCGTTTCCTCCGGTCAACTCGAGCTTGTGGTCACCGACCTCGATTACCACGCGCCGGTCCTTGTCGCGGGTCACCCACGTGCGCAGCACCTGACACACACCGGTGATCAATGCGGTCAGCACCGCGGAACCACCCAGGCTGACGACCATCGTCCCGATGTCGGTCCCGGCGCCCTTCGCGCCGTCCGGCGCGACGACCTCGGGCAGGCGGACGTCCTCGACATCCAGCTCCAACAAGGCTTTCCGGAGCTTCCGCGTCTCCGCGTCGAGCTCCCCGTCTCCGGCCACCCGCACCAGCACTGTCGTCATGCGTCCCCCTCGCCTAGGTCCCCGAGCATGATAGTGGTGGACGTTCGTACATTCCCCTTTCGCCACGTTGGATGTCAGGCGGCCGCCGTCAGGGTGTGATGCCGGGCCAGTGCGTCGGCCGCCGCGCCGGCGCCGCGGGCCAACGCGGTTTCCTCCAGCAGGCGGTGTTCGGCGATGTGTTCCCGGCCGGGAGCGCGGCGCCGCCCACCTGCGAGCCAGTTCGCTCGCGGTCCATATCCGGTCGAAGGTTTCCAGCAGGACCGGGTTTCCGCAGCCTCCAGCAGCGTGCGGTGAAAGACGCGGTGGGCTTCGGACCACGCGCCGGAACGCTTGGCACTCCGCAGCCAGCTCGCTGCGCCCGCCGCGCCACCGGCCGATCGCGCCTTCACCGTCCCAGACCAGCACCCGCGGCACCGCACCGAGCTGCTCGATCAGCCGCCACCACCCGGCGAACAGGTCCTCCGCCCGCCGCGACGGATCAGCACCGCCGAGAGCCACCGCGAATAACCCGTGACCATGGTCAGCACCGGCAACCGGATCGGTTTGCGCACCTACCCGAACCCGACCGGCAGCGTGATCGGCGGAAACCACAGATCACACTGCGCGATCTCGCCTGCCACGTAGTTCGTGCGCGAAGCCGGATCCGGCGGCGAATACACCGGCCGCAACTCCGCCACCCGCGCCGAGAGCACCCGGGTCGACCGCGTCCAGCCGATCCGCTCAGCGATCACCGGCGCCGGCATCGTCGGAAACGCCTGCAACAGCTCACGAATCCGCGGCTCCACTTCGTCCACAATCGACCCCTGCGGCGCCCGCACATACCTCGGCGGCGCATCCGAAGCCAGCGCGGCACGCACAGTGTTGCGCGAAATACCCAACACCCGAGCGGACGCCTTGATCGGCAACCCCTCCGACCTGCGCAAACGACGAATCTCAGCCCAATCCTCCACGGACAACACCCTTCGTCCTCCCTGGCTCGGTTCCAGCCAGAGTCACCGGACAAGGGGTCAAAATTCAGATGCCACGCCGTGATCAGTTTTCACTCGCCGTCGACAATGGGCTGGCGCCCGCGCCGGCGCGGGGCCTGATGAATGATCAGGCCCCCCGGCTGACGACATCGACGGCGGGTGCTCTACCTGACCCCTTCGGGCCGGGCGGCTTCCAGCGGCGACCGCTCCACCGCCGGATCCGAGCCCGGCTTGCGCAGCGACACATCCCGCTACCGCACCGCCGATGCGCCCACCATCTCATCGGCGACGCCGCGTCAAACCGTGCAGTTCTTCGGTGCGCTCACGTTCACCTTGGCTCCGGTGAACTCCTCGATTATCGCGATGTTTTCCGGGGCGTAGTTCTTGGCGACGATCTTGTCCACGTCGGCACTGCCGAGTTTGGCGGCATAGGACGCGGATTGATCGAGCCAATAGGCCGACCGGAGAAACTCGATGAGCACCAGTTCACGCAGCGCGGGTTCGGCTTTGATCTTCGCCCAGTAGTCGGCATGCTTTGTCTTGGCTATGCGCAGGTAGAGCAGAAGATAGCGCATGTTGGTGGCCACGATGTCCCTGGAGTTGCTGGCTCCCACGCCCTGGATGTACTCGGCGACGACCGTCGCCGCGGGCAGCCCCATGAGACCGGCGTTGAGCTCGGCCATGACGCCCTGAAGGCGATACGTTCCTTGCTGTGCGTCGCGCAGGTAGATGTCGTCCATGGACGTGGTGAGCCTGTCCGTGATCAGCGGCAGAATCTCACGGCGAGGGAATCCACCGTGAAGAGGCACCTTCATCGCTTTTCGGGACGCGTTGACCCACGCGGACATGTAGACGTCCCATGACGTTCTCGAAGGATCGAGGTCCCACATGTGGGTTTCCTCGTGAATCGCCACCATCAGAGATTCGGCGAGCGCGTTGAAACTGGATTTCTCCACGAACTGGCTGAAGTACTTGTCCTTGGCTTGAGCGATCGCAAGGCCCTCGCCGCTCGGCCACCGGCGCTTGTACACGGCTTGGATCGTCTGCAGCCATTTCGAAGACTGGAAAGTGGATTTAATGTCGCTTACATCGGCTTTCGGTTGCACGGGTTCTTCGTAACAGAAGGGTGCCCGCGCGACGGCTGTGGCGATGTCCTGCCCGGCGGGGGCTCCTGAAGCGGGTTGAGCGGTGGCCATAGGGGGTTGAACGAAGGACAAGGCGAGGCAGGCGGTCAACAGCGAAACGCAGTAGTCGCGGCGCATACGAACCTCGGTTCACGGTAGGACTTCCGTGGATTAATTACCGGCAGTGTCTCCTACTCGTCACCGTTATCTCAATGATATCGCCACGATATGCGGCTATACGGTCTAGGTATTACGACGGCGTACGGCGGTACGTAGCGCATTGATGCGTGGCTCCGCGAGGCGTCGTGCGGCACCTCCGGCTGTCGCCGATCCGGCTCTGGCGAACGGTCCTGTTACCTTTCCCGGCGGCGCCCGTCATGGTCCGGCAGCGTGTAGCCGACCACCGCGCGGATGGTGCCGCGGACGGCTGGGGAGATCACTTACATCAGGAGTCCTGAGCCTTCTTTCTTTGCGGTGCGGGAACTTCAGAGGCGGATGCGGGAGGTGGGGGAGGGGCCTCCGGTGCGTTGAGCCTCGGCCGTCAGCGTGGCGTTCTCGACGGTGTGCAGGCGGAATGCAGTGGCGGCGCACCAGGCGCCGTAGGAGCTTCGGGGATCGTGCCGATGTGCCTGGGCGTGGCGTTGCGCCAGCGGAGGTAGCCGGCGATGTCGGCTTGCTGGGCGGCGTGGCTGGGGTAGTCGCTGCCGTCGAGGGTGAAGTAGCGGACCGCGGTGAACTCACACTCGATCCAGTTCAACCAGGACGCGTTGGTGCGCGTGAAGACCAGCTCGATGTCGTTGGCCGCGCACCAGGTCCTGACCTCGGCCTTGCCGTGAGGCCATCGTTGTCACAGACCAGGTAGAGCTCCCCGGTCGGGAGGCGGCAACGGAGCTGTTTGCAGAAGTCGAGGAACTGCGGCCAGCGTTTGCGGTCACGGAACCGGCGGAATATCTGCCGGACCCCCTTGGTGCGGGTGTAGGTCGCGCGCAGCCTGGCCGGGCGGCCGGCGGGAAACCAGCCGCGGCCGGGCCGGGGTCGCAGGTTCAGTGGCCCGAACTCATCGACACAGATCACCCGCCGTCGACGACGGACGGGTGATCGTAGAGGTCCAGGATGCGGTTCTTCTTGGCGACGAAGTCCGGGTCCTTGGATCTGCCGGACGGTCTTGATGCTCGCGTGTTCGGCGAGATACCCGACCAGCTTGGCCAGGCTCCAGGTCGTGAACGGCAATCCGATCCCGGCGATGCGGCAGATCTGACCACGGGCGGCCGACCGAACTTAGGAGGTCGGCCGCCCTCCATTTTGGAGACAGCGCTGCGAACCCGGAGTCGTTGAACGCGTGGATGACTCCCGCACGTACCCCTCGGTCTCCGCGATCTCACTCGCGGACCGGCCCTGCACCGAGGCCAGCGCGATCCCGGACCGTCGCAGCCGCACCCGAACCGAGCCGACCTCGTGATCTCCACCAGTCGCTGCGCCGCCTCCGGCTCCAACGACCGCACGAGTATCCCCAGGCTTTACGTGCCATGGCTCACCACCGGCAGCCTCGCGATCACCAGCTCGGATGTCCACGCGACACGGTTACCACGTCAACGTTCCTTGATGAGGCACTAGAAGCGGTGGGACAGCGGTTACGGGCGTTGCTTACTTCTTCCAGACGATCGGGGCGTCCTTGATTTTCTCGGTGTCGGTGTAGGTGGCGGCGCCGACCTCACTGCCTTCGCGGACGGCTTGCAGTTCGCAGGTCTTGTACTTCGCCCCGGCGGTGGTGAAATCCTTCGACGCGGACGCGGCCTTGCACTTCGGGATCTCCCCGGTGACGACCACGCCGGTACTCCGGCCATCCGGGCCCTGCGCGCGCAGCCGCACCACGCTGTGGGCGAGATCGGTGCCGCCGACGTTCTCCACGGTCAACCGGATGTACACCGGCCTCAGGCCCTTGGCCTTCTCGCCGACGGACGCCAGATCCGTGCTCGGGCCGAGGTCGATCGAGTCGACGGTGATCGCGATAGTGCCGGTCTTGTCCGTGCCGTACTTGAACGGCACCACCGCGCGGTCGCCGACCTTCAGCTTGGTGCCGGGCTTGGTGATCTCGGCGGAATTGGCCGAACCGGTGGGCTCGGCGCTCGAACCGGCGGACGAGGACTCGGCGGCGGCCGGCGTGGAGCCCTCGACCGGTGCAGCGGCGCTCTTTTCCCCACTCCCGCAGGCGGACAGCAGGGCAAGTGCGGCAAAACCGGCGGCGAATACCGCTGTGCGGTCGTACTTCATGAATCTCCTCGGGCTCCCCCGCCGAATCGATTCCGGCGTTCTCGCCATGCACCGTAATTGCCGACGCGGCCATCCGGTGTGGTTCGTTCGCGCCACAAAGGATCACAAAACGCTTACGCCGATCAGCTCATTCTCCGATCGCGCGGGCCACCGGCGCCGGCTTGGTCGGCGCCTCCCTGGCCGGGTCGGAGGCGTGACGGACCTGATTCTTGGGTCGCGGAGCTCCAACGTACTTGTCGTGGTGGTTCTCTGGGTTGCCCGAATGTAGACGCATTGATCATTTTCTCGTTGCCATTGTCGAGGCCGACGTGGTGGATCTTGGCGGCTGGATTGCCGTAGAAGAGCAGATCGGCGGGCCGGCCTACACCCCTGACCAGGGGTGCGGCGTTCTTCTACCTGGAGAACAGGGACTTCATCTACGAGCAGCTTGGGTCCGCTCGTAGCAACGAGATGGTGCAGAGTTCCTCTGGTTGTGTGGTCGTAGCAATTGCGGCGCTGGGCGCCGTCTCGGGAATGGAGACCGCGTGGTCACGCACGCGGCGGGGAGCCTGACCACCCGCGATTCGACCAACCAGGCTCGGGTGCCGATCTCGCCTTTGAGGTGGTGAAGAACGACTCGACGTCGGCGTTGACATAGCAGGAACAGGCTCTGCCCATCGACGGGCGGGCGCCCAGCGCGATCAGGGTTCGGCGGAAATCCGCCGATGTACTGCCTGAGTGCCACGATCGGAGTGATCGACGAGGTCTTTAGTCAGCGACGAGCACCCGGCAGGGTCATCTGAGGCCGGAAGCAGCTTGCGCCGTACTGAGCTTGTCCATCGTCGAGCTGGCGACCTGTAGTCGCGGCGCGCTTGTGGCGACGAGAAAGTCTGGTGGCCAGGTAGGTCCGTAGCCGATCAGCACGACAGGCCCGAGATGAAGAGGAGCGCGGGAGACCGGGTGATCGCTGAGGAGCGCAAGTCGTACCTTCGAAAGCTGAGTGAGCGCGACGACGCGGGGGAGCGGGGGGAGCTTCGACCTCGGTCCGCTCAGCCAGGCGCTGATGCCTAGCATCGTCTCACGCGCCTTCGGAATGGCCTGCGGCCGTCGGAGCTTTCGCAGACCGAGCTGACTGATCTCAGCTGGAAGAATGCGGAGACACCGACGGGGTACGGCGGGATGGGTAGCCTCCCCGCGCATGACCCAGGAACGGCTGCCTCCCGCCGAGTACTATGCCACGCTGCCCAAGCAGATCGCGAGCGCGGGCGTCATCTTCAGCGACACCGAGGGCCGCATCTTGCTTGTCGAAACCACCTACGGCTCCGATACCTGGGAGATCCCCGGCGGCGCGCACGAAGAAGGCGAGCATCCCTGGGAATGCGCGCGCCGCGAGATCAGGGAAGAACTCGGGTTCGATGTGCTGCCCGGCCGACTACTGGTCGTCGACTGGGTTTCCCCGCAGCCGGACGGCCGCCCCGCCCTGACGAACAACCTGTACGACGGCGGCGTCCTCGACCAAAACCCCGAATACTGTGCGTCACCGAGGTGCGGCCGTTAGGGTGAACGGTCGATGTAGTTGCCGTCTTCGAGGAGTAGTAGTTCATGATCGCCGAGAGTGTGCACCAGCAGAGCGTGTCCCTTCCGCAGGAAGCGACGCCGATCTTCGACCTGGTAGCGCAGATGGTGTCGCGGACGCAGGTCGACGACGAGCGTGACATCGAGCTCGAAGCCGGCGTCGCGACCTCGGCGTAGCTTCTGACCGTTCGCGGTCATCGAGGGTGTCGTGGTGACCAGCTGGCTCAGCGGCGCAGGCTCTTAACGCACTGTCCTGCCGGTGGGTGTTCAGGCTTGGGACTCGGTAACGCCGGTTCCTGATCGTTCGACTCACGTTGCGGAGGTGGTGCTCGTGATCGCACGTGTCGCGGTATGGGAGCCCATGCCCGGCGATGACCGTCAATGGGTGATCGACGCGGCGAAGGCTGTACCTGGCGTCCTCAACGCCTATCACTTGGTAGACCCAGCCACCGGCAACGGTCTGTCGATTGCGTTCTTCGAGGACGACACCGACACGGCTGAGGTGAAGGCCGCAATCGCGCTGCGAGCTGAAGAGATCGGCTGGACCAACGTGCCGCGCCCCGCGCCGAAGTCGGAGACGATCTACCGGGTGATCCGGAGCGGCTGATCAACGCCATTAGCGTGAACCAGGCCAACGCCCGCTTCGGCGGCATAGCGCAGCAAGCCGAACCCTGTCCTGCCGAGGTCAGTTCAGGCATGACAGGAAGCGTGGCGCACAACGTAATTGGGAGGCAGGACCACCGAGTCTCTTGATCGCTGTCACGAGTTGAATTCGTAGCTTCATCATCGGACCTGGCGCAGCATGATCAGCAGCTATCGTGCGGTCGTGACAGGCATCGGACAACTACCTCTGCTCTTCCTCGACGTCGATGGGCCGCTCATCCCCTTCGGCGCCCCTGCTGAGCAGTACCCGACCTACCTGTCCCGCCTCGACTCACCTGCGGCCGGTTCGAACCCGCTCCTGTCCAGGGGCAATCCCGGCCACGGACTGCACTGGAAGACCCGAGCCTCGTCAACTGGGCACCGGGACGCCCGTTCGTGTGGGTCGACGACGAGATCACCGACATAGACAGACACTGGGTGCACACCGGCCACGGGGCACCCGTGCTACTACACCGCGTCGACCCACGACAGGGCCTCACCGAGGTCGACTACACCGCCCTCGGTGAGTGGCTGCACAGAGCGGGTTTCTTGCCGAGATCGGGCGGAAACTGAGCAAGCCCGTCCTGATGACGCAGGAGGCAGCGGCTCAGCCCGCCCGGTCCTCGGGTTCGATCCGACGCTCGACCGAGTGGTGTTGCTGGCCGATCCCACTGTTCCGCTGAACTCCGACAACAGACGGCAACCCCAGGCGCACGACATCCGCTTATGCCGATGACCGGACATTGTCGGCATCCGCAGTGGCTGACCAGTCATAGCTTGACGTTGCGGACGGCAAGTGCTGCGATTCCTGGAGCGCCCCAGGGGCTGCGTTGTCAGGCCTGGTTTCGGGGAACGACCCCCTGCCGTTGCCGCCGACGTTCAGATCGCCGGGGGTCGACGGCTGTTGGTGGACTTGCCGGTCAGGACCAATCGGTCGCGCAGGCCCGCTTCGGCGACAAGGGCGCCGAGCATGGATTCGCTCTCACCGGCGGCGAAAAGTGTACCTACACCTACAAACCAGGCTACTCCAAGCGAGTGACAGATATTGGCCATCTGTCACATCGCGTGATGATCTTTGCTAGCGTCCGGGGAACCGACTTGAGGAGACTGGGCGATGGCAGGGGATCTCGGGCGACGGGCGGCCTTCGGAATGGCGGCGACCGCTGGTGGCGCGTTGCTGGCCGGTGGAACAGCGGGCGCGACGGAGTCCACTATGGACTCCACAGTGGACGACAAGCGTCAGGTGAGCCCGTCGTTCACCGTGGTGGACAAGCGAGGGCGGCAGCGGTTCCTGCTCGACAGCCGTAAGCCGCCGCTGATCATCGACGGCCAGACCTACCCGCCCGAGCGGCGATCCGGGCCGGAGAACGGCTCCTATCTGATCTTCAACGACGAGACCGGTGACGAAAAGGGCGGCCTGCTCGTCCATCCCACCGGCGGCCGCATCGCCTTCGACTATCCGCACGCGGTGGACGGGATCAACCTCAGCCTGTCCGCGAAGGACGGCGTGGGTGGCGCGGGCCTGACCATCAACGGCATTCCGGATCCCGACGCCGGGCCCAGCGTCCGCGCCACGCCGCGCGCGCTCTTCGGCTGCCACACCACCTTCGGCGCGCAGCTGGCGTTGTGCGATTCCCAAGGGCGTCCGCGAATCGTGCTCCAGGTAGACGAGAACGACCGGCCGACCATCAAGATCCTGGACGGGGACGGCAAAACGGTCAACGAACTGGCCTAGTACTCCAGTGGCAGTTCGTGATCTTGGCTTGGTAGGACAGGTGAAGACGGGTGCGGCCGTTCGCCGCGTCGGTGTGCTCGTCTTCGGGCCGGCCAGTGTGGCAGGCCAGTTGGCCGGCGCGGTCGTGCTGAACGCGCGCACACCCGGCCGGCTGCCTTCGTTCGTCACGTTCACCGGCGTCGCGATCACGCGCTCGCAGCAGGCTCATGCGCTGGTCTGCGTTTCGGCATCCCCGCAGGCAGTCGTGTCATCGGTGTCTCCGGTTGGAGAGGCCGGTATGCGTCCCGAACGCCGGTCTGCTCGCTAATATCAGGTGATCACTGAGGGGGTGATCGCGTGTTCGCGCGCTATCTGGCCGACTACGGCTACTTCGCGTTGGCCGACGACCGCGGGCCTGCGAAGCACGAGCGGCGGGACGGGTTCGAAGGCGGCGGCTTCGCGGTGTTCCGGAACGAGGCCGACATGGTCGACCTGCGCGATCGACCGCGACCCTGTCTCGATCGCGTTCTGGGCCCGGAGCGGCGCACCGGGCCAGCAGCTCCGAACCCTGCACATATCAAACGGAACAGAAAGTCGTGCCCGACGAAGCGCGGTGGACACGGTGCGCACAAACGCCAGCCTGGCCGCTGGGATTTCACCGACCTGCCCGGGGACCACCTTCCTTTATTCTCAGGGCAAGCTCCGGCCTTGACTCCGCGCTGGATCCGCTGGAACCAGCGCGGGTAGCTGATCGTCGAATATCGTGGATACCGACCGGCGCGTTCCGCCGACCCCTGGTATCGCGCCACAGAAGGAAGGACTTCGTCGATGCGTGGAAACAGCAGGTTCGGCTTGGCCAAGAAGGCTGTGGTCATGATCGGAGCGCTGACCGTCGTGAATTGTGCCCTGCCCGCCACTGCGAACGCCGCACCCGCCGCCGGGTGCTCGGCCTTCATGAACTCTGCGGTCAGTGGCGGCTATCAAGCTACCCTCGCCTGCAACGGTATCGGCCTTTCCTTCATCAACGGGCTCGGCACCACCCTCACCGATGCCGGCAAGGAAGCGCGTGCCTTGGCGCAGATCGCACTCGGCGGCGGCGACACTTGCAGCGCTTTCATGCACGCCCCGGCTCCCGGCGGCTACACAGTCACCCTCACCTGCGTCGACACTGGTCTGGTGTCCGGTGCCGGCACCACTTTGACCGACGCCTCACGAGCCGCTCGCGCATCCCTTTGAGAGGTCGCCGACGCGCACCCTCGCACAGCGGACGAGTGTGGCAAGGACACTCCGGTGTCGCGCCGTAAGTTTCCGAAACGACGAGTGCCGGGGAGCGATCGTTGTGCTGTTGCGCTCAAGACAGGTAGCCGTCCTCGTCGAGGATGCCGATGAAGTAGTGGTTTGGACTGGTGCAGCACGGGGAAAATCGACGGATTCGCCACCGCGGACGCCCGATGGTGCTACTCGGTAGGACTCTGCGTAGTCGAGCCACCTTTCCTTGATCTTCATTAGCTGCCAGTCTTGCTGCCAGGCCGAGCTTCGGTAACTATCCGTAGCAACTATTTAGAACTCATGAAACTTTACCGACCCGTATTAGAGATTTGTTTTGTTCGGTAGCGAACAGAATGGGGGTTGCCGAGGTGGTTTCGGCGACGACATCCTCCCGCTCTGGGGTAAGGAGGTCTGATAATCACGCGAGTTCGACTGCGGGCAGAGTGGCCGAACAACGTCGACACCGATGGCGACGGCAAGCTCGACCACGCGGAGTTCACCGCGGTGATGACGGGCCATCAGTGATGACGACTCGGCCGCGGCGAACGCGACGATGGCCTGAGTAACGCGGGAATGTCTCTGGCACTCCGCGAGTGGCAGAGACATCCCCGTGCCAGGTCGCCTAGCGGTTCGCGGTTTCGCGGGACTACGAGGTCAGGCGAGCGGGCCGTACAGGTTGTTGCCCGATACGTCGGGATCCGTACTGGTGAAGTACTGCTGCGTCGCAACCGAGAGTTCGTCGTGCGCTGCGGGGCTTCCCGCAGGCCGGAGTCGACCGTGTTGCCGCTGTGGGCAGCGAATTGAAGTCAGCACAGCACGCGGCACCCAGTGCGCAGTGGACTCGCCGCGATCGGATGCCTGTCACTTAGTGTTCTCCGTTGTGTCCCAAGGAACTGTGGGCTCCGGGGCCGCGGCGCCGGAGCCCACAGCGAGGGAGCGGTTACCGGTTATCCGGTTCCCACACGGCCAGCCAGACGTCGTTGGCGACGCCCGTCGTGCAGGTGTACTGGATCAGGGATCTGCCCTTGCCTACGCCGCCAGCCACGTTGAGGCATTTTCCGCTCTCTTTGCTTACTATCTGGTGGCCGATGCCTTTGGGTACCAGCTTCCACAATTCGTTGGGCAGGCCACCGCAGGTGTACTGGATGACCTGCGTGCCGTTGGTGTTTCCGCCGCCCGCGACATTCAGGCATTTGCCGCTGTTGATCGATTTGAAGCGGTAGTAGCCGTCCAGCGACGCCTCCGGTTCCCACCGCTCGTTCGTGGTGCGCGACAGCGGCCATTGGATGATGTTCGCCCCGTTGGCCTGTGACGCTCCGGCGACATTGGCCACCTGACCGGGGTCGCTGGCCAGTCGCAGGGTGATTTGCCGGGCTTCCACCGCGCGCGTGGACACCTCTCCTTGGGCGGGAAGCGCTCCCGCCAGAGCCGTCCCGGCCACTACGACCGCGACCCCGGCGACGCCGACCCACCCGCCCAAGCGCTTGTTTCCTGTCATGCTTGATTCCTCCGCATCTTGTATATCTTGGTGATTGCCCGGCACTTTCCGGGGCACATTCGACAGTGCTGCAGATTGCTCAATACTCGCGCCCGCCGAAGGAGGTGTTCTAGAGCACCATGGAGTGAGACGCAATGTAGTCGCACACTTACTCTAAGTAGAATCAGATGGTCAACGCCCATGATGTGCCGTGCGGCAGAAGAGGGCGCCATCTTCGCCCTGTGGCCAGGGGCAGCGAGTGGCCGTTGGTGTGCGGGAGAGTTCGTGGAGGGCGGTGACGAACTCGGGGCGGGCGAGGGTTGATGCCGGGGCAGAGTGCGTGTCTGGGCCGAGACGTCAGGCTCCGGCCAAGGTGGATTCCGAGTGCGGCGACCTGAACGGGCTCCGGTTGGCGGTATCGGCGGGGAACATCAACCCCCTGCCTAATGGGGGCACCGCTCCACTTCGCTTCGCGAGGCGGCGGAAAGTATCCGGACGATAGTGGTGAGCGAGCCTCGTCCTGGGTGGTCTGACCACCGCGGGCGCAGGAGGCCACCTCTGCGGGTGGCGCGCGGTAGGGACACCGCGCGCAGAGCGTCGCCACGATGACTTGGCGACGATATAGGAGCTGCCGCAAGGGGCCGAGACGTCGAGCGGATGCCGGCCATCCCCCTCCGTAACCCGATCAACGTGTACGACGCGCTGCTGCCGGGCTAAACTGATTCGGCGCGGTTCCCCACTTTGCGAATGTCCATTATGGATTAGTGCTTTGCCGGTGCACGGCGTCCGATCATGCCGACATGAGCGCAACGTCCGAGGCTCAGGGTGAGGCCGTTTCGGTGCGTGCACGGGCGCTACCTGATCGTGTCGGGGGGCGTACCTGGATGGTCCTGCCGTCGGGCGGGCGTTTGAGCCAGGGTCGAGGTATGCGCATTCGATCTTCGAGGGGCGTTATCGCCCTTGCCGTCGCCGGGTTGCTGACAGGAAGTGGTGTCGTTGCAGGGACGCCTGCGTCGGCGGCGCCCGTCGTTGCACAAGCCTGGTCTCAGGTGCGTTTTCTGGGTGAGCGCACCATTCCGCAGTATTCGGAGTTCCATGGCACCACGGTCGGCGGGTTGTCCGGGATCGACCGCGACAAGCGCACCGGCCAGTGGGTGATGATCAGTGACGACCGTTCGGATCGTCAGGCGGCCCGGTTCTACACCGCCGAGATCGATATCGACGGTGGAGGCGTGCACGACGTGCGTTTCACCGGGACGAAACCATTCCTGCGCCCGGATGGGCAGGTGTATCCGCCTTCATCGGCCGGGGACGGGACGACGGTCGATCCGGAGGACATCCGGGTGGATCCGTGGACCGGAAAGTACTGGTGGAGCCAGGAAGGCAATCGGCCGCGCGGCGCACCCACGCCGACGGACCCGGTGATCCAGCCGTCGCTTCAGCGGGCTGGCCGTGACGGCGCCTATGCGGGTGAGTTGTCGTTGCCGCAGAACTACAAGATCACCACCGGTGAGACGGGGCCGCGGCGCAATCTGGTGCTGGAGGCGATGACCTTCGCCGCCGGTGGCGCGTTGCTGACCAGTGCGGTGGAGTCACCGCTGCTGCAGGACGGGCCGGTGCCCACACCGGACCATGGCGGACTGTCCAGGGTCACGGTGCACACGCGCGCCGGCACGCCGCTGGCCCAGTACGCCTATCCGCAGGAACCGTTGTTCGCGGCGCCGAACCCACCCGGTTCGTTCGCCGACTCCGGGATTCCGGAGATTTTGGCGCACCCCATCGATCCGGCCCGGTATCTGGTGATCGAACGCGGCTACGTCACCGGACACGGCTACAACGTGAAGCTGTTCGAGATGAGCACGCGGAGTGCCACGAACATCAAGAACGTCGACTCACTGGCAGGCGCCGCCGTCACACCGGTCGGCAAGAAGCTGCTGCTGGACTTCCGCGACCTGCCACTGCCGCTGATCGACAACTACGAAGGAATGTCGTGGGGTCCGACCCTGCCCACGGGCGAACGCACCCTTCTCGTGGTCAGCGACGACAACTTCTGGCCAGGGGAGAACACCCGGTTCGTCGCACTCGCCATCCGCTGACGCAGCGGAGCGCCACCGGGCAGCGAGGTGCCGCGACAACCCCGCGCATGCTTGTCGCTCTCGTCCGATTCGGCCCGGCGGGTCTTGGTCACCTGTCAGGCGGCATCGCGGGGTTTCCGGGTTCCGGGCTGCTGTCTGCCGGTGGCACCCGGGCAGTCAGCCTGGATATCGGCACGTGTCACTCGGCGAACGGCTTGGTGGTCACGTGCCGCGCGATGCGGACGTGGGCGATCGAACACCCGGCCGGGCAACGCTTCGAGCAGGTGCGGCCGTTCTCGCCGTAGAGCTCCTGGAGTCTCGCTGGGCTCGCGTTCCCGACTCGCCTTCCCGGCAGCCTTCCTGGGAGGCGACCCAAAACTTGCGGCGAAGGGCTCTTTGCCTGCCCCGCAAAAGTCGTGGGCCTTTCGCCACGGAGTGTGGAAAGGTCGGCCGGGAACCGATCTTGGGGGATGCAGGGGATGAACACGAACCGACTCGGGCACACCGACGTCCAGGTGACACGGCTGGGGTTCGGCGGCGGGCCGCTCGGCGGACTGTTCGCGCCACTGGACGACGAGACCGCGGCCGGGGCACTGGCCGCCGCGTGGGACGGCGGGATCCGTTACTACGACACGTCACCGCATTACGGCATCGGACATTCCGAGCGCAGGATCGGTGAATTCCTGCGTCACCGGCCACGTGATTCGTTCACCCTGTCGACGAAGGTCGGCCGCCTGCTGGTGCCGCAGGGCGCGGGCGGGAAGCTGGATCCGGACGGATTCCACGTGCCCGCAACGCATCGCCGGGTCCGTGACTTCACTCGCGACGGGATCCGCCGGAGTGTCGAGGATTCGCTGGAGCGGATGGGCTTGGACCGGATCGACGTGCTTTACCTGCACGACGCCGAGGAGTTCTTCGACGACGCGGTACGCGACGGCTACCCGGCCCTGGCGGAACTGCGGTCGGAAGGAACCGTCGGCGCGATCGGCGCCGGCATGTACGACACGGCGATGCTGACCACTTTGGTCAAGGAAGCCGACATCGACGTGGTCATGCAGTCGGGCCGCCACACGCTGCTCGATCACAGCGCGCTCGACACGTTCCTGCCCGCCTGCGAGGAACGCGGCGTCTCGGTGATCGCGGCGTCGATCTTCAACTCCGGGCTGCTCGCCGTGCCGCGGCCGGGGGAGGGGGCGCACTTCGACTACGAGACCGCGACGCCGGACGTCCTGCGGCGGGCGAACGAGATGGCCGACGTCTGCGAGGCGCACGGTGTGACGCTTCCCCAGGTGGCCATGGCTTTCCCGCTGCGGCACCCGGCCGTCGCGGGTATCGCCGTGGGGATGCGGTCCGCCGAGGAGGCGCGGCGCAACGTGGAGTCGTTCGCCGTGGAGGTGCCCGCGCGGGTCTGGGCCGATCTGCGCGCGGCCGGCCTGATCCGCTAGACCCGTTCCAACCAGAGCGCAGTGGCATGTTGTTATCATCTGAATGATAACAACATGTAAAGTGCGAGGGAGGGGGTTGCCATGGCGACGAGGCACCTGTATGTGGTTCGGCACGGGGCCGCGGATCCGTTCGGCGAGTTGACGGAAGTGGGGCGGCGGCAGGGTGAGCTGCTGGCGAAGCGGCTGGCGCGCCTGCCGGTGGACGCTGTGTGGCATTCACCGCTGGCACGTGCGGTGAAGACCGCGGAGATCATCGGCGAACACATCCCGGGTGCGTCACTGGGCGAGGCGGTGGAGTTGGTGGATAACGTGCCTTACGTGCCTGCCGATCCGCCACCGGCTTGGCGCGGGCTGTTCGATGGTCACGACCCCGCGGAAGCGGCCGAGGGGGCGCGGATCGCCGCGGCGCTGACGGATCGTTTCGCCCTCCCCGCCGAGGTGGAGACGCACGAGGTGCTGGTGACACACGCCTATCCGGTCGCCTGGTTGATGTGCGACGCGCTGGACGCGCCACCGGAGCGCTGGCTGGGGTTGAGTTGCGGGAATACGGCGTTGACGGCGATCGACCACTACGACGGCGGTGCCTCGACGGTGCTGATGTACAACGACATGGGGCACCTCCCGGAAGACCTGCGGTGGACGGGCTTCGGCCCGGGGACCCGCCCCTGAGCCTCGCTTTCGCCGTGCGCCAGGCAGTCCCGCGTTGCGCACGGCTCGTCAGGGGCGAAGTGCGGCGTGGGCGGCGCTGAGACGTTCGGCCTCGCCGTGCACGGCCCGATTCCCGGAGAGGTCGTCGGCCCAGGCGAGGAATCGTTCGAGGTGGGCCTCGTCCCCGCTCGCGACCGTCGGCACCCGGCCGAGGGCGACCTCGCCGCTGTTTCCGTCGATGGTCACGAGCGTTCCTTCGTCCAGAGTGCGTTCGCCCACGGCGATCGAGGTGTGCGTGTCGCGGATGGTGAGCGTGCCCATGCCGACCACCGCGGGTTTGCCCAGGGACCGGGCGACGACGGCGGCGTGGCTGGCCGGTCCGCCCCGTGCCGTGAGGATGCCCGCCGCCACGACAAGTCCGTTCATGTCGTTCGGGGACGTTTCGGGGCGCACAAGGATCACCGGGCCGTCAGCCGCCATGCGTCTCGCCGCCTCGGTGGTCGTGGCGATCCTGCCGGTGGCGACGCCGGGACATGCCCCTACTCCGCGACCGAGCAGGATCGTGTCGGCGGTCGGGGCGATGCGAGGTGTACGGGCACGCTCGACCTGCCGGGGTGAGACCCGGAGCACCGCATCGGCTCGGCTGATCCGTTCCTCGTCGGCGAGGTCGACGGCGACCCTGATCGCCGCGGCGCCGGTGAAACCTCCGGGGCGTACTTGGAGGAGCCACAGGATCCCGGCCTCGAAGGTGAACTCGACGTAGACCGCGTCGCGGTAGTGGTCTTCCGCACGAGCCAGGGCGTCGGTCAGTGCCGTCCATACGTGGGGTTCGCGGGCGGCGAGGTCGGTGAGCGGCAGGGTGGGTGTGGTGCCCGCGACGACGTCTTCCCCCTGGTGGGTGAAGAGCACGTCGCCGAACGCGGCGGGCTCTCCGGTGTTGGGGTTCCTGCTGAACGCGACCCCGGTGCCGCTGCGTTCGTCTCGGTTGCCGTAGACCATCGCCTGCACGACCACCGCGGTGCCCAGGTCGTGATCGATGCCGTGCAGTTCCCGATAGGTGCGCGCTCGCGGTGTCTCCCACGAGGCGAATACCGTCTCGACGGCCGACTCCAGCTGCTCGGCCGCGCGGAGGTTCAGGATGGTGTCCATCATGCCGGGCATCGACACGCCGGCCCCGGAGCGCACCGAGACGGTCAGTGGCGGCACGCCGCCGAACCGTCGCCCGGTGACCTCTTCCAGTACTCGCGTCGCCACTGCCAGTTCGTCACGGAGCCCGTCGGGGAGGTGGCCGTCGCGCAGGAACGCACGGCACGCTTTGGTGGTCACGACGAATCCTGCCGGTACCGGCAGTCCGAGCCGGATCAGCTCGAGAAGACCGTGGGCTTTCGCGCCGATGAGCCACGAGTCTTCCCTGGTGTTCGGGGTGAGTTCCCGTATCCACTTCATCGCGGAATCCCCAGGGTCGAGAGGAGATCTTCGTGCAGCTCTGCCCAGACCGTGTGGAAGGACGCCGTCGTGTCGGTGACGTAGGTCAGCTCGCCTGAGCGGGCGCGGTCGAGGGCGTCGGCCAGACGCGCGCGGTATCGACCGAAGCGCGGTAGCGCGGCCTCCAAGTCGTGGTAGACCGGCAGTGCGCGCTCGTGCAGGTCGGTGAAGCGATCGAGCACACGGGCGTCATAGGCCGGGTCGCGGTGATCGTTGACGACCGTCTCCCCGCCTGAGGGGCGGAGCTGCCAGGCCGTGCACAGGTCGAGCAGTTCCGGGTTGAGCACCAGGAACCGATCGAACGCCGCGGTGACCGCCGAGCGGGCACCGGCCGCGTCCAACTGTGCGGCGATACGCTCGGCATCGGCCTCGCGTCCGGTGTCGGTGATGCCCCAGGCGCCGAGGCCGCCACTCAGGCGGGTGACATGGCCGTCCACGGCGAGGTCGATCAGCTCCGACTCGACTTCGGATTCGCTTAACCCCGTAGTGGCGGACAAGCGCGACAGTCCGGCATAGCCGCCGCAGCGCAGGGCGTGCAGCATGAGCAGCCCGGCGTCCGAACGGGCGCCGGTCATGTCGCGGCTCCTTCGGAGCGCGCGGTCGTCGTTGCCGCGACGGCGTAGGCAGCGCCTCGCCTCTCGGCACGGGCGACGACAGCACCCCCGTTGACGCGCACCGCGGCTTCGGTGTGGTCGCCGACGTCGGCCAGGCCGAGAGCGGCCGCGACGCGGGCATCGTCGTCGAGTACGAAACGAAGGTGTCCCGGCAAGGGGGAGGGGGAGACCTGTCGCAGGCATGCCACCAGATCACTGACGCGCAAGCGAATGAGCGGTCCGGTGTTCGCGGGATCTTCGGTGACGACGACGATGGTGACCTGCTCACCAGGTCGCGCCGTTCTCACGGCCTCCTCGGCCGCGCCCAGCCGCCCGCCGCCCAGCACGACCACCACACCGTCCGACGCCAGATCGACCACGTCCGCGCTGAGCAGATCATCGGCATCAGCGGGCGGCGTCCACTTCTCCTGGACCTGAGCCGCAGGGGCGATATAGGGGAGATAAGGCGGTGCCCAGGCGTCGGCGAGGTCGAGGCTCGCCAGGTGCCCGCACGCGCGTGCCCGGTCGAAGGGGTCACCGAACCCGGGGGCCAGTTCCGCAACGAGGCTTGAACCGCTGAGGATCGTCAACGCCAGCTCGGCCAGGCGAACACGGCGCGGCGGCGTGACCTCGGAGGCGCAGGATTCCAGCGTCAGTGCCAGCAGTAGCGCTTCCAGCCGGGCGGTCTGTGCGAGCACCGCTCGGCCGGCGTCATCGTCGATGACGCCGGCCAGGGAACGCAACTGCAGACGTCCGCCGGCGGCGGCGTCACCGACCAGGGGCAGCCTGTCCAGCCAGACCCGTGCGAACGCACTCAGTGCCTCGCCCACCGAGCCCGGCTCTTCAACGGCGAGAGGGATGTTCGCCTGCTCGACCATGTCGACCAGCACCGCGAGATACAACGCTCGTTTGCCCGGGAAGTTCGAATACACCGCCCCCCGGGTCAGCTCCGCGCGCTCGGCGATTCGATCCACTTTCGCCGCCCCGTACCCGTACTCGATGAACTCTTCTCGTGCTGACGCCAGAACCGCGGCCCGCGTCCGCGCCTGCTGCTGCGCTCGTGTCAGCCGAACCATCACCACTCCCTCCCCGCACCGGTCGACCAAGATGCTTGCACCATTTAGATGATCATAACATCTGGCGCCATGCCCGCACTGGGGTTCAGACGCTCGTCATACCGGGTACCCGCCGACACCAGTACGAGGAATTTCGTCGGGAGGAGCAGAGCGTGAAAGGCGACGTCGAGACGTACTACGAGAACGGCCAGTGGAAGAACAAGGTCGAAGGCAGCTCACAAGCAGCCCACACGCACGGCACCAAAGAGGAAGCCGTTGCCCAAGGCCGTGAAATGGCCCGGGAGCGGAAAGCCGAGCACATCATCAAGAACCAGGACGGCACCATCGGCGAGCGCCACAGTTACGGCAACGATCCGCGCGACATCCCAGGCTGACTCCCGAGCGGGGCATCGGCCTTGCGCGGTCCTGGCGACCTAGTCGTCAGGACCGCGCAACGTCAGGACGACCCGGAGTACGTGTTCGACGGCGGCGGGGAACACGGCCCCGCGCAATTCGCCGCGGCTGACGAGGGTAAGCCCGGCGAAGTCCAGCATCCGGTCTTCACCCAGCCGCCGGACGGTCAGCGTGGCTACCTCCTCGAGGTCGAGGGCGGGATGGTCCAGGCGGGTCAGCGCGAATTCGACGATGAGTTGTTCGTCCGTCACGTCACCACCTCCTCTCCGCACTCTCACGGCGCAGGGCGGTCACGGCGGATTCGGCGCGGCCCGCGCGCCTGCGTTCACGTAGGAGTTCGAAGACGATGCCCGGTTCGCTCCACCATCACGAAGAAGCAAACCGGCCTTGAGGTCAGGCCATGGTCAACGTCGATGTCAGCCCTGTCAGCTCGATTGCCCTGCGGACCACCCTCGACGGGGCGAGCTTCAGGTCGATGTCCGAGGCGGTGCACTGGTTGTTCAGATGGACCAAGGCCGACAGGCCGGAGGAGTCGCAGAAGCCGACATTGGTCATGTCGATCATCACGGCCCGGGGATTGCCTTTCAGTAACTCGTTGACCGAGTTCTGTAGCTGGGGGCTCGTCGAGATGTCGATGTCACCGCGTACCTCGACGGCGAACACGCCGCTCACTTGCTCTGTGGTGGTCACGGACAGAGGGGCAGGCTGTCCGGCTCCGGTACTCACGGCCATGAAGCCGACCATAGAAGGCCGGAAATGGCTGCGCAACCGCCGCTAAGTCGTCAGGTGGGGCAAGCGTGTTGAGGTTTGACGCCCTGTCAGAACGGAGGAATCGCGCCGTTATCGATCTTCGTTGCCGCCATGTGTGGGTCTTCGGTTCGCGGCGCTATAGGTTGTGCGCATGTACGTGCCGACGCCGACGCAGCGCGACCCGCACCTGACCGCCGGACCGCCCTGGTGGCTGGTCATCGGGCCCGGGTTCGCCGCGCTCATCGGCCTGTTCCTGCTCACCGTGATCTACCGCTTCGACGGCCGATCGGCCCTGCAGATCGAGCTGGGCATGTCCAGTCAGTCCCTGCTGCTGAACGCCGTCGTCGCGTACCTTGTCGCGGCCGCGATCGCCGTCCCCGCCGGCCTGCTGCTCGGCGCGCGCTTCCCGACGTCGGTGACCGTGCCCGCGATCTGTTTGATGCTCCTCGGTGTGTTGCTGGTCGCCTTCGTCCCCGACAGCGTCCTGCTCCTGGTCGGGCGGGTGCTCAACGGACTCGGCGCGGGGGCGGCCATCGGGGTGACCGTCGCACTGATCCGTCGGCTCCGCACCGGTCGCGGCGTCGCGGCCGGGGTGACCGCAGGCCTTGGTGTCCTCGCGCTGGCGATCGCACCCTTCCTCGGCGGGCTGCTCTCGGACTCTGTCGGCTTCCGCGTGGTGTACCTGGTAGCCGCGCTGTTCGTGTTCGTCGCGCTCGTCGTCGCCGGAGTCCTCGGCATCGTCGCGTTAGCGAAGAAACCATCGGCCAGTCCGATGCCGTACCCGCCGCACGCCTGACGCCCGGCATCGCGAATACGAAGGTGATCGCGACGCGCGATCCTGGTCGACCTCGTTCAGGCCAGGGCGTTCTCGACCAGCGCGACGGTCGCGCGCGGGTCGTCGACTTGGAGGACCAGGCGGGCGTAGCGCTCGTCGGCGAGTTCGATCACGACGGCTTTCGATTGATCCTTGACGTCCCAGAAGATCTTCTCGCCGTCGAGGTGGAACGTGCCCGCCGTGATCACGCCGGGCAGGTGGGCGCCCGGCGCGCGGATCCCCTTGGGATCGGCGGCGATGCCGGGGTCCTCGGTCGCGCCGCGGACGTTGACCAGCGGGATGGTCAGGCTGCTTTTGAAGGCCCAGAGCTTGTCGAGACCTTCGATCACGACGACGAGGTCGTCGCCGTCGATGTGGACCAGTGCCATGTCGTTTCCTTGTCAGTCAAGAGGGTCGAGGCGTTGGGTCAGTGCGGTGCCGACGCCCTCGGGGTCGCCGCGCAGGAGGATGCCCAGTGCGGCGGACGTGAGGGCGGCGGCCAGGGCGGTGGGAATGCCGAGCGTGTCGGTGATCGCCTGGTCGACGGCGGCCAGCGCGGTGGCCACCTCGGTGGCGACCTCCTCGTCGACCGGTGCCCGTTCGACCGCGGCGAGCAGCAGCAGACCGAGGTCGGCCGAGGTGATGAGCCGCAGCACGGCCGCGGCATCCGATGCCGCGGCGAGCGCGTCGACCAGCGGTCGGACGTCGTCGGCGAGGTGGCGGCGCAGGGCGACCAGGTAGAGGCCGCGTTTGCTGCCGAATGTCTTGTACAGGCTGTTGCGGTGCACGCCGAGGTGGGTGACGAGGTCGTCGATGGACACCCCGTCGTACGCGCGGCCACTGAACAATCCCACGGCGGCGCGCACCGCCTCGTCCTCGTCGAACGCCCTTGGCCTGCCCATGACACGACGGTAGACCGTTAAGGAACGATCAGTCAAGAACGATCGTTCCTTAACGGTCGGCTACGCGCGCGTAGGCCGAACGGACGGCGTCGACCGCGGCCTCCACGTCGACCCCGAGATCGTGGGCGAACGCCGCGAACCGGGTCGCGCCCGCCGTCAGCAACGTCTCGGGCCGATTGCGCTCGGCCGGCTCGGTGACGACGGTTCCTTTCGCGCGTGCCGTCGTCACGAGGTCCACCGCTTCCAGCTCGCGGTAGACCCGCGCGACCGTGCCGGACGCGAGCCCGAGGTCCCGCGCGAGCTGGCGGATCGGCGGCAGCCGGGTGCCCGCGGCCAACGTGCCGCCCGCGATCATGCGCTCGATCTGGTCGTAGATCTGCCGCCACGGCGCGAGTCCGCTGGCGGCGTCGATGGTGACGCGCAGGGCCGTCATCGGTCAGCTCACGGCCGCGGCGACGCTGCGATGCGGCCCCACCACCGCGCGCAGGGCGACGAGCCCGAGCACGAACACGCCCACGGCGGCCGCGTTCATCTCGGCTTGGAACAGCGCCCCGGGAACCGCGATCGCCAGCCCTGTCGCCACGCGCGCGCTGCGGGCGCGCAACACGAGATCGACGACAGGATCGCCCGCAACCGGCCGCCGGACCGCGAGCGCGACGATTCCGGCGGCGATGAGCCCACATCCGGCGACGACGGAGACGGCCTGCCAGCGGCCCTCGACGGCGTAGCGCGCCAGCCCGCCGCCCACCGCGAGACCGAGTAGCGCGAGTGCCCACGCGGGGATGATGTCGCGCACCCTGCGGTGCGTCAGCATCGCTTGCCGCTGCGCGGTTTTCGGCGGCCGCAACGCGAACAGCTCACCGAAGAGCCCGCCGAGCAACAGCGTCCACACGATCGTCCAAGGGGTGTCCTCGGTCAGCCCGATCACCTCGCCCAACACGGGCAACAGCACGAACAGCCACGGGTAGGCGACCCGGCGACGTTTCAGGTAACGCACCGCCTCCGCGACGTCCTCGTCGGACGGACGATCGATTCCCCATCGGTTCAGCAGTCGCCGGCCGTGCTTCTCGCCGGGCCACAGGACGACGAGAATCCCCAGCCCGAATATCCCCATCACGATCGCGACGCCCAGCACGTTGTCCCATGCCATCCGACAACCTCCCTCTTGTGTCATATGCACGGTACAACTTGTGTCAAGTGCATGGCACAAGGGCTGGGCGGTGCTCAGTCGGTGAATTCGTTGACGCCGAGGGCGAAGTCCCAGTGGCCGACCCCGTTACCGGCGAGGCCCACCGTGACCACGCCCACTCCTTCCAGCCAATGCGCCATTTTCAGGCCGCCGACGTCCAGCGGGCGCAGCCCGAGGCTCTCGATGAATGCCGCCACGCCCGCCTTGGCCTGCGCATTGTCGCCGGCGATGAAGACGTCGGGCCTGCCCTTCTCCAGGACATTACGAAAGATCGTGTTGAATGCCTTGACCACGCTGGCGCCGGCCGGGGCCACCTTGGCGACTTCCCGCGCGATCGAGGTCTCCTCGCTGTGGGCCAGCCCGTCGAACGTGGCGTTGAACGGGTTGCTGATGTCGACGATGACCTTGCCCGCGAGGGCGTCTCCGTACTCGGCGACGACCGGAACGACACCGTCGTACAACAGGGCCGTGATGACGATGTCCCCGGCCGGGACGGCACCCCACTTGCCCGTCGTCGCGCCGCCCAAAGCCTTGGCCAGGTCATCGGCCTTGGCCTGATCTCGTCCCATGACCTCGACGGTGTTGCCGCCCGCTACCGCGAGCGTGCCGATGGCACGGGCCATGTTCCCCGTGCCGATGAGGGTGACGCTGTTCATGAGGTGTGCTCTCTTTCTGTTCTCGAGGTGTCGCTCTGTCTCACTTCCGGCGCGTCTTCCGCCGGCAGAATGGAATGCGTGAACCTGCCGCGACCGGGCGGTGGTGGAGTGTGCCCGCGGCATTCCTGGCCGTCAGTCGGCGGAGAAGTAATGCCCGTTGTCCAAATCGGCGAGCAGACCGGGCTGAGCGGGTTCCCAGCCGAGGGTCCGGCGGGTGATGAGATTGGACGCCGGGTAGTTCTGGGTGACTATGTTCGCGAGGAACCCGAAGTATCCCGGCACCATCAGTACGTCCTTGGGAACGCTCACGACGGGCAGGTTCAGACGGCTGCCAAGGGCCTCGGCGATCTCGCGGAGCGGGATGGCCCCGTCCCCGACCGCGTGCCAATACCTGCCGGCCGGCCCCTTCTCCAGCGCCAAGCGGAACAAGGAGGCGGCATCGCGGATGTGCACGGCGTTCCACAGGTTCGCGCCGTCTCCGGGGTAGCCGACGAAGCCCTTCTCCTTCGCGAGCGCGATCAGCCGCACGAGGAAGCCGGCACGATCGGTCTTGCTGTGCGCGATGTTGGCGATCCGCACGACCGAAGACCGCACTCCCCGCTCAGCGAGGCCGATTACGGCGGTTTCCACGACGTTACGAACCCGCAGGGTGCCCTGGTACTCATCGCCGCCGGGAAGGGCCGGGTCCTCCTCGGTGGCCGGTCGGCCCAGGTTTCCTGACGAGCCAATGCTTCCCGCCGCGACCAGCGGCTTGCCGGTTCCCGCGAGTGCCTCGCCGTACGCGAGCATGATCGGGAGCTCCGCGGCGGCCACGGCGTCGATCCCGCCGGACGGAAGCAGGTCTTGCCTGTGGGCGACGTGGATGACGCCGTCGGAATCCGCGGCCGCCTCTTTGAGCCCGTCGAGATCCTCGAGGTCGCCGCGACGCACCTTCGCGCCGAGCGCGGACACCGCCGCCGCGGCCGTGTCCGACCGGGCCAGGCCGGTGACCTCGTGCCCGGCGGCGATGAGCTCCGGGATGATATGCGAACCGGAATGGCCGGTTCCGCCAGTGACGAAAACGCGCACGCTACTGCTCCTTGTGAATGATGTGGCGCGAGAAATGGTGGTGCGGGGTGCGCTCAGCTGAGAACGCTGACGCCGAGGGCGATGTCGATGATGACCTTGCCGCGTAGTGCGTCCCCGTACTCGCTGACCACCGTCGCCGCGCTGGCGTACGGCACGGCGAGGACAACGACGTCCCCGGTCGGGGCGGTGCCGGCCGTCCCGACAGTGGCGCCGGCCATGTTCCCCAGGCCGATAATGCTGATGCTGCTCATGGATGCGTCTGCTTTCTGGAGCTGGATAGGACGCCATGCCCACCCCGTCTTTGTTGACGGTTGTGTCGTCGACGCCGTCGAATGACGCGATGGACGGCGTTCAATTCCTGATGTGCCCATTCTGGGCCTGGGCATTTCCTGTCAAAGCCCCGATGTCGAATTCTTATACCGAATTCGCTTCGGCCCATCGGTTACCTATTCAGATTGCCCTTGGCTTGCGTGGGTGTCCAAGACTTCTTTCAGTCGTGGTGATACCTTGGAGGCATCACCGGATCGGGAGGCGCCATGGATCTGGACTTGCGCAAACTGCGCTACTTCGCCGCCGTGGCCGACCGGTTGCACTTCGGCCGCGCCGCCGATGAGCTGCATATCGCGCAGCCGGCGCTCAGCCGCCAGATCCGCGCGCTGGAGCAGGATCTCGGCGCCTCGCTGTTCATCAGGGATCGCCACGGTGTCGCGCTGACCGACGCGGGCCGACAACTGCTGGTCGACACCGGTCCGCTGCTGGCCTCCGCGGCCGCGGTCCGCCGCCGGGTGTCCGTGGCCGCCCGCGGCGGCCGGCGGCTGGTGGTCGGCTTCCGGAGCGGCATCCCGGTCATCCCGGCGACGCGGGCGTTCGAGGCCCGGCATCCGGACGCGGTCGTGGACGTGCAGCGGATGGAATGGGACGACCAGGCCCCGATGCTGCTCGACGGCCGCGTCGACGTCGGCTATGTGCGGCTGCCGATCGACGAGACCGGTCTGCGCGTGACCCCGCTGTACACCGAGCCGCTCATGGTGGTGCTTCCCGCAGGCCACCGGTTGGCCGGCAAGGAGGAGGTCGCCGAGGCCGACCTGGCCGGTGAGCCGCTGGTCTGGCACGCCGGCCCGAGCACGCAGCCCACCAGGCGCCCGCTTCCCGACTCCGGGCTCCGGGTGCGCGGGGTGGAGGAGAAGCTCGAGCACGTCGCGGCCGGCCGGGGCATCTCGTTCGTGGGTCGTTCGGAAACCGTGTTCTACTCGCGTCCGGACATCAGCTACGTACCCATCCCGGAACTCGCGCCCGACCAGGTGTGCCTCGCGGTGGCGGCATCACGCACCTCGCCGCTGGCCGACGACTTCTTCATCGCGGCGCAGGCGACGGCCGAGATCACGGCAGCATGTGGGAACTATGATCTGGGTGCGGCCGTCGTGGAGTGATCACGGACCTGTGGGAATGAGGCCCGTCGCGGTCATCCGCATAACGGCGTAGGTCTCAGCAAAGCTTAAGTTTCGTGACACTTCTTCAGGTTCCGCGATCGCAGGTGTGATCGCGCGTGCGGTGCGTCTATATCCAAGCCTCAGCAGCTATGGCTCTTGACCATAGGCATCAGAGCCGGTCACCCGCATGACTCACAGGGGACAACACCAGCCTCAGGATTTACACACGGGCACGGCTCTTGCCGTATTGATAGGCGAATGGTGTTCACCTGCCTCACTCAGGCGGCGGTCGTTCCTGAACACGGTTGACCGCCAAGATCGATGTGGGGAGGTATTCGTGGCAAAAGGACGTCGTCGCAAGACTCCGTTCAGGGCTTGGGGAGTGGTTCTCGCGGTCCTGTCTTACTATTTCTATAAGGAACGGCTGTGGCAACCCATGCTTTTAGCTGCCGGGGCGTTGCTGCTCTACTTGGCCTTGGTGCGACTGACCCGTTGCCGGGTCGAGACGCTCAAGCATCGGCCATGTCTCTGGCTTGTTCGGGGCATCGTCGGCACGTGCGACTTCCACGTCGGCTACAAGCGGGGTCTTCCCGTTCTTGTCCGGGGTAGGGGTTTTCTCGGGCTGCCGACCTTCATGTGGCCGCGCGACACCTTCGATCGCGGAGCCCTGCCAGAGCGGCAGCCGAACTCCGCCGCCCGTGGTGCTGCAGCGATGTCTTCGAAGGCGGACAGGCCAGGCTACGACTGGGCGATGATGTCCATCGCCGGGGTGAGTGTGTTCGTGGCGATCGCGGCGTTCATCAGGGACTTGGTCGCCGGCTGAGGTCGATCGGCCTCGCCGCTGCGTCGTGCGGGGAGGCACACCGGCGAACCGGCCGCCTTCACCCTCGGCGGTACCCCCTGCTCGGTCATCTGAACGCTCGGCCGGGGTTCGAGCTCTTTCGCGAGATTTGGTTTATCCCGAAGTGGAATGGAAACACCAGGTGTGGGTCGTTCGCACGGGTGCGCGATCCGGGCCCTGCCGGTCCAGAACCGGGCCGGCGGGGCGTGCCCCTTTCTTCCGGACTGGATACCACCACTCGCCGAATCGGAGAGCCGCTATGTCGACCGATGCCATCGTGCTGCTGAAGAACGACCACAAGACCGTCGAGGACCTGTTCAAGAAGTTCGAGAAGACGGGTTCGAACGCGTACGTCACTAAGCGGAAGATCGTCGACTCGATCATCGAAGGACTCACGGTGCACGCCTACCTCGAAGAGGAGATCTTCTACCCCGCTGCCCGGGAGGCGGCGCCTGATACGAAGGATCACGTGCTCGAAAGCGTCGAGGAACACCACGTCGTGGTGTGGATGCTGAGCGAGCTGAAAGGAATGGATCCCGACGACGAGCGGTTCGACGCGAAGGTCACCGTGCTCATCGAGAACGTTCGTCACCACGTGGACGAGGAGGAAGAGGACTGGTTCCCGGACGTGCGTGAAGCGATGGGGCGCAAGCGGTTGCAGGAAATCGGGCAGCGGATGCTCGAGTCGAAGCCGTCGGCGCCTCGGGATCCGCTGAAGTTGCAGAGCGCGACCGCTTAGGACTCGCGCCTGTGGGCGCGGACTTGGCGAGGGTGGATGCTGAGTACGGCGACGTTGGCGGTGTTCATCGGCGTGGTCATGGTCGCCTACGTCGTCCCCGGCCCGGACTGGGTCGTGATCCTGCGGTACTCGGCGCGCCGGAGGTCCGCCGGCTTCATCGCGGCGATCGGCGTGCAGTGCGGGCTCGCCGTGCACATGACGGCCGCGGCACTCGGCGTCTCGACAGCGCTGCTGCACAGCTCCGTCGCCTTTACCGTGCTCAAACTGGTCGGGGCCGCGTACTTGATCTACTTGGGGGCGCAAGCTCTCCGGAAGTCCTGGAAGAACGAGCCCGAGGATGAGACGACAGCCGGGGCCCTGCCACCGGCCGAGCGTCCTCCGCGGGTGTTTCGTCAGGCCTTCCTGTCCAACGTGCTCAACCCGAAGGCCGCCTTGTTCTTCGTCAGCGTGCTGCCGCAGTTCATCGACCGGGACGCCGCCGTCGCGCCCCAGGTACTGCTGCTGGGAGGGCTGGACATCGCGCTAGGGGCCCTCTGGTGGGGTCTGTTCGTGCTGCTCACCGCCCGGTTGTCAGGACTGATGAGCCGACGCGGACCGCGCAAGGTGCTCGACCGCGTCACTGGCACCGCGCTCGTCGGCCTGGGCGGCGCCTTGGTGGTCAGCAGCTGAATTTCTCCGTCGGGCGCGCCGTGGCAGTCGACTGGTGTCGCAGGTGGCTCCGCTCAACACGTCGGGGGATCAAGCTCGGCTGTTCCGCTCGTGCTTCTCGCGACGGGTAAAGATCGTCTTCAGTCCTTCGGGGCATCGAGAACCTTGCCGGTTGGCCGCACAGTTCACGTCATGCGCATTCTTGGAAAGGCCCTTGTCGCTGCCGCGGCGGCAGGGCCGACCCCGAAGCCAGCGAGGACACGACCCTTTTCATCAACATCATCGGCAACAAGGTATCTGTCCGCATTCTCGATCTCGAGACTCCCGGTCTCCTGCCGCCAGTAGTCGATCTTTCGCTCGGCCAGGCGTAGCGAGCCGACTCGCCGCTGCGACCTCAACCTCCCGCTGGAGTAGCCCGGCCCCCTGATGAACAGGAGGACGAGTGGGCTTTGCGCGGGGCCAGATGTTCCCTGATCGAGGCGGCGCGGTTCACTGCTGGAACGCGAGGAGTTGTCGGGCGTTGTCGTGTGGGGCGTGGGCTTGTCGTTTCGTGCCGACGGCCGCGAGTTCGGCGGCTCGTTCGGCCGGGCGGGGGATGCCGTGGTGGCGCCGGGCTTCTGCCGGGTCCCACACTTTCGGTTCGAGCGGGGTGGTCCCGGTGAGCCGGAGGGCCGTTCGCATGGTCGCGGTGACGGCGAAGTCGGTCAGCCGTGATTGGCGCACTCCGGCAGCAGCACGGCGACGCCGTCGAGGAGCCGATCGACATGCTGTTGCGTGGTTTCGGTGACGGCCAGGATCGGGCGCATGCGCTCGTAGTAGGCGCGCATTTCCTCGCGGGAACGGGGGACTTGCGCGATGTCGATCGTCTGGAACTCCGCGGCCCGCGCGCAGTCCGCCCAGTATTGATCTTCCTCGGCCTGGTCGGCGGAGTGCCAGGCGGTCAGGTGGATCCAGAGTTGGGCTTCGGGGTCGTTGGTGTTGTACGGAAGTCCGCTGATCGGTTCCGTGCCGACGATCCTGCTGTGGATCTTGACCAGGATGTCGGCGGCCTTCAGCACCGACTCGCTATCACCGAAGACGATCATCGCCATGTACTGCAAGGTGCGGTCATAGCGCAGCGCCGGGCGGGTCATCACGCCTTGGGTGTCGTTCACCGAGGCGAGCAGGAACGGTTCGAACATTTCGCTCACCACGGTGCGCTGGAACCCGACCGTGAACGTGGTCGGATAGCTGAAAACCTTCCATGCGACCGAGTCCGGCCCGAAGAAGCCGTAGTCGGCGGGAACGGGGTGATCTGCCGAGTTCGAGCAGCGCGGCGCCATCGGCGAGACCGGCCTCGATGAGCCTGCCGGGCTCGTGGGTCGCGGTGCGGGCGATCACCGGATGTTCACGCGCGACCCGGAACGCGGCGACGAAGCCCTCGACGAGTTGTTCGGCCGGTTCACTGATCCCGTCGACCGCCCCCAGGATCGTCGCCGCCATCCGGCCGCCTTCCCGCATTGTCATCGCGGTAAGGACGCCATCGAGGTCACCGAATCGCCGGTACACCGTGGTCCGGTTGATCCCGGCCCGGCGGGCGAGTTGTTCCACGGTCAACCGTTGCACGCCGCCGGACGCGATCTCGGCCATTGCCGCATCGATGATCCGCGTCGACGTCGGGTCTTCGGGAACGCTCGAGTCGTCGACGAGCCATGGCCGGTAGTGCTCGGTCTCCGCGTCGGCGGCGATCGAAGGACTGCGGCCGCAGTCGCTGACGCGTGTACTCAACGCGCTGGAGGAGGACGGTTGCGTCATTTCTGTCGGTGTGGCCTCGTATCGTCCCCGGCATGACAGTGCAGCCGGCCCACGACCCGCGTGTGGTCTTCGCTCGGGCCCTAGATCAAACAGGGCAGCAGGTCGCAGCGGTACGCCCCGGCGAGCTGACCAACCGCACTCCCTGTGCCGACTACGATGTTCGCGCACTGATCGGACATATGGTCGCGGTTCTGCACAAGCTCACCGATGTCGGCACCGGAGGCAGCGCACGCGACTTCCCGGATGTGGTCGCCGGCATCGCCGATGATGGCTGGGTCGGCGCATTCGCCCGGGCCCGTGGCGAGGTCGAGCGGGTGTGGGCCGGCGATACGATGCTTGACCGCGAGGTCACACTGCCGTGGGCCACGTTGCCGGGCCGGGTCGCCTTGGAGGCCTATACCCATGAGTTCACGGCGCATTCCTGGGACCTCGCGCACGCCACCGGGAGGGTCGCCGCACTCGATCCGGACCTTGCGGTGCTGGCACTCGAAGCGTTCCCGAATTTCGCGCCGCCCGAGGCGCGCAGCGGGCAGGGCCCCTTCGGACCGGTCGTACCGGTCTCCAACGACGCCGACGTCTATACCCGGTTGGCTGCCTATCTGGGCCGCCAACCATAACCTCCAGCACCTGCCGCGATCGCGAGACTCGACTCCGCGGACCTCCTCAGGCGCCAAGGAAAGAGCCGGCCGCTTCGTGCGGCCGGCTCTTTCCTTGGCGGCATCCGACGACGGCTTGCCGTGAGGCGTCGTGCAACTGGCGGCCTGTCCCGGCGCGGTCAGCCGACCGCGCACCGCCCACATCTGGCGTCGTCGTCGGCCAGATGCGCTTGAGCGTGCGCCTGATCGGCCAGAGGCTCCGGGTAGAGCGTCAACGCTCTGTTCCAGAGCTGGCGAGCTTCGGCCTGCTCATCGTTTCGCAGTGCTACGTGGGCCTGGCCTTCGACGGCGCGGGCCATCTCCAGGATGAGGTCGCGGCTCGTGGCCAAACTCCCGGCGCGACGGTGCAGGTCTGCGGCCGTCTCGAGGTCACCCAACGCCAGGTACGTCTCGCCGAGGCAGTTGAGCGCGTCGCACTCGACGTCGGCGATCCCCGCTGCCGCGCCGACTTCGAGGGCCAGCCGGCCCAGCTCGATCGCCGACGCAAGGTCGCCTTCCCGGCGATGCAGGGCGGCCAGCCACGCCAGCGCCCACCCCTCGCCGAACCGGTAGCCGATCTCGCGGCTCAGTGACAGCGCCTCCGTCAGATGAGATCGGGCTTGCGGATACCGCTGGAAGTGCCCGTGCAGCCGGCCGATATTGGCCAGCGACAGCGCCTCGCCCTGCCGGAAACCGGTTTTCCGGTTGATGGACAGTGCTCGCAGGAACTGTTCCAGCGCCTCGGGGAACTCGCCGAGATCCGCCGCCACGAACCCGAGATTGTTGATGAGCACACCGACGTCACGTGTGCTGCCCAGCGTCTCCGACAGGTTATGGGCGATCCGGAAGCATTCCCGCGCCTCGCGGTACCGGGCGATCCGCACGTAGGTGATGCCCAGGTCCGCGGTTTGGTACGCCTCGCCCGACTGGTCGCCGGCCGCCTGACTGATGAGCAGGGCACGTCTCAGCAGCTCGATCGCCTCGGTGAGCTGGCCGAGCTCACGCCGGATAACGGCGATGTTGGCCAGCGCGGTGGACTCGCCACGCGGATCGCCCAGCTGCCGCGCCGCGACGAACGCGCCCTCGAACAGGTCCAACCAGGCGACGCGGAAGTTCATCCGCTCCAGGAACGGGCGCAGGACGCAGGGCAGTTGCCAGGAGTGCAGGGACCAGCCCGACGCCTGGGCGAGGGAGGCCACCGCGATCAGGTTCTGGTACTCGATCTCCAGCAGGCCGATCGCCTCGACCTCGTTCCGGGCAGGCGGTACCGCCACCGGGCCGGAAGGGATCTCCGGCTCGAAGAGCGAGAGCTTGCGGGCCATCGGGCTGCAGTGCAGGTGGGCCAGGTACAGGTAGTAGTCGAAGAGCCGTCCCGTCGCTTCATCGCGACCGGGCTCGGCTTCCTCGGTTTCCACGAGCTGCTTGGCGCAGTCGCGAACCAGGTCGTGCAGCTGGTATCGCCCCGCGACGGGTTGCAGGAGAAGGTTGCAGTCACAGAGGCTTTCCAGCTGCTGCTCGGCTTCATCCACCGAAAGGCCGGTGAGCGCGGCGATGGCATACCGGTCGAAGTTCTGGCCCGGATGGATACCTAGCAGGCGGAAGGTCTCACGCTGGCGCTCCGAGAGCGTTTCGTAAGACAGCCACAGTGTCGTGTAAACGCTGACGTCGTCCACCGTCAGGGTATGCATCCGGCGGCGGGTTTCCCGCAGTCGTTCGGCCAGATCCGCGACGGTCCAGGCAGGTCTGTGCCGCAGGCGGGACCCGGCGATCCGGATCGCCAGTGGCAGCCGGCCGCAGAGCTCGATCACGTCCTCGATCGCGGACGGGTCGCCGGTGGGCCGATCCGCGATCCGCCGGAACAGCGCGACCGCTTCGGCGGAGGACAGCACGTCCAGCGAGACCGGACGTCCGCTGTCCAGCGTCGTCAGCCGGCGGCGGCTGGTCACCAGCACCAGCGCCTCGGACGTGCCCGGCAGCAGCGGCCGTACCTGTGCCGCGTCGACGGCGTTGTCGAGGACGACGATGATCCGTCTGCCCACCGCCATCGACCGCCACCGCTCGGCGCGTTCGGTGAGCCCGGGCGGTACCAGTTCCACCGGAGTACCCGCTTGCCGGAGCAGGACGTCCAGCGCCGCTTCCGGCGTCCGCGGCCGCTCCTTGACGGAGAAGCCGTGCAGGTCGATGAAGTACATCCCGTCCGGGTAGTCGTGGTCCAAGAGCTCCGCCAGACGGATGGCGAGCGCGGTCTTGCCGACACCGCCCATACCGTCGATCGCGGTGATGATCAGCGGTCCGCTGAGTCCGCGGCGGACCTCGGTGAGCACCTGGTCGATGTCGGCCGAGCGGCCGACGAAGTCGCTCGCGCCGGCGGGCAGGCGGCGCGGCCTGCCGGGTGTCACCGGTGACGGTTCGAGCGGGACGCCGCGCAGGATCTGGGCGTGCGCCTCACGAAGTCGCTTACCCGGGTCAAGGCCCAGCTCGTCGGCAAGAAGCCGACGGCCCTCTTCGTACATGGTCAAGGCTTCGGTCTGCCTGCCCAGCGCGGCGAGGGTCAGCATGAGCAACGCCCGGAGCGGCTCTCGAAACGGATGTTCGCTCACCAGGCTGGTCAGCTGGATCACGAGCTCGTCGGCTTGTCCGAGCCTCAGCCGGAGCTCGCTCAGCCGTTCCACCGCGAGCAGATACTGCTCGTCCAGCCCGGTGGCCGCGGCGTCGATGGCACGACCGGTCCGTAGCCCGGCGAGCGCGGGCCCGCGCCAAAGTGCGGTGGCGGCCGACAGCGCCTCCATGGCTTCCGCCGGGTGGCCGTCGGCCTCGGCCTTTTCCCCGGTCTGGACCTCTGCCCAGAACCTGTTCAGATCGAGCCGGTCATCCGGCAGCACCAGCCGATAACCGGCGGGCTCGGTAACGATCGAATCCCCGTCCCCGCCCGCCTTGGTGATCGTGCGACGCAGGGCCCAGACCGCGTTGTGCACCTGTGCGTGGGCCGTCGGCGGGGCCGCTTCGTCCCACAGTCCTTCCACGAGGCGGTCGAGGGTGATCACCTTGTTCACATGGATCAGCAGCATCGCCAGCAGCCGCTGCTGGCGGCGACCGCCGAGGCGCACGACCCCTTCGTCAGTCCTCGCCTCGAGCGGTCCGAGGATGTGAAAGTCCATGCGCAACAGCCCCCTCCGCGTCGCGAACCCCACACAGGGTAGACCAAAGAACGAGGCGGTCGAGGCGCCGCTAAGAGCCGGTCGGCCGGTTCGATAGCGAACGAATAGCGGCCGTTGCCATCATGGGGCCCGCTGGGAAGATCTCCCAGGTAGGCGGGGTGTCTCGTCCGTGACATACCGCGAATCGACCGAAAGAGGAGTGCGCATGCGGAAAGCCGTCGTAACGGGTCTGGCTGTGGCTGTCACCGCCCTGGGGGTGCTGCTGGGGCTGTCCGGCGTCACCGAGGGGCCCTCGCCCACCTCGGCCGGCTCCGACGCGATGATGATCAACCGCCAGGCCCCGATCTGCCACCCGTCCTGCTAGCTCCTTCGCGATGACCGAACCGTCTTCCCCGAGGAAGAGCACCAGGAGTTTCGTTTCATCGCTGATCGCTCTGGCCGTCGTGTTCGCGGCCACCTGGTCGGTCCAGGCCGGGGCTCCGCGGTCCACCTCGGCTTGGTGGGCACACCAAGCCGAGACCGCGAGCCTGGTCTGGCACCAGGACTGGAGAGTTTTCACGCGGGCACCGATCGGAGAGGACACCGTCGTCTACGACGGGGGGCACCTGACCCCGGTCACCCTGTACGCGACCAGCCCCGGCAATCGCCGGGGTCTCAGCCGCATCGCCTACACCCAGTGGATGGAGACCGCGGCGCTGAAACAGAGAGTTCCCGCTGACCGGTGGTACGCCTGCGCGGCGAACGCGATCGAGGAGTGCCGTCCGGCCCTGGCGTCGGCTCCTTCTTTCCCGGTCGTGAACCCCACCCGCGACGCGACGATATGCGGGAAGGTCGTTTTATCCCAAGAAGTTCCGCTTCTCTGGCGGGACGCCGAGCCCGCCGCGGCCCGGACCCGCCGGATCAGCGCCGTCTCGCTGCTGGACGTGACATGCGGCCGGTGAGGCGATGGTGGGCGGCCCTCACCGGCGCGGCGGACCGGTTCGAGCCGCGCGGGCGGCCGCTGGCGGTGGGCCGGTCCCTGCTGGCATTGGCGAGCGGGTGCCTGCTGGCGTTCAGTCCGGACGGGGCGTTGTTCCCGCGTACGGAGGGCGTCACCGATGGCCCGGTCTGTACCGGGATCGGCCGGATCTCCTTGTGGTGCTTGGCCGAGTCCGCCGGGGTGGACCTTCAGGTCTGCCGGATGATCGCCCTCGCCGTGTTCGCGACCGTGGCGCTCGGCTACCGACCCCGGTGGACCTGCGTCCCGCACTGGTATGTGACCTACAGCCTCAGCGTGGCCGTGGCCCTGCCCGACGCGGGGGAACAGGTGATCCGCATCCTCACGCTGCTGCTCATCCCGATCTGCCTGGGCGATGACCGGCGGTGGCACTGGCAGCGCCCCGGCCGTCCCCTGTCCGCCGCTTGGCGGGGCCGTGCCTACGCGGCGTACCTCTTCGTCCGCATCCTCGGCGTCTCGATCTACGCGCAGGCCTCGCTCAGCAAGCTCGCGGTGCCGGCCTGGAGGGACGGGACAGCGGGCTACTACTGGCTGGTGCACCCGCATTACGGCTCGACCATGGCGATTCAACCGCCGGTCGGGGCCATCCTGCAGCAGCCGATCGGCGTGTCGGTCGTGACCTGGGGCGCGCTGGCGACCGAGCTGGCCCTGGCCGTGCTCCTGCTCTGCCCCGGACGTGCCCGCAGGGCAGGATGGGCGCTGGCGATCGGCATGCACGGCGCGATCGCGCTTCTGATGGGGTTCACCACGTTCGCCATGACCATGGTGGGTCTGTGGGCCATCGCCTGCGCCACGACGGCACGGCGCGAGAGGCCGGTGGACTTCACCTCACGGACAGCGTCGCCGGTGGCCCGCACCGACGTCTAGGGCTTGTCTCGCAAAATCCGGGCCGATATCCCTTCCGGCTCTTCGCCTCTCGGACCGCCTCTTCGTATGGCGGTCCGGCTCTCGCCTTCGGGATTCGAGTCGAGAGCCTCCCGAGAGAAGACGGTTCTAGCGTTGGCCGAGCTGAATCCCGGCATTTCCGGGAAAGGGTCGTTGCCAAGGTTGTGGGGGAGCTCGTGTCCGTTTCACCCGAAATCGATCAGGTGCCGGTCGAGGTGCCGTTGGCCGCCGAATCACCCAGGCTGGCCGGTGAAAATCTCGAATATGTCCGCCTCCTCGCGGAGGTCGACACCGAACTCCCGCCGATCATCGTCAACCGCCGGACGAATCGGGTCGTCGACGGTATGCATCGGTTACGCGCTGCCAGATTGCGCGGCGAAAGAACGATCGCGGTCCGATATTTCGACGGTGACGACGAAGCCGCGTTCCTGATGGCGGTGGAGATCAACATGCGGCACGGGCTGCCGTTGTCGCTCGCGGATCGTGAGGCCGCGGCGGTGCGCGTGCTGGCCAGCCGTCCGCAGTGGTCGGACCGGGCCATCGCGGCCAGTACGGGCCTTGCCTGGACGACGATCGGCGCCCTGCGCAAACGCGGTGGCCCGGACACGCCCCAGCCCACCTCCCGCCTCGGCAAAGACGGCCGGAGCCGCCCGGTCGACGGAAGTCTCGGGCGAGTGCTGGCGGGCAAGGAGATCGCGGCGCGCCCGGACGCGTCGTTGCGGCAGATCGCGAAGGCCGCGGGAATTTCCGTGGCCACCGCACGCGATGTGCGAGACCGCTTGCGGCGTGGGGAAGATCCGGTTCCCGCGCGGCTGCGCCGGGACTCCTCGCGGCCGGGAAGGCCCGTGGAGGTCGTCGACGTGCAGGCGACCGTGCGCGGTTTGAAGAACGACCCATCGCTGCGGCTGACCGAATCCGGTCGCGCGCTGCTGCGCTGGCTCGACGGTCACGTCATCGAAAGCGACGAATGCACGTTACTGGCCGCGGCGGTCCCGCCGCATTGTGTCGAAGTGATCGAGGCGATCGCGCGCAGATGCGCCGAAACCTGGTCGGAGCTGGCCACGGCGGTGCGGAAGAACGACTGTTCAACCGGGTGAATCCGCCGGTTGAACACCATGTCATTCACGCTTCTTGCCTCCGGAACGGTGTGACCGCCATTGTTTGCCGGGCGGATCACGGTGCATCGGTATTCGGAACAGCCGATGAAGGCGTCGGCCGATCCGGCCGGTAAATCGTCACACGGCGCGGAACGACGAAAGGTGCTGGCAGTGCTGAGTGTTCACCATGTCGGCGTACAAACAGACCATTTCGAGAATTGCCTTGACTGGTACCTCGATTTCTTCGAAGCCGAGCAGATCTGGCAGTTGGACCAGTTCTCGAGACTCACGCTGAGGCGGCTACCGGGTATCCGGCGGCTGACCGAGGTCACCGCTGGCGACGTCCGGTTCCACCTGTTCGACCGCGCCACGCACACCGGCAAGACCCCGCCGTCCGACGACTTCCAGTTCCAGCACGTGTGCTTGGTCGTCGACGACGCGGAGGAGCTGTCACGGATCCGGTTGCGATGGCTGAAGTTGTACAAGTCCGGCCGCTACAGGTTCACGTTGCCGGACCCGCCCTCCGAGATCGCGACCGACGCCGACGGTATTCAGAGCCTCTACCTGTTCGACGTGAACGGGCTGGAGTTCGAATTCACTTACGTGCCAGGAGAAACCGATGGGTGAAGCGAGGACGAGTGTCCTGGCTCCGGCCACCGAGCAGTGGGACTACGGTGATTTCCCGTACGGGTTGGAGCCCCTGGTCATCCCGCCGTGCGGATACGGAGCCGTCGCGACCGCGCAGCCGGCCGACCTGCTCGCCGTGTACGAGGTGGAACGGGCGTGCATCGGCGCCGAGCCCGCGCGTGACGGTGCGAAACCGTCCTCTTCGGACGCGTTGTACTGGTTCCGGTGGATCACCGGCCACCAGGTCACGTTCCTGCTGTGGCATCTGATGGGTGCGCACGTGAAGGCGATCGCCGCCGGGCGGGCGGCCGACGAAGCGACGCTCACCAGCCTGGAGTCGTACACCCACGGCTATTCCGCGATGCTGCGCTACAGCGGGTCGTGCCCGGTGGAGGTCTACCAGACCTTGATCCGGCCCCGGCTTTACCTGCAGCACCGTGGTTTCAGTGGTCTGTGGGCGGCGGATTTCGCTCCGCTGCGGCGGTTGTTGCGTGGGCACGATCAGCCGTGGATGACCGGGCCGGGTGGTGCGCGGCTGGCTGCGGCGATCGCGACCAACCTGGCCGCGCACGAGGCGCTCGCGGACCGGCTCGTGTCCGGTGGCAAGTCGTTGTTGCAGGAACGGGCCCCGGACACCGCCGTGCGGCCCTCGGCGCGGACCACCGCGCTGTTCGACAACCTGTTCGTGACGCTTCGCGCGCCGGTCGACCGGGACACGGTCATCGCGCAGCTGTTCCGCCGGTTGCGTGCCGTCCGCATGGACCTCGTGACCAACCGGCTGGATCCGGCCGGATCCGACGAGGACCGGCTGTTCGACGCCCTCCGGCGGGTCGTGGCGTCCGCGCTGACCGACCGCGAACGCCTTCCGCACTGAGCTTTGCCGTAATCCTGCAGGAAAGGGAACCGAGACGATGTCCGAAGATCTGACCTTTCAGGTTGTCCGCAACCACGAGGAGCAGTACTCCTTGTGGCCCGCAGAGCGTGCCCTGCCGCTCGGCTGGACGGCCGAGGGCACGACCGGGACCCGTGAGGCGTGCCTCGCGCGGGTGAGCGAGATTTGGACGGACATGCGGCCGCTGAGCGTCCGACAGGCCGCACGATGACGATCGGCACGCCGGCGGTGGACAGCCCACCCGCCACTCGGTGGCGACGGGCCGAGGACCGCTCGACGCTTTCGTACGCCGAGCGGCGGCTGTGGTTTCTCGATCAGCTGCACCCGGGGTCCACGGGCTATTCGCTGCCGTACTTGTTCCGTGTCAGCGGTCTGCTCGATCTCCCGGCGCTGCGCGCCACGATCACCGGCCTGCACCGTCGGCACGAGGTCCTGCGGTCCATGTATCGGGCCGAGGCCGGAGCACCGAGGCGGGTGATCACCACCCCCGGTGACGTAACTCCGGTCCTCACCGTCGTGGACTCCACGGGCGACGAATCCCTCGCACGCGAGTTGCTCGAACGTGAGCACCGGACGCCTTTCGACCTGGCGAACGAACATCCGGTCCGGTGGACGCTCATCCGGCTGGCGGCGGACGAGCACCTCCTGGCGCTCACCGTGCATCACATCGCGTTCGACGAATGGTCCGGTTACGTCCTCAGTGAGGATTTCACCGCTCTCTACGAGGCCGCGGTGGCCGGAGTCTCGCCGGGACTGAGCCCGCTCGTGTTCGACTACGCCGATCACGCGGCACGCGAACAGGCGACCGGGGCGATCGCCTATTGGGAGCGGCAACTCGACGGCGTGGACACAGTGGACCTGCCGCTGGATCGCGCCCGGCCGCCGGTGTGGCGTCCCGAGGGTGGCAGCGTGTCGATCGAGATGTCCGCCGAACTGACGGCGAAGCTGACCGCGCTCGGCCGCGCGACCGGAGCGAGCCGGTTCATGACGATGCTGGCCACGTTCACCGGTCTGCTCGCCAGGATCAGCGGCCAGGCCGATATCTGTGTCGGCACGCCGATGTCCTGCCGTACGGACGAAGAGACCCACGGCATGGTCGGCCTGTTCGCCAACACCGTGGTGATCCGGGGAAACGTGCGCCGGGAGACCACGTTCCGGGATCTGCTGGGAGAAACGGCCGCCACGTCCTTGGCCGCCATGGACCACCAGGACGTCCCCTTCGATCTGCTGGTCGAACGTCTCGGACCGGATCGCGACCTGTCGCGCAATCCGTTGTTCCAGACCATGTTCGTACTCGAAGAAGGATCCAGCGGCTCGTTCGAGGCCTCCGGTCTGCGCTTCGAGGAAATCCCCATCCCGCCGTCGGCCGCCAAAGTGGACCTGACGCTCGCACTGTGGGACGACGAGAACGGCGGGCTCTCGGGGCATCTCGAGTACGCGACGGCGCTGTTCGACAGGTCGACGATCGAGCGGATCGCCCGGCTTTTCCTGCGTCTCGCCGAAAGCGCGGTCGCCGAGCCGGACCGTCGCGTCTTCGACCTTCCACTTTCCTCCGCGCGGCAACAGCGCGAGGAGATGGGCTACCGGCCCGCTCGGGTCGAGGACGTCTCGGCGGTGGCGCTGGTGGCCCGGCAGGTGGAGTGGCGTCCGGACGCCACCGCGATCGAGGAAGGCCTTACCTACCAAGCAGTTGCCGACGAGGCCGACAGCCTCGCGCACGCCCTGACCCAGGCGGGGATCGCCCGCGGATCCGTGGTGGGCGTATGCGTGGAGAGAGGCCTTCGCCTTGGGCCGGCACTGCTCGGCGTGATGGCCGCGGGGGCCACGGTGCTGTGGCTCGATCCCGCGCAGCCGGCCGAACGGTCGCGCGAACTCGTCGCGGATGCCGGTGCGCGGTCGGTCGTCGCGAGCGGCGCGCTCGGCGACGTCGGGGTGCCGGTGCTCGACGTCGAGGCGGACCGGCCACCCGCGGACCGCGGGTACCTGGCGACGGCGCGGATCGACCAGTCGGACACCGCTTACCTCGCCTACACGTCAGGCTCGACCGGAAAGCCCAAGGGAGTAAGGATTTCCCACGGTGCCCTCAGCGAGCACCTGCAGGTCATCGCGGCCGAATACCGGATCACCGAACGGTCGAGGGTGGCGTTGATCGCGGCCCTCGGCTTCGACGTGTCGTTGGAGCAGATCCTCACCGCGCTGGTCAGCGGCGCCCGGGTGGTCCCCTTGGACCCTCGGAGCCTGAGCGCCGACCGAGTGCTCGACGGCATCCAGCGGCATCAAGTCACCCATGTCAACGTGACTCCGCTGTATTACCGGGAGCTGGTGGGCCGGGCGGCCGTGGGCGACCCGAGATTGGCCTCGGTCGAACTGCTGAATCTGGGCGGGGACGTCGTGCGAGGCAGCGACATCCGGCGCTGGCGCGACGGCGGTTTCACCGCGCGGCTCACCTGTTGCTACGGGCCCACCGAAGCGACGGTCACCTGCGCGCTGCTGGACACACCGGACGACTTCGCCTCCGACAACGTCGTGCCCATCGGACGGGCCGTCGCGGGGACGCGGGCCTACGTCCTGGACGGCGACCTGCAGGCGGTTCCCGTCGGCGTGCCGGGCGAGCTGTATCTCAGCGGTCGTCGTATCGCGACCGGCTACCACGAAAGGCCGGTGGCGACGGCCGAGCACTTCCTGCCGGATCCGTTCTCCGACCGGGCCGGGGCCCGGATGTACCGCACGGGCGACGTCGTCCGCCGTCGCGCCGACGGGGTTCTCGAGTTCCGCGGCAGGGTGGACCGGCAGCTCAAGGTGCGCGGGCACCGGGTCGAACCCGCGGAGATCGAGGCCGCGCTGCTCGCTCATCCGGTGGTCCGCGCCGCCGCCGTCGTGGCGCGCGATGCGGAACTGGTCGCCTACGTCGCGGCCGATTCCGAGCACGGAATCCGGGAGTGGCTCAGAGACCGGCTGCCCGCGTACCTGGTACCCACCACGATCGTCACGCTGGCCGAGCTTCCCCTGACTCCGAGCGGGAAGTTGCGGCACACCGCGCTTCCCGCGCCGCCACGGACCCGGCCCGAATCCGGAGCGGAAGCCGTCGCACCGCGTTCGGCCTCGGAGTCGACAGTGGCCGAGGCGTTCTCGGCGGTGCTGGGCATCGAGGGAATCGGCGTGCACGACGACTTCTTCCGGCTCGGCGGCCACTCGCTCGCCGCGACCCGGCTGGTGGCGCGGCTCCGCGACACCGCGGGCGCCGACCTGCCCGTCAGCGCCGTGTTCACCGCACCGACCCCCGCCGCGCTGGCCGTCGAGATCGACAGCGCCGGCGCGGCGGCCGGCGTCTCGATCGGCGGCGCCGACCGTGGTGCCCCGCTGGTCCTGTCCGCCGCCCAGCGACGGCTGTGGCTGCTGGACCGCCTCGACACGTCACGCCAGGAGTACCTCGTCCCGATGACGTACACCCTCAAGGGCCCGTTGGATGTCGCCGCTCTGCGGCGCGCGGCCGACGGGGTGGTGGAGCGGCACGAGATCCTCCGGACGCGGTACGTCGCCGGCGAGGACTTGGTGCAGGTCGTCGACGAACCCGGGACCGTCGTGCTGGAGGTCGTCGAAGCGGGCGAGCGTTCGGTCCAGCAGATCTTCGCCGACCTGACGAGGGACGGATTCGATCTGGCACGGGATCACCAGTTCCGGCTGGGGCTGGTGCGTTTGGGGCCTGAGCACCATGTTCTGCTGATCCTGACCCATCACATCGCGTGCGACGGCCGGTCGTGGCAGATCATCGGCGACGAACTGGCCGAGCTCTACCGCGGGGTGGAACTCCCGCGACCGGCTTGGCAGTACGCCGACTACGCGGCTTGGGAACACACCCAGGACTTGGCGCGAGGACTGGATTCCTGGAGTACGGCGCTGTCCGGGACCACCCCGCTGCACCTGCCCGCCGACCGGCCGCGTCCTGAGGTCCGTGACCCTTCAGGCGCGGTGTGCTCGTTCCGGGTACCGGGTGAGATCGTCCAGCTGGGTCAGCGCGATGGGGCGACCGTGTTCGCGACCTGGTTCGCGCTGTACTCGGTGCTGCTGAGCCGGGTGTCCGGGCAGGACGACCTCGTGATCGGTACCCCGGTCAGCGGACGTGATCACGACGGATCCGACACGCCGATCGGCTGTTTCGTCAACACGATGGCGGTGAGGGTGCCCAAGGTGGGCGGGAGTTTCCTCGCCCACCTCGCCTCGGTGCGGGCGCTGCTGATCGAGGCGTACGAGCATCGGCACGTTCCCTTCGACGACGTGGTCGCCACGCTGGGCTTGAATCGCGATCCGGCCAGAACGCCGGTTTTCGACGTGATGTTCCAGGTTCTCGATGAGGCCGGGCCCGGATTGCCACTGGACGGGTTGTCCGTCCAGGACGTCGAGCTGACCGCACGGTCCGCCATGGTCGATCTGAGCCTTTCCCTGCGCCCGAACCCGGACGGCAGCTGGACGGGCGAGTTCGAATACGCCACGGCGCTGTTCGATCCCGCCACGATCACCAGGCTGTCCGAGCGGTTCGCCCGGTTGCTCGCCGCGGTGGCCGAGCGGCCGGACGCCGACCTCGCGGAGATCGACCTTCGCTCGGACGCCGAACGGGCCGAGCGGGCGGCCGATCACCACGACGATCCACGGACCGTGGTGGAGATCTTCGCGGAGCAGGCGCGGAATCTGCCCGACGCGATCGCGGTCGCGGACCAGGCGGGGACGGTGACGTACCGGGAATTGGACGAGCGAAGCAACCGGCTCGCGCGGCATCTGATCGCCGGCGGTGTGGGCGCCGACGCGGTGGTGGCGGTCCGGGCGGGACGGACGGTGTGGACCGTCGTGACTCTGCTGGCCGTCCTCAAATGCGGCGCCGTCTACCTTCCGATCGACAACGCGGAACCCCGGCACCGGATCGACTCGCTGATCGCGGAGACAGCGCCGGTGGCGGTGGTGACGAACGGGGCCTTCGAATGCGGCGTCCCGGTGATCGATCTCGTCCAGGACGCCACCGCGATCGACGGGCGATCGTCGCGACCTTTGCGGGCACCACGGGCGGATCTCGCGTACATGATCTTCACGTCCGGCTCGACCGGCCGTCCCAAGGGGGTGCTGGTCGATCACGCCGCACTTTCGCATCACTGCCAGGTGATGGCGCGGGCGTACCGGCTCGGACCGGGGGAGAGGCTGGCCCTGCTCGCCTCACTGAGCTTCGACGCCTCGATGGACCAGATGCTGGCCCCGCTGGTCAGCGGCGCCGCGGTGGTCGTGCTCGACGCGCGGGCGGTGACGCCGGACCGGCTGCTGCAGGAACTCCACGACCACGGTGTCACCGTCGTGGACGTCACCCCGGTCTACTTCCGGGAACTGTGCCGAGCCGCGCGACCCCGTGATCCCCGGCTCGACCGGTTGCGGTTGATGAGCGTCGGCGGCGACGTGGTGACCGGGGAAGACGCGTCCGCCTGGCACGCACTCGGCGTGACGGCGGGGTTCGGCTGCACCTACGGGCCGACCGAGGCGACCATCGCCTGCACCTTCCAGCTCATCGACGAGCAGGAGGCCGAGCGAGCCGGACGGGGTGCCCTCCCCTTGGGGCAGGCACTGCCCGGCAGCCGGCTGTCGGTACTCGGCTCGTCGGGCCGTCCCGTCGTTCCCGGAGCGGTCGGCGAGTTGTACGTCGGTGGCGGCAGGGTCTCCCGCGGCTACGTGAACCGGCCCGACCTGACCGCGGACCGCTTCGTCCCGGACCCGTCCGGAGCACCGGGGGCACGCCTTTACCGCACCGGCGATCTCGTCCGCATGAGGCCGGACGGTGTCGTCGAGTTCTTCGGCCGCGCGGACCGCCAGGTGAAGATCCGCGGCTTCCGGATCGAACCGGCCGAGGTCGAGAGCGTCCTGTCCGCCTGCCCGGGGGTGCGGGCCGCGGTCGTGATCCCGGGCCCCCTCCCCGCCGGGGATCAGGGGCTGCTCGGCTATGTCGTCGTCGACACCGGAATCGAAGCCGCCGCGGTGCGGGCGTATGTCCACAAGCGACTCCCGGCGCACCTGATTCCCGCGGCGTTGACCGTGATTGACGAGATCCCTTTGACGCCCAACGGAAAGGTGGCTCACGCGCGGTTGCCGCGGCCGGTCTTCCTCGACAGCCGGGTGGACGTCCGCCCGATGGACGCCACCGAACGGGAGGTCGCTCGGATCTGGGGCGAAGTCCTCGGCATGACCGGCATCGGACCGGCGGACGACTTCTTCCGGCTCGGCGGCCATTCCCTGTCGGCCACGCGGGTGTCCATGCGGACGCAGCAGGCCTTCGGGGTCGAACTGCCCCTGCACCGGTTCTTCACGGCGACGACGGTCGAGGCCCTCGCCGCCACGATTCGCGGCGAAGTGGAAGCGGCCTTCGCCGGTTTGACAGACGCCGAAGTCCTGGCACTAGCAACCGAGAACTGGGAGGCCGACCAGCGATGACGATCGACGCAGAGCCCGCTGGGCGCACGCTCGCCGAACTGCGCAAGGCCTTGCTGGACCGGCAGCTGGCGGGCCGGGCTTCCGCACTGTCCGCCGCGGGAGGGATTCCCCGGCTCGACCGTACCGAGCCGCTGGCGCTGTCCTTCGCCCAGCAACGGCTGTGGCTGCTGGACCAGCTGCGGCCCGGCCAGGACGAATACCTGGTGCCGATGGCGTTCCGGCTCGACGGTGCACTCGACGAGAGCGCGCTGGCCGACGCGTTCACCGCTGTCGTCGCGCGCCACGAAGTCCTGCGTTCGCGTTATGTCCTCGACGGACGCGCGCCGGTCCAAGTGATCGACGAACCCGCCCCGGTGACACTCCGCCGTACGGCTTGTGACGAGACGCAGCTCCAGTCCGTGATCGCCGAGCTGACCCGGACGCCGATGGACCTTCGCCGCGAACATCCGATCAGGGCTGATCTGATCGAATTGGGACCCGCTTGGACCGTGCTGCTCGTCTGTGTGCATCACATCGCCTTCGACGGCTGGTCCAGCGGACTGCTGCTGCGCGAAATCTCCGAGCTGTACTCGGCGAAGGTGCAGTCCCGGCCGCCGTCGCTGCCCGAAGTCCGCACGCAGTACTGCGACTACGCCCGGTGGCAGCGAGACCGGAGCCGGGGGACTGTCGGCCAGGGACAGCTGGAGTACTGGCGTACCAGGCTTTCTGGCCTGCACACGCTCGCCTTGTTCACCGACCGGCCCCATCCGGTCGAATGGCGGTCCGCCGGCGGCTCGGAGGGGTTCGTTCTTCCCTCGGCCGTGGTGGACGCGCTGCGGGCGACCGGCCGGGACGTCGGTGCCACGGCGTTCGTCACCCTGCTCGCCGCGGTGCACGCGTTCCTCGCGCGGTACTCCGGGCAGCGGGACATCGCCGTGGGTGTGCCGTCCGCGTCGCGGCCACGGGCCGATCTGGCGGACACCATCGGCTACTTCGGGAACATGTTGGTCATGCGAGCCGACCTGTCGGCCGATCCGTCCTTCCGGGACTTGCTCGACGACGTACGGACCACGTCGGTCGAGGCGTATGCCAACCAGGACGTGCCGTTCGACTGGCTGGTCACCGAATTGCGGTCGAACCGGGATCTCTCGCGCAACCCCCTGTTCCAGATGAGCTTGACCGTGGCGGAGGGCGACGACGACGAAGACCTGGCGATGACCGGTCTCACCGGGGCGGCGGTGGACGTCGACTGGATCGCGGCGAAGTTCGACCTCTCGTTCGCGATCACCGTGACCGGGGAAGGTGACTGGACCGGCGACATCGTCTATCCGACCGCCCTGTTCGACCAGGCCACGGTCCAGCGGATGGCCAGGCATTTCGAGGCACTGGTCGCCGCCGTCGCCGCGCGGCCCGAGATTCCCGTCTCCCGGCTGGGTTTCAGCACCGAGCAGGATCGGCGGGAACCCGTCGAGACGACGTCGATCCCGGTCGTCCACGGCATCCACGAACAGGTCGCGCGGCGAGCCGCCGAGGCGGGCGAGCGTACGGCGGTGTCCTGCGGGACGAGCCGGCTGTCCTATCGGGAGCTCGACGAGCAGGCCAATCAGCTCGCCCGGCACCTGCGCGCTCTCGGTGTCGGCAAAGGTGACCTCGTCGGCGTCCGGCTGCCCGGCGACCCTCGCTTGATCGTCGCGCTCCTGGCGGTGCTGAAGGCCGGTGCGGCGTATCTCCCGCTCGACCCGGACCAGCCGGACGATCGTGTCAACTTCATGATCGGCGACGCGGCCGTCCGGCTCGTCATCACCGAACCTCGGTCGGGGCAAGGGATCGACGCACGGACGCTCGTCCTCGACGCCACGGCGCAGGACGTACTCGACGCGTACGCCAAGGACGACCCCGCCGTCGCGGTGGATCCGGACGACCTCGCGTATGTCATGTACACCTCGGGGTCGACCGGTCTGCCCAAAGGCGTCATGGTCACCCATCGCAACGTCATGCGGCTGTTCGGCGCTGTCGACCTCGATTTGGCGACCGGCCCCGGCGACGTCTGGACGGCCTTCCACTCCTACGCCTTCGACTTCTCGGTCTGGGAGATCTGGGGAGCGCTGGCGCACGGCAGCCGGCTCGTGCAAGTGCCGTTCGAGGTTTCCCGTTCACCGGAGGACTTTCTCCGGCTGCTGGTCGATGAAGACGTGACGGTGCTCAGTCAGACGCCGTCCGCCTTCGCCGGACTCACCCGGGCACTCGAGGAACGGGGTGACTACGCCGGGCTGGTGGTGAGGGCGGTGATCTTCGGCGGGGAGGCGCTCGATCCCGGCCTGCTCGGCCCGTGGTTGCGGCGGAGTGGCGCGGCCGCGCCGGTGATGATCAACATGTACGGCATCACCGAAACCACGGTGCACACCACTTTCCGGGTGATCGAGGCCGCGGAGTGCCAGGGGGGAACCGGCGTGGGCCGCAGCCCGATCGGCCGCCCGCTGGCCGACGTGCGGCTGCACGTCCTCGACGATGCCGGGCACCCCGCGCCGATCGGCGTCCCCGGCGAGATCTACGTCGGGGGAGCCGGGGTGGCGCGCGGCTACCACGGTCGCGCGGCGTTGACAGCGGACCGGTTCGTGCCGGACCCGTTCGCCGCCGAGCCGGGAGCGCGGCTCTACCGGTCGGGCGATCTCGGCAGGCTGACCGCCGCCGGCGAGGTGGACTACCTTGGCAGGGCGGACCAACAGATCAAGATCCGCGGTCACCGGATCGAGCTCGGCGAGATCGAGGCGGCACTGTCGAGCCACCCGGCCGTGGCCGCGGCGGTCGTCGACGTGGTGTGGTCGGGTCCTGGCGACGGACGCGTCTTCGGCTACGTGGTCGCCTCGGGGGAGTTCGAGCCCGCGGACGTGCTCCGGCACGCCGCGGCCCGGCTGCCGCGGTACATGATGCCCGCGGCGGTCGTCGTCATTCCCCGTATCCCGTTGACGGTCAACGGGAAACTCGACCGGGCGGCGTTGCCCGAACCGCGGGTGGAGTCCACGATCGCTTACGTGGCACCGCGTTCGGCGGCGGAGACCGCCGCCGCTGCGATCTTCGCGGCTGTCCTCGAAACGCCCCGGGTGGGGGCGGGGGACAACTTCTTCACCCTGGGCGGCGACTCGATCCGGGCCGTGCGGGCGGTGGGCATGCTGCGCGCACAGGGTTTCGAGGTCACCGTCGCCGACCTGTTCCGGCGCCAGACCGTCGAAGAGATCGCCGGGCTGGCAGGCGGATTCGTCGAAGCGGAAGAGCTGACGCAGCCGTTCGCGCTGATCACCGACGAGGACCGCGGCCGCCTGCCGGACGGTGTCGTCGACGCGTATCCGCTGGCGGAGGCCCAGGCGGGCATGCTCTACGAGTTCCTGCGCGACGACGACGTCCACCGCTACCACAACGTGACCAGCTACCCGGTCCGGGAAAAGGGGACGTTCTCCCTCGACGCGTTGCGGCGTGCGGCCCGGATCGTGACGGCACGCCACGACGTGTTGCGGACTTCGTTCGACGTCGAGAACTTCACCGTGCCACTTCAGCTCGTGTACGGGGAACCGGCGGTCGCGATCCGGTGTACCGATCTGCGCGACCTCACCGAGGCGGAACAGTCCTCCCGTCTGTGGGAGGTCATCGCGGCCGAGCGTGCCGAGCTGTTCGACCTCGAGGCGGCTCCGTTGTGGCGCCTGCACGTCGTGGTTTCGGCGCCCGACCGCTGGCAGATGTGCCTGGTCGAGTTCCACCCGATTCTCGACGGCTGGAGCCACAACTCCTTCGTCGTGGAGCTGTTGCGGACCTACGAGAAGTGCCGCGACGGCCACGAGATCGAGGAGTCCGGGCCGGACACGGTGCGGTTCGCCGACGCCATCGCACTGGAGCAGGCTTCGATCGGCTCCGCGGCGGATCGGGCGTTCTGGGCCGAGCGGGTGACCGGGAAGTGGGAGCGGCTCACGCTGCCCGAGCTGTGGTCCGGCCCCGCCGGCGCGCCGCACTACGAGGTGCGGGTGCCGTTGAAGGGGATAGAGGAGGGCCTGCGGGCTCTCGCGCGGACCGCGGCGGTGCCGTACAAGACCGTCGTGCTCGCCGCGTACCTGCGGGTGCTCGGAATCGCGACGGGGCAGGATCGGTTCTTCGCCGGCCTGGTGACCAACGGCAGGCCGGAACGGCTGCGTGGTGACGATGTCCGGGGCATGTTCCTCAACATCGTGCCGTTCGCCGCCCCCGCCGTCCCGGATACCTGGACGGGGTACGTCAAGGACGTCTTCGCCGAGGAGATCGCCATCCATCCGCATCGCCGCTATCCGATGCCCAAGATGCGACGGGACTGGGGAGGCGACGCGCCGCTCGTCGAGACGGCCTTCAACTTCCTGGACTTCCATGTACTCGACGAGGAACTGGTCGACGTCGGCGAACTGCAGGACGTCAGTCCCAACGAGTTCGCCGTCGCGGTGTCGACCGAATACGACTGCGTGGCGATCACGGCCCGGCCGGAGCGAGTGGCGCCGGAGTACGGCGAACTGCTGGGCCGGTTGCTCAACCAGGTGCTGACCGCGATGGCCACCACACCCCTCGGCGATCCCCGGCGGTGCCTGATCGATCCGGCAGACCGGCTGCGCGCGCTCGCCGTGTCCGACGGACCGGTGGAGCGGGCCGACACGGCCTTCGTCGACCTCGTGGATCGATGGGCGATCGAACGCGCCGACGAGCCCGCGGTCTGCGATGCCGACGGTGACCTCACCTATGCGCAGCTGTGCCACAGCTCGGATCAAGTGGCGGCCGGGCTCGCGGCGCGGGGCATCGGCCCGGACGACGTGGTCGGCATCGGTCTGCCGCGCGGCAGGCGACTCGTGGCGGCCCTCCTCGGCGTGCTGCGCGCGGGCGCCGCGTTCCTGATCCTGGATCTCGCGCAGCCCCAGGCGCGCAGGGAGACGGTCCTCCGTGAGGCCGGAGCGGTCGCGGTGCTCGGTGTGGACACCACCACCGCCGAAGTCCCGGTGCTCGACCCCGCGTCGTTCGACGGCCTGCCCGGCCTCGGCGCACCGGTCCCCGTCCTGCCCGATTCGCTGGCGTATCTGATCAGCACCTCGGGCTCGACAGGTACGCCGAAGAGCGTGATGCTGACCCATCGCGGGTTGACCAACCTCGTCGGCCCGCACGCCGCGGACCTGGGCATCGGACCGGGTGCCCGGGTCGCCCAGCTGGCGCCGGTCGTGTTCGACATGGCCGTGTTCGAGATCGTCCAGGCGCTGGCGCACGGCGGCACGGTCTGTGTGCCGGATCCGGAGGTGTCGGCGGTCGGGGACGCCCTCGCCGGCCAGCTGACCGAGCTGAAAGTCAGCCATCTCGTCATCGTCCCGTCTGCGCTGGCCATGCTCGACCCGGATAAGGTGCCCGGTCTCTCGGTGATCGCCGTGGCCGGGGAGAACTGCCCGCGACAGCTGGCCGACACCTGGTCGGACCGGGTGCGGTTCTTCAACCTCTACGGCCCCAGCGAGTACACGATCTGGGCGACCGGTACCGAGGTCGTCCCGGAGCTCGAACGAGGGGTGACGATCGGACGGCCGATCGCCAACACCGAGGCCTACGTCCTGGACTTGCGGCTCGATCCGGTGCCGGTCGGAGTACCGGGGGAGCTCTGCCTCGGTGGTGCCGGCCTCGGCCGTGGGTACGCCGGCAAGCCCGGCCAGACCGCGGACCGGTTCGTACCGGATCCGTTCGGCGAGGTTCCCGGCGCGCGCCTCTACCGGACCGGTGACCGGGTGATCCGCCGTCCCGGCGGCGAACTGGTGTTCCTCGGCCGGATCGACCACCAGGTGAAGGTCAACGGGCACCGGATCGAGCTCGGCGAGGTCGAGTCGGCACTCCAGGCGCATCCGGAGGTGCGCCAGGCGGTCGCCGTGGTCCAGGGCGAGGGCGAACTGAGGCATCTTTCCGCCTTCGTGACGACGGCGGAAGGCAGCCCCGTCGCCGAAACGGAGCTCGAGGACTTCCTTCGCGACCGGCTCGCCGGCTACCTGATGCCCTCCCGGATCGTCCGTCTCGACGAACTGCCCACGACTGAGAGCGGCAAGATCGACCGGGCCACGCTGGAAAGGACGCGGGTGGAGGACACCCGCCTAAGCGCTCTGGTGCCGCCGAGGAACGCGCTCGAAGCCGAGATCGCGGCCGTGTGGCGACGGGTCCTGCGGGTCGACCAGGTCAGCGTGCATGACGACTTCCTGCGGCTGGGCGGCCATTCCCTGCTGGCCGTGCGGCTGGCTTCGCAGCTGGCGACGACCCTGGGGCACGCCGTCTCCGGAGCCGACGTGCTCCGGTGGCGGACGATCGCCAAGATCGCGGAGGGAGCGGACAGCGCGCCGTCGTCGGAGGGGCCGCTGGTCTGGTTCCGCGAGACGGGTGACGCGGCGCCGTTGTTGTGCGTGCACCCCGGCGGAGGTGACGTGCACTGGTACGAGACCCTGGCCGGGTTGCTCCCCGAAAACCAGCCGGTGGGCGGATTCCGGTTCGAGGGATCGCGGCGGTTCCCCCATGGCGTGACGTCCGCTCAGCTGGCTCGGTACTACCTCGAGCAGCTGGACGATCGAGTGATCGCGGCGGGGGTGCGGCTTCTGGGCTGGTGCGGTGGCAGCCCCATCGCCTGGGAGATGGCCAGACTGCTCACCGAGGCGGGCCGAGACGTGACGCTCACCCTGATCGATCCGGTGGCCCCGGTTTCCGATGCCACCGACCAGCTCCGGGATTTCCAGCGGTGCGAAGAACTTTTCGCCGCGCTGAGCGGAGGCGAGGACCGCGTGCGCGCCGAGGCGTTCGCACTGCTGGCAGAGCTGCTCGACGAGGAATTGCCGGAAGACGTCCTGACCGATGACGAGTGGTCGGAGCGAGTCCGGGGATGGAACAGCCTGCTCAAGGCGATCTTCGGATATCGCTTCGGGGCCGCGCGGTGGCCGGTGGACCTCGTTTTCGGCGCGGAGATCGCCACCGGCACGCATACGGTGGTCCGCGACATCGACCCGGCCGAGTATTCCGCTTCGTGGCAACGGTTGCTGGTGAACACCGCGCACTCCCGGACCACCGTTCCGGGCAGTCATCTCGGAATCCTGGAGGAGCCGCACGTCAGGCGGGTCGCCGAACTGCTCGACGTACAGGGGAGCAAACCGTGATGGGGCAAGGTGTTCCGCTCAGCCGGAACCGGGACTTCCGGCTGTTGTGGATCGGCCAGGCGCTGTCCGCGCTGGGCTCGACGATGTCCTCGGTCGCGCTTCCCCTGCTCGTGCTGGTGGCCACCGGGTCACCGGTCAAAGCGGGGATCGTCGCTCTCGCGGGAAACCTGCCCTTCGTCCTGCTGCAGCTTCCCGCCGGGGCCTTCGTCGACCGGCTGAACCGGCGCATGGTGATGCTCGTCTGCGACCTGGGCCGGGCGTTGGCCGCCGGCAGCGTCGCGGTCGCGTTGCTCGCGGGCGAGCTGCACTTCATGCATCTCGTGGCGTTCGCCGCGATCGACGCGACGCTCGCGGTTCCGTTCCAGCTGGCCGAATCGGCGGCGTTGCGCAGGATCGTCGTCGACGAGAGTCAGCTTTCCACCGCCATCGCCCTGAACCAGGGCCGTGCCTACGGCGCCGAGCTGGCCGGACAGCCGTTGGGCGGTCTGCTGTTCGGCATCAGGAACTTCCTTCCCTTCGTCGCGGAGGCGATCGCCTACCTGGGTTCGATGCTGACCGTGCTGGCCCTGCGCACGCCGTTGCCCGCCCCGCCGCGGACCCGGTCGCCACATCTGCTGCGCGAGATCAAGGAGGGGGTGACGTGGTTCTGGAGCAAACCGTTCCTCCGCTGGACGGCGTTGTTCGTCTCCGCGAGCGACTTCGTCATCAACGGTCTTTTCCTGCTGCTCGTGGTGATCGCGCAGCGGAAGGGGACTTCGGAGGTCGAGATCGGTTTCATGCTCGCGCTCGGCGGTGCCGGGGGAGTGGTGGGTTCTCTGCTGGCGCCACTGGTGCAGCGGCGGGTCGGCTCGATGCGGCTCATCGTCGCCGGCGTCGCTTGGATCGGCGCGCCGATGATCGCGGCGCTCGCGCTGACCACCGACTATCTCTCGATGGGCCTCCTGCTCGGCCTGACGCTGTCGGTCTGGCCGGTGTGGAACGCGGTCATCATGGCGCGCTGGCTGGTGCTGATCCCGGACGAGCTGATGGGCCGGGTGCAGAGCGCGGCCGTCCTGATCGCCGGAGCGCCGGTCCCGCTGGCCGGACTCGCCGCGGCCTTCCTTTACGAATCGCTCGGTGCCGTCGGCGCCCTCCTCGTTTTCGCGGGCATCATGCTGACCGTCGCGATATTCGCCACGCTGAACAAAGCGGTCCGCGACGCCGACACGCCGATCGACGCCGATCGCGCGCTGACCTAGCTCGCGGTTCCCTTTCGAAACCCTGATCGTGAACAAAGGAGTGACCATGGCCAGGAATCCCGACAGCGTGCTGTCCTGTGTGGACATGAACGGGGACGTGCTCGCCGACGGCGTGCTCACCTACGCGTTCCGGCAACTGCTTCGGAACAACGGATATGTGCACGTCGTGAACGTTCCCGAAAGCTTCGACCACGTCGATTTCCTCAAAGAGATGGGCGAGTTCCAGCCGACGTCGACCGGGACGGTCGTGGGCGACGTGAAACCGGAGCGCGGCATGGACGACGTCAACCACGGGCAGAACCGCGGTGGCCTGACGCCGCATACGGAAGGCTACGAGTTCCACGGGCTCCCGCCACGCTATCTCGGCCTGTGGTGCGTCAACCCGCCCGCCGGGCAAGGCGGGGAGACCACGATCTTCGACGGCAACCGCATTCTCACCGAGTTCACCGACGGCGAGCGTGTCCATCTGCGTGACACCGCCTACAGCTGGGGATCCACCGAAGGCCTTGCCCGGCACGGCGTCCGCCCGACGGCGGAGCACCCGGTGCTGGAAGAACACGGTGACGAGACGATCTTCCGGTTCTCCAGCAACTATCTCGTCATCCCCGACGGCGACGAAGTGGCCCGGCGGGTGATCGACCGGGGCAACGAACTCTTCACCGACGGGCATATCGCGGTCCGCTATCAGCGGCACGACCTGCTGGTCTGGGACAACTGGCGGATGCTGCACTCCCGCAACGCCTTCGAGGACCCCGAACGGCACCTCAAGCGTGTGCAGATCGCGGCATGAACGGCGCACAAGTGGTGATGGAGACGCTCGACGCCGCCGGTGTCGACCTCTGTTTCACCAACCCGGGGACCTCGGAGATGCACCTGGTCGCCGAAATGGCCACCAGGCCCGCGATCCGCAACGTGCTCTGCCTGTTCGAGGGAGTCGCGACCGGCGCCGCCGACGGCTACGGCCGGATGGCCGGGAAACCCGCGGCGACGTTGCTGCACCTCGGGCCCGGGCTCGGCAACGGCCTGGCGAATCTGCACAACGCTCGCCGGGCCGCCACCCCGCTGGTGAATCTCGTGGGCGACCACGCCACCTACCACAAGGCGTTCGATCCACCGCTGGACTCCGACATCGAGTCCATGGCGGGAACGGTATCGACCTGGGTCCGCCGGACGACGAGGGTCGAGGACATCGGCTCGGACATCGTCGACGCCCTCGTCGCCGCGCGAACCGGGCGCGGCGTGGCGACCCTGATTCTCCCGTCGGACGTCTGCTGGTCGGACGGGGGGAGCGTCGCCCGGATCCCGGCGACCTCGCCGGAGGAGTTCGACGCGGGCGAGGTGGAGCGGATCGCCAAGGTCCTGCGAGACGAGGAAGGCTGTCTGCTGTTCGTCGGCGGCGCCACCCTGCGGCGTGAGGGATTGCGCGCGGCCGGCCGGATTGCGCGAGCGACCGGCGCCCGGTTGCTGGCGGAGAAATCCCCTGCACGGCACGAGCGCGGCGGCGGCATCCCGGACCTGGAGCGCCTGCCATATCCGATCGACGAGGCCCTGGCCACGTTGCGGGGATATCGGCACATCGTCTTCGCCGGTACCCGGCCTCCGGTGGCGTTCTTCGCCTATCCGGGCAAACCCAGTGCTCTCGTTTCCCCCGAGACCGAGGTGCACGAACTCGGCCAGACCTCCGCGGCACTGGAGTACCTGGCCGAACTGGTCGCGGCAGACACCCGCCCGGACGACGGGCCGCGGACGCGGCCGGGCCTGCCCACCGGAGGGCTGACCGCGGAAGCGGTCGCGGCCGTCACCGGTGCGCTGTTGCCCGAAGGCGCCGTGCTCGTCGATGAATCCATGACGTCCGGTCAGCGGTTGCCCGCCGCGACCGCCGGTGCGCCGTGGCACGACTGGCTCAGCCTCACCGGCGGATCGATCGGCATGGGCACGCCCGTCGCCACCGGCGCGGCACTGGCCTGCCCGGACCGGCCTGTGCTCTGCTTCGTCGCCGACGGCAGCGCGATGTACACGCCGCAGTCCTTGTGGACGCAGTCGCGCGAGAGCCTGAACGTCACCACCGTCGTCCTGAACAACTCCTCGTACGCGATTCTGGCGGGCGAACTGGGCAGAATCGGTGTCTTCACCGACGCGGATCTCGACCGGGCCCGGGAGTTCATCGACATCTCAGGGGTGGATTTCGTTTCACTGGCGGCGGGGATGGGCGTACCCGGCGCACGCGTCGATACCGCGGAAGGATTCGCCGGAAAGCTCCGCGAGGCACTCGCCGAGCCCGGCCCGCATCTCATCGAAGCCGTCGTGCCGCCCGTGGCCGCGTTGTGACGCGCGCGACGATGACGGCCACCTTCTCCCAGATCTCCGTGATGCCCGGTGTCTGGCCGACCACCGAGTTACTGGAGCGGTTGCGCGCGATGAGCGAGCGATCGCCACTGGTGCTGAGTGAATGGCCGTCCGCGGACTCCGTGGATCGCCGGGCGTTCGTCGGAACCGACGCCATCTTGGCCGGTTGGAAGGACGAACTCGGCGCGGAACGGCTGGCCCAGCTGCCCGCTCTGCGCTACATCGGCTTGCGGGCCACGTCGACCGACCGGGTGGATCTGGACTACACGACCAGCCACGGTGTCACCGTCTCGCCGATCCAGGGTTACGGAGACATCGGGACCATGGAGTTCGTCGCGGAACAACTCCTGCGGCACGCGCGGAACGGCGGCCCGGGGTGCGGGGAACTGGCCGGACGACGCCTGGGCGTCATCGGCTACGGCAGCGTGGGGCAAGGCGTCGGACGGATCGCCGCGGCACTGGGAATGGACGTCCTGTTCCATACGCCCACCCCCCGCCTCACGCCGGCGGACGGGCCGCGGTGGGCCCCGCTTCGGACGGTCCTGGAGACCGCCGACTACCTGACGTTTCATTCACCCGCCTATCGCCCCGTCGCCGGCATCGACGAGTTGAAGCGCGTGCCGTCGGCGGCCGTGGTCGTCCTGACGACACTCGGCCTGCCCATGGCCGAAGCCGATCTGATCGAGTGGCAGCGAAACCGCACCGGAAAGGTCGTACTCGACCTGTGCGCGGGGCATGGCCTGTCCCACGAGGCCAAGCAGGTGCCCGGACTCGAACTGCACGAACTCTATGCCGCCAGGACCACGGAATCGGTGCGTCGTGCCGAAGCCAAGCTGCTGGCCAACCTCACCGCCGGCCTGAACCCGGATGAAAGGGAAAGCCGTTGACTCCCAACCCCTTCGACGCGCCGGACGAGCCGTTCCGCGTGCTGGTCAACGCCGAGGGACAGCATTCGCTCTGGCCGGCTTTCGCGGACGTGCCCGCGGGATGGACCGTCGTTTTCGGACTCGCCGATCGCGAGTCCTGCCTGACGCACATCCGTGAGCACTGGACGGATATGCGACCACAAAGCCTGCGGGCACAACTGAGCTGACAGGAGCGAGCGAGTGGACGTCGGCCTTCTCATCGACGAACAGATCCGCCTGCGTGGCGACTCCGCGGTCGCGGTCGCGGCCGACGACGGCCGAATGACCTACCGTGAATTCGGCGCCGAGGCGGGAAGAATCGCCGCGGCGCTCATCGAATCCGGGGTCCGGCCGGATGACGTCGTGGCCGTGCGGCTGCCGAGAGGAGCCGGGCTCGCCGCCACCCTGCTCGGCGTACTCTGGTCCGGCGCCGCGTACCTTCCGCTGGACCCCGACGCGCCGCGCCCCCGCGGCGACCGGATGATCCACACCGCGGGAGCGCGGTTCATCGTCACCGACGAACCCGCGCCCGAGGGCGTGCGGAGGGTCAGGCCGGGGCGGGAAGTGGCGGGCCCGCGTACGTCACATCCTGAAGATCTCGCGTACGTGGTGTTCACCTCGGGTTCGACCGGCGAGCCGAAACCAGTCGCGATCCCGCGTCGCGCACTGACCAACCACACCGTGGCGGCGGGCCGGAAATACGGGCTGACGGGCGAGGACCGGGTGCTGCAATTCGCCAACGTGGCCTTCGATGTCTACGCCGAAGAGCTCTTCCCGACACTGGCGGCCGGTGCCCGGGTCGTGGTCATGCCCGAGGCCGTGCCGCCGCCGGCCCGCTTCGAGGCGTTCCTCGAGCGGGAACAGGTCACGGTGGTCAACTTGCCCACCTCCTACTGGACACAGTGGACCAAGGACCTCGACGCCTCCCGGCTGGACAGCCTGCGGTTGGCCGTGATCGGCAGCGAAGCGGGGCATGCCACGAATCTGCGCGTGTGGCGGAAGAGTTCCCCGGTGCCGGTGATCAACGCGTACGGGCTCAGTGAAACGACGATCACCACCACGGCGGCCGAACTGTCCGATGTGGAGGAAGGTGTGCTGCCCCTGGGGCGGCCACTCGCCGGCATGCGGATCCACGTCCTGGACGAACGACTCGAAGAGGTCATCGACGGTGCCGTCGGCGAACTCTACGTCGCCGGTGCGGGGCTGGCACGGGGCTATGTGGACCGACCGGGCCTGACGGCCGAACGGTTCGTCGCGTCCCCGTTCCAGTCAGGGGAGCGGATGTACCGCACAGGTGACCTTGTCCGGAGGAACGAGGATGGCGAGCTTCGCTTCGAGGGGCGCGCGGACGACCAGGTCAAGATCCGGGGAATCCGGGTGGAACCGGAAGAGGTCCGGGCCGCGCTGGAGGAACATTCCGAGGTCGTGTCCGCCGCCGTGGTCGCGCGCCGTCACGACAGCGGGGAAACCGGCCTGATCGGGTACATCGTCTCCCGGCACGATGACTCGCTGGGGCGCGTACGCAAGTGGCTCGGGCAACGGCTGCCCTCGTATCTGGTGCCGCACAGTCTCGTTCCGCTGGAGCGGATTCCGTTGACCAATAACGGAAAACTTGACCGCGCCGCGCTGCCGGTACCCGAACGGACGGCGGATTTCTCTCCGCCGCGCAACGCCGAAGAAGCGAACCTGTGCACGTTGTTCGCCGAGGTGCTCGGCGTGGACGAGGTAGGGGTGCACGCGAATTTCTTCGAACTGGGCGGCCATTCGTTGCTCGCCGCCCAGTTGGTCGGCCGTCTCGACGCCGAGGTGTCCCTCCGCTGTGTCTTCGACGCGCCCACTCCCGCCCTGCTGGCGGGTGTGGTCCGGGAACAGGGGACGGCCCGGACGGGGATCCGGCCGGTGGCGCGGCCCGAGTTGATCCCGCTTTCTCCCGCGCAGCAACGCTTGTGGTTCCTCGGCCAGCTGGGTGCGTCGCCGACCTACAGCTTGCCTTTCGCCGTCCGGTTGCGTGGCGATCTGGACCGCGCGGCCCTCGAAGCCTCGGTGGCGGACGTCCTGGCCCGGCACGAGGCCCTGCGCACGGTCTTCCCCGAGAATCAGGGCACGCCGTATCAGCGGGTGCTCCCGGTCGACTCGGTGCGCGTCGACCTGCGTGTCGAGTACCCCGAGGATCTGGACGCCGCGATCCGGCACGACATCGACACGCCGTTCGACCTGTCCGCGGATCCGCCGTTGAGGGTCCGGTTGTTCGCCGCCGGGCCGGAAGAGCACGTCCTGCTGCTGACGATGAACCACATCGGCACCGACGGCTGGTCGATGCGGCCCTTGGCACGAGACCTGCATGACGCGTATTCAGCGCGGCTGGCCGGACTGGCTCCCGAGTGGTCACCGCTGCCCGTGCAGTACGTGGACTACACGCTCTGGCAGGCCGATCTGCTGGGGCCACCGAGGAACCGGACGCCGCTCGCCGCGCGGCAACTGGACTTCTGGCGCCGGACTCTGCGGGACCTGCCGGAGGACGTGCCCGCGACGGATCTGCCGAGACCGTCCGTGATCAGCGGCCGTGGCGAGGCGGTGCCGATCACCCTCGAGCCGGCACCGCACCGGGCCGCCGTCGCGCTGGCCAGGCGGACCGGGACCACGGTCTTCATGATCGTGCAGGCTACCGTCGCCGCGTTGCTGACCAGGCTAAGTGCCGCGACGGACATCCCGATCGGCACGCCGGTGGCGGGCCGCGGCGATCCGGCGCTCGAGCACCTGATCGGGTTCTTCGCCAACACCGTCGTCCTGCGGACGGACACCTGGGGCGACCCCACACTGCTCGATCTGATGCGCCGGGTCCGGCAGACCGATCTGGACGCGTTCGACAACCAGGACGTTCCGTTCGGGGACGTCGTCGAGGCGGTCAACCCCGGACGGTCGCTCACCCGCAATCCGCTGTTCCAGGTGATGCTCCTGCTGGCCGCCGAGAAGGACGGCGAGGGGTTCCGGTTTCCCGGTCTGACGGCCGACACGAGGGACGTCTTCACCGGCGCGGCACTCGTCGACCTGCTGTTCGATCTCGTCGAGCGGTACAGCGAGGACGGGACACCCGCCGGCGTCCACGGCAGGCTGGAGGTCGCCGCCGATCTCTACCTGCCGGAATCGGTGTCGTTGATGGCGAAGCGCTTCGCCGCGCTCTTCGAAAGGTGGGTCGCGCGGCCGGACCTTCCCTTGTCCGAAGTGGACCTTTTCCTCGGTACCGAACGCGCGGATGTGCTTGACCGGTGGAACGCGAACGAGGTGCCGCTGCCCGAGACCACACTGCCCGAGTTGATCGAGAAACAGGTCGCCGCGACACCGGAAGCCCCGGCGATCAGGTCAGCGGACGGAGAGGTGACCTTTGCCGAGCTGAACGAACGGGCCAACCGGATCGCGCACCTGCTTCTCTCGCGTGGTGTCGGCCCGGGCGATCACGTCGGCGTCCTGCTGCCTCGTGGTCCCCGGCAGATCGAGGCGTTCGTCGGGGTTCTGAAATGCGGTGCCGCGTATCTCCCGATCGACCCGGCCTATCCCGGCGATCGGATCCGGTTCATGATCGAAGACAGCCATCCGGCGATCGTTCTCGCGGCGGCAGCCGATTCGCTGCCCGGCGACGTGCTGGCGCTGGACGACCCCGCGACGGTCGCCGACTTGCCGGTGACGAATCCCTTGCCGACGGATCGCCCACGGCCCTTGACGGCGGACACCCCGAACTACGTCGTCTACACCTCGGGCTCCACCGGACGACCGAAAGGCGTGGTCCTTCCCGCCAAGGTCTTGATCAACGAGATGCTCTGGCACGCCACGCAAGCACCGTACGAGCCGGACGCGCGGGTGGCCCAGTTCAGCGCCATCGGGTTCGACATGTCCGAGCACGAAATGCTCACGGTCCTGATCAACGGCAAGACGCTGTGCGTTCCCGACGAAGACACCCGCTCGGATCCGGCACGCCTGGCGCGCTGGCTCGACGACGAACGCGTCACCGAGTTCTACGCGACCAACGCGATCATGGCCGCGGTCTACGAGGCGGCCACCGAGCAGGGGCTGGGTTTCACCGCGCTGCGGCATCTGGTGCAGGGCGGTGAAATGCTCCACCTCACCCCGTCGGTCCGGGCGTTCCACGCCGCCCGGCCGGATCTGGTGCTGCACAACGAGTACGGCCCATCGGAAACCCACGGTGTCACCGGCGCCGCCTTGCCCGCCGACGTCGACGAGTGGCCGTACCTGCCCACGATCGGCCCGCCGATCTGGAACACCCAGGTCTTCGTGCTCGACGAGCGCCTCCGGCCGGTACCCGTCGGGGTCATCGGCGAGTTGTACCTGGCGGGCAACAACGTGGCGCACGGCTATCTCGGACAGCCCGGTCTGACCGCGGCACGGATGGTCGCGAACCCGTTCGGCCCGGCCGGCTGCCGGATGTACCGCAGTGGTGACCTGGGCCGCTGGCGCTCCGGCGGCTCACTCGAACTGGTCGGCCGGGTCGACGATCAGGTCAAGATCCGCGGTGTGCGGGTCGAACTGGGCGAGCTGAACTCGGTGATCGGGACGCATCCGGCCGTCGGACAGGCCGCCACCGTCCTGCGAGAGGACCAGCCGGGGGAGCGGCGCCTGGTCGCGTATGTCGTGCCCGCCCTGTCCGGCCCCGCGCCGACGGCGGCGGAACTGCGCAGGCATGTCGGCGCGGCGGTGCCCGAATCCGTTGTCCCCTCGGCCTTCGTCGTGCTGAACGCGCTGCCGGTCACCGCGAACGGCAAGGTCGACCAGGCTCGGCTTCCGAAGCCGGTCCTGGTCGGCACGGCACGGCACGCGCCGAGTACCGAACAGGAGGCGGTGGTGTGCGACCTGTTCATGGAGGTCCTCGACGCCGCCGAAGTCGGTGTGCACGACAACTTCTTCGAACTGGGTGGTCACTCGTTGCTGGTGACCCGTCTGGTCAGCCGGGTGCGCGGGAAACTCGGAGTGGAGTTGACCGTACGGATGGTGTTCGAGACGCCGACGCCCGCCGAACTCGCGGCCCGCATCGACAGCGCTGTGTAGTGGACACGCCAAAAGGCGGTGAGCGCGAGTCGCTCACCGCCTTTTCGCTATTTCGCGAAGACGTCGTCCAAGGACTCTTCCACGACACTCGCCATCAGTTCCAGCTCGTCGGATGTGATCGCCAACGGCGGCATGAGAACCAAGGTCCTGCCCAGCGAACGGATCCAGACCCCCCGCTCCTGCGCGGCCTGGCATACCCGGAAACCGGCTCGGGGATGGTCGGAGGCGAGCTCGATACCGGTCATCACACCGAGCCTCCGGACCTCGTGGACCGCTTCGTGTTTGGCGACGCGCTCGAGCAGATCACCGAGCAGGTCACCCTTCTGCTGAGCCATCGCCGGCAGATCGAGTTCGGTGGCGATGGCCAGGCTCTCCAGCGCCGCGGCGCAGGCGAGCGGATTGCCCGCGTAGGTGTGGCCGTGGAAGAACATCGACGAGGACTCCGACTCGGAAAAGGCGCTCGCCACCCGATCCGTCGTCAGAAGGGCCGACAGCGGGAGCACACCACCGGTGACTCCCTTACCGCACAACATGATGTCCGGCACGATCCCGGCGTGCTGCGTGGCCCACATCCGTCCGGTCCTGGCGACCCCGGCCGCCACTTCGTCGCAGATGAGCAGGATGCCGTACTTGTCGGCCAAGGTGCGGCACGCCCGCAGGAAGTCCGCGTGATAGGGCCGCATTCCGCCCGCGCCCTGGATCATCGGCTCGACGATGAGCGCACAGCACTGGCCGCCGACCTCGGCGAGCGTCGCTTCGAGTGCGGCGATCGCCCGCGCCGCCGCCACCGAGGCGGATTCGCCGTTCACCGGGCCGGGCGAATCGGTTTTACGGACCTTGAGCAGCAAGGGCCCATAGGTCGACTGCGACTGATCGCCACCCATGATGCTCGAAGCGCCGATGGAGTCACCGTGGAACGAGTTCTCCAAATGGACGATCACTTCCCGTGGGCTTCCCGACTGCACGGAGAACTGATAGGCCATCTTGAGCGCCGCGTCGACCATGGAAGCGCCGTCATTGCCGTAGAATACTTTGGAAAGGCGTTCGGTGCTGTCAGTGGATGTCGGTGCCAGCTCGATCAGCCGCTCGGCGAGTCGGATTCCCATCGTGTGTGTCGCCCCGAAGAACGAGGAATGATCCAGCTGCTGCAGCTGCGCGGCCACGGCCGCCTTGATACGAGGATCTCCGTGCTGGTACGAGGTCACCCAGAGTGAGCCGCATGCGTCGAGAAACCTGCGGCCGGAAACATCTGTCAGCCACACGCCCTCGGCACGATCGATGACCGGCGGATTGTCGGAAACCCAATTCTGGTGCTGAGTGTAGGGATGCCATACCGCTTTCTCGTCCCGCAACTGCCAGTCGTGGACAACATTCATTTTTTCATCCCATCTCGACAAAGGTGAAGTGAACTGGGCGCGGCGAGCAATGCGCTGCACTTTCCGAGTGGCGTGGAAAGGCCGATGACTTCATCTTTGCTTTGTCGGATCTGGGGTGTCAATGCTGTTGTTCGCACAGGGCCATGGTGGGCCGATGCCCTGGTATATCGCACCGAGCAGGTTTCAGCTGTCGAGGGGTGGTTCGCCGAGCAGGATGTGCACGAAGATTCCGGACAGTCCGTAGGTGCTGACCCCGGCGATGGCCGTGCCGGGGTGGGGCCAGGCGAGCTGGTCGCGCACGGGAGCGATGCCGAGCCCGGTCCAGTCGACGCTGGAGGTGGGCTGCGAGCAGTGCAGGCTGGCCGGCACACTGCGGTGCCGCAGCACGAGAGCGGTTTTGATCAGGCCGGCCAGACCGCCGGCCGCCTCGGGGTGGCCGATGTTCGTCTTGACCGACCCGACCAGGCACGGCTGTCCCTGCGCGCGACGGGTTCCGATGGCGGTGCCGATCGCCTGCAGTTCGATGGTGTCCCCGGTGGGGGCGGCGTTGCCGTGCGCTTCGACGTAGCCGACCTGTTCCGGCGCGATACCGGCGTTGGCGCAGGCCCGGGTGATCACCTGGAGGTAGCCCTCCGCCGACGGTGCGATGATGGCTTTCGCGGTGCGCCCCTTACTGGCCTGAGCGCTGCCGAGGATCACCGCGTGGATGGTGTCGCCGTCGGCCCGTGCCTGGTCCAGCCGTTTGAGGACGAGCACGCCCGCGCCGTCGCTGCGGATGAAGCCGTCGGCGTTCTCGTCGGCGAAACGGCAGCGGCCGGCCGCCGAGAGCATGCCCGCCGCGGAATAGCCGACGGTGTGGTCGGTGCCTAGCACGAGGCTCACGCCGCCGGCCAGGGCGGTGTCGCACTCGCCGGTGCGCAGGCTTTGGCGGGCCAGATGTACGGCCAGCGTGCCCGACGAGCAGGCGGCGTCCACGGTGGCGCAGGGACCACGCAGGTCCCAGGCGTGGCTGATACGTCCCGAGGCCATGCTGCGGGCGGCCGCGCCCACGATGGCGTACATGTCCACGGTCACGTTCGCGCGGAGCGCGTCCCAGTGCTCTGTCCCATGAAGACACCGATGTCGCGCCCGGCGATCGAGTCCGCGCTCAGGCACCGGGATGACCACTACCGGCAGGCGTTTTCGGAAGTTCCTGTGCTGCCAGGGGAAACGGGTGTCCAGCGCCGGATGCGCGAGGTGTTCCACCTGCACCTGACCCGGTGGCTGCCCGGCCTGCTCGACCGCAAGGACCGGCTGAGCATGGCCGTCGGCCTGGAGGTCCGGGTCCCGTTCTGCGACCACCGGCTCGTCGAGTACGCCTTCAACACCCCGTGGGTCCAGCACACCTTCGACGGCCGGGAGAAATCACTGCTGCGCGCGGCCACCGCCGACGTGCTCCCGGCCAGTATCGCGAACCGCACCAAGGCGCCGTATCCCGTCACGCAGGATCCGGCCTACGACCGGGCGATCCGGGAACAGGCGGCTGATCTGGTGGCGACACCGACCGCGCCGGTGTGGACTTTCCTTGACCCGCAACGGCTTCGTGCTCGGCTGGACCGCGAGATGACCGATCGCGCCACCCGTGCGGGTATCGACTTCGCGCTCAACCTGGACCTGTGGTTGCGGAGCACTCTCATGCCGAGGTGAGTGCGGACGCTACCGCAGTTGGTCGCGGCGGCGGGTCAGGTAGGCGTTCTCGGCGGTGTTGCCCGCCAGCTCGATGGCCTTGTCGTACGCCGCGCGCGACTGCCGGCTTCGGCCCAGCCTGCGCAGCAGGTCGGCGCGGGCGGCATGGTAGGCGTGATAGCCGGCCAACCTGTGCTCAAGACGGTCGACGGCCGCCAGCGCCACCTCCGGGCCGTCTAGCTCGGCGACCGCGATGGCCCGGTTGAGGGCGATGATCGGCGACGGGTCGAGGCGGACGAGCTGGTCGTAGAGGGCGACGACCTGTGACCAGTCGGTGTCGCGGATGTCGCGGGCGGAGGTGTGCACGGCGTTGATCGCGGCGAGGATCTGGTAGCGACCCGGAGCCACCCCGGCGGCGGCAGCGGCGAGGCGCTCGCGCACCAGCCGATGACCTTCGCCGATCAGCGTCGCGTCCCAGGCCCCGCGGTCCTGCTCGTCGAGAGCGACGAGTTCACCGTCCGCCGAGACCCGGGCGGTGCGGCGGGCCTCGGTGAGGAGCATCAGCGCCAGCAGCCCGGCCACCTCGCCGTCGTCCGGCAGGAGGGCACGGATCAGGCGGGTGAGCCGGATCGCCTCGGCGGTCAGGTCGTGACGTACCGGGTCGGTGTCCGGCCCGGTCGCCAGGTAGCCCTCGTTGAAGACGAGAAAGAGGACGGCGAGCACGCCGGTGACGCGCGCGGGGAGATCCTCGGCGGACGGCATCCGATAGGGGATGCGGGCCGCCTTGATCTTGGCCTTCGCGCGGGTGATCCGCTGCCCCATGGCACTTTCGGCCACCAGGAAGGCGCGGGCGATCTCGGGCATGGTCAGGCCGCCGACCATGCGCAGGGTCAGCGCCAGCCGGGCTTCCATCGCCAGCGCCGGGTGACAGCAGGTGAAGATCAGCCGGAGCCGGTCGTCGTCGATGGCGCCGGGAGGCTCGGGCGGGTCGTCGTCGTACCCCATCTGAGCCTCCTTCTGCTTGTCGTCGCGCTTGTTCTCGCGCCGGATCCGGTCGATGGCCTTGCGGTGGGCGGTGGTGGTCAGCCAGGCGCCGGGGTTGGGGGGTACGCCCTCGGCGGGCCATCGCTCGACGGCGGTCGCGAACGCCTCGGCGGCCGCTTCCTCGGCGATGTCGAGATCGCCGAAGCGCCTGGTCAGCGTGGCGACCACCCGTGCCCACTCCTCGTGGTGGGCCCGGGTGATCGCTTCCTCGACGTCGCTCATTGGAACGGCCGGACCTCGATCTTCCGATCGCAGACCTTCGACGCCTCGGTGGCGAGCTTGAGCGCCACATCCAGATCGGGGGCCTCCCAGACCCAGACGCCGGCAAGGTACTCCTTCGATTCCACGAAAGGCCCGTCGCTGAACACCGCCTGCTCGCCCCGGTTGTCGATCACCGTGGCCGCGTCGGTGTCGGCGAGTCCGCCCGCGAAGACCCAGTGGCCCTCGGCGATCAGGCGTTCGTTGAACTCGCTGATGGCAGGCTCCCGGTCCGTGCTGCCGGGATTGCTCTTGTCGTCGATCACGGAAACCAGATACCGCATCTGAAGATCATCTCCTCTGGGTGTCAAGACAGCGTGGGTGCAGTTCAAGCCGTCGCATACCGCGGGCGCCCGGCAGGCCGGAAGAGCTGAATCGTCACGCCCTTCGAGTCGACGCGCGACTCGACCAGGTCGAGCGCCAGATCCGGGCCGGTCTCCGGGAACAACCGCGCGCCCTGGCCGAGAATCACCGGTACCACGATCAGCGTCACCTCGTCGATCAGATCGTTCGCCAGCAGCCACCGGATCAGGGTGCCGCTGCCGTGCACCTGCAGCTCACCCCCCGGCTTGGCCTTCAGCTCCGCGATGGCGGTCGCGAGGTCGCCGGGCAGGACGCTGGTGCCCGGCCACGCTGGATCGGTGAGCGTGGTCGAGGCAACGTACTTGGGGGTCTCGTTCAAGGCCACGCCGACGGGATGTGCGCGCATCTGGTCGAGTGATCCCCAGGAACCGGCGAACAAGTCGTAGGTGCGCCGGCCGAACAGGAACGCTTCGGCACGCTGGTAGGTCCGCGTGATGAACGCCCTGGTCTCGTCGTCACCCGCCCCACGGGCCCATCCGCCGCGCTCGAATCCGTTCCTGCGGTCCTCTTCCGACGCGCCGCCGTTTCCCTGCGTCACTCCATCAAGGGTGATCTGGGTCATGGTGGTCAGCTTCATGATCGGGGTTCCTCACCTCGGCGCCGCCCCTCGCGGGCGGCCTCACCCCTGCTACGAACACCACCGACCCGATCCGACACCGGCTCCCGGAATTCTTCGGAGAACTTTCCGTCAGGGGAGGAGTTTGCCGAGCTTGTCCAAACCTTCGCTGATCCCGTCCTCGATGCGCCGGTAGGTGTCGGCGCCGGTGACCAGGCTGTCCGCGATGCCGCCGACCGTTTCCACCCCCGCGGTGAGCCGGTCGCCGGCCGCGGTGATGTGCTCGGTCAGCGTGTCGCTGAAGGTGATGGCGGCGGGAACGTCGCCGAGCAGGTGGGGCACCAGCTGCAGCCGCGACATCGAACCGGCCGCGCCGCTCAACGCCGACGTCGCCCCGTCCAGGACACCCGCGGCACCGACCAGCGAGTCGGGATCGGTTTCGTACCCGGCTTCCGCCGAGGAGAGCGCGCCGTCCGGGTCGAGGCCCAGCTCATCCAGGGAGATCCTGGTCAGCTCGGGCTCGTCCCACTTCGAGCCCGGGTTCTTCTGGTAGCCGTAGGCGCCGGATTCGTGCGCCAACACGATTTCGCCGTCGATCTCGACGGCTTCTTCGACGCCGTGCGAGTCGTAGCCGTCGTCGTTGCCCGGCTCGCCGCCCTTCAGCTCGATTTCTTCGCGATCGTTGAAGTCGAACAGCTCCGGCGTCCGGTCCTGCTTGTAGAACTTGCCGCTGTGCCCATCGGACGAGGAGAAGATGAACTCGTCGTCGCGCACCACGACACCCTGCACGTTGTTCGGTGTCTCGATCGGTTCCCCGGCTTTGTCCGGCTCGGGTGAGCCGTTCTTGCCGACGGGGATTTCGTACAGCCGGTTGTTGCCGTAGTCGCCCACGAAGAGCTTGCCCTGGGCGTAGGTGACATAGCTGTGGGCAGGTGTCGGGACCACGTCCACGGCGTTGACCGGTACGCCGCTGTCCTGTGCCGCGTCGAGTTCGGCCTTGTCGTAGACGTACACGTGTTCGTCGGACGACACCCAGACGTGTTCGCCGTCGGTCGCGACGCCCCCTGTATGCGTGGGCGCGCTTACTTTGCCGTCACCATTGAGGTAGACGTTCCCCGTTTCTTCGCCGGTCTCGTAGTCGACGTAGGTCAGCCGGCTCGGCGTCAGCCGGGGATCGATCGGGCTGTCGCCGTCCCCGTCCCCATTGCCGTCGTGGTACGAGCCCACGAGCAGGTTCTTGCCGTCGTAGGCCAAGCCCTGGGACGTCCACGGCTGCCCCGGATCGACACCGCTGATGTCGGCGTTGCCGTCACTGTCCCAGCCGCCACCGCCACCGCCGCCGTCGGTCGTGGCCGCCAGCGCGTTCAGCTTGCTTTCGTAGGTCTGCTGGGCGACGGTCAGCGCCCGGACGGTCCGCAGGGCGATTTCCGGCGCTTCGAGGAGGTCGCTCAGGCCGAGCTTGCGCCAGGGCGCGATGGCCGACTCGGCCGACGTCCGCAGCGCGGAGTAAGCCTTGGCAGCACCCTTGAGAGCCGACTCCGCGGTGTGGAGCTGTCCATACACCTCGGCGACGGCCCGCGATGACTCCTTCGCCTTACCGACGAACTCCGCCGCCGCAGTGCCGCGCCAGGACCGCGCCGCTCGCAGGGCGCCGTCGGAGATCCCGTCCGCGACGGTCTGCAACGACGTCTTGGCGTCGGCGATGGTGGCGCCGACCTCGGCGATGCCCGCCGCGTCGCCCGACGTGAGCTTGGCGTAGAGCGGTTCGGGATCAAGGAACGGCATCGGCTCCTCCTCGGGCGGTAGGTCGCGTTCTGACGTGGGCGGGCGAACACCGGTTCCCACGACCTTCCACCACCGCTGAGACGGTCGGGGGCCGACAGTACTGTGAAGCGGGAGTGCGGCCGGTGGCGCCGCGGGGTGCCCGAGAAAGTCAGGTTGTCTGTCTGTGTCGAGTCTTGTCTCCCGGGCGTCGACGCGCCTGCGCGGTTCGCGCCCGTCGTGGTTGTCGCCCAAGGTCGCCCGTACCGAGATCCTGGCCGGGCTGGTGGTCGCCCTCGCGTTGATCCCGGAAGCGATCTCTTTCTCCATCATCGCGGGCGTGGACCCGAGCGTAGGGTTGTTCGCCTCGTTCACCATGGCGGTCGTGATCTCGATCGTGGGCGGTCGTTCGGCGATGATCTCCGCCGCGACCGGCGCGATCGCGCTCGTGGTCGCCCCCTTGACGCGCGAGCACGGCCTGAACTACCTGATCGCCACGGTGATCCTGGGCGGCCTGTTCCAGATCGTGCTCGGCTCGCTGGGGGTGGCCCGGTTGATGCGGTTCATTCCGCGCAGCGTCATGGTCGGCTTCGTCAACGCGCTGGCGATCCTGATCTTCATGGCGCAGGTGCCGGAACTGATCGACGTGCCGTGGCCGGTGTACCCGCTGTTCGCGGCCGGTCTCGTGCTCATGGTGCTGTTTCCGAAGCTGACCAAGGTGATTCCGGCCCCGCTGGTGTCCATTGTGGCCTTGACCGCGCTGACGATCGCCGCGGGGATCGCGGTCCCGACGGTGGGGGACAAGGGCGCGCTCCCGTCGTCACTGCCTGCCCTCGGCGTTCCGGACGTGCCCTTCACCTTCGGCACGCTCGGCCTGCTCGCGCCGTACGCGCTCGCGTTCGCGCTGGTCGGGCTGATGGAGTCGCTGATGACGGCGAAGCTGGTCGACGACATCACCGACACCCACTCCAACAAGACCAGGGAAGCGATCGGTCAGGGTGTCGCCAACATCGTCACCGGCTTCTTCGGCGGCATGGGCGGCTGCGCGATGATCGGCCAGACCATGATCAACGTGAAGACCGCCGGTGCCCGCACCCGGCTGTCGACGTTCTTGGCCGGGACGTTCCTGATGGTGTTGTGCATCGCTTTCGGGCCGCTCGTTTCCCAGATCCCGATGGCCGCGCTGGTAGCGGTCATGGTGCTCGTGGCCTTCGGGACGTTCGACTGGCACAGCGTTGCTCCCGCCACGCTCAAGCGGATGCCCGCGGGCGAGATCATCGTCATGGTCGTCACCGTGGCCGTCGTGGTGGCCACCGGCAACCTCGCGATCGGCGTGGTCGTCGGGTCGATCACCGCGATGGTGATCTTCGCGCGCCGCGTCGCGCACCTGGTCGAGGTCGACGGCGTGGTCGGCCCGGACGGCACCCAGATCGTCTACACCGTCACCGGCGAGCTGTTCTTCGCCTCCAGCAACGACCTCGTCTACCAATTCGACTACGCGACCGACCCGGACAAGATCGTCATCGACCTCACCGACGCCCACATCTGGGACGCCTCCACCGTCGCCGCACTCGACGCGATCACCACCAAATACGGGTCACGGGGCAAGACCGTCGAAATCGTCGGGTTGAACAAGCACAGCGCCCGGATGCACGGCAGGCTCTCCGGCGAACTCACCGGCGGCCACTGACGCGACTCATCAGGGCTGGAGGCGTGCGCCGCGGCGAAAGGTGTTGACCCCGCCCCTGGGTCAGGCCGGAGTCTGGCCGTATGACGAACAAAATCACTTCCCCGGTTCGGCGGGGTTTCCGGCGAGTGGCGGTCACCGCGCTGGCTGTCGCTCTGCTTTCCGGTGCGGCCGCACCCGGGGCGGAGGCCGCCAGGCCGGGGCTGCAGGAGGCCGTCCAGGAATTCGTCGACATCGGTTTCGCCGGGGTGCAGGTGCGCGTGCACGATCAGCGAGGCGAGTGGGCGGGCAGCGCCGGGGTGCGCAAGCTGGGCGAGACCGCGAAACCGTCGACGGGCGGCCACTTCCGGATCGGCAGCAACACCAAGACCTTCGTCGCGACCGTGGTGCTGCAACTCGTGGCGGAGGGCAAGATCGGGCTGGACAGCCCCGTGGCCGGCTATCTGCCGCGGTTCGGGCTGGACGGCCGGATCACGGTGCGGATGCTGCTGCAGCACACCAGTGGGGTGTTCAACCACACCGGCGACGTCTATCCCGACGGGACGGCGAGGCCGGGGCTCCCCTCGGCGGGCGAGGAATGGGTGGACAACCGGTTCCGCACCTACCGGCCGGAGGAACTGGTCCGGTTCTCGCTGGCCAAGCCGCCGCTGTTCGCGCCGGGGACGGCCTGGAACTACTCCAACACCAATTACACACTGGCCGGACTGCTGATCGAGAAGGTCACCGGCCACTCCCTCGCCGAGGAGATGAAGCGGCGGATCCTCCGGCCGCTGGGGCTCTCGGGCACCGTGGTGCCGGGCGCCTGGCCGGGGATTCCCTCGCCACACGCCCACGGCTACTACCGCTACCAGGACGCCGGCCGGCCGGAGACGGTCGACGTCACCCTTCAGAATCCTTCCCTGTTGTTCGGCGCCGGTGACATGATCTCGACGACCCGGGATCTCCACACGTTCTTCTCCGCGCTGATGAGCGGCGCGCTCCTGCCCGCCCCGCTGCTGGCCGAGATGCGCAAGACACCTCCGAACGGCTACGGCTTCGGACTGGGGGTGCGCGTGCAGGACCTGGGTCCGAACTGCGGCGGCACCGTCTTCTTCCACAACGGCAACACCGTCGGCTACGGGGCGCTGATGTACAGCACGCCCGACGGCGGGAAGACCCTGACCGCGTCGGTGACCGGCGGGGACGCCGAAATCGATCTGGAAAAGAAGTTCCCGGCGGCGTTGGACGGACTCCTCAAGGAGGTGTTCTGCGGCGCGCGGGCCGGCCGGTGAGAGGACGGGCGGGTTGACCCTGACCTCGGGTCAGGCTTCACACTCGTCGCATGGCTTCCTCGACCGACTCGGTCACACCGACCGGCGGCGTCACGATCGGCCAGGCCGCGGCCTTCGCCGGGGTCACGGTGAAGACCGTGCGGCACTATCACCGGCACGGGCTGCTCGACGAACCACGACGCGACAGGTCCGGCTACCGGCGGTACGGATCGACCGACCTGCTTCGGCTGGTCCAGATCCGGACCCTGGCCACCGCCGGGGTACCGCTGGCCGAAGCCGGGCCGCTGCTCGACGCCGACGCCGAGCAGTTCGCTGCCGGACTCGTCGACGTCGAACGGCGTCTCACCGAGCGGATCGCCGACCTGATCGCCCGGCGCGACACACTGCGGCGGCTCGCCGACGGTGAGCGGCTCCTGCTGCCCGACCGTGCTCTCGCGATCCTGGACCGGCTCACCGATCTCGGCTTCGATCCTGATTACGTGGCCGGTCAACGGGAAGCCCTGGTGCTGGCCAGGGCGCTGGAGCCGGAGCTCTTCGACCTCTTCGTTACCCAGCTCGAACATCGGCTCGACGACCCGGAGTTCGTCCACCTGATCAAGCGCGGCTGGGACGCGAGGTCCTGGCATCCGGAGGACCCTCGGATCGACGAACTGGCGTCCGCGCTGGCCGACAACCTGCTGGCCGACCGTGAGCTGCTCGCGGTGCCGACGGGATTCCGGCCCCGGCCCGACGCGGTCACTCGGTACGGGCTGATCAATCACCACCGCGAAGACCAGGCAACGACGACCTGGGCACGGCTGAACGCGCTCGTCGAAGCCAGACTGCGCGCCGCGGGCGTCCCCATCCCTCATCAATGACGGCGAGCACCGAACGACACTAGAGGCGGGCCGGATTCGTCCTCGGCCTGGTCGGCCTGATCTTCGGCATCGTCGGAATGCAGCGTGCGAGCCGGGGACAGGCCAGCAACAAGGGCATGGCCATCACCGCGGTCGTGCTCTCGGCGATCGGTCTCGTCATCTGTGTCATCTGGACGGCCGCGTTCGGCAAGGCCGTCAACGACACCGCCAACGGCCTGCCGACCCAGGCCGCTCCGCCCGCCATCGAGGCGGAGGGTGCCCCGCCCGCCGCGGCCTCGGCCGAGCACACCATCGTCCTGGAAGTCACCACGGCCGCGAAGTCGAATTTGCAGTGGAGCAGCGGGTTCTCCGCGAACTCCCAGGAGGTGCTGGAGAAGGGCAAGACCTGGCGCCAGATCCTTTCGATGGACGACCTGACATTCACCTCGGTCAGCGTCAGCCCGGTCGACTTCAAGCTGGGCACCAAGGACAGCACCTGCAAGATCACCGTCGACGGTAAGACGGTCGTGGAGCAGTCCAACAGTATCGGCGCCTTCTGCACTTACCAGCCGTGAGCTAATTGCGTCTGGGTAAATCATCAATTCAGATACTTGCATTTGATGTTAAGTGTGGGGCTGCCTAACGTTTTCGGTATGAACCTCACCGTCCTCGCGGCCTCCGGCCAGACCGAAATCGCCCTCACCCGGCAGGCGCTGCGACGTGGTCACACCGTGACCGCGATCGCGCGTGATCCCGAGCGGATCGCCCTGCCCGACTCGCCGAACCTGCGCAAAGTGGCGGGCGACGTGAACGACGCGGCCGGTATCGCCGCCGTCGTGGACGGGGGTTCCGTGGTTCTTTCCGCGCTCGGCACGGACGGGCCGGGATTCTCCTGACCGGCGCCTGGCAGTTCGACAACGTCCGCTCCCACACGGCAGGCGTACTGCTGGTCCAGGAGGCCGGAGGCGTCGTGACCGACCTCGACGGCAAACTGTGGGAACCCGCCAGCGAGAGCTACCTCGCGGCGGCGCCGGGTGTGCACGCCGCCGCGCTGGAAGTCCTTACCTCCTAAGGAAAGTCCGGACCCTGTTTCGGTGTCAGCTGGAGGTGGGGAAGGTGAAGGCGGCGGTGTGCGCGCCGGTGTGCGGCCAGCGGGTGGTGACGACCTTGGCGCGGGTGTAGAAGTGGACGCCTTCGGGGCCGTGGATGGGGCTGTCGCCGATGAGGGAGTCCTTCCAGCCGCCGAAGGAGTAGTAGGACATCGGTACCGGGATGGGCACGTTCACGCCGATCATGCCGACCTTGACCTCCCGCTGGAACTTCCGGGCGGCCTCGCCGCCGGCGGTGAAGATCGCGGTCCCGTTGCCGTAGGGGTTGGCGTTGATCAGCGCGATCGCCTCGTCCACCGTGTCGACGCGGATGATGCCGAGTACCGGCCCGAAGATCTCCTGGCGGTAGGCGTCCATTTCCGCGGTGACGTGGTCCAAAAGGGACGGTCCGACGAAGAAACCCTCTTCGTGGCCCTCGACTTTGAGGCTACGGCCGTCGACGACCACGGTCGCGCCCTGTTCCGCGCCGGTGGTGACGGCGTCGGCGACGCGCTCCTGCGCGGCCTGGGTGATGACGGGGCCCATGTCGTTGCCGTCCTCGTGCCCGGGGCCGACCTTGACCTCGCCGGCTTTGCGCTTGAGGATCTCGACCAGCTTGTCGCCCGCCGCACCGACGGCGACGCCGATGGAGATCGCCATGCAGCGCTGCCCGGCGGAGCCGAACGCGGCCGCGGTCAGATGGTTCGCGGCGTACTCCAGATCGGCGTCGGGGAGTACGACGGCGTGGTTCTTGGCCCCGCCGAGGGCTTGTACGCGCTTGCCGGTCGCGGTGCCGCGTTCGTGCACGTATTTCGCGATCGGGGTCGAGCCGACGAAGGAGACCGCGGCGATGCCGGGATGGTCGAGGAGCGCGTCGACGGTGACCTTGTCGCCGTTGACGACGTTGAACACCCCGTCCGGCAGGCCGGCCTCGGCGTACAGTTCGGCCACGAGCCTCGACGCGGACGGGACCCGTTCGCTGGGCTTGAGCACGAAGGTGTTCCCGGTCGCGATGGCGATCGGGTGCATCCACGACGGGACCATGATCGGGAAGTTGAACGGCGTGATCCCGGCGACGACTCCGAGCGGCTGCCGGAAGCTGTGCACGTCCACGTCACGCGAAACCTGGTCGGAGAAGCCGCCCTTCAACGCGTCCGCGATCCCGCACGCGTATTCCACGACCTCGCGGCCGCGGACGATCTCACCGCGGGCGTCGTCGATGACCTTGCCGTGCTCGGAAGAAATGATCCGCGCCAGCTCGTCCTCGTGTTTCACCAGCAGTTCGCGGAACGCGAACATCACCTTGGTCCGCTGCGACAGCGACGAATTCCCCCAGGACTCGAACGCTTTCGCCGCCGCCGCGACCGCTGTGTCCACATCGGACGATTCAGCGAGCAGGACGTGCGACTGCGGCCGTCCGGTCGCCGGGTCGTAGACCTGCGCGGTGCGAGTCGAACCCGCGGGTGTCGCGGTGCCGTTGATCCAGTGTTCGATGGTCTTCACAGCGTTGCCCTTCACAGGTAGTGCTTCTTTCACAGCAACCCCACCGCGATGTCGACGGCTTTGGTGACGTCGCCGTCGTGGGGGTAGAGCAGTGATCGGCCGACCACGAGGCCTTGCACGGTCGGGAGCGCGAGTGCCTGTTGCCAGGCGGCGAACGCGGCGTCGGGGTCTTTGACCTCACCGCCGAGCAGGACGGCGGGCAGTGTCGAGGAGGCGAGTACGCGTTCCATTTCCTTGACGACGGGGAGTTTCAGCCAGGTGTAGGCCGAGGTGCGGCCGAGGCCGGAGGCGATGGTGATCGAACGGATCACGGCGTCGGGGGAGAGGTCGTTGCGGAGGCGTCCGTCGACCCAGTCGGACAGGAACGGCTCGATCATCGCGATCAGTTTCCGGTCGGCGAGTTCGTTGATCGCCTTCGCGGTGTTTTCGAGGACGTTCGGTGTCGCCGGGTCGGTCAGGCAGATCCGGGTGAGGGTCTTGCCACCGTCGAAGCGCATTCTTTCGATCGCGTCGGCGTCGTAGCAGGCGAACCGGTCGTCGATTTCGAAGCTCGACCCGGCGAGGCCGGTGCGGTTCATGGAGCCGATGACGGTCTTGCCGTCGAGTACGCCGAGGAGCAGCAGGTCGTCGATGATGTCCGAGGTCGCGAGCACGCCGGTGACGCCGGGGCGTTCCAGTGCCAGGCAGAGCCGGTCGAGGAGTTCGCCGCGGTCGGCCATCGCGAGGGGGTCCGGTCCGACGCCGTTGGCGCCGCGGGCGGGGTGGTCCGCGGCGATGATCATCGTGCGGCCCTTGTCGTTGAACGGCGACTTCGCCCGGATCCGGTTCGTCGCGGCCTCCGCGATCGCCTTCGGGTCGTGTACCCGTTTGGCGACGATCCGCTGAACTGTGTCGGACACTCTGAGCTTCTCCCGACTTGCGTTGTACCTGGTCTCCCGACCCTCGCAAGCTGACGAGACTTTGTCAAGACATACGGACATAGTGTCATGCTGATCTGAAAACGATCCCGGTAGGCTCCGCACGATGAACGTGCTTCCACTGTCCGAGGCCTGGGAACCGGGCGAGATCGTGGTGGATCCGAACAGCCCGGAGCCGCTGTACTCGCAGGTCGCCCGGCAACTTCGTGCCGCGATCGAGGACGGCAGGTTGCCGACGGGTGGGCGCTTGGACAACGAGGTCGACTTGGCGGCGCGGCTGCATCTGTCGCGGCCGACGATCCGTCAGGCGATTCAGACACTGGTCAACGAGGGTCTGCTCGTGCGCAAACGCGGGGTCGGCACCCAGGTGGTCCGCACGAAGGTCGACCGTCCACTGCGGTTGAGCAGCCTCTTCGACGACCTCAGCGAGCTCGGTGACAAACCGGAGACCGTGGTCCTGGTCAACCGCGTCGAACCTGCCGGCGAAGACGCGGTCGAAGGGCTGGAGACGCCGGGGCTGACGCGGGTCCGGCGGCTGAAGCGGGTGCGTTCGACCGGCGGCGAACCGCTGGCGATCATGAACAACTACCTGCCCGACGGCATCGTCGACCCGGGCGACGACGAACTACGGGACAGGGGTCTCTACCAGTTGCTGCGCTCCGCGGGCATCCGGTTGCACGCCGCCCAGCAGAGTGTCGGTGCGCGTCTGGCGACCGAGGAGGACGCCGAATTGCTGGGGGAGAAGCCGGGAGCGGCGCTGCTCACCATGCGGCGCACCACCTACGACGACACGGGCCGGGTCGTCGAGTACGGCTGGCACGTCTACCGCGCCTCGCGCTACTCGTTCAACCTGTCGCTCACCAATACCCTTTAGGTCGCCTTCACGGACTTCCCTGATCCTGCGGTGAATTCGTTTCCCGGGTGACGGCCAGCGCGCCCAGGCCGATGACCGCACAGGCCGTACCCCAGACGCCCGGTGCCCCGGCCCAGCCGGTGGCGGCGACGAGCGAGGTGGCGATCGCGGGACCGAAGCCGGCCGCGACGATGGTGCCGAGGTTGAGCCCGATGGAGATACCCGTGAACCGGGTGCGGGCGGGGAAGAACTCCGCGACGCTGGTGAAGACCGCCGCCGAGACGAACGGTTCGACGAGCAGATAAACCAGCAGGACCGGGAGTACGGCCCAGAGGCTGCCCGCCGAATCGACGTAGAGGAACAGTGGCACGGGCAGGATCACCGACGCGCTGAGGCCGAGCCACGCGACCGGGCGGCGGCCGATGGAGTCGGACTTCGCGCCCATGACGGGAAAGAGCCAGACCGTCGCCGCGAGCGCCAGCCCGAGCAGTGTGTAGACCTGGACCGGCGGGAAGTCCTTCTCCTGCACCAGATAGATGGCGATGTACAGCTTGCCGAGGGTCGAAGGGCCGAGGACGCCGATCGTCAGCGCGATGACGCGCAGCACGTCGAGCGGGTGCTGCCGCACCGTGTCCCGCACCGGTGTCCGGCTCACGCCCTCGGCCGACTCGGCGATGGCCGTGAACTCGGGGGAGTCCTCGAGGCGGTAGCGCAGTGCCACACAGACCACGGTGAGCGGAATGCAGGCCAGGAACGGAATCCGCCAGCCCCAGGTGCTCATGTCGAGACCGCTGCCGGATACCAGGGCCACCACGAGAGCGGCCGACAGAAATCCGATGCCCACGCCCATGGCGGGAACCGACCCGTACAGCCCGCGTTTGCGCGGCGGCGCCATTTCGGTGATGTAGGTCAGCGCGCCCGCCCATTCCCCGCCCGCGGAGAAACCCGCGAACAGCCGGAGGACCAGCAGCAGGATCGGCGCCGCGAGGCCGATGGACGCGTAGGTCGGCAGCACCCCGATGAGCGAGGACGCGATCCCCATCACCAGCAGGGTGGCCATCAGGATGGGGCGGCGCCCGAAGCGGTCACCCAGCACGCCCCACACCACGCCGCCGAGCGGCCTGGCCAGATATCCCGCGCCGTAGACCGTGAGTGCCGAGAGCGTGGCGGCCGCCGGTGAGGCGGAGGGAAAGAACAAGGGGCCGAACACGACCGCGAGGAAGCCGTAGATGGTGAATTCGTAGTACTCGACGACCGTGCCGACGAGGGACGCGCGAAGGGCGCGCCGGCGCGTGAGATCACTGACTGCCGGTGCGGGGTGGGTCGCGGGCCCTCGGGGATCGGGCTTGGTGGGCGACATTCGTTCTCGCTTCGTCCAGGGAAACCGTGTCGGGCGGAACGTGGGACGTTCGGACGGTTTCCGAAACCAGGCGGGGAGTTTCCCCGTCCAGGTAAGCACGATCCGCGGACGAGCGGTGTTGATCAGCTCAATCGGCTGCCAGAATTGTCGTCGATCGGCGGGAGCGCCTCGCGCGCCGCCCGGTACTCCCGCACGATCTTGGCCACGATCTCGGCCGCGGGCAGGACGTCGTCGACGAGCCCGGCGGACTGACCTGCCTCGACCTTGCCCCCGGAGACGTCGCCGTGCAGCGCGGCGTCCTTGAGCGTCGAAGCCTGGAAGATCTTGCGCCGCAACGCTTCTTCGGCGCCGGCCGCTTCCAGTTCGAGCATCCGCGCGGTGAAGTCGTTGTCCAGGGCGCGGATGACACCGAGGCCGCGCCCCACCGTGCGGGTGGCGTCGACGCCCGCTTCGAGCACCGCCCGCTTGTAGGCGTCGTGGACCGTGGCTTCCACACTGGCCAGGAACCGGGTGCCGAACTGGGCCGCGCCCGCGCCGAGCGCGAGCATCGCCGCCAGGCCGGCGCCGTCCGCGATCCCGCCGGATGCGATCACCGGCAGAGAGACCGCCCGAGCCACTGCCCGCACCAGCACCGAAGTCGCGACCATCGCGGGCGGCGGGTGACCGCCGGCTTCGGCCCCGACGACGACCAGGGCGTCGACGCCCGCGTCGGCGGCCTTTCGCGCGTGCTCGACCCCGGCCACCACGTGCAGGCACCGCGCGCCGACGTCGTGGAACCGGTCCAGGTATCGCCGAGGCCCGCCTTGCGACGCGATCAGCACCGGCGGCCGGTGACGTAGCAGGAGGTCGATCACCTCGTCCGCGCCGGCGCGGTACAGCGGGAGGTTCACCGCCCACGGCTTGTCCGTGCCGGCGGCCACCTCGGCCAGCGTGCGGTCCAGATCGGGTAGCCGCATCGGCCCCGCCGCGACCACGCCCAGACCGCCCGCGTTCGAAACGGCCAGCGGCAGCGCGGAACACGACGACGCCCACGACATTCCCGCCTGCACGATCGGCAGGTCGGTGCCGAGCAGCCGGGTCACCGGGGTTTCGATGCGGGTCACGCCTGCTCCAGGAGGGCTCGGGCGTGGGCGGCCAGCCGGTTCTTCTGCACCTTCGAGCTCGCGGTCATCCCGATGCCCTCGAAACCGTCGACGACGCGCAGGTGCCGTGGCACCTTGAAACCGGCCATCCGTTCACGCGCCCACGCCAGCAGTTCGGCCTCGGTGACGGCCGGCTCGGTCAGCACGACGAACGCGAACGGCACTTCCACCAGCCGGGCGTCCGGGACGCCGACGACGGCCGCCTGCTGAACGAGGGGGTGCCGGTGCAGGGTGTCCTCGATGTCGGCGGGCGCGACGTTTTCGCCGCCGACCCGGATGATGTCCTTGGTGCGGCCGGTGAAGTGGAAGCGGCCGGTCTCATCGAGCAGGCCGACGTCGCCGGTCGCGAGCCAGCCGTCGGCGTCGATCGTCTCGGCCGTCTTCACCGGGTCGTCGAGGTAACCGGCCATCACGTTCCAGCCGCGCACCAGGACCGAGCCCGGCTCGCCCGGGTCGCAGTCGCGGTCGTCGCCGAACGCGCGGATCCGGACCTCCACCCCCGGCTCGACGGCCATCGCGCCGGACGCGCGGATTTCCTCGGGTTCCCACCACGCCGATTGGGCGACGTTCGGTGACGCTTCGGAAAGTCCATACCCCGCAACGCATTCCCGCGCGCCGAGCTCGTCGATGACCCGCCGGATCACGGTGGGGGAGGCGGCGACCCAGGCGCCGCGCAGACACAGCCGGCGCCGCGCGCGATCGGGATGGTTGAGCAGAAGCAGTGCGATGGTGTCGTTGCCGGAGAAGTGCGTGCAGCGCTCGGTTTCCAGCAGGCGCAGGGTTTCCGCGGGCTCGAACTTCGGCATCGTCACCAGTGTCGTGGCGTGCTGGATCGACGTGAGCACCGAGAGCGTGCTGCCGGCGACGTGGAAGAACGGCCGCGCCGAGTGGAACCGGTCGCCCGCGCGCAGCCCCATCCGCGCGCCGGAGAAGAACGCGTTCGCGCACATGCTCCGGTGCGTGAGCAGGACGCCCTTCGGCCGCGACGTCGTGCCGGAGGTGTACTGCACGAGCAGGACGTCGTCGGGCGTCGCGGCAGGCTCGGGAACGTCGTCCGCGGCGAGGAAGTCCGGCCACGAGGTCGCGAACGCGGGGACTTCGTCGCCGAGCACGACAACGGATTCCAGCGCGGGCAAGGAATCGAGGTCGAGTTCGGCCAGCATGGCCGCGAAGTCGACGTTGAGCACCCGTGAAGCGACGAACAGCGTGCGGACGCGGGCGTGGGCCAGCGTGTAGTGCACCTCTTCGGCGGTGAACCGGGTGTTGACCGGCACGGCGACCGCGCCCGCCGACCCGACGGCCAGGAACAGCGTCACCCAGTCCGGACCGTTGCCGAGACAGATCCCGACGCGGTCGCCACGGCCGATACCGGCGGCCGCCAGCCCGGCGCGGACGTGCTCGACCCGGGCCGCGAGCTCGCCGTAGGTGATCCGCTCTTCGGCGGTGACGACGGCTTCGACATCCGGCGCGAGCAGGGCCGCGCGGGCCAGCACCTCGTGCGTGGTGAGCGGGCAGGCGGTGCGCAGCGCGGTCACTGGTCTTCTCCGTTCCCGGCGGTGAAGCGGGCGACGCCGTCACGCCAGCCGCCGTCGGCGAGGCACTGTTCGATGGCGGCGAGCTCGATCCGGATCCCGCGGTCCAGGTCGGTTTCCGAGCCGAGGTCGACCGCGCGTTTGGTGAGCGCGATGGCCAGCGGTGGCGCCTTCGCGATGCTCGCCGCCGTTTCGTCCCCGGCCGCCGCGAGCTTGTCCGGAGCGACGACGCGGGTGACGATGCCCAGGTCGGCGGCCTCGGCGACGTCGAGCGCGCGGTTGGTGAACAGCAGCTCCTTGGCCCGGCGCTTGCCGATCGCGCGCTGCAGGCGCTGGGTCGCGCCGACGGTACCCCAGTGCGGCTCGGGGAACCGGAAGACGGTGCCCTCGGCGGCGAGCGCGAAATCGGCGGCAAGGGTGATTTCGCCGCCTGAGCCGACAACCGCGCCCTGGACCACCGCGACCACCGGCACCCGGCATCGCTCGATCGCCGAGTACGCGGCGAACGCGGCGACCCGGCGGCGCCGGACCCACGCGGCGTCCTTGCCGGTGCGTTCCTTGAGATCGGCACCCGCGCAGAACACCGGCCCACGTCCGCTCAGGAGTACCACGCGAACACCGCCGTCAGCGTCGATCTCGTCGAACGCTTCCCGGAGCTGGTGGCACATCGGCAGGTCGAGGGCGTTGCGTGCCTCGGGCCGGGCGAGCTCGACCCGCGCGATCCCCTCGGTCACCTCGAGGTGCACCCGCTCGGTCATCAGATCACCCCCGCGGCCCGGAGGCCTTCGATGTCGGCGGCTTCGAGCCCCAGCTCCGTCAGTACGTCCTCGGTGTCGGCGCCGAGAAGCGGGGGAACCCCGGGAACCGGGGCGTCCCCGGCAGTCTCACGCAGGGGCGTCCGCAGCGCCGGGAACGATCCCTCGGCCGGGTGGGTGAACTCGCCGACGACGCCGCGGGCGAGGGCGTGCGGGTCGGCGAGAGCTTCCCGCACCGAACGGATCGCGCCGGCCGGGACATCGGCTGTCCGCAGTTCCTTCACGAGCGCGTCCCGGTCGTGCCGCGCGATGGCGCCGCGCAGCGCCTTCATCACCCGCGCGCGCTGCTCGACCCGGCCGGAATTACTTCGCAGCAAGGGATCCGCGGCCATTTCCTCAAGGCCGAGGACGGTACACAGTGGACCCCAGTGCTGGTCGCTGCCGCTGATGTGCAGCCATTCGCCGTCACCCGCCTGGAACGCCGCCGAAGGCACCCGGCCCGGATGCTCGGTGCCGGACCGGACCGGGTCCTCGCCCAGCGCGAAGAGCCGGGCCGCGTTGAGCGCGTGCAGACTGAGCTGGACGTCCATCATGGACACGTCGAGGTGGCGGCCCCGGCCGGACGCCGCGCGTCCGGCCAGCCCGGTGAGCACCGCGATGACCACCCAGAGCCCGGAAGTCATGTCCGCCACGGGGATCCCGGTCTTCGACGGCGGCCCGGCCGGCTCCCCGGTCATCGCCATCACACCGGACAGCGCCTGGAAGACGGTGTCGTAGCCCTTGCGGTCGCGGTCGGGGCCGGTCTGCCCGAACCCGGTCGCGGAGACATAGACCAGCTCGGGGTGCTCGGCCGAGAGGTCCGCGTAGCCGAGGCCGAGGCGGTCCATCGCGCCGGGCAGGAAGTTCTCGACGACGACGTCCGCACGCTCGGCCAGACGTCGTGCCACCTCCTGGCCGCGGGGGTTCTTGAGGTCGAGCGTCATTGACCTCTTGCCCCGGTTGAAGGCGAAGAAGTAGGCGCTTTCCCCTTGGGGCAGCCGGGGTTCGAAGCCGCGGGTCTCGTCGCCGGACCCGGGGCGCTCGACCTTGATGACGGTGGCGCCGAGCTCGGCGAGCACCTGCGTCGCCAGCGGAGCCGCGAGGACACGGGAGAAGTCCAGGACGGTGACGCCGGCCAGCGGGCCGGTCATGCGCGGAACCCCCGCATCAGCGCGTTGACGTCTTGGCCGGCGCGCATCGCGGCGTCGGTCGGCAGGTCCGCGACGCGGTAGAACAGGTCTTTCGCGGCGGCGATCGCCCGCGGCTCGACCTTCGCCCAGTGTTCGGCGATCTCCAGCGCGGTGGGCAGTACCTCCTGCGGCTCGACGACGCGGTTGACCAGCCCGTGACCCAGGGCTTCGGCCGCGGTGAGCAGCCGTCCGGTGCTGACCAGTTCGAACGCGAGTTTGCGGCCGAGGTGCTGGACGAGGCCGGTCATGACCAGCGCCGGGACGATCGAGTGCTTCAGCTCGGGATAGCCGAACTTGAGGTCGGCCCCGGCGACGACCATGTCGGCGCCGATCGCCAGCCCGGCCCCGCCACCCACCGCGGCGCCGCGGACCGCGGAGACCACCGGGACCCGCAGCTGCCGCGCCTGCACCTGCAGTCTGGCGGTGAGCGCGGCCCGTTCCAGGACGGCGTCCGGCTGGTCGGGGGTCAGCGTCGTGAACTCGCCGAGGTCGGCGCCGGCGCAGAAGCCGCGGCCGGCGCCGGTGAGCACGACGGCGCGGACGTCGCGGTCGGCGTCGGCGGCGGTGAAGGCTTCGCTCAGCTCGCGGGTCAGCGCCGTGTTCAGGGCGTTGAGCTTCTCGGGCCGGTTCAGCGTCAGGACGCGGACGGGGCCGTGGTCCTCGACGGCGAGGGGGACGGTCACGGGTTCTCCTGGGTCGGGTCGGAAATCAAATCAAGCTGCGCGGGTGAACCCGGCGCGGGCGACCATGCTGTGCAGGGGCCGGCCGAGTGCTTCTTCGCAGGCGGCCGACGCCTTGGCCAGCCGATCGAGGTCGAGGCCGGTGTCGACGCCCATCGCGTCGAACAGGCAGGCCAGGTCCTCGGTGCAGACGTTGCCGGTGAGCCCGGCGCCGTACCGGATGGCGGAGGGGTGGCCGCCGACGCCGCCGAGCGCGGTGTCGAAGTCGCGGCAGCCGGCTTCCAGCGCCGCGACGGCGTTGGCGATACCGGTGCCGCGGGTGTTGTGGAAATGCGCGACCACGGGCAGCCCGGGATGTTCGCGCTCCAGCCGGGCGAACAACGCGTGGACGGACGGCGGGGTGGCGACGCCGGTGGTGTCGCCCAGGGTGACCAGGTCGGCGCCGAGATCGGCGAACCGGGCCACGTCCTCGGCGACCCGGCCGGGGTCGACGGCGCCCTCGAACGGGCAACCGAACGCCACCGAGACGACCCCGACCAGCCGGAACCTGCCGTCGGCCAGCCGGATCATCTCGGTGATCCGCTTCCACTGCCCGGCTCTCGACGTGCGGAGGTTGCGCTCGGTGTGGGCTTCGCTGGCCGAGACCAGCAGGCTCAGCTCCTCGGCGCCGTGCCCGGCGTCGAGGTCGTCGAGGGCGCGCCGTACCGCGCGCGGGTTCGGGCAGGTCGCCTTGAACGCGACGCCGGGGCGGCGGGCGATCGCGGCGAGGACGGCGGAGGCGTCCGCGAAGCCGGGTACCCGTTCCGGGTGGCTGTAGCTGGTCGCCTCGATACGCCGGAACCCCGCGTGGGAGAAGGAATCGAGCAGCGCGACCTTCGTCGCGGTCGGCACGAACTCCGGTTCGTGCTGCAGCCCGTCGCGGGCGAAGCACTCGCAGATCGTGACGGCGTCGGACATCGGGCCACCTCCTCGTCGATGGCTCCAGATCTACGCATCAGTGTTGATAAAGTCAACAGCTGATGTCGTCCGGGTGGGCCCGCTCACGTTCTTCGACGGCCAGGGCCAGGTCGGCCAGCTTGTCCAGCGCGCCACTCAAGGTCGCCGCCTCTTCGGGGGTCAGCGCGGCCAGGAACTCCGCGTCGCGCTCGTTCGCCGCGGCGATCAGGCCGCGGTAGACGCGGGTGCCCTCGCCGGTCAGGGCGAGCTGCGACGTGCGGCCCGAGCCTGCTGTCCGGTCGACCAGGCCGCGCTCGGTCAGGCGGCTGACCACCCGGCTCATCTGCGCTTTGTCCAGGCCCGCGCGGCGGGCGAGGCGGTTGAGGGTCAGTGTGGGGTCGGCGGCGATGAGGGCGATCGCGCGCCATTCGCCGAGGCTGACGTCGAACTCCCGCCGGTAGCGCAGCGCGGCGCTGCGTGACATCGCCGATGACGTGCGTGAGAGCCGGTAGGAGAGGAGTCCGGAGATCGACTCGAGGTCTCGGCCGTCCGCGCGTTCCGCCATGCCGGTCATCGTAGCCGTTGCCGATCCAGTGTTGACAAACTCAACACCGGATGTCGACACTGGCGCCGCACGCCCCGCCTGACGAAGGAGTCGAGTAGCGATGGCCGAACCACCCGCCGTCACCGGACGGCCCGAAACCCCGGTGGCCGGCGTCGACCGCGCGTCGACGTACCGGACCATCGCCCTGCGGGTCATGCCGCTGCTCGTGGTCTGTTACGTCGTCAGCTTCATCGATCGCACCAACATCGGCATCGCGCAGCAGGGCCTCAAGCGCGACCTCGGGTTCGGCTCGGCCGTCTACGGGCTCGGCGTCACGCTGTTCTTCGTCGGGTTCATCCTCTTCGAGGTCCCCAGCAACGCCCTGCTGGCGCGGATCGGCGCCCGCAAGACCCTGGTCCGGATCATGGCCACCTGGGGCGTGATCACGATCGTCACGATGTTCGTGCGCGACGAGACCACGTTCTACATCGCGCGGTTCCTGCTCGGCGTCGCCGAAGCGGGCTTCTTCCCCGGAGCGCTCTACCTGCTGTCCCGGTGGTTCCCGTCCGCACGCCGGACGCGGATGACCGCGGTGTTCTTCATCGGCGTCCCGGTTTCCGGCGTGATCGGCTCGATCGTGTCCGGCTGGATCATGCACTCGTTCGGTGGCGTCGCCGGGCTGGCCGACTGGCAGTGGCTGTTCCTCATCGAGGGGATCCCGCCGATCCTGCTCGCTCTGCTGGTGGCGTTCTTCCTGGTCGACGAGCCGGAGCAGGCGAAGTGGCTGACACCGGCGCAGAAGGCCGCCGTCCGGGCCGACCTCGACGCCGACCGGCGCGGCAAGGACGAGACGCCGGAGCGGCACGGCGGCCTGCTTTCGGCGTTGCGCGACCCGAAGGTCTGGATCCTCGGCCTGTGCGCCTGCGGTGCCTACACGCTGGCCAACGCCGTGTCGTTCTGGACGCCGCGGATCATCGCCGAGGCCGGCGTCGGTGACGTGCTGAACCTGGGACTGTTCTCGGCTCTCCCGCCGCTGCTCGGCATCGTCGTGATGCTGGTGGTCGGCCGCCACTCCGACCGCACCCTGGAGCGCCGCTGGCACGCGGCGGTGAGCTGGCTGGTGGCGGCCGTGGCGATGCTGACGCTGGCGTTCTCGGGCGGCAACGTCGTCGTGGTGGTCCTGCTGCTCGCGGTGATGGCGGCGGCGCACTACTCGGGCCTGACGGTGTTCTACTCGATCCCGTCGATCTACCTGAGCGAACGGGCGGCGGCGACGGGTATCGCGGTGGTGACGTCGATGGGCTCGTTCGCGGCCGCGGCGTCTCCGTCCTTGCTGGGCTTCATCCAGGCCTCGACCGGCAGCCTGTCGCTCGGTCTGGTGATCAGCTCGGGCATCGTGCTGCTCGCGGTCGTCGTGCTGCTGGTCGGCGTGAAAGCGAAGGACCTCAAGGAGAAACGCCCGTAGGCCGGTCAGGGAAGGGGAACTTTGAGTGTCCGGGGATTGCCCTCCGCCGAATTCGGGTACCAGAGGATCATGTGGATGGTGCTGGTGATCCCGTTGCTGATCATGTCGTTCGCCTTGGTGATGGAACGCGTCGAAGCGATCGTGCCCGGCCGGGGTCCGCGGTCCAAACCCGGATCCACCGCCTGAATCGCGTGAAGCCTGCCATGGTCATTCGCCCTTCATCGGACGGTGGCGTCACGCTCGTCCGGGTCGGCGCCGCATTCTCGGATCGTGCGTCGGGTCGGCATACATCGGCGGACGGTCGCCGTCGATGGCTTCGGGGCGCAGTTCGTAGTGCCAGGGCTCGTTGCGGTAGATCTGGCACAGCCCGTACCGGGCGCCGTGCTCGGACAGCCATGCCCTGGCCTCGGAACGCCCGATGTCGACGGCGTCGCCCGACACATGGGCGGACGTTTCGGGGGTGGCCACCCAGCGGGCGGCTTCCGCTTCCGAGCCGTACTTCGAGACCGCCTCGTGGAGCAGCCGTTCCTGGTACTCGGGGGAGCGCCAGCCGCCGTTGACGAAGAATTCGACGCCGTCGTCCGCGGCATCGCCCGCTGCTCGTCGCAGGGCGCCTAGCAGCTCGGGATCCAGGTTGGCCACCGCCGGAATCCCGTCATCGAAGACGGTGACGGGGTCAGGGACAGCGCCATGGGCCTTGCCGAGTGCGCGCCGAACGGCCGAAGATGTCATGCCTCCAAATCAAGGCAATGCGCTGTTGCCGGCCCGTATGAGGTTTTCGATAGGCCGACGATATGCGGCTGCTCGTAGCATCGGAGCATGCGTGTGTTGGTCGTCGAGGACGAGCCCTTCATGGCCGAGGCCATCCGTGACGGGCTGCGCCTCGAAGCGATCGCCGCCGACATCGCCGGTGACGGCGACACCGCTCTGGAACTGCTGAGCATCAACGCCTACGACATCGCCGTCCTCGACCGGGACATTCCCGGGCCTTCCGGGGACGAGGTCGCCGAAAGCATCGTCGCTTCCGGAGGCGGCATGCCGATCCTGATGCTCACCGCCGCCGACCGTCTCGACGACAAGGCCTCGGGGTTCGAACTCGGCGCCGACGACTACCTCACCAAGCCGTTCGAACTCCGGGAACTCGTGCTCCGCCTCAGGGCACTCGACCGCAGGCGCGCCCACAACAGGCCACCCGTGCGAGAGATCGCGGGCCTGAGCCTGAATCCGTTCCGCCGAGAGGTCTACCGCGACGGCCGCTACGTCGCGCTGACCAGGAAGCAGTTCGCCGTTCTCGAAGTCCTCGTCGCCGCCGAAGGAGGTGTGATCAGCGCCGAAGAGCTGCTGGAACGGGCCTGGGACGAGAACGCCGACCCGTTCACCAACGCCGTGCGCATCACGGTCTCAGCCCTGCGCAAACGGCTCGGCGAACCCTGGATCATCGCCACCGTGGCCGGCGTCGGGTACCGCGTCGACACCGCACCGGACACCGGAGGCGGGGGAGGCGAGCGTGGATAGGGCACCCGGTTTGAGCGCTCGCCTCAAACTCACCCTCAGCTACGCCGGCTTCCTCGTGTTCGCGGGTGCCTTGCTCCTCGCGGCCGTGCTGGTCTTCTACCTGTACTTCCTGCCCCACGGCTGGATCCAGATCGACTCCGGTGATTTCAAGATCAACCGTTCGGTCCTCGTGCGCGCCTTCGTCCCGTTCATGGCCATCGTGATGGTCGCCCTGCTGGTATTCGGTCTCGTGGGCGGGTGGATTCTCGCCGGCCGGATGCTCGCCCCGCTGACTCACCTCACCGACGCCACCCGCAGGGCCGCGGCCGGATCGCTCTCCCATCGCATCCGGCTGCCGGGCCGTGAAGACGAGTTCCGCGAACTCGCCGACACCTTCGACGTCATGCTCTCGCAGCTCGAAACACATGTCGCCGAACAGCAGAGATTCGCGGCCAACGCCTCGCACGAGCTGCGCACCCCGCTGGCGATCACGCAGACTCTTCTCGACCTCGCCGCCAAGGATCCGGACCGCGCCACCAGCGGGATCGACGAACGCCTCCGCGTCGTCAACACCCGGGCGATCGCCCTCACCGAAGCCTTACTGTTGCTCAGCCACGCCGGCCAACGGTCCTTCACCCGGGAACGCGTCGACCTTTCCCTCATCGCGGAAGAAGCCACCGAAACGCTCTTTCACCTCGCGGAAAAGTACGGCGTCACCCTCGAGACCTCCGGCGACATCACCCCGACCACCGGCTCACCTGCGCTCCTGCTGCAGATGGCGACGAACCTCGTGCACAACGCGATCGTCCACAACCTGCCGGATCAGGGCACCGTGTGGGTCACCACCACCGAGCACCCCGGGTCCGTGGTGCTCGGTGTCGAGAACACCGGCGGGAAGCTCACCTCGCAGCTGGTCTCGACCCTCACCGAACCGTTCCAGCGCGGCACCCAACGCGTACGCGCCGACGACGCGGGTGTCGGACTCGGACTGGCGATCGTCAAAAGCGTCGCGCAAGCCCACAACGGAAGCCTGACTCTCACGCCCCGGGCCGCTGGAGGGCTTCGCGTCACGGTGCGGCTGCCCGTCGCTCGGCGACCGCGGTGAGCACGTGCCGGGCCAGGACGACGTCCGCATCCGCCGCGCCGGCCGTCGACGCGCGGGCCGACATCGCCGCGATCCGCCCGGGATCGGTGAGCACCGGGATCAGGGTGGTCTCTATCCAGGCCGGATCGAAGCCGGCGTCGTCGACGAGCAGCGCCCCACCGGCCGCGACGACCGGTTCGGCGTTCAGCCGCTGCTCACCGCCGCGCACCGGGAGCGGGATGTACGCGGCCGGTAGGCCGACAGCGGCCAGTTCGGCGCACGTCATCGCTCCCGAGCGGCAGAGCACGAAATCGGCCGCGGCGTAGGCGTACTGCATCTCGTCGACGTAGGGGATGACGACGTAGGGCGGGTCGCCGGGGCCGTTGCCCGGCACCTCGACCCCGTGCCGCGGCCCGGTGATGTGCAGGACCTGCACGCCGCTCGCCCGGAACGCCGCGGCCGCGCCGGACACCGCGGCGTTGATCGTCACGGCGCCCTGCGAACCGCCGGTGACCATCAGTACCGGCCCGTCGGTTCGCAGGCCGAACCGTCGCCGGGCGGCGTCGCGCAGCGCGGGCCGGTCGAGACCGGTGATCGCCGGCCGCAGCGGGATCCCGATGGCGGTGGCGTGCGCCAGCCGGACACCCGGCGCGGCGGTGAACACGAGTGTCGTCATCCGGGCGGCCAGCCGATTGGCCACTCCCGGCCGGGCGTTCGCCTCGTGGACGACGATCGGCAAACCTCTCTCGCGGGCGGCGAGGTAGGCCGACACGGCCACGTAGCCGCCGAAGCCCACCACGACCTCAGCCCGCACGCGGTCGAGCACCGCCCCGGCCGCCCGCACCGAGTCGCGCAGCCTGCCCGGTGTCCGCAGCAGAGCCCGATTCGGTCTGCGCGGCAGCGGTACCGGCGGAATGAGTTCGAGCGGATAGCCGCGGGCCGGGATGAGCGTGGTGTCCAGGCCGCGGACGGTGCCGAGGGCGGTGATCTCGGCCGACGGCTCCAGCCGGCGCAGCGCGTCGGCGAGGTTCATCGTGGGCTCGATGTGCCCGGCCGAATGGCCGCCGACGACCACGACGCGCGGCCGGGATGTCTGTGCCGGTCGTATCTGCATGCCTTCTCTGTCAACCTCGAAACGGATGCCCGGCGTGGGGCTCGGCTATACGATGGGAAAATCGAAATAGGTGGCCGGATAAGGCTCGTCTTTCAGTGTGTAATGCCACCATTCGCAAGCGTAGGCGCTGAAACCGCAGGTCTCCATGATGGAGCAAAGGTGTCGACGGTTTCTCGCTTCGATGTCCGTGACTTCCTCTGCTTGATGATGGGAGATCGCATCCATCAGGTCATGGCCGCCACCCATGGGGGCGAGGTCGCCGGTGGCCAGGTCGTACAGCGTCAAGTCGACCGTGCTTCCCCGGCTGTGGCCCGATTTCGTGGCCACGTAACCTTTTTCGAACATCTCGGCTCTGTCGATATTCGGATAGTGTCGTTGTTTCGTCCGGCCATCCTCCGGCTGCGCTGACCAGCGCAGAAAGCAGTTCACGGCCCGTTGCGGCCGATAGCCGTCCCAGAGAAGCAGGCCGAAGCCAAGGGAGGCGGCCTTCTCCTGCGCACACTCCAAAGCCGTGCACAAGGTCCTCGTGCCGACGATCCGGTTCGCCGTGTAGCCGTCCACGGGCTTGCCGGTGAAGTTGTCCCAGGTGGCGTACTTCGTATCCCAGCGTATTCCAGGCACGAACTCGTCCACGAAGACGAAATCGACCTTCATCGGGGTTTTCCGGTCAAGGCCAGCGACACCAGCCTGTCGACCACTTCGGCGAGCGGCAGTCCGGCGGCTTCCATCATCCTCGGATAACGGCTGTAGGAGGTCATACCGGGAAAGGTGTTGACCTCGTTCAGGGCCACCGTGCCATCCTCCTTGAGGAACAGGTCCACTCGCGACAGTCCCTGGCAGCCCAAGGCGCGATAGATGACCTTCGCCGTCTCTTGGACGAGCGATCGGGTCTCCGCCGAAATGTCCGCGGGAACGGTGATCGACGAGTTTTCGGAGCCGCTCTCAGGATTGCTTTCCTGATGGATCTTGAAAAACCCATGAGAGAGGGAGATCTGATCCACCTCGCCCGCGATCAGGTCCGGCTCGTTCCCCAGGATGGCGCATCCGACCTCGCTGCCCGCGACGGCCTCTTCGATCACCACCTTCGAGTCGTACAGTCCCGCGGCCTCGACCGCTCCCGGCAGTTCTTCTTCGCTGGATACCTTGCTGACGCCGAACGAGGACCCCGAGCGGGCCGGTTTGACGAAGACGGGATAGGCGAGCAGGCCGGGATCGATCTTCTCGTGCGCCGAGACGGTCCAGAAATTCGGCGTCGAGACTCCCGCGCTTTTGACGACCGCGTAGGCGAGGGACTTGTCCATGCACAGAGCGGAACTCTGGACATCGCAGCCGACGTAGGGGATGCCGGAGAGCTCCAGCAGGCCCTGCATGGCGCCGTCCTCGCCGAGCTTGCCGTGCAGGACGGGCAGTACGACGTCCAGGCTGATCGCTTCGTATCGTCCCTGCTCCAGGACGAGCAATCCGTGGACGCCGCTGTCCGGGGACAGCATGGCCGGGCGGCCGCCGGTGCCTTCCCAGTCCGCCTCCGGACTGTCGCAAAGCCGCCAAGCGCCGCTCTTCGTGATCCCGATCCAGAACGGTTCGTACTTGTCGGGGTCGAGGTTCTTGGCGATCTCTTGCGCCGACTTGACGGAGACGGGATGTTCTTCGGAAACTCCCCCGAAAATAATTCCGATTTTCATATCCAGCGCTGCTTCCTGATTTCAAAGTTCAGACAGTTGGTGATGGAGTTCTCGACGGTGTCCCGCAGGGCGTGGTCCGTGAAGTAGGCGGTATGCGGGCTGATGATCACGTTCGGCAGTTTTTGCAGGCGCAGCAACAGGTCGCTTTCGAGCAGTTTGTTGCTGTGGTCGGCGTAGAATATTCCGTCTTCGCCTTCGAGGACGTCCAGTGCCGCGCCGCCCAATCCGCCGCTTTCCAGTGCCGAAATAAGGGCATCGGTGTCGAGAAGCGAACCACGTCCGGTGTTGACGATATACGCGCCGGGCTTCATCTTCTCGATACGTCGGCGATCGAGGAGATGGCGCGTCGCGGCGTTGAGCGGTGTATGAAGCGTGACGATATCGCTCTGGTGTAGCAGTTCATCGAGCGGAACGTGGCCGGCGGGGGTCTGAGGTCGAGTGTCATGGGCCACGATGCGGCAGCCGAAGCCCCGCAGCCTGTCCATGACCGCTGTGCCGATGCGTCCCGTTCCGATCACGCCGACGGTCAGGTCGCGCAGTTCTTTCCCGCGTACCTCGTTCAGCCGGTAATCATGAACCTCTGCGCGCAGGATGGTGGATTTGGCGTTTCGTACCGCCATCAACATCAGCATCAAGGTGTAGTCGGCCACGCTGTCCGGCGAATAGGAGACGTTCTCGACGGAAATGCCGACGCTCTCCGCGTAGTGCACATTGATGTGGTTGTAGCCGATGCTTCTCGTGGAGATGTACCTCACGTCGGCTCGGCTGAGCGCGAGAAGGGTGCGATCCGTGATGCGGGTCTTGTGTCCCACGCTGATACATCGATTTCCGGATGCCAGTGCGAGAGTGGCTTCGGATGCCGCGGCCTCCGTGATGGTCGGCCTGACGCCCAAGCGAGGCGCCATCTCTCGGAACAGGACAGCCTCGTCCTGCCCGCATCCGTAAATCGTGATTCCCATTCCCGGGACGGCGGCGAAGGACCAGGGCGCCGGCGATCGAGTGCGGCGGGCCGCTGCTCGTGCCGGTTCGCTGTCGGACATGCCTTCAGTCAAGGCTGCGCGGTGTTGCCGGCACGTATGCGATTTTCGATATGCCGGCGATATGTTACCAAAGGGTAACATGTGGCGCGTCCGGATTTGTTCTCTCGGGCAGTTCGAAAAGTGCGTACGGGCAAGGACGCGGCCGGGTAGCCCGCGGGGTCGGTGCGGCTGCCCTAGTATGCCGAGCGAAACGGTGTTCATGATCTTCGAACTTGAAGACACCCAGCGATGACCAGTCTGAACCGAGTCGAGGCGGCGCATGCAACCCAATTTCGAAGCAGGTGAGGACTTCGCCCTCCTCCTGGAGCGGGAAGCCGGCAAACTCCAGGAGAAAGCCAGCGCCCTGACCGCCGCGTTCACCGCGTCCGCCTCCACGGCCCGGTCCTCGGACGGCTCGGTGACGGTGAAGGTCGAGGCCAACGGGTCGCTGAGCTCCATCGAGTTCGGCAACCGTGCGTGCACGCTGGGCCCGGCCCGGCTCTCCTCGCTCGTCATGCAGACCGTGCGCGAGGCCCAGCGCAACACCGCGGACAGGCTCATCGAGTCGTACATCGGGATCAACGGCGACGACCAGGCCGCGGAGCTGGTCCGCACGTTCATGCCGAAGGTGGACGACGTCGAGGAGACCGCCCCGGAGAACCCCGAACAGAACAAGTGGGCTCCGGAGGCGCACGACGACGTCCCGCCGCCGCCGGGCCGCCCGATGCCGCCGTCGCCACCCGCGTCACCGCGACCCCGTCGTCCGGTCACCTCCGACGACGATGAAATGAGGCCGTGGTGAGCGGATTCGGTGTCACGACGGAAGCGCTGAAGAAGTACCGCACCCACCTCGACCAGCTCGAAGAGGCGCTGCAGAAGAGCGCCGACATGGTGGGCAGCTGCGTCGCCGACCCCGGCATCTTCGGGATCATGGGCGGCCAGATCTACGGCGCCGGCGCGAGCATGCACTGCGCGAAGGCGCGAGATCATCTGAACAAGTACTCGGAGAACATGAAGGAGTTCTCCGACAAGGTGAACGAAGCCGCGAAGAAATACGAAGAAAACGACCAGGAGGCGGAAAAGATGATCACCGCCGCCGGTGACGGTCTCGGGGAGGTGAAGGTCAAATGAGCGACGAATACCACCGGGGCGATTTCGGGAACGGCACCGGCGTCCACGCCGACGACTTCAAGGACGAAAAGAACAGTTTCGGGGGTGGGGGTGACACCGCCGGCGCGGGGTTCTTCGATTCGGCGTTCGGGCTGAAGAGGGCCGTCAACGAAGGCGACACCGTCGCCGTCGCCATGGCCGGGGTCGGCATGGGGATCGACGCCCTCGGCATGATCCTCGACCCGCTCGGGTCGGTGCTCACCGCCGGGATCGGCTGGCTGATCGAGCACCTGGTCATCTTCCGCTGGCCGCTGGACTTCCTGATGGGCGACCCGAAGGGCATTGAGGCCGCCAAGACGGCGATCTATGCCGAGGGCAAGACAGTGAGGCAGTGGTCGGAGGACCACGCCAAGGCCACCAAAGACCTCATGACGGACTGGAACGGCCAGGCCGCCGACCAGTTCCGGGCCGACATGGAGGGCGTGGTCGCCCAGATCGACGCGCTGTCCGAGTACGTCGATTTCGCCGCCAAGCAGATGGGTATCGCGGGTGCCATCATCGGCACGGTCCGCGGCATCGTCCGAGACATCATCGCCATGACCTTGGCCGGCATCATCAAAGCCGCGATCGTGGCGGTGGCACTGGCGCCGATCACCTTCGGCGGTTCGATCATCGCGGCGATCACCACCACCATGGTCACGGTCGGCGTGGCGATCGGCAAAATCGCCTCGAAGATCGCCGATCTCGCCAAGACACTCGCCGAGATGCTCAAACTGCTGGCCAAGACGCGCGGGAAAGCCGACGAGGTCGTCAAGCTGACGCTCGGCGGCGGCAAGGTCAAGCTGCCCCAACCGAAACCCAAACCGCCGGCAGGTGGCGCGCCGGGCGGCGGCGGGAAGCCGATCGAAGGCGCGCCCGGCGGAGGCGATCACACGCCGGGTAGCGGCACTCCGGACGGGAAGAAGCCCGACACACTGTCCACGGCCAAGCCGGACAAACTCGGCGACATCGCCACCTGGATGGTGCGCGACAAGCTGTCGAAGATGCCGGACGCGACTCCGGAGATGATGAAGAAGTTCGACTATTGGTGCAGTATGCCGATGCCCGAGCTGGTCAAGAGGTTCGGCAAGAGCGCTGAAGCGCTGGAGAAAGCGGTCAAGCTCATGAGCGACCCGACCTACGGTGCGCCGGGACTGGCCGGGAAGATCATCATCGACACGATGAAGAACGTCTCGCCTGCCGTGTCGGAACCCAAGCCGGAATAGCTTCGGTTCTGGTCCGTGAAGGCCTCCTTGAGGGACTCAGAGTCCCTCAAGGAGGCCTTCACGGCATCAGCGGCGGATGAGGCCGAGGTCGGTCGCGGTGGCGACGGCGGAGGTCCGTGAGTCGACGCCGAGCTTGGTGTAGCTACGGGCCAAATGGGATTTCACGGTGCCTTCGGTCAGGTAGAGCCGGTCGGCGATGGCCCGGTTGGACAGTCCGTCGGCGACCAGGGTGAGGACTTCGATCTCACGCCGGGTCAACGCGGTGTCGGGCATGCGCATGCGGTTCATGAGCCGGTCGGCGACGGTGGGGGCCAGGGTGGTGCGTCCGGCCGCGGCGGTGCGTACCGCCGCGGCCAGATCCTCGGGATGGGCGTCCTTGAGGAGGTAGCCGGTGGCCCCGGCTTCGATCGCGGGCAGGGTGTCGGCGTCGGTGTCGTAGGTGGTGACGATCAGGACGCGGGGAGCGTCCGGTCGCGCGGTGATCGCGGCGGTGGCGTCGGCTCCGGTCATGCCGGGGCCGAACTGCAGGTCCATCAGGACGACGTCGATGTCGCCTTCGCCGGCGCGGGCCACGGCCTCCTCCGCGGTCGCCGTTTCGGCGACGACGACGAGACCGGGTTCGGTTTCCAGCACGGCGCGGAGCCCCGCCCGCACCACGGGATGGTCGTCGGCCAGGAGGAGACGGATCGGGCTGTCGGTCACGGGCGGTCCTCAGGCTGGGCGTCGATCGGCAAGCGAGCGGCCAGGGCGGTGCCGCGGCCGGGGGACGACTCGATGGTGAGGGTGCCGTCGAGCGCTTGGGTGCGGCTGCGCATCGCCGCCAGTCCGTAGCCACCGCTCTCGGGGTCGGGGGAGGGCGGCCGAGCGGCGTCGAAGCCGATGCCGTCGTCGACGACGTCGAGGGCGATGTGCTCGCCCAGAAAGCTCAGGGTGACCTCGGCGGTGGTGGCCCGGGCATGGCGGACGGTGTTCGCGAGGGCGGCTTGGCCGATCCGCAGCAAGGCGACCTCGTGGGCGGTCGGCAGCGGAACGGGATCGCCGGTGAGGTGAAAGCGCGCGGTGATCCGGTGGCGGGCGCTGGTGGTGGCGCACAACCGTTCCAGCGCGCCGGCCAAGGTGGTGTCGTCGAGAGCGGGAGGGCTGAGGGCGGCGACGAAGCGGCGAGCCTCGGCGAGGTTGTCCGCGGCCGCCTGGCGCGCCTGTTCGACGTAGCGGCCGGCGTTTCCCGCGGTGCCCGGCAGGGTTCGTTCGGCGGCGCGCAGCAGGAGCTGGATGCTGGACAGCCCTTGAGCGAGGGTGTCGTGGATTTCGCGGGCCAGGCGTTCCCGCTCGGCCATCACACCGGCGACGTGCTGTGCCTCGGCGAGGTCGGCGCGGGTGGCGGTGAGCTCCTCGATCAGATGCCGGCGTTGTTCGCTTTCGCGGTACAGGGCCTGGTATCCCCACACGACGGCGACCGCGACGGCGGCACCGAGGGCCGGGCCGATCGCGGCGGCCGGGCTGAAGAAGCCTTGGTGGGCGGCGAACGCGGCGATGGCGGCCAGCGCGGTCGCGGTCACCGCGAGCAGACCGGACCTGCGGGGAAGCAAATGGAGCTGCAGGAAGTACAGCGGGAAGGCGACCCACACGCCGTCGGCGGTCAGGACCACCAGGACGAGCCATACCGCGCTCACGGCGGCCAGCCATCCCGCGGCGTGACGGCGGGACGTCCGCACCCGTGGCAGGAGCGGCCCGGCGGCGTACACCAGGCCGCACGTCACCGCCACCACGACGATCGCTCCGGACCGGGGCAGGTCACCGGTCACGGCCCGGCCTGCCGCCAGGAGAAGCAGGGCGATGAACAGCAGGTGCAGGCACCAGGTCAGCACCCGGCTGGTCGGGGTCAAGGCGGGCGCGGCGGTGTTCACAGTGCTTCCAGGCTACGGAGAGGGATCGGGAATCGCCTCTATCGAAAGGTGGAACCGGCGCGCCGTCTTCCGGCCGGCCAAGTGCCCACTCCGGCCAGATGCCCGGCGGTACTCCGGCGGCGAAGGTGGAGACGTACCCAGTCCACCCGCCGGAAAGGACAGACCGGAGCCGTGTTCGTCGCCTGGAGAGACCTGAAGTTCGCCAAAGGGCGGTTCGCCTTGATGGGCATCGTCGTCGTGCTGATCACCCTGCTGGTCGGCCTGTTGTCCGGACTGACCGCCGGATTGGGGCAGCAGAACATCTCCGCCATCACCGGCCTGTCCGCCGACAAGATCGCCTTCGCCGCTCCCGGTGACGGGCAGAGCCTCTCGTATGCCAACTCCGTGATCACCGAGAAGCAGCGCCGGCAGTGGGCCGAAACCCCTGGCGTCACCGGTGTCGAACCGCTCGGCATCACCACCACCAAGGCCACCGCCGGGGACCGCGCCGGCGGGGTTTCCGTGTTCGGCGTCCGGACCGGTTCCGCGCTCGCCCCGGACAGCGCCGCGATCACCGGAGACTCGGTGGTGCTCTCGACACCGGCCGCCGACGACCTGGGAGTCCGGACCGGAGACACCCTCGTGCTGGCCGGGCGACGGCTCGCGGTGGCCGCGGTGTCGGGTGACGCCTGGTTCAGCCACACCCCGGTGATCTGGGCCGGCCTCGACGTCTGGGCGAAGATCGCGCCACCCACCGGCGGCGAACCGATCGCGACCGTGCTCGCGCTGACCACCACCGCTGACGCCGACCTCGCGGCCACCGACCGGGCCGCGTCCACCGCGACGGTTCCGACGGACGATTCGCTGTCCGCGATCGGCTCCTACACCTCCGAAAACGGCTCCCTGCAGCTGATGCGCGGCTTCCTGTTCGCCATCTCCGCGCTGGTGATCGGCGCCTTCTTCACCGTCTGGACCATCCAGCGCAGCGGCGACATCGCCGTCCTCAAAGCGCTGGGCGCCTCCACGGCGAACCTTCTGAAAGACGCGCTCGGGCAAGCCGTCGTCCTGCTCGTCGGCGGCACTCTCCTCGGCACCGGCCTGGCCGCCGGTTTCGGCGCCGTCCTCAGCGGTTCCGTCGTGCCCTTCGTGCTGACCCCCGCCACCGTTCTCCTCCCCGCCGCCGTGATGACCCTGCTCGGCGCGCTGGGGGCCGGACTGTCCGTCCGGCGTGTCACCTCCGTCGACCCGCTGACCGCCTTGGGGAGCGCACGATGAGCCTGCACCTGACCGACGTCACTCTCACCTACCCCGACGGCGACTCCCGCCTCACGGCCCTCGACGACGTCACCCTGAACGTTCCGCGAGGCAGCGTGGTCGCGGTCGTCGGCCCCTCCGGCTCCGGCAAGTCCAGCCTGCTCGCCGTCGCCGCCACCCTCATCAGCCCCGACAGCGGAACCGTCATCGTCGACGGCACCGCGACCACCGGCCTGACCCGCGGCGAGCTCACCGACCTCCGCCGCCACAAGATCGGAATCGTCTTCCAGCAACCGAATCTGCTGCCTTCCCTCACCGCCGTCGAACAGCTCCAGGTGATGGCCCAGATCGACGGCCGCTCCCCGGCCAAGGCACGCGGCCGCGCCATGGACCTGCTCGACGCCGTCGGGCTCGCACCGCAGGCAGGACGTCGTCCGCATCAGCTCTCCGGCGGCCAACGGCAGCGCGTGAACATCGCCCGCGCCCTGATGAACGAGCCCACCGTGCTCCTGGTCGACGAGCCGACGAGCGCTCTCGATCATGAGCGCGGCGCGGCGGTCATCGACCTGATCACCCGCCTGACCCACCAGCGGGCCACCGCGACCGTCCTGGTCACTCACGACCCCGCACACCTCACCGCGGTGGACCGGATCGCCGAAGTCCACGATGGACGGCTGAGCAGTCCGGCGCCGGTGAGCTGACGTCCCTTCCGCGCTGCGCGGGCAGGACGTGGGTGCGGTCGCGATCGGTGCTCAGGCACAGCGAGCAGACCGTGCCCCCGGCGGCACTCGCGGTCAGGTCGGGCCGTTCGTACTGCTGCCCGCAGACAGTGCAGCCGTAGTGGCTGCCGCTGGGGTTACCGTCCTCGTCCAGCAGCGGTTCGGCAATACCGTCGTCGGTGCGGCGCAGGTAGAACCGGCCTCGGGTGAGGATCGCCATCAACGGGGTGAGCACGACCGCGATCCCGACCGCCACCAACGGAGAATACGGCCGCAGGGTGTCACCGAAGAGTCCGAAGTAGACGGAGATCGACAGGAGCGAAGAGGCAAGGAACGACACGACGCCCACCGGATTGACGGCGTACAGCATGCCGCGGCGGAACTCCGGCTGTTTCGGCGACAGCTTGAGGACGAACTTGTTGATCGCGATGTCGGTGGCGACCGTGACGACCCACGCCATGGCGCAGTTGGAGTAGAAGCTCAGGATGTTGTTGAGGAAGCTGAACATGTTCGCTTCCATCAGGATCAGCGCGATCGTCAGGTTCACCAGCACGAACACCAGCCGGCCCGGGTACCGTTTCGTGACGCGGGTGAACGAGTTGGTCCAGGCCAGGGAGCCGGAGTAGGCGTTCGTGACGTTGATCTTGACCTGGCTCAGCACGACCAGGACCAGTGCGAGCGGCACGACCAGCCACGGCGGCATGAGTTCGGTGAACACCCCGGTGAACTGCTCGATCGGCTCCACCGCCGCCACCGCGCCGACGGCGTCGAGGATGTAGACCGCCATGAACACGCCGATGGCCTGCTTGATCGCTCCGAACACGACCCAGCCCGGCCCGGCCATGACCATCGACGTCCACCAGGCGCGCCGGTTCTCCGCCGTCCGCGGCGGCATGAACCGCAGGTAGTCGACCTGCTCGCCGATCTGTCCCATCAGTGACAGGCACACCCCGGCGCCGAGCATCACCGCCGCCGAGCTCAGACCGGAGCCACTCGTTCCCTGGTGAGCCAGCCACCGTTGCACCGAGTCCGGGTCCTTCACGATGAGGAACACCAAGGGCCCGACCATCAGCAGCAGCCACAGCGGGTTCGTCCAGCTCTGGAGTTTTGCCAGCGTTTTCATCCCGTAGATCACCAGCGGGATGATGGCCAAAGTGGACACGAGATAGCCCAGCCACAAGGGCAGTCCCAAGGCGTATTTCAAGCCCTGCGCCATGATCGAGCCCTCGAGGGCGAAGAAGATGAACGTGAAACTGGCGAAGATCACGCTGGTGATGACCGACCCGTAGTAGCCGAATCCGGAGCCGCGGGTGATCAGGTCGAGGTCGATGTTGTAGCGGGCGGCGTAGTAGGCCAACGGGAATCCCGTGAGGAAGATGATGACCGCCGCGACCCCGATCGCCAGCAGTGCGTTCGTCGTTCCGTGCGTGAGGCCGATGCCGGCGCCGATGGAAAAGTCCGCCATGTAGGCGATCCCGCCCAGCGCGGACGCCCCGACCACCGCCGGTGTCCACCGTCGATAGGTACGCGGCGCGAACCGCAGCGTGTAGTCCTCAAGGGTTTCCTTCGTCGCCCCCGGCGTGGTCGCCTGCGCGCGGGGGGTCACCTCGTCAACGGTCATCGGCTTCTCCTCGGGTGGGGACAGGCAGGGAGGGGGTGCTCAGAACACGGTGGCGTGCAAGGACATCGCCGACCACGCGCGCTGCGCGCGTTCCAGCACCACGGCCAGCGACTCGCCGACATGCGTGTGCAGGGCACGCAACGCGGCTTCGAGCTCACCGGCGAGGACGAGTTCGGCGATCTGAATATGCTCGGCGATCGTCGACGTGACACGGTCGGCGGTCAGGAAGTCGTACATCCGGACCCGGCGGATCCGCTGATTGATCCCGACCAGGGCCTCGGTCATCGCCGGGTTACCCGAGGCACGCGACAGCGCCGCGTGGAACCGTTCATCGAGAACCACGAACCGGGGGTCCGGATCGGGCGGAGCCTCCCGCAGTCGATACCACTGCTCCAGTTCGTCGCCCAAGACCTGTCGGTCGTGCCGGACACCGGCATCCTCGATCGCGCGGCTGATCCCGCGTAGTTCGAGAGTGACGCGTAACTCGTACAAGTCACGTAGTTCTCGCAAGTTCGGGACCGTGGCGAAGAAACCCTGTTCGCGACGCTCGACCAAGCCGTCGGACAGCACTCGTGCCAGCGCCTCCCGGACCGGCGTCCGCGATACCCCGAACCGTTCGGCCAGCGCCACCTCACCCAGGCGTTCCCGCGGCGAGATACGGCCGTTCATGACCTCCTCGCGCAGCAGGAGGTACACCCGCTCACGCTGGGACACCTCGCCCCCGGCCGGACGTGCATCCAGGCGTGTATACAGAGTCGCGTCCACGGAGGGGAACGTACGAACCCCGCGTTTCACGCGGCCACCGCTGATGTCACACGCGCGTTTCCGCGTGTAACCAGGAGCAGGGGAGGGCCGTAACACTCCACGCCACCATTTCACGGCCGCCCCAGGTCGCCTGCGGTGGCGAATCCTGGTCACCACGGCGGCCCCAGCGCGTTCTGGCTGTGGGCATGGTGAGGAGCCCGTCGCCGGTGTGGCTGGCGGGCTCCTCTAGTCAGACGAGGGCGCGATGGAGGGTGTTGCGTCTCGGCCGTTGTAGCGGGTCCAGGTATTGGGGCGGAATGAACTCCGGGAGGCCGTCGGCGGCCATGCGGACTTCCCAGTCGCCGTGGTGGATGAGGCGATGGTGGAACGAACAGAGGAGGCACATGTTGCGGAGGTCGGTGAGTCCTCCGTCTGCCCAGTGATGAACATGATGGGCGTGACAGCGCTTCGGTCTCCGTTGACAGCCGGGGAACGAGCAGCCCCGATCACGCGCGTTCAAGGCCCTTCGCTGGCCGGGGGTGACGAACCGTTTGATGCGTCCGACGTCGAGGGGTTCTCCGGCGGCGTTCATGACGATGGGGAGCATGAGGCAATCGCAGGCGGCCATGCGTGCTTCGCGGGCCGTCATCTGGCCGACGAAGTCGACGCTGGCGGTGCCGAGACCGGTTTTGAGTTCTTCGAAGCCGATCAGGACGTGCACCATGGTCCGATACCCGCAGGTGCCGGGCTGGTCCGGGCTCGCGATGGCCAGGTCAAGCAGGTCGACCCACGCGTCGCCCTGGCGTTCCCAGACTGTCCGCAGGTCGGCTTGGCCGAACTCGTCGACCGGTCGAGGCTTGGAGTAGGCCTCGATAGCTGCCATGGTCCGGGCGCCCGCTTCGTCATCGAGCAGGCCAGTGAGCTTCCAGAACCCGTCCTTGCGCCGGTGCAACCGCAACTCACGACGCGGCTGAACGGGTTCGGGATCCTTCGGCTCAGAGCCATCCGGATCCAGCCACGCCATCAAACCTGCCTCAGCGGCCGCGATCTGCCCAGCACCCCCATCACGAGCCAGATCAGCGAGAATCTTCTCCGCCGCGTCACGGTTCTCCACCGACACATGACCGGGGATCCTCTGCAGCACTCCGATGATCTGGTCGATGTGCTGATCCCCGACAGCGCCTTCGGCTGCCGCGACGGCGGTGGCGGGTGCGAATGCCGGGACTTCGGTGCCATCGAGAGCGCGGGTCGGGTTCAGCGCCACCGCGCGATCCACAACCTTCTTCGCATCAGCCGGAGCGATCCGCGCGATATCAGCAAGCCACATTTTCGTGCTCGCATACCCGTAAAGGTCTTTGGCGCCGCGGGATTCGATCTCCGCCAGATATGTGCCCAACACGGCGGACGCGGCACGCGCCAACCTCAACGCCTCAGTCGCACCACGGGCAAGCTCCAGTTTCCCGGCACGCCATAACTCCTGCGGCAGTGGGGGAAGAATGGAGGTCTCGGACACCTCTCCATAATACCAGATATGCGTCGAACATGTGTTCGTAATTATCTGCAACTACGAACCGGTGCGGATAACGCTAAAGGATGATTCGGGTCGTTGGAGCCTAACGTCACTAAGCTCGGTGGCATTGCCTCTAACGACCCGAATCACTCACGGCACGTCAGTCGACCTCGTTGACTATGTCGTTGATGTCCTTGCCCGAGTCCCGGATCGCCTTGAAGGACTCTTCCGCGACCGCGCTGCCGATGATGCCACCGGCGAACCCGCCACCGGTGCCGCCGAACCTTCCGCCGACCACACCGCCGACCACACCGCCGACGGTTCCCGTGCCTATTTCGCCCGGGGTCTTCTCGCCGTCGAACCAGTCGTACCCGACGCCCGCGCCGGTCATCAGCCCGTTCGTCACACGCCCGAGTGCCTTTGTCGTCTTCGCGACCTGCTGTCCGACCCGGAAGTCGTTCGCGGCTTCGGTGGTCACGGTCCTCAGTGCTTCGCGTTTCCGGGTCAGTTCCGCTTGATGCTGGGCCGGGATGCTGCCGTCGGCGTTGCGCACGCTCCTCTTGAAATCGGTCAATTCGCGAGCGGATGTCCGCGCGTTCGCCGCTGAAGTGGCGAACTTCTTCTTGGCGGCGGCGTCGTCCCTCTCCAGCTTCGCTCCCGCGCCGGCGTCCATGGCCGCGAGTCCCATTTTGATCGGGTCCACCAGGTCCCCGCCGATACTTTCGGCGATCTTCTGTGGGACCGATTTGCCCACGTCGTTCACGTACTCGAGCCAGACGGCCTTGCGCTTCGCGTCCTTGACCAGACCGTCGAACGTGGCTCGCTCCTCCGAGCCCTCCGGCTGCTGATCGCGGAGGGTTTCCACCGCTTTCACATCGTCCTTGGCCGGTTCGACGGCCGCTTCGATCTCGGCCTTGACCTCGAGGGCCCGCAGCCCGCTGACCGGGCGCGCCGGCTGCTGATATCCCCGGCGGATCGTCGGCTTCTGCTTCGGCGGTGGGGTGATGTACTTGTTCTTCGGGCCCCGGATCTTTTCCAGGCGCTTGGCTTCGGTTTCGGCCTCGTCCGCCAGGCGTGCCGTGGTCTCCCAGGCTCGAACCGATCCGACCGGCCCCTTGGCGCGATCCTTGGCCAGCCGATCCGCTTCGTCGCGCGCCTTGTCGGCGGATTCGTCGATTTCGATCTTCGTTTCGAGTGCCTTCAAGCCACTGGCCGCCGGGGCCTTCGGCTGGGTCGAATCTTCGTCACGGGTCTTCAGATAGATGTTGCCCTTCCCGGTCTTCCGGGTCTGCTCGTTGTTCTCCTCCCGCTCCTTGTCGCGGGTGTTGATCGCCTTCAGCTTCCGGTCGTTCTGATCCTCGATCGGATTCTTTTTCGCTCGCTCCACGGCGTCTTTCTCGACCCGCTTCGCTTCATCGGCCTTGTCCTGGTTCTTCTGCGGCGAAGAAGAACCGAAATTGTTCTCCTTCTGCGTTTGCCGGGCCTTGCCGGGATTTTGCCGCGCTTGCTCACCCTTCTCCTGCTGCTTCGGGTTCGCGGGTGGCTGCGCCTTGGCGGGTTTCGGCTGAGCCGCGGCGGCCTTCGCGTTCGCTGTCCTCGCCTTGTTCATCATGACTTTTTCGGCGTTCTGCTGGCTCGGGGTCCCGCCGGGTTCATTCGGGACGGCGGCCTGCGCCGCGGCCGCGCCGAGTACACCGAATGTGACTGTCAGAACCCCGCCGGACACCGAGTAAAAGACGGCTTTTCGCAAGTCGATACGGGTATTTTTCACACTATCCTCCGAACCTCGGACTCGCCGGTCACGATGCCCTCACGAGGTTCAGCGCCGGTACATCGGCGGTTCATCACGAGCTCAGCCGATGCGGTAGCCGGCCCTCGGGACCAGGGTGATCAGCGGCGGCGTCAGCAGCTTCCGCCGGAGGCCGGTCAAGACGACATCGAGGACATTGGACGAGGGATCGGCCTGCTCATCCCATCCGGTCCTGATGAGTTCATCCCGGGATACCGCCTGCCCCTGGTTCTCCAGCAGGCATCGCAGCACAGCGAATTCCGTGCGGGTCAGGCTGAGCAGCACCCCGCCCCGCCGGACCTCGTACCGGCCCGTGTCCAGTTCGAGGTCGCCCGCCCGCAGTACCGGCGGTGGCGCGACCCGGCCGCGGCGGCAGAGGCTGCGCACCCTCGCCACCATTTCCGCGCTGGCGAAGGGTTTTTCGAGATAGTCGTCGCCTCCGCGCCGTAGCCCGGCGACCCGCTGATCGGGGTCGCTCAGCGCGGTGAGGAAGAGCACGGGTGTCGCCCAGCCGGTTCCGCGTTTTCGCTCGACGTAGTCCAGCGCGTCGCCGCCGGGCAGCAGCCGGTCGAAGACCGCGCAGTCGTAGGAACTGACGAAGAGGGCCTCGTCGGCCGCGCCGAGATCGCCGACGGCGTCGACGGCGAAACCGGCGGAGCGCAGCGAGGAGAGCACCGCCGTCCTGAGCACTTCGTCGTCTTCGATGACCAAGATCCGCACTCGGCCACGGTAGCCAACCCTTACGCTGATCCGCACCGTGGCGCCGGAGCTGTAAGGATCTGATGACATGAGCGCGAGGGTGATGGTCGTCGAGGACGACGAGGACATCCGGATGGCGGTGTCCGCCGAGCTGCGAGCCGCTTCGTTCACCGTGGACACGGCGGGTTCGCTGGCCGCCGCGGCCGGTGTGCTCGACTCGGCGGGCGGGCAGCACGCGTGCGTGATCTTCGACCGGATGCTGCCCGACGGTGACGCCGCTCGGTTCGTGGACGAACGCCGGCGGCGGGGCTGGGCCGTGCCGGTGCTGTTCCTGACCGCGCTGGATTCGGGCAGCGCCCGGGTCGAGGGGTTCGAGCACGGCGGGGACGACTACGTGGTCAAGCCGTTCGTGATGGCGGAACTGCTCGCCCGGGTGATGAACCTGTGCCGCCGCGGTGACGGCAGGCCGCCGGTGCTGCGCCACGCCGATCTCGAGGTCGACTTCGCCCGGTGCGAGGTACGCCGGGGCGGCGTGCTGCTTTCGCTGAGCAACCGGGAGTTCGCGATCCTCGAATATCTCGCCAGCCGGCCGGGAATGGCGGTCTCGCGGGCGGACCTCATCGAGCACTGCTGGGACCTCGAGAGCGAACCGATCGCGAATGTGGTGGACGCCGTGGTCAAACGGCTGCGCCGCAAGCTGGGGGAGCCCGATCCGGTGGAGACGGTGCGCGGCATCGGGTACCGGCTCTCGTGACGGACTCCTCGACCGGACGGCTGCGCCGCCTCCGTCGCCTGCTGACGCTCCTGTTCACCACGATGAACGCGCTCGGCCTGGTGGTGCTGGCGTGGTTGCTGATCGACGCCGACGACGATCAGGGCAGGCAGCGGCTCGACAGCGACGTCCGCCAGGTCGCCGCCACGCTGGCCAGGCTGATCACCGCCGACGGCGGCACGATCGTCACCGCCTACATCGGCACCGACACCGTCAACGAGCAGTGCCCGCAGTTCGCCGTCCTCCCCGGTGACGCGCCGCGATTCGAGCCCTACCGCGGGAAACGTGAGTGCGTCACGGTGGACGACGCGCTGCTGAACCGGCTCGCGACCGAGGCGACCGGCACGAACCGGTCGCAGACCGGCTACGAGACTACGGCCGAGGGGCGGCTCGTGTACGTCGCGGCCGATCCGATCAAGGACCCTGAGAAGCAGATCGTCGGTGCCGTCGTCGTGGTGGCCGACGCCGAAAGCGTGCGGGAGGAGCACACCGAGTGGATCCTGCTGGTGGTCGGCGGGTGTGCGCTCCTGGTGCTCGGGCTCGGCGCCGCCGGGTACTTCATCGCGGGCCGGGCGATCCGGCCGGCCGCCGCCGCGCTGGAACAGCAGAAGGCTTTGCTGGACGGCGTTTCCCAGCTCGTCGACGGCGTCGTCCACGACCTCAAGACCCCGGTGGCGGGCTTGCGCGCACTCGCCGAAGCGGCGTCGCGGAATCCGGCCGAACAGGCCGAGATGCTGCCGAGGACGATCCGTCTGGCCGCGATGATGGGCGACATCATCGACCTCTGGCCGAAACGGGCCCGGGTCACCGCCGGGGTCGAGGAACTGTCGATCGGCCCGCTGATGCTCGACCAGCTGGTCGAGATGGTCGTCGAGGACATGCCGGGCGACGACGCGCGGATCGCGGTCAGCACGGTGCCGACCCGGGTGGACGGCGACGCGACGCTGCTGCGGCGCGCGGTCGCGAACCTGATCGGCAACGCGTTGAGCCACGGCCGGGCACCGGGTGAGGTGGCCGATATCCAGGTGACCGTGCTCGACGGCCGGGTGATCATCGCCGACCATGGCCCGGGCGTGGATCCGGAGGGGGCCGCGGCCCTGTTCGAACGGTTCGTCAGCGGGGGTGGCTCGACGGGGATCGGCCTGGCCGTCGTCCGGTGGGTGGCCGACATCCACGGTGGGACGCTGCGCGTTTACAACCGTGACGAGGGCGGGGCGATCTTCGAGCTCGACCTGCCGGTCAGCGCTCCCTGACCCGCGCCGGGGACCGGTCCCGGCCGCGGCGGGGGATCATCGCGATCCGAGCTCGGAGGGGGCGCGATGAATCAGCCGGCAGCGACCGCGGTGTACCGGGCGGTCGCCGAGAACGTGCAGCGCGTGCTGCGCGGAAAACCGGAGGTCGTCCGGCTCGCGATCGCCGCGCTGCTCTCCGAGGGGCATCTCCTGATCGAGGACGTGCCCGGACTCGGGAAGACGACGCTGGCCCGGTGTCTGGCGCGCAGCATCGGTGGAAGCTGGAACCGGATCCAGTTCACGCCGGACCTGCTGCCCGGCGACGTCACCGGGGTCATGGTCTACCACCAGAACAAGGAGCAGTTCGAGTTCCACCCCGGCGGTATCTTCGCCAACATCGTGCTCGCCGACGAGATCAACCGGGGCACCCCGAAGACCCAGTCCGCGCTGCTCGAGGTGATGTCGGAGCGGCGGGCCACCGTGGACTCGATTCCGCACGAAGTACCGCATCCGTTCCTGGTGGTCGCCACCCAGAACCCGATCGAGATGGAAGGCACCTACCGGCTGCCCGAAGCGCAGCTCGACCGGTTCATGATGCGGATCTCGGTCGGCTATCCCGATCACGACGCCGAGGTGCGCGTGATCATGAGCGACTGCGCCCGGGTCAGCCCGGACGAGCTGGATCCGGTGGTGGACCTGGAAACCCTGCGCCGCGCCATCGACCAGGTGCGCGAGTCCTATTTGGACCCGGCGATCTGTTCGTACGCGGTCCGGCTGGCGGCGGCGACCCGGGAACACTCGGCGGTCCGCTACGGGGCGAGCCCGCGCGGGAGCATCGCGCTCGTCCGTGCGGCACAGGGGATCGCGGCCACCGACGGCCGGAATTACGTGACCCCGGACGATCTCAAGGCCGTCGCGAAGCCGGTGCTGGCCCATCGCCTGGTGCTCACCTCCGACGCCGAACTCAACCAGCGGTCGGCCACCGAGATCGTCGACGAGGCGCTGGCGGCCACGCCCGCCCCCGCCGTCAACGCGGTCTGAGCCGTGGGTACGCGGCTGGATGCGCGGTTCCTCCGCGCGAGGGCGCCGATCGCCGCGATCGTCGCCGGAACCGTCGCGCTGGTGGGCGTCGCGGTCAGCGGAGCGGCGAAACCCCTGCCGGGTCTGGACATGATCCAGACCGGGCATTGGATCTACAACTCCGCGCTGGCGTCCGCGTTCCATATCGACGGCTCCGGCAAGCAGGCCGACGCCCAGGTGCCGTTGCCGGACGCCGACCCCGGCAGCCGGGTCGCGCAGGGGCCCACGCAGGGCTACGCGGTCTCGCCGTCGAGGATCATCCAGTTCGGGAAGTCGACGCTGTCGGTCGAGAACAGCACGCAGTCGCCCGCGAACGAATGGCCGGTGACCATCGAGACCAAGGGCGGGCCCTACGCCGTTTACCGTGATGCGGGAGTGGTGATCCGGCTCGGCGAAGGCATGGCGAAGATCCCGGTCGGTGGCAGGCTGGGTGATCCGGTGGCGACCGCCGACGGGCGCCTGTGGCTGCACCAGGTCGACAACGGGCTGCTGTGTGAGCTCGCGCCGGACGCCGACAGGGTCTCGTGCCCGATCGGGATTTCGGGCAGGCACAAGGGTTCTCTGGTGGTCACCGCGGACGGACCTGTGTTCGTGGACAACGACGAAGACACGGTGCGGCCGGTCGCTTCGACGGGATTCGGTGATCCGGTCCGGCTCGGGGTGGACGTGCCGGAAACCGCCGTCGCGGCCTCCTCCGACGTCGACGGCAAACTGGCGATCCTGGACCGGGCCGCCGCGAAACTGCACCTGATCGGTGGCGGCCGGCCGGTCACCGTCCCCCTGCCACCGGGCGACTACGTGGGGCTGGCCTCGTCCGGCTCCGTGGTCGCCTTGGTGGACAAGGGAAACCGGACCCTGCACACCTTCGACAGTGAGGGCCGGGTGAAGGACAGCAGGCCGATTCCGGGCGGTGCCGAGCATCCGCCGGTCCGCGGCCAGGATTCCCGGGTCTATGTGGACGGTGCCGACGGCGCCCACGTGCTGGTCGTCGATCAGGACGGCGCGGTCAACGAGGTTCCTGTGACCGGCGGCCCGAATCCGGCCGACAAGCCGAATCCGGTGATCCCGCCGACGCCCGGGAGGCCCGCGGACCGGCCCCAGGCGCCGCTGCCCCCACAAGGGCGGCCCGACGACAAGCCGGTCGCGCCGGTGCAGCCGAAGCCTCCGCCGAAGACACAACCGCCGGTGCCGGCGAGCCCGCCGGGCGCGCCGCGTTCGGTGACCGCGACACCCGGTGACGGTTCGGCGACGGTGAAATGGAACGCGGCCGCGACCAACGGCGCGACACTCACCGGCTATCGGATCACTTGGGCGGGCGGCGAAAAGACGGTCACCGGGGGAACGCGGACGACGTCGATCACCGGGCTGGCCAACGGGACGGCGTACACGTTCACGGTGGCCGCGAGCAACCGGGCGGGTACCGGCCCCGGCGCCACCTCGGCCCCGGTGACCCCGGTGAAGCCGCAGCCGAGCGTCAAGGTCCCCGGTGCGCCGGCGGGTCTCGACGTCCGGATCAAGACCGGGGACACCGACGCGAACGTGACCTGGAAGGCCGCGGCGGCCAACGGGGCGCCGGTCACCGCGTACCACGTGTCCTGGCGGCGTGCCGACGGTTCGGGTGCCGGTTCGGCGAAGGTGGCCGGCACCGGCAGGGCGCATCTCATCGCCGACATCGGGATCGAGCAGCCGATCACCGTCACCGTGACCGCCGAGAACTCGGCCGGGCGAGGTGCGGCCGCGCAGGTCACCAAGGCGCGCGGGGACGAGCCCGCCGACCGGGGCATCGTCATTTCGCGGGGTGCCGACACCACTGCCGATCAGTGCGAGCCACCGGTCTGTGGGCTGATCCGCATCGTGATGACCGGGTTCACGCCCGGCAAGACGGTGTCGGTCACCTGCACCACCGACGACGGCGTTCACGGCAGCAAGTCCGCGAAGATCGGGCAGGACGGAAAGCTGACCTTCGAGGCGTTCCCCCAGGGCAGTCCCGGCCGCAGAGTCTGGATCAGCGCCGAGGGTGTCGAATCGAACAAGCTGGTCTGGAAGTAGCGGATGAGGCTCACTGGACGCGGAACCGGGCTGCTGGTCGCCGCCGTGCTGCTCTACGGCGCGGGCGAACTCGCCGGGTACCCGTTGCTGCGCGCGCTGGCTGGAGCCGCGATCGGCGCGCTGCTCGCCGGGGTGGCGCTGGCGATCCGCCGTCCCCGCGTCGCGGTGAGCCGGGACGTCTTCCCGGACCGGGTCGAACGCGGGCGCCCGGCGCTGGCCCGGCTGCTGGTCGGGAACCCGGGGACGCGGCGGGAGCCAGGGTTCACCGCGCGGGAGCACGGGGAGCACGGCGCCGAACTCGCCGTGCTGGTCCGTTCGCTGCCACCGGGCGGTGAGGCGACGTACCACTACGAACTGCCGACACGGCGGCGTGGCCGGTTCACCGTCGGCCCGCTCATCCTCGAGCGGGCGGACCCGTTCGGCCTGGTGCGGCGGCCGCTCCCGGCCGGGGACACCGCGACGTTGTGGGTCTACCCGAAACTGCATCCCGTGCGCGCGCTCGCGACCGGTCATCCGCGCCACCACCACGAAGGGCCGACCACGGACGATTCGCTGCATGGTTCGGCGGACCTGCGCGACGTGCGCGAGTACGTCGTCGGCGACGAAGTCCGCCACCTGCATTGGAAGGCCACCGCCAGGACCGGGCAGCTGATGGTCCGGGACTACGTCGACCCCGACCACCCCCGGTTCACGCTGTTACTCGACACGCGGTCGAAAGTGTTGTCGGAGAACGAATTCGAAGAGGCCGCCGAGCTGGCGGCGTCCTTGGTGAACGCCGCGGCGACGGCGGGGCACCGCTGCCGCCTGGTCACTTCGACGGGCGAAGACCTGACCACGTTCGGCGGGGCACAGGCGGCCCGGCGCCTGCTCGACGTGCTCTGCGAGGTCGGCCAGGAACCCGCCGACCGCTCGCTGATCCCGATCGCGTTGTCCCGCAAGGGAGTCCGCGGTGGCTGTCTCGTGGTCGTCACCGGCCGGGCCGGTCCGGAGTTACGTGGCCTCGCGGCGGTCCGGCCGCATTTCTCGTCGATGTTCGTGCTCGGCGTGGGCACCCACGGGCTCGGCATGGACGGCCTCGGCGTGCACGGCGTCGACGGGGTGCCGAGCGCGCGCCGGATCAGCGCGGCGGACGCGGCCGAGGCGGTGAGCCGATGGAACGAGGTGGTGTCGTGACGCCTCGGCTCGCCGATGCCGCCGTGCTCGCCGCGGCGGCGATCGGCGGACTGCTCTTCGCGCCGGTGTTCGGTTTCGCCGCGCTGCTCCCACCGATCGCAGTCGTGCTCCTGGTGACGTACGGGGTGACCGAACTCGGCAGGCGGTTCCCGGGTCTGGTGCCGTGGCGGCCGCTGCTCGCGCTGGTGGCCGGCGCGCTCGCGGTGATCGAGACGGTGCTTCCCGGGACGACCGTCGCGGGGATCCCGACGGGGGAGACGCTGGCGGTGCTCGCCGACGGGACGGTCCACGGCTGGCAGTCGACCCTGCAGTCGACCTGGCCCGCCCGGCCGGAACCGAGGCTGCTTTCCTTTGTGCCGTCGGCCGTCCTGCTCGCCGCCGTCCTGGGAATCGAGCTGCTGCACCGGATGCGGCGGCCGTTGCTCGCACTGGTGCCTGGGCTGCTCGTCCTGATGCTGAGCCAGGCCTATGTCGCGGTCACCGGGGTCGCCGCGGTGGCGACAGGGATCGGATACGCGGCCCTGGGCGGGCTGGTGCTGGTGAGCGGCAGGGGAACGGCTCTGCCCCGGCTGCTGAAGCTGGTCGCTCCCGGAGTGGTGCTCGGCGTCGCGGGCGCGCTCGCGCTGACCGTGGCCGACCCGCTCGCGAGGACGGCGTACTCGTTGAAGGACAACGAATCCGTCCCGCTCGCCGAGGTGTCCGTCGCGAGCCCGCTCGCCGAGATCGCTTACCGGACCAAGAATCCTTCGCCTCAGGTGTTCCGGTACACCGGCGAGACCCCGGCTTCCCGGCGCTGGCCGCTGGTCGTGCTGGACGATTTCGACGGCTCGAACTGGTCGCCCGGCGGGGGATTCCGGCGGATGGGGGCGGAGGTCGCGCCCGGCGCCGGGATCGAGGTCCCGGCAGGCAGGCGCCAGGCCACCATCGAGATGACAGGCTCGGCGGGCCCCTGGCTTCCCGGCCAGACCTCGCCCGCCTCGGCCACCGGGACCGACGTCCTCGTGGACGAGGCACGCGGAACCCTGGTCGCCGCGCAGCCGTCACCGCGGTCCCGGTACACGCTCACCTGGTGGGAGCCCGAAGTCGGACGGGACGCGCTGGTGGGGGCCCGGATGAACGCCGGGCTGCCGGGCGGGCTCGGTGGTCTGGGCACGGTTCCCCCGGCGATCGACGATCTCGCCGACCGGGTGCTGCCCGAACTGCGGCCGTCGTTCCAGACCGCCGTGGCCCTCGAACGGTACCTGGCCGAGAACCACCGGCTCGCGACCGGCGACGACCTGCCGACCGGGCACGGCTGGCCGCAACTGCGCCGGTTCCTGATCGACGGCAAACGGGGAACGAGCGAACAGTTCGCCGCCGCCTATGTGGTCTTGGCCCGTCTCAAAGGGATCCCGGCCCGGCTCGTCGTCGGCTATCGCGCACCGGAACGGCCCGAAGCCGACGGTGCCCACGTCGTCCGCAACGCCGATATCGTCGCGTGGCCGGAGGTCGCGGTCGACAAGGTGGGCTGGGTGGCGCTCGACCCCTCGGGTGCGGCGGAACAAAGCGGTTCCGGGGCCGCGAGCGGGGTCACCGCCGCGGTGGCGGAGGTGCGGACCCAGTTGCCGCCGGTGCGGAAACTGGAGAACCCGAGGCTGCCGCCGGAGGAGTCCGAAGAGGACGGAACGGCCGGCACAGGGGACTGGCAAGCGACGGCGGTCGTCGTCGCGATCGGGGTCGCCGCCCTGCTGGTGCTCTGGGGCGCCGGCGTTCCCGGGGTGACCGGGTTCCGCGCCTGGCGGCGACGCCGCCGGAACGGACGGGCCGCGGTCATCGGTGCCTGGGCGGAGGCCAGAGACCGGATCCGGGCGCACGGAATTCCGGTGACCCCGGGAATGACCGTCCGGGATCTTGCCGCGTCCGCCACCGGCTTCGGTCAGAGTTCCACAGTGGACGGTCTGCACTCGCTGGCGAGATCGGTCGACGCCGCACTGTGGTCCGGGACAGCGTGGTCCGGGACAGCCCCGAACGCCGCCGACGAGGCGTGGGCCGCGGTGAAGACCGTCCGGAAAGGACTCAGGCGACGACCGTGGGGCGCGAGACTGCGGGCGGCGGTCAACGCCCGCGTCCTGTTCCCGCCGCGTGGTGCCTGACTCAGGGTTTGCACACGGCGCCCCGGATGGGATGCGGCGAGGTCTCATGGACTTCGCCGCCGTCGGTGATCTGGACCAGGAAGCAGTACTTCCGGCCCGGTTCGACGGGCACCTTCATCGTGCGTTGCTGCCGTACGATCGTGGTCCTCGCGTCACCGGTCTCGCCCGCGACGACGACGGCCGCGTCGAACCCGTCGGGTGCCCGCCAGGACAGTTCGACCATCGAGCCGTGGTCGATCGGCGTGGCCAGCTCGACCTGTGGCGCGGGCTTCGCGCTCGGCTTCGCCGGCCAGGCGGAGGCCGACGGATTCGGCTGCGCCCGCGGTGCGGGGTCCGGCGAATCCGGCAGGAGGAACCACGCGGTGACGGCGAGCGCGGCGACCGCGCCGAGGGTGAGCACGGGCCACAGGGATCTCTTATTCGACGCGGGTGGCGCGATCGGCTCCGGACCGATCGTCAGGAGCGGGACGCCCTGGATACCCGTCGTCACGGCAACGGGCTCGCCGCCGTCCACAGTGGACACAGCGGACATAGTGGATGCCGTGGACACAGCGGATGCCTCCGACAGGCCGCTCAGGATCTCCGCCACCAGAGCGGCGCCGGCCGGGCGGGAGGCGGGATCCTCGGCGAGGAGGTTTTCCGTGAGCGCGAGGAGGTCGATCGGCGCGTCCTCCCGGTGCAGGGTCGGACGGCCGGGCTGCCCCGTCAAGGCCAGGTGGAGCACGATGCCGAGTCCATAGAGGTCCGTGCGCTCGTCGACGACCTCGTCCGGGGCGAGGAAGCCGCTTCCGTGGTCCGGATCGCGGACGAACACCGGGCGGAGAGTGCGTTCGAAGTCGTTGATCACCGGCTCGCCCGACGCGCGGAACAGGACGTTGCCCGGGGTGAGCCTGCCGTGGACGATCCCGGCGTCGTGGGCCGTCGCCAGGGTCGAGGCGATCGCGGTGCCGAGTGTCAGGGTGTCCGCGACCGAGAGCGGGCCCGCCGCCTCCACGAGATCCAGCAGTGATCCCGTGCAGAGTTCGCTCCGGAGAGCGCACCAGCCGTCGGGCAGTTCCTCGATGGCGCCGGGTACGAGAATCTGCCCGTCCAGTGCGGAAAGCCGGTCGAGTTCGCGCTCCAGCCGGAGATGGGTACGCCGGTACAGCCTGCCCGCGAAAACCTTGAGCGCGACCTCGCCGCCGTCCGAAGGCACCGCGAAGACGACACCTGCCGATCCGCCGCCGAGTGCTTCGCCGTCCTCCGGTCGCATCGCCCCAGGATAGCTGTTTCCCGTCGCGTTTCGCGGCGGATGAACCGCCGATGTACCGGCACTGAACCGGCTCACCCCAAGCTGCTTTTCAGCAGCGCCGCGACGACGGCACGAATCAGCGAGGTGGGACGGATGAAGCAGAAGAACAATCTCCGGCGGGCCGCCGTCTACGGCGTCGCCGGTCTCGCCACCGCGGCCATCGGCGCCTCCACCGCGAACGCGCTGGTGGACGACCGGCCCGACGAGAAGCCCGCGCAGGACGCCGCCCAGGCCGCGCGACCGCAGCAGGTGCAGGCACCGGCGCCCCAGCAGCCACGGCAGCCACAGCAGGCCGGAAAACCTGTGCTCCGGAACGAAACCGCTCCTCAGCGGGTTTCCCCGCAGCCGGCGGTGAAGCCCGTCTCGCCGGTGCGGCATCCCGCCGCTCCGGTCGCCAAGCAGACGACGCCGCAGCGGCCGGTGAAAGTCGCGCCGCCGGTAAAGAAGGTGTCCCACTCGGTGCCGGTGGTGAAGAAGGCCGCCGCTGTCAAACCCCAGGCTGTCAAACCCCTCGCTGCCAAGGCCATCGCGCCGAAACTGGCCGGCGCCCCCGCGGCGAAGTCTTTCGTCGTCCGTGCCGCCGTCGTCGACCCGCCGACCTCACCGCGCGCGATCCGCAAGCAGGTGCAGGACACGGTCAAGGTGGTCGATTCCGCGAACGAGGCCGTCGAGCAGGCGGGCAAGGTACTGGAGAAGGCCAGGGCCGATCTCAAGAAGGCCAAGGGCGACCTGGAAAAGCTCCGCAAGAGCGTCGAAACGCTGAAGGACCACGACAAACCGTTCAAGATCATGACCGGCGACCGGGGCTGAGTGCCATGACCACGACCCTGGTCGAACGCCCGGTGCTGTCGCTGCGCGCGGCCTTCCGGCGGTTCGCCGCGCCTCGGATCCCGGTCATGCCGCAGCCCCGGTACCTCGTGATCCCGGAAGAGTTCTGGCTGGGCCAGTCACCGTCCCTTTCGGACACGGACACGGACGAGGCCGAGCGGACCGAGTACGACTACTACCTGGAGCACGAGGAACGGCCGCTCAGCAGGAGCACGGTCACCGGTTTCGGCGGTGGGACGGCGTCCTTGGTCTTCGGGGTGACCACCGGCCTGGTCATCGCGACCCCCGTCGGCATCGCCGTCGGCGTGGCCGCCGGGATCTTCGGCGGGCTGATGGGCAGGTCCTTGGCCGAAGAGTTCTATCAACGCCACCACGAGGACGAAACCCTGTCGTGACCGTCACGGCAGGCAACACCGAAACCGAGGTACCCATGGACATCAAGCGTGTAGGCGTGATCGGCGTCGCCGGACTGACGACAGCGGCCGTCGGCGCGTGGACCTTCGGCGCCTTCGACGGTGGCGAAGAGCCGACCGCGGCCGCCGCGCCCGCCGCCGTCACCGCCCCGAAACCGGCTGCCACACCCGCCCTTCCGCCGGTGAAGCAGGCCGCGCCGGCCGCCACGATCCCCGTGGCACCCGCCGCGAAACCGGTCCAGGTCAAGAAGGTGGCCAAGATCAAACCGGCCGTCGCCGTGAAGAAGGTGCCCCGCCAGAAGGCGCGGCCCCCGGTGGTCAAGGCGGCCGTTGCCAAGGAAAGCCGGGAACTGCGGCTCGTCCAGCACACGCCCGGCGTGATCGTCGTCCAGAAGCCCGCCACGGTGGCGCCGGACAGCGCGAAGAAGATCACCGACTCGGTCGACAAGGCCCGCGGCTCCCTCGACAAGGCCGAGAAGCTCGTCGAGCAGGCGAGGGGCGAGGTCAAGAAGGCCAAGGGAGAGCTGGACAAGGCGAAGGGCGAGCTGAAGAAGCTGAAGCCCGGCAAGCACCGGACCCTTCCGGAGAAGTACAAGCACGGCAAGAAGCCGTCGCACGGCGGGCATGTCTCCGTGGACGGCAAGGGCCTCAAGCCCGGCCAGACACGCACCGTTTCGACGTCCAGCCCGGACGGCTCGTCCTGGTCGAGCGCCACGGTCACCGTCAAATGAGCGGTTCCGGCCACCCGGTGGAGCACCGGGTGGCCGGAACGGTGTTCGAGTCAGGCACAGCCGCGGAGGGCTTCGTGGTGAGCGCCGGACAGCACGGCGCCGGGCTCGACGCCCAGCTCCCGCACGATGACCGACCGGGCGCGGCGATAGGTCGCCAGTGCCTCATTGCGCCGACCGGTTTCGGTGAGCACCTGGACCAGTTTCGCCCACGTGTGCTCGCGCAGAGGGCTCTCGTCGAGGAGACCGTGCAGAAGCGTGATCGTCTCGAAGTGCTTGCCCAGGCAGTGGTAGGCCTCGGCGAGGTCTTCGCGGAGCTGGGTGTGCAGACGGTCGAGGCGTGCGACTTCGGCGATCGCGGCGGGAGTCCGGAGACCTTCGAAAGGCCTGCCACGCCAGAGGTCCAGCGCGTCCGCGAGCAGCTTGGCCGCCCGTTCGGGATCGCCGTCGGAGAGTGCTTGGCGGGCCTCGGCGGCACCGAGGTCGGCGTGGTCGATGTCCACCTCGCCGACCTCGACGCGGAGCCGATACGCCCCCTGCCTGCTCTCGATGCGCGTACCGCTCCTGGCCGGCGGGAGCACCTGCCGCAGTCCGCAGACGTAGGACTTCAGATTGCCGGCGGCCGAAGCCGGAGGCGTCCGGCCCGTCCAGGCCGCGTCGATCAGCCTGTCGACGCCGACCCACCGGTCGCGGTCGAGAAGCAGCGCGGCCAGCACCGTGGTCGGTTTCCCCGGCTTGATCGCGAGCGGAGGACCTCCCGGCGTCCGCCCTTCGAGTGGTCCGAGCACCTGGAACAGCATCCGACGTCCCCCTTTGGCGTACTTGGTGCGATCCGAGAGGACGATCATGCCAAAGACGCAATGAGGATTTCGTGACAGTCGCGGGCGCTGCCGATCAGGGCAGCGGGCAGCTGACCAAGGACGCGGAGAGCCGCTTGTCCTTCGGAGCCGGGCACAGCAGGGAATCCACGCTGGTGTCGCCGTTCACGAAGCGTTTGAGCCAGGCGACGGTGTAGATCCCGGTGATCTCGTTGGGCGAAATCGGCGTGAAATGACTTCCGCCGGCGAATTCCAGATAGGCCTTGGGGCCTGCCTGCTGCTGGTAAAACGGCTTGGCGTGGACACCGGCCGGCGCGATCATGTCCGATTGCCCGGCGATGACCAAGGACGGGACCTTGACGGAGGAATAGTTCGCGCCGATATTGAAGGGCGCGAGAGGGATGGTTGCTTTGAGCGACGGAAACTTCTTCGCCGCGTCCAGGGAACCGCCGCCGCCCATCGAGTGCCCGAGCACGGCCAGCTTGTCGGGGTTCACCAGGCTCTTGATCTGGCTGGATCCGGTCAGATACTTCAGGGCCGCGAGCAACTGGTCGCCCCGCGAGCCGGGGGAGTCGAACAGGCTGTTCGTGTCGATGTTGATCACGGCGAAGCCCTGCTCCGCGAGCACTTGGGCCAGCCAGGCCAGAGCGCCGCGATTCTCGGTGAAACCCGGAGAGATCGCGGCCGCGCCGACCTGGCCGGTGATGCCCTTGGGATAGGAGATCGTGGCTCCGCCGAATCCGTTGCCGCCGGGCACGTCGAATTTCGCGACCTCGTAGGTCGCCGCCGACGCCGGCTTGTCGACGGTGAACGCGACGGTCATCGACATCGCGACGACCAGGGTGAGCACGAACGCGACGGCGCGTATCGAGAGGAAACGATTTCGGGGAGACGAAAAAGACCGACCGGTCATGGCATCCTCGGATTTCTCGGACAGTGATTCGAGGACGCCCATGATGGCGATGGCCGCCCCTACCGGTCCAGAGTTTTCACTCACGTCGAGAAAAGCCACGAAAACCCCTTATTCACACACTAAAAACCCCCAACACCACTCTGATCCCCATAACAAGATTTAGTGGTCCGTGAAGGCCTCCTTGAGGGACTCTGAGTCCCTCAAGGAGGCCTTCACGGACCTGGAGGACGGCCGTAGCGGGAGGGCTGGCCCGTTCGGCACGGCCCGTTGCGCCGAACGGGCCCTATTTGTTCCGCAACAGAACAAAACCATTGACCGGCATGTGACCTCCCCGTCATCGTCAACCGGGAGAGCGCTCTCTCGTTCCCTGCAGGAACCGTCGAGAGGGAGGTTGTCTTCAATGGCGAAGAAAATCAGATGGCTGACGCTCGGTCTCGCCGCGGTGCTGGCGGCAGGCACGGTCGTCAGCGGCGGGTTCGCGAGCGGGCCGGCCAAGGCGGTGATCCGCGTGGCCGAGTTCCCCGCGGACTGCCCGCTGAGCCACCGGTTGCCGGACGACCCGATCGTGCTGCCGGGCCTGCCCGGCGCGTCCCACTCGCACGACTTCTTCGGGAACCGTGCGACCAATGCCCACTCGGACTACCAGAAGCTGGCCGGAGCCACCGGTAACTGTGACCCGGCCATCGATATCTCGTCGTACTGGGTACCGACCTTGTACCGCAACAATCAGGTCGTGGTGCCGACCGGCACCACCTTCTACTACCTGGGCGAAGGGGTGAACAATCCGGCCGCGATCAGGCCGACCCCGGTCGGGCTCAAGATCGTCGCGGGGAACGCGAAGGCGACCGGTGACGCCGACAGCATCGCCCGCTGGTCGTGTCTGCACGCCGGGCACGTGGCCCCGTCGAAGAACTTCGTGAACTGCCCGTCCGGCACCCAGCTGGAGACCTATCTGGACTTCCCGCAGTGCTGGAACGGCACCACTTTGGACTCGCCGGACCACAAGTCGCATATGTCCTACCCGGTCGCGGGCAATTGCCCGTCGTCGCATCCGGTGCCGGTGCCGAAGCTGCGGATGGTGTTGCGCTTCCCCGTTTCCGGGGATCCGTCGGTGCTGCGGCTCTCCTCCGGCGACGGGCGAACCATGCACGGCGACTTCTTCAACGTCTGGCCCGCGGCGGAGATGGAGCGGCGAGTGCGGGACTGCATCAACCCGGTGATCAAGTGCGGGCACGACGGTCGTCCGCAGTGATCCGATGCTCGATGGTGGTCCTGCTGGCCGTCGTGCTCACCGCATGCGGCCGGCAGGATCCCGCTCCCGTCCCGCGACCGGAAGTCCAGGCGGCCGCTTCGCAGGGCGGTTTCGACGCGACCGCCCAGGCGTTCGTCGAGCTGGTCATCGCGACGGATGCCCAGGCCGCCAAGCTCATGGATCTCGGCGCCGCCCGCGCGAGCGACCCCGCGCTGCGCCGGTTCGCCGGCGAACTGGCCGCCGCCCGGCGGAGCGAGGCGGCCGGGCTCCACCAAATCCTCGGCGCGGCTCGAATCCCTTACGTGGACAACCATGCCGGGCACGACATGCCCGGTATGCCGACGGAGGCCGAACTGACGGCGCTGCCCGCGGCGGCCGATTTCGACGGCGAACTCACGAGGCTCGTGCGGGCTCACCTGACCGAATCGGCCACGGTGGCGACCTCCGGGGCGACGTCGATCACGCATGAGGAGACGAAGGCCGTCGCCGAGAAGATGGTGCTCGATCGAGCGACGGCGCTGAGGTCGCTGGACGCACTCGGCTGACCTCGTTCGTCCTGGCGTGTGGTTCGATCAACCCCTTACGACCTCGTAAGGAGCGGCTAGGTTCCCTTTTGTCAGAGTGCATTCTCTCCGAGTGAATCACCGACAGAAGAGGTGGAACCGAAATGGCCGAGGAGAAGAACCGTCCGGCCCGGAAAGCAGCGAAATTCCGGCGATACGCGGTCGCGCTGACCGTGGCCACGGGTGCGATCCCGTTCATGGCGGGCACGGCGCAGGCCGCCGCCTTCGTGCCCATTCCCAGCGGTTATGTGTACGACGTGAACCGTGGTGCGTGGCACGACTACTGCACTTTGTCGCCGGACAAACCCGTCGTGCCGCCCTGGGGCCAGGTGGACTTCCGCGGGCCGTGCGCGAACCACGACCTGTGCGAGGAAGGCGGCGGCCAGAACACTCTGCGCTGTGATGACCTCTTCTTCCGGCTGATGCACCAGCAGTGCGATCACACCTTCGGCGCCGGCCCGGCCCGCGGCCCCTGCGACTTCATCGCGGACACCTACTACAACGCGGTCCGCAACACCGGCTGACCCGGGCCCGACGGCCTGCGGCGGCTGGGGGTCGCCGCAGTACCCCTCGGTTTTGACGTCTTGATCGACGGCGACGAGCCCGCCTGAAAGCCCGAGAGTCGAGTGTCATACCGCCAATACGGTGAATGATAGGTAGGGTCCTTGATAGTTCGATGGTGGAAAGGTCCGCCATATGACTTGATGAGAGGCTCTACATGGCTCAGAAGGTTCTGGTCGAGATCGTTGATGATCTCGATGGCGAGGCTGCGACGCAGACCGTGCCGTTCGCGCTCGATGGTGTCTCGTATGAGATCGACCTGTCCGAGGAGAACGCGGTGGCCCTGCGCGAGGAGCTCGCGCGGTACATGGAAGCAGGCCAGCGTACGGGCGGCCGCCGGATCAAGGTCGCGGTAGGCCAGACGACCGCGAGCGGTGCTCGTGGTGGGACGTCGGCGACCGATCGGGAGCGCAATCAGCAGGTGCGTGCCTGGGCGGCGGCGAACGGGTACGCGATCGGTGATCGCGGTCGTATCCCGAACGGGGTCTACACGGCGTTCGACGACGCCGAGCTCGCCGCGTCCCGGGCCGCGGCCGAGCCCGTCGAAGCACCGGCCAAGCCGGCGCGGAAGCGTGCCACGCGCAAGAAGAAGTAGTCAGTATTCCGGTCGTCGTCACCGTCCTGAGTGGACGGTTCAGCGGTGGGCGGAGTCGTGGAGGGCCTGGATCAGCGCGGCCGAGGCGGGCGGGTCCGGTGGCTCGCCGTAGGTGACGGCGTAGAGCCGGCGCGGTGAGCTGTCGAGTTCGGTGGTGTGGATGTCGGACCGGCGGTGGGCTTGGAGGGCGAGTCCGGGCAGGGTGGTGACGCCGGTGCCGGCGGCGACGAGTGCCTGCACGACGACCATGTCGTCGCTGACGGACGCGATACGAGGGGTGAAGCCTTCTCGCCGGCACACGGTGGTCAGCTCTTCTCGGCACCGTGCGCAGCCGCCGATCCAGGGGGAGTGGCGATGGTTCGCGATGCTGTCGTCAGGTCGGCGGCTCACGAGATAGATCGGGTCGTCGCGGATGTAGACGAGCCGGAATCCGTCTTCCTCGACCGGGGCTTCGGCGTATCGGAAGATGAGCGCGACGTCGATCTCGCTGCGACGCAGCATCTCCAGCGCTTCGACCGGGTGACGGTCGAACACGATCAGCTCGACGCCGGGATGCGTCCCGGCCAGCAGGGTGGCCGCCCTGGGCACGATCGTGCTCAGGGCCGATGCGTTGGAAGCCAGGCGAACCCGACCGGACCGCAAGCCGACCTGTGCCGCGAGTTCGTGTGTGGCCGCGTCGACTCGGCCCACGATCTCGGTGGCCCGATTGGCCAGCAGTAGTCCTTCCGGCGTCAAGCGGATTCCGCGGCCGACGCGCTGTATGAGTTTGACTCCCACGGCCGCTTCCAGTCGCGACAGGTGATGGCTCACCGTCGGCTGGGAGTAGTGCAGTTCCTTCGCCGCTTCGGTCACCGACCCGTGACGCGCCACCGCGGCCAGGACGGTGAGATGCACCAGGTTGAGCATGTATAGAGGTTATCAATGTGTTCGCCACAATAATGGCATTGGACGCCATGAATCGAAGGGCTCAAGCTGAGTGCACAAGCAGCTCAGCGGATCAGCCGTCGAGCGAACACCTCTGGGGAGACACCCATGAGCAAGGTCACCAGCAACCTCACGATCTCGGCCGATGGCTACTCGGCCGGGCTCAACCAGACCGAGAAGCGTCCGTTCGGCGACGACGGCGGCGACGGCTGGGGCGACAAGCTGCACGCCTGGTACTCCGAAACCCCCGAGGAGGACCGGGCCGAGGTCGACCGGCTGACCGCCAAGGCCTTCATCATGGGGCGCAACATGTTCGGCCCGGTGCGTGGCGAGTGGGATCGTGAGTGGAACGGCTGGTGGGGCGGTAATCCGCCGTATCACGTCCCGGTCTTCGTGCTCACCCACTACCCGCGCGATCCGCAGCCGATGGACGGTGGCACCACGTTCCACTTCGTCACCGACGGAATCGGGTCGGCACTGGCCCAGGCGCGCGAGGCGGCCGGGGACGGCGATGTCGCGATCCACGGCGGCGCGACCACCATCAACCAGTATCTCGCCGCCGGCCTGATCGACGAGCTGCGGCTGCACATCGTGCCGATCACGCTCGGCGCCGGCACCCGGCTCTTCGACGGCGTCCCACCCCTGAATCTCGAGCAGGTGGATTCGCAGGCGACGAGCACGGTCACTCATCTGACCTATCGCGTGCTGTCCTGAATCCGGACTTCCGAGGAGATCCACCATGGAACCTCATGACCTGCAGACCTTCATCGACGACGTAGGCCTCGTGGTCGCCGGAGGCGACGACCAATACGGGATCACGAAGCGGCCGGTGAACAAGTGGGAACGCGGCCAGGTCACCGTGTGCTGTACGACCGACGACGACGTCCACGCTGTTGTCGCGGTCGGCGACGAGCCCACCGTCGGGATCCACGTCTACGGCGGCAACATCGGCACCATGAACCGGCCGTCGTACGACCCGGCCACGGGAGCGACCCGCTGGTTCGTCTCCGGTTGGGACGACCCGGCGGCCGACTTCTGATTCATTTCGGCGGTGATGCTCGTCCCCGATCATGCCGCCGATCATGAGGCTCTCCTCGTTGTACCGCAACAACTTTCGAAGAACTTTCGAAGACTGGCGGGATCGCCCGGTTGGAGGGTTGCTGCCGTCGGAAGCCACGCTACCCTCTGCCTGGGAGCGCTCCCGGAAATGCCACGACGAGGTGGCGGCAAAGGAGACAGTCATGGCTCGGCGAACATGGCAAGCGGGAATCAGCGCGATGGTGACGGCGCTCGGCGTCGTCGCGATCACGCTCACCAATGCCCCGGAAGCGGCGGCCGCGAGTCCGTTGCGGGACCTGGCCGCGGCGAAGGGAGTGTATTTCGGCACCGCGGCCACGGTGGGCGAATTGAACGACTCGGCGTACAAGGCTTTGGGCGCCAGGGAAGCCGACATGATGACGCCGGGCAACGAGATGAAATGGGACACCACCGAACCGAATCGGGGTCAATTCAACTTCGGCCCGGGGGATGCGGTGGTGGCGGCCGCGACAGCGGCGAATCAGCGGGTCCGAGGCCACACCTTGGTCTGGCACAGCCAGACGCCGAACTGGGTACAGAACCTTCCTGCCACCGAACTGCGTCAGGCGATGGTCGACCACATCACCACCGAGGTGAATCATTACGAGGGCAAGCTCTACGCCTGGGACGTCGTCAACGAAGCCTTCAGTGAGGATGGCACGCGCCGTCAATCGTTCTGGCAACAGAAACTGGGAGACGGCTACATCGCCGAGGCGTTTCGTGCCGCCCGGGCCGCCGATCCGGCGGTGAAGCTCTACTACAACGACTACAATACCGATGGCGTCGGCGCGAAGAGCGACGCCGTCTACAACATGGTGAAATCCTTCCTGCAGCAGGGAGTTCCGATCGACGGCGTGGGTTTGCAGGCGCACCTGATCGTGGGCCAGGTGCCCGGCTCGATGCGGCAGAACATCCAGCGATTCGTGGACCTCGGCGTCGAGGTCGCGATCACCGAGTTGGACATCCGGATGCCGACCCCGGCCACCGCCGCCAAGCTCGCCACACAGGCGTCGGACTACAAGGCCGCGGCGGACGCGTGTCTGGCCGTGGCCGGGTGCGTGGGCATCACGACCTGGGGGTTGTCGGACAAGTACTCATGGATCCCTTCGGTGTTTCCCGGGGAAGGAGCGGCGTTACCGTTCGACGACGCCCTGCAGGCGAAGCCCGCATACGACGCGCTGAACCGGGCCTACGGTGGAACCGGGAGCACGCCGACGTCGACAACAACACCGACTACACCGACCACGCCGACGGGTGGGGCCAAGAGCTGCACCGCGAGCTATGCGATCGTGAGCCAGTGGCAGGGCGGTTTCCAGGGCGAGGTCAAGGTGACCGCGGGCGGTAGCGCGGTCACAGCGTGGACCGTGACGTGGACATTCCCGAATGGACAGTCCGTGTCCTCCGTGTGGAACGCCTCCGTCGTCACCAGCGGATCCGGTGTCACCGCGAAGAACCTGAACTACAACGGCCGCCTCGATCCCGGCGCCGGCACGGCGTTCGGTTTCCTCGGATCATGGAATTCGGCCAACGGCATCCCGTCGGTCGCCTGCACGGCAAGTTGACGTCGTGAGTGATTTGGGTCGTTCTAACGACCCAAATCACTCACGACAACTTACGCCGCCGTGCAGGTGGTCGTGTTCAGCACAAAGGCGCTCGGGGCCGTGTTGCCGCCTGTCCAGGAACCGGTGAAGCCGATCGTCACCGAGCCGCCCGCCGGGATACGGGCGTTGTACGACGCGTTGGTCGCGACCACGTCCGCGTTCGTCTGTGCCGGCACGGCGTGCCACATGTTCGTGACCCGTTGCCCGGAAGGGAACGCCCACCGGATCTGCCAGCCTTCGATCGCCGCCGACCGGCGGTTGTGCACCGTCACCTCGGCCTGGAAGCCGTTCTGCCATTGACCTGTCACGCGGTAGTTCGCGGTGCACATGCCGGGCTCGGGTTCAGGATCGGTGCCGCCGCCGTACACGGTCGCCTCGCGGGACGTCGCCTTGATTCCGTCGGTGCCGTTGAAGATTCGCTGACCCCAGCTGGTGAGCCGTGCCGGGTCGAAGCCGGTCACCATGTCCAGGTACTCGACGCCGCCGCCGTTTCCGCTCCAGCTCCAGCCGAGATAGCCGATGCCCTGCGACCGCGTGGTCGCGAAGATGGTGTCCTCGTCGGGATTGCCGTCGGAGTGGTCGTGGCCGAATTCGCCCACCACGATCGGCAGGCCCGCGGAGCGGAAGCGGCCCAGATAGTCGTTGATCTCGGCGGCGGTGTCGAAGACGCCGTACATGTGGATGGAGAACACCGTGTTGCGATCCGGGTCCCCTGCGAACACCGACGCGGCGTTGTCACGCATCGTGAACGTCCAGTCCTGGCCCCAGTTCGGGGCGTCCACCATGATCGTGTGGGTGAACCCCGCCGCGCGCAGGCGCTGAATGGCCGTGGACGTGTCCGATGCCCACGTCTGGTAGCCGGTGTTGCCGTACGGTTCGTTGCCGATGTTGACGATCACGTACTTCTCTTGGCCCGTCAACGCGCTCTGTACCGACAGCCAGTAGTCCACGGCCTGCGCGAGTGTCGCCGCGCCGGACTGTTCGCCGAATCCGGTGGTGTCGTGTACTTCCAGAACACAGATGAGCTTGTTCTGTTTGCAGGACGACACCACGTTGGCGACGTCCGCGGTGTCGTTCTTCGTCCACCGCTGGCCCGACGCGAGTACGACTCTCACCGTGTTGGCGCCCAGTGCCTTGGTGTCGGCGAGCGCGCTTGTCTGCTGCTGGTACCAGGTGTGCGCGTGATTGACGCCGCGCATCACGAATTCGGCGCCGTTCGATTCGTACAGTTTTCCGCCGGACACCCGAAAACCCGTCGGCGCCGCCGAAGCGGTCACCGGCAGGCACAGGGTGGCCGCCATCAGCGCGGTCACTATGGCCAGTGCCTTTCTCATCGCCGTCCTCTCCCGTGACTATGGCTGGGAGCGCTCCCAGCCACGGCACCTTAGCGCGGGCCCGAGAGAGGGGGAACAGGTCCGAATGAGTGAGAATTTTCCGGTTCCGGTCATTTTGCGTAACAGTCTTCCCAGGTGCGGGGACTCGCGTTAGATTGTGGGAGCGCTCCCAAGAATCGGACTCCGAAAGGATCACGACGTGGTGGTCAGCAAGTGGTGGCGGATGGTGCTGCCCGCAGTTCTTGTCGCGGCTGTGGCGGTCGCTCCGGGGGCGCCGTCTTCGGCGGCCGAGGGGGTCGCCGAGTACGAACGGATCGTGAACGGCGACTTCTCGGGTGGCGGCGTCGACCCTTGGTGGGCCGGCGCGAACACCCGAGGCTCGGTGGCCGGCGGGGAATATTGTGTCGACGTCACCGGCGGTACGGCCAACGGGTACGACGCACTGTCCGGCCAGAATGGTGTGCCCTATGAGGCGGGCCAGTCCTACACGCTGAAGTTCGACGCGCGGGCGACGGTCGAACAGCCGCTCTCCGCGGTCGCTGGCGAGGCCGTCGCGCCGTACCGGAAGATCGCGCGCACCGAGGTGGCCGTCACGCCGGCCAAGCAGACGTTCACCCTGACCTTCGAGTCCACATTGGACTTCCCGGCGGCGGGCAACGGACAGTTCGCGTTCTGGTTCGGTGGCCAGTCGTTCGACAATACCGTGTGCGTGGACAACGTGTCGCTCGTCGGCGGGGTCCTGCCCCCACCGGGAGTGGAACCGGCCGGGCCACTGCGGGTGAACCAGGTCGGCTACGTGCCGGGGCTGCCCAAGCAGGCGAGCCTCGCGACCGGCTCCGCCACCCCGCAGACCTGGACACTGCGGGACGGCACGGGTGCGTCCGTCGCCACCGGCCAGACCATCCCGAAGGGCCACGACGCGGCGTCGGACGAGAACGTCCACGTCGTCGATTTCTCTTCCTACGACAGGCAGGGAAGCGGCTACACGCTGGCCGTCGGCGACGCCGTGAGTGCCCCGTTCGACATTTCCGCGACCGCGCTGACCGGGCTGCGGTACGACTCGCTCGCCTTCTTCTACCACCAGCGCAGCGGCACGCCGATCGAGGCGCGGTACGTGGGGGAGGAGTACGCGCGGCCCGCCGGGCACGTGAACGTGGCACCGAACCAGGGGGACGACGCCGTACCGTGCCGGGCGGACCTGAACTGCGGGTACACCCTCGACGTACGGGGCGGCTGGTACGACGCGGGCGACCACGGCAAGTACGTGGTGAACGGCGGCATCGCGGCTTGGCAGCTGCAGAACAGCTACGAGCGCGCCGTGCGGTTCGGCGACAAGACGGCGCTCGGCGACGGCACCCTCGCCATTCCCGAGCGGTCGAACGGTGTACCGGACGTGCTCGACGAGGCGCGGTGGGAGCTCGAATTCCTGCTGAGCATGCAGGTTCCCGACGGGAAGCCCCTGTCCGGCATGGCGCACCACAAGATCCACGACGAGCAGTGGACCGGTCTGCCGACCCTGCCGCACAAGGACGCGCAGCCGCGCAGGTTGTCCGCACCGAGTACGGCGGCGACCCTGAACCTCGCCGCGGCGGCGGCACAGGCTTCGCGGCTGTGGGCGCCCTACGACACCACGTTCGCGGCCCGAGCGCTGTCGGCGGCCGAGAAGGCATACACGGCCGCGAAAGCGCACCCCGACGTGATCGCCGACCCGAACGACGGCACCGGCGGCGGCTCCTACAGCGATCCCACGGTGACCGACGAGTTCTACTGGGCGGCGGCCGAGCTGTACGCGACCACCGGCCGATACCGCGCGGACGTGACGGATTCCCCGCTGTTCGGGGGAAAGAGCTTCAACGCGCGCGGTTTTGATTGGGGCTCGACAGGAGCGCTCGGCGACGTCTCGCTGCTGCTGGTACCGCGTGAACTGTCCACCGACGCGATCCGGTCCGCCATCATCGCGACCTCGGACACGCATCTCGCGAACATGGCGCCCGCCGGACACCCGGTTCCCTATCGGACGGCCGACGGCGGGTACGAGTGGGGTTCGAACGGCCTGGTCGCCAACAACGGCATGGTGCTCGGCCTCGCGTACGACCTGACCGGCACGGCGAAGTACCGGAATGGCGCCTTCGCCGCGATGGACTATCTGCTGGGCCGCAACCCGGTCGACCGGTCCTATGTGGCGGGCCGGGGTGACCGGCCGGTGCGCAATGTGCACCACCGGCACTGGGCGAACCAGGCGGACCCGTCGCTGCCGACCGCGCCGCCCGGCACCCTGTCCGGCGGACCCAACAGCGCGCTGCAGGACCCCGTCGCGCAGCGGCTGCTGCCCGGTTGCGCGCCCCAGCGGTGCTGGGTCGATCACATCGAGGCCTACTCGCTGAACGAGGTGACGGTCAACTGGAACTCGGCGTTCGCGTGGCTGTCGAATTGGGTGGCAGAGCGTTCGGTGCCTCCGGCGACGGCGTCGGGATGCCAGGTGAAGTACACGGCGTCCCTCTGGCAGACCGGACTGACCGCTTCGCTCACCGTGAAGAACACCGGCACGACCAAATGGGACGGCTGGGTCTTGGGGTTCGCCTTCGGTGGCGCGGAGCGGATCACGCAAGGGTGGAGCGCCGTCTGGACCCAGCAGGGTTCGGCCGTCCAGGCGGGCAACGTGCCGTGGAACGCCCGCGTCGAGCCGGGCGCGTCGGTGACCATCGGCTTCAACGCGGAGAAGACCGGTATCCACAAATCACCGGCGGAGTTCTCGGTCAACGGCGGGCCGTGCACACCCGCCTGACGTCCCGATCGGCTTCGCAACGATTTCCGGAGGTAGGGATGGCGCTCAAGAAATGGGTCGTGGCGGTCGCCGTGCTCGCGGTGGTTCCCGTGACCGCGGGGCCGGCGCAGGCCGCGCCGAACGGGTTCTACGTCGACCCGCAGACCAGTGCGGCCCGCTGGGTCGCGGCGAACCCGAACGACGGCCGCGCCGCGGTGATCCGCGACCGGATCGCGAACGTGCCGCAGGCACGGTGGTTCACCACGACCAACACCGGCACGGTGCGCGGCCAGGTCGACGCCTTCGTCGGCGCGGCGGCCGCGGCGAACCGGATCCCGATCATGGTCGTCTACAACATCCCGAACCGGGACTGTGGCGGTGCCAGTTCGGGCGGCGCGCCGTCACACGCCGCTTATCGCGCCTGGGTGGACGAGGTGGCCGCGGGTCTCGCGGGGCGGCCGGCCTCCATCGTGCTCGAACCGGACGTGCTGCCGCTGATGACGAATTGCCAGAACGCCGGCCAGCAGGCCGAGACCAGCGCGTCCATGGCGTACGCGGGCAAGCGGCTCAAGGCCGGGTCCTCGGCGGCCAAGGTGTACTTCGACATCGGGCATTCCGCCTGGCTGTCTCCGGGTGACGCCGCCGCGCGGCTGCGGGCGGCGGGTATCTCCGCCGGCGGGGACGGCATCTCCACCAACGTGTCCAACTACCGGAGGTCCGCCGACGAGGTCGCCTTCGCCAAGGCGGTACTCGCCAATGTCGGAGACGGCAGGCTGCGTGCTGTCGTCGACACCAGCCGCAACGGCAACGGACCCGCGGGCAGCGAGTGGTGCGATCCGCCGGGCCGTCGGATCGGTACTCCCAGCACCACGAACACCGGGGACGGTCAGATCGACGCGTTCCTGTGGGTGAAGCTGCCCGGCGAGGCCGACGGTTGTATCGCGTCGGCGGGCCAGTTCGTGCCGCAGCGCGCGTACGAACTCGCCACTTCCTGACCGCGTGCGGGTACGACGTCGGCCGCGGCCGACGTCGTACCCGGGCGTTACGCGGTGACGAGCGACAGGCCGTAGGTCTGCAGGATCTCGTTCACCGGCTGGAACCAGGTGTTCCCACCGGAGCCGCAGTTCCCCCAGCCGCCGGAGGTGACGCCCTGAGCCTGGTCGCCGGTGATGAAGGAGCCGCCGGAGTCGCCTGGTTCCGCGCAGACGTTGGTGCGCGTCATCTGGTGGACGGCGCCCTGCGAGTAGTTGACGGTCTCGTTGTGTCCCAGCACGGTGCCGCAGTGCCAGTGCGTCGTCGAACCCGACCGGCACACCGAGGTGCCCACCGGCGCGACCCATGATCCCCGCACGAGCGCGTCGCTCACCGTGCCCCAGCCGAGGACGACGGGTGCGGTCCACCAGCCGTTGCCGATCCGGATGAACGCGTAGTCGTTGCCAGGGAAGGAAGAACCGGCGAAGCTGCCCATCGCGGAGCCGTCCCAGCCGACCACCGGGCTTCCGTTGCCGCCGCAGTGTCCGGCGCTGACGAACCCGCCGTGCACGGAGAATCCGATCGAGCAGCGGGTGTTCCCGTTGATGTAGTAGGGATCCCCGCCGACGGTGCCGGCCGCGAACGGTTCGGCCGCCGGTGCGGTGACCACGGTGACCGGACCCGCTTTCCGCGCCCTGGCAAGGAAGTCGTCGACGTCGGCGCCGCGCGCGCCTGGCTGCAGGGCGACCACGACGCTGCCGCTACGCGAGTCTGCGCGCCAGCCGCTGACGGCCGCCGGGGCGGGCCGGGTCTTGACGGAGGAGTCGATCTCGGCCTTCGCCGCCTCGAGTTTCGCCGCGCTGATCGCGACGGCGGCGGGCTCGGCACCGGCCTGCCGGACAGCGGACGCCGCCGCGGGGTCGGTCACCCCGACGACGAGCTTGCCCAGCGCCGGGTCGAACCAGGCGCCGCCGAAGGCCGCGCCGGCAGCGTGCTGGGCAGCGGGCATCACACGCGTGGCGGTCATTTCCTGGGTGATCCGGGTTCGGGCCTGTGCGGCGGTGAGCCCCAGATCTCGCTGCATGGCGGCGATCTGCCCGGGGGAAGCCAGCGCGACGGGCGCGAGGGCGGCGGAGGCGAGGCTTGCGGTCAGGACGGCGGCGCCACTGAGGGCCAGGGCGATTCTTCGACGCATGGGAACTCCTCCAAGGCCGGGGGAAAGAAACACACTGCCCGACGAGTGTGAGGCCGAGCCCCGGGCGAGTCGAGAAATGTCCCGTCTTCTGTCCCGAACTCACAACGACACTGCCCTTTCCGGTAGGTGCTGGTCGCCGATGTCGATCACGTCGTCGAGGAACCGGTGCGACAACTTCAACGAAGTTGATCTCCGATCGGGGCGCTCATGCCAGGGTTTGCTCGCTTCTGTCGTGCGGCAACGAATTTGGCGTGTTGCCGCCACGGTCCCCGTTGCCCGAGGTCGCCAACAGCTACTTGGAAAGAGGCAGGTCGGTGTCTCTGTGTATTTTGCCACTGTATCAATGCCACTATCGGGTTAAATGCTCGAATCTATTCGTCACGCAAATTGAGCTAGCACAGATGTTCGAATAGGGGTAACGTTGAATCCGTGGTCAGCGAGAACAGTTCCCCGTCGACGCGCACCGAGTGGTGGCGTGTCGATACTGCGACGCTGCATGCCCGTAAGCAGGAGCTGGAAGTTCTGAAGCGTCAGTTGGATGCGGAGCAGTATACGATTCTGGCGGAGTTGAATACGCGGGGGATTCGGGGCTGTTCCGGGCATGCGACGTTGGCGGCGTTGATCGCCGAGGATTTCCATGTCTCGGAGGCGGAAGCGAAGTTGCGGGCGGATCGGGTACTCGCCCTGCATCCCGGGCCCGGCTTCGGGGATCCCACACCGCCGCTCGCGCCGCTAACCTTCGCTGCGGCTGCGGAGGGCGCGATCGGCGGTGGGCAGATCGACGCGATCATCCGGACCTTGGATCGCATCCCCTCGCACGTGCCCGAAGCTGCTGTCCGGAAAGGGGAGAAGGCGCTCGTCGACTTCGCCCGCCACTCCGGTCCTCGGGCGATCGCGCGGGCGGGTCGGCGTCTGCTGGACAGGCTCGACCCTGACGGCAAAGAACCCCGCGACGAGGATCCGAAGGACGCGCGGCCGGAGTTGCGGTTCATCAAGCACCGCAACGGCACTCTCGGCCTCGCCGCGACCCTCGACCTGGAGACCTACGCCCGCTTGAAGTCGGATCTCGATCCGCTGGCGAAACCACACAAGGCCATCGACGGCGTTCGTGACTCCCGAGGTCAGGATGAACGTTACGGCGATGCCTTTACTGACTATGTGCGGCTCAAGACCACCAGCCGGAACTTGCCCGGGCAGGCAGGCGAAGCCACTCACATCCTCGTGACCATGTCCTACGAGGACTTGATCAGCGACCTCGGCGCCGCGCATCTGGACCTGGTCGGGCCGATCAGCGCTACGGACGCCCGGATTCTGGCCTGCGACGCCCGCGTCCGGCCAGGTGTTCTCGGCACCGCCGGGGAGCCTCTGGACATCGGTCGCTCGAAACGCACGGTGTCGTTGGCCCAGAAGTATGCGTTGACCATCCGCGATGGCGGTTGCAGCTTCCCCGGTTGCGATATGCCTGTTCCGCGGTGTACGGCTCATCACATTGTTTTCTGGCGCCATCACGGTGAAACGAGAATCGACAATCTCGTGCTCTTATGCGCGCGACATCACCGGTTGATCCATCACAGCGAATGGAAGGTTCGGATAGCCCGAGACGGACTCCCCGAATTCGTCGCCCCTGCCTACCTCGACTCCACCGGGACACCGCGCCGCAACACCATGCACCTCAGGACATAGACCAGCCCACGTGAGGCTGCAGGACCTTGCTCGTGAGATCGGCGTCGTCGAGAGGGCCACCTTCCACGGCATCGTCACCGACGCGATGGCGCTGCCGCACCTGGTCTACTCCGGACTCAACGGCTACCTCATCCGCCCCGGGGACGTGGCGGAGCTCGGCGCGCACCTCGCCACCCTGGCCGCGAGGCTTTCGGAGAGCTCTACCGAGCGTCGCTCGGAGCTCACGTGAGCGCAGCGTCTGCGAGAGCTAGAGCCGCTTCCCGCGGTGCATAACTCGCCAGCGCGGTGACGAGGTCCCGGATCTCGTCGAGTGCCGATCGTGGCAACCGCGCATGCCGCGCGACGTCGAGTTCGTTGGCGAGCGTCAGCACGGCGAAGTCGCGCAGTTCGGCTGCTTGGACCGATCGCGGCTCGCCGGTGAAGCGGTCGGTCACGGGCAACGGCTGTCGGCCGAGGTCGCGGTAGGTCGGTGAGCGGTCGCATGCGCCGTAGAGGTACACCAGCGCTTCCGCCTCGGACCCGATGGCGGCTTGTAGGCGTTGCCGATCGGTGACCGGGAGGAGCGCACGCCGGAACCCGTCGGTTCCATAGGACGCGTGGCAGATCGAGGCCAGCCGTGTTCGCGGCGAGGCGGCCCATTCGACCGTGAGGGCGTGCACCCGGCGAAGGTGGGCGTACAGGGTGCCACCGGGGTGCTCGATCTCCTCGGCCCCGAGTGCGCGCTGCAGCTCGAACGCGCGGCGGACGACGTCGTCCGTGGCAAGCCACGTGGTGGCGTGGGTCGCGACGAGGTGCGCGAGCTCTTCCGGGGCATCCCGCGCCACCAGGTGGCCGGCGGCAGGCACGTGCGCGAGGGTGACGCGGCTGTTGGCCGTGTGCAGACGGCGTACGTCGGTGTCGCTGAGCGGCGATCCCTTTCCACCACGGATGAGCAGGATCGGCAGGTCCAAAGCGCCGGCCGTCGCGAGAAGGGCGGGGCCGGAGCCGAGGATGTCCTCCACGATGCAGGTGTAGCGATCGCCGAGTCCGTGGAAGTCGAGCCACGAGCGAGCGCGGGCCGGAGCGAGATCCGGGACGACGTCGACGAGCACGAGCCCGGCGACGCGCTGCGCGGCGGACGGTTCCGCGAGGGCGGCGATGGCCGCGAGGCCGCCGACGGAGGCGCCCACCACGACGAACGGCCCCGGTTCGCGGCTCACCATCTCGATCACGTCTTCGGCGAGCGCTCGCAGTGTGGACGCCCGGCCGGAGCTCTCCCCATGACCGCGCAGGTCGAAGGCGACCGTCCGCAGCCCGTTCCCGGCCAGCAAGGCGGCGACCGGAGCCCAGACGCCGCGTCGTTCCCCGCCCGCGTGCAGCAGCAGGACCGTCGGGCCGGTGCCGGTCACCGTCCCGCGCAGGGTGACCTCGCCCAGGGCGAGGCTGATGTCGGGCATGAGTTTTCCCCCACTGTGTCGGCGAACGCGCCATTACCTTGAGAGGTCAAGGTATCTCAGAGTACCTTGGTTCATCAAGGTAGGATGCCGATCGTGACCGCACCACGAACACGAAGGACTCCGGAGGAGGCACGCCGGTTGATCCTCGACGCCGCTGCTTCGCTGCTCGCCGAGGCGGGAGTCGCCGCCGTGCAAGTACGCGCGGTGGCCGCGCGGGTCGGCATGACCGACGCCGGCGTCACGCATCACTTCGGCAATCGCGAGAAGCTGCTCGCGGAGCTCCTTCGGCACGGCGGGCGCCAGCTTCGCGACGCGCTCCAGGACGTCCTCGCGGTGTGGCTGGACAACGATGCCGATCTGCACGCGCTCGTCGAGTCACTCCATGCCTTCTATCAACGCGGCTACGGCGAGCTCGCGGTGGCGCTGCACACGGCGGGATGGCGTGATCCGGGCAGTGGCATGCTCAATCCGGTCGTCGACGCGCTCCACGGCCTTCGGGCGCCTGGCAGCTCCATCGACGACACGCGGCTCGCCCTCGCGGCCTTGCACCAGGCGATGGCGACGGAAGCCCTTTACGGGAGCGGCTTCCGTCGCAGCACCGGCCTCACAGTCGCGGCTTCGAACGACTCGGCCACGCCCGTTCGCTGGTGGGCACGCCAGCTCCAGCTCGCACTCGAACTCGAACCGCGTTATGAGGGAATTGAGACAGCGGGTTCCCGGTGGCGCGCCGGCCAGGAATAGGGTCCGGGCTGTGGAGAGTCTGTTCCTGACCCGGGTGCTGGGCGCGCTGCGTTCGGGCGGCGACGAGGTGCTGTTCGTGCGGGACGGTCTCACGACCACCTACGCGCAGGCGCTCGAATCGGTGCGCCGGATGTCCGCGGGGTTGCCGGACGCCGGGGTGGTCGCCATCGACGCCGGTAACCGGCCGGAAACCCTGCTCCTGCAGATCGCCGCGCAGGTGCGGGGTTCGACTGTTCTGCTCATCGCCGCTTCGGCGAGCTTGCCGGACCGGCTCGCGGCGGTCGAGGCGGCCGGGGTCACGACGTTGGTGACCGATCAGGTCGGGGAGTGGCCCGCAGACGACGCGCGGGTGGTCGCGCTCGAGGAACTGACGAGTCATGAAGGCGCCGAGCCGGCCGGGCTGCCGGAGTCGGTCACCGTCATCTTTCCCACCGGAGGGACCACCGGGGCGCCGAAACTCATCCGGCACAGCGGGATCTACGACGGGATGGCGCATATCTTCGCGCCGGATCCGGCGGGGCCGGGGCGCACGCTGCTGATCGCGCCGATGACGCATATGACCGGGAACGCCACCGTGCTGGGAGCGATCCTGCGGCGGGAAAGTGTGGTGCTGCTGCGGGGGTTCGACGCGGGCGCCGTGCTGGACGCGATCGCGGAACACCGGGTCACCACGTTGTCGCTCACTCCCGCGCGGCTGGCCGCGGTGCTCGATCATCCGGCCATGACCTCGACCGACGTCAGCAGCGTGCGGCAGCTTTCGCTGGGTGCCGCACCGCTTCCGCCTCGGCGGCTGGCTCAGGCGCTCGACGTGTTCGGGCCCGTGGTCGGGCAGGGATACGGGCTCACCGAGGCGCCGATGATCGCGAGTATCTCCGCGGCGGAGCTCGACGGCCGGCCGGAGCGGCTCGAGTCCGTGGGCCGGATCGTGCCGGGGATGGAGGCACGCATCGACGACGGGGAGGTCCTGGTGCGCGGACTGTCCATGATGGACGGTTACCACGGGGCCGCGCCGATCGGGGACGGATGGTTGCGGACCGGCGACCTCGGGCGGTTCGACGACGAGGGGTACCTGTACCTGCTGGACCGGGCGAACGACGTCATCATCACCGGCGAGCACGGCACCAAGGTGTTCTCGACGGTGGTCGAGAACGCGCTCGCGCGGCATCCGCTGGTCCGTTCGGTCGCCGTGTTCGGGGTCCCGGGTGACGGCGGTGAGGGCGAACGCGTGCACGCCGTGGTCGTGCCGGTTTCTTCAGGGGCGTTGTCGGCCGAAGAGATCCGAGTACACGCCAGGGAGTTCTTCGGGCGTGAGCATTTCGTGCCGTCCGATGTGGACTTCACCGACGCGCTGCCGCTGACCGCGATCGGCAAGGTGGACAAGCGGGCGCTGCGGGCGCCGTTCTGGGCCGGGCACGACCGCCATATCGCCTGACCGTGCTTGACCGGTTCGCGGTCATCCGCCGAGAGCGGGTCCGATCCAGCGGCGGACGAGTGCCCGCAGCCGGTCGTCGGTGAGAGCGGGCGTCGAGGGGTACCGCAGAAACGACAGGAAGAGCCGCATCAGGATCTCGGCGAGCCCTTCGAGTTCGTCGTCGGTGGTGACGCCGACGGCCGTCCAGTCGACCGGCAGGTTCCGGAGGATGCGCGCGCCCAGGGCGAAGGCCTGCGGAGACGTGACCTCGACGGTGAAGAAGTCGGTCTCGCCCGCCTGCAGGAGCAGGCCCAGGTACGGCTCGTCGGGGAGCGTTCGGACGGCGAACACCACGGATTCCACGGCGGCTTCGGCGGCGCTTCCGAAGGTGTCCAGGTGGCGCTCCATCCGATCGGCGAACTCCTCGACGCCGGCGAGGGCGACGGCGCGGAGGATGTCCGCCAGGCGCGGGAAATAGCGGTAGACGGTCTGCCGGGTCACGCCGACCTCGGCGGCGACCTCGGAAAGACTGGTCTTGGCGAGTCCGTTGCGGTCGATGCAGGCCGTCGCCGCCTCGACGATCCGGCGGCGTGCCTCGTCCTCGGTGCGGGGTGGGTTGCCCTGCCAGCCATGATGCCCCATGCGCTCTATCTTCCCCGAGAGGAATCCTCAGACGGTGGCAGGTGCCTTCCGGCGATACAGCGCGGCCAGCAGCAGACCGGCCCCGAGGAAGCAGGCAAGCACGTACGGGCCGCTTCCGATCGGGGTGCCGTCGCTGGTGATGCCGTCTTTCGCGGCGAAGTAGCCCGGTAGGGCGCCGATCCAGAATACGGCCATCCCACCCAGATAGACGGCGGGATAGAACCGGGCGAAGGGGGACAACGGCTCGGCCGGTCCGGGATCCGGAGTCCGCAGGTGCGAGAAGATGATCCAGGCGCCGGCCAGCCAGAGCAGGGCCAGCTCGATGCCGAGGATCCAGGCCTGCGCGGTGGTGTCGGGATCCGGGCCGCCGAAGAAGCTCGACGGGATGCCGGCGATCGCCATGGTCGGCGGAGTGAGGACGCCGGCCATCACGGTTCGCAGTACCAGGGACCTTCCTCGTCGCGGGCCGCCGTCCGCGGCCGGTCCACCGGTCAGGCGTACGACCAGGTAGGTCATGGCTCCCATCGAGACGGAGGCGAACAGCAGCATGCTGTTCATCGGCACCGACGCCAGCGCGGGATGATTGACGATGTGGTTGTCCCCGTTCCAGGCCCACCACTTCAGTTGCGGGCCAAGGTGATCGAAGACCTCGTAGAACACCTGGCAGGCGAAGGCGACGGCCACCGACCCGGTCAGCGCGCCACGGCGCCGGAAGATCCCGAGTGAGCGCACGAGTTCGTAGGCGACCTGACTGATCACCGGATAGAACGCAACGATGTAGAGCGGCAAGCGGTCCCACATGAACTGCACGGTGAACTGGTTGTGGGCGAAGATGAAGCCGTACTGCTGCTCGAGACCGAACCATTCCGGGAAGTACAGCGGCGGTTCGATCACGAAGAGGTAGATCAGCGAGGCGGACCACAGCGCCAGGTTGATCGGATCGCCCTCGCGGCGACGGCGGAGGGCGTGCACCAGTGCGAACACCGCGCCGCCGATGATGAGCGCTTCGAGCAGTGGCATCGACCAGTGGGCGAGTTCCCAGGGAAAGCGAATCGAGCCCACGGGGGAGACGCCGTGGCAGTCGAAGCCGAGGTCGCGGGTGACGGCTTCCGCCTCCGGCCCGCATACGGCACTCATCGTGCGGGCGCCGGTGTCGCGGCACTTTCGGTGTCGTCCGGTGAGTAGTCCGTCGCCGGTGGCTCGGCCTGGGGATCGAACCCGAAGGGAATCCGGTGCTTGCCCAAGGCGGCACGGATCCGGTAGCGCGCCAGCCCCGCGAGCACCCGTGGGTTCCGGAGCATGTCACCGAGTGACTCGTCGAGATTGAACACCTTGGCGAAGTGCTCGTCGATGACCGGGTCCTCGCGGGCGGCCCCGACGATGAGACTGAAAGCGGGCCCGGACGCGGCCGCGACGACGCGACGTCTCCACTCCGGCAACTTCTCGGTACCCGCCGCGCACTCGTATCCCTGATCCCTCGCCATCGCCAGTTGCCACGGCACACCGAGCAACTTGCGCTGTGCCAAAAGGAATCGGGAGGAGAACCTCGTGTCGAGGCGCTCGGCGCGGGAGAGGTGTTCGCGCAGTAGCAGTGCCGAACCCGATGCGGAGCTGATTCCTTGTGCGTAGAAGGGATTGAAAGCGCAGATCGAGTCGCCGATGAACACCAGGCCCTTCGGAGGGTTCGCCCAGCGGTCGTAGCGCCGCCACTTGTTGCCGGTCGACCGGGTCAGGTGGACCTCCGAAGTGGGGGCACACCGGTCCATCGCGGCGGCGAACAACGGCGTCCGCACCCGGCGGGCCGACTCGAGGAACGCGTCGGTGGTGTGCGGCATCTTGAGCCCCCAGGAGCCCATGCAGGCGATGACGCGGTTCCCCTCGATCGGGAAGAAGTTCACCAGGAACTCGTGCTCGGCGGGGTGCTCACCCTTGTCCGGCGTCGGCATGATCACCAGGTGCTGCCACCACCAGGACGGGGGCCGCTCCGCCGGTGAGGGCAGGTCGTACCAGCGCGAGGTGTAGGTGACCTTGGCGTCGAGGGTCCGGACCTCGGGCTCGGGCCACCCCGCGTTCACCAGCCAGCCGCCGACCGGGGAACCGCGGCCCATCGCGTCCACCACGAAGTCGGCGTCGACGTGCTCATCGCCGGTGGACGCGGAGAAATCGACCCCGGTGACCGCTCCGTCGCGGGTGCCGCCACCTCGCACGGTCAGGCCGTTCACCGCGACGTCTTCGCGGATGACCACGTTGGCCAGACCGCGCACCTTGTCGCGCAGCACCCGCTCGATGAGGATCCGCGAGCCGTAGATCATCGTCATCGTGCCGCGTTTGCGTGCCGACCAGCCCTCGCCGTCGAGATAAGCGGCCTCCATGGACGGCATCAGATGCAGCCCGCCCGCGGCGATGAGTTCGTCCTCGAAACCGGGGAAGAGCGCCCCGATCGCGCGACGGCCCGAGTTCAGCAGGAAGTGCGGGTGTTTGCTCTGCGGCACGCCACGCCGGTGCTCGGCCTCCTCCGGAAGCTCATCGCGTTCCAGCACCAGCACCTGGTCGAAGTGCGGGGCGAGCGCCCCCGCGGCGCACAGACCGGCGGCGCTGCCACCGAGGACGACGGCGGTCTTGCCGAGCCGCATGCGGATCAACTCCCGTCATTCATACAAAGTGAGGATGAATGTATGAATGACGGGAGTTCGTGTCAAGGAGCCGGCCGCGAACGGCCTAGCAGCGGGAATCGCGTTCCACGTCGCTGAGGGGCGCCGGCCGGTCGGCGAGCGGACCGCCCGACCGGAGCAGGGTTTCCAAGGTCTCGAGCGGTTCGGGGACGATGGTGTACCAGCTCCAGGTCCCGCGCCGTTCCCGGTCGAGGATGCCCGCGGAGACCAGGACGCGCAGGTGATGGCTCAGCGACGGCTGGGGCATGTCGAATTCTTCGGCCAGGTCGCAAAAACAGGCCTCGCCGCCGGGGGAGTGTCGCACCAGCGACAGCAGGCGGATGCGCACGGGATCCGCCAACGCTTTGAAGAGCTTCGCGGCCGTTTCGGCATCGTCCGGGTCGACGACCGCGGCGGGTTCGGCCATCAGCAGGGTCACCGGAGCCGGCTTTCGGGTGCGACCGTTTTCGCTCGCCACGTGTCCCTCTTCCGTCGCGGATGACTGCCGGGACCGAGTCTACCGCCTGAATTGACAAATATCGATCCAACGTCTTCACTTTGTATCGACATACTTCAATCCAGCTGTCCTCGGGAGGGAACGGGCCATGACCCGCACACCTGAAGTGCTGTTCGTGTGCGTGCACAACGCGGGCCGGTCGCAGATGGCCGCCGCACTGGTGCAGCACTACTCGCTCGGCCGCATCGCCGTCCGGTCCGCGGGCTCGGAGCCCGCGGACCAGGTGAACCCGGCCGCCGTCGCGGCGCTCGCGGAGTGGGGATTGGACATCACCGCCGAGGTCCCGGCCAAGCTGTCCACAGAGGACGTCGAAGCTTCCGACGTGGTGATCACCATGGGGTGTGGCGACACCTGCCCGATCTTCCCCGGAAAGCGGTACCTCGATTGGCCGCTGGAGGACCCGGCCGGGCAGGGGGTGGACGCCGTCCGCCCGATCCGCGACGAGATCGACCGCCGCGTCCGCGGCCTGATCGCCGAAATCCTCGACGCGTGACCCGCGCCACCGACAAGACCTCGGGCGACGCCGACGTCTTGCGCAAACTGTCCTTTCTGGACCGCTATCTGCCGGTATGGATCATCGTCGCGATGGTGATCGGGCTCTTGTGGGGCAGTGTCACGCCAGGTTTGCAGGGGGTGCTGGACGCGGTGAAGATCGGGCAGGTGTCGCTGCCGATCGCGCTCGGGCTCCTGCTGATGATGTATCCGGTGCTGGCGAAGGTCCGCTACGACAAGCTTGGCACCGTGACCAAGGACAAGCGCACGATGGTGCTCTCCTTGGTGCTCAACTGGGTTCTCGGTCCGGCGCTGATGTTCGCGCTCGCCTGGCTGATGCTGCCCGATCTGCCCGAGTATCGGACGGGGCTGATCATCGTCGGTCTCGCCCGGTGCATCGCGATGGTGATCATCTGGAACGACCTCGCCTGCGGTGACCGCGAAGCCGCGGCCGTGCTGGTCGCGCTGAACTCGGTCTTCCAGGTGATCATGTTCGGCGTGCTCGGCTGGTTCTACCTCGACCTGCTGCCCGGCTGGCTGGGCCTGGACACGACGACACTGGACTTCTCGCCCTGGGAGATCGCGCTCAGCGTGATCATCTTCCTCGGTATCCCGCTCGCCGCCGGGTATCTTTCCCGCCGCATCGGTGAACGCAGCAAAGGACGCGACTGGTACGAGGGGAAGTTCCTGCCGAAGATCGGCCCGATCGCGCTCTACGGCCTGCTGTTCACCATCGTGATCCTGTTCGCCCTGCAGGGCGGCAACATCACCTCGCGGCCGCTGGATGTCGCCCGGATCGCTTTGCCGCTGCTGGTGTACTTCGCGATCATGTGGATCGGCGGCTATCTGCTGGGCAAGGCATCCGGCCTGTCGTATGAGCGCACGACGACGCTGGCGTTCACCGCCGCGGGCAACAACTTCGAACTCGCGATCGCCGTCGCCATCGGCGTCTTCGGCGTGACCTCGGGACAGGCGCTCGCCGGAGTGGTCGGCCCGCTGATCGAGGTTCCGGTGCTGGTCGGCCTGGTCTACGTCAGCCTCTGGCTGCGTAAACGCTGGACGGCGGGGTAAGCGGCGTCATGCGACAAGGCTCCGACCCTGACGCAGGGTCAAGGTCGACCCCGACTCGTCTCGAACGTGTCAGGAGAGGCGCGGGAGCGCGAGCCAGTCCTGCCAGGTGATGTCGCGGCCCAGGAAACGGGGCAGGCGGAAGGGCCAGTCGGCGGCGATCCACCGCGGCACCAGCGCGTCGAGCGTGCGCTCCACCTCACCGCCGACGAGATCGTCCACCACCCACCAGGAGACCTCGCCGTCGGCGCCGGTGCGTTCGGGCGGGTCGATGTAGACACAGCCGAGGATTGCCGTCTCTTCCTCGTCCATCAGCACGTAGTTGAACGACTGGTGCGCGGCTATCTCCTTCTCGTGCCGCAGCAGATCGATGCGATCCTCTTCATAGGTCATCGTCTCCTGGGGCCAGGCCCAGGCCGGGCCGAAGATCTTCCACAGGCGCTCTCGGGAGCCCATCACGGCCGGGTAGTCGAGAGCGGTGTCCGCCTCCCGGATCGGCCGAAGGTGAAGCGCGGTGTCGGGCACGGCCACGGAGACCGGGTGGACGAAGTCGTCAGGCAGCCAGCTCATAACGGCCGAGGCTACCGCCGGTCGCTCGACGCGACACCCGCATTGAGTTAGGGTTCGATCAACGCCTGCGCGTGATGCACCGCGCAGATCTTGCGAATCCCAGCCGCACGAGCCCCTCTCTGGCGCAACGCGGTCATCTGCCCCCTGCCGAACCGGGTGCCGACAGTCAAAACCAACCCTGCGAACAGAATCGAGCCGACAATGACGACCTGGTCCATCCCGCACCTCACCACCGGCGCCGAACGCCGTCTGCTGGAGGCCATGCTCGACCGCAACCGAGCCGAGCTGATCAACACCGCGCGCGGTCTGTCCGAAGCAGAGGCCCGCCGCCGCCTCGTCGCGTCGCCGACCACCCCGATCGGCTTGCTCAAGCACGCCGCGGTCGCCGAACGGATCTGGTTCCAGCACGTCCTGGGGGGAGTGCCCAAGAGCGAATGTGATGGCGGCACGACGCCGCGCGACCCCAGTTTTTTCGTCGACGACAACGAAACCCTGGCCGACGTGATCGCCGAATTCGAGCGTGCCAGCGAGCGATCGCGGGTGATCGCCGCCGGCTTCGACCTCGATCACACCACGCCGCACTACGACCTCGGCGACGTCAACCTGCGGTTCATCTATCTGCTCATCATGGAGGACTTCGCGCGTCACGCCGGCCACGGCGACATCCTCCGCGAGCAGCTCACGAATCCCGTCTGACGTCCCGGTACGCGTCTCTTATCGCCGTATGTGGGCCGCGATGCCGTCGAGGAGGAAGGCCAGCCCGGTCCGGAAGGTCTGGTCGGCGTCCAGATGGGCGGCATCGCGCACCACCGTGGCCAGCGCCGGGTGCCGGCCGTCGGCGAAGGTCCGTTCCAGATAGGGCCCGAGTGCGGCCTGCCAACGCTTTTCGTCCATTCCGGTGGCCCGCTCGGCACGTCGCTCGGCGATCTCCCGGCGCACCGCGCCGATCACGTACGCGTTGACGGCGGCGACCATCGGCATGATCGAGTCCACGTCGACGTCGCCCAGCGCGGCGACGATGGTTTCCCCACCGGCCAGCGCGTGCGGCCCGAGCTGGGGCCGGCCACCCAGGAGATCGGCGAGCCATTCGTGCTCGTGAGCGGCGTGCCGAGTGGCTTCGGCCAGGGACCGCAGGGCCTCCCGCCAGTCGTCTCCGGACGGCCGGATCTCGGCGTGGGCGGCGTCGACCATCAGGTCGAGTAACTCGTCCTTGGTGGCGATGTAGCCATACAGCCGCATCGGTCCGACATCCAGCGCGGCGGCGACCTTGCGCAGCGACACCGCGTCCAGGCCGTCCGCGTCGGCCAGCCGGATCGCCGCTCGCACGATCCGCTCCCGGCTCAGCTGGGCAGGCACCGGTCGATTCGGCGGCTCCGGCCGCTCCCACACCAACATGCCGAGGACAATACATCGCATGGTGCGATACAGTGTATCGGTAAATACACTGTATCGAAGGGGGCGTTATGAGGATCGCCATCGTCGGAGCCGGCCTCGGCGGACTGGCTCTCGCCCGCGTGCTGCACGTGAACGGCATCGACGCCGTTGTGTACGAGCGTGAATCGTCGCGCGGCGCGCGCGGTCAGGGCGGAATGCTCGACATCCACTCGGGGCAGCGGGCACTGCACGAGGCCGGTCTGATCGACCAGTTCCACGCGATCGCCCGTGGTGAGGGCCAGGACATGCGACTTCTGGAACCGGACGGCACCCTGCTGCTTCAGGAGGACACGCCCGAGGACGCCCCGCTTTTGCGACCCGAGGTGGACCGTGCGGATCTGCGCGACCTGCTGCTGGACTCTCTTCCGGACCACGCGGTGCGCTGGGGGCATGCGTTCGAGTCCGCTGACGACGGCGTGCTGCACTTTGTTGGTGGGCACAGTGTTGATGGCAGCACCGCGGCGTATGACCTGCTGGTCGGCGCCGACGGCGCGGGCTCCCGGGTCCGCGCGCTGCTCACCGACGCGCGTCCGGCGCATATTGGCCAGAACATCGTCGAGGTCGGTATCCCCGACATCGACCGCACCTACCCCGACCTCGCGGCGATGGTCGGGCGCGGCAACTACTGGGTGCTCGGCAACGGGAAATCCCTGGGGGCGCAGCGAAACGGCGACGGCCGCGTTCGCATCGGCCTCAGCTTCTACAACACCGCCGAGGACTGGCTCGCCACCAGCGGGATCCCGTTCGACGATCCAACCGCCGCCCGGGCGCGGCTGATCGAGCTGCTCGACGGCTGGGACTCACGGTTCACGGCGCTGATCGCGGCCTGCGACGACATGGTCGTGCCGCGGTCGATCACCACGCTCCCGGTCGGCCTGACCTGGCCGTCGAAGCCGGACGTCACGCTGGTCGGCGACGCCGCGCACCTGATGCCGCCGGTGGGGGAGGGGGCCAACATGGCGCTGCTCGACGGCGCCATGCTCGGTCTCGCGCTGGCCGCGCACCCGGACGACTTTCCCGTCGCGGTCAAGGAATACGAACGCGAAATGTTCGAACGCACCAGCGCCGCCGCCCGGGCGTCCGCGGATATGCAGGAATTGCTGATGTCGCCGGACGCCAGCCGGAGATTGCTCGAGTTCTTTCAGTCGTGAAGCCGTTCTCCCGGACATCGCTCATCAAGCGGGCGCGGTCCAGTCGCGGATCGCGGCGACGAATTCCTCGGGTGCGTCGGATTCCACGTAGGTGCCGGCACCCTTGACGATCACGGTCTTGTGGTCGGCGAAGGTCGCTTCCAGGCGTTCGCGTTCCTGGGGGCGGAAGGCGATGTCTTTGTCACCCCACACGATCAGTGTCGGCAGGTGGGCGATGTCCGCGAGGCCGGTCTCGACCTCGGCGAAGAAGGCTCGGCTGGCGAGGACCCGGCGGGGGAATACAGCGGAGGCCCGGCGCCGCTCGGGGGTGTCCATAGGCCGCCGGTAGTGGTTCATCTCGGCTGCCGTCGGCTTTCGCCGCCGGTGGCCCAGGGGGACGAAAATGTTGACGACGAAGTTCAGCCGCCGAGCCAGAAACCGGCCTGGAGGGCCGCCGAAGAGGCGAGAAAAGTATTCGAAGTGGAAGACGCCGTTGACCGGCCATGCCCAGGTGTTGGCGAGCACCAGCCGATCGAAGATGCCTGGCCGTCGCTGCGCGGCGGCCAGGCCGATCAGACCGCCCCAGTCTTGCCCGACCAGGGTGACCCCCTTGAGGTCGAGCGTGTCGACGAACGCGGTGACCACGTCTGCGTGCTCTTCGGGCAGGTAACGGTAGCCGGGCTTCGGCATCGACAGCCCGAAGCCCGGGTAGTCGAGGGCGATGCACCGGAAGTCGTCGCGCAGCGCGCGAATCACGTCGCGCCAGAGGAACGACCAGGTCGGGTTGCCGTGCAGGAACAGCAGTGTGGGACCCGAGCCCTCGTCGATGTAGTGCACGGTGTGCCCGTCGATATCGACGAAACGGCTCTCGAACGGGAACAGGTCGTCGTCGACCCAGGCGGGCCGCACGCTCTTGGTGGTATCAGTCATGGCGGCCCCCTCGGCTCGACCTTGCGGTAAACTTGAGCTTGTCACGCGTACTTGAGAAAGACAAGTAGAAGGAGATCATGCGTAGCTACGGCCAGTACTGCGGGCTCGCCCGGTCCCTCGAGGTCGTCGGCGATCGGTGGAACCTGCTCATCGTCCGCCAGCTCCTCATCGCTCCCGCCCGCTACCGGGACCTGATCGACGGTCTCCCCGGCATCGCGACCAACTTGCTCGCGGACCGGCTCCGCGACCTCGAGGGCTCGGGTGTGGTCGAGCGGCGACTGGCCGGCGCGGGCAGCGTGGTCGAGTACGCCCTTACGCCGTGGGGTGCCGAGCTGCGCCAGCCGATCGAGAGTTTGATCCGCTGGTCGACCCCTTTGATGGTCCGCGGTCCCGACAGCGACTCCTTCCGTCCGGAGTGGCTGGCCCTCGCCGTCCCCGCGCTGCTCGACGCCCGGGTCAAGGTCCGCCTCTCGGCGACGGTCGGCCTCGAGATCGGCGGCCGGCTCTTCGAGCTCCGCGCGACGCGCTCCGGATTCGAGGTCGGTCCGCATGACGGCCGCGACCTCGACGCCACCGTCCGCGCCGACCCGGCCTACGTCCTCGGCCTCGCTGCCGGCGCCCTCACACTCAGCGACGCCAGCACTCTCGGGCTGGTCGAGATCGACGGCGACGAGTCCGTCGTCCGCACCGTGTTCGCCGCTTGACGACGGCGAGCAGCGTCCTGCCTTGACCTTTCAACCTCTGTAACGGTCGGAGTATTCGGAGAAGATCCCGCCGAGAACGCGACGCGCGTTCGCGGCTTCCTCGTCGTCCCAGCCGATGGTCTGGGCGCAGACGACCAGCGTCTTCCACAGGGCCCAACCGCGTCCGCGCGCCCAAGTTTCCTCGTCGACGGACAGGCGCTCACGGAACGCCTTCCGGCCGTCGGCGGTCAGCAGCGTCCAGGAAATGGCCATGTCACAGGAGGGGTCGCCGACACCGCAGGTCCCGAAGTCGATGACCGCGGCCAGCTTCCCGCCGTCGAGCAGGAGGTTCCCCGGTGCGATGTCGCCGTGGAACCAGACGTCCACTCCGTCCCAGGAGGAATCCAGTGCGGTCTCCCAGATCTCGCGGGCCAAGTCGACGTCGATGTGGCCGTCCAGCGCCGCGAGCGCGCGCCGGACCTGCGCGTCGTAGGTGCGCAGCGTGGCGCCCCGGAACCAGTTGTGCTTACCCGGCTGGGGACCGTCGGCGGCATCGATGCTCTGCAAAGCAGCCAGGAACTCGGCCAAGTCGACGGCGAAGCGGACCGGGTCGGCAATACGGTCCGCGCTCGCAGGTTCGCCGTGGAGCCATCGGTAAATCGACCAGGAGAAGGGATAGTCCGCGCCGGGGCGTCCCTTCGCCAGCGGAACAGGAATGGGTAGCGGCAACCGGGGAGCGAGCGCCGGAAGCCACCGCTGTTCCTTGTCGACGGCCAGGGTGTATTCGGACGCGCTCGGCAGCCGCGCCACCATTCCGTCGCCGACGTGGAAAGTGACGTTGTCCCAGCCACTCTTGGCCACGGGCCGGACCGGGAGGCCGGCCCACCGCGGGAACTGGTCGCCGATCAGCCGGCGCACCTGCTCCGCGTCGACTGTGACGCGCCGGGGAAGGGGACCGAGATCCGGTGTGCTGCTCAGAGCGGATTCCTTGCTTGATAGGGAAAGTCGAACGGTCGCGCTGGTCGAGCGGTAACCCGGCCAGCGCGACCGGATGTACCTGTCCTAGTCGAGTGTCCAGTACGCCGCGTGGTCTTTCCCGGCAGCGGTGGTGGCGGTTCCGACGACGCGGCCGCCGTCGGTGATCCGGTAGGCCTGGCTGCGGTTGCCGCCGGGCAACAAGCCGAGTTGCCTGCGTTCCCCGTTCCGGTACCAGACTGTCGCCTGACGCTGGAAAGTGCCCGCCACGGTACCGTTCGCGTCGACCGCTTCGGCGTCGGCGCCAAGGCCGTCGTCAGGCAGGGCGGTGAGATCGCCGTCGGGGGCCCAGAGAACCGCCGATCGCTTGGGTGGGTAGAGGTAGCCGGAACCGACCACGTAACCGGTGGAGCCGATCTGGTAGACCCACAGTGAATGGGGGCTGGGCCATTCCAGTGGGTGCCTCGTGCCGTCCCGATCCCAGGTCGCCGGGATACGGGGCCCGCTCTTCGTGACGCTCAGCGCTCCGGCGGCCACACTTTGGTCGTTGATGCTGTGGGCCCCGCTGCTGTAATCCTGCGGTGCCAGCTCGGTGATCGGCCCGCCGTCCACCCACCGCACGGCTTGGTTCGCTCCGGTGCGGACGCCGCTGCCCACGATGACGCTGCCGTCGCTGGAGATGCCCTGGGTCATGCTCCAGGTCTCGCCGGGCAGCGCGCCCAGATCGGTGGCCTGGCCGTCCGGGTCCCAGCGGAAGCCGTGAAACTGGTTGTCCGGCGTCAACCAGTTTCCGACGACGACACCGGTGTCACTGATCGCTGCCGCGGTGGCGTTGTGGTAGCCGGGCGGAACCTGCAGCGTGGTCACCATGCCCGCGGCGTCCCAGCGGGCCGGCACGGCGGCGGTCGGGGTCAGGATGTAGCCGGCGGAAACCCCGTGACCGTTGATGTCACGCACCTGCCCCTCACTGCCGCCTGGCGTGGGCAGCGCCATGATCTGGCCCCCGGCGTCCCAGCGAACGGGACGAGTGAGCCGCGGGGCGGTGCCCCCGAACGACAGCCCCACCATCGCCCCCGCTTCATTGACCGCCAGAACCGTGCTGGAGTCGTCGCCGGGCAACGTACCGAGATCCACCGGCCCGGCCGTGGTGGCCTGCGCGGTCCCCGTCATTGAGCCGGCGAACACGACAAGAGCCGCCATCAGCGACCACACCGGTCTTCGGCCAACGGCCACACGATTTCTCATCACGATGACTCCCCATCCCTGCCCAGTAGTGTGCGATGTACAAACACCCCTACGTGGAACACTAATACAAGCGATTCACGAATTGCTCGCGCGGCGATGGCGTCCACACGAATAGCCGACTGACTGCCTGTCGCGAAATTAGGCCTTATAGCCCAGGTGCGAACATTGACAACCGGCGTGCGGCCTAGTAATTCATCGAGAATAGGAGGAAAATGCCGGAAGAGTGAAGAGGTGGTGCCTGGCCTGTCATGCTTCGGTCGCCGGGCGGTCGAGGTCGAGTGGCGGCATCGGTGCCGCACCCGGCTTCCAGGTGTTCAGAAATCCCTCTTGTGCGGTGAGGTCCACCAGTTCGACTCGTGCGCCGATGCTGTCGATGCGGTGATAGGTGAAGGGGCGACCAAAGGGGCAGGAGTCGAACTCCAGTGGTGCCCCGCGGTCCTCGAGCCGATGCTTGTCCGTGGCTATGTCCCCGGACCAATAGCCGATGTGGTCGAAGCGAGACCCCTCGGTCGCATCCCACGGGCTGCCCGGATCGCCTTGGATCACCTCGAAGAACGGCGGCCCCTCGACGGAGAAGACAATGCGGTACTCCCAGGCCCCCAGCCGGCCGGCGCGGATCGGACTCCATTGCACACCCAGGGTGCGCGTGAGGTCACCGGTCGCCCGCTCGATGTCCTGGACGACGAAGCACAGGTGGTAGAAGTTGTTCACCGAACACGTTGTAGCAGCGTGAGGACTTCCCGCTCCGGGCTGTCCTGAGACGTCGCTTATTCGGTGAGAAGGCCTCGCGGATACGGCGCGGGGTGGTAGCGGGTGAACGCCGGGGCGACCCGCACTCGCGTTTCGCTGAGGACGTCGAAGATCGTGCCAGCAGAGCGGCTTCGGCGTTGAGCGCGGCCGGGCCGTTCGCCGTCCAGCGTCCCTTGTCCAGGCGTCGCACCAGGGTTTGCAGTGCGGTGATCTCCTCCGACGCGGTGAACACACAATGCCCGCCGCGGTTCACGAACAACTGGCGGAGTTCCTTCCGGTCGCCGAACAGAGCGACTCGCTCGGCGTAGGCACGTTCATGCGCCGCTGGCGCGATGCCTGTCCAGAACCCGTTCAGACCAGTGCGTCCGGAGAGGAGAGCCGGTCAGTTGTCCCCGGCGCGGTGCGCCTCCGCCGCTACCCAGGCGGTGATGCCGTCCAGGAAACGGTCCACTCCGAAGCCGAGCTCGGCGGGCAGTACCTGCCCGTCGGGCTCAGGCTTCCGAGGCCCGGCGGCGCTTTCGGCGGCTTGGACGGCTGCCAGTGCGGGGTATTCCCGCGGGTCGATGAGCTCGGTAAGTGCTTGCGCCAGCTCGGTTTCGTTCTGTGGGCGGCCGTCGTCCGTCTTGTGGGCGCTGGTCATGTCCAAGCTGATCTGCGCGGTCCCGCGCACGACCGCGGTCAGGTGCAGCGCCGCGGCCCTCGCCTCGACCGCCGGCAGTCCGGCCTTGAGCAGGGGCTGAAGCAGGCTGTCGAGCCAGGCGAGCTGGTTGGGACCGATCGGGGTGTGGTCGAGCGGGAGGCGGAGCATCCAGGGGTGAGTCCGGAAACCGGCCCACAGCGCACCGACCCAGTGCCGGACCGCGTGCCGGAAGTCCGCCTTCTCGAGTTCGGAACCGTCGAATTCGGGTGGCTTCCCGGCCGCGATGTCGGCTGTCACCTCCAGGAGCAGGTCCTTGCTCGGGATGTGGTTGTAGAGGGACATCGTCGAATACCCGAGTTCGGTGGCGATCCGCTGCATGGACAGCGCCTCCAGCCCGTCGGCGTCCGCGATGAGGATCGCGGCGTGTGCGATGCGCTCCACGGTCAGCTGGGGGCGAGGCCCGCGCCTGCCGGGGGAGCGCCCGGCCCACAGCAGCGTGAGGCTGCGCTGAAGGTCCGGGGCCTTGCTGTCTCGTGTCGCCATCTGCCATCCCGTCGGTGTCGTCTTGACCATCCTAAAACTATGTACGACATACGTTCATGTGTATGTTGTACATAGTTTCTGGCTGTCACTTCCCGAATGGATCACCATGACCTCGACGACGAAACCGAACGTGGCACCTCCGGCTCCGCCTCGACCCGCGCAAAGCTGGTGGCGCCGCCCCTGGATCGGGCCGCTGATGCTGGTGGCGGCGGCCTTCCTGGCCTTCTCCGTGCCGCCCTACCTGACTTTCGACCCGGCCGCTTCCCGCCTGGAACCGCCGCCGGGCAACGACTTCTACTACCCCTTGCTCGTCGCGCACGTTCTCTTCGGCACGGTCGCCATGGTGACCGCCTGCTTCCAGATCTGGCCCGCGTTCCGGGCGCGCTACCGGCGCGGGCACCGGATCACCGGCCGGATCTACGTCTTCGCCGGAGCGCTCCCCGCCGGACTGCTGGGCCTGTACATCGGCTGGCACACGACGGCCGGACCTTCGGTGCGGGTGGCCAACCTCGTAGGCTCGACACTGTGGATCACGGTCACCCTCGTCGGGCTGCGGATGGCCCGCCGGCGCCGGTTCGGCGATCACCGCAAGTGGATGTCCCGCAGCTTCGCGCTCTCGATGTCGATCGTGTTGAGCCGCGTGATCAACGTGGTGGCCACGATCGTGTTGACGCCGCAGGTGAACACCACCTTCGGCGGCAGTGAAGAACTGATGCGGTACAGCGCCCTGAGCATCGGGGTCTGGCTCAGCCCCTTGCTCCTGCTCCTGCTCACGGACTGGCTGCTGGACCGCCGCAAACCCGGCGCGCGCCGCCCGGCCGCTGTTCGCTGACGGGTTCTGGGGAATCAAATCCGGCCGTCGGACGCTTGAAGGTGCTGTGAAGAAGATTGGATTCCTGTCGTTCGGTCACTGGTCGGCGAGCGCGCACTCCGAGACCCGCTCCGCCTCCGACTTCCTGCACCAGTCGATCGACCTGGCGGTCGCCGCCGAGGAACTCGGCGTCGACGGCGCGTACTTCCGTGTGCATCACTTCGCGCGGCAGGCGGGCAGCCCGTTCCCGTTGCTCGCGGCGATCGGCGCGCGCACGTCGAAGATCGAGATCGGCACCGGCGTGATCGACATGCGCTACGAGAACCCGCTGTACATGGCCGAGGACGCCGGCTCCGCCGACCTCATCTCCGGCGGCAGGCTCCAGCTCGGTGTCAGCCGGGGATCCCCGGAGCAGGTGATCGACGGCTGGCGTTACTTCGGCTACGAGCCCGCCGAGGGGGAGACCGCCGCGGACATGGCCCGGCAGCGCACCGAGGTCTTGCTGGACGTGCTCGAAGGCAAGGGCTTCGCGAAACCGAACCCGCGTCCGATGTTCGCCAACCCGCCGGGGCTGTTACGGGTCGAGCCGTATTCCGAGGGACTGCGCGAGCGCATCTGGTGGGGTTCCAGCTCGAACGCGACCGGCGTCTGGGCCGCGAAGCTGGGCATGAACCTGCAGAGTTCCACGCTCAAGGACGACGAGACGGGCGAGCCGCTGCATGTCCAGCAGCGCAAGCAGATCGAGGCCTACCGGCAGGCGTGGAAGGAGGCAGGGCACCCGCGGGAGCCGCGGGTCTCGGTCAGCCGCAGCATCTTCGCGCTGACCAACGACCTGGACCGGGCCTACTTCGGCCGCGACCGCGACTCGCGAGACCAGGTCGGCATGATCGACGAGACGACCAGGGCGATCTTCGGACGCTCGTACGCCGCCGAGCCGGACGAGCTGGTGAGGGAGCTGAAAGCTGACGAGGCGATCCAGGCCGCGGACACTCTGCTGCTGACCATCCCGAACCAGCTGGGCGTCGAGTACAACGCCCACGTGCTGGAAAGCATCCTCACCCACGTGGCGCCGGAGCTCGGCTGGCGCTGAGCCCGGTTTCGTGCAGCCCCGAAACGCGTACAGGGAATGCGCGATTCGGCGGCTGGCCGCGGCGCCCGGGCTGGCTACGATCGAGGCACTTCCCTGGCCATCGGAGGCCCCATGCGACCGCCCCGATTCCGCTGTCTGCTCGGTTTCTTCCTGGCGCTGTGCCTCGCAGCGCCGCCCGCCGCTCAAGCCTCCGCGCCTGCTCCGCTCGGCGGAGGCAGCCCTTTGGAGACCGGTAGTTCGTACCGGTGCACCGCCGGATTCGCCGCGACCGCGGGGACCGTCGGCTACCTGATCGCCCATACCGCCTGCGGCAAGCCCGGCGACACCGTCCGCAGCGGAGGCCGCCTGGTCGGCGTGGTCGCCGCGGCGCCGGTGCCGCCGAGCGGCGCGATCGTCATCCGGGTGACCAACACCGCCGAGTGGCGGCTGGTGGGGTCGATTCCGCCCACTGACAGCCGAGTGACGATCACGGGTTCTACCGAGGCCCCGGTCGGCGCGTCGGTGTGCAAGTACGGCAGGACCACCGGGTGGCGATGCGGGGTGATCCAGGCGAAGAACCAGACGATCACCTTCCCCGAGGGCACGCTGCGCGGTCTGACCCGGACGAACGTCTGCGCGGAGCCCGGCGACATCGGCGGTCCGTTCGTCAGCGGTACGCAGGCCCAGGGAGTGCTGGTCGGGGGCAGCGGGAACTGCACCTCCGGCGGTACCTCCTATTTTCTTCCGGTCAACCGGGTCCTGGCGGCCTACGGGTTGACCATCCTCACCGGAACGTCCCCTTGACCTGAGAAGGCCCGGACGGAGTCGGCGAGCTGGCGATCGTGTATCCGGCGCCAAATCAGCAGGGAAAGTATCGCGCCACACAGGCACAGGAACATGTCCCACTGCGTGTCCCAGATATCTCCTTGGGTGGCAAGGAAATCATCCGCGCCCGCTCCGGCGAGGAGCGCGCTGAACCATTCCACGAACTCGAAACAGGCGCCGATCGCCACGCAGACGCTCACGGTCAGGAACGCGACCCAGCCGCCGGGGCGCAGGGGTGTCCTGCGCAGGAGTACCTCGCGCACGGCGACAGCGGGTACGAAGCCTTGGATGAAGTGGCCGAGCCGGTCGTAGTTGTTCCGTTGCGTGCCCAGCAGGTCCTGTGCCCATTCGCCGATCGGGGTTTCGGCGTAGGTGTACTGCCCGCCGTAGCAGAGCACGATCGCGTGCAGCACCAGCAGCCAGCAAAGTAAGCGGGTCAAGGGAAAGCGCTTGCGCAGCGCCACCACCAACGGTAGCCCGATCAGCACCCAGACGACTTCCATGAACCAGGTGCCGAGCGACTTGGCCTGCAACCCGGTCGCCACAAGCGCTGCGAGCACCACGCCGGCCAGCAGCATCCCTTCGGCCCGACCGACTCCGCGCACCATTCGGAAACCCTACAGCGAACCGGATGAACTACCGGACCACTGGGCCCAGTGGTCCGGGTTACGCCGATCGGCCCTGGTTTCCTCCATCACCGGGCAATATGTTGCGACTAACAACAAATTCCTGCCGTCATCGATGCCCGTGGGAAGGACACCGTCAATGAGGTCTTCACTGCGGTGGCGCGCGACCATCGCGCTGCTGTCATCCGCACTACTCGCGGCGCCCGCACCGGCGGCCGCGGCACCGGCGGCCGCGGCACCGGCGGCCGCGGCACCGGCGGCCGCGGCACCGGCGGCCGAGGCTCCGGGCGCGCCGGGCACCGGTTCGGCCTGGACCACGGGGGGCAAAGAGGGTTTCGGCACCTCGGCCGGTACCGCGTCCAAGGTCTGGTTCACCCTCGGCCAGGGCATCAGCCACGAGGTCTATTACCCCACCGTGGACGTGGCGAACGTCCAGGACCTGCAGTACGTCGTCTCCGACGGGGCCGGGTTCACCCAGCTGGAACGCGATCACACCACGAAACAGCTGGTACTCACCGATCCTCGTTCGCTGAGCTACCGGCAGATCAACACCGCCACCAACGGCCGCTACCGGATCACCAAAACGCACACCACCGATCCGGCCAGGTCCACGATGCTCATCCAGACCCGGTTCGAGGTGCTCAGCGGTGGCCCGCTGCAGTTGTACGCGTTGTACAACCCCTCGCTGAACAACAGTGGCATGGGTGACACGGGCGCGAGTTCGGGTGGGCAACTGGTCGCCTCCGACGGCCCGGTGTCCAGCGCTTTGGCCGTCTCCACCGGTTTCACCAAGCAGACCAGCGGTTACAGCGGCAGCGTGAGCGACGGGTACGCCGACCTGAGCGGCAACCACGTCCTCGACACGCAGTACGACTCCGCCGCCACCCCGGGGAATCTCGTTCAGCTGGGCCAGATCCCGGTGGGTACCGACACGACGTTCACCCTCGCGCTGGGCTTCGGCAGTGATCGCGGTGCCGCGTCGGCGAACGCGTCGGGCTCGCTCGCCGGCGGTTTCGCGGCGGCAGACACCGCGTACCGGTCCGGCTGGAGCGGCTATCTGTCGTCACTGGCCGCGGTACCCGGCTCGATCACCGGCGCCGGGCTGACCACGCAGTACAACGTCGCGCTGATGACGCTGAAAGCCCACGAGGACAAGACTTATCTCGGTGCGAACGTCGCGTCGCTCACCAATCCGTGGGGTGAGGCGAAGGACGCGAACGGCACCGGGGACTGCGGCTACCACGCCGTCTGGTCCCGCGACCTCTACCAGGTCTCGACCGCGCAGATCGCCGCCGGGGACACCGCGGCCGCGAACCGCTCAGCCGACTACCTGTTCACCGTCCAGCAGCGCGCGGACGGTTCGTTCCCGCAGAACACCCGCCTCGACGGAACCAACTGCTGGACCAGCCTGCAACTCGACGAGGTGGCCTTCCCGATCGTCCTGGTGTGGCAGCTCGGCCGGTTCGACGCGGCGACCTGGGCGAAAGTGAAGAAGTCGGCGGACTTCCTGGTCTCGCGCGGTCCGGTGACCCCGCAGGAACGCTGGGAGGAGAACGGCGGCTATTCGCCGTCCACCATCGCCGCGGAGATCGCCGGGCTGATCTGCGCCGCCGACATCGCCGCGCGCAACGGCGACACGGCCGCCGCGAATTCCTACCGTGCCACCGCCGATCACTGGCAGGCGCAGGTCGCCGGGTGGACGTTCACCACGTCCGGCCCGCTGGGTGACGGCCGGTACTTCGAGCGCATCGACGGCAACGGGAATCCGAACGACGGCCAGAACATCACCCTGCAGAACGGTGGAGGCAACCACGACGAGCGCGCCATCATCGACGCCGGTTTCCTCGACCTGGTGCGCTTGGGCGTCAAGCCGGCCGGGGACCCGGACGTCGCGGCCGCGTTGCCGGAAGTCGACTCGACGCTCAAGGTGACCACGCCGAACGGCCCGATGTGGTACCGCTACAACCACGACGGCTACGGCGAACCCGCTTCCGGCGGCCCTTACACAGGTGCCGGCATCGGCCGGTTGTGGCCGCTGCTCACCGGTGAACGCGGAGAGTACGAACTGGCCAACGGGCGGCCGGCGAACCTGCATCTGGCCACCATGGCGGCTTCGGCGAACGCGGGTCACCTGATTCCGGAACAGGCATGGGATCGCGCGAACGCCAGTGGCTTCACCTTCGGGGAGGGCACCGGCTCGGCGACTCCGCTGGCGTGGTCGATGGCGCAGTTCGTCCGGCTGGCGCACTCGATCGACGCGGGCGCTCCGGTCGAGACACCGTCGGTGGTCAAGCAGCGGTATGCCAACGGGTGCGCCGGTTTGTCCGCGAACTTCTCGGTCAACGCCACCACCACGTGGGGCCAGAACATCTTCGTCGTCGGCGACCGGCCGGAACTCGGTTCCTGGAATCCGGCGAACGCGATCCCGATGTCCTCCGTGAACTATCCACTGTGGACGGCGAGCACCGCGCTGCCGAAGGGAACCGGATTCCAGTACAAGTATCTGCGCAAGGAGGGCGGCACCGTCACCTGGGAGTCGGGCGCGAACCGGGCGGCCACCGCTTCCGGCGGCTGCACGCTGGCACTGAACGACACCTGGCGGCCGTGACGGCTCGGCACGGCGATGACGGGTCCGTCATCGCCGTGCCTCGCTGCGGGCCAAGTCCTCGGTGAGGGCGTGTGCCTCGCGGAGCAACAGGGATCCGAGCTGGGGGAGCCGCTCAGCGTTGAACCGGTGCTCGACGCCGGTCAGGCTGAGCGCCCAGCGAGGTATCCCGGAGCGGTCGAAAACGGCCGCGGCGGCACCCCAGCTGCCTTCCAGCACGAGTCCGGGATTCACGGCGTACCCGTGGGTCCGGGTCGCCGTGATGTGCCTGCGGATCTCCCCGATGTCGTGCTGCGGCCCGAACCGCGCGCGCAGGTCCGCGTGCTCCAGGTATTCGTCGATCTCCCTGTCCGGCAGGTGGGCCAGCACCACCATGCCGGCGGAGACGACACCGAGGGGGAACCGGGCGCCTTCGTAGAGGACGTGGCTGCGGATCGGGAAGGCGCCGTCCTCCCGGATCAGGCAGATCGTCTCCTGTCCTCGCCGCGCCGAGAAGAACGCGCTCTCGCCGGTCGCGAGGGCGAGGCGGCGAACCACGGGCAAGGCGACTTCGGTGACGTCGTAGCGCCGCGCCGCGGCCGCGCCGAGCAGGTACAGCTCCGGCCCGAGCACCCAGTGATCGGTGCCCGGCACCCGGTCCACGAGCCCGACCCGCTGCAGCGACGTCAGCAGCCGGTGCACGGTGGGTCTCGGCAAGCCGGCTTCCCGGGCGATGGCCGTCGTCGTGGCGCCGTCCGGCTCGTGCGCACCGACCGCGCGCAACGAGAGGTAGATGCGCCCGACGAGGTCTTGAGGTGCGTCCACTCAGTGAACACTACCCCTTCGATTTCGGTCACGAAATGAACAATCCGCAGCCGGACGGTGTTCACTGATTGACCACCTGGTCGTGGTGTCGTCTGATGGCGGCCATGGACAAAGTGATCGTGTCAGCCGGGGAGGCCATCGCCGACATCCCGGACGGCGCCACGCTCGCGGTCGGCGGCTTCGGGTTGTGCGGGGTTCCCGCCGTCCTGATCCGTGCGCTCTTCAAGGCCGGCGCCAAGGACCTCGAGGTGGTCTCGAACAACGCCGGAGTGGATGGCTGGGGCCTCGGGATACTTCTCGGCGCGGGCCGCCTCCGGCGCGTGGTCGCTTCCTACGTGGGGGAGAACAAGGAGTTCGCGCGCCAGTACCTCGGCGGCGAGCTCGAAGTGGAGCTCACGCCGCAGGGGACCCTCGCCGAACGGCTTCGAGCGGGCGGATCCGGGATTCCCGCCTTCTTCACCGCCACCGGCGTCGGAACGCAGGTCGCCGACGGCGGTCTGCCGTGGAAGTACGACACCGAAGGCAACGTGGCGAAGGCCAGCCCGGCGAAGCAGGTGCAGACCTTCGATACCGCCGATGGCCCGAAGGAGTTCGTGCTGGAGCACGCGGTCGTCGCCGACTTCGCGCTCATCCGAGCCTGGCGTGGAGACCGGCACGGGAACCTCGTGTTCAAGGATTCCGCGCGCAACTTCAACCCGCTCGCCGGCATGGCGGGACGGGTGACCCTCGCCGAGGTCGAGGAACTGGTCGAACCGGGCGACATCGACCCGAACGAGGTCCACCTTCCCGGTGTCTTCGTGCACCGCGTGGTGCAGCTGACGCCCGAGCAGGTCGCGGACAAGCCGATCGAAAAGCGCACCGTGCGGGCCGCGAACGCGGGAACCACCAGCAAGGAGAACGACTGAGATGGCCTGGGACCGCAATCAGATGGCCGCCCGTGCCGCCGCCGAACTGCGAGACGGCGACTACGTCAACCTCGGCATCGGTCTTCCCACCCTGGTACCCAATTTCGTACCCGACGAGGTCGACCTCGTCCTGCAGTCCGAGAACGGCATCCTCGGCGTCGGGCCGTACCCGGCCGAGGACGACGTGAAGCCGGACCTCATCAACGCGGGCAAGGAGACCGTCACCGTCCGAAAAGGAGCTTCCTTCTTCGACTCCGCACTCTCCTTCGGCATGATCCGCGGCGGCAAGATCGACGCCGCGATCCTCGGCGCGATGCAGGTCTCGGCGGCCGGCGACATCTCCAACTGGATGATCCCCGGCAAGATGGTCAAGGGCATGGGCGGTGCCATGGATCTGGTCCACGGCGCCAAAAAGGTCATCGTGCTGATGGAACACGTCGCCCGGGACGGCACCCACAAGGTCGTCGACGAGTGCACGCTGCCCTACACCGGCCGCCGTGTCGTCCAGCGCATCATCACCGACCTGTGCGTCCTCGACATCACCGCCGACGGCCTCGAGCTCGTCGAACTCGCCCCGGATGTCACCGCCGAGGAAGTCCAGGAGAAGACCGGGCCGAAGGTCCTGGTTCGCTAGCTCCACGGGTCGTGAGTGGCGATGCGCGTGAGGGCCACCCTCAGGGACTCAGAGTCCCTGAGGGTGGCCCTCACGCGCTCCGGACCGGGATTCCCCAGGCGTCCGCAACCTGCCGCGAGGTCAGGACCGCTTGCGGCGGGCCTTCCGCGACGAGGCCGCCGTCTCGCAGCAGCAGGCAATGATCAGCCTTGCCCGCGACGGTGAGGTCGTGGGTCACGCGCATGATGGTCGTGCCTTCGGCGAGTGCGGCGTGCAGTGCCTCGTCGATCAGTTTCCGGGCATGCAGGTCCAGCCCCGACGCCGGCTCGTCGAGTAGCAGCAGTCCGGATTGCTGGGCCAGGCCCTGCGCCACCAGCGCCCGTTGACGCTGCCCGCCGGACAGGGTGCCGATCAGCCTGTCCGCGATCGACGTGATGTCGAGCCGTGTCAAACATTCTTCGACCACCTGGCGGTCCTTTGTGGTCAGTCGCCGCCACGCGCCGCGATGCGCCCAGCGTCCCATCGCGACGGTGGCGCGCACCGTGACCGGCAACGATCGCGACACCTCGCTCTGCTGGGTCACGTAGGCGACGCGGCCGGAATCCCGGCGGGTCACCGAACCGGCGGTCGGGGACAGCACCCCGGCGACGAGGTTGAGCAGCGACGACTTACCGGCTCCGTTCGCGCCGGCGATCACCGTGACCTGCGCGTGAGGTACCCAGGCGGTGACCCCGCGCAGGACCTCGCGGTGGCCGTAGTGCGCGTGTACGCCGTCGATCGTGAGTGCCGCTGTGTCCGGTTTCATCCCACCTCCTGAAGATAATGACAATCATTACCACTATAGTGTGACGCGTGGAGTGGTTGACGGTCCCCTTCGAGGTGTCCTTCGTGCAGCGAGCGCTGGTGGCGGGAGTGCTCGTGTCGGTGGTGTGCGCGGTCGTGGGCACGTGGGTGGTGTTGCGAGGCATGGCCTTCATCGGCGACGCCTTGTCGCACGGCATGTTGCCCGGCGTGGCGATCGCCTCGCTGACCGGCGTCAACCTGCTGATCGGCGCCGCGGTCAGCGCCGGGGTGATGGCGCTCGGCGTCACGGCACTCGGTCGTTCGCGGCGGTTGTCGGAGGACACCACCATCGGCTTGCTCTTCGTGGGCATGCTCGCGAGCGGCGTGATCATCGTTTCGCATTCACGGTCGTTCGCGGTCGACCTCACCGGATTCCTCTTCGGTGACGTGCTCGCCGTCGGATCCGGCGACCTGGTGGGCCTCGCGATCACGCTGGTCGTCGTGGCGGTGGTGGCCCTGCTGGGACACCGTTCGTTCACCGCGCTCACTTTCGACGTCCGGAAGGCGATCACGCTGGGCCTGCGCCCGCGCCTGGCCAACGCCTTGCTGCTCGCGCTGGTCACCCTGACGATCGTCGCCTCGTTCCGCGTGGTGGGGACCCTGCTGGTGTTCGGCCTGCTCATCGCCCCCGCGGCCGCGGCGCTGTTCTGGTCGCGGCGGATCACCACGGTCATGCTCGTCGCGGCACTGGTGGGCGTCGTGGCCACGGTCGGCGGCCTGCTCGTGTCCTGGCACTGGGGCACCGCGGCGGGCGCGACCATCGCCGCGGCCGCGGTCCTTCTGTTCTTCCTCTCGGCGTCCCTTTCCTTCGCGCGAGAGCGATTCCGTTCCCTGACACCGGAGATCGAGCGATCAACATGAGTCTCAAAACAGGCTGGGCGGCGGCGTTCCTCGCGGTCACGGCGGCGACCATGACGGCGTGTGGCAGCGAGCCGCCGCCGGACGTGCCCGCGGAGGCGCCCCATGGCTACATCGAAGGCGCCGAGGAGGCGGCCGAAGCGCAATCACGGCTGATCGTCGCCGACGACGTATCGGGCGCCGTGCGTGTGGTCGACCTGATCACCGAAGAGGTCCACGACGTCGGGCGCGTGGACGGCGTGCGCACCCTGACCGGTGACGGGCGATTCGGGTACCTGGCGGGCCGTGACGGTGCGGTTCACGTGATCGACAGCGGAGCCTGGATGGTCGACCACGGCGACCACGTGCACTACTACCGCGCCAAGGCCCGTGAAGTGGGTGTGGTGCCAGGTGAACGGCCGCTGGGTGCCTACAGCGATCCCGCGGTCTCGGCACTGTCCTTTCCGGACGGTACGGCGATCCTGCTCGATCGGACCCTGCTCGACAAGGGATCCGTGGCGGAACTGGGCAGGATCGTGCGGGAGCCCCATGCCGGTATCGCGGTGCCCTACGGCAAGCACATCCTGGCTTCGGTGGCGGATACCGGGAAGCCGCTCGCACGGGGAGTGCGCGTCCACGATCGTCAGGGCAGACCGGTGGCGGAGATCGATCAGCCCTGCCCGGAACTCCAAGACCAGGCGGTGACCCGGCGCGGTGTGGTGTTCGGCTGCGCGGACGGCGCGCTGCTGGTGTCCGAAAAGGACGGCGTCTTCACGGGGGAGAAGATCCCGTACCCGCAAGAGGCCGGTACGCGGGAGCGTGCCACCGGGTTCTCCCACCGGCCGGGCGGTACCACGCTCGCGGCCAAGGCGGGCGACGACGCCGTGTGGTCGCTGGACGTCGGCCGCCACGCCTGGCGGTACATCGAAACCGGACCGGTCGCCGCAGTGAACGCCGTAGGGGAGGGCGGTCCTCTGCTGGTGCTGACCCGGGACGGAAAGTTGCGCTCCTTCGACAGCGCCACCGGAAAGGAACAGGCGCAGATTCCCTTGCTGCCGCCCGAAGCGACCGGCGCCGCCGCTCCCTCGATCCAGGTCGACACGACACGCGCCTACGTCAACAACCCGCTGTCCGGAGAGGTGCACGAAATCGACTACAACGACAACCTCCGTCGCGCCAGGACCCTGAAGGTCGGCGGCAAGGCCGGCCACATCATCGAGACCGGCCGATGAGGCGCCGGGTACTCGCGCTCCTCACCGCGGCGCTGCTGACCGCCTCGGGATGTTCCGGGAGCGAGGGCGACAAGGCTTCCGTGGTCGTCACCACGAACATCCTCGGCGACATCACCCGCACCATCGTGGGAGATCAGGCCGAGGTGACCGTGCTGATGAAACCGAACGCCGACCCGCATTCGTTCGGCATCTCGGCACAGCAGGCGGCCGGGGTCGAGCGCGCCGGGCTGATCGTCTACAACGGACTCGGGCTCGAAGAGGGCATGCTGCGCACGGTGCGCGCCGCCGAGGAGAACGGCGTACCGGCGATTCCGGTGGGGGAGCGGGCGAACCCGATCGGCTACGCCGGGAACGACGCGGTGGACCGGCCCGATCCGCATTTCTGGACCGACCCGGGGCGAGTGCGCGACGCGGTGAAGGCGATCGCCGACGACGTCATCGCCCACGTGGCCGGGGTCGACGCGGCGGTGATCCGGGGCAACGCCGAACGCTATCGCGGCGAGATCGAGGCACTCGACGCCACCATGGCCGAGAAGTTCGGGCGCATCCCGCCGGAGCGCCGGAAACTGGTCACCAACCACCACGTGTTCGGCTATCTCGCCCAGCGGTACGGGTTCGAGGTCATCGGTGCGGTGATCCCCGGCGGAACGACCCTCGCCTCACCCAGTTCGTCGGACCTCAAAGCGCTGGCCGACACCGTGCGTTCGGCAGGGGTGCCGGTCGTCTTCGCGGACTCCTCCCAGCCGGACCGGCTCGCCCGGGTCCTGGCCGAACAGGCCGGTCTGCACGTGGAGGTCACCTCACTGTTCTCCGAATCGCTCAGTGAACCGGGGCAGGGCGCGGCCACCTACCTGGAAATGATGCGCGCCAACACCGAATCGATCACCACCGGCCTGACCCGATCCTGAATGACCTGGCACAGAAGAAAGGTGCAATGAAAATGGCACGAACCACCCGGTACGCCGCGCTGATGGTGACAGGGGTGAGCACGCTCGCGCTCACCGCCTGCGCGACCGAACAGCCCGCTCCGCAAGCTCAAGGGAACAACGCGGCGCCGGCGGCCGTCGTCGCCGACCCGGTCGCCGTGACCTATGACGGAGGAATCCTCCTGCTCGACGGGAAGACCTTGGCAGTGGCCAAGAATCTCCCGCTGGAAGGCTTCAACCGGATCAACCCCGCCGGGAACGACCGGCATCTGCTGGTCTCGACCTCCACCGGGTTCCGGGTACTCGACGCCGTCGGCGCCGTACTGACCGACACCGAAGTGAAAGCGACCAAACCGGGTCACGTCGTCCGCCACGCCGGCAAGACGGTGCTGTTCGCGGACGGGACCGGGGAAGTGACGGTATTCGATCCGAAGACGCTCGCCGGGTCGGCCGTTCCGGCGCCGAAACACAAGACGCCGGAAGCACATCATGGCGTGGCCGTCGAACTCGCGAACGGCGAACTGGTCACCACCATCGGGAACGAGGACGAGCGACCCGGAATCGTGGTACTGGACAAGGAGAAGAAGGAGATCGCGCGCAACGACCAGTGCCCCGGCGTGCACGGTGAAGCCACCGCGCGAGGCGAGGCGGTCGTGATCGGATGCGAGACCGGCGTCCTGATCTACCGCGACGGCGCCATCACCAAGGTGCCGAGTCCCGACCCCTACGGCCGGATCGGCAACCAGGCGGGCTCGGACCTCTCGCCGATCACCCTGGGCGACTACAAGGTCGACGAAGCGGCGGAACTCGAGCGTCCGACCCGCGTCAGCCTGATCGACACCGAGAAGGGAACGCTGAAGCACACCGAACTCGGGACCAGCTATACCTTCCGCTCCCTGGCCCGCGGCCCGCAGGGCGAAGGCCTGGTGCTCGGGACCGACGGGCAGATCCACGTGATCGACCCGGTGACCGGTTCGGTGACCCGGAAGATCGCGGTGCTCGGCACCTGGCAGGAACCGCTCGAATGGCAGCGTCCGCGTCCGGCGATCTTCGTCCGCGGCGGAACCGCCTATGTCACCGATCCGGGCAAGAAGGAGATCCATTCGGTCGATCTGGCCACCGGCGCGAAGACCGGCACCGCCACGTTGCCCGGAACGCCGAACGAGGTCAGCGGAGTACTCGCCCACTAGCCTGGGTGGACACCCCGGCGAACGCGTTCGATAGTGAGAGCCATGTACACCGGCAACCTCGACCTGCGGGCGCAGGCCGCGGAGATGGGGTTGTTCGGCACGAACAACGGCATCGCCGGACAGGTCCTGGTCGGCTTCGGCACCGAGGACCAGCGGGCGCGGTGGCTGCCCGGGATCGCGTCCGGCGAAATCGTGGCCTCGTTCGCGCTGACCGAGCCCGGCGCCGGATCGAATCCGGCCGGTCTGCGGTCCAGCGCGAAACCGGACGGCGACGGCTGGATCATCGACGGCGGGAAGCAGCTCATCACCAACGCCACCGAGGCCGGCCTGTTCGTCGTGTTCGCCCGCACCCGGCCCGCGTCGGAATCCGGCACCGGCATCGCGGTCTTCCTCGTGCCCGCCGATACCCCGGGCATCCAGGTCGGCGCCAAGGACGCCAAGATGGGCCAGGAAGGTTCCCGCACCGCGGATGTCACCTTCTCGCAGGTCCGCGTCGGCTCCGAGGCGCTGGTCGGAGGCGATGGGGACGTCGGCTACAAGGCGTGAACCGGCCGCTCGACGGGGTCACCGTCTGGAGTGGACGCGGACGATTTCCTCGCTCGCGGAATCGCCCTGCAAGCGTCCTGAGTCGAGCGTGCCGGCGGCTAGGAGGTGAAGACCGGGATCACCTCCGCGATCTTCGGCGCGACACTGCCCGGCGCCCAGAGAAGTCGAACGCGGTCGGTCACGGCGCCACCGGCGGGAAGTTCCCCGTAGTGGTCCTCGAGCCTGCCGATCGTGCGCCAGCCACCGGTCGCGTCCGCGATCTGGACGTCCGCGTTCGCACCGGGTTCCGTTGCCAGCACGACGACCTTGCCGAGCGGCTTCGCCGTGGTGGCAGTGACGACGAGCGCGTCACCGGGCACCGGCGCCGATCCCGCCGTGTACACCGAATCGGCGTTGCCGTCCGCGGCGGCCGGGAGATTCGTCCCCGCCGGCGTTCCGGTCACGGTGTACTTAGGAGTGTCCGGTGTGGACACGGTGAACTCCCGGATCACCAGCCAGAAGATCTGGCCGGCGGTCGCGCGTATGCGCACGAACCGGGCCTCGGCGCCGGCGGGAAGATCCGCCGACACCGTGGGTTCCGTGACTGTCTTCACCGTCGTCCAGTGCTCGCCGTCGGCCGAGTATTCGAGTACGCCTTCGTGGAAGAAGTCGTTCGGGTTGGTGGGCATGCCCATCGTGACGTCCACATGGGACACCGGTCGCACGGTTCCGAGGTCGACGCCGACGGACTCGTCGGCGTGCGGTCCCCGGTCGCTCCAGAAGTAGGTCTCGGGGTCGCCGTCGACCATCCGGTAGGGAAGGTTGTCGGTGTGGGTTCCCAGCGATGTCGTCGGCTGCGGCCGGATCCCCGGCAGGCCGAACCCGCGGTCGGCGGTGGCCAGCGCGGTGTTCAGGAACGGCACGCAGACCGAGATGCAGGTACTCGGATTGCGCACGCCTCGCGCGGTCGGGACACGGATCGCCTGCGCCTTCTTGAGCGCGGCAAGGAGTTCTCCGCGTTCCGCCCACGCCTTCCGCCCGTCACCGACGTACTGTGCCAGCAGCATTTTCACCGCGTGCACGCCCGCCTGGCCGTAGAGACCGACCTGATCGAGCCACGGACCGACCTCGGCGAGGAACTGCTGGTTCGAGGCCATCCCTTGCCGCAGATCGCCGGGGGCCGACGTCATCGCCGCGAGATAGCGATCCAACTTCGCCGCGGCGTCCCAGGGATCCTTCTTCTCCAGCGCCGTCCAGAACGCGCTGAGCAGCGGCCGCAGCACCGGTGAATCCAGGTCCGGTTTCCCGGTCTCGAGGCGGACGAGCAGACTCGAATAGTTGTTCTCCGCGAACACCTTCAGCGCCGGAGCCGACGACCCGGCGAGATCGGCGATACCCGCGAGCCACGACTTGTCGGGGTCGTATTTTTCCGGGTTCCACAGGAAGTCGCCAGAGGTGAACTCGGCGATCTTCGACGCCTCGGCCTGCACCATCGGGTTCGCGGTGATCCCCGACAGGAACTTCGCGACTCCGGGCTCACGGCCGATATACGGGCCGAGCAGCAGACGCTCGGTGATGTAGTCGTTGACCGGGTAGTTGTCCCAGATCAGGATGTCGTGCCCGAAGACCTCTTTCGCCTGCAGCGCCTGCTTTTCGGTGATCTGCCCGGCGATCACGCCGACGCCGGTCCACTCCACGATCACGGCCTTGTCGAGCTGGGTCCGCAGCGCGGTCTTGTACGCGGAGTCGGCGAGGTCGTAGTACTCGGTCGGGACCATCTGCAGCTGCTCGACACCGGGTTGGGTGGCGATGAAATCCTGCTGCACCCGGTTGAGCAGGAACGACTGAGCCGCGCCCGCGGCGCCGCCGCCGGTACCGAACTTCGCGGCGTCGGCGTCGCAGTTCCAGCGGGTGTAGGAGATGTCGTCGAGCGGGATCGCGAACGACCGCACACCGATGTCCCACAGGGATTGGAACTTCGTGAGCAGCGCGGCCTTGTCGGTGTCGGAGGAGTAGCACACCGAGAGACCGGGGGAGAGGGCGTAGGTGAATTCGACGTGGTTCGTGGTGGCCTTGGCGACCAGCTGCGAGATCAGGGCGAGCTGATCGGGTGGGTACTGGTCGCGCCAGCGGGCCCGGAGGTACGGATCGTCCTTGGGGGAGTAGACGTACATGTTCTGCTTGTTGCGGCCGTAGAAGTCCAGCTGCGCCAGGCGATCGGTGTGCGACCAAGGTGCGCCGTAGAAGCCCTCGATGACCCCGCGCAGCGGCGCCGCCGGCCAGTCGCGCAGGCTGAAACCGCCGCTCTTGCCGGAGGCGAAGAGCTGCCGCAACGACTGCGCGGCATAGAACGTTCCCGTGGTGTCCACTCCGGACAGTGCGATCAGGCCGCGCTCGGCGGCGAGGACGTATCCTCCGCGAGGCAGGCCTTCCGGGCCGCCCAGCCGTAATGCGGCGAGCGCGAGCGCGGTCGCCTCACTCTCCGTGGGGCCACCGACGAAGACGACGAGACCGCCGTTGGCGCGGTCCCGGGCAGCGGCCTTCGCCTGGTCGCCCGCGGCGATCTTGACGATGGTGCTCGCCCCTGACGAGCGGAGCACCTGCTCCACGACGGCCAGTGCGGACGGGTCGGTGCCCGGGCCGACGACCTCGACGACGGTGCGGGGAACGGCCACCTGCCCCGGCCGTGCCTTCACCTGCTGCGGTGTCGGCCAGACCTTCGCCAGACCTGCGGAGACATCCTCCGCCGCGCTCGCCGGTGCGGGAACGGCCACCGCCACCGTGACCGCGAGCAGCGTCACCGGAAAGAGTTTGATCACTCGACCGAAGGACGGCATCTGGCCCCCAAATCGTCGATAGTCGACGGTAAGTGAGCCAGTAAACACCCAATGCGATGACGGGGGACAGCTCCTTTCGGTGGTTCTTGGCCAACTTCACGCACGTTAGGTCAACGTTGTACCGCCCTTCGGCGGCAGCGGGCACCTCTCCGGATGCCTGAGACGTGACCTCCGAACGGATCTTGAATCACGACAGTGTCCATGTTTCGATGTGCTCGATAGATGCGTCAAAGGTGCAATTTCGATCACATTCGAACAGGTTCAACGCAGTTCCTGGAGGGCTTCGTGCGCCGTCGTACCCTGCTGAAGGCCGCTGGCGCGGCCTCCGCCTTCACCTTGCTCCCGGAGAGCGTCCGGCAGGCACTCGCCGCCGACGCACCGACGGGCGGCCTCGACGTCATCGAGCACGTCGTGGTGTTCATGCAGGAGAACCGATCGTTCGACCACTACATGGGGACGCTGCGCGGCGTCCGGGGCTTCAGTGATCCGGTGGCGATCAGGCTGCCTTCGGGGGCGTCGGTCTTCGAGCAGCCCGACGGCACGGGCACCTTGCTTCCCTACGCGATCGACGATCAGTTCATGGCCGACGTCGCGCACGGGTGGTCCGATGGGCACCGGGCGTGGAACAAGGGCCGTCACGACGGGTGGCGCGCGGCGAAAGGTGTGCGTTCGCTGACCTACCACACCCGGTCCGCGCTGCGGTTCTACCACGAGCTGGCCGACGCGTTCACCGTCTGCGACGCCTACCACTGCTCGGAAATGGGCCCCACCAACCCGAACCGGATGTACCTGTTCACCGGCAAGATCGGCTTCGAACCGGACGGCACGACCCGCGCCACCGGCAACGCCGCGTGGCAGAACCCCGGGCACACCGGCTACACCTGGAAGACCTACGCCGAGCGCCTCCAGGCCGCGGGCCGCAGCTGGCGGGTCTACCAGGAATGGGACAACTACGGCGACAACTCGCTGGACTACTTCACCAGCTTTCTGGCCGTCGGGACCAAGGCGCTGTCGAAAGTGAAGGACTCCGCGGGCAAGGCGTTCCCGAAGCTCGAGTACCTCTACTACGCCTTGGATTCCGCGTCGGCGGCCGAGCGGACCCGCCTGCTCGAAGGACTGGCGGCGGGCGTGGCGACGCTGACCGCGACCGAGCGCGCCCTCTACGACCGAGGGCTGGCCCGGGTCGCTCCGAAGCAGTTGCTGAGCACCTTCAAAGCCGACGTCGACGCGGGCAGGTTGCCGGCGGTGTCGTGGATCGTCGCGCCGGAACCGCAGACCGAGCACCCGGCGTGGGGGCCCAACACCGGTGCCGATCTGGTCAAGTCCACTTTGGACGCGATCGCCTCCAAACCGGAGGTGTGGAACAAGACGTTGTTCCTGCTGACCTACGACGAGGACGGCGGCTTCTTCGACCACATGCCGCCACCCGCGCCGCCCGCCTCCGACGACGAGGGCAAAAGCTCGGTCGCCACCACCGACGAGTTCGTCTCCGGCGAGCCGATCGGGTTGGGCGTGCGGGTGCCGATGGTGGTCATCTCACCGTGGAGCCGCGGAGGGAAGGTGTGTTCGGAGGTCTTCGACCACTCGTCCGTGCTGCGATTCTTGGAGCGGTGGAGTGGTATCGGCGAACCGAACATCTCGCCGTGGCGCCGCACGGTCTGCGGGGATCTGACGTCGGCGCTGGACACGACGGCGGCGGGCGCGACCTATCCGGCGCTGACGCCGCCGGTGCCGACGAGCGGTCCGTGGAACACGCAGCCGCAGCCGCCGTCCGTGCCGAAAGCGCCGGTGCCCGAAAGCGGAATCCGGGCGGCGCGACCGCTGCCGTATCAGCTGGCGGCCTCCGGCCGGGTGACGGCGGAGCGGTTCTGGATCGACTTCGCCAACACCGGGTCCGCCGGCGCGCACTTCTACGTCTACGCCACCGCGCACCGGACCGACGGGCCGTGGCGCTACACCGTGGGCGCGGGGGCGACGCTGTCGGACTACTGGCAGGTGGGATCCCCGGAGGGCGCGTACGACCTCACAACGCACGGCCCCAACGGTTTCGTGCGGCGCTTCGCGGGCAACCGGATCACCGCGACCACCGCGGGCAAACCGAATCCGGAGGTCGTGCTGCGGCCGGGCTCAGGAGTGGTCCACCTGAAGATGACCAACGCCGGCGGCGCGGGATGCGAGCTCACCGTGCGCACCGGCAACCGCGGCGGCGGACCGTGGACGTACACGGTGGCCCCCGGCGCGACCGTCGAGGACTGGTTCAGCACCGAGGGCGGCATGAGCGGCTGGTACGACCTGACAGTCCAGGGGCCCGACGGCTTCCTGCGCCGCTTCGCGGGTCACGTCGAGACCGGCGCGGAGACCATCAGCGACCCTGTCATGGGTTCCGGGCCGCTCCCGGCGACCGTCCGCTCGGCCGACAGCCAGGAGACCGTGGGCGAGCCCGGCGCCGCCGCGAACGTCGTCGACGGGAAGCCGGCGACCCATTGGCACACCAAGTGGTCCGGCGGCGCGGACCCGCTGCCGCACGAGGTGCAGCTCGATCTGGGCGCCACCCGCACGGTCACCGGTATGGCCTACCTGCCCCGCCAGGACGGCCATGCCAACGGCCGCATCGGCCGCTACGAGGTCCACCTGAGCACCGACGGGACGGCCTGGGGGAGCCCGGTCGCCGCCGGGGCCTTCCCCGACGACGCCGTCCGGAGGACGCTTCGCTTCTGGCCCACGCGGGCCCGTTACGTCCGAGTGCGTGCGCTTTCCGAGGCGGGGGACCGCGGGCCGTGGACGTCGGCGGCGGAGATCACTCCGCTGGGGTGGGCTTGAGCGCGAGCCTCCGCACCGCCCGGCCACGGGAGTTGTGAAAGCCACTTTCGCAACGTTGAAGGTTGTGAAAGTGGCTTTCGCAACGCGCGGCGGGCATCGGCACCCCGGGATCTCAGCCGAGCCGCACCCCGGAACGCCGTGCGGCGGCGATCCAGGGGGAGCGGTCGCCACTCGGTTCGTAGCGGGCGAAGGGCGGTTCCGGGCGGGCGTGGATTCCGGCGGCGCGGGCTTGGACGAGGATGTTGCCGACCGCGCTGGCCTCCACCGGGCCGGCGAGGACCGGCAGTCCGCAGGCTTCGGCGGTGAAGCGGCACAACAGTTCGTTGCGGGCACCGCCGCCGACCAGGTGGACGGTGCTCAGCTCGCGACCGGACAGCTCGGCCGCGGCCTGGAGGGTCGCCGCGTGCGCGAGGGCCAGGGATTCCAGGATGACGCGGACCATCCCGGCGCGTGTCGCGGGCACGGGCTGGCCGGTGCGCCGGCACTGTCCGGCGATGCGGGCCGGGATGTCGCCCGGCGCCAGCAGGGCCTCGTCGTCCGGGTCGATCACGGCGGCGAACGCGGGTTCGGCCGAGGCGGCGGACAGCAACGGTGCCAGGTCGGCGTTCCAGGTCCGGAGTGATTCGCTCAACAGCCAGAGACCCATGGTGTTGCGCAGGAACCGGACCGTTCCGTCCACACCGGACTCGTTGGTGAAGTTGGCCGCGCGAGCTTCTTCGGTGAGCACCGGCGCGTCGAGCCGTAGACCCGCGAGAGACCAGGTGCCGCAGCAGATGTAGCCGAAGGAGTCGCCGGTGGCGGGGATCGCCGCCACCGCGGAGGCCGTGTCGTGGGAGGCGACCGTGATGATCGGGGTCGAGGAGAACCGGCCGGCGGGTTCACCGGGCTGCCGCAACTTCGGCAGGAGGCCGGCGGGGATTCCGCTCCGGGAAAGGACTTCGGCCGACCAGGTGCGTGAGGTCGCGTCGAGCAGGCCGGTGGTGGACGCGTTCGTGACCTCGGCCCCCCTTTCGCCGGTCAGCAGGTAGGCGAGCAGATCGGGGACCAGCAACAGGGTGTGGTCCTTCAGCCGCTCCGGGGGTTCGGCGAGCAACTGATAGATCGTGGTGAACGGCAGATGCTGCAGCCCGGTGATGCCGTACAGGGAACGATCGTCGATCCGTTCCCGCAGGACGTCCGCCATGCCGTCGGTGCGGGGGTCGCGATAGCTGCGCACGTCGCCGTCGAGTTCGCCGTCGGCGCCGATCAGTCCATAGTCGACAGCCCACGAGTCCAGCCCGATGGAGACTGGGGCGGCTTGTTCGGCGAGCCTGAGCCCCTCGATCGTCTCGGCGAGGATTTCGTCGATGTCCCAACGAAACCCTCCTCCGGGCCGGGGTCGCGCGCCGGTGGGAAAGCGGTGCAGTTCGGTCAGCTCCACCAGCCCGGAATCGGCCGGCCCTGAATCGACACGGCCGAGCATCACCCGGCCGCTGCTGGCACCGAGATCGACGGCGGCGAACGTCGGCATCGGTCAGCCGACCTCGATCAGCGGCAGCCCGAGGAGGCTCGCGACCGCGCGCAGGGCCGGGATCCGGTGACCGGTGCCGAGTGCCCAGTGGTGCCCGATCCCGCTGGCGGACCAGTCATCGGTCCAGTCGCCGGGGTTGCGGCCGAAGTCGACGCGGCTGGTGGTGTTGCCGATCCGCATATGGGGCCCGTCGACGACGTTCCCCTCGGCGGCGATCAGCGTGTAGCGGCCGTCCCTGGTCTGCCCGACGCCGAGAAGGGTGACGGGGCCGTGAGTGACGTCGAATTCGACGGAGACGCCCCAGCCGCGTTTGCCGTGGAAGACGCCGAGGCCGCGCAGAAGGGGCTTGTTCGAGCTGATGCCGAGGTGGGCCGGTCCGTCGTGGCCCATCTCGACGTGCCCGCGCGTGAAGTCCAAGGCCTGGAGTTCGGTGAACGATCCGCCCGCGCCGAGGATGTCCATGACGAGCATGGCGAGGCTGGTGCGGAGTTCGTATTCGCCGACGGCAGGGGTGCCTCGGGCGGTGAGGAGACTGGCGCCGAGGATCATTCCGGCGGCGAGCCGTTCGTGCTGTTCGCCGCCGAGTCCCCGGTGGTAGTAGGCGAGGCTGTCGAGGCCGAAGTCGGCGACCAGCCTGTCGAGGCCGACGGAAACCTTGGCGCCCCAGGCGAGATCGTCGGCCTTGACTGAGTCGGTGACGTCGAAGACCGCTTCGGTTTCGGTGATCTTGGCGGCGACTTCGGCGTCGGTGACCTTGTCCACGCGGACGCGGAGGTCGTCGAATTCGAGGACTTCGACGTGGCCGCCGAGGTGCGCGTTGACCATGGTGAGGTCGGTGGAGACGTCGTACATGCCGGGGTAGAGGTGGCCCATGAGGCCGTGCCGTCCGGAACGGAGGACCTTGCGGACACCGGCGGCGTTGATCCAGTCGCCGATCTTGGCCCAGGCGCGTTCGTCCCGCAGATAGCCGGACACGCTGCGGAAATCGATCCCGGCGCGAGTGAAGGCGTTCGCCATCTCCGGTAGCGGGCAGGCGCCGCAGTAGGCGAGCCACTGCCCGGTGTCGACGCTCGCGTGGTCCATGGATTCGGTGGGCTGCAGGTTGATCAGCAGGACCGGGGCACCGGACCGCTGCGCGATCGGCATGAGCATGGTCGCGGTCATGTAGGTGGTGAGGAACCCGACGATCAGGTCGCATCCCGCCGTGCGCAACCGTTCCGCGGCTTCGGCGCCTTCCTGGGCGTCGGAGATGAACCCCGTGTCGACGATTTCCGCGTCATAGCCCGAGATCTGTTCGCCGACATAGGCGGCGGACCGCTGGAGGGTGGGCAGGAGATCGGGGAACTGCGGCCAATAGGCGCCGAGGCCGCCGGCGACGAGCCCGATCGTCGGCTTCCGGCGAGTCGTGGTCATGGCGGGCTCCTAGCGGAGGAAGGCGGCGGCGACACCGGCGTCGACGGGGATGTGCAGGCCGGTGGTGTGCGAGAGTTCGCCGGCGGTGAGCACGTAGACCGCGTTGGCGATGTGCTCGGGGAGGACCTCGCGTTTGAGCAGGGTCCGCTGAGCGTAGAACTCGCCGAGTTTCTCTTCGGGGACGCCGTAGACGGCGGCGCGCTGGGCACCCCAGCCGGAAGCGAAGATGCCCGATCCGCGGACCACGCCGTCGGGGTTGATCCCGTTGACGCGGATGCCGTACTCGCCGAGTTCGGCGGCGAGGAGCCGGACCTGGTGCGCCTGGTCGGCTTTCGCCGCACCATAGGCGACGTTGTTGGGTCCGGCGAAGACGGCGTTCTTGCTGGCGATGTAGACGATGTCACCGCCCATCCGCTGCGCGATCAGTACCCGGGCGGCCTCGCGTGCGACGAGGAACGAGCCCCGCGCCATGACGTCGTGCTGGCGGTCCCAGTCCGCGATCGTGGTGTCCAGCAAGGGTTTCGAGACCGACAAGCCGGCGTTGTTGACGACCAGGTCGAGCCCGCCGTAGGCCAGGCAGGCCACACGGACCGCCTCGGCGACAGCATCCTCGTCGGTCACGTTCGCGGTGACCGCGACCCCGCCGATGTCCGCTGCCACGGCGGAGGCCGCGTCGGCGTCGAGGTCGGCGACCACGACCGCGGCACCCTCGGCGGCCAGCCGGTGCGCGATCGCCTTGCCGATACCCGAGCCGCCGCCGGTGACCAGCGCGATCCGCGTGGCGAGTGGTTTCGGCGCCGGTTTGCGGCGGAGTTTGGCCTCTTCCAGGTCCCAGTACTCGATCCGGAACTTCTCCGCCTCGGGGATGGGGGAGTAGCGGGACACGGATTCCGCTCCGCGCATGACGTTGATGGCGTTGACGTAGAACTCGCCCGCCACCTGCGCGGTCTGCGGATCCGCGCCGAAGCTGAACATGCCGACACCGGGGACGAGCACGATCGCCGGATCCGCGCCGCGCATCGGCGGGGAATCCGGGGTCGCGTGCCGCTCGTAGTAGGCCGCGTAATCCGTTCGGTAGGCGGCATGCAGTTCGGTGACCCGGGCGATGACGTCCTCGAGCGGGGCGGTGGCGGGCAGATCCACCACCAGCGGTGCGACCTTGGTGCGCAGGAAGTGGTCCGGGCACGACGTTCCGAGCGCGGCGAGCCGCGGATGCTCGGACATGGCCAGGAAGTACAGGACTTCCTGGGTGTCGGTGAAATGCCCGACCTGCCGGTTGTCGGTGGACGCGAGTCCGCGCAGCACCGGGAAAAGCGCCGCCGCGCGCGCCTTCCGTTCCGGCTCGGGCAACGCGCGATGGCCCGGCAGTTCGGTGCCGAACGGGTCGGCCTTGCCGTGTTCGGCGAGGTAGCGCTCGGCCGTCCGGATGATCTTCAGCGAGTTCGCCTGGCACTCTGCACTGGTCTCGCCCCAGGCGGTGATGCCGTGCCCGCCGAGCACGCAGCCGATCATGTCCGGGTTCGCGCGCTGGAGTTCGGCGATGTCGAGCCCGAGCTGGAAACCGGGACGGCGCCAGGGAACCCAGCCGACCTTGCCGCCGAAGATCTTGCCCGTCAACGCTTCGCCGTCGGCGGCGGTGGCCAGCGCGATCCCGGAATCGGGATGCAGATGGTCGACGTGCGGGGCCTCGACCAGGCCGTGCATGGCGGTGTCGATACTCGGCGCCGCCCCGCCCTTGCCGTGCAGGCAGTAGTCGAACGCGGCGACCATCTCGTCTTCCCGGTCGACGCCGGGATAGACGCCGGTCAGGGCGCGCAGCCGGTCCAGTCGCAGCACCGCCAGGCCGGCCTCGGTCAGCGTGCCGAGATCGCCGCCCGAACCCTTCACCCACATCAGCTCGACGTCTTCGCCGGTCACCGGATCGCCCGCGAACGCCTTCGCCGACGCGTTCCCGCCGGCGTAGTTGGTGTTGCGGCGATCCGCGCCGAGTTCGTGCGCGCGGCTCAGCAGATCGGTCACGGCCGGCTGGCTATTCAAGAGATCTCCTTGAAGTGAAACGTTTCACTCAACGCATCCAAGCTAGGCGACCGTGGAAGGGCGGTCAACCCTGCCGGTCGGGGAATATCGGCTTGATACGATTCAGTCCATGGGTGCGAGCATCAAGGACGTCGCGGTGCGTGCGGGCGTCTCGATCGGCACGGTGTCCAATGTGATCAACCGGCCGGAGAAGGTCGCCCCCGGCACCAGGGAACTCGTCCTCGCCGCGATCGAGGAACTCGGTTTCATCCGGAACTCTTCGGCCGCGCAGCTCCGGGCCGGCACGAGCCGGTCTCTCGGCATGATCGTGCTCGACATGGCCAACCCCTTCTTCCAGGATGTCGCCAGGGGGGTGGAGGACGTCGCCGCCGAACTGGGCTACGCGGTACTGGTCTGCAACTCCGACGAGCGCACCGAGCGGGAAGAGTGGTACCTGCAGGTCCTGGAGGAACAGCGGGTGCGAGGTGTCCTCATCACGCCGGTCATGGCGGACTCGAAACGCCTGGACGCGCTGCGACGGCGTGGCACCCCCGCGGTCCTCGTCGATCGCCACGCGCCGCAGCTCGACTGCTGTTCGGTCGCGGTCGACGACATCGTCGGTGGCGAGCTGGCCGGAGCACATTTGCTGGAGCGCGGCCGCCGCCGCATCGCCTATGTCAGTGGTTCGCTGAGCCTGAGCCAGTGCACGGACCGGCTGGCCGGCCTCAGGCGTGCGGTGTCCTCGGCCGGGCTCGATCCGGACGACATCGTCCAGGTCGTCGAAACACCGGCGCTCAAGGCCCGATACGGCTATGAGGCCGCGCGGGACCTCTTCGAGAGCGGGTCCGATGTGGACGCCGTCTTCTGCGCGAACGACCTGCTCGCGCTGGGTGTGCTGAGGGCGGGCATCGGTGCCGGCCGGAAGATTCCCGAAGACCTCGCGCTGATCGGATACGACGACATCGATTTCGCCGCCGACGCGGCGGTTCCGCTGTCCTCGATCCGGCAGCCGACCGCTCAGATCGGCCGGTCGGCGGCGCAGTTGCTGTTCGAAGAGTGCGACGCGCCTTCCGGGCACGCGCACCAGCAGGTCATGTTCAAACCGGAGCTGGTCGTCCGGGAATCGAGCTGAGCCGGTCCTGCAGTCCTGGCAGCCTGACGCACGCGCCCGTTGCGGAACCGGGTGGGAACGCTATACGGTCGGATGGAACTAGAACAGGTTTCAGTTTCGGGCTGGCGGGCCGACCGAGGAGCGGAAATGGCGAAAAGGGCGTCGCGTGGCGTTGAGGCCGACTACGTGGTCGTCGGGTCGGGCAGCTCGGGGGCCGCGATCGCGGGCCGGCTGGCGGCGTCGGGCACGAGCGTGATCGTGCTCGAAGCGGGCAAGACCGACGAGAAGCTGATGGTCAAGAAGCCGGGGCTGGTCGGCCCCATGCATGCGGTTCCCCAGCTCAAGAAGCCTTTCGACTGGGGCTACTACTCGGTGCCGCAGAAGCACGCACTCGACCGCAGGATGCCGGTGCCGCGCGGCAAGGTGGTCGGCGGCTCCAGTTCCATCAACGGCATGGTCTACGTCCGGGGCAACCGCGCCAACTTCGATTCCTGGGCCGCTGAGGGCAACGAGGGCTGGGACGCCGACAGCGTGAACGCCGCGTACAAGCGGATGGAGGACTTCGAGGACGGCGAGAACGCGTTCCGGGGTGCGGGCGGGCCGATCCGGATCACCCGCAACAAAAGCCCGGAAGAGGGATCTCTGCAGTTCCTCCAGGCCACCGCCGACACGATCGGCTGCAAGATCCTCGACGACTACAACGCCGAGTCGCAAGAGGGCGTCAGCCGGATGCAGCAGAACGCCGCCGACGGCCTGCGCTACAGCGCCTCGCGCGGTTACCTCCACCACCTCGCGCCCTCGACGCTGGAGCTGCAGTCCGGGGTGCTGGTGAACAAGGTGCTCATCGAGAACGGCCGTGCCGTCGGCGTCGAGGTCGTCGACGCCGACGGCACGCGGCGCACCGTCCGGGCCGGCAAGGAGGTCATCCTCTCGGCCGGGTTCGTCGGATCGGCGCAGCTGCTCATGCTTTCCGGTGTCGGCCACGCCGAACACCTGAAGGAACACGGCATCGACGTCGTCGCGGACCTGCCGGTCGGCGACAACCTGCACGACCACATGTTCCACGCGCTGACCTTCCACGTGTCGTCGAGCCGGAACAAGGGCACGCCGCCGTACTTCGCGCGCGGGCTGGCCAGGGAGTTGATGCGGCCCGGCACCACCTTCCTGGCGAACTCGGTCTTCGAGGCCGTCGCGTTCCTCAAGACGTCCCAGGCCGACGCGATCCCCGACCTCCAGTTGCATCTGCTGCCGTGGGCGTATGTGACGCCCAACCAGGACGCGCCGATCCGGCACGATGTCGACAAGCGGACAGCGCTCACCGTGCTGACGACGTTGATCTACCCGAAGAGCCGCGGCACGCTGCGGCTCGCGTCGGCCGACCCCACGGCGGCACCGCTGATCGACCCCCAGTACCTGGCCGACCCGGCCGACCTCGAAGTACTCGGGGAGGGCTCGGAAATGGCGCGCGAGATCTTCGGGTCGAGCGCCTTCAACGGCTCGGTCAAGGAAGAACTCCACCCGGGCAGGCATCTACGGGGCCAGGCGTTGCGCGACGCGATCCTCAACCGCGCGACGTCGGTCTACCACGGTGTCGGCACCTGCCGGATGGGTGTCGACGAGCTCGCGGTCGTCGGTCCCGACCTCAAGGTCCGCGGCGTCGAGGGGCTGCGGGTCTGCGACGCCTCGATCATGCCGTCGATCACCGGCGGCAACACCAACGCGCCCGCCATCATGATCGGCGAGATGGGCGCGCAACTCGTGCTCGCGAACAACTGACGGGAATCCGACCATGACCCTCACCTCGCACGCGCTCACCCGTCCGGCGTCGACGACCGAAGCGGTCCTGCGGCGGCTCGTGGCCAGGGTGCCGGGTTCGTCCGGCGCGACCTGGAAGCTCACCGAGGTCTACACGGGCGAGACGCTCGTCGAGCTACCGCAATCGACGCCGTCCGATATCGAGCAGGCGTTCGCCGTCGCGCGCGAGGCTCAGCGGAAGTGGGCCGCCATGCCGGTCAAGGAGCGGCTGGCGGTGTTCAAGCGGGCGCACACGATCTTCGTCGACAACGCGCGGGCCGTCGCCGACCTCATCCAGGTCGAGAGCGGCAAGAACCGGCGGATGGCGATCGAGGAGACCTGTGACCCGCCGATGGTGATGAGCCACTATCTCAGGCGGGCGGCCAGACTGCTGGCGCCGAGGAAACGCGGGGGACCGATCCCGCTCCTGACGACGTCGACCGAGATCCGGCGGCCCAAGGGTGTCGTCGGCGTCATCGCGCCGTGGAACTTTCCTTTCGCCACCGGCATTTCCGACGCGATCCCGGCGTTGATGGTCGGCAACGCGGTGGTGCTGAAGCCCGACAACAAGACGGCGCTCTCGCCGCTCTACGGCGTTCAGATGCTGGAAGAGGCAGGACTGCCGAAGGGCCTGTTCCAGGTGGTGTGCGGCGAGGGCCCGGACGTCGGCCCCACGCTCATCGACAACGCCGACTACGTGATGTTCACCGGCTCCACGGCCACCGGCCGGGTGATCGGCGAGCGGGCGGGCCGGAACCTCATCGGCTGCTGCCTCGAACTCGGCGGCAAGAACCCGATGATCGTGCTCGAAGACGCCGACCTGGCGGAGACCGTGCAGGGCGCGATCTTCGGCGCGTTCGGCAACACCGGCCAGATCTGCATGCACATCGAGCGGATCTACCTGCCGGAGTCCCGCTACGACGAGTTCAAGAACGCGTACGTGGCCAAGACCGAGGCGCTCGATGTCCGCGCTGCCTACGACTTCGGCCCCGACATGGGTTCGCTCGTCTCCGTCGACCACCTGCGCCGGGTCAAAGCGCATGTCGACGACGCCGTCGCTCAGGGGGCCACCGTCCTTTGTGGAGGCAAACCCCGGCCCGATCTCGGCCCGGCGTTCTTCGAGCCGACGATCCTCGAAGGCGTCACGAAGGACATGCTCTGCGGCGTCACCGAGACCTTCGGACCCGTTGTCGCGCTGCACAAGTACCGCACCGTCGACGAGGCCGTGGAGCTCGCCAACGACACCGACTACGGCCTCAACGCCTCGGTCTGGGGCGGCGATGTCGACGCCGCGCGCGCCGTGGCCTCGCGGATCGAATCCGGCAACGTCAACATCAACGACATCCTGGCCACCGCCTACGCCGCCAAGGGAACGCCGTCCGGCGGGGTCAAGAGTTCCGGCGTGGGCGCCCGCCACGGCGATCAGGGCCTGCTCAAGTACACCGACGTCAAGAACGTGGCCCTGCTCAAGAAGCAGGTCATGGGCGCCCGGCCGGGACAAAGTTACGAAAAGTACGTCGAGGGAGTACTTTCCGGACTGAAGCTCATGCGGCGTTTTCGTATCCGGTAACCGTTTCGGCCGATTCCCGCGCGCTGGGCCGGATGGACCAGTCGCACGGCGGCCCCTGCCGCGAGCCGCGACACTCGGGAGAAACAACCGAGGAGCGTGAGTCGTATGCCCGCGACCAAGGCGAGTCAGGTTCGCCACAGCACCACGATCCAGGTGCTCGGACGGATCGGGATGGCGTGCTACGGACTGGTGTACCTGCTCATCGGGTACCTGGCGGCGCGGATCGCCCTCGGGGGCGGCGGCGGCCAGGAGGCCGACGGGCGGGGCGCGATCACCGAGATCGGCTCGACCGCGCTGGGTGGCGTGCTGCTGTGGGGGCTCGCGGCGGGGCTGATCGCGTACGGGCTGTGGCAGGCGCTGATGGCCGCCGTCGGGTACACCTGGATCGAGAAGCCGAGGCAGCGCGTCGTCAAGCGGGTGACGTCCGGGGTGCGGTGCGTGGTGGGGATCGGGATGGGCGTGTTCGCGGCCAAGTCGGCTCTGGGGTCGTCAGACCAGGGGAGCGGTGACCAGAAACAGCAGGAGCTCACCGCGCGGCTGCTCGAGTTGCCCGCCGGCCGGTTCCTGGTGACCGTGGTCGCCGTCGTCGTACTGGGTGTCGCCGTGGCTTCCGTGGTCAACGGCATCCGGCGGAACTTCCTGCGCGATCTCGACCTTTCGTCGCTGCCGCAAGGGACTCAGCGCTGGGTCGAGCGGCTCGGACGGATCGGTTACGTCTCCCGGGGCGTCGTGTTCGGCGTGGTCGCGGTGCTCATCGGGTACGCGGCGCTGACGCTGGATCCGTCCCAGTCCGGCGGGCTCGACGCCGCACTGCGCACCCTGGCGGATCAGCCGTTCGGCACGGTTCTGCTCCTTGTGGTGGCCGTCGGGGTCGCCGCTTTCGGCGCGTACTGCATCGGAGCGGCACGGGCACAGCGCGGTTGACTGGCTTTCGCGGCACTCCTGTGGCGGCCGGTGCGCTGTGGCTCGCCCTGTCGGATCGGGGTCATCCGGCGAGAAAGCGCAGCAACTCCGCGGTGACGAACTGAGGATTCTCCTCGACGAGCCAATGCCCCGCGTTCGGTACGTCCACCGCGCGCACGATGTTGGCCATGCGCGGGGCCGCCGTGGCCTGGATCGGGGCGAGCTGCCCCTGAGCGGTCATGAGCAGCGTCGGGACACGGATCGGTGCCGCCGCAACGGTGTCGCGGACGTCTTTGTCCAGAGCGCGGTAGAGCTCGAAGCCGCCGGTCAGGGCCTCGGGCCGGCCGTAGGTCCGTGCGTACTCGCTGATTTCGGCGTCGGTGAACGGAGAACGATCCGAGGTGCCGCCGAAAGCCGTTCCCCCGAACGAAACCTGGGGGTAGAACAGCGCCAGGTACGCACGCACGTCGTCGCTGACCACCGCCTCAGGGACTCGGCGTTGGGAGTGAAAGGCGATGTGCCAGCTCAAGGAACGGTAGGTGGACGCGTCGATCGCGGGCCCGGGCAGCGGCAGGTCGAGATAGCCGAGCCGGGCGGTGTCGGCGGGGAACTGGGTGGCGTACTGAAACGCCACCGCGGCACCGAGATCGTGCCCGATGACGCGGGCGTCGCGCAGTCCCAGCCGATCGGCGATCAGTGTGTGCACATATCGCGCCAGCGTGGCTTTGTCGTAGCCGGTGGGTGAACCGGTGCTGTCACCCAGCCCGGGAAGGTCGACGGCGTAGACGGTGTGGTGCTCGGCGAGCGCCGGCATGATCGGCCGCCAGCCGAACCAGGTCTGTGGCCAGCCGTGGATCAGCACCACCGGCGTGCCGCGGCCGCCGGTCACATAGTGCATGCGGACACCGTCGACGTCGGCGAACTCGTGGCGGAAAGTGCGTTCGAAGTCCGCGTCGCCCTGGGTGGCCGCGGCGTAGGCGGGAACGTCGTCGGCGGCCGGCGTCGCGCAGGCCGCGGAGCCGATCGTGAGCAGAGCGGCGAGGGCGATGGTCGCCAGTGCCCGTGCGGTGGTCATCGAGGCTCCTTCTGTCGGGACGCGCTCAGCTTCGCCGGGGCCGCCACGATCTGGCACGGAAACTTGCGGTTCTGGCAAGATGGCCGCGTGGATCGCGAAACGGAAGACGTGCTCGACGTGGTGGGGCTGCGGCTGCGCGCACTGCGTCGCGAACGCGGCATCACGCTCGCCGACCTCGCGGCGACGACCGGGGTTTCGGAGAGCACCTTGTCCCGGCTGGAGAGCGGGCAGCGCCGGGCGACCCTGGAGTTGCTGCTGCCGCTGGCCCGGACCTACGGCGTCCCGCTGGACGACCTCGTCGGCGCCCCGCGTACCGGCGACCCCCGGATCCATCTGAAGCCGATCCGGCGGTACGGGATGGTCTTCGTCCCGCTGTCCAGGAGGCCGGGCGGTACGCAGGCGTTCAAGATGATCATTCCCGCCGTACCCGAACCGCTCGAGCCGACTCCGCAGACGCACGAAGGCTTCGAATGGCTGTACGTGCTCAACGGGCACCTGCGGCTGGTGACCGGCGGGCGCGACCTGACGTTGCCGCCCGGCGAGGCGGCCGAGTTCGACACGTCTCTGCCGCACTGGCTGGGCAGCGCCGACGGCGGGGCGGTCGAACTACTCATCCTGTTCGGCCTGCAAGGAGTACGCGCGCACGTGCGATCCCACTCCTGAACGACGCCCGGTCATGATCGCTCGATGCGGTGAACCGCGCCCGGAAACCCATCACGACGCCGTTCTGGGGTACCTCCTAGGAAACGAGGAGGAGACGATGCCTGACAACGAGCTTCCGGGTTTCCTGATCATCGGCCTGATCTTCGTCGTCGCGGACGGCCAGATCCTCTACCGCGGTGCCCGCCGCTACCTGAGCGGGCCGAACGGCGGCGAGGGGAGCGGGTCGATGGCGTGGATGGTGGTGATGGTCTTCCACCTGGTCGCGATGGGTGTCCTGGCGCTGCTTTCGGTGGTGGGCCCCGAGTGGTCGGGATCGACGTCCGCGCTGGTCGGCAGGCTGGGCGTCTTCCTGCTGCTGTTGGCCGTCGCCCACGGGATCACCCTTGCGGTGCTCTCCCGGCGGCGTCAGGACGACGTCGTCGGAACCCGCTTCCACGACCGTGCGCCGGACCGGTCCGTGCCTCGGATGCGGTCGTCAGCCGACGCCGGGACCGAGCCGGCGCCGACTGACGCGTCGTGGCAGCCGACCGTCACGCCGGTGCCAGGACAGGAGGGCCCGCAACCGCAGGTGAGCCCGGATCTCGGGAATCGCGGCCCTTATCGAGCCTGAGACTCCTTTATCTAGTGCCGAAGGGCGGTCTCGCGGTAGAAGCCGGCGATCATCGCTTCGGTGCCCGGCGGATTGAAGGGTCGCCCGAGGGTGCGCATGAGCGAGTTCACGCTGGGGCGGTACATCCCCGTCTTGCAATAGCGGGAGCCTTCGAAGGCGCCGACCGTGCCGCCGTCGGGAGAGGGTTTTCCGAGCCAGGTGTACCACTTCGCGCGGCGGTCTCGCATCTGCGCGGCGGTGAGGGCGCTCGCGTTGGGCTCGCGGGGTTCCCGGGTTTCGCAGGTGCCGTAGTCGTATTCGTCGGCGAGCCCGCCGATGGAGTGGCCGAGTTCGTGGGCGACGATCTGGCTGGCCTGGGTGTTGCCACCGGACGAGGTCGCGACGTCGCCACCGGCGCCGCCGTACTTGGTGGTGTTCGCCAGGGCCAGGACCTGATCGACGTCCGGTACGGCCGCGGCGTACTGCTTCGCCTTGGTTTCGTTGACGCACAAGAGACGTTCGATGCCGCCGCACCAGAAGTACGCGCCCAGCGCGGTATTGCGCCGCACTCCCTGAGTCGGATCGTTGGTGACACCGGATTCGGCGGAGACGACGTCGACCTGCCAGATGTTGAACTGCTTGCGGTGACCCTTGTACGGCTCGATGGCGAACAGCGCCGCGATACTGGAGCGGACGTGCTGCGAGTAGGTGGAAAGCTGCGTGGACGTGTAGCCGTCACCGACGAAGACCAGGTCGAAGGTGCTCTCGCTGGGGCCGTTGGTCTCGATGGGCGTCACCTTGGCGGCATTCGCGAGGATCTGCGGTGCCGCGGTTCTGTCCGACGACGGCCGGGTGACGGCCACGCGCCGGATGGTCCCGCCGGGTTCGAAGGCCTCCATCGACGTCGTGAATCCGGGAGCCGCCGACGCCGTCGCGGGAACGAGAGTGGCGGCGAGGGTGCCGAGCAGCGCGAAAGTGAGACATGCGCGTCGCATGTGTACTCCTTGCGGGGAGAGGGAGAGAGCACGAAAAACGATCCCGACTTTCGACGGCTTCCGGCACATCCCAGCTCGCCATAAGGTCGGCGTGATGGACGTCGAGTTACGTCATCTGCGGGTGCTGTGCGCCGTCGCCGACGCGGGCAGCATCACGCGTGCGGCGACCGGCATCGGCAGTACTCAGCCGGCGTTGACCGCCTCGGTACAACGCATCGAGCGAGCGTTCGGCGGAACGTTGTTCCTTCGCAGCCGCAATGGGGTCGTCCCCACGGCGTTCGGCGAATGCGTGCTTTCCCGCGCCCGGACCGTCCTCGCCGCGGCGGACACGATGCACCGCGACGCGGCGCGCTGGCTGGCGGACGGCTCGGAGCGTCCGATCGCACTGGGCGGCATCGGCGGTTCGATGGTGGTCGAGCTGGCAGACCGGCTCGGCGGTCACGACCGGGCGATCTCGGTGACCACGGAGTTCTCGCCGCGACGCCTGCTGGATCTCGTCGCGGGCGGGCAACTCGACGCCGCCGTCGTCGCCGACTATCCCGGCCACGTTTTGCCCGCCCCGCCCGAGGTGACGCTGAAACCGTTGGCCGTGCAACCGGTGTTCGTGGCGCTCGCCGCGGATCATCCGGCCGCCGACGGGATCGAGATCGACCTGGGTGCTCTCGCGGACGAGCGATGGGTACTCGGGCCGTCCGACGGCGCCGGTTGGCCGGAGTGCTTCGAGGAAGCCTGTGCTCGCGCGGGATTCCGGCCCCAGGTCGCCCACCACAGTACGGAACTTCGCCCGCTGCAACGCCTGATCGCGGCGGGCCGGGCGATTTCCCCTTGCCAGGTCACCTTTCCCGCGGCACCGGGGATCGCGATCCGGCCGCTCGCCGGGGATCCCTTGTGGATGCGGTACCTCATCGCCTGGCACGCCGACGGCGCCTTCGGCGGGAACAGCGACGTCCTGGTCGCCGGCGCCGAGGCCGCCTGCCGGTTCGACACCGACAGCAGTCACACCTATCGGCGCTGGCTAGCCCGACGCGCCGGGCCCGGTGGCGCCCGGCGTGCCATCGGGTGACCCCTGGTCGGGGAATTCCCCTGGTCGCGGTGTGGTCCTAGCCTCGGGACACCTCCTCGAGAAAAGGGTAAGAAATTGCGTCTGCGCGCCCTGCTGGCCGCTGCTGTCCTGACCATCATCACCGCCCCGGCCGCGTTGGCCGCTCCGGCCGTCGCGCACGGTTCCGATGTGCCACCAGGGCAATTCGGGTTCGTCGCGAAGATCGCGATGACGAAGATCCCCCGTCCGGACGGTTCGACCTACGGCAGCTACTGCACGGGCGCGCTGATCGCACCCGGCTGGGTCGTCACCACCGGGCACTGCTTTCACGACGCGCACCGGAAACGGGTTTCGGGCAAGGTGCCGTACCCGACGACGGTGACGTTGGGCCTGGTGGACGAAGCGACCGAACCGGGTGTCGCCCGCAAGGTGACCGAAGTGCTGCAGGCGAAGGAGAACGACGTCGCCCTGATCCGCTTGGACACGCCGGTGAGCACGGTCGCGCCGCTGACGGTGAACCGCGTGCTCCCGAAGGTGGGTCAGCAGCTGACACTGGCGGGCTGGGGCAGCCTGACCGCCACGAACCCCGCGCCGGCGACCCGGATGCAGCACGGCACCGTCCAGGTGGCCAAGGTGGCTCCCACCACCATCGGCGTCCGCGGCGCGGCGCCGGCGATCACGACGAGCGCCTGCACGTTCGACTCGGGCGCCCCGTATTTCGTCCCCGAAGGCAAGGGCGGCCACCTGGTCTCGATCGAAGCGACCGGCCCGGGCTGCCCGCACGCCGGGATCGAGACGACCTCCCGCGCCGACGTCATCGCGGACTGGATCGCCGCCCGGACGGCCTGACGTTTCAGTTAAGGCCGGTCAGAGGGTGAAGGCCAGCCATAGTGCGAGCCAGGCGCACACGGCGACCGCGACGATGACCCCGAACACGCGCAGCCCGGCCGTGGCGATTCGGGCAGTGGCGATTCGAGGCGTGGCGGTCGTGCTGTAGCTCTCAAGGCGGTGGTTTCCCAGACGGCGGTTTCCCATGATGACGACCTCCTTCCAAGATCATCTTCCGCTTTCCTGGCGGCTGTCGCAGCGGAGCGGCCCGCCCGGGTGACCCCATCCGGGTGACGGACGCACGCACGCGCCGTGCGGAGCAAGCCTGCTCCGCACGGCGCGTGCCCCTGGTCAGGAGCAGGTCGCGGGATCCGTGACGAGCAGCGGATCCGTCACCTTGAGGCCGGTGAACGGGAGGGTGCTCTGGGTGGTCAGCGCGCCGTCGCGAAGCGTCGAAACGGTGCGGCTGCCGGAGTACGTCATCTGGTCCACCGGGCCGGCGATGTCGTCGACTTCGGCGGCGACGGTTTCGAAGGTGCGGCCCCCTTCGGCGGGGGTGCAGTGGTAGCCGAGGTGCGCGGCGATGCCGCCGCCTTCGGAGACCGAGAGCGGCTTGTCGTCCGCGCCGACGACCTGGCTCAGGTTGCGGCCGTCGAAGTGGAGCGCGGTGAAGAACGTGGTGTTGGCTCCGACGGACTGGGTGACGATCAGTTCCGCGCGGCCGTCGCCGTTCAGGTCGGTCACCCGCGGCGCCGTGAGGCCGGCGTAGCTGTCGGCGCCGACGTGGATCGAGGTGAACGTCCCGTTCACGGTGGCCGAGATGACCTGGTCGTCGCCGACCAGCTGGGCGTTGACGGTCTCGATCTCGCCGTCGCCGTCCAGGTCGGCGACGGTGGTGACCGGATCGGCGAGCGGCGCGGCCGTGGCGGGTGCGGCGACGGCGAGCCCCAGCGCCGCGGCGATGCCGGTGAGAGTGGCGGTACGGATGATGCCTGTGCGGTTCATGTGTCTCCCTCCAACTCCTCCGGTGAACTTTTCACCGAAAGTGTTCTCATGAGGTAAGACGGCCACGGTGCGGGCGGGTGCAGTGAGGGTGTGATGTGCCACACAAACGCAACCCGGTGACGCGGTTTCAGAGCCAGCCGTTGTGGGCGGCGAAGACCCCCAGCTGGAACCGGCTGGAGACCCCGGCGCGGCCCATCAGGTTTTCGAGGTAGCGGAACAGGGTCCGTCTGCTGATGCCGAGTTCGGCGGCGATCTCGTCGTCTTTGCTCCCGGCGGCCAGCAGGATCAGCAGGTCCCGCTCGATGGGCCGGATCGGTTGCCCGGACGCCTGCCCGTGCTGATCGAGCGGGATCGCCGCGGCCCACGAGGTTTCGAAAAGCCCCTCCAGCGCGGAGAAGAGGCTGCAGGGTCGCACGATGACGATGGACTGGTTGCGATCGGTCTCCCGGATGGTCAGCGCGATCGTGGCCGCCCGGTCGTCGTAGAGCGTCAGTTTCACCGGGAGTTCGGGCAGCAGCCTCGCCTGCTCACCCGCTCGCAGGCAGGGCACGATGTTCCCGGCGAAGTAGCCGGGATCGCCCAGTGACGCTCCACTGTAGACACAGCGATAGCTGATCCCGCGCTGAAGCTGTTCCTCCTCAAGGAGATTCCGGTGCCCGCCGCTGAAGTACGGCGGGGAATCGAGCCGGCGCACCTGGTGCCGCACCAGGGTGACGAGGTGCTGGAGCCGGGGAACGATGGCTTCGCCGGTGATCACCTCCAGCAGATCCTGTGCGTGCGGTATCCCCGAATGCGCCCGCCGGAAAGTCCTGTACGCGGTCTGGACCGCGATCCGCGCGTCGTGCAACTCGGCCTGGCGCCGCGTCGTCAACGCCGTCAGTGCCTCGCTGGGATTCGCGGGAACGTACCCGGCCCCCTCCGTCCCGGAGGGCAGCGCGAGCCCGGCGTCGACCAGTTCGTTCAGGGCCGGGTGGGCGGACACCGGCTCACTTTCGAGCATCCGGCAGTAGACGCCGGCGGCGCCCTCGCCGAGGCCCAGCTTGATCAGTTGTGCGCCGAGCCTGTCCGGGGGAGTCACCCGTGCCCACCTTCGCCGTCGTTGGAGAGGTCTGGGGGCGGCGGTGGGACACACCGCCCCCAGACCGGTTCGTCAGCGCCTAGACGCCCGAGGTGGTGCGGATCCAGTTGCGGTTCGACGAGATGCTGGTGTGCGTGGAGCTGTCCACCTTGTTGCCGGCGATGTGCACGCCGACCTGCTTGCCGCCGACGAACACCGGCCCGCCCGAGTCGCCGCCGTTGGTCAGGCCGTCGCCCACCCTGGCCTTGATCAGTCCATTCGCGACACTGGTCACCGACATGCGGGCGACCTTGAGATAGCGCTGCAGCGCACCGTCTTCGTTGTAGCCCCAGCCGTAGACGTGCTCGGTGTCGCCGGCGGACACTGCGGTGCCGAGGGTGGCGTAGGTCGTGTCGATCGACCGGTCGAGCCGCAGCAGCGCGATGTCGGCGCCGCCGGGGGTGTGGATGTCGGTCACCGCCGCGTAGATACCGGCCCGGTGGTCGACGTCCCCGACCCGGACCGAGTAGTCGGCACCAGGTTCGTCGATGCAGTGCTGCGCGGTGAGCACCCAGCGGGCGCTGATGATCGAGCCGGAGCACCACTGCTCACCGTTCTGCTCGATCATGGCCGCCCACGGGCCGGACCGGGCGTATCCGCCGTCGATGATGGGGGCCGCGCCGGAGGCGGGGGCGACCGCGATGAGCCCGGCCGTGCACAGCAATGCGGTGAGGAGACCTCGGATGCGCATGGTCTTCACAGGGTGCCTTCCACTACAGGGAACAACGGAAGAGGAATGGGAAATCGAACGTTTCCCCATTGCGGCCGCCGGGGGTTTCGCCATGCTAGGCAAGCGGATGCGGCCGTTGATAGCGACTAAAGAGGGGAGAAAGGCACGGGAGTGCCGATGGCACTGATGGGTCATGGACGGTGCGAATACTCGTGAGTGGCGTTTGTGCCAAGTGATGTGAAGGGGTCTTTCGCTGCATCACACGCGGGGAAAGACCTCTTCGCCCCGGGTGTCGAGGCGGTCACTGAACCGATCGACCTCTCGTACCGTTCGGTACCGGTACGTTCGGTGCCCCGAAAGCGGGGATGATCCGCTTTGCCCGGGAATCGTTCCCGGGCGGGTGGGTGGTCCCCGGCGCCATGCCGGCGCCGGGGACACCGTCACCCGGGCGATGCCTTCTGCCGCCATGTCACCTCTTCCCCCGTGCTGGGCCACCGGTCTGTTGACAAAGCGGAACACTGCTCCGTATGTTTGCGGAACAGTGCTCCGCTTTTGTTGGAGCCTAGACGTCAAGGGGAAGTACATGAGTGAAACGACGTACGCGGCCTCTGCGCCGGCGCCTGTCCTCTCGGTCGGCCCGGTGGTCCTGCCGACTCCCGGCCGCGCGGTGGACCTGCAGGTACGGGTTTCCGCGCCGATGACCGGAAGCGGGCTGCCGATCATCCTTCTTTCGCACGGCCAGGGATATTCGAACCACCTCTCGTCACTGAACGGCTATGCCCCGCTCGTCGCTTCCTGGGCGGCACAGGGCTTCGTCGTCATCCAGCCCACGCATCTGAGTTCGCGGACACTGAACCTGGACTCAGCCGATCCCGAAGCGCCGATGTACTACCGATCCCGGGCCGAGGACATGACCCGGATCCTCGACCGGCTCGACGAGATCGAGGCCGCCGTCCCGCACCTCACCGGGCGCCTGGACCGGAGCAAGGTCGCCGTGGCCGGGCATTCGATGGGCGGGCACACCGCGAGCCTGTTGCTGGGCGCGCGGTTCACCGATCCCCACGACGGAACGGAAGTGAATCTGACCGAGCCCCGGATCTCCGCGGGAGTGCTGCTCGCGGCACCCGGCCGAGGCGGCGACGCCATCACCGAATTCGTGGCCCAGAACTATTCCTTCTTCCTGACCACGGATTTCTCCACGATGACGACGCCCGCGCTCGTGGTCGCCGGGGACAAGGACACCTCCACGCACCTGACGGTTCGCGGTGCGGAGTGGCACACCGATCCGTACTTCCTTTCCCCGGGGCGCAAGACTTTGCTCACCCTTTTCGACGCGGAGCACGGGCTCGGCGGGATCTCCGGTTACGACGTCGCCGAGACCACGGACGAGAATCCCGAGCGGGTCGATGCGGTGCGACGGCTCACCGCCGCGTACCTCCGCACCGAGTTCTCCCCAGGGGATCCCGCTTGGCGGGAGGCCTGTGACGCGCTGACGGCCGGGCCCGACGCACTCGGCCGGGTCGAAGCCAAGTAGCCAGGTGCACGAGCGCGCGCGCACCTTCACCTCATTTCGCGAGATGTCGTAGCGAAATAATCCAGGTTCCAGGTCTCGCGGACGCAAGAGCGGTCGTAGGCTGGTCGGCGATGATCAAGCGAGCGCGATGGGGCGAGAGGTTGCAGGTCGCGCGCTACACCCTGTACGCCGGAGCCCGGCCGGAGGTGGGAGCGCGGTCTGCCGGGCTACGCCGGTTGCGCGCCGTCGCGGTGGCGGGAATCGGGATCTGGGCCGGGTTCGTCTCCGCGCTGATGACACCGTCGGAAGCGGTGGGAAGTCCCCGCGTCGTGGTGCTCGCCGTGGCGGCGATGGTGCCCGCGTTCCTCGCGATCCGCTCGCCCTTGTGGGCCTGGCGGGTGCTGGTGGTGCTGATCCTGGTCACCCCGGCCGTGCAGCCCGCCCTGCCGCGGATGTGGGGCTGGCCGTGGTCGCCGGGGCTGGCGTTGACGGCCGCGCTCGTCCTGTACCTGGTCGCGGCGGGCCATTCGCAGGCCGTTCTGGTCGTGGTCGCCGTCGTCTCGGCGGCGGCGATCGCCGTCCCGCTCCGTGATTGGCGCGATCTGGCCCTGGTGGTGGCGATGATGACGTCGCTCCTGGTCGGCGGCAACGCGGTCCGGCAGCGCCGGGTCGCCGAGCTGGAAAGTGCCGAGCAGCAACGGAGACTCGCGGCGGAGGAGACCAGGGCGGCGGTCTTGGAGGAACGCGCGAGGATCGCCCGGGAACTGCACGACGTGGTCGCCCACCACATGTCGGTACTCGCCCTGCGCACCGACTCCGCGCGCTACCGTTTTCCCGGCATGGCCGAGGACTTGCGCACCGAGTTCGCCGAGCTGACCGGAACCGCCCGTGAGGGCATGGTCGAGATGCGACGCCTGCTCGGGGTGCTGCGCGCGGACGGCGCCGGAGGCCCCGTCACGCCGCAGCCGGACGCCACCAGGGTGGGGGAACTGGTCGAGCGGGTACGCGCTCTCGGCACACCGTGCGCGCTGCGGGTGGACGGAGATTTCGACGCGCTGCCCGCCGGGGTCGCGTTGTCCGCGTACCGCATCGTGCAGGAGGCGCTGAGCAACGCCGTCCGGCACGCCCCGGGCGCGGAGATCACCGTCGAACTGCGCGTCGACCAGGATTCGGTGCACGCTGTAGTGCGTAACGCGCCGGGCGGCGCCGGGACCGTCGACGAGGGCGCCGGGCACGGCTTGCTCGGTATGCGCGAGCGTGCCGCCATGCTCGGCGGCGGGCTGAGGGCGGAGCCGACCGCCGACGGCGGCTTCGAAGTCGCCGCGAAACTGCCGCTGGATCAGGAGGAGAACGGGTGATTTCGGTGGTGATCGCCGACGACCAGACGATGGTCCGGCAGAGTTTCCGCGCCGTCCTCGACGCGCAGGACGACATCCGGGTGCTCGGCGAGGCCGCGAACGGTGTCGAAGCGATCGAGCGGTGCGCGGAACTGGCGCCGGACGTCGTGCTGATGGACGTGCGGATGCCGGAACTGGACGGTCTGGAGGCGACCCGCCGGATCCTGGCGGCCCGCGGTGACGACGTCCGCGTGCTGATGCTGACGACGTTCGATATCGACGAGTACGTCTACGGCGCACTGCGGGCGGGCGCCAGCGGCTTCCTGCTGAAGGAGGCGCCGCTGGACGATCTGGTCACCGCGGTGCGCGTGGTCGCGGCGGGCAACGCCCTGTTCGCGCCGTCGGTCACGCGCAGGCTGATCGGGGAGTTCGCCGTCCGCGGCCGGACCGCGGACGGCGGTTCCAAGGTCGCGGAACTGACCCAGCGCGAGACCGAAGTCCTCCGCCTGGTGGCCAAAGGGCTGTCGAACACCGAGATCGCCGAGGTGCTGGTGATCGCCGAGCAGACCGCGAAAGCGCACGTGAGCAGAGTCTTCGGGAAACTCGGTGCGCGGGACCGGGCGCAGGCCGTCGTCGCCGCGTACGAGGCGGGCATCGTGGTACCCGGCAAGTGATACCGGGGTAGCGCACGGCCGCGCGGGCGATACCCGGGTACTGCCCGAAGACGGCACTGGGGCCCGACGACCCGGCGCGGTTCTTCGAGCATCGTGGTGGCCATGAAGATCCTCCGCCGCCCCCAGACCGTCGTGGTGGTGGCTCTCGCCTTCGTCGCGGTGCTCTGGTGGCTCCTCGACCGCCCGCTCGGTGTCGACTCCGCGGTGTACCGAGCGGGCGGAATCGCCGTGCTGCACGGCGAACCGCTGTACGCGCATCTGGCGGCTTTGCCCGGCTGGGCCCCGGAACTCCCGTTCACCTACCCGCCGTTCGCGGCCGTGCTGTTCACGCCGTTCGCCGTCCTGCCGCCGCAGTTGTGCTGGGGACTGGTCGCGATGGCCGCCGCACCCGCGCTGTACCTGGCGCTGCGTCCGTTCTTCGACAACGGCTGGGCGTTGCTCGCCGCTTTCGGCCTGCAGCCGGTGTGGCAGAGCGTCGGCCTCGGGCAGCTGAACCTGATCCTTCTGGCGCTCGTGGTGGTGGATGTGCTGCGGCTGCGCGGTTCCCGGTACGGCGGCATGCTCATCGGGCTCGCGGCGGCGGTGAAACTGATCCCGCTGATCTTCATCGGGCACCTGCTGCTCACCGGCCGCCGGGCCGACGCGATGCGCGCACTCGGCACCTTCCTCGCCGCGACCGCGCTCGGCTTCGCGCTCCTGCCGGGCGACTCCGTCACGTACTGGACGTCCGCGATCTTCAACGACCACTTCGCCGCGATGAAGGGTTGGGTCGGAAACCAGTCGTGGCAAGGGTTTCTCGCCAGGACCGGGCCGGGGGAGGGGTGGCTGCTCGGGATCGCGGTCCTGTTCGTGGTCGCCGCGGTGTTCCTGATCCGGTGGCGGTACCGAGCCGGCGACGAGCAAGGAGCGCTGCTGGTGTGCGCGGGTTGCGCCTTGCTCGTCAGCCCTATTTCCTGGACGCACCACTGGGTCTGGATCGTGCCCGCGCTCGGCTATCTGCTGGCGCGGGGGTTTCGGTGGCTCGCGGCGGCGATCGCGGTGGTGTTCACCGGGTGGACCGTGGCGGTGGTGCCGGGTGGCGGTGGCGCGGAGCACGGGTGGGATCTCGGGCAGATGGTCGTCGGTAACGGGTACTTGCTGGTCGCTGTGGCCGCGGGGGTTTTCCTTGTGGTGAAAAGGATTCGTGAGTGGCGAGGAGCGTGGGTCAGGCGGGTCGTGAGTGATTCGGGTCGTTAGAACGACCCGAATCACTCACGACCCGCCCGGGATCACGAGCGCCACAGGGTCAGTTCCAGTTCGTCGGCCGCGCAGTGGTGTTCTCGCGCCCATCGGGCGAGCAGATCGCAGTAGCGCCGGTAGGTCTCCGGCGGCCAGGGTCCGGCGCGGTGCAAGGACTCCCAGCCGCACTTTTCGCGCAGGGCGGTGGCGACGACCCGGTCGAGAATGAGGCAGGGATGTTCCGGCGCTCCACCGCCGGCGAAATACAGGAACTTCGTGAAGAACGACGGGCCGAGCCCACGGATCTCGTTGTGCCGCGGGCGGAGCAATGCGTAGGCGCGTTCCGGATCGCGTCGGGACTCCTCCGCGGCTCGGGTCAGAAGGTCTTCGGCGCGCACGACGTCGGCCTCGATGCTGTTCAGGCGTTGGCTGTTCTGTCGCAGGTGGCTGCCGGAACCCCACGCCAGAGTCCGCCACAGGAGCGTGAACACGTGCTCGGCAGGCGCCCAGACATCGGCCCGGGTCAGTGTCGTGGCAGTCGGTGGGGATCCCGGGAGGCGACGGGACGCCACCGCCTTCTCCCACCACTCCTGCCGGATGCGGATCGCCTGCTCCTCGACGGTTTCCCGTTCCGGAAGCAAGGACACCACCCATTCCGGCAAGTGCAGGGCGCTGAGATCGGTTGCGGACACACCCACAGGTCGCGAGCGGGGCCCGAAGTCGTTACGGGCGATCGGTTTCCGACGCCGTGTCGAGATCCTGCCATGTCGGGTATCCGCCATCTCCCGGCCGTGTGGGAAGCGTGATCGCCCGTCTTTACTTCTCGTACGGACATCGGGGGCTCATGTCGAAAGGGATCATCGTGAGTACGAGAAAGACCTTGCTTGCCCGGGGAGGACGCCCGCGCACGACGGTGGTGGCGATCGCCGGCGCGTTCCTGGCTTCGGGCCTGGTGCTGGCTCCTGCGGCGGGCGCGGCACCCGCTGCGAACGCCGAGCCGGACACCGCGGCACTCGCCGGCGGGCTGACCGCGCAGAACGTCGCATGGGGCGAGTGCGACTTCCCCTCGGTCGCCCCCGCGACGGCCGCCGAGCTAAAGAAGGTCAAGGGCCTCGCCTGCGCCACCGTCACGGTGCCGCGCGACTGGCACAACCCGCAGGACGGCAACACCATCGGCATCCGGGTCTCCAAGACCGCGACCGCCTACCCCGGCACCGGCAGGCAGGGCATCGCGCTGGTCAACCCGGGCGGACCCGGCGGCGAGGGCCTGCCGTGGGGCGCCGCGATGGCGAAGCGCAGCCCGGTGCTGGCCGCGCAGTACGACTTCGTCGGCTTCGACCCCCGCGGTGTCGGCCAGAGCACCCCGCTGACCTGCAGCTACACCGTCCCGAACAGCACTGATCAGAATGTGATCAACAAGGCGAAGGTCGCGGGCTGCCTCGCGAACCCGCTGACGAAGTTCATCACCACCGAGCAGACCGCGTACGACATGGACTTCATCCGGGTCGTGCTCGGCGAGAAGAAGACCAGCTACATCGGTTACTCCTACGGCACCTGGCTCGGTACCTGGTACGCGACGACGTTCGCCAGCAAGGCGCACCGCTTCCTGCTGGACTCCTCGACCGACGCGAGCCGCTCGACCCTCGAGAAGACCTGGGACCTGCAGCCGCGCAGCCGTGACCGCCAGTTCCAGGACGCGCTGCTGCCCTACGTCGCGCGCAACGACGCCAAGTACAAGGCGGGCACCGATCCGCTGGAGATCCGCCGCAAGTGGGAGCAGGCGGGCGGCACCCGGGAGTTCGCGGGCATGCTGTACGCGGCCTGGTTCATCATCCCGGCGATGTACGACACCACGCAGTACCCGTCGGCGGCCTCCATCGTGGCCTCGGCCGTCACCGGCCCCGCTCTCACGGGCACCGATGAGGAGAAGGTCGACCAGCTCGTGGCGAAGGCGCTGCGGACCCCCGGCCTGACCGACGCGAACAAGGCGTTCCTGGCGAAGGCGAAGACCAACGCGCTGGAGGCCATCGCGAAGAAGGACTCGGTCGAGCGCAAGGCCTCGTACCAGGGCGGCGCCGAGGTCGAGACCTGGGACGCCACGTTCGAGGCGATCCGCTGCCAGGACGGCCAGTGGAACCAGAACCTGCACTACTGGACCTACTGGCAGGCCGACCTGACGGTCAACGCCCCCTTCATCGCGCCGATCATGGCGCTTTCGGGCGCGCCGCTGTGCGCCTACTGGCCGACCACCAACGCCAAGCCGGCTCCCCACGCGAAGACCTTCCCGAAGCTGCTGATCGCGCAGACCGAGCTGGACGCGGCGACGCCGTACGAGGGCGGGCTCGCCAGCGCGAACGGCCTCCCGGGCGCGAAGATGATCAGCGTCGACAACGAAGGCAGCCACGGGATCTTCCCGTACAACACCGACTGCGTCGACGACCCGATCGTGGCCTACTTCCAGACCGGCCTGACGCCGAAGAAGAAGTTCACCGGCTGCCAGGGTCTGCCGCTGCCGGGTGAGGACAAGACGGTCGAGGTCGGTGGCCACCTGGGTCACGACGGCAAGATCAAGATCAAGATGATCACCCCCGAGGTGCGCAAGGCGAACGAGATCGTGCGCGAACTTCTCGAGGGCACCGCCACGCCGGAAGCCGACGAGAAGGGGCTTCCCGCCAACAGCTGACCGAAGCCGACACGAGGACGAGGCCCCCCGCGGCGCGAGGGGTCTCGTCCTCGTGCGTGGATCCGTCACCTTTTCGTTATCGATTCACGCGCACGATCTTGGTCCTTTTCCCCTCTGTACAGGTGAGTGGGTGAGTTCGAAGCGGTGGGGAAGACGCACCGACATCGTTGTCAGGTGCTGTCGCACGTCCTCGACGGGGGAGGAGAAGGTCATGCTCGCCGAGTCGCGGGGCCTGTCGGTGGAGGCCGAGCAGCTGTACCGCGCCCTGCTGGACGGCAGTTCGACCCAGCCCGGCACCGCGCTCGCGGAACTCGAGCGGTTCGGCTTGGTCCGGGCGGGCGCCGCCGGTGTCGAGGTCTGCCCGCCACGGGCGGCGCTGTCGGCGTTCGCCGCGTCGCACGAGGCCGCCGCAGTCCGCGCGCGAGAGGTCGCCGAGGTGCTCGGCGCCGCGTACTCCTTGCGGACGGGCAGGGACGCGGACTTCGTCGAGGTGCTCCGCAGCGCGGTCACCGGGGCAGCTGCGTTCCGGTGAGCATCGGCGACCACGGATTCCTGCGCGGCGTGACAAAGCGAGCGCGGGGTGTGCGGTGGCCGTTGATCGAGCGCGGTGAACCCGGTTAACCTCGGCCGTTCCGGAAATCGGTACGCCGGTTTCCGGAACGAGGCGAAGGAGTTCGCGGAAATGGTTCAGCGGACGACATCGGCGGGACCGACGCTGGCACTGATCGCACTCGGCGCCTTCGTCACCACTCTCGACAACACGATCGTCGCGGCGGGAGCGCCGTCGATCGCCCGGGATCTCGCGCTGGATCTGCCCACCCTGCAATGGGTGAGCATCGGGTACATGCTCCCGTTCGCCGGCCTCCTGCCGGTGGCGGGAACCCTGGTGGACCGCTGGGGGCAGGCCGCGACGCTGCGGGCCGGGCTGCTCGTGTTCGGCGCCGGGGCGGCCGCCGGGGGGCTGGCCGCGACGGCGTGGCTGGTGATCTCCGCGCGAGTGCTGCAGGGCGCCGCGGCGGCGTTCCTGGTGCCCGCCCTGCTCAGCCTGCTCCGGACCAATCTCGACGCGCGCAAACGGGCGGTCGGCGCGACGGTGTGGACGGCCTGCCTCGCGGTCGCGCTGGCGCTCGGCCCGACGCTCGGCGGTGTGTTGAGCGAATACCTGGGCTGGGGCTGGATCTTCTTCGTCAACCTTCCCTTCGTCGCGGCGATGCTGCTCCTGCAGACGCGGGTCGCCGTCGCCGGCCGGGATCCGGCGGCCGGACGGCCTGCCGTCGTCTCGATGCTGGTGGTGACCACCGGCCTGGTGCTGTTCACCGCCGCCGTGGTGGAACTGGGGGAGGGAAGCCGAAGCCTGCTGACACCTCTGGCGCTCGGTGCGGCGGGAGTGTCGTTGTGCCTCTGGTTCGTGGTCAGGGAAAGACGCGCGCGCGTACGGCTGGTGCCCGCGGATCTGATCGGCCGGCGGGTCTTCGTCGGCGCGCTCACCGTGCAGTTGCTGTGGGGACTGGGTGTCTCGGGCGTCTTCTTCTTCACCCCGTTGCTGCACCAGGAATCCCTCGGGCTCGGCCCGGTGCTCGCCGGGTTACCGCTGGTCGTGGTGGCCTTCGCGGTCGTCGCCGCGACCCCGCTGGTGCCCTGGGCGGTACCGCGGTTCGGTCCACATCGGACCGTCGCGGCCGGACTGGGCCTGGTCACCGCGGGACTGCTCGCACTGGCCGTGGTCAACCACATTCCGGAGGTGTCGCCGAGAATCCCCGGGATGGTGCTGATCGGCGCCGGATCGGCCCTGACCACGCCGCTGACCTCGTACGTACTGGAAATCGTGGCGGAGCGGCAGGCGGGCACGGCGTCCGGTCTGCTCACCGCGTCCCGTGAACTGTCGAGCGCGCTGGGAGTCGCGCTGATCGGGACGGTACTGACGGTGGTGCGCACGGCACATCTCGACGAAGGCGCGGGCCCCGCCTTGGCCGACGGTTACACGGCCGGACTGCTGACCGCGGCCGCATTGGAACTCGCCGGCGCGCTCCTCGCGATCCGGGTGCTGAGCGTCCGTGCGGGTGAAAGTCCGTCCCAAGGTGACAAGCACGGTGCCTCGTTTCTCTCTTCCCGGTGAGCATGCCTGCACCGGCGTGAGCGTTTCGCGCTCATTTCATTGACACTCTTCCGGGCTGATCCATACAGTTCCGAGCAGAAAGAACGGCTTTCGGGAATTGAATCCGATTTCGGCAACGATGCCGTTCCGCTGGAATTCACCTGGTCCTGATCACGTCATCCATGAGGGGCTATGGAAACCATTTCCGAAACGGTCGTCGTCGCCCGCGGGCAGGACGACACACCCGGCGGCGAGTCGTTCGCGACGCTGCTTCAGTACTGGGCCCGGCGTCTGGGCGACGAGGTCGCCGTGACCTACCTCGACCACCGCGGCGGCGCGGACGGCCGGGCGGTCACGCTGTCCTGGCGTGAACTCGACGACCGGGTGGACGCGCTCGCCGCGCGGTTGACCGGGGTCGCCGAACCGGGGGAGCGGGCGGCGATCCTGGCCCGCCAGTCCGTCGACTACGTCATCTCCTTCCTCGGGGCGATTCGGGCCGGGCTGGTCGCGGTGCCGCTGTTCGCCCCGGATCTTCCCGGACACGCGGGCAGGCTGGCCGCCGTGCTCGCCGACTGCGCCCCTCAGGTCGTGCTCACGACCGCCGACGGGATCGACGGGGTCACCGGTTTCCTGGCCACGACGGAGATCGAGCCGCCCGCGGTCGTCGCCGTCGACACCCTCGTTCCGGTCGCGGCCGGTGACCATTCCTGGCCGCGACCGGGGCTCGACGACCTGGCGTACCTGCAGTACACGTCCGGTTCGACGCGGACCCCGGCCGGCGTGATGCTCACCCATCGCAACGCGCTCACCAACGCCCGCCAGGCATGCGACGCCTACGGTGTCCGGACCGGGACGTCGTCCACCGTGAGCTGGCTGCCGCTCTTCCACGACATGGGCCTGATCCTCGGTATCGGCGCGCCGATGGCCGCGGGCGCGGCCTCGGTGCTGATGGACCCGCTCGCGTTCCTCGAGCGGCCGTCCCGGTGGCTGCACGCGCTCTCGGCCAGCCCCGGCGCGATCAGCGCGGCGCCCAATTTCGCCTACGCTTACAGCGCTTCCCGGGTGTCCGAGGACGAGAAGAGCTACCTCGAACTGAGCCGGGTCGTCTCACTGATCAACGGGAGTGAGCCGGTATTGCCCGCCACCATCGCGAAATTCCACGACGCCTTCGCCGAATGCGGGCTCCAGCCCGAGGTTCACCGCTCCTCTTACGGACTGGCCGAGGCCACCGTGTTCGTTTCCGTCACCGACGCCGGCAAAGCACCGAGGCAGGTCACTTTCGATCGCGACCGGCTCGCCGCCGGATTCGCGCTCCCCGCCGGATCCGGTGCGGCGGCCACGACGCTCGTCTCGTGCGGTCGTCCGGCGGGCCAGCGGATCGTCATCGCCGACCCGGTCACCGGTGAGCCCGTCGAACCGGGCGATGTCGGCGAAATCCGGGTCAGCGGCCCGAATGTCGGAACCGGCTACTGGGGTCGGCCCGATACGTCGGCCGCCGTTTTCGGCCTGCCGCCGCTCGATCCGGACTCCGGCGAAGGCTGGCTGGCGACCGGCGACCTCGGCGTGCTCTTCGACGGCGAGCTGTTCATGACCGGCAGGCTGAAGGACCTCGTCATCGTCGACGGCCGCAACCACTACCCGCAGGACATCGAACAGACCGTGGAGGACCATCCCGCGGTCCGGCCGCATTCCGCCGCGGCCTTCGCGATCGAGCACGAAGACGGGGAAGCGGCGGTCGTGATGCTGGAACGGGCCAAGGGAATCGAAGCCGACGTCGCCACGGCGATCGCCGAGGTGCGGGTCGCGGTGTCGGCGGCGCACGGCTTGCGCCTGCACGACGTCGTTTTCCTGACCCCGGGCGAGGTACCGCGGACGTCCAGCGGCAAGATCAGCCGAGCCCTGTGCCGCCGGTCCTATGCGGACGGTGCGCTGATCGCACGGCGGCTCGGGTGAACGCGCCGGACGCCGCGGAGATCCGCGCCTGGCTCATCGGCCGGGTCGCGGAACGGACCGGCCTGCCCGCCGACCAGGTCGATCCGGACCGGCCCTTGCACGAAAGCGGGCTTTCCTCGCGGGAGGCGATGGCCCTCGCCGCGGATCTGGGCCGCCATCTCGGCCGTCCGCTGGCACCGACCCTGGTCTGGCAGTACCCGACGATCACCGCTCTCGCCGCCCGTCTGTCCACAGTGGAGCATGGCGCCGCCGCGGCAGCGGAAGGCCGCGAGGAGGAACCGATCGCGATCGTCGGCCTCGGCTGCCGTCTGCCGGGCGGGGTCGAGTCCCCGTCACGGTTCTGGCGGTTCCTGGACGCGGGCCGCGACGGCATCCGCGACGTCCCGGAAGACCGCTGGGAAGCCTTCGCCTCCGGCCACGACCTCGACTGGCTGCCCGGACGCGGCGGTTTCCTCGGCGACATCGCCGGGTTCGACGCCGAGTTCTTCGGCATCGTGCCGGGAGAAGCCGAGGCGATGGACCCGCAGCAACGGATGCTGCTCGAAGTCACGTGGGCCGCGCTCGAAGACGCCGGTATTCCGCCGTCTTCCTTGCGGGGCAGCCGGACCGGGGTGTTCGTCGGCCTCTCGGCTGGCGAGTACGGCTACCTGACGCTGACCGACCCCAACGCCGTCGACGTCTGGTCCGCCACGGGTGCCGCCACGAGCATCGCCGCCAACCGGCTCTCTTACCTGTTCGACCTGCGCGGGCCCAGCCTCACCCTCGACACCGCCTGCTCGTCGTCGCTGGTGGCGGTGCACCAGGCGGTGCAGAGCCTGCGCCGCGGCGAATGCGCGACCGCGCTCGCCGCCGGGGTGAACCTGCTGCTCACGCCGGGCGTCACCGCCACCTTCCAGCGGGCCGGGGTGCTCGCCGCCGACGGCCGCTGCAAACCGTTCGACGCCGCCGCCGACGGGATCGCCCGCGGCGAGGGCTGCGGCGTGGTCGTCCTCAAACCGCTCAAGGCCGCCCGCCGCGCGGGAGACCGTGTCCTGGCGGTGATCCGCGGCAGCGCGGTGAACTCCGACGGCCGCTCGAACGGTCTCGTGGCACCCAGTCCGGACGCGCAGGCCGCCCTGCTGCGCGACGCCTACGCGTCGGCGGGGTTCGAACCGTCCTCTGTGGACTATGTCGAGGCCCACGGCACGGGTACGGCGCTGGGAGACCCGATCGAAGCCGGTGCGCTCGGCGAGGTGCTCGGCACGGGACGCGAACCCGGCCGCCCGCTGCTGATCGGCTCGGTGAAGAGCAACCTCGGTCATCTCGAAGGGGCGGCGGGGATCGCCGGGCTGATCAAGGTCGTCCTGGCGATGGTGCACCGGCGGCTGCCGCCGAGCCTGCACTACCACGAACCCAGCCCGCATATCGATTTCCCCGGCCTCGGCCTGCGCGTGGTCGACACCGGCACGGACTGGCCGCGGTACTCGGGTGTCGCGCGCGCCGGGATCTCCGCGTTCGGCTTCGGCGGCACCAACGCCCACGTCGTGGTCGAAGAGTGGCCGGCCGCCTCGTTCCCTGCCCACGCGAAGAAGACCGAGGGCCCCCAGGTGTTCGCGCTGTCGGCCCGCTCGCCCGAAGTGCTGCGGGCGCGGGCGGGTGATCTGGCCGACTGGCTCGACGATCCCGCCCACCGCACGGTGCCGCTGGACACCGTCGCCGCCACGCTGGCGCGGTGCCGGGACCACCTGCCGGTCCGCGGCGCCGTGGTCGCCGAAGAGCGCGGCCGGGTCGCCGCCGCGCTGCGCGAACTGGCCGCCGGGCGCGACGGCGGCGACGTCGTCATCGGTGAGGCCGGCCCGGCGCCCCAGGTCGTCTTCGTGTTCTCCGGCTACGGTTCCCAGTGGCCCGGGATGGGCCGCCTGTTGCTGCGCACCGAACCCGCGTTCCGCGCCGAGGTCGAGGCGCTCGATCCGGTGTTCCGGGCCGAAGCCGGATTCTCCTTGCGTGAGGTGTTCTCCGGCGAGCGCGATCTGCCGGACCTCGGGGCGACGCAGCTCGCGTTGTTCGGCATGCAGCTGGCCCTCGCCGGGCTCTGGCGTGCGCACGGCGTCGTCCCGGCGGCGGTGCTCGGGCATTCGATGGGCGAGGTCGCGGCGGCGGTCGTCGCCGGTGCGCTGGACGTCGCCGACGGCCTGCGCGTGATGGCCACGCGGGCCCGGCTGCTCGCGGAGGTCGACGCGACCGGTGACGGCGCGATGGCCGTGGTCGAACTGTCCCCGGCCGAACTGGCCGACCTCGAAACGGAATTCCCCGGGATCACCGTCGCGGTCTACGCGTCGCCGGTCCAGTGCACGGTCAGCGGCGGCGCGGACCAGGTCGAGGCGCTGGTCTCGCACGTCGAGAGCCTCGGCAGGCTGGCCAGGAGGCTGCCGGTCCGGGGCGCCGGGCACTCGGAGGCCGTCGACGCCGTTCTCGGCCGGTTCCGTGCCGGACTCGACGGCCTGGCCCCGAAGCCGGCCGAAATCCCTTGCTACAGCAGTGTTCTCGATGATCCCCAGCAGACGCCGGCGTTCGACGTCGACTACTGGGCGGCGAACCTGCGCCGTCCGGTGCGGTTCAGCCAGGCGCTAGCCGCGGCGTCCGCCGACGGGTACGGCGTGTTCGTCGAGATCTCGCCGCACCCGGTGGCGCTGGCGGCCGTCGAGCAGACCACCCGCGCGCTCGCGCTGGCCTCGGCGAGCCGCAAGATCGACGAGCGGACGGCGTTCCTGACCGCTCTAGCCCGGCTGCACGCTCTCGGTCTGCCGGGGGTGCTCGACGCTCGCGGTCCTCGCCCCGTGCCGGTCGCCCTGCCCGGCCCGCGCTGGCGGCACGAACGGTTCTGGCCGCGGCACCCGGCCGCCCGGGCCGGATCCGGTGGCACCCATCCTCTGCTGGGCGTGCACATCGAGCAGCCCACCGGCGGAGGACACCTGTGGCGCGCCGATGTCGGCACCGCGGGGCTGCCGTGGCTCGCCGATCACGCGGCGATGGGTGTCCCGCTGTTCCCCGCCGCCGGTTTCCTGGAACTGGCGCTCGCCGCCGCCAGGGCGGTGCTGCGGCCCGGCCGCGGGCAACTGCGCGTCGGCGGCCTCGAACTGCACCGAGTGCTCCCACTCGCCGCGCACACCGAGGTGACCACCAGCCTGAGCACCGGTTCCGGTCCTTCTCAAGGACAAGTGGACGTCTACGCGCGGTCCGCACACGGCGGCTGGATCCGCCACGCCACCGCTCGCGTCCGCGACGGGGACACCCCGCTGGTCCCGTTCGGCGCGATCGACGGCGACACCCGGCCGCTCGACCTCTACCAGGCGCTGTCCGACATGGGCCAGAGCTACGGCCCGGCCTTCCGCGGGCTGCACGGGGTGCTCACCGCACCCGGCCGCGCTTCGGCGTCGATCACGGTGCCGGACGGCTCCCGCGAACACCCGGCGTTCGTCCTGCACCCGGTGATCGCCGACGCCTGCCTGCACGCGCTCGCCGCGGCCAGTGGTGACGCGCTCGGTGAAGCCGACGGCGTCTTCCTGCCGCTGACCCTGGGCGAAGTCGTGCTGGCCGGTGATCCGCGCCGCGTCGTCCGCGTCGACGCCGTTCTCGACTCGGTCGACCCGGCCGGTGACGGCCTGGTCGGCAGCGTCCAGCTGGTCGACGCCGACGACGCCGTCCTGGTGGAGTTCCGCGAGGTCTACTGCCGCCGGTTCCAGCGTTCGGCGCTGCCGGTCCCGATGGAAGACCTGCTGTTCGAGGCCGTGTGGCGGCAGACCGATCTGCCCGCGGCCGGTCCACGGGCGCACAGCTGGGTCGTGCTGTACGACGAGGAGCACAAGGGAACCCCGTGGCTGACGGCGTTGCGCAACCGGCTCACCGAGACCGGTGACGAACTGGCGATGGCGCCCCTCGGCGATCGTGCCGCCCTGGGGAAACTGGTGCGGTCCCGCGAGGTGACCGGAGTGCTCGCCTGTACCGGCCGCCCTGTCACGGAAGGCGACTTCGACCCGATGCACGCAGGGCGGAGGGTCGCCATTCTCTCCGGGGTGCTCGCCGAACTGGCCGAGGAGGCGTCGGCCGCGCGGCTGTGGCTGCTCAGCGCGGGCGCGTCGGCCGTCGAACCCGGCGAGACCGGGGACCCCGACCAGGCGTGGCTGCGGGGACTGATCCGGGTCCTCGCCTTCGAACATCCCGAACTGCGGGCGAGCCAGGTCGACTTCGACGCCGAGCCGGATCCGGCCCGGCTGTGGGTCGCCCAGCTGGTGTCGGAGATCCGCGCGGATGCTCCGGACGACGAGGTCGCCTGGCGCGAAGGTATCCGGTACACCCGGCGGCTGGCCCGGCCGCAACTCGCCGAACCCGGCAACGGAACCGTTGTGCGCGAAGGCGCGTACGTGATCACCGGTGGACTCGGCGGCCTCGGGCTCGTCGCGGCGGACTGGCTGGCCACGCGCGGCGCGACCAGGCTGGTGCTCTCCGGTCGCCGCGGCGCGAGCCCGGAGACCGAGCCGGCGCTGACGGCACTGCGTGAGCTGGGCGCCGATGTCCGGGTGGTGGCGGGCGACATCGCCGCGCCGGGTACCGCCGAGGCGCTGATCGCGGCGGCCACGGAAGACGGGACGCCGTTGCGCGGTGTGCTGCACGCGGCCGGTGCGCTGTCCGACGGTGCGGCCGTTTCCGTCGGCACCGACGCGGTCGACGTCGTCTGGCGGGCGAAGGCGCTGGGCGCGTGGCGGTTGCACGAGGCGACCGCCGGGCACGACCTCGACTGGTGGCTGACGTACTCGTCGGCGGCGGCGTTGTTCGGTTCGCCGGGGCAGGCCGCTTACGCCACCGCCAACGCCTGGGTGGACGCGCTCGTCACGTGGCGCCGGGCCGCGGGACTGCCGGCGGCCACCATCGGCTGGGGTGCCTGGGGCGAGGCGGGCGCGGCCGCGGGCAGCCGGAACCCGGTGCTCGAACCGCTCGGCACCGAGGAGGCGCTGGCGGCGCTGGAGGCCGTGCTGGCGCGTGATCGCGCGACGACCGGGATCGCCCGCGTCGACGCCGCGACCGTGCTGGCCCTGTTCCCGCGCCTGAGCGAACGGCCGTTCTTCGAAGTCCTGGTGCAGGCCGGGGAACGGGACGCTGAACCGTCCACATGGGACGGGATGGACGCGTTGCGGGCCGGCCCGCCGGAGGCGGCTCGCACGGTGCTGACCGACTATCTGGCCGGGCTCGTCGCCGGAATGCTGGGCTATGCCGCCGAGGAGGTCGACAGGCACGTCCCGCTCACCCGGCTCGGCCTGGATTCGCTCACCGCCATGCGGGCGCGGGGTGTGGTGGAACGCGATTTCGGCCTGCCGCTGCCGGTTCCGCTGCTGTTGCGCGGCGCCAGCCTGGCCGAACTCGCCGACCATCTCGCCGAGCAGGCCGGTTTCGGCGGGGAAAGCCCGCGGCCCGCCCGGGCGGACGTCGTCGTCGGGCCGCGTGATCCGGCCGAACGCTGGGTCGCCCGGCACTGGCAGGCCGAACTGGGCGGCGCCGAACCCGGTGTCCACGACGACTTCTTCGCCGCCGGCGGCGATCCGGCGGCCGCGGAACGACTGCGGTCGGCGTTCGCCGGTCAGCTCGGTTCGGTCCCGGACGTCGACCGGCTCTTCGCCACGCCGACGGTGGCCGCGATGGCCGATCTGGTGCGCAACGAGATCGAGGGCCGCGGCGGGTGCCCGGTCCGGCCGTTGCGTGAGGGCGGCGTCGATCCGGTGTTCCTCTTCCACCCGGCGGGCGGACCGACGAGTGTCTACGACGGACTCGTCCGGCTGCTGCCGGAGGGCAGGCCCGTCTACGGGCTCGAACGGATCGACGAAGAGGACACCGTCGAGGGCAAGGCCGACTGTTACCTCGAACTGATCCGGGAGATCCAGCCGCACGGGCCCTACCGGCTGGGCGGGTGGTCGTTCGGCGGCTGCCTCGCCTACGAAACGGCCCGGCGGCTGACCGCGGCGGGCGAGCGGGTCGACCTGGTGTTCCTGATCGACAGCATCCTTCCGTTGCCCGCGAACGGAAAGCCCATGCACGAACTGCTGCTGGACCGGTTCGCCCGGTTCGCCGAGCACGTCGAGCAGACCTACGGCGTTCCGCTGGACATCTCACGGGAGGAACTCGTCCGGCTCGGCGAGGACGAGCAGATCCGGCTGGTGATCAGCAGGCTGGCCGCGCAGGTTCCCGGGATGGGCCAGGGTGTCCTGCGGCACCAATATGAGTCCTATGTGGACGCGCGGGTCGCCGAACGCTACCACCCGGAGCCGTACGCCGGGCCCGTGCTGCTGATGCGCGCGCAGGAGCCGCACCCGCTGACCACCACTCTCGACCCGCGGTACCTGCGCACCGACGACACTCTCGGCTGGGATGCCTTTTGCAGCGCGTTGGAGGTCGTGCGGGTTCCGGGCGACCACCTGTCGATGATCGACCCGCCGCAGGTCGAGGTGGTCGCCGCGGCGCTCGCGGACCGGCTCACCGTTTGCGAGGAAAGGGCTTGCGAGGAAAGGGTGACGCGGACATGACCCTCGAAGACATCCCCTTCGCCCCGACGACCGCGTTCCGGATCGCCGATCTGGCCGCCCGGCAGGACGAAGCCGTCCGGATCGCCGAGAAACGGGCCGTCGACCGGCAGCACGCCAAGGGCAAACTGACCGCGCGCGAACGCATAGATCTGTTGCTGGACCCGGGTTCCTTCGTCGAACTCGACCAGTTCGCCCGGCACCGGTGCGCCGAGTTCGGAATGGACGCCAACCGGCCCTACGGCGACGGCGTGGTGACCGGACACGGCACCGTCGACGGCAGGCAGATCTGCGTGTTCTCCCAGGACTTCACCGTGTTCGGCGGAAGCATGGGGGAGGTCTTCGGCGAGAAGGTGCTCAAGGTGATGGACCTGGCGATGAAGCTGGGCTGCCCGGTCATCGGCATCAACGACTCCGGCGGCGCCCGGATCCAGGAAGGCGTCGTCTCGCTGGCGTACTACGCCGAACTCGGCAGGCGCAACGCCCTCGCCTCCGGCGTCATCCCGCAGATCTCGCTGATCATGGGGCCGTGCGCTGGCGGCGCGGTCTATTCGCCGGCGATCACCGACTTCACCGTGATGGTCGACGAGACCGCGCACATGTTCGTCACCGGGCCGGACGTCGTGCACGCCGTCAGCGGCGAGCGGGTCACCGCGCAGCAGCTCGGCGGCGCCGCGGTGAACAGCGAGGTGTCCGGGAACGCCCACCACCGGGCCGCGGACGAGCGGGACGCGATCGACTTCGTGCAGACCCTGCTCGGCTATCTGCCGTCCAACAACCTCGACCCCGCACCGGACTACGCCGACGACACCAGCGACGAGCTCACCGCGGCCGACCTCGAACTCGACCGACTGGTGCCCGATTCGCTGAACCAGGCCTTCGACATGACCGAGGTCATCGTCCGGCTGGTCGACGACGGCGAATTCACCGAAGTTCACAGTGCCTTCGCCCCCAACATGATCTGCGCGTTCGGCCGGGTGCAGGGGCGCACGGTCGGCATCGTCGCCAACCAGCCGCGCCACCAGGCCGGGGTGATCGACATCGACGCCTCCGAGAAGGCCGCGCGGTTCGTGCGGTTCTGCGACGCCTTCAACATCCCGCTGCTCACCCTCGCCGACGTCCCCGGCTATCTGCCCGGCGCGGCGCAGGAACGGCACGGGATCATCCGGCGCGGCGCGAAACTGATCTACGCCTACTCGGAGGCGACCGTGCCGAAGGTGACCGTGGTGACGCGCAAGGCCTACGGCGGCGGTTACGCGGTGATGGGGTCGAAGCATCTCGGCGCGGACGTCAACATGGCCTGGCCCACCGCGGAGATCGCGGTCATGGGCGCGGAAGGCGCGGTGCGGGTGCTGCACCGGCGCGAACTCGCCGAACTGCCACCGGACCAGCGCTCCGCCGAGCGGACACGGCTCACCGACGCCTACCGCAAACGCCACTCGAACCCTTACCTGGCCGCGGAACGCGGTTACATCGACCAGGTCATCGCGCCGTCGCAGACCCGTCTGCAGGTCGCCAGGGCGTTGCGCGCGCTGCGCACCAAACGGCAGACCCTTCCGGCCAAGAAGCACGGAAACATCCCGTTGTGAGCAAGGAGAAGCGATGAACCGAACGCGGCGCTGGGGCCTGCTGGTGTTGTCCATGGTCGCCCTGCTCGGGGCGAGCGCGACGTCGGTCCCGGCGAGCGCCGCACCGTCCTCGCCGGTGGCCGACAACGGCGCGAAAGTGGTCGAGGAGACGTGGCTGGACGCGCGCACGGTCGACCTCAAGATCAGTTCACCCGCGCTCGGCACCACCGGTATGGTGCGGCTGCTGGTGCCCACCGGATGGGCGGCGCAGCCCACGCGGACCTGGCCCACGCTGTACCTGCTGCACGGCTGCTGCGAACCGGTGGACTACCGCTCGTGGGACCAGTTCACCGACGTCAAGGCGTTCACCGCGAACAAGGACACCCTCGTCGTGATGCCGACCGGCGGCTCGGCCGGCATGTACACGAAGTGGTGGAACTTCGGGTTCAAGGGCGTGGACTGGGACACCTTCCACACCCTGGAAGTGCGTCAGATCGTCGAGCGCGGATACCGCGCCGGCACCCGGCGGGCCATCGCCGGGCTGTCGATCGGCGGGTACGGCGCGCTCGCCTACTCGTTCAAGCACAAGGGGATGTTCGCCGCGGCGGCGTCCTACAGCGGCGTGCCCAACACGCTCTACCCGGGAATTCCCCTGTTCATCCAAGGGATCCTGGCCCGTGCCGGTGTCTTCAACTATCTCGAACTCTGGGGCGACTCCTGGGGGATGCGGGGACTCTGGTCGTCGAACAATCCGTTCGACCACGTCGACGACCTGCGTGGCACGGCGCTCTACATCTCGTGCGGGAACGGCCAGACCGGGCCGCTCGACCCGCCTGGACAGTCCGACATCCTCGAACCGTCCGCGCTCCTCGCCTCCTCGAGTTTCACCGACCGGTTGAAGCTCAAAGGAATCCCGGTGACCGTCGACTACTACGGCGCCGGCACTCACAGCTGGCCCTACTGGCAACGGTCCCTGCGGAACTCCTGGCCGGTCCTGGCCGAAGCCCTGGGCGTTCCGGCCTGACCCTTTCCTTCCCCTATCCCTGCCCTTTCCCCGATGGAGGTTCCGGTGAAACCTGCCCGATTCCGACCGTTGTTCCTGGCGGCTCTGAGCCTGTCCGTGGCGGCGCTGGGCATCGTCGCGGCGACCTCGTCCGCCGCAGCCGAGCCGTCCGCCGCCGCGGTGGGACTGCCCGGCCCCTTCGACGATTCCTTCTACAAAGCACCTTCGCCGCTGCCTGCCGGAAGTCCCGGTGACGTCATCCGGTGGCGCCCGGCGGTGCCGCTGATGAACATCGCGAACGCCGACGCCTGGCAGGTCATGTACCTGTCCACCAATGGGCTGGGCCAGCGCAACGCGGTGACCGGGACCGTTTTCGTCCCGAAGGGTGTCGACCCGGCCAAGGCGCCGATCGTCGGTTACGCCGTCGGCACGCAGGGGCCGGCGTTCAAATGCACGCCGTCCAAGGCGATCGAGCGGGGCACGCTCTACGACCAGCCCGCCATCAACGACTCGATCTCGAGCGGCTACGCGGTCGCGGTGACCGACTACGAGGGCTACTCGGCGACGACCGTGCCCACCTACATCACCGGGCAGTCGATGGGACCGGCCGTGCTCGACTCGGTCCGGGCGGCACAGAACTTCTCGCCTGCCGAGCTGTCCAAGAGCGCCAAGGTGATCGTCCAGGGTTACTCCCAGGGCGGCGGAGGCTCGATGTGGGCGGGGGAGAAGCAGCCGACCTACGCTCCGGAACTGAACCTGGTCGGCGTCGTCGCGGGTGGCGTCCCGGCGGATCTGACGGAGGTGGCCAAGGGCCTCGACGGCTATATCGGCTTCGGGTTCCTGGCTTTCGCCGCTGTCGGGCTCGACGCGGCGTACCCGGATCTGAAGCTGGACTCGTACCTCAACGACACGGGCAGGAAGGAACTCGGCGACGCCAAGAAGAACGCCTGCGTCGCCGAACTGCTGCTCAACTACCCGTTCAAGAAGATCAGCGACTACACCACCACCAATCCGCTGAACACTCCGCAGTGGCAGGCGCGGCTGGCGCAGAACAAGCTCGGCGCGAACCCGCCGCGGGTCCCCGTGTTCCAGTACCACGCGACCACGGACGAGATCGTCAACACGCCGCAGGCGGAGACCCTGCACAAGGCGTACTGCGCGGCCGGGGTCCGTGAACAGTGGAAGACCTACATCGCCGAACACGCGACCGGCATCCTCGCGGGCAACGCGGACGCGCACCAGTGGATCGTGAAGCGGTTCAAGGGCGAGCAGGCACCTTCGAACTGCCCTTAGTCCTCTACTTGCGTTCGTAGCGGGAAGCGACATTCTCAGGTGCAGCGCCAGCGCACCGGGCCGATGTCGGGTTCGGCGCTGCCGACGATCGTCCCGTCGTCACTGGCGATGGCCGGATATGCGGACGTGGCGTCCTGGGGGAGCGGTAGCTTCGCCAGCAGGCGAGTGCCCCGCCAGACGGCGGGCGGTCCGTTCCAGTCGCCGGCGCTGCCGGCGATCAGGCCGTGCCGGTTGATGTCTTCGGCCTCGCCGCCGCCTTCGAGCAGATGGGGACTGCCCAGGTGCCAGAGCACCGCTTGGGCTTTCTCGCCGATGATCGTGCCGACCGCTCGTCCCTTGCTGAGGGCCCGTGTGACCACCGGGACGTCCGGGGAGGGTGGCAGCGGGGAGAGTTCGCCCGAACGCCACAGATAGGCCGAATACCCTCCGCTGATCAGGATGGTGCCGTCTTGGTCGATGTCGACCGGGGAAGCCCAGGGAAGTTCGGGCGGAGAGATGACCAGCGGTCCGGAACCGTAGGCGAACCACGCGATCACCACGTAGCCGGTGGAGTCCGGTTTTTCCGCCATGGCGACGACGTCGCCGCGATCGTTGATCGCCACCGCCCGCGGCTTTTCGTAGGGCGCCGGAACCGGCAGTGTCTCGTATTTCCCCTTGCGGTATAAGAAGACTTCATTCCGTATGCCGTCAACGGTGGCGTTGATCAGCGCGGTGCCCGACCGGTTCTGGTCGGCGGGCATGGCGGAGTCGGAGCCTTTCGGCAGGGCGACCTCTTCGGGCTGGTCGCCCTGCCATCGCAGCAGACCGGCTTTGCCGGAGCCATAGGCCCGATGGCCGAAGTAGCTGCCCGCGCCGTCGGTGGTATCGACCGACACGAGCCTGCGCTCCGCCCCCGGCGGTACCGCGATGGGCGTTGCCTGCCAAGAACACGATGCGGACTCCGGCGCCGGCAGCGCGATCGCCGGAGTCGCCGGCAGGGCGGAAAAGACGAGACCGGCGAACCCGGCCACGGTCATACGTCTCACTAGACGGCTGTTCCCCATGGGATCCCCTCAGCTGGCTGGTGCTGGCTGTGACGGGATCACGCGACGCCCCCGCCCGGTCGTTGCCCGGGGTACGCCGATATCACCCGATCGGCCGCAACGAGGTAGCGAATTGCCTCTCCGGTCAAAGCGCAACGACGAAAGTAGGACGTCCGTTATGGACCCTACTTTCGACGCTACGCCGAGCTATGGCGGTGCTTCTAGCCTTCGAATCGTCGAGGTGCCCGACTCGGAATAGGCCGTACCGGCCGTTTCTCTTTTCTTTGTCGTTCTGAATTCCTCGACGTCCCCGCCAACCCTGCCTGAAGGAAATTCGAATGCGAATTCGTGTACCCCTTGCGCTTTCTTTGCTGAGCGTGTGCGTCGGCACCGTCGCGCTCACCGCCCCGGCGGCCGCTGCCCCGGCCGATGCCGGTTACGACCGGACGATGCTGGAGGTGCTGGCCGACCAGCTGCACACCACTCCTCAGCAGGCGGCCCAGAAGCTGGACGCCGAGAAGAGCCTGATCGCGTCGCTGGGTGGTGTCCAGTCCCAGGGATTCCGTACCGACGGGGCGTACTTCGACGGCGCCGGCGCACTCGTGGTGAACGCGCCCGACGCCGGTGCCGCCCAGGCGCTGCGTTCGGCCGGGCTCACCCCGCGGACCGGTGTGCGCGGCGAGAAGGCGCTGACCGAACTGGCCGCGGCCGTCGGCAACACCATCGGCGCCGGTGTCGGCCAGGTTCAGTCGTGGGGCCCGGACGTGGCCTCGGACAAGGTCGTCGTCACGGTCGAACCGGCCGCGAGCTCCGCGCTCGTGCGGCGGCTGGCCGCCCTGCCCGGCGTGACCGTCCAGAAGGGACAGACCGGCGGTGACGTGGTCACCGCGGACGTGATCCCCGGCCAGATCATGGACCTCGACCCCGGCACCAACTGCTCGCTCGGCTTCCCCGGCACCACCAGCGACGGCGACAACGTGCTGCTCACCGCCGGCCACTGCGTCGAAGGCAACCCGGACATCCTCGACCGCAACGGAAACCACATCGGCCAGGGCGTCGCCACCGAGTTCCCGCGGACCGACATGGGCCTGATGGACATCGACGACGAGGACACCGGCCGCGGCTACGTGGACACCCGCAAGGGCACCACGGTGCGGATCACCGGCAGCTCGAAGGCCCCGGTCGGCACCACGCTGTGCAAGGCGGGCAACACCACCGGCTGGACCTGCGGAAAGATCAGCGCGTACAACCAGACCGTGCGCTACAGCGGGGAGAGCGTCGCGACCACCGGACTGGCCAAGTCCACCGTCTGCACCGAGGGCGGCGACAGCGGCGGCGCCTACATCGCCGGCAACACCGCACAGGGCATGACCTCCGGCGGCCCCAACGACGGGCACGACTGCGGCTACAACCAGGGTTCGAACGCCACCGGCTCGTACTCCTACTACCAGCCCGTCGTGGACGCGGCTAACACCTACGGGGTCACGCTGACCCGTTCCTGACCGAAGAAAACCCGGGAGCGGGAACGGCCGTGTCAGGCGGCCGTTCCCGTTTCTTGGCGTCCAGGGGAAGAAGTTCCGCGCCAACGGCGAAGTAGTGGTGAAAGCTGTCGCCGACGGGAAGGAACCCCATGACAGAGGCAGCCCCATGACGGCGGGACCGGTGACCGACGCCGATCTCGCCGCCGGGTTCCCCCAGGACCCGGAGCTGTTCATCGAAGTGCACGACCGCTACTTCACGGTGATCTACCGGTATATCGCCGGGCGGCTCGGTGCCCAGGTCGCTGAGGACGTCGCCGCGGAGACGTTCCTCGTCGCGTTCGACCGGCGCGCCACGTTCGACGTCACGCGCGGTGACCTGCGCGCTTGGCTGTTCGGCATCGCCACGAACCTGGTGGCCGGGCACCGCCGCAAGGAGGCGCGGCACTATCGGGCCCTTTCGCGTCTCGACCAGCCCGTGGCCGCTGAGGGGCACGAAGGCCGCGTCGTCGCGTCGATGGCTCCGCGACTGTTGTCGCCGGGGCTGGGGAAGGCGCTCGCCCGGCTTTCCGCCGGAGAACGCGACGTTCTGCTGCTGGTCGCGCTCGCCGAGCTCGACTACGCGGAAGTGGCGGCGGCACTCGGTATTTCCCCTGGCACGGTCGGCTCTCGGCTGCACCGCGCCCGCAAGAAGCTCACCCCCGTTCTCGCCCGGGAGGCACTCGATGAATGACCTGCGGACACTGCGCGCGACCCTGACTCCCGACGAGCCGTCCCAGGACGTCGTCGACCGCAGCCGGCACCGGCTCCAGAACCGGATGCTCAGCGGACCGAAGCCGCGCAAGCGCGTCGGCCTGCTGACCGTCGGCGCCGGTCTCACCGCCGCGGCGATCGCGGCGGCCGTGGTGGTCGTGGCCTCGCCCGGCGCTCCGGGCCCGCAGGGTGTCGTACCCGCCGTCACCGCGGGGAACGTCCTTCTCGCGGCGGCCACGGCAGCCGAGCGCGCCCCGGCGGGTTCCGGCGCCTACTGGTACGTCAAGGTGACGGTGGCGAGCCTGCCCACCCACAGCCAGGACGTGTACGAGTACTGGACCTCGGCCGACGGCCGGACGTTGTGGTTCCGGGGGGCGAAGAGCGGCGGCCGGGTCGAGCAGTTGACGCTCGCTCGGACCGGCTTCTCTCTGGGCGTGGTCACCGTGACCCTCGATCAGCTCCAGGGCCTGCCGACGGACCCGGCGGCGTTGAGGGCGTGGCTGGTCACGGCTGTGGAGAAGAGCGGCACCCGGACGAGCGCGGGACCACCCACCGCGAGCGATCGCGAGCTGTTCGTGCTCCAGACGCTGATCTCGCTGGTGTCCACGACGCCGGCGCCGCCGCAGATCCGCGCCGCGGCGTTCCGGGCGATCGCCGCGTACCCGGGGGTGCGCGAACTCGGCGCGGTGCCGGGTGGGCAGGGCCTGATGCTGCCCGAGGGGGTGCGGCTCGTCGTCGATCCGGCGACCGGGCGGGTGAACAAGACGTCGATGTACATGAGCGTGGACGGCGGGGCGCATTACACGGACGATCCGGACGGCGCCGCGATCAGCGCGGACTGGACCGACGTGCTGCCCGAGTGAGCGGGGACGCTCCTTCCTGGTCCTGACGGAGACGAGGAAGGAGCGTCGCCATGAACGCCATCATCGTCGGATCGGGGATCTTCACTTTCGATTTTTATCCGAGGTCGCGCCGATTCGTCCGGGCCCTGCCGGACAGGGAATCGCGCAAAGTCTTTGTTTCACCACCAGCGGTTTTCCGGAACCGCGGTTCCGGCCCTTATAGCCGTCGTTTGGCGGGGACTCTCGGCCGGAGGGGTTTCGAAGGTGGTCGGGAGCTTTTCCTGTCGATGTCCGGTGCTTTGACGGCCGTTGAACAGTCACTTCGGCGGATGGACTTCCCGGCGTCACACCGGTAGACCAGAGAGTCGTGACTTCCGTCAAGCGCCGCTTCGGCGCGCTCCTCGCCCTTCTGCTGCTCACCTCGGCCGGCCTCGCCGCTCCGGCCGCCGCCGCCACGAACCTCACCGTGATGAGCTTCAACATCTGGATGCGGGGCTCGCACGGCGGAATCGGCTCGGTGGTGAACCAGATCCGCGCCTCGGGCGCGAACGTGGTCGCGTTGTCGGAGACCGGTGGCGGCGCCACCGAAGCGATCGCCGACGCGTTGGGCTGGCAGCACACCGAACCCGGCTGGGACATCGACGTGATCAGCGCGCTGCCGATCCAGGACACCGACTGGAAGTCCTGGAACGACACGGGCGCGCAGGCCATCGCGGCGAAGATCGCCGGTGTCTGGGTCTACTCGATCCACCTCGACTACACCAAGTACGGCCCGTACAACGCGTGCTTCGACAAGGACAGTGTCAGCACGATCCTCGCCGACGAGACGAACCGGCGCCGTCAGGCCGAGCAGATCGCGGAGTGGACCGGCAGCAGTCCGGGTATCGTCGCCGGTGACCTGAACAGCCCGTCCCATCAGGACTGGACCGCGGCCGCCAAGTCCGTCCACTGTGGATACGAGGTGGCCTGGCCGACCACGAAGGCGTTCACCGCGCGCGGTTTCACCGACTCGTACCGCCGGGCACGGCCCGATCCGGTGGCCGCACCGGGCAACACCTGGTCGCCGGTGGTCAAGGACAACCAGGGCAGGCCGGAACCGCAGGACCGGATCGACTTCGTCTTCTCCCGCGGCGGCTCGGTCACGCCCACCGGCAGCCGCACCTTCGGCGGCGGCACCGGCTGGCCCTCGGACCACCTCGCCGTGATCAGCACCTTCACCGTCTCCTGAGCGTTTGTCACGTCCGTACGACCGGCGCGGGACGAGTTCGTGAGGCGCGCCGAAACGTTGTCCGCCTTGCTTTTCGCGGGTTCGGCCGGGTGTTAACGTGCGCCGACGTCGAGCGAATCGAGGTGGCAGCGTGGAAACCGGTGACGCTCGGCAGGACATCGCGCTGCTGTTCGACCGGACGGCGCGGACGTATGACGCTCTCGGCGTCGACTTCTTCACCGTCTTCGCCCGGGAATTGCTCGATCAGGTCGAGCCCGCTCCGGGAGAACATGTGCTGGACGTCGGCTGCGGGCGTGGCGCGGTGCTGTTCCCGGCCGCCGAGCGGGTCGGGGCCGCGGGATCGGTGCTGGGGATCGACCTGTCCTCGGCGATGATCGACCGCACCGCAAGGGATATCTCGGACCGCGGCTTGGCGAACATCTCGGTTTCCCTGATGGACGCCCAAGAACCGGTGTTGCCCGCAGGGTCCTTCGACGTCGTGACGGCGTCCTTGGTGGTGTTCTTCCTGCCGGACCCGATCGCCGGTCTGCGATCGTGGCACGGCCTGCTCAAACCGGGCGGCCGCGCCGGGGTGACGACCTTCGGCGCGGACGATCCGCGGTGGGCGGGCGTACGCGAGGTGTTCAAGCCGTTCGTGCCGCCGGCGCTGGCCTGGACCATGGCCGCCACCGCCGGTCTGTTCGCGACGATCGAGAACTTCGACCGGACCGCCGAGGCGGCGGGCTTCACCGGAGTGTCCTCGGTCGAGCGCGGCTATCCGGTGCGGTTCGTCGATCCCGGGCAGTGGATCACCTGGTCCTGGTCGCACGGCCAGCGGATGTTCTGGGAACTGATCCCTGACGACCGGCAGGACGCGGTGCGCCAGGCCGTGCTCGCGGAGTTGGAGCCGCTGCGCGAACCCGACGGCAGCGTGGTGTTGACGCAGAACGTGCGCTACACCGTCGCCCGCCGCGAGTGACCGTCGTGAGTGATTCGGGTCGTTAGAACGACCCAAATCACTCACGACAACTCTTAGTTCAGGCTGACGCCGTAAGCGCTCATCGCCTCGCCGAGGGGCTGGAAGTACGAGGTTCCGCTGCCCTTGCCGGAGGTGATGCCCAGGCCGACGCTGCCGGCGAACAGGCAGCCGCCCGAGTCACCGGGATTGACCAGCGCGCTGGTCTGGATCATCTGGTAGACCGAACCTTCGGCGTAGTTCACCGTCACGTTCAGCCGCTGCACCGAACCCGAAGTGAGGCGGGTGGTGCTGCCGCTCTTGCTGATCCGCTGCCCGACGGTCGCGCTGCCGGCGGAGCTGATCCGCTGGGTGGAGCCGTTCCACAGGGTGACCGCGCCCGGCCCGCTGCCGCTGGTGTTGCGGATCAGCCCGTAGTCGTTGGTCGGGAAGCTCGCGCCCTGCGACGGGCCGACGTTCCACTGCGACACCGCGCGGGTGCAGTGCCCGGCGTCGAGGATGTAGTTCTGGCCGCCGCGGTTGGTGTTGAAGCCGACGGAGCAGCGGGTGCCGCCACCGGTGATGGCCTCACCGTTGTAGATCGTCGTGTGCATCCCGCCCGCGGCCCGCTCCACGCGGACCCGGTCGCCGAGTGCTTCGGCGGCCTTCAGCAGAGCGTCGGTGCCCTTGGCCGCGTCGGCCACGGTCAGTACCACCTGGTTGGACTTCGGGTCGAGGCCGATCGAGGTGTGCGCCACCGTGGGCAGCGACTGCAGTGATCCCTGCGCGTTCGCCAGCGCCGCGCTGGAGTGCTTGACCACCCGGGCCTGCGCGCCGGTGGCGGTGACCTGGTCCGCGGTGGCCTGGTCGAGCACGTTCACCACCGGTTTGGCGGCGGCGTCGAGGTAACCGTCGACGGTACGGGCGCCGAGCGAGCCGGTGATCTTCTGCAGGGTCTCGACGCTCGCCGTCTGCGTGCGCAGCAGGTCGACCGCGGCGGCCTCGCTGATCTGCGCGTCCGCCGCCAGGGACGCGACCGCGTCCTGCTGCACCGTCGGCGAGTAGCCGTCGATGGTGGTGGCGGTGGCCGTGGTCGGTGCGAGGAACCCGATGGCCGCGGCGGCGGCCACCAGTGTGGTGGCGGAGCGGGCGATCAGATGATGTCCCGGGGACGTTTTGCGCATGCCGGTACTCACTTTCGCGGGGGACGAGCCGGCGCGGGGATGGCGGCGCCGGCCACAGGGGATGGCCGGGCACGACCCCGTGCCCGGACCGGTGATCCGGTTCGCCCAGGGTGATCCACGTCACCGTCGGGTGGTACCGACTTTCGTTGGACAGGACAAAAAATAGGTACCGGTACATTTCCCGCCGCGATCCGCGCTTACCGCAAACGATAGTGAAACGGGACAGTTCCCGTCGCGGGCGAAACCTGGGTTCGGTAGCGCCCGGTCTCGCGCAGGCTGGGCGCACACCCGAACCGAGTGGAGGTGAGCCTCGTGAACACAGTGGATCCGGCGCAGGCCCGACGCGCCCGCCTCGAGCACTGGCGCGGGCATCCCGGCGTGCTCGCCGGCGCGATCGTGGCTTCGGCCGCCCTTCTGGTCTTCGCATTCTCGGCCGGGTACGGGTTCGGCGGGATCCTGGAGCAGTTCCGGACCATGGCGATCGACAGCGTCTTCGACGACCGCGGTGACGGCGAGCCGCCGTACGAGGCCATCTGGGGAACCTTCGGCCTCCTGGGCACCATCGCCGCGGGAGCGCTCGCCGGTACCGCCGTGCGGCGATATCAGGGACGGCCGAAGTCACCCGCGTTCCCGGCCGTGCTCGCCATGGCGGCGACCACCGTCGGTCTCTGGGTCTCGTCGCTGGGGTGGCTCCCGCCGCTCGCCGTCGGTATCGCGGTCGACCCGGTCTTCCACACGGACGAAAAGTGGGGGTTCTGGGGCTGGGCGATGTACTACGCCGACTGGTGGGCACCCGCCGGACTGCTTGTGCTGACGGTGCTGGCGCTGGTCCACGCCGTCAAGGCCACCCGCGAATACGCCGAGATGGTCCGGACCAGGGAACGGCTGCTGACCTACGGCCGGCGCGTTCGCGGCGAAGTCGTCGAAGTCAAACCCCGGATCGCCGGTGACGAGTCGGGTTCCCGGGTCGTCGGCGCGACCGTGACGGTGGCCTTCTTCGACACCGCCGGCGTCCGGCGCTGGGTGACCCGGCGAACCAGCGAAACCTCGATCGCGGGCTTCGTCGAAGTGCTGTTCGATCCGGTGCGGCCCGGCGACGAAAAGTCGATCTTCGTGGCGCTGCGCCGCGAACCCGCTCTCAGCGACTGGCTGCCCACGGACTGATCGCCGTTCCTGACACCCGAATCCCTTCCACAGCCCGGAGTACGTCCATGTCGACAGTGCCCGCACCCACTCACGCCGACCCGGTCTCCCTCGCCCGGGGATTCCTGACCGGTGCCGTCTCCGGGGCGGCGTTGAGCGCGTTCGTCGTCGCCGCCATCATCGAGAAACTTCCTCTTTTCTTGATAGGACTGGGACTTCCGCTCTCCTACGGTGTCGTTCTCTTCATCGGCGGCATTCCGCGACGCGCCCGCGAGGCGGCGGTCGTCCCCGCCGTCGCACTCGCGCGGATCGAGAAGTTGAGCGCCAGTGGGACGGAATCGGGGGACATCCCGGTCACCTTCGTCCTGACGGTCGTGCCCGATGGAGCCCGGTCGTACCGCCTCGAGATCACGCACGGCGTCAACCTCGTCGATCTCCCGGACTATCGGCCGGGTGGCGTCGTGATCGTCCAGTACCCGCCGGACCGGCCGTGGAAGGCGCGGATCGTGCCGCCGCCGACGCTCGAGTGGGAACGCCGGGTGGCCGACGCCGTCCTGGAGCCCGCGCCCGAGTCGACCTTGGTGCGTCGGCCGCCGGAGGGCTGTGCGTTCGGGCTTCTCGGTTTCCTCGGACTGCTGCTCGGTGCGGCCGCCGTCCTCCTGCTGTGCCGCGCGGAGCTGTTCGGCCCGGAAGCCCTTGAGCGGCAACCCGAGCAGCAGACGTCATCGTCCACTTCGGTCACTTCGTCCTCGGGCTCCGCCGTGATCACCATCGGCCCGGAACAGTCCATGCTGGACGCGGGGGAGTTACGCCGGGCAGTCGATTCCCTCGCCCGGCACGCGGATGTCTCGCAGGTGCTCAGCGTGGTGATCGACGAGCGCCGTCTGACGGCGATCTTCGCGCCCACCGGCGTCCCTGTCCCGCGCTTCGACCTCCGCGCCCAGCCGCTCGACGGCGTGCCGGAGCTGGTCCGGAGGGCCACGGGCACTCTCGACGTCGGCTCGCCGGAGACCTGGCAGGTCGCGATCGTCCAGCTCGCCGACCACGTGACCACCCGCGTTACCTTGACCGGGCCTCAGGGGAGTGCGTCTCTCGACGGCGGACGGTGACCCCTTCCGTCTTGCGGGTCAGGGCCGGCAAGGGTGGGCTTCGGCGGCGGCCTTGAGCTCCTTCATCCAGGTTTCCAGCCCAGCGCCGAGATACCGGGTGGAGGTCTCGACGTCGGCCTCGACCTGGGCGCCGGACCAGTTCTCCTCGGTGCGCACCAGGACACCGCCCTTGACCTCGGTGAAGTTCCAGACGTGGATGCCGTTGTCGATGCGCAGTCCTTCGCCGATCGCGGGCCCGCTCCAGCGGATGCACTTCTTGGCCTGGATCTGATGAACGGTCGAGGTGATGGTCAACGTGGTGGCGGGGGTCGTCGCGGTGGGCGGCACCGGCGTGGTCCAGCGGAACTGCGAGCGCTTGCGCAGGGGCCCCGGGTCCAGGCGCTTCACGCCGGCGACGGGCGCCTGCCACGACGGCCAGCGCTCGACGTCGGTCTGCAGCCGCCAGATCTTGCTCAGCGGCGCGTTGATCAGCGTCTCGGTCCGGTAGTGGATCGGGGCGGCCTGATCGATGCTTTTTCCTTGGCACGTCAAGGGAGCCGGTGCGGTGGCGGCCTGGGCCGGGGCGGTGCTCAGGACGCCGGCGGCCAGCGGGATCGCGATGAGGGTGGCGAGCAGGCCGCTTCGACTGGTGGTGAGCATGAGATCTCCCTGGAGGCTTCGTTGTGATCGCTACTTGCGATAGTTAGAAGCTATAACAAAGGCGACGTGAGTGTCAATAGGGAAAGTGATAGCCTCTAACTGAGTCTCGGGGTCCAGGACAGGGTAAGGAGTGGTCGATGGAGACGGGCGCGAAGAGTTCGCGGGAGCGCTACCGGGCACAGGTGCGCGCGGAGATCAAGCAGCACGCATGGGAGCAACTGGCCACGACGGGCGTCTCCGCGCTGTCCCTCAACGCGATCGCCAAACTCGTCGGGATGAGCGGCCCGGCGCTGTACCGGTACTTCGCCAGCCGCGACGACCTGATCACGGACCTCATCCGCGACGCCTACCGCAGCCTCGCCGACGCCGTCCGCGCCGCCTTCGACGCCGGCGCCGACGTGGCCGGGATCGCCCACGTCATCAGGGATTGGGCGCTGGAAGACCCTCAGCGGTACTTCCTCGTCTATGGCACCCCGGTCCCCGGCTACCACGCGCCGGACGACACCACGGCGATCTCCTCGGAGATCATGGCGGTGCTCATCGACGCCTTCGTGGCGCTCCCCGCGGGCAAGCCGGAAACGCCGTTCGACGCTCATCTCGACGACCATCGGCAGTGGGACGGCGGCCACCCGGCGTCGTCGGCGACCTTGCACCGCGCCTTGACCTTCTGGACGCGGGTGCACGGCGTCCTCTCGCTCGAACTCGCCGGCCACTTCGCCGGAATGGGCTTCGACACCGCCCTGTTCTTCACCGGCGAGGTGGACGACCTGCTCGCGAACTGACCGCGGCTCGCGCTGCCGGGTCGGCAGCGCGAGCCGACGCTCAGTTCATCGCCTTGAGCGCGGCGGACGTCGCCTGGGCGAGAAGTTTGTTGTCCCGCTTGGCATCCACTGTCGGCCGGTCGGTCAGCACCGCGATGACGATCGGTGCCCGGTCCGGCGGCCAGATGACGGCGATGTCGTTGCGTGTTCCGTAGGCGGCGGAGCCGGTCTTGTCGGCCACCGGCCAGCCTGCCGGGACCCCGGCCCGGATGGTCTCGTTGCCGGTGGTGTTGGCGCGCATCATGTCGACGAGGACCTTGCGTTTGTCCTCGGGCAGGACGTCGCCGAGCGCGAAGGCGCGCAATCCGGCCGTGAGCGCCCGCGGGGTGCTGGTGTCGCGGATGTCGCCGGGCACGGTGTCGTTGAGCGTGGGTTCGATCCGGTCGACGTGGGTGGTGGTGTCGCCGATCCCGCGCAGCACCGCGGCGAGCCCGGCCGGTCCGCCGAGTTCACGGAAGAGCAGGTTGCCGCCGGTGTTGTCGCTGTAGCGAAGGGTGGCGTCCATGATCGCGCGCAGCGTCATCCCGGTCCCGGCGTGCTTTTCCGTCACCGGTGAGTCGGAGACGACGTCGTTCGGGCCGTAGCTCACCATCCGGTCCAGTTCGGCGAGCGGTGTCCGCTGCAGGACGGCGCCGGCGCTGAACACCTTGTGCGTGGAGGCGTAGGCGAAGCGTTCGTCGGCGCGGAAGGCGACTTCGCGGCCTGTCGCGGTGTCCAAGGCGTACAGCCCGAGCCGGGCACCGAAAGTGCGTTCGAGCTGTTCGAAATCGGCCCGCCCGGCGGCGACGGCCGTCGCGACGGCGGGCGAAGGGGCCGGCGGTTGCGCGGGTGCGGGAGTGGAACACGCGGCGAGCGAAACGACCGAAAGCGCCAGGAGGGCCGCTCGGACGCTCCACCGGCGAGAGGTGACGGACACGGGGATTCCTTTCAAGATCGTTCGATGTCCGTAGTCTTGCCGCGGGTCATCATGCTGTCCAAGACACGAACAGCCAGTTCCATGCGAAAGTGACATAGTATGTGGTCGTGGACCTGATCGGCAGCTGCCGGGCGTTCGTGAGCGTGAGTGAGGCCGGGACCTTCACCGCGGGCGCGGCGCTCGCCCGCATCCCCCAACCCGTGGCGAGCCGCCGCATCGCCGCGCTGGAACGGCATTTCGGCGAGCGGCTGTTCGACCGCTCCACCCGCCGCGCGCGGCTCACCCCCTTCGGCCGCGACATGTTGCCCTCGGCCCAACGCCTGGTGCGGCTCGCCGACGCCATGGAGCACGACGCGCACCAGGCCAGACTGCGGCCGATGCGGCTCGCGGTCCCGGAAACCTGCACCACCCGCGAACTCGCCGAACTCGACGCGGCGGCCCGCGCGCTCGACATCTTCCTCGAATTCCGCCCCGCCTCGCCGCGCGAACGAGCCGAACTCGTGCGCACGCAAGAGGTCCGCGCGGCCATCACGGCCGTCCCGGCGGAGGAGGGCGGGTGGTCGGTCGCGCTGGGGCTCGCGAGCGGCGTGAGAACGCGAGCGGGCGTCATCCATCTGGAAACCCTGCGCGTCGGCCGGTCGGGCCGCGCGCCCCGCCTGGTCTGGATCCAGCCCGAGGACGATGTGCCCCATATCCGCGATCGCTTGTTCCGCGTCCGCGATTCGGTGGGCCTGCGGCCGGCCCAAGTCTCCGTCGCAGCTTCACTCACCGCGGCCGCGGCGGCCGTGTTCGGCTCGGCCGATCTGCTGCTCTGCTCGGCTGCGCAGGCCGGAGAACTCGGCCTGGAATGGCGCCCGGTGGGGGAGATCGCGCTCGCGCGCGGGTTCGACATCACGGCGGGACTGGGCGAGGACGCCCAGCGGCTGCGCACGCGTTTGTGGCCGGATATCGCACGGTGCCTCGGCGCCACGGAGACCGAGGAGACCCGATGAACACCGAAACGCTGCTGCTGCGGCTGCGGGCGGAACTGGAGGAGGGTGGCCTGCGCGGCTCGTTCCTGGTGCGGGATCTGCGGACCGGGTACGAGGCCGGGATCGATCCCGAACTCGAATTCCCTTGCGCCTCCCTGGTGAAGATCCCGCTCGCCGCCGCGACGCTGGAGCGGATCCGCCGGGGCGAACTCGACGGCTCGGCACCGATCGACGTCCAGCCGGGGCGTGCCACCGCGCCCGGGCCCACCGGGCTGACGCGATTCCGGCACCCGGCAAGGGTGGCCGTCGACGATCTGCTCTATCTGACGATGGCGATCAGCGACGAAACCGCGGCGGACACGCTTTTCGAGCTGACCTCGCCCGCCGAAGTCACCAGGATGACGCGGGGCTGGGGCGTCCACGGGATCACCGCGCGCCATCCGGCCGGTGATCTCAGCGATACCCCCGCGGAACGGTTCGAACCGACGGATGTCCACCTCGCGCACGCCCTCGCGATCAGCGCCGGCACCACCGGGCAAGGACATCCCGTTCCCCAGCTCGACATCACCCGGGCCAGCTCCGGCTCGGCGCGAGCCTTCGTCGGTCTGCTCGAAGCGCTCTGGAAACCGTCCGGAATAGACGATTCCGTGTCCGGCCGGGTCCGGGAGCTCATGGGGCTCAACCTGCTGCGTCAGCGGCTGAGCCCCGATTTCGTCTCCGATGCCACGAAATGGTCCTCGAAGACCGGGACCCTGCTGAACCTGCGGCACGAAGTCGGCGTCGTCGAACACGCCGACGGCCAGGCCTTCGCGATCGCCGCGCTCACCGAATCCCGGGTCCCCGCGGCGATCCAGCCCGAGGCGGAAGTGCTGATGGCCCGCGTCGCCAGGACCCTGCGAGACCACCTGCGCGCCCGCTGAGGCGCCGCGCGCCACCAGCCGGAGCATCGCTGATAGAAATAGCCCGGTGCGGGATTTCATCAAAGGTGTCCGAATGTTCGGCCAGGGCCTGGCCATTCTGCTGCGGTCGCCGCGGCTGTTGCTGATCGGTGCGCTGCCTGCGGTGCTCACCACGTTGCTGCTGCTGGGCGGGGTGATCACGCTGGCGTTCTGGATCGACGATCTGGCCGCGCTGGTCACCCCGTTCGCCGACGGCTGGGCGGAGGGCTGGCGGACGACGATCCGGGTCGCGGCCGGTGTCGCGTTGTTCGGGTTGGTCCTGGCCGTCAGCGTGATCGGGTTCTCGGCGCTCACCCTCGCCGTCGGCGGCCCGTTCTACGAACATATCGCGGAGAAGGTCGAAGACGGCTTGGGCGGAGCCCCCGACACGGTGGAGCTGTCGGGGTGGCGGTTGCTCGGGATGGGCCTGCGCGACGGCCTGGTGCTGGTCCTGAGGTCGTTGCTGTTCACCATTCCGCTCTTCATCGCGGGTTTCATCCCGGTGGTCGGGCAGACCGTGGTGCCGGTGTTGCTGGCGCTGGTCACCGCGTGGTTCCTGGCGCTGGAACTGATCGGCGTCCCGTTCTATCGGCGGGGAATGGACCTGAAGCAGCGGCGGGAACTGCTGCGCAAGCGCCGGGCACTGGGACTCGGCCTGGGACTGCCTGCCTCCTTGCTGTGCCTGATCCCGTTCGCCGCGCTCATCGTGATGCCGGTGGCGTTCGTCGGCGGTGTCCTCGTCGCTCGCGAACTGCTCGCCGAAAGCCCTTCCCGATCAGACGCCGCCCGGTCCGCTCACGGCTGAGGTGACAGAGTGTCTCTCGTGCCTTCGTCGATGTTCCGCTGGATGCTCAGCCAGGCTTCGTGCTGCTGCTCGGTCTTCGCCCAGAGTGCGGCCAGTGATTCCGAGCCGATGTCGTCCAGCGGGACACGGAATTCCTGACCGAGCGTCTCGAGGAATTCGTCCAGTGTGGACAGTGTGCGGCGTTGGGAGCCGTCGGGTCCGCTGCGCGTGACCGTCCGTGCGCGTAACGCCAGTTCGTGGCCGTCGCGATGGTGTTGCGCCACGAGTACCCGGGCGAACGGGGAGTCCGGGGGCCTGATCCGGGCCCGGTCGGCGAACTCGGCGAGTTCGCGTGGCTCGGTGCGGAAGTCGTAGGAGGCGACGGTGCCTCCCGGATGGTGATGCAGCCGCCACGTCCCGGCGTCGAGACGCTCCATCCGGTAGGGCAGTTTCCCTTGCCAGTGCGTGCCTTCCCGGAGCGGCAGGGGCTCGAGGAAGGCGTCCCCGATCCCGGTGTCGGCCAGCCAGGATTCGCCTTCGATCTCCACCAGCAGGGCGATGTGGTTGCCCCATTGGCCCTCGCCGCGAGTGGCGCGCAACACCGCAGACTCGACGATCGCCACCGAGAATCCGGCCGCCCGCAACAGAAGTGCGAGCGCGCCGTCCATCTCGTAGCAGAGCCCGCCGCGCCCGCGACGCGCGAACTTGTCCGTCAGCGCGTCCGGGGTGAGCAAGATCGGCCTGCCGAGCTGGACGTCGATGTTCTCGTACGGGACCCGGAGCCGCCAGGCCCGGTGCAATCCCCGCAGCGTGGCCAGATCGGGCCGGACGGGCTCGCGGTACTCCAAGCGGTCGAGGAACGCGTCGAGCGTCATGGGAATTCTCCCTCGTTAGAGTGACTCTAAAATTAGAGTAACCCTAATCATGGTGAAACTCCAGTATGCTGAGCCCATGACCGAACCGGTGGGCTTGCGGGAACGGAAGAAGTGGCGCACCCGGCGGGTGCTGATCGAGACGGCGTACCGGCTCTTCGAGCAGCAGGGCTACGACCGGACGACCACCGCCGAGATCGCCGCGGCGGCCGAGGTGTCCGCCGCTACCTTCTTCAATCACTTCGCGACGAAGGAGGACCTGCTCCTCACCGACGACGGCGAGCACATCCTGCGTGCGGGGCTGGACGTGCTCGCCGAGCGCCGGTCGGCCGAGACGGCGTTCGAGGTCCTGCGCCGCGCGATGCACCGGATGCTGATCGAGGCGGGGACCGGTATCCGCGACCCGGGAGGCGAACCGGAGCGGATCCGGCTGGACCTGATCACCTCGGTTCCGGCGCTGCGCGCGACGATGCTGCAGCGGGCCTTCGACGCTCAGCAGCGGCTTTCGGCCGCGTTGGTGCTGGCCTGCGAGGGTGAACTGGACGAGACCGATGCCGCCGCGATGGTCGGTGCCGTCACCGGTGCCGTCTTCGCGGCCGGACAACTCGCCGTGCGTACCGGAGGCCCCCTCGATGACGCGATGCGCCGCGCCATCGATCTCGCCACCCGGTGACGGCGGATGATCAGCTCGCGACGACCTGAGCGCGGTCGCTTTCCTTGTCGGAAAGGAACAAAGCCACTTCCTGTCCTTCCTCGACGACGGCGGCGCGCTCGTCGCGGGAGAACCGTCGAAGCGGCGTGATGGTCACGGCGTCGGCCTGGACCGTCCAGGTCGCGGAGACGCGACCGTCGACCAGGACGACGCGGGCACCGGCGACCGAGAGGCCTCGGTGTTCGTCGTCGATGATCCGGCCGCGGTCGTGATAGCCGAGGATCGCGTTGTCGAACGCCGGCAGGAACCGCACGGGTGCGGGGGTGTCGGCGTCGGGGCGCGGCCCGTCGGGCAGGTCGAGCAGTTCTCGGCCGCGCTCGTCGCGGAAGACGACCAGTTCCTCGCGCAGTGCGTTGACCGCGGCAGGAAGTCCGGCGACGCCGCTCCAGGCGCGCACATCCGCTGTCGCCGCCGGGCCGAAGGCGGCCAGATAACGCCATACCAGCGCTCGGCCGACCGGATCGTCGCCGTCGGACGCGGGCGGGTCGACCTCGCGGCCCAGCCACGAGGACAGCAGCCGATAGCGGGCTCCGGCCTTGGTACGCCAGAGGCCGCGCGGCGGGAGCTGTGCCACCGGGAGCAGCGCGGCGATGACCAGTTCGCCCAGCGCCCGCGGCCAGACGTCCGGCCAGCGATCGCCGAGCGCCCGCGCCACCTCGGACATCGTGCGGGGTTCGTCGTCGGACAGCACCTCCCGGCCCGCGGCGGCGAGTTCGTCGAGGTCGATCCCTTCGAGTTCCTGGCGGTAGGTCGCGAGCACCTTCTGGCGCAGCATCGCCTCGTGCCGCGAGCGCCACGCCAGGATGTCCTCGGCGGTGAGGAGATGGACGGTGCGGCGCATGAGGTGGGTCCGCACCACGCGTCCCTCGGCCAGCAGGTCCGAGAGCGTGGCCGGGCCGAACGCGGAGAGCCGCGACCACAGCCCGACGAACGGTTCCTGCGGTTCCTGGGCTTGCAACCCGCACAGGTGCGTGACGGCGTCGAGCGCGGGAAGGTCGGAGCGGGCGAGCAGCAACTGGCGGGCCAGCGTCGCGCGGTTGAGCGCGCGGGCGTCCAGAACGGTCATCGAGGTGGTCACGAACGCAGTTTCGCAGGAATAGCGGTCAAATAGTGTCCTCAATGGCCGGTGACCGCCTGTGCGCCTCCGGCTGAGTGCGGTGCACAGGCGGTCGGGCCCGATCTCAGTTCAGCGGTTCGATCCAGATGTTGCGGAACCGCGGGTTCTCACCCGGATCGCCGTGGTCCTGGAGGCGGATCGCCCCCGGGCTCGCGCTTTCCGGGATGTTGTCGCCCGTGCCGCCGTCGATCGCGACGTCGTTGTGGACCACGACGCCGTTCCAGACGACGGTGACGCGGGCGTTGTCGGTCTTGTTCCCGGCGCCGTCGAACCGTGCGGCGCGGAAGGTGACGTCGTAGGTCTGCCAGGTTCCGGACGCCGTGGCCATGTTCCGGTCGGGCGCCCTCTTCGAGTAGATCGAGCCGGCCTCGTTGTTGGCGAGGGTGGTGTCACCGAACGATTCCAGCACCTGCAGCTCGTAGCGCTCCTGCAGAAAGACGCCGCTGTTGCCGCGGGCCTGACCGGTCACCTCCGGCGGGTAATTCGGCTCGTTCCACTCGACGTGCAGCTTGAAGTCACCGAACTGCCGCTTGGTGCGGATGTCGCCGCCGTTCGATTCCATCGCACCGCCCGCCACCGGCCAGGTCGCGGCGCCACCCGCGCGTTTCTCCCAGGCGTCCAGGTTCTTCCCGTCGAACAGCTGGATTCGTTGGGCCGCGGTGACGGTGAGGCTGTCGAGGTTGACGTTGCCCGCGTCGCCGCTGTCGTAGCGATAGGAGATGGAGTTGTTCCCGGCGGCCAGAGTGAGTGTTTCGGGCTGGGACGCCCAGGTGTCCCAGTTCCCGGTGCTGGCCAGCCGGACCTGTTTGACCTTGGTGTTGTTGACGTAGACGCTCACCGATTTCGTGCCGGGGGCCGGATCGGGACCGTTCGAGTAGCGCAGGGCCACGTTGTAGGCCCCGGCCTTCGGCGCGTTCACGGCGAACGTCGTCGAGGCGCCTTGGTTCCAGTAGCCGTCGACGAAGCCGGTGCCCGCGTAGCCCGCGTGGTTGGTGTTGAGCCCGGCGCCGCCGCTCAGCGCGGCCCGTTCCGCTTCGTAGGTCGTGCTCGCCGGCGGTCCGCCGACCAGGGAGTTGAGCGTGTACCACGCTTCGGTGCTCCACAATGCCGCACCGGACTCGGCGGCGAAAGGACGCGGAGAGCGGACGTGGACCACGTGCCCGGCCTTCAGGCCCGCCACCTGCAGGGTGACCTTCTTACGGTCGGGGGAGAGGGACGCGGCGGTGACGGACAGCGTCTGCTCGTCCACCTTCGGCCCGCCGTACGCGGACGTGGGCTGGTAGCGCCACTGCTGAGCCTGGTATTTCGACACCAGGTTCTGCGCGGTGCCGGCCGACAACGGCTGGGTGTACTCGAGTTCGAACCCGCCCGCGACGGCCCGCATCGCGAGGATGTCGAAGGAGTTCGCGCCGTTCGGCGTCAGCTTCTGGAGGCCGTAGGCGAGCTTGCCGGGCTGCCCCCAGTTGCCGCCGCCGTCGATCCCGCCGGTGTAGATCGCGCCGTCCGGCCCGAGGCTGATCCGGCTGACACCCGACTCGAGTCCTTGCGTGAGCCGGAAGACGGCGCCTTGGTACTCGCCGTTCACCTTCTCCAGGAACGCTCGCTGAAGGCCTCCGTAAGTCACGTCGCCGTACACCATCTGCCCGGCGAAGGTGCCCTGCGACAACATGAGCGGGTTGCTCGGCGAGTTCGCGATCTCGTTGTGCGGCAACCACAACACCGGAGCGGTCACGGGCTTGGAGTCGAACGGCCCGGACGGATTGGTGTAGTGGTTGAAGAACCGGTCCTGCTTGACCCGCACCAGCTTGTTCGCCGGCAGCCAGCCACCCTGGTTGTCGGTGACGAAGACGTCGCCTTCCGGGCCCCAACCGATGCCGTGCGGGGTGCGCAGGCCGCCGGCGACGTAGGACACCGCGCCGGTGGCCTTGTTGACCTTGATCGTGGTGCCGCGGTTCGGCGCGGGCTGCGGATCGGTCGTCGCGCCGCCGTAGTTGATGGAGACGGAAAGGTTGGCGTAGAAGAATCCGTCCTTGTACAGCAGGCCGAACGCGAACTCGTGGAAGTTGCCGCCGAACGGCCAGGTGGCGACCGTGCGGTAGTCGTCGGTCACGCCGTCGCCGTTGGTGTCGTTCAGTTCGACGAGCCGCGTCTTCTCCGACACGTACAGCTTGCCGTCGACGTACTTGACGCCCATCGGCTCCTTCAAGCCGCTGGCGACGCGCTTCGTCTGCACCTTCGTGGGGTCGGTGTTCCCGGTGACGTTGCTCAGCACGTGGACCTCGCCGAGCACCTTGTCCGACCCACCCCAGGTGGCGATGGCCATCCGTCCGTCGGGCAGCCAGTCCATCCCGGTGACCTGCGGCTGGAAACCGTCGGGACGCAGATTCGTCAGCGTGAAGCCCGGGTGCACCCCGTTCAGGGGCAGGCCGTCACCCGGCGAATCGGCGGCACCCTCGCACTCCTTGCGTCCGGGTGACGTCACCCGGACGACGTCGGCGTCGGTGCTGAGCACGGAAGTCGGTACGAGCGCGAAGTCCGCCGCGCCCGGCGGCTTCCATTCGAGGGTGATCTGCTGGTCGTGGAGATTGTCGAAGTGGTCGATCCGCAGCGCGTGGTACCCCGTGCTCAACTGGGCCGAGCCCGTCGCGGGAGTCGCCCCGTGCAGCCCGTCGTGGTTGATCACCACCGCGCCGTCGAGGCGCAGCCGGGACCCGTCGTCGCTGGTGAGCCGGAATTCGTACTGGCCCGCGGCGGCGATGTTGATGTTGCCGGTGACCTCGGAGGCGAACTGCTCACCGATCCCGAAATCGGCGGTGGCGGTCCAGTTGATCGTCGGCATCAGCTTGTCGACGTTGGGCGTCTGCCCGGACTTGATCACGCAGAGCTTGCTGATCTCGCGTTGGAGGTCGTAGGTGCGGAGTGTGACACCGGGTCGCTGCGGCGGGATGGCCGCTTCCGCCGGTGCCGTCACCAGCCCCGTCAACGCTGTGACCAGCGCTAACGAGGCGACGATGGGCCGGTTGAAGCGCTTGCGGACAGACGGAAGCATCGTTGCTCCTCGAGGTCGGCGGCGGGAGCACCTCTGTGGACGTCCGCTGAACCTAAGAGGACTTTCGTCCAGAGTCAACGAAAGTATGTACAACTCGGACGAAAGTTAGTCCTAATGGCCGGGCGGCCGGGTGGAAGATCCCCTGGTTGTCGCGTGAGCTGAGGGAGGACATGCGTGTCCAGACGGCGAACACTCGTGATTGAACGGCGATCACACGTGATGGGACACGGAACTCGCGGCGGAATCCGGCCACGGGCGAGTTCGCCGTCTGATCACGCGTGTTCGCCGTTCAATCACGGGTGACGTCCATCGACGCACATCCGCCCCGGCCACGAATTCGCCAACAGCATCGTTAGAACGACCCAAAACACTCACGAGTCCGAGCGGGGCCGCCCGCGTCGTCTGCTCGGTTAGAGTGCAACCGGAGCGAGGGAGGGCGATGACGACGGGAGCGGGCGAGTCCCGGCTGCGTTCGGCCGTTCTCGCGCAGGCGTGGGAAAAGATCCCGGGAGTGGAGGTCCTGTCGTCGGCCGACGGCGGGCCGCTGACCCGGACGATCAAGAAGATCATCGACCCGTTGGTGATCCGCACGGCGGCTCGTCCCCGGCTGGGGCGTCCCCTGCTGGATCCGGCCGCGGCGGCGGAAGTGGCCGAACTGCTGCGGGCCGACGCGCTCCGGCTGGGCGCGACGGCCGCGTGGTTCACGCATCTGAAACGGCAGCGCCGCGCGCTGCGCATCACGGCGGGCAACGTCCAGGACGTGTGCTTCCCGCTGGCGTACGAGCTGGCCACCGGCTTCGGCACGCCAGGTCCCGAGGCACCGGCGATGGCGGTGGCGGCGTTGCGCGACCTGCACGGTGAAGGTGGCGAGGCGGGCGTCGAGAAACTGACCGGCTATCTGGCGGATCCCCGGATCTCGGCGGGCCTGACCGCGGATCTGCACCGCCGCTGGCGTGCGACGTCGGCCGATCCGGTCGCCGGAGAGGGTGCCGAGCTACTCGAAAAGTTCGTCGACAGCCTCAGCGATTCCGCCTGGCGAGCCCTGGCCGACTCGGCGACCGGGCACGAGTTCGGCCTCGCCCTGCGCCGGCCGGGTGGCGCCACCGCCCTCACTCAGACCGTCCGCGCGATCTCCGGCCTGCCCGTCCCGGACCTCGGCCTGCAGCGCGGGGACCGCACCGCCGTCCCGCCGCTGAACCGCCGGGACGAAAACGGTGGCGAACTCCTCGAACGCAGCGTCGAACGGCGGGTGCGCGCAACCCTGCGCCGGCTCCCCGCGGACGATCGGGATCCCGTCGCCGACCTCGTCGACGACGAACTCGGCCGCGTCGCCGCCGGATTCGGGCTCGGCCTGCCCGCGCTGGCCGCCTGCTTTGCACTCGGTGTCGTCCTCGCGCCCGCGCTCCGCCCCCTCGACGGCGCCGCTCCCGCCGGAGTCCCCGAATTCGCGCGGCGGCTGAACGCGCAGGTCGCCCGTGAAGGCTATGTGCTGCATGCCCGCCGGGCGCTGGCAGGCGGCACGCCGCTCACTCCGCAGCCCGACGCCGAACTCCTGCGCGAGCTGCGGGAATTCGCCAAGCAGTTTCTCAGCCGGTTGTGGGTCCGCCTGCACGGTTTCGACGTCCGCGGCGACCTTCCGGCCGACGCCGCCGACGTCCGGGACCTCATCACCGGCGTCGTCCGGTCGACTTCGCTGGATCTGCGGACGAAGGTGCGCCGCGCGCTCGTGGCGCGGCTGCCGGATCTGGAGGCCGTGTCGTGACGCATCCGGTGCACACCCCCGTCGTCGCGGCGGACGGCGGCCTCGTCCGCTTCGCCCTCGCCGACCTGCTCTCCGCTTCGGTCCCGTCGATGCGGATCGAACTCAGCGACGCCGCGGCCGCCGAACCCTGGCTGACCCGGCTCGTGGGCGCGGAAGCCGGTTTGACCGCTCTCGCCGAGGGACACGCGGACGTCCCGGCCCGGCCGGAACTGGCCACGCTCGCACTGCTGCTCTGGATCCGCCGATGGTGGCCCGCAAGCCCGGCGCTCGGCGTTCCTTCGCTCGACCCGGCGCTGCTGGACCTCGAAGCGGCCGTGGCGACGGCCGCGATCGAGGACTTGGCCGAGGGGCTCCTGGACGGTTTCGAAGCCACCCCGGCGGAACTGTTCGACGCAGCGATCGCGGGTGACGCCCTCCTTGCCATGGCGCCGCCGGTCGCCGACGAGGTCCGCGGCCTGTGCACCCGGTTGTCGGCCTGGTTCGACGAGCAGGACGACGTCGCGCGCGCCGAAGCCGCGGCGGATCTGGCCGCGGGCATGGAAACCGCCGCGCCGGGCCAACGCGCGTACGCCTTGGCCGCGGGCGCCGACTCCACCGTGCTGGGCGAGGGTGTCCTGGCGGAAGGTCACGCGAGTGTCGACTGGGCTCGGGTGCCCCCGGGCGTCCTGGACGCCGCCGAAGGCACCGTGACCTGGCGGATCACCACGAGCATGACCGCCGCCCGGCTCGAGATCGACGTCGCGGGAGCGTTCGCCGACGCGGCCCTCACCGCGGTCGCGACCTACGACGGCGAGCCGTTCGCGGAGGTACCCTTGGCGCTGGGTGCGGGCCGGTTCGTCGTGACGGCCGATCTGGACGAGGCCGCGGCCCGTCTCGTGGCGACCCGGTCGCTCCACAGTGGACATATCGGGCTGATCGTGGGGGTGGCCGCCGAGGGCGTCGCCGGGACCACGGCGGAAGACCGGGCCGAGGTGGTCTCGCTGGTGCGGGCGCGCGAAGCGTTGCCGCCGGAGGCGAGGACCTTGGCCGAGCGAGCGGCGGCCGCGTCCGCCGATGAGGAGTTCTGACGTGCTCGTCGGCATGCCGCCGCCCCAGAACCCGCCGGACCGTCCGCTCCCGCCCGAACTGAGCGAAGCCAGCTCGCACGGTTACAACTGTCGTTGCGTCGCACGGCATTTCGGCCTCGACCCGGCCCCGTACGGCGAACTGCCCGCGTGCTCGCTCAGCGAAGCGAAATACCGCCGGCTGCTCGTCGAAGCCGTCCACGTCCAGGACAAGGCCAAGCAACTCGCCGCGGCCCGGAACGTCGCGGGCGCGCACCGGAAGTACGCCCGGATGCGGGAGATCGCGCAGCGGCTCGACCGGACCGACCTCGAAGTCGCCGCCGTCAGCGATCTCGCCCATGTCTGTTACACCGCAGGCGATCTGCGCAACGCGCGGCAGTGCGCCGAAGCCGTGCTCACCATTTTCAAGGTGAGCACGGTCGCCATCGTCCACTTCGGACAGTACGCCGAACTGCGGATGATCGAAGGTTCGTGCGAGGTCGCCGAGCGCGTGCTCATTTCTCTGTCCACGGAGGAAGGTGACCTCCCGAGGGCGCGCGAACTCCTAGCGGGCCAGCGCCGTCGCGCGGCGCTCCGCAAAGAGGCGGGCCCCGAGCAGTTCCCGCGCGAACAGCTCGACCCGCACGGCGCCGACGAACTGGAACTGCGCATCCTCGAGGTCCGTGTCCAGATCGCCGCCGGGGATCCGGCCGGTGCGCGGGCCGCGCTCGAGGACATCCTGGCCGGGTTGGACGGCATCGCCGAAATCGACGAGGTCCACGCCCAGGTGGTCTCCCTGCAGGCGATGGCGCGGGCCGAACGCGCCCGTGTCCGCCAGGCGGGCGGCGAGGACGCCGACGCGCGCGCGGACCTGTTGCGGCTGAGTGCCCGGCATGAAGGCCGTCCGATGGCCGCGAAGGCGGACATCGGGCTGGCGGAGGCCCGGGCGCTGGGCGGCGACTTCCCCGGCGCGATCGCGGCGATCGTCGCCGCCCGAGACGAACTCGCGGCGGCGGGCCTGACCGGCGACGTCGCCGAGGCGAGCCACGCGCTGGGCACCCTGCTGCTGTTCGCGGGCGAGGTCGTGCAGGCCCGGGACCAGTTCGACCACGCCGGGAAACTCTGGACGGCCAACGGCGACACCCCGGGTCTGCGCCGGCTGGACGTGGCGCTGGCCCGTTGCGCCGCGGCGGAGGGCCGCTGGGCCGTGGCCGAGGATCACGTGACCCGGGCGCGGGAATCGGCACAGGCGTCGGGGGAGTGGTCGGACCGCCTGCACACGGACTTCGTGGCGGCCACGATCGGCTACGCCCGCGGCGAAGACCTGCCGTCGGTGCTGGATCTGCTGCTCCCGCTGACGCTGGCCGCGATGGACTACCGGTTCGAGTTCACGTCGCCGCAGGCACGCACGGCCTGGGCGCGAGACGTCGCAGGTCCGGCGACGGCGTTGCTGATGGCGTTGCTGTCCCAGCTGAAGAAACCGAGACTGGCCGCGGAACTGGTCGAACGCACCTGCGCCGTCGGGGCGTACACGGGCGTCGAGGAGCGGTCGCTCGACCTCACCGGCACACTGCCCTCCCTCGACCTGACGCCGTCCACTGAGGACGAACGGCTTCCGTTGGCGGCCTTGGGTTCGGTCACCGCGTCGCTCCCGCTCCGGCTGGCCCCGCCGCCCGCCCTGCGCTGGTCCCCGGCTTCGCCCATGGAGCTGGACCCGTGGCTCCGCCTCGCCGCCGAGCGGTACGCCCTGCCGCGGCCCGCCACCGAAACCGTCGAGACCTGGCCCGCCGCCCAGCCCGGACGCGAGACGTTCCTCCTGCGCTTCGCCGAAGCCGGGCACACCTTTCTCACCTGGCGGACCACCGAAGACCTCGACACCGTCCACCTCCACCCGATCGACGCCGCCCTGGTCGGGACGGCCCGCGAGTACCTGGACGCCGCTTCCCCGACACCACACGAGGGCGAGAGCGTCGCAGACGCCGTCCGGCGTTCCCTGAGCGACGACGCGTTCGGTGGTCACGCCGGTGAACAACGCCTGGCCCGCGTCCTCGGCCTCAACCTCCTGCCCGCCGACCTCGTCGCCCGGCTCCGCGGCGCTGCCGCCGAAGGACGCCGCCCACACCTGCGGATCCAGCCGTCGCCGAGCCTCGCCGGGGTCCCGTGGGGACTCCTGGCCTTGCCCGATCGGCGAGCCGATCACGTGGTCGGCATCGAGGAGATCGGCACCTGCTTCGACGGCGACAACCGCGTCCTCGACGTCGCCGACGTCTCCCTGCTCGCGCCGGCCGGGATCCCGCGCCGCCCGGCGTCGGCCGGCGGTCCGCCCGTCTACCTGCTCGATCCGCGCATCCCCGGCCAGAGCGCGTTCGGTGAGCTGGGTTCCGTACTCGGCAAGCAGGACGTGACGTCCCCGCTGATCCGTCACCTGGACGCGCGGCTGGCCGCCGGCCCGGTCCAGCCGCCCGTCTCGCGTGGGCTCGACCTCGTCCGCCGCACCGACACCGATCGGCGCCTGCTCGCCGAACTGCTGGCGGAGCCGTGTTCGCGACTGGTGTTCGTCGGGCACGTCAGCCGCGTGCAGGACGACCACGGCGCGCAGACCGCGCTGCACCTGTCCTGCTCGGCCGAACTGCCCGGTACGGCGGCGCCGATCGGGGAGCACCGTCCGTTCACCGCCGCCGACCTCGCACTGTCCGAAGTGGACTTCATGCCCGCCAGGGTGGCGTTGATCGGCTGTGCCAGCGCGAGCGATTTCGGGCTGGCCGAACCGTTCGGCGTGCTGCTCGCCGCCGTCGCGGCCGGCGCCGGGCTGGTCGCCGCGACGGTCTGGGCACTGCCGACGTCGGCCGCCGTACCCGGCGCGGACCCGATGGCCGAACTGGTCGTCGCCGTCGACACCGCCCTCGACGGCGACGATCCGGTCACCGAGCTGTGCGCGTGGCAGCGCGCCAAGCTCGCGCTCTGGCGGGAGCAGGCCGAACCGGCCCGTTCACCGGTCTTCTGGGCGGCCCTGACCTGCCTCGACGCCACCGCCGACGGGCAAACCTGGGTTCGGTAGCGGAACGTCCCGCTGAAGCTGTGTGCAGCACGAACGGCACAGCGAAAGGCAGGACCCGATGTTCAAGAAGCTCCGCGACAAGATCAACGACGCGACGCAGCAGGGCATGAACCGTGGCACGCGGGAGTTCCAGCAGCACGCCGAACAGTTCCGAAAGTCCGCCGCCGCGCAGGGCTACGACATCACCCCGCAGCTGCCGACGCCGCAACTGGCCGCGCAGGCGTTCCGGAACCTGAACGCCGACCCGGACATGGCGGCGTTCCTCGCGCTGCCGATGGAGGAGCAGCTGCGCCAGCAGCAGGAACTGCAGGCCTACGGCACCGAGCTGCGGCGGCTCTACGACACCTGCGAGCCGGCCACGCTGGTGATCCGTGCGCTGGAGCCGACCGGCCGGACGATCGCCGGGCAGGCCCAGTACACCGCGACGCTGGAGGTCACCCGCGCCGACGGCACCGCCTACCGGACGGTGACCCCGCTGATCACGCCGCAGGCGACGATCCAGCAGTACGCGCCCGGCACCCGGCACGAGGCCCGCGTCGACCCCGCCGACCCGGCGAAGGTCGCCGTGTTCGGCCCGATCGCGTAGGCGGCGGCCGTGTTCGGCTCATTCGAGTCCGGCCTGCCGGAGGACCCCCGGCAGGCCCGCCGTCCCAGCGCGCGCCTGTGGCTGCTCGGCGTGCCCACGACGCTCGCCTGGGCGGTCGTGGGCTGGTCGGGCGCCCTCGGGCTGCTGGACGGCTTCCGGCTGATGTCGCTGAACCGCGTCGGCTCGTGGGGGGCCGACGCGGGTCCGGCGGTCTCGCTCGTCCTGTTCTTCAGCGTCTCGATCACGGTGGCGTCGTCACTCGGCTTCGCGATGCTGTGGGGCGGCGGAATGTCGTTGCGGGGGATGGGCATCGGCTTCCGGGCGAGCACGCTGGCCGCGTGCCTCGGCGTGGCCATCGGCGGTGCCGTGGCGATTCCCTCGTGGACACCACCGGAATCGGTGGGGCAACGGCTGCCCTTCGGCGACGGCGCGGCCGAGCCCTGGACCGACGTCGACTGGATCGTCTACTACGAGCCGTATCTGCTGCCCGGCGTGGCGGGGGTCGCGGCGCTGGTCATGATCATGGTGCTGGTGCGGGCCTTCGTGACCAAGGCGGAGGCGGACGACCGTGCGCAGGCCTTGGCCCAGACCGGCCGTCAGGTGATCGGGTACGTCTCCGACATCCAGTTCACGAACGTCTGGGTGATGGGGAATCCGCGGTTCACGGTGCACGTCCGGTTCAGCACGGAGTCGGGGGAGCGCACGGTGGTGACGACGATGATCACGCAGCCGCTGCAGGCGCCGTCCCGCGGCTCGACGGTGCGGGTCACCTACGACCCGCGGAATCCGGACGTGGTCCAGGTGGACCCGGATCCCGCAGACCGGGCGGCGGGCGGGCACCTCGGCGCCTACCTGCCCCCGATGTTCTGACCCGACCCCCTAGGCTCGGCCACGGGGCCGACGTGGGCAGGAGTACGAAATGGACGATCAGACGGCGGACGACCGGACGGCGGCGGAGGCATCCACCGCCCAAGCCGTGCGCAAGGCGATGTTCCGGCTGGTCCCGTTCCTCGGGCTGCTCTACCTCCTGAACTATCTCGACCGCGTCAACGTCGGGTTCGCCGCGCTCACCATGAACGCGGACCTCGGCATCAGCGCCGCGGCCTACGGGCTCGGCGCGGGCCTGTTCTTCGTCGGGTACTTCTTCTTCGAGGTGCCCAGCAACGTGATCCTGCACAAGGTCGGCGCCCGGGTCTGGATCGCGCGGATCATGGTCACCTGGGGCATCGTCGCTTCGGCCACCGCGTTCATCCAGGGCGAGGTCAGCTTCTACATCGTCCGGGTCCTGCTCGGCGTGGCCGAGGCGGGCTTCTTCCCCGGCATCATCCTGTATCTCACCTACTGGTTCCCGCGACGGCAGCGAGCCAAGATCGTCGCGCTCTTCTTCCTCGCGGTCCCGCTCTCGTCGGTGCTCGGCAGCCCGGTCTCGGCGCTGCTCATCGAGCACGGCGACGGCCTCCTCGGCTTCGACGCGGGCTGGCGCTTCATGTTCTTCGCCGAGGGACTGCCCTCGATCCTGCTCGGCGTGGCCGTGCTGTTCTTCCTGCCCAACCGGCCGCGGAACGCGAAATGGCTGACCCCGGAGGAACGCACGGCGTTGCAGACGACCATCGACGCGGAGGATGCCAGCGAGGTCGGTCAGGAGGTGAGCACGCGATCGGCACTGACCGATCCGCGAGTCCTCGCGCTCAGCGCCGTCTACTTCGGAATCGTCTTCGGCCTCTATGTGCTCGCGTTCTTCCTCCCGCAGGTGATCAAGGGCTTCCAGCAACAGTTCCAGACCACCTACAGCATCGTGGAGATCGGCCTCATCACGGCGATCCCGTATGCCGTGGCCGCGGTGGCGATGGTGGTGTGGGCACGGCATTCGGACCGCACCGGCGAACGCGCCGGCCACGTCGCCATCGCCGCGTTCGTCGGTGCGGTGGCGATCGCGGCCGCGCTTTACCTGGGCTCACCGCTGCTGGTGATGATCGCGGTGACCATCTGCGCGGTCGGGGTGTTCGCCGCGATCCCGGTGTTCTGGCAACTCCCGAACGCCTTCCTCGTCGGGGTCGGCGCCGCCGCCGGCATCGGCCTGATCAACTCGTTCGGCAACCTCGCGGGTTTCGCCGGCCCCTACCTCGCCGGGTGGCTGCAGGGCCTGACCGGCAGTTTCCGTGCCGGGATGTGGGCCGTCGCCTTCTTCATGGCGATCGCGGGACTCATCGCCCTTTCCTTCCGCCGCAAGGAGAAAGCCGGCCTCAAGTGAGGTGGTCGAACTCGCCGCTCACCCAGCGGATATGCGTTTCGGCGCTGCGGTGCACGACGGCTTGGGCGTCGTGGTTGATGGTGTCGCCGCCGAGGGTGTAGAGCCGGTCGTACGGGAACTCGTCGAGCCGGTCGACGATGCGGCGGACCACCGCCGCGGACATCGGGATGTGCTTGGGGAAGTTGCGCTGGAACGAGACCCAGTCCGGCGCGAGCCCACCGGTGATCGTGTCCCCGGCCAGGACGCTGCCGTCCGGGGTGCGGGCCACGGCGCTGCCGCGCATATGGCCGCCGAGCCGGACGAGGTCGACACCCGGCAGGGGTTCGCTGTGCTCGTCCCAGAACTCGAAGGCCGGGTCGTCGGTGGGCAGCCATTCGCGGTTGCGTTCGTTGACCAGTACCGGGATTCCGCCGAGCGCCCGGCTCCAGCTGAGCTGCGCGCCGAACATATGCGGGTGGCTGGTGGCGATCGCGGCGACGTCACCGAAGCCGCGCACGACGTCGAGCACTTCCGGGTCCAGCCACGACGGCGGGTCCCACAGCAGGGTGCCGGCCGGGGTCACCGCGATGAAGGACCAATGCCCGATGGCGAAATGCGGTTCCCGTTTCACGCTGTGCAGTCCGCGCCCGTGGTCGCGGTGCAAGGTCTTGTGCGGCGCCGCGATCAACTCGTCGTGAGTCCACCAGCGTCCGGTGTGCGCGCCGAGGTCACCGGCCTCTTCCATGCTGACGTCGCCACGGTCCAGGACGCACCTAGGCGGCTCTGGAGTGGCGGGATGTTCGATACCGCACCTGTCGCAAATCCACATGATCGACAGCGTGCAACCTCCAGTGCACTGGAGGTCAAGCAGCCTGCCCCCGGGTCGGGATCCGGGGGCAGGCAGTGATGCGGGACAGGCAGTGCTCAGCTGACGGTCGTCTTGCCGAGGACGGTGTCCTGGTCCGGCGGGTCGAGCGCGAGCTGGACGTCGAACTCGCCGAGCGAACTGTCGGTCACCACATGCGTGGTCGCCGCGCCGTCCACGCTGCTGGTCGCGTCACCGGCGGGCGTGCCCGTCGGGATGGTGAACTCGACCGTGCCCTCCGCGGTGAACTTCAGCGGCCCTTCGGCGGGCACCGCGGTGTCGGGGATGGGCAGTTCGACGGGGATGGAGACCGACTGGCCACCGGTGAGCGCGACGTTCACCTTCGAGGAGATCGTGCCGGAGATCTTCGTGGCGCCGACCAGCCGCAGACCGTCGCCCGCGGCCTGACCCGCGTCGACGTCGAGGGTGAACGGAACCGAAAGAGGCGTTCCGGCCTGGGCGGTCGCCGGGATTTCGGCCTTGACGACCACGGCCACCTGCTGGTCGCCGATGAGGGGAAAGCCGCCCTTGTACGTGAGGTTCTTTTCCGCGGCGGCGGCGGTTCCGGCGGCGGAAAGCAGCATCGTGCCGGCGACCGCGGCGGCGATCCCGGCCGTGCGGAACCGGCGAATGCCCTTCCGCACGAGGGTTTCCGTCATGTCAGGTCCTTTCATCGTTGAACAGGCCAACGGAACCGAACATAGGTGGAAACTCACCAACGAGAAAGGAAAAGATCTCTTCCCTTTTCTTTACCCGATGATCTTGTCACGCCTATGCGGAAAAACGCGATCGGGAATTGTCATTCGAAGGCGGAAAGGGGAAATTCCGAGGGGTGACCTGTCATCCCGGTGACAGTCGCGTGCCTCACGCTCCGGTCGAGGGAACCGCGCCGGACGGCTAGGGTCTGATCGTGAGCCGACGACCCGACCCGTGGCACCTCCGCACCCGCAGGTTCCTGCGCGCGACGGATCAGCGTGGCGAATTCGTGCACGCGGCGCGGTTCCTCCGGCGGCTCGTCCCCGGCGACAGTGCTCCCGGCGACCCGCTCGCGCCGTCGACGGGCCGCTCGTCCGACAGGCTCGCCCGGCTGCTCGGCGAGGCGGGGGCCGATCGCCCCAGCGCCAGCCGTGAGCTGGGGCTGGCCGCCGTACAGGCCTGGCAGTCCGTCACGCGGTCGAAGGCGGAGCCGGACTACTCGAACGGGATCACCGTCCTGTTCACCGACCTCGTCGGCTTCTCGACCTGGGCCCTGCACGCCGGGGACGACCGCGTGCTGGAACTGCTGCGCGCCGTCGCCGACGTCACCGAGTCGATCGTCACCGGGCACCGCGGCACCGTGGTCAAAGGACTCGGTGACGGCGTGATGGCCGTGTTCGCCGACCCGGGGGAGGCGGTGAACGCCGCCTACGAGACGTGCTCGGCGGTATCGGTGATCAAGGCCGACGGCTACCTGCCCCATCTGCGCGCGGGCCTGCACCGGGGGACCCCGCAGCGCGTCGGGAACGACTACTTCGGCGTCGACGTCAACATCGCGGCCCGGATCATGGCCGCCGCGGACGGCGACGAGGTACTGGCGAGCGGGAGCGTCGTCGAAGAACTGGACCCGGACGCGGTGAACGTGCGGCCGCGCCGCAGCTTCCGCGCCAAGGGGACGCCGAAGGACCTCCGCGTCTACCGGGTCGTCCCGCGGTACTCGTCCCAGGCCTGACGCTTCTGAATGCGCGTGAGGGCCACCTTCAGGGACTCAGAGTCCCTCTTGAAGGTGGCCCTCACGCGCTCAACTAGGACTTCGCGGGCATCTCCGAGGGCTGCGAGTCGAGACCGGCCCGCGGCTTCGACCAGCCGCCACGGGTGAAGTCCGGCACCGCGACCGGCTTTCCGCCGCGGGCAAGGGAAGTCACGCTCAGCGGCACGGGGGAGCACCACGTCGCGGAGTCGTAGACGTCGATGTCCGGGACGAGCCCGGCGCGCATCTGTTGCACGATCCGCCACTGCAGTACGTAGTCCATGCCGCCGTGGCCGCCCAGGTTCGGGTCGTCTTTGAGCTTCGTCCACAGCCAGTGGTCGTGGCGGTCGCGGTACGGGCCGAACGGCTTCCACGCGTGGCCGCTGTGGTCCGGCTCGACGTAGATCCGCGCGGGGTAGTCCTCCACGATGCCGCGGCTGCCCGCGAGACTGTTGATCCGGCTGTACGGCCGCGGCGAGCTGACGTCGTGCTCGGCGCGGATGATCCGCCCCTGCGAGGTCTCGATCAGGCAGCTGACCAGGTCGCCGTTGATGTAGTTCTCTTTCCACGACGGATGCCCGGCCGGCATGTGCCGCTCGCGGTAGTCCGCCAGGCCCTTCGGCTCGGTCGCGGTGGCGCGCAGCGTGGCGAACCGGTCGCCGCGGTTGACGTCCATACAGGCCGCGATCGGGGCGAGACCGTGCATTGGGTAGAAACTCGCGGTGCTGCGTGTGTGCCACTTCCGGCGCCAGGCGTCGGTGTAGTACGTGTCGGAGAAGAGCAGTTCCCGCAGGTCGTGCAGGTAGCCGCCGTGCCCGTTGGTGACCTCGCCGAAGACGCCTTCGTGCGCCATCTTGAGGATGGCCAGCTCGTTGCGGCCATAGCTGCAGTTCTCGGCCAGGAACAGGTGCTTGCGGGTGGTCTCGCTGGTGTTGACGAGGTCCCACAGCTCGTTGAGCTCGGTGGCGATGGGTAGTTCGATGCCGACGTGCTTGCCGGACTGCAGCGCGGCCTTGCCCTGCGGGTAGTGGAACTCCCACGGCGTCGCGATGTAGACCAGGTCGATGTCGGTGCGGGAGAGCATCTTCTTGTACGCGTCGTCGGATCCGCCGTACTCCGCGGGCCGTGGGCGTCCGTCGGCGGCGAGCTTGTCCGCGGCGGCCTTCGCGCGCTCGGCGCGGATGTCGCAGACGGCGGTGACCACCGCGCCGGGCACGGCGCTCCACCCGCCGATCATGGACATACCACGGTTTCCGAGCCCGATGAGTCCGATGCGGACGGTCGCGTGCCGCTCGAACGGCACCCCGATCATCGTGCGCTGACCGGGACGGCGAGGTGCGCTGTCCGCTTCGGTGGTCTCTTCCGCGCCGGCGCTCACCGGGATGGCGGCGAGCGCCCCGGCGGCGAGGGCGCCACCGAACAGAGTCCGCCGGGAGACGTGGGGCAGGTCGGCCATGAAGAACACTCCTTCGTGTCGCCTTCAGTGCCCAGACTCTGACTATTAGCCATCAGATATGTCAAGAGATGCGTCAAAGTAAGCAGTAAACTGCACAAACTTGCAGAAACGATGTGCGATACCGGACGTTTCGCGCAACCCGGGTGCGCACGCGCACCCGGGTCGCGCCAGGGGGTCGGCGCCGGGTTTCAGCGCCGGATCAGCACCTGATCGAGCGTTTTGCGCACCAGGTTCGGCACCACGCAGTCGTCCGCCGGATAGCCGACCGGGATGACGGCGAACGCCTTCTCGTTGTGCGGCCGCTCGAGCAGTTCGCCGAGGAACCGCATCGGCGACGGCGTATGCGTCAGCGCGGCCAGCCCGGACAGATGCAACGCCGTGAGCAGCATGCCGACCGCGATCCCCACGGACTCGTCGACGTAGTAGTGCTTGTGCTTGGTGCCGTCCTCCTCGACGAAGAACCGCTGCTGGAACACCACGATCAAGTAGGGCGCGTCGGTGAGGTGGGTTTTGATCGAGTCGGTGCCCAGCGGTCGCAGCGCGGAAAGCCACTCCTCGCCCAGCCGGCCGTCGTAGGAGACGCGCTCCTCTTCTTCGGCGGCCTCGCGGATGCGCTGTTTGGTCTCGTCGTCGCCGATGAGCACGAACGTCCACGGCTGCTGATGCGCGCCGCTGGGTGCGGTGGCGGCCACCGCGACGGCGTCGAGCAGCACCTGCTCGGGTACCGGATCGGTGGAGAACATCCGCACGGTGCGGCGGGTGTCCATGCGGCGGCGCAGATCGGCGGCGGTGGCCAGCGATTCTTCCGCCGACAGGCGAGCGGGCCGGTAGGGCACCGGTTCGAAGGGGTCGCCGTAGGTCGGGGTCCACTGTGCTGCGGTCATGATCCGATTGTGGTGGGAGCCGGGGTTTTCGGGAACCCCGCGGCTGACGTTATGGCCTTCGGGTTATACCGCCGTCTGTCCCCAGTGGACGGACGCCACTCGGGCTATTCTCGGGCGTCAGGGGGTACCTAGCGGTCGCCGTAGTCCAGAGATAGGTACCCCGCGAGACCTCTGCGCGACTTTCGTCGGTGTCCGATTTCTCCGGCGGAGTCCCAGAATCAGCGCCACCCCCGTCCTCGCGGCCACACCCCCGGCCGCAGATAAGGAGCCGGAACCATGCGACTGCGTTCCTTCGCCCTGATCGCGGGCACCGCCTTGATGGCGTTGCTCGGTTCGACCGCCCCCGTGGCCGCGGCCCAAGAACAGGCCGATGTCTCGGCACCGTCCGATGTCTCGCCGATGATCATCGGTGGCCAGAACGCGCAGAGCGGCCCTTGGGCGGCTCGGCTGTTCGCCAACGGCCGCCAGACCTGTACCTCCACGATCATCGCGCCGCAGTACATCCTGACCGCGAAGCACTGCGTGGCAGGCGGCGGCACGCTCACCTTCCGCATCGGCAGCCTCGACCAGACCACCGGCGGCGTCATGGCCACCGGCTCCACCGTCACCCGCCATGCCAGCGCGGACCTCGCGATCGTGCGGCTGACGGCGCCCGTCAACGCCACCTTCTCGCCGCTCGGCACCACGAGCAACGTCGCCGTCGGGCAGACCGTGCAGGTCTACGGCTGGGGCGCGACCAGCCGGTGCGGCTCGGAGATCAACTGCCAGTCGCGCTACCTGAAGGTCGCCAACGTCCGCGTCACCTCGGTCGCCTGCCGTGACTACAACGGTGGCGTCGCGGTGTGCGCGAGCCGGGTCGACGGCATCACCGCAGGTGGCGACTCGGGCGGGCCGATGTTCGCTTCGGGCAGTCAGGTCGGCGTCGCGTCGACCAGTGACCGGCAGAGCACGACGGCGTACACGAACATCACCCGGTACCGGCCCTGGATCCAGCAGGTGGCCGGCGTCTGATCGTCGATAACGATCCGGCCCTGCGGAGGATCCTCCGCAGGGCCGGCGTGTACATACTGTGCACCCGACCGGCCACTCTGCGAGAGGTTGCGACTGTGGCGACGAGTGCACAGGTGCGGCGAGGCGCGTTATCGCCGGTGGTGCAGGCGCGGCTGGCACTGTGGGCGTTCCTGGTCGTCAACGTGGCGATCCTCGAGATCTTGTTCTTCACCTCGGGTACCGGCAAGAACGACATCCTCACGGTCGCCAAGTTCTTCGGCCTGCACGCCGCCCTGCTCCTGATCTGCCAGTTGCTGCTGGTGGCCAGGCTGCCGTGGCTCGACCGGCGGATCGGCATGGACCGGCTGACGGTGTGGCACCGGTGGATCGGGTTCACGATGTTCTGGACCGTGCTCACCCACGCGACGATCGTCGTGCTCGGCTACGCGACACTGGACGACGTCTCGATGGCCAAGACCTTCCTCGCGTTGGCCGGTGTCCCGGCTTCGCTGCTGGGCATGCTCGCCGCCGCCATCGTCGTGCTGATCGCGGCCGTTTCGATCCGGTACGTGCGGCGCAAGCTGCGGTACGAGGTCTGGCACGGGCTGCACATGCTGTTGTACGTGGCCCTGTCGTCGGCGTTCGTCCACCAGTTGCTGGAGACGACGACGTTCAAGTCGTCCACGTTCGCGACGATCTACTGGTGGGCGCTGTGGTCGCTGGCTTTCGGCTCCCTTCTCGCCGGGCGGATCGTCATGCCGGTCTGGCGCAACGCCTACCACCGGTTCCGGGTGGCGGCGGTCGTGCCGGAGGCGCACAACGTCGTCTCGGTGCACGTCACCGGCCGTCACTTGGAGAAACTTCCCGCTCGGGCCGGCCAGTTCTCGATCTGGCGGTTCCCCGGCCACCGGCACTGGTGGCTGGCCAACCCGTTCTCGTTGTCGGCGGCGCCCAACGGCCGGTCGTTGCGCCTGACCGCCAAGGCGGTGGGCAGCGGCAGTGCCGGTCTGCGGCACCTGAAGCCCGGGACCCGAGTGTTCATGGAAGGCCCGTACGGCTCGTTCACCGCACGGCACCGGACACGGCACGGCATCCTGCTGATCGCGGGCGGTGTCGGCGTCACCCCGATCCGCGCCTTGCTGGAGGAGGACCCGACCGGCAACGTCGTCGTGCTCTACCGGGTGCGCGACGAGAGCGAAGCCGTGCTCCTGCGGGAGCTCCGGCACCTGGTCGGGGTCCGTCGTGGACGGTTGCACCTGCTCACCGGCCGGACCGGGCAAGGCGCGCGGCCGTTCGAACCGGACGCCCTGCGCTACCTGGTCCCCGACATCGCCGAGCGCGACGTCTACGTCTGCGGTCCGCCCGCGATGACGGCCGCCGTGGAGAAGGCTCTGAGGGCGCTGGGCGTACCGAGAAGTCAGGTGCACGCCGAGAAGTTCAGCCTGGCCTGATCTCCTGCCATAGGAATTCCCTATGGCGCCTGCTGACATTTCGTCTTTGCTTCTCGTTCTTTTCCGGACGTATCGTGAAATAGCTCGATGAGGTGCCATTCCGTGTACCTCGATCCCTTTTCTGTCGAGCGGACAATACGTATTCGAAAGGACCGGTGGCATGACCACGATCGAAAACGGATCGGGAACGCGAGAACTCGCGGGAAAGCGGGCCCTGGTCACGGGTGGTTCTCGTGGAATCGGGGCAGCTGTCGTGCGTCAGCTCCTGGACGCGGGCGCCGAGGTGCTCACGACCGCCAGGTCGGCGACGAGCACGGTGCCGGCGGGGGCCACCTTCGTGGAGGCCGACGTACGGACAAAGGCCGGTGCGGAGGCGCTCGCCGCAGCCGCGCGGGAGGTGCTCGGCGGGGTGGACGTCCTGGTCCACAACGCCGGTGGGGCACAACCGTTCGACGGCACCTCGGCCATCCCCGACGAGGTATGGCAGGACGCGCTGGACCTGAACTTCCTGGCGTCGGTGCGGCTGGATTCGCTGCTGGTACCGGGGATGCGGGAACGGCGTTCGGGGATGATCGTGCACGTTTCCTCGGCCGCGGTCCTCACCCCGGTGGCGCCATTCCTGCATTACGTGGCGGCGAAGGCGGCACTGGAGACCTACAGCCGGGGACTGGCCTTGGAGCAGGCCCCGTTCGGAATCCGGGTCAACACCGTGACTCCCGGCCGAGTCGCCACCCCAGGCGGCGAAGCGACGCGGGAGCAGTGGGCGCGCCTGAACCCGGTGGAGGGCCAAGGCGACGTCCCCGCCGTGCCGCTGGGGCGCGATGGCCGGCCCGAGGACATCGCTGACGCGGTGCTGTTCCTCGTGTCCGGGCGGGCGAGCTGGCTGACCGGGAGCAATCTCGTCGTGGACGGTGGCGAATTCCCCCGGGGATGAGCCGCTCCGGTCGTCAGGAAACCGATGAGAAAGACGGAGATTTCGACCAGGTTTCCTGATGCAGGAGTTCGAGCAGGGCCGTCTCCGCCGGGCCCGCGTCGTGCCGCACCACGGCGATGACGGGCTGGGACACGGCCGGGAACACCGGGCGGGCGAGGTGCTCTTGATCGCGGGGTACCGCGGAGGCGGGGACGAGCGTCGCGCCCAGCCCGTGGGCGGCCCAGCGCACGGCCGTCGCCGTCTGTGAGACGCGGGCGACCGTGGTCGGAGTCAGCCCGTTGTCCCGCAACACGGCCAGCAGCACCCCGTCGAGCGCGCTGTCGTGGTCGAACCTCACCCACGGTTCGCCCTCCAGATCGCGCAGTTCGACCCGGTCCGCGGCGAGCAGCCGGTGTCCGGCGCCCAGCACCACGACGAATTCCTCGTCGCCGAGGTGGTGGGCGTCGGCGGGGCTCTGGTCGCACTTCGCCATCAGGGCGAGGTCCACCACGCCCCGGCGGCCCAGTCGCTCCATCTCGGCAGAGCTCGGCTCCTCGAAGACGGTGACCTCCAGCCGCGGGAAGCGGCGCCGCAGCGCGCCGAGCGCGCCCGGCAGCTGCCACGTGCCGAAACCCATCTGCACCACGACCACCAGTTCGCCCACCAGATCATCGGCACCGGCCCGTGCCGTCGCCCTCGCGCGCCGCGACGCGCTCACCGCGACCTCCGCCTCCCGCAGGAACGCGCGTCCGACCACGGTGGGCACCAGTCCGGTCGGCGTGCGGGCGAACAGTTTCACGCCGAGTTCCCGCTCCAGGCCGCGGATCTGCTGGGACACCGACGGTTGAGCGACGTGCAGCAGCTCTGCCGCCGCGGTCACCGAGCCGTGCTCGGCGACGGCCAGGGCGTACTCGTACTGACGAAGACTCATCGGTTCCCGTCCCGTTCCGTTGTCATCGATGTCACAGGTAGTGAGCGCAGCGGCCAGGGGTAGTATTCCTGGCACTGGAAGTAAAAACGTGAGCTCCATGCCGGAGCACACGCGCACACGCGGTATCGGACGATCCGCCACTTCTTCACTTCGAAGGAGTGCGCAGTGCCTGTCCGCCGTCAGGGAGCTGTCGAGAATGCCGACGCCCCGCCCCGTTCTCTCCGCGAAGCCAGAGTCGCCCTCGCTGGGCTGTCAGCGGTGTTCCTGTTCGAAATGCTCGACAACTCGATCCTCAGCGTCGCCTTGCCGACCATCGGCCGCGAGCTGTCGGCATCGACGACCGGGCTGCAGTGGGTCACCGGCGGGTATGCCGTCGTGTTCGGTGGGCTGATGCTGGCCTTCGGCGCGCTGGCCGACCGGGTCGGCCGCCGCAAGATCATGCTGGCCGGGCTGGTGCTGCTGGGGGTGGCGAGTCTGGCGACCGCGTTCGTCACCACGGCCGAGCAGCTCATCGCGGTGCGCGCGGCGATGGGCGTCGCGGCCGCGATGACGACACCAGGCTCCCTCGCCTTGGCGTTCCGCCTGTTCGACGACGACGGACTCCGGGTCCGTGCGACGACGCTGATCTCGACCGTGGGCCTGGTCGGACTCGCGATCGGGCCCACAGCGGGTGGTTTCGCGCTCGCGTTCGCTCCGTGGCAGGTGCTGCTGCTGGTGAACGTGCCTGTCGCCGCACTCGCGTTCCTCGGTATTCGACGCGGCATCCCCGCCGACAAGGCGGACGAACGGCACCGCGACCCGATCGATGTCACGGGTGCCCTGCTCGGCACGGCCACGATCGTGCTCGCGCTGGTCACGCCGACGCTGTTCGTCGACATGGGTGCCGCATCGCCTCTCCCGTGGCTGACGGCGGCTGCGACCCTGGTGATGGCCGTGCTGTTCGTCCTCCGCGAGCGTTCTGCCCGCCATCCGCTGCTCGACCTCAAGCTCGTCGCTCAGCCACTCGTGTCGAGCGGCCTGGCGTTCAAGGCCGCCGCGGGCCTCGCGGTCGCAGGCCTCGGCTACCTCGTGACCCTGCAGCTCCAGCTCGATTGGGGCTGGACACCCGCACAGGCGGCCATGGGAATGCTGCCGCAGGTCGCCGTGCTCATCGCCGGCGGTGCTCTCATCGGCCCGCTGGTCAAGCGCGTCGGTCTCGACAAGGCCGCCTGGCTCAGCGCCGGAGCTGTCGTATGTGGACTCGCCGTTTATGGACTGCTGGGCCGTTTCGGGTACGAGTGGGTCGCCCTCGCACTCATTCTCGTCGCCGCCGGTATGCGTGTCGTCGGTGTCGTCGCCGGGACCAACGTGATGCGCGGCCTCCCGGCCGACCGCACCACCATCGGAGCGGCGCTGGTGGACACCGCCGGCGAAGTCACCACCGGAATCGGCATCGCTGTCAGCGGGACCATCATCGCGGCGCTCTTCACCGGCGACATCGCCACTTCCGGCTGGAGCGCTCACCAGACCACGGAATTCCGCGGGGCTCTCACCTGGGCCGGTCTCGCGCTCACCGGGCTGGCCGCGGCACTGGTGGGATGGGGGATCGGCCGTGCTCGTCGCGTCTCTTCGTGATGCTCCGCAACAAAACCCACTACAAGAGAGCCGACGTTCCCGCCTAGCATCACCAGCGTGATCAAGGACCAGCCAGGCGAGATCCAGCCGGGAGACATCTACGAGGACTGCTCGTTCCACCCCGTGCTCTGCACCTACATCGACGACGGCGACGAGATCGGCGGCATTTCTCTCGTCGACGCGAGCGCCCCTCGGGCCTGCTCACTCAGCGGCTGCGCCGTCATCAAACTATCCATCGATGACGTGCTCGCAGTGCAAGCCGACTGGCCCACCTACCTAGCCCGCCGCAAAGCTGAGTTCGAAGCCGAAAATCCTCCGTCAGCTTGACAACAACCATAGGGACACCCCGCCCACGACTACGCCACCTTTGCCCGTCCCCTCAAAAGGGAACCGTCATTACCACTCACGACCACCCAGGCGTTCTGGCTGTGGGCATGGTGAGGAGCCCGTCGCCGGTGTGGCTGGCGGGCTCCTCGGGTCAGACGAGGGTGGGGTGCAGTGTGTTGCGCCTCGGCTGTCGTAGCGGGTCCAGATACTGCGGCGGAATGAACTCCGGTAGCCCGTCGGCAGCCATGCGGACTTCCCAGTCGCCGTGGTGGATCAGGCGGTGGTGGAATGAGCAGAGCAGGCACAGGTTGCGGAGGTCGGTCAAGCCGCCGTCTGCCCAGTGATGAATATGGTGAGCGTGACAGCGCTTCGGCCTCCGCTGACAGCCGGGGAAGGAGCATCCCCGATCGCGGGCGTTCAAGGCCCTCCGCTGACCCGGGGTGACGAACCGCTTGATCCGCCCCACATCCAAAGGCTCTCCGGCGGCACTCATCACGATGGGAAGCATCAGGCAGTCGCAGGCGGCCATCCGCGCCTCGCGGGCCGTCATCTGACCCACGAAATCCACACTCGCGGTCCCGAGCCCGGTCTTCAGTTCCTCGAAGCCGACGAGGACGTGCACCATCGTCCGATACCCGCAGGTTCCGGGCTGATCAGGACTCGCGATCGCCAGATCCAGTAGATCCACCCACGCGTCCCCCTGACGCTCCCACACCGTCCGCAGGTCCGCCTGGCCGAACTCGTCGACCGGGCGAGGTTTCGCGTAGGCCTCGATCGCCGCCGCGGTGCGGGCACCTGCTTCGTCATCCAACAGGCCGGTGAGCTTCCAGAACCCGTCTTTACGCCGGTGCAACCGCAACTCGCGACTCGGCTGGACGGGTTCGGGATCCTTGGGTTCGGTGCCGTCCGGGTCCAGCCAGGCCATCAAGCCTGCTTCGGCGGCCGCGATCTGCCCAGGACCCCCATCACGAGCCAGATCAGCGAGAATCTTCTCCGCGGCCTCACGATTCTCCACCGACACATGACCGGGGATCCTCTTCAACACCGCCACGATCTGATCGATGTGCTGCTCCCCGACCGCACCTTCGGCTGCAGCCACGGCGGTGGCGGGTGCGAGCGGCGGCACTTCGGTGCCGTCCAGGGCGCGGGTCGGGTTCAGCGCCACCGCACGATCCACAACCTTCTTCGCATCGGCAGGAGCGATCCGCGCGACATCAGCCAGCCACATCTTCGTATTCGCATACCCGTACAAGTCTTTCGCGCCACGAGATTCGATCTCCGCAAGATAGATGCCCAACACAGCGGACGCGGCGCGGATCAGCGTCAACGTCTCAGTGACCCCGTGGGCGAGCTCCAGTTTCCCGGCACGCCACAACTCCTGCGGCGGCTGAGGAAGAACGGGAGTCTCGGACACTCCTCCATGATACCGCACATTGTCGAACAGGTGTTCGTAATTATCTGCAACAATGAAACCGACGCTAATAACACTAAAGGGTGATCGGAGTAGGCGTCTCGATTGCCCCAAATCGCGAATGCGACTAGTTGTATGAGGTCGTGACGTTGGTGACGCGGGTGTGTTCGCTGTCTCGGCCGTGGACACGTCAGCCGCCGCCGTCGGGGATGCGACCGGTTTTCTTCACGTCGAGGTGGACCATGTGTCCTGGCCAGCGGGCGATGATGCGGCGTGGTTCGCGGTTGGCGGCGCCGGTGGGGTCGAGGAACCGGCGGCGGTTGAGGCCGAGGTGCAGCAGATGCCGCCCGACGGTGCGCGTCGAGATCGTGACGCCCTCGGCGGTCAGTTCGGTGGTGATGCGGCGGGCGGAGTACTTCCGTTGCCGGCGTAGCCGTTCGATCCGGGCCACCACCTGTGCCGGGACAGCGGTGGGCTGATGATGCGGAACGCTGGGACGATCCTGCAGACCGGCTTCGCCGTAGCGGCGCCAGCGGTTGATCCACTTCGACGCGCACTGGCGGGAGATACCCATCTCAGCGGCCACATGCGCGATCGGACGGGTCTTTCTGTCCAGCGGACGTGTTGCTCGCACTTCACATCCTGCCGCCGAAAGACCCGTCCCCACCTTCCAGGCCCCATCAGCCGCCACGACCCACAACAACTAGCGCGAATCGCGAGCACCATTCCCTCAAGGGGTGCCGATCCCGCGCCACAGCAGGTCGACGAGGCTCGCGACGTCGCGCCGCCACTCGCCGTTCGGGTCGAGGTAGAGCAGGCCGCCGAGGCTGCGCAGCACGGTCTCGGGTTCCAGGTCCGGGCGGACGGTTCCGGCGTCGACGTTGGCCTTCAGCAGCGTGGAGACCGCGCCGACCATGGACTCGTAGGCTCCCGCGGGCAGTTCGCCGCGGGAGGACGTCGCGGCGCGCAGGGCGTCGGCCAGGCCGCGCTTGGTCATCATGTAGTGCGCCAGGTGGTCGGTCGTCCACGTCCGGAAGGCCTGCTCCGGAGCGTGTTCCTCGAGCAGGCTCGGCACGATGTCGACGAGCTGGCGCACCTCGCGCTGGTAGACCGCCAGGATGAGGGCTTCCGGGGTCGGGAAGTGCCGGTACACCGTGCCGACGCCGACCTCGGCCTTTTTCGCGATGGCGTTGAACGAGATCTCGCCCGAGCAGGCCAGTGACTTCGCCGCCGTGGTGAGGATGCGTTCGTGGTTGCGCCGGGTGTCCGCGCGCCGGGGGTTGACCGATCCCGTCGTCATCGTCCTCCCGTCCGCCGATCCCGTCCGTCGTGAATGTAGCCGAGGAACCCGGGGACCTGGAGCGACTCCAGGGCGAGTGCCGACATTGCCAAGCGGATTGTAATCCGCTAGCTTGAAAAGTGAAGCGGATGAATATCCGGTTCACTCCCTGAACAGACTCGCCACCACCTCAACCTACGCCGTCATGCCTCCCGGCAGGGACGATCTGCGGAAAGAGATCCAGTGGACATCTCACTCGAAGTTAATGGCAGGACGGAAAATCTGAGTGTCGATCCCGGCGTGACACTGCTGGACGCGCTGCGGGAACGGCTCGCCGTCACCGGCCCGAAGAAGGGCTGCGACCGGGGGCAGTGCGGCGCCTGCACGGTGCATGTCGACGGACGGCCCGTGCTCTCCTGTCTCACTTTGGCCGCCGCCGTGAAGAAGCCGGTGACCACGGTCGAAGCACTGTCCACAGGGGACGAACTGCACCCGGTCCAGCAGGCGTTCGTCGACCAGGACGCCCTGCAGTGCGGGTTCTGCACGTCCGGGCAGATCATGTCGGCGGTCGCCGCCGTCGAGCAGGACGTCCGGGACGTCCGGGAGTTCATGTCCGGCAACCTCTGCCGGTGCGCGGCCTACCCGAACATCATCGCGGCGGTCGAGCAGGCGAGGCGGGCCGATGCGTCCCTTTGAGCTGACCGCACCCGCGACCGTCGAAGCCGCGGTCACCTCGCCCGGCACCTTCCTGGCGGGCGGGACCACGCTTGTCGACCTGATGAAACTCAATGTCCTGACGCCGCAGCATGTGCTGGACATCAACGAAGTGCCGTTGCGCGGTATCGACACCGCCGACGGGCTGCGGATCGGCGCGCTGGAGCGGATGGGCGACATCGCCGGGCATCCCGGCGTGTACCCGGCGATCTCCCGGGCGCTGCTGCTCAGTGCCTCCCAGCAGATCCGGAACATGGCCAGCATCGGCGGGAACCTGATGCAGCGCACACGCTGCTCGTACTTCCGTGACGTCGCCATGCCGTGCAACCGGCGGGAGCCCGGCAGCGGCTGCCCGGCGATCTCGGGCGCCAACCGGATGCACGCCGTGCTGGGCTCGAGCGACTCGTGCGCGGCGACCCACGCCAGCGACGTGGCCGTCGCACTGGTAGCTCTCGACGCGAAGCTTCGGCTGGTCAGCGCCACCGGGAGCCGTACCGTCGAGCTGGGCTCCTTCTACCGGCCGCCCGGGGACACCCCCGAGGTGGAGAACGACCTGCGCCCCGGTGAATTGATCGCCGAGGTCGTGGTCCCTCGGCTGGACTGGGCGTCGAACTCCACCTACGTCAAGGTGCGGGACAGGCAGTCCTACGAGTTCGCGCTGTGTTCCGCCGCGGTCGCGCTGCACGTCCAGGATTCGCGCATCGTCGATGCCCGGGTCGCGGCCGGCGGGGTGGGGACGGTGCCGTGGCGGCTGCCCGCGGTCGAGGAGGCCTTGCGTGGCTCACCGGTGACCGTGTCCGCGTTCGAAGACGCGGCGTCACTGGCCGTCGAGGGCGCCCGGCCGTTGTCCGAGAACGGATTCAAGACGTCGTTGCTGCCGCGGACCATCGTCCGCGCACTGCTCGAACTGACCGAGGGGAGCCGCTGATGATCAGCCGGGTGGACGGGCCGCTGAAGGTCACCGGTCAGGCCGAGTACGGGGCGGATCACACCTTCCCTGGATTGGTCCACGGTTTCGTCGTGAGCAGTACGATCGCCCACGGCGAGATCCAGGCGATGGACGTCACGGAGGCGAAAGACGCTCCGGGCGTGATCGCCGTGTACACGCCGTTCGACCCGCTGCAGCTGAGCGCCCCGGTCACACCGTTCTTCGGCGTGACCTGGGTTCCGTTGCAGGACAAGGAAGTCGCCTTCTACGGCCAGCCGATCGGCTTCGTGGTGGCGGAGACCTACGAGCAGGCTCGCGACGCGGCGATGCTCGTCGAGGTCTCCTACTCGCAGCGACCCGCGTTGACGTCGTTGCAGGACGGCCTCGCCACGGCCGAAGACGCTCCGGCGGCCAGGGACGGTTCGCCGCCGACCCTCGACGTCCTTGCCCCCGGGGTCGAGTCCATCGAGGACGCGCTGGCCGCGAGCTCAGTGGTCGTCGAGGCCACGTACACCACCGCGACCCAGCATCACGCCGCGCTCGAACCGCATTCCGCGGTCGCGGTGTGGGGTCCTGACGGCCTGACGATCCACAGCGGCAACCAGGGATCCGACCTCCAGGCGATGGAACTGGCCGGCGCGCTGGACACGAAACCGTCCGAGGTGCACGCGGTGAACCCGTTCGTGGGCGGGGCGTTCGGAGGCAAGGGCCGTACGTCCGCGCCGGCGTTCCTGGCCGCGGCGGCGGCCCGGGTCCTCGACCGGCCGGTCAAGGCCGTGCTCAGCCGGGAACAGGTCTTCACCGCGACCGCGGGCCGCGCCGCGACCGTGCAGAAGATCGCCCTCGGCGCGGACCGTGACGGCACGCTCAACGCACTGCGCCACGATTCGTGGTGCAGCACCGCGATGGACCGCTCGTTCGTCGAGCCGACGTCCCACGGCACCTCGCGCGAGTGGTACGCCACCCGGAACCTGGGCATCAGCCAGAAGATGGTGCCGCTGCACATCCCGCCGACCACCTTCATGCGGGCGCCGGGCGAGGCGCCCGGGTCCTTCGCGCTGGAGAGCGCGATCGACGAGCTCGCGGTCGCGCTGGGCATGGACCCGATCGAGCTGCGTCAGCGGAACAACTCGACCGCGCCGCCCGGCAAGGACCTGCAGTGGTCCAGCAAGCATCTCGACGAATGCTTCCGCATCGGCGCGGCCCGGTTCGGCTGGGCGGACCGCTCGCCGCAGGGGCGGACCGACGGCGACTGGCTCGTGGGCATCGGCACGGCCACCGCCATGTTCCCCGCCCTGCGGTTCCCGGCCACGATCGAGATCACCCTGCTGCCCGACGACACGGCCGTCGTCGCGACCAGCGGGGCAGACCCGGGAACCGGCCTGCTGACCGTGCTTTCGCTGGTGGGCGCGGAATCACTGGACATCTCCCCGGACCGGATCGTGCCCCGGCTGGGCGACTCGGCACTGCCTTCCGGTGGCCTGTCCGGCGGCTCGACCGCCACCGCGAGCGCGGGGTCGGCCATCATGATCGCCGCCGCCAAGGCAATCGACGACCTGGTCGCCCTGGCGTCGTCCCCGGGCGCGCCGTTCGACGGCATGGACGTCTCCTATGCGAACGGCCAGGTGCTGGCCGGAGACCGGGCGATGACCTTCGGCGAGCTGCTGCGGGAACTGAAGCGCCCGTCAATCTCCGTGACCGGTTCGTCGGCACCCGGCGAGGAGCTGACCAAGCACTCGTTCAGCTCGTTCGGCGCCCAGTTCTGCGAAGTCCGCGTGCACCAGTGGACGCGCGAGATCCGGGTGTCGCGCATGCTCGGCGTATTCGACGCCGGCCGGATCATCAACCCGCCGGCGGCTCGAAGCCAGATCATCGGCGGCATGATCTGGGGTGTGTCGGCCGCCCTGCACGAGGGACTGGAAATCGAGGACAACGGACGCTTCGCCAACGGTGACTTCGCGAGCTACCTGATCCCGGTGAACGCGGACATCCCCGAGGTCGACGTCCATTTCGTCGAGTACCCGGACACCCTGCACAACCCCGTCGGCGCCAAAGGCCTGGGCGAGATCGGCACCGTCGGGATGGCGGCGGCCGTCGCGAACGCGGTCCACAACGCCACCGGCATCCGGGTCCGGCACATCCCCATCCTCATCGAGGACCTCCTCGAGGAGTCGTAGCGCCGGAAAATCTCGAGCGGGGAGGGTCGGGGACGTCGATCCTCCCCGCTCGGGTCAAAGGGGTCGAACAGACCACAGCGGCCGAGGGTTGTGTCGGATACGTTCGTGACGTGCCTTCGGTGGAGAGGCGTTCGACGGGGGAGAGGACCATGACCGTCTCGGGGCCGAGTCGGCCGCGCCCTCGGCAGGAGACCGTCAAACTCCAGGTGGAGCGGCTGCTGGGACCGCGAGTGGCCAAGCGGGTGGCGTCCTTTCGCGACGGTGCCCCCTATGTGGAGGCCAAGGCCTGGGTGCAGTTCCTGGCCTGGCTGGTCGATTTCGTCGTGCTCGTGCTCGGTGCGGGAGTCGGCATCGTCGTCCTGGCCGTAGTGGACCGCACGGCGAACCTCGACAACGGAGTGCTGGCCCTGTCGATGGTGGCGATCCTGTTCTTGGTGCCCTTGCTGTACGGCGGCGCGTGCTACCGGAATGGCCGCGCGCTGGGCGCGGTTCTCACCGGCACCCGGCTCGTGCGCGTCGCGGACGGTGGCCGGATCGGCGCCAAGGCGCCCTGGGCGATGCTGGTCAGGACGATACTGATGCCGCTGCTCCTCACCGTCGTGATCGGGGGCGCGCTCGCCGGCGGCGGTGGGGCGCCGGGCGGGTCGCAGGTCAGGGTCAGCGTGGACGTCGGCGCCACCGGCCGGCTACGCGAGTGCTGCGGAGAGGACGTACTTCAGTGAAGCGACCATGGTGGTTGCTCGCCGTGGTGGTGGCGGGGTCGGTGCTGCCCGTTTCGGCGTGTTCGATGGGCGTTGCCGCCAAGTGCGAGAAGACGTTCGCCGAGGTGGCGATGTCGGTCGACGGCGTGATCTCCGCGAAGTGGGACTGCAGCGAGCAGTTCGGGGGCGGCTGGCAGCGCGCTGACGTGGTGATCGAGGCGGCAGACAAGAAGGAGGCCGTCGCGGTGATGGACGCCGTCCTGAAGGCCTTCGCCGCGTCGCCGGATCTCGAGGACCGTTGGTCGACGCCGCAGAAGTACAAGACACAGGACCCGTCGATCATCGTCAGCGCGGGTGACGTGGGATTCAACGGCACGCCCCAGGTTCGCGAGGTCCGCGAGCACTACGGCATCACCCCTGGTTGAGGGGCGGCATGCGGCGTTTGGTCTCGGTCGCCCTTGCGGCCTCGGTCTTGGCCACCGTCGCGGCCTGCGGCAGCGGTTCCGGACGCCAGTGTGAGGCGCTGACCGCCGCCGCGAAATCCGTGGACGGCGTGGCGGCAGCCGAGTTCACCTGCCAAGAGTCGTTCGGGAACCCGAGCCGGGAGGGCGCGGTCACGATCGCGGGCGGCACCGAGCGGGAGGTGGTGGCGGTGATGGAGGGTGTGCTCCGGGCGTTCGCCGCATCGGCGGAGCTGGGGGACGCGGCTGTGGTGTATTCGCGGTTCGTCAGCGAAGACGGCAGGATTTCGGTGGTCGAAAGTCAGGCAGGGTTCAACGGGACGCCGTCGATCGGTGTTCTCCGCGAGCACTACGGCATCACCCCCGGCTGACAGGTGACTTCGGTAATGCGGACAAGCGGGCGGCATGCGCTGCCAGGAAACAGGTGACGGCTTGAGCGGCTTCGGCAAGTGGAATCTCGGGATCGGCGTCATCCTGTGCGGCGTGGCCGTGCTGTGTTCGATGCAGGACCTGATCCCGGCCTCGGTGATCACCGGCATCGTCGGCCTGATCGGGATCAGTATCGCCGGCTACGACGCGGTCGACGGCTGGCTGGAGCGGGCCGACCTGCGCCGCAGGGAAGCCCGGGTCCGCCGGGAACACGAAGGCCGGCAGGGCCACTGACTGCTCGATCTTGTCCATAAGACACCGGTAAAGTGCGTTATCGAGCACTTGACATGCCCGGTGATGCTCGCTTTACTGCTGGACACGTCGGAACGGACGCCCGACGCCAGAGGTACGCCCAGCCGGTATGTCGGCCTTCGCCGCGAGCCCGGACTGAGTCGCCAGGACCTGCTCGTGGTCCGAGGCGGGGTCGTGCCCACCATCATCCGGAGTTCGATGATGCCCACTTCTCGCGTTCAGTTCCTCGCAGGTGCCGTCCTGGGTGCCGCCGTCCTCGCCGGAACCGCGTGTTCGGCTTCGGCGGCGCCCGCGGCCGCCTTCACCCCGCCGCCGGTCAAAGCCGGTTTCGACTATCAGATCGGCGGCGCCTACGCACCGCCGTCCGGGGTGCGGGTCGTCAGCCGCGACCACACCGCCCAGCCGGCCGCGGGTCTCTACAACATCTGCTACGTCAACGCTTTCCAGGCCCAGCCCGACGCCGAGGGGGAGTGGGGCGACCTCCTGCTGCGCGACGCCGACGGGAACGTCGTCATGGACGAGGACTGGGGCGAAGCCCTGCTCGACCTGCGCACCGCGGACAAGCGTCAGCGCGTGGCGGCGAAGGTGAACGTCTGGGTCGACGGCTGCGCGGCCAAGGGTTTCCAGGCGATCGAGCCGGACAACTACGACAGCTTCACGCGCTCCCAGGGTCTCCTGTCCGACAGCGACGCCCAGGCCTACATCCGGTTGCTTTCCGCCCACGCCCACGAAAAGGGCCTCGCCATCGGGCAGAAGAACACCTCGGAACTGGCCGGGCAGCGTCAGGCCAACGGGCTCGACTTCGCCGTCGCCGAGGAGTGCGGCGAGCAGGACAACTGCGGCGAGTACACGCCCGCGTTCGGCGACCACGTGATCGTCATCGAATACACCGACGCCGGTCTCTCCCACGCTTGCGACCGTTGGGGGGCTTCGCTCAGCGTCGTCCGCCGTGACCGCGACGTCGTCCCCGCGGGCACGTCCGGCTACGTCCGCAAAACCTGCTGACCCGCGGATCAGGACGACGTGATGGACGTCCGTGGCTGGTCCGTACCCTTGAACCGGCGGGGTTTCCTGCGCGGGGCCGGCGGACTGACGCTCGGTGCGGCCGTGGCGGGCTGCGCCCCGGCTTCGACCGGGAGTACCGGTGGCCCGGTCACCGTCGAGGTCTGGCACGGCCAGACCGACACCGGCAAGAAGGTCCTCGAGGCGCTCGTCGCGGACTTCCACCGGATCCACCCGGGGATCCGGATCGATCTCGGTGGCGGCGTGATCGCCGACGCGATGTCGCAGAAGATCACCGCGGCGCTCGCGTCGGGGTCCTATCCCGACATCGCCTATGTTTTCGGTTCGGATCTCGCCAGTGTGGCGCGCAGTCCTCAGGTCGTCGACGTCACCGACCTCGTCGACGCAGGCCCCGGCTTCTGGGTCCCGGCTCGCGAGGCGGTCACCGTGAACGGCCGCGTGCGCGCCGTCCCGGCGTTGCTCGACTCGCTCGCCGTGGTGTGCAACAAGGCGCTGTTCGAGAAGACCGGGACACCGCTGCCCACCGCCGGCTGGACCTGGGCCGAATTCGTGGACACGGCGAGGAACCTCACCGACGCGAGCAGCGGCACCTTCGGTACCGGCTGGCCTGGCACCGGCGACGAGGACACGGTGTGGCGGCTCTGGCCGATGGTGTGGGACCTCGGCGGTGACGTCATCGGTGAAGGCGGCCGCGGGATCGGGTTCGCCGAACAAGGCGTGCGAGCGCTCGACGTCGTCCGCGACCTCGCCGCGGCGAAATGCGTCTACGTCGACCCGAAACCCGGCGGCGAGCAGATGTACCAGGCGTTCGGGGGCGGCAACCTCGGCATGGTCGTCACCGGGCCTTGGCAGCTGCCCGACATCGCCGACGCCGGGATCGACTACACGATCGTGCCGTTGCCGAGTTTCACCCGCCGCCCCATGACCATCTCCGGGCCGGACACCTGGACGCTGTTCGACAACGGTCAAGACCGCGTCCGGGCCGCGCGCACGTTCCTGTCCTGGCTGGCGGATCCGGCCCAGGACGTCCGCTGGGACGTCGGCGCCGGCAGTCTCCCGCTGAGCCGTCGGACGCAGGAACTGCCCGCGTGGCAAGAAAAAACCGCCGAAACGCCGGGACTGCCGGTGTTCGTCGACGCACTGGAACACGCCCGGGTCCGGCCGGTGCATCCGGCCTACCCGCAGGTGTCGGCGGCGCTCGGTACCGCGATCGTCGCCGTGCTGCTCGGCGAGGCGACGCCCGCCGACGCGCTGCGCGAGTGTGCCAAGGCCGCCGACGCCGCCCTGATCATTCCCCGATAGGGAGCCGCCATGCCCGGACTGCCGAGCCCGATCACCGTCACACCCGCGAGACGACACGCGAAAAGCCGTCGCCGTCGCGAGACCGCGGTGGCGTGGGCCTACGTTTCCCCTGCCGTGCTCATCATCCTCGGCCTCGGCGTGGTGCCCGTGGCCTGGTCGCTGCTGTTGTCCTTCCAAGCCGACGACCTCGTGACCCCGAGCCGGTTCGTCGGGTTCGACAACTACACGGCACTCGCCCAAGACCCGCGTTTCGCCCAGGCTGTCGGGAACACCTTGCTGTACACGGTTCTCTACGTCCCGCTGAGTGTCCTTTTCGGATTCCTGTTGGCGCAGGCGCTGAACCGGCGCATCCGATTGATCGGGCTGTACCGGACGCTCGTCTTCGTCCCGTTCGTGCTTTCGGCGACGGCCCAAGGCGTGTTGTTCTCCTTTATCCTCGATCCGCAGTTCGGCGCGGCCAACTCGCTGCTGCACCACCTCGGCGTGTCCCCGCAAGGGTTTCTGACCGACCCGGCGCAGGCGATGCTGGTGCTGGTCGGGATCACGCTGTGGAGCGGCACCGGATTCTGCGTCGTGGTCTACCTGGCCGCGCTACAGGACGTCTCGCCGTCGCTGGTCGAGGCCGCACGCCTGGACGGTGCGGGCACGTGGCGGGTACTGCGGCACGTGACGCTGCCCGCGGTCACCCCGGTGACGGCGTTTCTCGTGCTGTGGCAGCTGATCACGTCGCTGCAGGTGTTCGATCTGGTGTACGTGACGACCAAGGGCGGCCCGCTCGGCTCCACCACGGTGATCGTCTTCTTCGTCTGGGAGCAGGCGTTCAAGAACTTCACGGCGGGCTACGGCGCGGCGTCCGCCTACGTGCTCGCGCTGGCCCTGCTCGTGGTCGTGGTCGTCGTCCGGGTGCTCCGCCGTTCCCGGAAGGTGCTCCGGTGACCGCCCGGTTCAGTCCCTGGCATCTGCTGCTGGTGCCGCTGGCGCTGGTGTTCGCGGCGCCGCTGGTGTGGCTGCTGCTCAGTTCGGTGATGAGCAACGCGGAGATCAACCGGTTCCCGCCCTCGCTGTGGCCGTCCGAAGTGGACTTCGCGGGTTATCGCTATGTGCTCGAGAACGCGCTTTTCTCGCGCTGGTTCACGAACTCGCTCATCGTGTCGGCGGTGACCGTGGTGTCGAACCTGATCTTCGGCGCGCTCGGCGGGTACGCGTTCGCGCGGATGCGGTTCACCGGCTCGCGAGTGCTGCTCGCGCTGATGGTGGCGACGATGGCGATCCCGTTCCAGCTGACCATGATCCCGACGTTCCTGGTGATGAAGCGGCTCGGCCTGATCGACAGCCTGGGCGCGCTGATCGTGCCGTCGCTGGTGACGCCGTTCGCGGTGTTCCTGCTGCGCCAGTTCTTTCTTTCCCTGCCACGGGAACTCGAAGAGGCCGCGTGGATCGACGGCTGTTCGCGGCTTCGCGTGCTGTTCACGATCGTGCTGCCGCTGTCGCTGCCCGCGCTGAGCACCGTGGCCGTGCTGACGTTCCTCAGCACCTGGAACGACCTGACCTGGCCGCTGATCGCGCTCAACCACGACACGAACTACACGCTGCAACTGGGCCTCACGACGTTCCAGGGGCAGCATCACACCAACTGGGCCGCGGTGATGGCGGGCAACGTGATCACCGTGCTGCCGGTACTGCTGGCCTTCCTCGGCGCGCAGAAGACGTTCATCCAGTCCATTACCTCCAGCGGCCTCAAAGGTTAGGAAGCTCGTTTCATGCACCGTTTCGACCTGCTCGTGGTCGGTGACGCCAACCCCGACGTCATCATGGGTCCGCTGAGGACAGACCTGGAATTCGGCCAGCGGGAACAGCTCGCCGACTCCGGCGTGCTCACCCTCGGCGGCTCCGGCGCGATCACCGCCGCCGGCGCCGCCCGGCTGGGATTGAAGGTCGCCATGGCCGGGCGCGTCGGCGACGACGCCGCCGGCCGGTTCGTCCGTGAGGCCCTCGAGGAACGCGGCGTCGACACCGGCGCGCTGCGGATCGACCCGGCCCTGCCGACGCCGCTGACCACCGTGCTGACCCGTGACGGCGACCGCGCCATCATCACCTCGCCGGGCACGCTCGCCGCGATCACCGCCGACGACGTCCCACCGGAACTGCTCGCCGTGAGCCGGCACGTCCATTCCTCGTCGTACTTCCTGCTCCCGAAGCTCGCGCCGGCGTTGCCCGCACTGCTGCGCACCGCCCGCGGGCATGGCGCGACGACATCGGTCGACACCAACGACGACCCGGCCGGGGCCTGGGAAGTTGGAAACCTGCTGGGGGAGACGGACTTCCTGCTGCCCAACGCCGCGGAGGCGAGCCGGCTGACAGGCGCGGACGACGCACGGGAAGGCGCCCGGCAGCTGGCCGCGGGCGGCCCGGCCGTCGTGGTCAAAGACGGTGCCGACGGCGCGTTCGCGCACCGCGACGGCCAAGTCGTCACAGCTGCAGGTCTCCGGTCCGAGGCTGTCGACACCGTCGGCGCCGGGGACAGCTTCAACGCAGGGTTCCTCGCCGGCGTCCTGGCCGGGCTGCCGCTGGAAACGGCGCTGCGCTGCGGGATCGTCTGCGGCGGTTTCTCCGTCCGCGCCCGTGGCGGCACGGACGGCCAGGCCACGTGGGACGACGTCCTCGTCCACCTCGAACGCACCGGATCGGAACTCGCATGACCACCCCCAAGATCACCTTCGTCGGCGCCGGGAGCGTCGTGTTCACCCAAGGCCTGCTCGCCGATCTGTTCGCCTATCCGGAGCTGGACGGCGTGCACGTCGCGCTGCACGACATCGACCCGGAACGGCTGGCGACCGCCTTGGCCGCGGCCCGGCAGATCGCCGCCGCGCGCGGGATGAAGCCGGTGCTCACCGCGCACGCCGACCGGCGGGAAGCCTTGGCCGGTGCGGACTTCGTCGTCAACATGGTCCAGATCGGGATGGGCGAGGCGACCCGCACCGACTTCGCCGTCCCGGCGCGTCATGGCGTGCGCCAGACCATCGGTGACACGCTCGGCATCGGCGGGATCTTCCGCGCCCTGCGGACTTTCCCGTTCCTCGCGGAACTGGGCCGGGACATCGCCGACGTCTGCCCGGAGGCGTGGCTGCTGAACTACACGAACCCGATGGCGATGAACGTCCAGTACCTGGCCGAGGCGACCGGCCTGACGCGGGTCGTCGGGCTGTGCCACTCGGTCTACTGGACCGTGCACGGGCTCTCGGAGCTCGTCGGTGTGCCGTTCGACGAGGTCACGTACGTTGCGGCCGGAGTCAACCACCAGGCCTGGGTGCTGCGGTTCGAGCACCGCGGCACGGACCTCTACCCGAGGCTCGCGGAGCTGGCCGAAAACGATGCCGAGCTTCGGCGGAGGGTCCGGTTCGACATGTTCCGGCGGCTCGGCTACTACCCCACGGAGACCAGCGAGCACTCCGCCGAGTACGTGCCTTGGTATCTGAAGCACGACACCGAAATCGAACGGCTTCGGCTGCCCGTCGGGGCGTACCTCGACATCGTGGCGGAGAACGAGGCCGAGTACGAGCGGACCCGGCAGGCGACCGAAGCCGACGAGCCGTTGCCCGTCGAAGGCACGAACGAGTACGCGCCGCAGATCATCCACAGCCTGGTCACCGGCACGCCGCGCACGGTCTACGGCAACGTCGTCAACCGAGGCCTGATCGAGAACCTGCCGGCCGGTGGCGTGGTCGAGGTACCGTGCCTGGTCGACGCCACCGGCGTCCGGCCGACCCGGGTCGGCGCACTGCCGCCGCAACTGGCGGCGCTCAACCGGACTTATCTGAGTGTCAACGACCTCGTCGTGCGCGCGGCGATCGAGGACGACCCGCGCCACATCCGGCACGCCGCGATGACCGACCCCGCCACCGCGGCCGCGCTACCGGTCGAGACGATCTGGGAACTGTGCGACGACCTGGTCCGCGCGCACGGCGACCGTCTCCAGCCCGCGTTGCGCGCGGTCCTCGGCCGCTGAGCGTTCAGCTCACCGTGACGACGGCGAGCGCCGGATCCTGACCGGCGTCCAGGCCGCAGGGCAGCGGGAAGGTGCCGAGATCGGTCGGCGACCCGTCTGCCCTTCGCGGCGTCACCTGGCCGGTGAACGCGCCGCCGACGGCGAACGCGACGGTGCCGGAGTTCTTCACGGTGAGGCCGGGAATCGGGCCGGTGATGGCTATCGCCAAAGGACCGGTTTCCGGTACCGGGGTCGACGGGAAAGCGAGGCCATTGAGGGTGACGCCGAGTTCGGTGCCGTTGTAATCCACGTCGACGTTCGCCGCCGCGGTTCCCTCGATGGTCGCCGCGCCGATCAGATTCAGGGCGGTGAGGACGTCTCCTTCGAGTGAGACCCCCACGGAGAAATCGGTGACGTCGATCGGCGAGCCGGCGGCCACCGAGCCGGGGAAGACCGCCGAGACGTTCGCGGTGACCTGATGGGCTCCGATCAGCGGGAACTCGCAGGTGAAGGTGAGCGCTTTGGTCACCGGGCCGGTCGCCCGGGCGGGGGCGGCGGCTTCGGCGGTGGCCGCGGGCAAAGCCACCATGGCGGTCGCGGCCACCAATACGCCGGAAAACAGGGCTCGACGTCTCGCGCGCAGAACAGTGGCCACGGGAACCTCCGGGGAATCGCGGAACGGAAATAGGGTTTCCGGAATGTTAAGGCGAGAGAAATGGCTTAACAACGCGGTTTTCCGTTCGTATCGATCCAGAATTTCCGGGACCGTTTTTCTTGTCATCTGCGGCAGGGTCGGCGGGTGAGATTCTGTGTGACAAAGGTGGTCGTGAGTGATTCGGGTCGTTCTAACGACCCAAATCACTCACGAGCCTGGCGGGCCCGATGGTTGGCGACATTGACGCGGTTCCCGCACAAGCCCGGCATGCAGTACCGCCGCCGGCCGGGTCGCGTGGTGTCGATGAACGCACCGCTGCAGGTAGGTGCGCTACAAGCGCGGAACCGGTCCTCGCCGAGAGTCTGGACGACGCCGAGGACGCCCACGCCGCAGATCAACGAGAGCGCGTCGGAGAGGGTCGCCCTCGGCCGAAGCGACACGGCCCATCGAGTCCGGGCGTCGAGGGTGACCTGGCCGACGGTCGTGGTGAGCGCGGAGGCACCGGCGATGAGGCGCTCGCGATCGGGGTGATCGATCAGTTCCCGCACCGTGGCGCGCAGCCGGTGAACGGCCCGGAGGTCGGTGGCTCGCGCGCGCCCGGCGAGTTCGGCCAGTCCGTGCGGCTCCGCGAAAGCCACGAGAGCGTCGAGGTCCGGCAGGTGGTCTACGCCGTGCCAGACCTCGGCAGTCGTGTTGACCAGCTCCGTCGCGATGCCCGCCGTCCGGACGTAATCGTCCAAAGCCACTTGCATCCCTTACCGACCTCTCGTACGTTCGCGATTAACGGCTACTTTAACCCTTACCGGGAGGTCTGGTCCATGACCCACGCCTTGGTGTTCGACGTGCTCGGCACGCTCGTCGACGAACCCGCCGGAATCCGTGCCGGAATCCAGGACGCCGCGCCGCACGCGGATGCCGACGAGCTTCTGCGGCTGTGGCAGCACCACGTCGAAACCGAGCAGCGAAGGATCGTCGACGGAAGCAGGCCGTATGTCACCAGCGAGGTGATCGACCGTGAAGCCGCCCAACTCGTCGCCGACGCCTGCCAAGGTGATCTCGAAAAGCTCGCGATGGCTGCCCGGCGGCTGCCGCCCTGGCCGGACACTGTGGACGGTCTTGCCCGCCTCGCCGAGCGCTTCCCCCTGATCGGGCTCTCCAACGCCGGCCGCACGGCGCTTCTGGGCATCAACGCCCACGCCGGCCTGCGCTGGCATCAGGCGCTTTCCGCGGAGGACGCGCGGACGTACAAACCGGATCCGGCCGTCTACGAGCTCGCGATCCGGGTATCCGGCGTAGCGCCGGAACGCCTGCTGATGGTCGCCGCGCATGCGTGGGATCTGCGAGGGGCGCAGAAAGCCGGCCTGCGCACGGCCTACGTCGCCAGGCCGGTCGGGGACCCGCCGTCGGCCTCGGATCACTTCGACCTCCATGCCGAAGGTCTCGCCGACCTCGCCGAGCAGCTCGGCGAAGCCTGACCAGCGGGTAGGCGCCGATTTCGCGGAGGTGATCGGAACTGTCGGTGGGCTTCGCTAGATTCTTCCTCGTCCCCGCCGAGTCACGGCCGCAAGGAGAAGATGCGTTGTCAGATTGGGAAAGAGCGAGCACGGCCCGGGTGCTGCCACCCGCCCGCCCGCGCAAGCTCGCCAAGGTCCCGTTCGTCGAACTGGCCGACGGCCGGGTGCAGGGCGTGGTGTCCAGCGGCTCGGACATCGGGCGGGTGTACGTCTCGTCGGTCGCCGCGAGCACGTACGAATTCGCCTGCAGTACCAACAACAACCGGCCCTGCGGCGGGGCACGGGGCATGTTCTGCAACCACATCCTCGCCCTGATCACCGAAGCGGTGCTGCAATACGGCGCCGAGCGCGTCGCGCGGTATCTGCGGGTCGAGGTCGCGGCCGATGAACTGACCGCCCAGGTCATCGCCGGAACGATGAGCGGCACCCGGCCGTCTCAAGGGGACAACGCCGCCGCCGCGTCCGTCTTCAGCCAGTTCCTGCGGCATCTCGCCTATCTCGAATTCGCCCCGTCGACGGCGCCGGTGCCGGAACTGCAGTGGTTCCCGCCGACCAGGGCGGTGGTGTGATGCGCACCGACCTGCTCAGCGATCCCCTCGCCGGTCTCGACGAGGCGTTGACGGCCGTCGACGCCTTCGACAGGGTGCTCGTCTCCGGGCTGCTTCGTCCTCAACCCGCGCAGATCACCGGTCTGACCGAGCTTGCCGACGCCGTCGCGGGCTCGCCACTGGCGGTCCGGGTCGCCGAGGCCGCCGAGAAGACCGCCGCCGGAGCCGCAGGGGAGGAACACTTCGTTTCCCTTGCGGTGGCACGGATCGCGGTGTTCGGCTCGGTCCACGACGCCCTGCTGGCCAGGGTCACCGAAGCGACCGGCCGTCCCTTCGGCGAGGAAGCCGTTTCGGGAACCACCGAGACCGAGTCGCCGAATCTGCTGGCCGCCGCCCGATCCTGGCTGTCCGATCTGGCTCGTGCCGGGTGGCAGGGCATCGACCACGATCTCGTTTCCGGTGCCGCACCGATGATTTCCGCGCTGCTAGCGGAACCCAGCCTGCGTCGCTTGGCTGTCCTCCTCGACGGTTTCGCGGCCGAACTCGCCGCGTCGTGCCCGGGGGCGGCGCTGGAACGCGTGCCGATCCGTCGCTGGGCCGACCTGTGGTCGCGCGGGATGCTGCTGACCCTGCCCGGCGTGGCCTCGACGCCCGCGATCGGCACGGTCACCGGTCGGCTCCTGCCGCTCGGTGTCGACCTTCTGGAGCACTCCACCGCCGCGCAGGCCCAGGTGCACGCGGTGTTCGAACCCGAGGACGGCACCGCGCCGCGCCTCGTGCGGGCGAGCGTGTCCGCGCCCAAACCCGACACGATCATCGGCGCGGGTATCTGGCAGCTGCTGCGCCCGCGGCTGTCCCTGCTCACGGCGGTCAGCGAAGGCCGTTCGATGGACCTCGCCGACATGCCGGTCACCGCCGAGGGCGACCTTCTCTGGCAGGACGAGCACGCCCGGCTCGGCGAGCCCGCCGACGCCTTCACCACCGCCCGCGTCGCCCTGACCACCGCCACCACTTCGGCGACAGCGCCGCTGGACCGGCACCCGGCCCGCATCGCCGTCCCCGTCTTCTTGGAGGGTTACGGCATCGAGGGTGATGAGGAGGCGCCGGCGTTCACCTTCTCCGGCCACCACCTGGCCGTGGACACCGATCGCCTTCCCACCGCCGGCCCGCTGACCCCGAAGGCGGTCGCGACGTCGAGCGCGTGCATCGGTCTGCTGCGGTGGGACGCGGGCGCCTTCCGGCTCCAGCCGCTGGCCGTCGAGACCACCGTGCGCAAGAAGACCACCGCCGTGCACGCCGGTGCCTGGGCCGGGGGCACCGAAGACAAGGCCGGGGTCAAGGCGGAGAAGGCCGCCACGGATGCCGCCGCAGTGCTGCGCGAGCGCGCCGGAAGGTTGTTGCGGACATGACCGAGGCCCACGACAACCGCCGCCAGGTCCTGTACTGGCGGCTGCTCGGTCGCCTCTTCGACGGCGAGGAGCAGGCCACCCTCGAAGCGGCGAGCCTCGCCGTGGTCGAGGACATCGGCCTGCCGCCGGCGTTGCTGGACCCGCACGTCGGGGTCGACTCGCTGGTGCAGCGCCATCCCGAACTGGCCGCCGAACTGGAGGGCCTGATGGTCCCCGAACCGGATGGCGACGAAGGCCGGGACAAGGCCGCCGAAGTACGGCGCGCTGCACTGGCGTCGAAGGTGCTGCTCAACGTCTTCGCCGCGGCACCGGGAACGGTCACCGCCGGGCAGCTGTCCCGCTGGCAGGCCGACGCGGCCTGGCTCGAGCGGGCACTCGGCTGCAAACCGGGGGAGTTGCGCAACGGCAGGCCCGGTGGCCCGAGCAGCCCTACCGGAGCCGGCGGCACCGGGGGTGGCGGGACGCCCGACCTCGGTACGCTGGTCCCGCCGATCGGCCCGGAACTCGGGTCCATCGAGGCCGACCTCGTCAAGCGGATGCATCTGCGCGAGGTACTGGCCGACCCGGCGCTGGCCGCGAAGCTCAGCCCGAGTATGTCACTGATCGAACAACTGTTGCGTGACAAGGACAATCTGTCCGGGGTCGCGCTCGCCAACGCCAAATCGCTGATCCGCCGGTTCGTCGACGAGGTCGCCGACGTGCTGCGCACCCAGGTCGAGAAGGCCACGGCCGGCAAGCTGGACCGCTCCGTCCCGCCCAAACGCGTGTTCCGCAACCTGGACCTGGACCGCACCATCTGGAAGAACCTGACCAACTGGAGCCCGGAAGAAGAGCGGCTCTACGTCGATCGCCTCTACTACAAGCAGACCGCGCGCAAGACCACGCCCCAACGGCTCATCGCCGTCGTCGACCAGTCCGGTTCGATGGTCGACTCGATGGTCAACTGTGCCGTCCTGGCCTCGATCTTCGCCGGACTGCCCAAAGTGGACGTTCACCTCATCGCCTACGACACCCAGGCACTCGACCTCACGCCATGGGTGCACGATCCCTTCGAGACGTTGCTGCGCACCAACCTCGGCGGCGGGAACGACGGCATGGTCGCCATGGCGCTGGCCCAGCCGAAGATCGCCGAGCCCGCCAACACCGTGGTGATCTGGATTTCCGACTTCTACGAGACCCGCGTCGAGCAGCTGTTCGAGAGCATGGCCGCGATCCACCGCTCCGGGGCGAAATTCATCCCGGTCGGCTCGGTCACCAGCTCCGGCCGCGGCAGCGTCAACCCGTGGTTCCGGGAGCGGTTCAAGGATCTCGGCACACCGGTGATCTCCGGCCACATCACCAAGCTCGTCCACGAACTCAAGACCTTCCTCACCTCCTGAACCTCCCTGAACTTTCTCGAAAGGCACGACATGTCCGACGTCCTGCGCGCCCCCGCCGAACTCAAGTACGCCGAAGAACTGGACTGGCTGGAGTCGGTCGACGACAGCCCCAAACCGTTCGCCTGGCGCCTGTCCCCGAAGATGGTGCGCCTGTTCGTCCTGGGCGCCGAGCGCGCCGACGGCCTCGACCGCGAGATCTCGCAGAAGTGGTTCGGGGACCGGAGCATCGTCGAGCGGGCCATCGTCACGCTCGCCTCGGACCGGGGCCTGCTGCTGATCGGCGACCCCGGCACCGGCAAGAGCTGGCTCGCCGAACTGCTGGCCTCGGCGATCTCCCGCAACTCCACCCTCGTCGTCCAGGGCACCGCGGGCACCACCGAGGACCACATCAAGTACTCGTGGAACGTCTCCATGGTCATCGCCAAGGGACAGTCCCGGGAGTCGATGATCCCCTCGCCGATCATGACCGCGATGGAACGCGGTTCGATCGGCCGGTTCGAGGAGCTGACCCGGTCCACCAGCGACGTCCAGGACGCGCTGATCTCGATCCTGTCCGAGAAGTACATTTCGGTGCCGGAACTGGAAAGCGACGGCATCGTCTTCGCGAAGCCCGGGTTCTCGGTGATCGCCACCGCCAACAGCCGTGACAGGGGCGTCAACGACCTGTCCTCCGCGCTCAAGCGCCGCTTCAACTTCGTCCGCATCCCGGTGGTGACGAACAAGAAGAGCGAGGCGGAGATCGTCCGCTTCCGCACCGAGGAACTCCTGCGGCGTCACCAGATCGAGCTGGACGTGCCGCCGACGCTGCTGGACGTCCTGCTGCGCAGCTTCGGCGACCTGCGCGCCGCGGCGGCGTCGGCGGGCAGCGACGACGAGAAGCTGGAATCGGCCCTGTCCACCGCCGAGCAGATCGGCGTGCTCGAGGACGCCGTCCTGCACAGCAACTTCTTCGGCGAGCGTGAGCTGACCGCGCGCGCACTCGCGTCCTCTCTCGTCGGCTCGCTGGCCCGGCGCGAACCGGAGGATCTGGCCATCCTCAACAAGTACCTGCACGGCGTCGTCGAGCCGCGCAGCAAGGACGAGGGCGGGGACTGGCCCGAGTTCCTCGACGGCGGGCGCGACACGATCGCCACTCTCTCGTGAGCGGCGCCTTCGAGGCGTTGCGCGGCCAGTTGCGGGAGGCCGCGGCGGTGTTCGCCGACGGGCCCGGCGCGCTGGAGGGCATCCTGCTCGGGCTCGTCGACGACGTCGACCGCGCCGTGCGCGAACCCCTGGAGATCTTCCCGGTCTGCCACCATTCCCCCGCGTCGGCCGTGGCGATGGCGCGGCGTCTGCGAGAGAAGCAGCCCAAGGTGGTCTTCCTCGAACTGTGCGAGGACATGGCGCCGCTGCTGACCGAACTGCGCAATTGCCGCCTTCCCGTGGCGGTGCAGGCGTTCGCGACCGACGTCAAGGGATTCCCGGCCGAGTGGGCGCCGCTGTCGGTGGTCGCGCCGATCACCGAGGCTTCGGCGGAGTACCAAGCGATCGCGTATGCCTTGGACACCCCGGGTGTCGAACTCGTCCTCGTCGATCGCTCCGCGGATCACGTCTACCAGTGGGACGACCGGGAAACGCCCGCCGCGGATCCGGACGCGGCGCCCGCCGAGGAGGAGGCCGCGCTGCACGGTGACGCGGTCGGCGTCGAGATCGGCGACCTGCGGCCGCGGTTCGCCGAACTCGAAGAGCATCTGCTGCGTCACGGGCGGGTGCGGCACTGGTCGGAGTGGTGGCACCAGTACGTCGAAGTGCCGCTCGGCGACAGCGACCACGACACCTACCGCCAGGTGATGTTCCTGATCGGCAGCCTGTTCCGCCGTCTCGCGCCCGGCGATACCCGCCGGGTGCGGGTGGACGAGGACCGCGAGCGCTACATGTGGACCAGAATGCGCGAGCACCTCGCCGGCACGGACACCGATCCCGCCGACTGCCTCTACATCTGCGGCGCCTTCCACGCGGCCAGCCGGGTCGCGGAGTTCGGCGTCGAGGGCACGGACGGTTTCGTGATCAGCCCGCGCAGCGCGAGCACGTGGCAGTACGGGCTGATCCCGTCCAGCCACGCGTCGATCGAGGCTCAGTTCGGCCTGGCCGGGGGCTCGGTGTCGATCGCCGCGACCGAGTGGGCGAAGAACCTCAAGCGCACCCGTGTGAAGCCCTTCCAACTGGAGGGGCAGGTGGGTGGACCGAAGCGGAAGAAACCGGCCGAACCGGCGGATCCCGCGCCGGATCTGGTGTCGGCGGACCACCTTTCCGGTTTCCTCCAGCGACCGCCGACGCTGGACCGGCTGGACGAGGCCGAACTGCTGGGCTGGTCGGTCGAGATCGTGCGGGCGGCCCGGCGCAACGGCTATCTGGCGTCGACCGCCGACGCCATTGCGGTGTTCGAGACCTCGATCCTGCTGGCGGGCCTGCGCGACCGCGCGAAGCCCACGCCTTACGACTTCCAGGACGCGGCGGTCACCTGCATCGAGAAGGACGTCGTGCCCGGCAGGCGTGACGTCCGGCGCATCGTCGAGATCATGATGGGCGGCGACCGGATCGGCCAGGTCGGCTACGACGCGCTGCCCCCGCTGGCCTGCGACGTGCACGACAGGCTCGCACCTTTGGATCTCAAGCTTCAGCAACGAGGCGTGCAGCGGGCGCTGCTCGACATCGCCTCCCGGCCGGAGCTCGAGCCCTGCTCGGATCTGTTGTGGATGCTGCGGTACCTGATGCCGCACGGCGCGGCGCGGCCGATCATGGGGGAGCGGCGGCTCGGCGAGCGCCCGATCCAGGAGTCGTGGGACCTCGCGCTGGGCACGCACCAGCGCGCTCTCATCGAGCTGGGGTACGAGGGCGTCAGCATCGAACAGGTGCTGGAACAACGTCTCCGGCGTGCCGCGTACCACCCGCAGGCCACCGCCGCGAAGGTGCTCGCGACCGTCGAGGACGCGACGCTGTACCTGCGCAGCCCACGCCTGGCCGGTGAACTGGGCACCCGCGCGCTGGAGGTGCTGGCCACCGAACGCACCGTCGACGGCGCACCGGAGGTGCTTCGCCGGGTGCGGAGGCTGCTGGCGCACTACCGGACCAGCGAGCCGGTGCTGCCCCGGTGGATCGAGGACTTCGTCAAGACCGGGTATGCGCACTACTGCACCATGCTGCCGGCCGCGTTCACCGACGAGGAAGCCGGTGCCGAGCAGGTCGCCGCGATGCTGGGCTTCCTGTTCAGCATGGAGTCGCTGGCCTTGTCGCTGGGGTGCGATCGCACCCAGCTGGAGCTGGCGATGGCCGGATCGCATCCGCAGGAGCCGTCGAAGGTCGCGCTGCTGTGGGCCGCACAGGTCCAGCTCGGCCATCTGTCCCGGGCGGAGCTGCGGGAACGGTGCGCAGGTCTGCTGGCGAACCCCTTGGTACTGCCCGCTTATCCGCGTTACCTCAGCGGCTTCGTGCACGCGCTGGAACCCGCGCCGGGACTGGCCGACTTCGTCGTCGAGGCGGTGTCGAACGCCTTCGCCCAGCTCCCGGACAGGTTGCTGCTGCCGTGGTTGCCGACGCTGATCACCACTCTGCGCTCCCGAGGTGCCGAACTGGTGCCGTTGCTGATCCGCGAAGCCGGCCGAGTCTTCCCGGGCCGCCTCGCGGCGCTCGACGAGTGGGTACCGCCGTGGGAGGCACAGCCGGAACCCGTTCGCGCACCGAGGAAAGCGGGCGGCAGCGGGGTGGCGCTGCTGGCCGCGTACCCGGCCACCTGCGACGCGGTCGCGGGCCTGCTGGGCTGTGACGAGCCCTGGGGGAGCACCGGGTCCGCCGGCTTGGCGCTGATCGGGCAATACCCGGGCACCGCGGCGGCACTGGAGGAGGTGCTGACCGGCGCTTGATCCGACCACCCCTGCCTGGCGTGTCCTTTTGTGGACACGCCAGGCAGGTGGTCCGTCAGCCGGCCACCCAGCTGCCGTGGAAGCCCAGCGGTACCGGCTTCGGCAGGTGGATGCGGGCCAGGGGCTTCGCGGTGAAGTCCTGGGCCGAGAGGATCACCAGGTCCGAGGCATTGCGGTCGGGGTTGTTCACGTAGGCGAGGGCGTATCCGTCGTCCTCGGCCTTGCCGCCGGCGGATGGTACGAAGACCGCCTCGCTCGCGTCCGCACCCCGGCCGAACCGGTGCACTTCCGAGCGGCCGCCGAGCAGATCGTGCTTGATCAGCGCGTTGCCGAAGGTAGTGGCCGGCTTGTCCAGGTAGACGTCGAAGAGCTCACCGGGCGAGGCCGAATACCCGTACCGGTGCCGCCGCGACACGAAGCTTTCGTTGACGCGCGGGAATTCCTGCGGCCGGTCGTCGAGCACTCGCCTCCGCACCGTTCCGCGCACCAGGTCGATCGTCCAGCGCTCCAGCACCGGCGGGCCCGAGGCCGACGGGCCGCCGTACCCCTGGTTGCCCGCCACCTCGAAGGGCGCCGGCATCGTGGTCAGGTCGATCACCACCGAGGAGCCGTGCTGGTACGCGTTGAGCGTATGCGAGTAGAACACCGGGTCCACACCGAACCAGCGGACCGGCCCGCCTTCCCGTTTCATGACCCCCACCCTCGCCTGGTGGTTGATGTTCCACTTGTACGGCACCACCTTGCCCGGCTGTGGGTCGAAGGTGACCGGCACGTCGAAGACGACCACGTAGTTCTTCGTAAGCCCGAAGTCGTGCATCATCGGGCTGTCGGTGACCGGGATTCGCGTGGTCCGTACGACGCGGCCGGTCCGGTCGATCATCAGATGCCGCACGTGGTCCCAGGTCGGGTAATAGGTCACCGCGTGCAGTTCGTCGGCGTGGGCGTCGAACTTGGTGTGCGCGGTGTACGAGCCCTCCAGTGAACCGCTGAAATCGAAGGGGCCCAAGGTGTTCAGCTCGCCGTCGAGTTCGTACGGCGGCGCGCCGGACTCTTGGAGGGCGAGGATGCGGCCGTGATGGCTGATCACGTGCGTGTTCGGCGCGAAATCGTCCGCGGGAACCGGCCACGGATACGGCTCGCCCAGCTTCGCCGCGACGCCGGACGCGCGCACCCAGCGGTTGCGGTACCACTCGGCACGCCCGTCGCGGAGCCGGACGCCGTGCACCATCCCTTCGCCCAGCATCCAGTGATGGGCGCGCGGATCTTCGAGTCCGAGCACGTTCGGCCCGGTGCGCAGATACCGCCCGTCCAGGTCCTTCGGGATGCGGCCGGTGACCGGCAGGCCGAACGCGGTCACCTCCTCTCGTACCGGCGCGAAGGCGCCTTCGAGGAACGGGTGCCGCTCCGCCGCCGTCCCGATCGAACCGCTCTCGCTCGCCAACGCCGCCGGTACGCCGCTGTAGGTCGCGGCGGCTCCGCCGATCGCCAGCGCGGCCGCTCCCCGGAGCACGTTCCGCCTGTTCGCTTCGCTCATGATCGATGCCCCCATCGACAAGTAACTGTGCATGGCGGGAACAGTATATGGCTTTACCGGTTTTGAATGCAACAATGCCCCGATGGACGACGACAAGATCGAGTTGCTGCCGCCGGGCACCGCGCTGGCCTGGGGGCACACTCCGGCGCCCCGGCGGGGGCCGAAACCGGGTTACAGCCTCGAGCAGATCGTCGAGGCCGCGATCGCGCAGGCGGACGCGGAGGGCTACGCGGCGCTGTCCATGCCGTCGATCGCCAAGCGGCTCGGCGTCACGGCCAACGCGCTGTACCGCTATCTGAGCTCCAAGGAAGAACTGCTCGTCCTGGTCGCCGAGGCGGCCTGGGGCCCGCCGCCGGAGCCGGTGCCGGGCGACTGGCGCGCCGCGGTCACCGCCTGGGCCCGCGCGCTGCTCGAACGCGGCCGGCGGCACCCATGGCTGATCGACCTGCCGGTCCGCGGCGCGCCGACCACGCCGAATCTCCTGGGCTGGCTGGAAAACTTCCTGGAAGGGATGGCGGACGCGGAGCTGAGCACCAGTGACGTGATGGGGTGCGCGGTGCTGGTCGACGGCTGGGTGCGCAGCACCGCGGCCCTGCTTCGTGACGTGAACGCGAGCGCGCCCGAGCGAGTGCAGGCGGTGAGTGAATTCCTGCGGCCGCATCTCCAGGAGCGGGGCTATCCGCGCGTCGCCACCGTCGTCTCCGGTGAAGCCTATGGCGAGGAAGGTGTGGAGGAGGCCGACGTGGAGTTCGGTCTCGGACGCATCCTGGACGGCATCGAGGCGCTCGTCGTCAGTCGTGAGTGATTCGGGTCGTTAGGGCCAAGAGTGTTTGAGGTGCCTGCGTCGGCGAGTTTGTGTTCGTGCTTGCTTGAGGTTGGTGGTTCTGCCGGCCGGTGCGCGGACGGCGGTTTCGCGTGACCGCAGGGACGACAGGTGTGTCCAGATGGACGACACGGGCCGAATCCGGCCGCGGGTGTGTCGTCCGCTCAGTCACACGTGTCGTCCGTCCACTCAGGACACCTTGAAAGCAGTTCAGGCTTTGTCGGGCCACGAGGGAGAACGCCCCAGCAGGGCGACGATCCGGTCCAAAGCGGACGGTCCCGTCGCGTCGACGGCTGGGCCGAAGGGGGCACCCGGCGACTTCCGGTTCGCCCCGTCCGGGATCGACTCGGCGAACCGTAGCCCGGCGTCGAGGACCTCCTTCTCGAACTTCACCGGCAGGCCCAGGGCCTTGGCCACGTCCCAGGAATGCGCCAGGTAGTCCACGAAATGGAAGCTCAAGGCCTGCTCCGCGGTGAAGGTGACCTCGGTGGAGAACTCGGCGAGCTCGAACTTCCGGTCCTGGAGGTCGTGGGGCGCGAAGGCGTTCAGTACCCGCGTGACAGACGCGCGGTAGGTGGCGACGGGGTCTTCGCCGAGCGAGATCAGCTTCCAGTGGTCGAGGTCGGCGTCGCCGTCCGCCGCGGCCGCGAAGCCGTGGTTCTGGGTGGCCATGTGGGACAGCAGGCCGTGCAGGGTCCAGGCGGCGCACGGTGTCGGCTTGTCCAGGTCGGCGGGGGTGATGTTCGCGACGAGGTCGAGGCTGGCTCGGGTCACGATGGCGTCGAGGAAGCGGAGTTCGTTGGTATGCATGCGCATATCATCTACATACGCATACGAGTTCGTCAACAGGAATCGTGAGCGCGGTCGGTATGGTCTGCGCATGGCGGAGCAGAGGAGGCCGGATCTCGCGGCGATGCTCGGCGGGCTGATGCGCACGCTGATGGCGGCCGAGTCGCCGGTACTGGCCGAGCACGGGCTGACGATGTGGGGCTACGTGGTGCTCAGCGCGCTCGACGACCGGCCCGTTCGCACGCAGGCCGCGCTCGCGAAGGCGATCGGGGCGGACAAGACGCGGATCATCGGCACCCTCGACGTGCTCCAGGAAGACGGGCTGATCAACCGCGAGCCCGACCCGGCCGACCGCCGGGTGCGGCTGCTGGAGATCACCGACGCGGGCCGCAAGGCGCGCCGCTCGGCTCAGACCCGGATCCAGGCACAGGAGAACCGACTACTGGCGCAGTTGCCCGCGGGAGACCGGGAAGCCTTCCTTCGCGCCGCGCATGTGCTGTCCGAAATCGAACGCAATTAGAGGACTAAACGCGGGTCGTGACCATGCCCGGCGGGTAGTCCGACGGGGCATAGTCGGCGCTGGCGGACACGAATCCGACGACCTTCGTCGCGCCGATCCGGTGTGCCTCGTCGATGATGGCGTGCTCGAGCACTCCGGACGGCCAGTCGCTGAGCCTGAGTTTCCGGTCGTAGTAGGCGATCGGCTCGTCGGCGCGGAGGATTCCGTAGCCACCGCTGAGGATCAGCGTCCGACCGTGTGCGGCGGCCTCGCCGATCGCGCTGCCCACGTTCCGGTAGAAGTGCCCGTTGTAGCGGAGCCATGCGGGCCGCAGGCCATGGTCGTCGACCTTGGACTTGGCCAGGACGTCGGCGCGGGCGTGGAGCATCGGTTCCGGCCACCGCGTGCCGGCCTCGCCCGCGGGCGTGTCTCCGCCTCGCGCCTTGCCTTTCGAGCAGCCGACGATCGACAGCGCCTCGTGCGGATCGATCGCGTTCAAGACGGATTTCACCGGGCGGATTCTAGTCGCGGAAAGCCTCGGTGGAACCGGCTGGATCCGTCAGGACCCTCGCTGATCGGATGCTGACCGGCCGGGGGCATGCTGGAGTGACACAACAGCGACACAACTGCGACGCACGGGAGGGGTGAGCATGACGAGCGAACCGCCGCTGGTCGTGCACGGCCTGTGGTCCCGGGGCCGGGGAGTCGTGCTGTGGGCCGAGCACGGTGACCGTCCGGCCACGACTTCGATGCGGCCCTCCAGTTCGGCGCGCCCGCATCCGTTCGCCGCGACGGTCGCGGACCTGACCGCGTTGCATCCCGGGAAACCCGCCTCGGCCACCCTGCTACTGCCGTCACGTCGCGGTGGGCCGGTCGCTTCACCCGAACTGGTCGAGCTCACCGGGTCTCGCGGACGTCCGACGTCGGAGCTGGCGCTGGAGCCCTGGTCGGTGCCCGCGCTCATGATCGATCCGTCGGAACTGGACGACCTGGCGGGCTCGGTCCGGTACGGCACTTCGGTCCGCCACCTGCGTGCCATCGCCCGGCTGGCGGACGACCTCGTGCGCCGCGGCCGCGTGCTGCCGAGCATCCGCCGGAACGATCACCTGGCCCGGGCCCGCTGGCGGCCGGTGGCCCGGGGCGGCGACGCTGTCGCGCTCCGGAGCTTGATCACGGCCACACCGCCGGTCGGGCGCGCCGAACACACCAGACCGAACCCGTCGACGCTGGTCACCGACGCCCTCCACACCTTCGTCGACACCACCGTCCGCGACAGGCTGGCGGCCGCGGGCTACGCCACGGAAAGCACGGGGGACGAAGGCCCGTTCGGTTCCTGGCTGCACGCGCTGCGGGTCGCCGACGACCGGGTCGGCCTCCCGCCCGGCCGCCTGGGCATCGTGGCCGAAGGGATCGCGGCCTGGGACGCCGTGGCCGACACCGACCTCACCGAGGGCACCGTCTGCATCCGGCTCGACGAGGTCGCCACGCTGTACGGCCCGGTCGACGATCCCGACGACCAGACCGGCGACGGAACCAAGTGGCAGCTGCGGTTCTTCCTGCGTTCGACGGCCGATCCCAGCCTCCTGATCCCGGCCGAGGACGTCTGGTCGGGCAAGTCGGGCGCGCGGTTCTCCGATCCCGAAGGCCTGTTCGCCGCCGAACTGGAGCGAGCGGCGGGAGTGCTGCCGCTGCTCGGCCCGGCCGTCCAGGCGGCCAAGCCCGGAATCTACGACCTCACCGTCGCCGAAACCGAAGAGTTCCTCGACGGCGGAGCGGAGTCGCTGGTCGCGGCCGGATTCGACGTGCAGCTCCCGTCGAGCTGGGGTGGCAGGCGCCGGCTCGCACTCCGGCTTTCGGCCAAGGGAGCCGCCGTCGATCAGGCCGCCGTGCACCGGCTCGGCCGCCATCAGCTCGCTTCCTACCGCTGGTCGCTGATGGTCGGCGAAGACGCACTGAGCGACGAGGAACTCGCCGGGCTCGCGGCCGCGAAATCGTCCTTGGTGCGGCTGCGCGGCAGGTGGGTGAGCGTGGACCCCGAACTGCTGCGCGCCGGTCTCGACTATCTGCACCGCGACCTGGACCGGAAGAAGCCGCCGCTGCCCACCGCGGCGGATCTGCTCGCCCTGCTCCACGGGTTCACCGAAGCGCCGCTGCCGGTCACCGGGGTGTCCACAGAGGGCTGGATCGACGACTTCCTCACCGGCCGGGTGCACAAGACCATCGAGCCGGTCGAGCCGCCGCCGACGTTCCTGGCGACGCTGCGGCCCTATCAGAGCCGGGGCGTCGCCTGGCTTTCGTTCATGGCGTCGATCGGGCTCGGTGCGTGCCTGGCCGACGACATGGGGCTCGGCAAGACAGTCCAGCTGCTCGCGCTCGAAGCGATAGAGCGGGCGCGGGAGGAGTGCGGCCCGACGCTGCTCGTCTGCCCGATGTCGCTACTCGGTACGTGGCACCGGGAAGCGGCCAAGTTCGCCCCGGATCTGCGGGTCCACATTCACCACGGGGCAGCGCGGGACCACGGCGTCCGGCTGGACGGGCGCATCGCCGCCGCGGACCTCGTCGTCACCACCTACTCGACCGCCGCCCGGGACGCCGACGAACTCGCGGCCACCCGATGGCATCGGCTCGTGCTCGACGAGGCGCAGGCGGTCAAGAACCAGAACACCGGTCCGGCGCAGGCACTTCGCCGGATCCCCGCCGGGCACCGGGTCGCGCTGACCGGGACGCCGGTGGAGAACCGGCTCGCCGATCTGTGGTCGCTGTCCGATCTGCTCAACCCCGGCGTTCTCGGTGGCAGGCAGGAGTTCCGGGAGCGGTTCGAGATACCCGTCGAACGGCGGGGCGACCTGACGGCGGCCACCGAACTGCGCCGGCTCACCCGGCCGTTCCTGTTGCGCCGTCTCAAAACCGACCCCACCGTCGTCCCCGACCTGCCGGAGAAGATCGAGATCCTGCAGGAATACCGGCTCACCCGCGAGCAGGTGACGCTCTACCGCGCGACCGTGGACGAGATGATGACCAGGATCGCCGACAGCGCCGGGGTCAAACGGCGCGGCAACATCCTCGCCGCCATCACGAAGCTCAAGCAGATCTGCAACCACCCCGCGCATCTGCTGCACGACGGCTCGCCGCTCGGAGCCCGCTCAGGCAAGGTCAACCGGCTCGAAGAACTCCTGGCGGAGATCCTGGATTCCGGCGACCGCGCGCTGTGCTTCACGCAGTTCGCCGAGTTCGGTCACCTGCTCGTGCCGCATCTCTCGCACCGGCTGAACGCGAAGATCGCCTACCTGCACGGCGGGCTGTCCCAGCAGCGCCGCGACTCGATCGTCGAGCACTTCCAGTCCGGCAGCGGGCCGTCGATCCTGTTGGCCTCACTGAAAACCGGGGGAGCGGGCCTGACGCTGACCGCCGCCACCCACGTCCTGCACCTGGACCGGTGGTGGAACCCGGCGGTCGAGGAACAGGCCACCGACCGCGCCTACCGCATCGGTCAGCGCCGCAGCGTCCAGGTGCGGAAGTTCGTCTGTCCCGGCACCATCGAGGAACGGATCGACGCCGTCATCACGAAAAAGGAGGCGTTGGCGGGGCTGGTCGTCACCGACGGGGAGGACTGGCTCACGGAGCTGTCCGCCGACTCGCTGCGCGAAGTCCTCGAACTGGGAAGGGAAGCGGCCGATGACTGAACGGTTCCGGCACACCCTCCAGGAGTTCGGCGTCCACAAAGGACTAGTTCCGCCCTGTCGCGTCGACACCCTCACGATCGGCCCCGGCGCCGTCGTCGCCCAGGTACGGGTGACGCGGCAACGGTTCTACGAAGTCCGCATCGGTGTGCCGACGTTCGGCAAGCAGGTGTGGACGGCGGTCACCGGCGCGACCGTGGAAGAAGAGTCCACGACCGCGGCCATGCTCGACGGCCAGGTCCCGGACGACATCGAACGCTTCTTCGCCGCGGAAGACGTGCCGTTGTTCCCGGAGCCGAGGGAGATGTCGCTGGACTGCACGTGCCCCGGTACCCGGGTTCCGTGCGATCACCTGGTCGCGGGTCTGATCGCCATGGCGGACGAGTTCGAGGCCGAGCCGTTCGCGATCTTCGCCCTGCGCGGCCGCGACCAGACGGCGCTGCTGGACGAGATCGGACGGCTGGCGGGTGCCCGGGTCACGGCCCCGCCCGCGGAAGCCGAGACACCGGGCCTCGACGAGGTCATGGACGACTTCTTCGGCTGGGGCCCGGCCGGCGACGTCACGAACACGCGACGCCCACCGGCCGGGGACACCAGGGGACTGCTCGACGAAGTCCCGCGCCTGTCGGCCACAGTGGACGGAACCTCGGTCACCGAACTGCTCAAACCGCTCTACCGGGTGTTCACCGGTCAGGAGTGAAGGAACTTCGGCACGCGCTTCTCGGTGAACGCGGCCATCCCTTCCTTCTGATCGTGGGTGGCGAAAGTCCCGTGGAACAGGCGCCGCTCGAACCGGAGACCTTCGGCCAAAGTGGACTCGAAAGCCTGATTGACGGCTTCCTTGACCATCATCGCCGCGGGGCGGGACATGCTCGCGCTCTTGGTCGCGACCGCGAGCGCCTCTTCGAGCAGGCTTTCGGCGGGGACGACGCGGGAGACGAGGCCCGAACGCTCGGCTTCGGCAGCGTCGATCATGCGGCCCGTCAGGCAGAGATCCATCGCCTTGGCCTTGCCGATCGCGCGGGTGAGCCGCTGCGAGCCGCCCATGCCCGGGATGACGCCGAGAGTGATCTCCGGCTGGCCGAACTTGGCGGACTCGGCCGCGATCAGGACGTCGCACATCATGGCGAGTTCACAACCGCCACCGAGCGCGTAGCCGGAAACCGCGGCGATCAACGGGACGCGGACGCGGGAAAGTGCGTCCCAGCCGGCGAACCAGTCGGCCGCGTAGACGTCGCTGAACGACTGCGGCTGCATCTCCTTGATGTCGGCGCCCGCCGCGAACGCCTTGGCGGAACCGGTGAGCACGATGGCGCCGACGCCGGGATCCTGGCCGAGTTCGCCCGCCGCGCCGGTGATGTCGCGCATGGCCTGCAGGTTGAGCGCGTTGAGCGCCTTGGGGCGGTTGAGGGTGATGAGGGCGACACGGTCGGCGGGCCGCTCGACGGTGATGGTCTCGTACTCGCTCATACGCTGGATTCCTTAACGAGGAGGCCGTCGCGGACGGCGGTGATGATGGCGGAGAAGTCCCGGCCCGGGCCGTCCCGCTCGACGAACGCCGCATAGAGTTCCGCGGCCCTCGTGCCGAGCAGGGTGGCGACGTCGTTGTCCCGGGCGGCGGACTCGGCCAGGCGCAGGTCCTTCAGCATCAGCCCGCTGGCGAATCCGCCGGAGTAGCCGCGGTTGGCGGGGCTGGCCGGAACCGGCCCGGGGACCGGGCAGTTGGTGGTCAGTGCCCAGCATTGGCCGGACGCGGTGGAAGCGACGTCGAACAGGGCCTGGTGGGTGAGGCCGAGTTCCTCGCCGAGCGCGAACGCCTCGGAGACGGCGATCATCGAGACGCCGAGGATCATGTTGTTGCAGATCTTCGCCGCCTGCCCGGCGCCCGACGCTCCACAGTGGATCGCCCGGGCGCCCAGGACAGCCAGGTACGTTTCCGCGTCGGCGAACGCCTCCGGGTCGCCGCCGACCATGAACGTCAACGTGCCCGCTTCGGCGCCGACCACACCGCCGGACACCGGCGCGTCGAGGGCGCGGTGCCCCGCATCCTGGACCAGTTCGGCGGCCTTCCGGGCATCGGCGACGTCGATGGTGGAGCAGTCGACGAACAGCGTCCCGGGACGCACCGACGGCAGGATCTCTTGGTAGCAGTCGAGAACGTGCTTGCCGCTGGGCAGCATCGTGACGACGACGTCCGCGTTGGCGACGGCCGCGCCGGCGCTGTCGAACCGGGCCACCCCGGCGGCATGAGCCGCGGGTGCCGGGTCGTAGCCGTGGACGGTCTCACCGGATCCGGCCAGGTTGGCGGCCATCGGGCCGCCCATGTTGCCCAGCCCGAGGAAGGCGATCGTCATCGGGCCACCCCGCTCAGTTCGTCGTCACCGAGGCCGGCGAAATAGGACGCGACGAGATCGTCGTCCACTTCGGACAGGGTGGCCGGATTCCAGTGGGGCGAGCGGTCCTTGTCGATGATCTGCGCCCGGATCCCTTCGGCGAACTCGGCCGAGGAGAACGCGCGGTGCGAGACGCGGTATTCCTGTGCCAGCACGGTTTCCAGATCGGGCATCGCCGCCGCGGTGCGGAGCGCGCGCAGGGTCACCTTCAGTGCGGTGGGGGACTTCGCCTCGATCTCCTTGGCGGCGGTGGCCGCCGCGTCACCACCGGTGTGGAGCCGGGACAGGATCTCTTCGACCGTGTCCGCCGCGTAGCAGTGGTCGATCCATTCGGCGTCGGCGGCCAGGCCGCTCGGGGGAGCGGGTTCGGCGATCAGGTCCAGCGCGGTGTCCGGGGTGCGTGACGCGAGCGCGTCCAGCAGATCCGGGATTCGCTCGCCGGGCATGAAATGATCGGCGAGTCCACAGTGGATCGCGTCGGGCCCGGAGATGGAACCCGCGGTGAGGGCGATATGCGTGCCGAGCTGCCCCGGAGCGCGGGACAGCAGGTAGGTGCCGCCGACGTCGGGGATGAAGCCGATGCCGACCTCGGGCATGCCGATACGGGAGCGTTCGGTGACGATCCGGTGGCTGCCGTGCGCGGAGACACCGACCCCGCCGCCCATGACCAGGCCGTCCATCAGCGCCAGGTACGGCTTGGGATAGCGGGAGATCAGCGCGTTGAGGCGGTATTCGTCCGCCCAGAACCGCAGTGAGGCGGTTCCGCCGGCGCGGGCGTCTTCGTGGATGGCGCGGATGTCGCCACCCGCGCAGAGCCCGCGGTCGCCGGCGCCGTCGATCAGCACGGCGCGGACGCCGGGGTCCGAGCGCCACGTTTCCAGGTGGTCGAGCATGGCGAGCACCATGTCGTGGTTCAGCGAGTTGAGCGCTCGCGGCCGGTTCAGCGTGATCCGGCCGATTCCACTGTGGACGAGGAATCCGACGTCGTTCACGAGGCCTCCTGCAGCATTCGGCGCGAGATGATCACGCGCATGATTTCGTTGGTCCCTTCGAGGATCTGGTGCACCCGCAGGTCGCGGACGATCTTCTCCAGCCCGTATTCAGCGAGGTAGCCGTAGCCGCCGTGCAGTTGCAGCGCCTGGTTGGCGACCTCGAACCCGGTGTCGGTGCAGAACCGCTTGGCCATCGCCGAAAGCTGGGTCGCGGTGTCCTCACCCTGGTCGAGCGCGTCCGCCGCCCGCCAGAGCAGGGTGCGGGCGGCTTCGAGATCGGTGCGCATGTCGGCGAGGCGGAACTGCAACGCCTGCTTCTCGGACAGCTTCTCGCCGAACGCCGAACGCTCCGACAGGTGCCGGACGGCCATGCCGAGCGCGGCTTCCGCGCCGCCGAGGGAGCAGGCCGAGATGTTGAGCCTGCCACCGTCCAAAGCGGACATCGCGACCCCGAACCCGTTGCCCTCGCCGCCGAGCAGCGCGGAAACGGGGATGCGGGCGTCCTCGAAGACGACCTGCCGGGTGGGCTGGGCGTTCCAGCCCATCTTGATCTCGTTGGGGCCGAAGGAGACACCTGGCGTGTCCCGTTCGACGATGAACGCCGAGATACCCCGGGCGCCGGGCGCGCCGGTGCGGGCGAGGACGACGTAGACGTCGGAGGTACCCGCGCCGGAGATGAACTGCTTGACCCCGTCGAGGACGTAGTGGTCGCCGTCCCGGCGGGCGCGGGTGGACAGGGCCGCCGCGTCGGAACCCGCGTCGGGTTCGGTCAGGCAGTAGCTGCCGAACGCGTCCATCGTGGACATTCGCGGCAGGTACCGGTGCCGCTGGGTGTCGTCGCCGAATTTCTCGATCATGGTGGCGACCATGTTGTGGATCGAGATGTAGGCGGCCAGCGACGGGCACCCGGTGGCGAGCGCCTCGAACACGAGGACGCCGTCGAGCCGTCCGAGCGCGGAACCCCCGAGGTCTTCGGGCAGGTAGATGCCGCCCATGCCCAGCTGGGCGGCCTTGCGGAGGACGTCGACCGGGAAGTGCTTGGCCTGGTCCCATGCGATCGCGTGCGGGGCGAGGTGTTCCGCGGCGAATTCCGCCGCGGTGTCCCGTAAGGCCCGCTGTTCGTCGGTCAGTCTCATCGCGGCCTCAGTTCATCGTCGGGATGACGAAGCTGGCGCCTTCCTTGGTGCCCGAAGGCCAGCGCGAAGTGACGGTCTTGGTCTTGGTGTAGAAGCGGATCGAGTCCGGTCCGTGCTGGTTGAGATCGCCGAAACCGGAACGCTTCCAGCCGCCGAAGGTGTGGTAGGCGATCGGGACCGGGATGGGCACGTTGACCCCGACCATGCCGGTGTTCACCCGCGAGGTGAAGTCGCGGGCGGTGTCGCCGTCGCGGGTGAAGATCGCGACGCCGTTGCCGTACTCGTGTTCGCTGGGCAGGCGCAGTGCCTCTTCGTAATCGGCGGCCCGCACGATCGACAGCACCGGGCCGAAGATCTCTTCGCGGTAGATGCGCATGTCCGCGGTGACCCGGTCGAACAGGCAGCCGCCGAGGAAGAAACCGTTCTCGTGACCGTCCACAGTGGTCTCGCGTCCGTCGACGAGCAGTTCCGCGCCTTCCGCGAGACCGATGTCGATGTAGTCGCGCACCCGCTGGACGGCTTCGGCGGTGACCAGCGGCCCGAAATCGGCCGTCTCGTCGAGGGAAGCGCCGATCTTCAGGGTCTTGACCCGCTCGGTCAGGCGGGCGGCCAGCGCGTCGGCGGTGGCCTCGCCGACCGGGACGGCGACGGAGATCGCCATGCACCGTTCGCCGGCGGAGCCGTACCCGGCGCCGATCAGCGCGTCGACGACCTGGTCGAGGTCGGCGTCCGGCATGACGATCAGGTGGTTCTTGGCCCCGCCGAAGCACTGCGCGCGTTTCCCGTGCGCGGCGGCGGTGGTGTAGATGTACTCCGCGATCGCCGACGAGCCGACGAAGCCGACGGCCTCGACGCGAGGATCGGTCAGCAAGGCGTCGACGGCTTCCTTGTCCCCGTTGACGACGTTGAACACGCCCGGCGGCAGACCGGCTTCGAGGAAGAGTTCGGCCAGCCGCAACGGGACCGACGGGTCGCGCTCGGACGGCTTGAGCACAAAGGAGTTTCCGCAGGCGATCGCCGGGGCGGCCTTCCACAGCGGGATCATCGCGGGGAAGTTGAACGGCGTGATCCCGGCGACCACACCGAGCGGCTGCCGCATCGAGTAGACGTCGATCCCGGTGCCCGCGTTGTCGCTGTATTCGCCCTTGAGCAGGTGCGGGATCCCGATGGCGAACTCGACCACTTCCAGGCCGCGCTGGATGTCGCCGCGCGCGTCGGGGACGGTCTTGCCGTGTTCGGAGGAGAGCAGGCGGGCGAGGGAGTCCTCCTCGGCGCGGACGAGGTCGACGAACTTCATCAGCACGCGGGCGCGCTTCTGCGGGTTCCAGCGGGCCCATTCGAGCTGGGCCTCGGCGGCGTCGGCGACCACGGCGGCGACCTCGGAGGCCGAGGCCAGCGGCACGCGGGCCTGGACTGCTCCGGTGCTGGGGTCGAAGACGTCGGCGAACCGACCGGACGTGCCCGGTACCGGCTTACCGCCGACGAAGTGACTGAGTTCGGTGCTCATGGATGCCCTTTCCGAAAGTACGCAGGACGAAGCCGCCCGAGGACCACGATCGGTGGCCGGGCAGGGAAGTACGAACGATTACCGCCGGGGTAGTGGCGGTTCGGCGTCTTTCGCGCAGGCAGGAATGATCCGCATGCGTTCAGCTCCATCCTCGTGGACGAACACGACACGTCTGCGGCCGGTATCCTGGCTTCCGGATCTACGACGGCTCCGGCCTTCCCGGCTCGCGCCAGTGGCCCTTCTCGCATGGAGCGCCGCTCCCCGGTCACAGTGGCGGGACCGCACCGGATTTTCACCGGCTTCCCTGCACCGCAGACCTGAGGACACCATAAAGTAGGAAGTCCTACTATGTCGACTGTGGCCTGCGCCTCAACCACCCGCGCCGCTGTCCGTGAAGGCCTCCTTGAGGGAATCAGAGTCCCTCAAGGAGGCCTTCACGGACTTCACGCGAGCGGCGCAGCCCGTGGCACGGGAACGGTGCGGGCGAGCCAGAAGTACTTCTTCCGTCCAGGAGTTCGGCGACCTGGGCGAGCCGAACGCCTCGTAGACAATCCACAGTGGACATGAGCCACCCGGCCGGAAGAAGTAGCGGATGATCGGCTGACCGAGAAAACGCCAGCGCGAACGCGGGCGGTTCTGGTAGTTGTCGAGTATGAGCGATCAGCCCACCGCGGCGGAGCTGGCAGACGATCTCCTCGACGCCCTCGCGGCCGACATGCCGTTGATGGCGACCTTCGACAACATTCCCGGGTACGACCACGAGTTGCGCGACGTCTCCGAGGCGGGCGACGCCCGCCTGAGGGAGCGGGCCGTCCGCGCGGCCGAGTACGCCGCCCGGTCCACGGATCCGGACCGGGTCACGCTCGGCGTGGTCATCCACCACGCGGAAGCGCTCCTGGCCAGGCTCGACTCCCGGAAGATCGAGTTCACCCTGGCTGATCCGATGTCGGCCGAAGGAACCGGGGTGCTGGCCTGGCTTCCGCAGCTGGCGCCGTCGGGGGAGCAGGCCGAGGAGGACTACCTGGCCAGGCTGGAGGCGATTCCGGGGTTCTTCGCGGCGCTGGCCGACCGGCATCGTGCCGGTGTCGAGGCGGGCCGGACGCCGGTGGAACGCGCGGTGCGCAACGCGATCGCCCATGTCGACCGGTTCCTGGCCGACGAGCCCAACGCATTGCTGGTCCCGCCGCTGACCGGTGACCGGGTGACAAGGCGGGAGCGGCTGTTCACCGAGAAGGTCCGGCCCGCGCTCGTCACCTACCGCGAGATGCTCGCCCGCGACATCGCCGGGCACGGCCGTCCCGACGAGCGGCCGGGGCTCTGCTGGCTGGACGGCGGAAAGGAGAGTTACGCGGGGCTGGTCAAGACGCACACCACCACCGGGATCTCCCCGGAGGAACTGCACGAGACCGGTCTCGAAATCGGCCGTGCGCTGGACGAGGAGTACCGGCGGCTCGGCATCGCCGCGTTCGGGGAAGGCGACCCCGCGGCGGTCCGTCACCGGTTGCGCACCGATCCGTCACTGCGGTGGCGCGACGCGGACGAGATGCTCACGACCGCCACGGAAGCGGTCGCGCGGGCCACGGCGGCCGCGCCCGGCTGGTTCCGCCGGACCCCGTCCGACGACTGTGTCGTGCTGGCCGTGCCGGAAGCGGACGGGCCGGGCGCCGCGCAGGCGTACTACATGACACCGGCGGCCGACGGCAGCCGTCCGGGTCGCTACTACACCAATACCTACCGGGTGACCGAGCGGTTCCGGTTCATCGCGGAATCCGTGGCCTTCCACGAAGCCGTTCCAGGACACCATTTCCAGGCCTGCGTGGCCCACGGACTGTCCGGAGTGCCCCGGCTGCGCAAACTCGTCCCGTTGTCGGCCTTCGACGAGGGCTGGGCGCTCTACACCGAACGCCTCGCCGACGAAATGGGCCTGTACTCGGATGACGTGATGCGCCTCGGCATGGTCACCGAGGACTCCCTGCGCGCGGCGAGGCTCGTCGTCGACACCGGACTGCACGCGCTGGGCTGGACCCGGCAGCAGTGCGTGGACTACCTCAGCGAGCATTGCGTGCTCAGCGACGTCGAGGTCGAGTCCGAGACCGATCGGTACATCGAATGGCCCGGCCAGGCGCTTTCGTACATGACGGGCAGGCTGGAGTTCCAGCGGTTGCGCGCGCTCGCCGAGAAGCACCTTGGCGAGGCCTTCGACATCCGCGACTTCCACGACGTCGTGCTGAGTCACGGGCAGTTGCCGCTGCCCGTGCTCGACGACGTCGTCCGGGAGTGGCTCGGGCTGGAGACGCGGTAGCGCGGCGCCGGGGTCCCGTCCCCGGCGCCGCGTGTTCTCAGTCCCGCTTCGCGAGCGTCGCGACCTCGGCGTCGGCCAGTGCCCGGTCGTAGAACCGGACGTCGTCCACCGCCCCGCGCAGGAAGTCGACCTGCTGGCCGCCGTACTGGCCCCGCCCGATCACCGTGTGGCCGGTGCTCTGCTGAGCCGAGCAGGCGTTCTGCGAAGCGACCTTCTGCCCGTCGACGTAAAGCGACAACGAGCCCGCCTTGGCGTCGCGGACGCCGGTCAGGTGATACCAGCGGCCGACTTCCGGCTTCTCCGGCGAAAGGGCGCGCAGACCGACGAAGCTCATCGCCCAGCGCTGGTCCTGCCCGGAGTACTGCAGGAAGAACGAGCTGTCCCGGCCGGTGTCCTGGCTGACGACGGTCTGGAAAGCACCGGTCGCCTCGTCCAGCTTGGCCCACGCGGACACCGAGTAGCTGCCCGCCGTGTTGACGAGGTTCGCCCCGGTGTCGGCCTGGCCGTTGCCGGCGAACGCCAGCCCGCCACCTTCGACGCCGCCCGCCCACTGCGCGTTGGTCAGCGTGGCGTGCGCGGTGCCCACCGAGTCCGCGGCGCTGGTTCCGTTGCCTTCATTGAACTTGTAGGCGTGCACCCCGGTGAGTCCCGGAGTTCCCGGACCGGGGTCGGGTGCCCCGGTACCGCTGCCGTCGGCGTTGCGGATGATCGCTTCGTTGACGGCGCGCACCTGCGCGAAGTCCATCTTCTTCACTTGCCGGTCGTAGGTGAAGAAGCCGTTGACCTCGTGCTCGACGTCGGTGATCTGCGTGTAGATCGAGCCGCTGATGCCACAGCTCTGCGCCGAGGTCAGCACGTCACGCTGGTTCTGGACGTAGCGGCTGTTCAGCGTCGCCTGGTCGGGCACCATCTCGTAGGCGTGGCCCTCGCCGAACCACATGTGGTCCTTGACTTCGAGCCCGTAACCGCCGTGTTCGCCGTCGATCGAGATCCGCTTGCCGTCGGGCATCGGCTTCGCCGGGCCCGGGTAGGCGTGCCAGTCGAGGACGTCGCCCTTGCCGGAGTCGCCCAGCGAGTCGCAGCAGTTGACCCCGCTGTGCGCGTTGACGAGCCGGGTCGGGTCCTGTGCCTTGACGTCGTCGGCGATCTTCCCGGTGGTCTCGCGCGACCACTCGCCCCAGCCCTCGTTGAACGGCACATAGCCGACGATCGAGGTCCAGTTCTTCTTCTGCTCGACCAGTTCCTTCAGCTCGACCTGGAACTGCCGCTGAGCGTCGGCGGGCGGACGGCCACCGGTGCGCATCGACGGCATGTCCTGCCAGACGAGCAGCCCGAGCTTGTCGGCGTGGTGGTACCAGCGGTCGGGCTCGGTCTTGATGTGCTTGCGCACCGTGTTGAACCCGAGGACCTTGTGCTGCTCGAGGTCGAAGCGCAACGCCTTGTCGGTCGGCGCGGTGTAGATGCCGTCCGGCCAGTACCCCTGGTCCAAAGTGGACTGCAGGAAGAGGATCTTGCCGTTGAGGGTGAACCGGAGCTTGCCGTCGGCGCCCTTCGTGGTGCCGAACTCCCGCATGCCGAAGTAGGAGGACACCTTGTCGACGGTGCGGCGGCCGTCCTTCAGTTCGACGTCGAGGTCGTAGAGGAAGGGCGTGTCCGGCGTCCACAGCTTCGGCTTGGGGACGGACAGCGAGATCGGCGCACCCGCGACACCCTTGGTGCGGCTGACCACCTTCTTGCCGTCGCGGACCACGGCCTCGACCGTCAGCCCGCTGCTCGCGCCGGTGTCGACGGTGAGCTTGAGCACGGAGGACTTGAGATCGGGGACCATGCCGAGGTTGGCGATGTTCTTGGCGGCGACCGGTTCCATCCACACCGTCTGCCAGATACCCGAGGCGCCTTCGTAGAAGATGCCTCGGTCCGGGACCAGGCGCTGCTTGCCGACCGGCTGCCAGGTGGCGTCGGCGCGGTCCTCGACGCCGACGATGATCTCTTGCTCTCCCTTGGGTTTCAGCGCCGAAGTGACGTCCGCGGAGAAGGCGCCGTAGCCACCCTGATGGGAAGCCACCTCCTTGCCGTTGACGTAGACCTTCGCCTTGTAGTCGACGGCGCCGAAGTTGAGCTTGAGGGTGTTGTCCTTGCCCACCTTCCAGTTCTTCGGCACGGTGAACGTGCGCCGATACCACATGTGGTCTTCGTGCCGCTGGATCCCGGAAAGGGCCGACTCGATGGGGTAGGGGACCAGGACCTTCTCGGCGAGCCGCGCGCCCACCGGCGGAGCTTCACCGGGGGCGGCGCCGGCGAACTCCCAGAGCCCGTTGAGGTTCTGCCAGTCCTTGCGCACCAGTTGCGGCCTGGGGTACTCGGGCAGCGCGTTGGACGGCGACACCTGGTCGGTCCAGGGGGTGGTCATTCGCGGCTTGCCCATCTGCCAGCCGCTTTCCCCGGCGATCGCGGAGCCGGAGGTCATCGCGAGAGCGGACATGACCGCCACCGCGGCGGTCAGGGATTTTCGGAAGCGGCTGGGGGACCGGCTCGTTGACAACGTTGACAACATCTTTGTTCGACACCCTTCTCCGGGGGCGGCCGCCTCGGCGGGGGAGCGCCTCCCACTGGACACGTACAGGCGTGAAACACGACGTCGTGTCCGGCGAACAGGGGTGTGAGCCGGGCCACGTGAAGTCGTCAGGACTTTTTTACATCGTTGATACAACGTTGTAAAGCGTCGAATGGCTCGAATCGGTCCGGGTTCTGTGCTTCCGTTGACACGGAATCTGACCGGTGAGTAACTTACTGGTGAGTCAGATCTGAACGGAGACATCGATGTCGACCGCTACGGCTGAAGACCGGTCCTGGTGGGGCTGGGGTACCACCGCCGGCGAACTGTCCAAGGAAGAGTCGGACGCACTGGTCGCCCGAACGGCGGCGGTGCTGCCGGGCCACGATTTCACCGACCACGCCCCGCCCGGCCCGGACGACCTCGACGTCGCACCGCCGCGGGTCACCCCGCCGGACGTGCTCGCCGCGTTGTGCAGCGACATCCCCGTGGACAGGCTCTCCCACGCTCGAGGCAAGGCTTTCCGCGACATCGTCCGCAACCTCCTCGGACGGCTCGACCACATCCCGGATCTGGTCGCCCGGCCGCGCACGGAGCAGGACGTGGTCGATCTTCTCGACTGGTGTTCCACCGCGCGGATCCCGCTGATTCCTTACGGTGGCGGCAGTTCCGTGGTCGGCGGCGTCGAGCCGCGGTTCGACGGGCCCGCCGTGTCGATGGATCTGGGCGGCCTCGACGACGTGCTCGAAGTGGACCGGACGAGCCGGGCGGCCCGGATCCAGGCAGGGATCCACGGTCCGGCGCTGGAAGACCGGCTTCGTCCGATGGGGTTGACGCTGCGGCATTTCCCGCAGTCGTTCGCACATTCGACCCTCGGTGGCTGGCTCGCGACCCGCGCCGGCGGGCATTTCGCCACGCTCGCCACGCATATCGACGATCTCACCGAGTCGCTGCGCGTGGTCACCCCGGCCGGGATCAGCGAGTCGCGACGGCTGCCCGGTTCGGGTGCGGGCCCGTCGCCCGACCGGATGTTCCTCGGTTCCGAAGGCACGCTCGGCGTGATCACCGAGGCGTGGATGCGCCTGCAGGACAGGCCGGTCTGGCAGGTCACCGCGTCGGTCGCCTTCGAGCGCCAGGACGACGCCGTCGCCGCCACCCGGGCGATCGCGCAATCCGGGCTCTACCCGTCGAACTGCCGCCTGCTCGACCCCGCCGAGGCGTTCATCAACGCGGGCGCGAGCGTCGGCGGAGGACTGCTGCTGGTCGCGTTCGAATCGGCCGACCACCCGGTGGACGCGTGGCTGGATCGCGCGCTGGAACTGGCCACCGCGTTCCACGGAACGGTGAAGACCAAGCGCAGCAAGGATTCCGCGCGCCAGGACGGCGATTCGTCGTCGGCGTGGCGGTCGTCGTTCTTGCGGATGCCTTACCAGCGTGACGCTCTCGCTCGCCGGTCCCTGATCGTGGAGACCTTCGAAACCGCGTGCACCTGGGACGACTTCGAGGACTTCCACCACGCCGTCACCGAGGCCGCGCGCGTCGCGATCGACGAAGTGTGCGGTGGCGCCGGTGTGGTGACCTGCCGCTTCACCCACGTCTATCCCGACGGTGTCGCGCCCTACTACGGCATCTACGCCGCCGGGCGCTGGGGGAGCACGGTCGGGCAGTGGGACGAGATCAAGGCCGCGGTGTCCGAGGCGATCGCCGGCCACGGCGGCACGATCACCCACCACCACGCCGTCGGCCGCGACCACCGACCCTGGTACGACCGGCAGCGTCCCGACCCGTTCGCGGTCGCGCTCAGCGCCGCCAAGACCGCACTCGACCCGGCCGGGATCCTCAATCCCGGCGTTCTGATCCGCTGACGGGCGGCCGGACGAACGTGGTCAGCAGCGCGGTGAACCGCATGGCCGCCAGCGACAACGTCCGCCCGGCCATGGTCTGCACCTGTGCTTCCCGTTTGCGGAACACCGCGTTGTCGAGGAGCACGTAGGCGACGCCCTCGGTGGCCGCGTCCTGCCGGATGTCCCCCAATCCGCCGACGAGCGCGATGCCGCCGCCGCAGCGGACGAACTCGTACTTGGGGCTCAGTTCGTTGCACACCAGCACCGGACGGGCCGTGAGGTTCTCGATCCGGGTGGCGATGTCGAACAGGTCGCGCAGGCTCTGGCCCGGCATGGGCAGCGCGAGCGGATGTTCGCACAGTTCGGCGAGGCCGACGGCGTCGCGGCTGTTCAGCGGATGGTCCAGCGGCACGATCGCGTACACCGGCACGACGACGGCGCTTTCGACCCGCACGCCGTGCTGAGGTCCGGTCGCGAACGTGACGGCGACGTCGGCGGCACCGTCGAGGACGCGCTTCGTCGCTTCCTCGCGGGTCACGACGTCGATGTGGAAGAGGACGTCGTGCTCGCGCCGGAAGGCGGCGATGGCCTGCGGGATGACGCGGCGGGCGAACCCTTCGGAACAGGCGACCGTGAGCGAACGGGCGTGCAGCCCGCGGCCGGTGCGCAGTTCGTCGACGAGCACGGACGATTCGGCCTCGCTGCGGCGGACGTGGTCGAGCAGGCGGTTCCCGGCGTCGGTCGGCACCATGCCGCGCGGATGCCGGACGAACAGCGGTACCCCGATCCCGGCCTCGAGTTTGGCGATCTGACGGCTGATCGCCGAGGGCGCGACGGTCAGCTCGGTCGCCGCTTCGGACACCGAGCCGGTGCGGGCGACTTCGAGGAAGTACGTCAGCGCGATGGGGAGCAGTCGCATCGAGTCTCCTCTCGCACGTCGGTTTGCCTTAATGAGAACCCAGGACGTCGTAAACGGCAATGGTCAGAGTAGGAAAACCGACTTACGCTCGTCCTCACATCCGGCGAGTGAATCGGGAGAGAGAACGTGGCAGTCTCTGCGAAACTGGTTTCGAAGGCCCAGGAGCACGTCGACTCGGGCGCCTTCTTCACCGAACTCGCCGAGCTGGTCCGGTATCCGACCGTGAGCGATCATCCGGCCGGCCGCATTGCCATCAAGGCATACCTGGACGACGCGCTGACGCCGGCGCTGACCGCGCTCGGCTGCGAGGTGACGACGTTCCCCAACCCCGACCCGGCCGGAGGTCACTTCCTGATCGGCACCCGGATCGAGTCGCCGGAGCTTCCGACAGTGCTGTGCTATGGCCACGCCGACGTCGTCGACGGGCACGAGGGGCGGTGGAGCGGCCGGGACCCGTGGACCCTGACCGCCGACGGCGAGCGCTGGTACGGCCGCGGTTCGGCGGACAACAAGGGGCAGCACCTGATCAACCTGACCGCGCTGCGGCTGCTCCTGGCCGAGCAGGGCTCGCTCGGGTTCAACCTCAAGTTCCTGTTCGAGACCGGTGAGGAGATCGGCTCACCCGGCCTCGCCGAATTCGTCGCGGCACGGTGGCAGGCGCTGAACGCCGATGTCCTCATCGCCTCCGACGGCCCCCGCCTGGACGCCGCGACACCGACGGTGTTCCTCGGCGCTCGGGGCAGTGTCCGGATCGCACTCGACGTCGACCTGCGCCCCGACGCCTACCACTCGGGTAACTGGGGCGGTGTGCTGCGCAACCCCGCCACCACGCTCGCCGGGGCGATCGCCTGTCTCGTCGACGGGCACGGCCGCATCCAGGTACCCGGTCTCCTGCCGCTCGAACTCCCGGACAGTGTTCGCGAGGCGCTCGCCGAGATCCGGATCGGACGCACTCCGGGTGATCCGACGCCGGACGAAGGCTGGGGTGACACCGGGCTGACCGTCGCCGAACGGCTTTACGGCTGGAACACCCTCGAAGTCCTTTCGCTGGGCGCCGCGGACATCGATCGGCCCGTCAACGCCATCCCGGGCCGGGCTCGCGCGATGCTGCAACTTCGCTACGTCGCGGGCACCGACGTCGCCGGTCTGGCCGATACGGTCAAGAAACATCTTGCCGCACAAGGGTTCTCGATGGTCGATGTCACCGCCGAAGGGAGTTTCCGGGCCAGCCGCACCCCGGTCGAGGACCCGTGGGTGGGCTGGGCGAAAGGGGTCCTCGACGAGGTTTCCGACCGGCCGGTGGCGATCCTGCCGAGTTTCGGCGGCGGCCTGCCCAACCACGTGTTCACCGACATCCTCGGCCTGCCCACCCTGTGGCTGCCGCATTCCTACCCCGGTTGCCTGCAGCACGCGCCCGACGAGCACCTGCTCGCACCGATCGCGCGCGAAGGCCTCGTCCTCGCCACAGCGTTGTTCCACGCGCTCGGCCGGCGTGGGAAGGAAGCCTGATGCTCGACAGCGAACAGACGGAGCCAAACCGCGCACGCGATCACCGGCTCGCCGGTTACAGCTCCCGCAACAGATATCGCTGCAGTTTCCCGCTCGCGTTGCGGGGGAGTTCCTCGATGAACCGCACCTGTCGCGGGTACTTGTAGGGCGCCGCGGTCGCCTTCGCGTGGTCCTGCAGGGCCCGCGCGACGTCCGGGCCCTGCGCGGCCCCGGGCCGGAGTACGACGAACGCGGTCACGACCGAACCGCGGTCCGGGTCCGGGGTGCCGATCACCGCGCATTCCGCGACGTCGGGGTGGGTGAGCAGGACTTCCTCGACCTCCGGCGCCGCGATGTTGTAGCCCGAGGAGATGATCATGTCGTCGCTGCGCGCGACGAAACTGAAGTAGCCGTCGGCGTCCCGGACGTAGGTATCGCCGGTGATGTTCCAGCCATCGCGGACGTAGTCACGCTGGCGCGGGTCCTCCAGGTAGCGGCAACCCGTGGGACCCCGCACGGCGAGGAACCCAGGCGTGCCATCAGGAACAGGTGTGCCGTCGACGTCCAGGACGGCGGCCTGGTAACCGGGGACGACCTTCCCGGTCGCGCCGGGTCGCGCCGCTTGGTCGGCGGCGGAGAGGAACACGTGCAGCATTTCGGTGCTGCCGAGGCCGTCGATGAGCGGGCGGCCGACGACCTCCCGGAACCGTTCGGCCACGGCGGCGGGAAGCGACTCACCCGCCGAGACCGCGCGGCGCACGCCGGACAGGCGGCGGCCGTCGCCGGAATTGAGGATCGCGCGGTACGCCGTGGGGGCGGTGAACAGGACGGTGACGTCCTTCGCGGCGACGATGGCGGCGAGTTCGGCGGGGGTGGCGCGTTCGACCAGCAACGTGGCCGCGCCCGCGCGGAGCGGGAAGACCAGCAGGCCGCCGAGACCGAAGGTGAACGCCAGCGGCGGTGTGCCGCAGAAGAGATCTCCGGGGACCGGGCGCACGATGTGCCGCGAGAAGGTGTCCGCGATCGCGAGCAGGTCGCGGTGGAAATGCATCGTCGCCTTCGGTGATCCGGTCGTGCCGGAGGTGAAGGCGAGCAGGGCGACGTCGTCGGCGGCGGTCGGGACGTCGGCGAAGGTCGCCGGATGCCGCTCGGCGCGCACGGCGAGGTCCGTTCCGTAGGACGCGACAGGCAGATCGGGCGGGAGTTCGTCCAGCAGGCGTTCGTCGCACAACGCCAGCGCGGGCTTCGCGCGGGCGACGATCTTGTCGAGTTCGGTACGGCGGAGCATCGGCATGGTCGTGACGGCCACCGCGCCCGCCTTCAGCACGGCCAGCCAGGCGACCGCGAGCCACGGGGTGTTGGGGCCGCGCAGCAGGACCCGGTTGCCGGGCACGACACCGAAGTCGGTGACGAGGACGTGCGCGACGCGGTTGGCGCGCGCGAGCACGTCGCCGTAGGTCCAGGTTTCGGTCGGCGACAGCAGACAGGGCCTGTCCGGGCCGAGGCGCGTGATGGTGTCGTCGAGCAGCGCGGTCGCGGCGTTCAGACGCTCGGGATAGGACAGTTCGGGCAGGTCGAACAGGAACTCGGGCCACTGCGACCCGGGAGGCAGCCGATCGCGGCAGAACGAGTCGACGTGTGCGCTGGGCGAAAGCCTCATCGGCGCTCCTCGGTCCGGGCCTGCACCGCGAAGGTAGCACTTGTTACGACCGTCGAGAAGGCGCAATGTCCGGCACGTGACGACGACGCCGGATGAGGCATAGCCCGCCGGGGTGCGGTCAGAAGACGACGCCGACGTCCTTCGCGACGATCTCGTCCATCGCCCGTTCGGCGACGGCCGCGATGGTCATCGACGGGTTGCACGCCGCGCTGTTGCCCGGCATCAGGGCGCCGTCGAGCACGTACAGGCCTCGGTGCGAGCCGACCCGGCCCGCCAGATCGCAGACGCTGCCCATGGACGCGCCACCGAGCGGGTGCCAGGTGCTGGGCACGAGAGTGGTCGTGTCGAGTTCGACCGAGGCCGGCCCGGCGATCTTCGTGACCCGCTCGTGGATGCGCTTCGCCACCACACTGTCGGCGCCGGCGGGCCAGTGCAGCGTCGCGTCGTCCTTGGCGGAGTCGTAGACGAACCGTCCCCGGCCTTCGCTCACGCCGTAGCCGACCAGCATCGTCGTCCGCAGGTTCGGCAGCGGCGGGAGCGACGCCTGGATGACGGTGTTCGCCGTGGCCGGGTCGTCCCATTCCTTGCTGCCGTAGACGACCGGACCGCCCTGGGGTGAACCGAAGTCGTCCGCGAGGTTCGTCCAGGTGTAGATGCGGTCGCCGTTGGAACCCCAGTTCGCGCCGAGCCCGTCGGGCAGGTCCGGGATCGCGCCGGAAGCCTCGGCGCGCATCAGCAGTTTCGTGGTGTTGGCGGTTCCGGCCGCCATGATGAGGGCTCGGGCGGTGAGGATCTTCTTCTCCAGCACTGTGCCGTCGGTGCCGATGCGGTCGACGGAGATCCGCCAGCGGCCGTCCCCTGCCATCGCGACGTCGGTGACGTTGTGCAGCGTCGCGACCGTGCAGCGGCCGGTGGCCTCCGCCGCCGCGAGGTAGGTGACGTCCACCGAGTGCTTGCCGCCGTTGTTCACCCCGAGACTGCAGTCGCCGTTGGTGTAGGACGGTTTCATCTCGCCGTTCACTTCGCGCAGCGCGTAGGACCAGTCGATCGGCATCGGGATCTTCGAGACCGCGTAGCCCGCTCGCTCGGCGTTGCGGGCGAACACGCGCGCGGCCTTGTACGTCGGGCCGGCGATCAGTTCGTCGGGCGCGGTCGCGAGCCCGAGCATGGCCGCGACACGCGGATAGTGGATCCGTGCCATGCGGGCGTAGTCGAGTTGCTCGGGGAAGTGGGTGTTGAACACGTCCTCGGCGGGTTGGAGCGTCATCCCTTGGTAGACAAGGGAACCACCGCCGACCCCGGCGGCGCACATGATGTCCATCCCCTGGCCGGGCACCCGCTCCAGGAGACCGGTGTAGCGCTCGAACGGCAGCAGCGGCACGATCCCGAACAGCGACGGCGCCGATCCCAGCCAGAAGATCCGCTTGTCCGGCGAGGTCGGATGGGGGAACGTCTCCGCGTCCGGTCCGGTCGGCCAGCGGAGACCGCGTTCCAGCACCAGCACCGGAACCCCGGCCTGCGCCAGCCTCAACGCGGTGACGCCACCGCCGAACCCGGATCCGATGACGACGACCCGGTGGTCCTCCCGCGTCACCGGGACCCGGCCCGGCGCGGCCGCGAGAAGGGGGAGACCCGCGGCACTCTTGAGAACGGTCCGTCGGCGCAGAGGAGACATGGCCCGAACGTTAGGGAGATCAACCGAGACAAGGAACGAATTGCGAGTCTCACTACTCGCCAGTAGTATCCGGCGGATGCGGAGTCCCCGGCGCACCGACGCCGAGCGCAACCGCGAAACGATCCTTCGCGTCGCAGAGGCCGCTTTCTCCCAGGGCTCCGAAATCATCCCGCTGGCGGAGATCGCCCGGCGGGCTCGCCTCGGACGGGCGACCGTCTACCGCCATTTCCCCGACCGGCAGGCACTCGGCCTCGCCGTGGCTGCCCGGCAATTGGCCGCCTTCAAACGCATCGTCAACCAGGACGATGCGCGTGGCTCGTTCCGTGAACTCCTGGCCGCGGTGCTGTTCGAGCAGATCTCCTGGCGACCGCTGGTCCGCCTGTTCCGCGAACTGCCCGTGCGCTACCAGCAGCAGTACGCCGACACGCTGGTCACGGTCCTCACCCCGGCGTTCCGGCGGGCGCAGGCCGACGGACGGCTGCGCGAGGACGTCGAGCCCACGGATCTCCTGCTGGTCTTCGAAATGGTCGAAGCGGCCATCGTGACCGGGACCGCGAGAGCCCACCCCGGTGACCCGACACGGCGAGTGGTCGCCGTGATCCTCGACGGGTTCCTCGCCGAGCGGGCGGCTTGAACGAGACTCAGGCGATCACGTCGGCGACGGCGCGGCGCAGGGTGTCGCGCACGGTCGCGGCGTCGTCGAGGTTCCCGCCGTGGAGCGCGCCGTCCCGCAGCAGGACGAGCACGCGGGCGGCGTGTTCGGGGTCGGGATGCCCGAGTTCGGCGGCCAGTTCGCGGAGCACGCCGAAGAACCACTCGCGGTGGTCGTCGATGACCTGGCGGACCTTGTGCGCGGGGTCGGGATATTCGGCGGCGGCGTTGAGGAACTGGCAGCCGCGGAAGTCGTCGTCCAGCGTCCGGTCGCCGATGACGCCCATGGTGCCGGCCAGTGCTTCGCGAGCGGGTTCGGCCTTCAGGATGGCGCCGATGCCCTCCCGGATCCGCCTGCTCGTCGTGTCCAGGTAGGCCGCGACCAGGTCGTCCTTGCCGGGGTAGTGACGGTAGAAGGTCGCCCTGGTCACGGACGCCTCCGAGGTCAGGCGGTCGACGCCGACGGCGTGGATGCCCACGGCGTAGAACAGGCGCGACGCGGTCTCGAGCAGCCTGTCCTTGGGGTGGATGTCTCGATCGGCGGTCGTCATCCCCGCAGCTTAGAGAAAGAACGGTCATTCTGCTAGGTCTCGCTCGTCACATTGCGGAAGGCGGAGCGGGTGGGCATTGTTCATGGAGAAAGACCGATCGTTCTCTCTGAGCTTGAAGGAGTCACCATGACTGTCCAGAAGCCCACCGTCGTCCTGGTTCACGGCGCGTTCGCGGACTCGTCCAGCTGGAACGGCGTCGTGGCGAAGCTGCGCGAGCAGGGCTATCCGGTACTGGCGGCGTCGAACCCGCTGCGCGGTATCGAGTCGGATGCCGAGTACGTCGCCGACGTCGTCAACGGCGTGTCCGGCCCTGTCGTGCTGGCGGGACACTCCTACGGCGGCGTGGTGATCAGCCGGGCGGCCGCCACCACGCCGAACGTGAAGGCGCTCGTCTACATCGCCGCGTTCCAGCCGGAGGCGGGGGAGAGCGTGTTCGAGCTGTCCGGCAAGTTCGGCGGCGGCAAGCTCGGCCCGGACACCACGAACGTCCTCGCGGCCCAGAGTGAGCTGTCGATCAAGCCGGCGAACTTCTCCGACGTGTTCGCCGCCGACGTCCCCGCGGAGACCGCCGCCGTCATGGCGCTCACCCAGCGCCCGGTCGCCGAGCGCGCGCTGGCCACGCCGTTCGACGGCACGCCGGCGTGGAAGAACCTGCCTTCGTGGGCGCTGATCGCCGAGCAGGACCACGCGATCCCCGCCGCCGCGCAGGAGTTCATGACCGAACGCGCCGGCTCGGAGGTCACCCGGGTCGCGGCTTCGCACGCCGTCTCGGTGTCGAGGCCGGACGCCGTCGCCGACGTCATCCTCGCCGCTGCCGCCAAGGTCAGCTGATCGCGGGTCGTGAGTGTTTTGGGTCGTTAGAACGACCCAAAACACTCACGACCTTGACGTCGCCCTCGTTCCCGGAGAGACTGCAAAAGCGTTTTTGCACCGGTCAGCCGTCTCCGGGGAGATCCACATGAAGGTCCTCGTGCTCAGTTCGAGCCCACGCCGCGAAGGCAATTCCTGGGCCCTGGCCCAGTCCCTGGCAAAGGGAGCGGAGGAGGCGGGGGACACCGTCGACTTCGTCCACCTCGCCGACTTCGTCGAAGCGCCGTTGGGGGACTGCCGCAGCTGCCGGCTGAGCGACCGGTCGTGCGGTATCGCCGACGGCTACGAGCGGCTGTTGTTCGATCACGTGCTCCCGGCGGACGCGATCGTCTACGCGACACCGCTGCACTGGTACGGCATGACCGGGCGGCTGAAGTCCTTCTTCGACCGGCTTTTCTGTTACACCTCGGGCAGTTCGCCGCATACCGGCCGGGTCATGCCCGGGTTGATGGGCAAGCGCGCGGCGGTGGTGATCTCCTGCGAGGAGAGCTACCGGGGTGCGACGCTCGGCCTCGAAGCCCAGTTCCAGGAACTCACCCGGTACCTCAAGCAGGACCTCGCCGGGATCGTGGTCGGCATCGGCAACAGCCGGGGCGAGGTGGAACGCGATCCCGCGCGTCCGCTGGAGGCCGCGGCGGACCTCGGTCGTAGGCTGGGCCAGGCCCGAGTCACCGACTACCGGCTCGACACCGATCGGCCGAATCGCGTGTGGGGACCGCCCGAGGAGTCCCGTGTCGCCGACCATCCGTGACGTCGCCGCCGCCGCGGGAGTCTCGATCACCACCGTTTCCCATGTGCTCAGCGGGCAGGGCCGGATCTCCGAAGACACCCGCCGCCGCGTCGCGCAGGCCGCCGCCGACCTCGGCTATCAGGCCAGCGTCCACGCGCAGCAACTGGTCACCCGGCGCAGCCGCACCCTGGCGATCCAGATCGCGAACTCGGTCGACGCGAGCAGCGCCTGCGCGCTCGTCCCCAACTCCGACTACTTCCTCGAGGTCCTCAACGGGGCGGCCGAGGCCGCGTCGAAACGCTCGTACGCCTTGCTGCTGACCCCGGCGGACGCGGATCTCGACCGGCTCAACGCCTTCGCGGTGGACGGCGCCATCCTCGTCGACCCTCGCGGTGACGAGCCGTTCTTCGCCACCGGCTGGTGCCGTGACCGGCCGCTGGTGACCACCGGCCGCCCGATGGCCACACAGTGCCAGGTCCCGGTCATCGTCGACAACGACCTGGTCGCCGCGGCCCGTTTGATGCTCGACCATCTCGCCGAGCGCGGATACGAGCGGCCCGCGATGATCACCACCGACACCAGCCGTTCCTACGCGGCGGATCTCGTCGCGGGCTACCGCGGCTGGATGGACGACCGAGGCCGGGAACCCGTGGTCGTCGAGATCGACGAACCGCCGACCGGCGAAGGCACCGCCGAGGCCTTGGGCAGACTGCTCGACCGGACCCGATGCCCGGACGCCGTCTTCACCACATCGGAGAACCTCGCCCTCGGCGTCCTTCACGAAGCGCGACGGCGACAGCTGGCGGTACCGGCGTCACTCGGCCTCTGCAGCGCGGTGGACAGCGGTTCGCTCCGGCTCACCTCGCCGCAGGTCACCGGCATGTTCGTGCATCCCCGCGAGGTGGGCGGCCGGGCGGCCACGGCGTTGATGGACCTCATCGAGGGCGGGTCCACCGGCACCGAGACGCGCCGGATCGAAGTACCCGTGCGGTTGAACGCGCGAGAATCCACCCATCGCTGGGTTGTCGTGAGTGATTCGGGTCGTTAGAACGACCCGAATCACTCACGACCCCCGCCCAGCGCTAGGAGCCGCGGCATACCGCGACCGGCGGATCCCCGTCCCCGGCGTCCGTGGTCGCGATGAGGCCGAAGGTGGTCGTCCCGCCGGCGGGCAGGATCGCGTTCCAGTCGAGGTCGGTGACCCGCACCCGGTCACCGTCCTGTTTCAGGGAACCGTTCCACAGACCGGAGATCCGGGTCCCGGGCGTCAGCGTCCAGCTGACCTCCCAGCCGGTGATCCTGGTGTCCTGCGCGTTCCGCACGGAGACGCGGATCTCGGAGCCACCGGGCCAGGTGTTGGTGACCTCGTAGCGCGCCTCGCATTGCGGCTCCTCCGCCGTCGTGCTCGCGGGCGCGGTGGTCTGCTGGGCGGCGGGCGGCCCGGCGACCGGGACGCCGGGCTCGTCACCGTCGAAGAGCAGGATCCCGGCCACGACACCGGCCGCGACCACCGTTCCGGCCGCGATGGCGATCGGCCGCCGCGAACGCCGGGCAGGTGGCGGAAGACGTTTCGTGCCGGACAGGAGCGCGGGACGTCCTTCGGCGACGGCGGTGAGCATCCGCTCGGCTTCGGCCATGGTGGGCCGCTCCCGCGGGTCGCGCTGGAGCATCTGCAGCAGGACTTCCGGGAGCGGGCCGGTTTGCCGCGGTGCGGCGACCTCGCCCTGGGCGACCCGTTTGAGGAGCGCGATCTGGTTGCCGTCCGTGCCGAACGGAGGTGCGCCTTCCATGGCGGTGTAGAGCGTGGAGCCGAGGGAGAAGACGTCCGACGGGTAATCGGGTTCCTCCCCGTCGGCGACCTCGGGGGAGAGGAACGCAGGGGTGCCGACGACGAGCCCGCCGCCGGTCATGGTCCCTTCGCCCATCGCGTGCGACAGCCCGAAGTCGGCGATCTTCGCCGCGCCGTCGTCGGCGATGAGGACGTTGTTGGGCGTGACGTCGCGGTGCAGGATCTTGTCCGCATGGGCGGCGGACAGCGCGGAGGCGATCTGCCCGCCGAGTTCCGCCACCCGCCCCGGCGGGAGCGGGCCGTGGTCGGCCAGGATTTCGGTCAGCGGCCGCGACGGCAGGAACTCCATGACCAGGAACGGGGTTCCGTCCTCCTCCACGACGTCGTAGACGGTGACGGCGTGCGGGTGCTTGAGCCGGGCCGCGACCCTGGCCTCGCGCATCGCGCGCACGAGCGGCCGGAACTGGGCGTCGTCGCCGGACGTGCTGTCGGGCAGCAGCTGCTTGACCGCGACCGCCCGCCGCAGCCGCTCGTCCTGCGCCTGCCACACCACGCCCATCGCGCCCCGGCCGACCTTCTGCCGCAACCGGTAGCGCCCGGCGATGAGCTCACCTTCACGCGTCACGCCGCCCCCTGGGCCTTGGATTCTCTCCGAAGATCACACGGACCCGGCAGCAGGCCGGTTCACTCCGGGGTCCGAGTTCACCCTAAGCGAGAGACGCCGTTCAGGACCGCGGGATCCCGTCTTCGACCGGTACTCCGGCCGCCGCGAGCCAGGCTTCGGCGAGGATCCGGTGACCGAGCGGGCTGGGGTGGACGCCGTCCGGAGCGAGGGTCGCGTTGCCGTGTTCCGCCGCCGCGCGTGGCATGAAGAGATCGGCCCGGACCAGGCGTGCGCCGAACTCGGTGGCGACGTCGAGCGCGACTTCAATGCGGGGTGCCAGGTCGTCCTGCCATGCGTGCTGCTCCGGTTCGACCGGCAGCAGGAACGGGGTGATCACGTACAAGTCGGCCGGAAGGTGCTGCCTCGCACTGGCCAGGATCCGGGTGTAGGCGGCGCGGAACTTCCCGACCGGGCTGGGCAGGCCGCGGTCGAAGGTCCGCCAGGTGTCGTTGATGCCGATCTTCACGGTCAGCACCGTCGGCCGGAGCGCGAGGACGTCGGCGGTCCAGCGGGCTTCCAGGTCGTAGATCCGGTTGCCGTTGAGCCCTTGGTTGACCACCTCCGGCCCGCCGCGCAGCCGGTCCGCGCACAGCCGGTCCGCGATCTGCCGGACGTACCCCTTGCCCAGCGACGCCGGATCGGTGCGGTCGCGGCTGGAATCGGTGATCGAGTCGCCCGCGAAGAGCAACCGGTCCTGTTCGGTGAAGCTCACGCGCCGGCCCCGTCGATCATCTTGCGCAGGGAGTCGGCCTCGCCGGCGATCAGCTCCGGATCGTTGTCCGGGACGAACTCCAGCAGGGCGTCCAGCGGCCGGTCCAGTGAACCGAGCAGGGCGAAGGCCTTCTGCCACAGGTCCGTCCTGGCGGTCAGCGGCCGCCGTTCGTTGCTGGGCCACCACGAGAACACGTGCACCGCGCGAACCTGGTCGAGCACCTTCTCCAGTCCCGCGAGCGCGGGCCCGTCCGGCAGATCCTGGGGCGGCTGCCAATAGGTGCCGAGATTGGCGCGGCCGACCTCTTCGAGCACCTGGACCGTCGACTCGGCGGTGTCGGTCAGGGTCCCGCCGTGGAACTCCAGCGCGACTTCGAGGCCGTGCCCGGCGGCGACGTCCGCCGCCTCGCGGAGCCCGGCCACGACCTGCTGCCGTTCCTCCGGGTCGACGTCGGCCGAACCGGCCTTGCCCGCCCACACCCGCACCCGGGACGCGCCGAGGCGGACCGCGGTGGCGGCGATCTCGCCGAACTTCCCGGACTCCGCCGGAGTGGCGCGGAAATAGGACCCGTAGGAATCGCAGGCCAGCCCGTGCCGTCCCATGGCTTCGACCACGCGGTCGGCCGCCCATTCGTCCCCCGGGCGCACATGGACGTCGGCGCCCCACTCGATCACCTCAAGGCCGGCCGCCGCGGCGCGGCGGATGACCTCTTCGGCGTCCAGCCGCCGCAGCGTCACCGAACACAGTCCCGGCCGGATCATCGTGGCTCCCTCGTTCCTTTCGGACGTGCTCACAGCGACAGCTCTCCGAGTTCGACGCGGCGGCCTTCCCGCGAGGACAGCAGACCCGCCTCGGCGAACCGCAGACCTCGCGCGCCCGCCAGGAAGTCGTACGAGTTGGGCGCGTCTTCGACCACGTGCCGGACGAACTGCTCCCACTGTGCCTTGAACCCGTTCTCCGGCACCGCGTTGTCCGGAACGTCCTGCCACTGGTCCCGGAAGACCTCGCTGGTGGGGAGATCGGGGTTCCAGACCGGTTTGGGGGTCGCCACCCGCGGCTGGACCTTGCAGCCGTGCAGCCCGGCGACCGCGCTGCCGTGCGTGCCGTCCACCTGGAACTCGACCAGCTCGTCCCGGTTCACCCGCACGCACCAGGAGGAGTTGATCTGCGCGACGATCCCGCCCGCCAGCTCGAAAATGCCGTACGCGGAGTCGTCGGCCGTTGCGGCGTAGGCGTTTCCGCGCTCGTCGAAGCGCTCCGGAATGTGCGTGACGGCCTTCGCGAGGACCGATTCCACCGTGCCGAACAGGTTCTCCAGCACGTAGCTCCAGTGGCAGAACATGTCGAGCACGATGCCGCCGCCGTCTTCGGCGCGATAGTTCCAGCTGGGTCGCTGCGCGGTCTGCCAGTCGCCCTCGAACACCCAGTACCCGAACTCGCCGCGCACCGAAAGGATGCGCCCGAAGAAGCCGGAGTCGATGAGGCGCTTGAGCTTCAGCAGCCCGGGGAGGTACAGCTTGTCGTGCACCACACCGTTCTTGACGCCGGCCGCCTTCGCCCGGCGGGCGAGGTCGAGTGCGCCGTCGAGGGATTCCGCGGTCGGTTTCTCGGTGTAAACGTGCTTTCCGGCGTCCATCGCGGTGACGAGCGACTTCTCGCGGGCTTGCGTGAGCTGAGCGTCGAAGTAGAGCGGGTAGCCGTCATCGGACAGCGCCGCGTCGAGATCGGTCGTCCACCGTTCGAGCCCGTGGCGCCGTGCGATCTCCCGCAGTTTGTCCGCGTTCCGCCCGACCAGCACCGGTTCCAGCTGGATCCGGGAGCCGTCGGCCAGTTCGACGCCGCCCTGCTCGCGGATCGCGAGCACCGAGCGCACCAGGTGCTGGCGGTAGCCCATCCGGCCGGTCACGCCGTTCATCACAACGCCGAGCGTGCGCTCCGCGGTCATTGGTCCTCCCAGAAGTAGGTGCTTTCGCGCAAGACGACTTCACCGCCGATGTGTTTGACCCGAGGGTTTTCGGCGCGGTCGGCGAGGACGAAGTCGAGTGCCTGCTCGCCCATCACCTCGATCGGCACGCGCACGGTGGACAGCGACGGCCTGATGTCGCGCAAGGTGATGATGTCGTCGAATCCGGCCACCGCGATATCCGACGGCACCTGCAGCCCGCGGTCGCGGCACGCGGCCATGGCGCCGACGGCCATCACGTCGTTGACGGCGAAGACACAGCCGTCGCGGAAGCCGTTCTCCAGCGCCCGCACCATGGCCGCGTACCCGCCGTCGCGGGTGAATTCCGCGTGCACGACCCGGTTCGCGGGCAGCGTGACGCCGTGGCGGGCGAGCCCGTCCCGGAAACCCTGCACGCGATCGCTGGAGGTCAGCAGGCCGGGCGGGCCGGCGAGGACGAGGAAGGAACGATGCCCGAGCCCGGCGAGCTGTTCGCCCAGATCGGTCGCGCCAGGCCGGTTTTCGAGCATGACGGTGTCGAAGGGCAGTTTCCGCTGCCCGATCACCACGACCCGGCCGTCGGCGGCTTCGAACGCCTTGAGTTCCTTGGTCAGATTCCGTTGCAGGGCACTGTCCTCGTTGCGCGAACCGGCCAGGATGACCGCCCGCGCCCGCTGCCCGCGCAGGGTCGTGACGTACTCGAGTTCCTTCTCCGGGCGGTTTTCCGTGCTGGCGATGGTGACGGTGAGCCCGTGCCGCGCGGCCACCCGCATGACACCGGAGGCGATCGAGGAGAAGTACGGGTCGACGATGTCGTGTACCAGCAGGCCTACGACGTTGCCGCGGCCGCGGGCCATCGCCTGCGCGGGCACGTTCGTGGTGTACTGCAGCCGTTCGGCCGCTCGCAGCACGGAATCCCGCAGTTCCCCGCCGACCTGTCTGGTGCCGCCGTTGAGCGCTCTCGACGCCGTCGCGAGCGACACGCCCGCCTCGCGGGCGACATCGGCCAGGGTGACCGAACCTGCGGCGCGCTGCGGCATGGTTCCTCCTCGGTGGTGCGGATGGGCTCACGCCGGAGGCCGCCCTCCGGCGTGAGCCCGGTCTGGCTACGGAGCGGCGGGGCCGACGTCCGCGGTGGTGAGCGGCCGGTTGGCGATGGCCGCCGTCGAGTACTCGTCCGCGCCGACGTCACGCTTGCTGCCGCGGGCCTGGCCGTCGATGTCCAAAGCGACCGGTGCCGTGGCGAGTGTCGCCGTGTCGATCGCGGGGCTGCCCGAGGCGAGCCGTGAGACGCCGTCCGTGCCCTGCACGAGTTTCGGGTCGATCCGGCGGAAGGTGCCGGCCGGGATGTTGCCGTCCCCGCCCGAACCCCACAGGATGTTGCCGGACCACGTGAAGTTGCCCGTGGTGCTCATCGCGACCAGGTCGCCGTTGCTGCCGACGAAGAGGTTGTCCGAGATCGTGCAGTCGCGCGGTTCGATCGTCCGTTTGGTCTCGCCGGAGAGCGTGCCGCCGTTGTTCAGCAGCGTGTTGTGCGCGATGAGCACGCGGTCCGCCGCGTCGTTGCCGCGCCGTGATTCCTTTGATTCACCCGGGAAGTGGTCCCGAACGGAGCCGCTGCCGACGACCAGCGCGCTGCTGGACACTCCGGCGATGTAGTTGTTGAGGATCTTGTGGTCGTTGCCGTAGATCCGGATGCCTTCCTTGCCGCCGAGGATGAAGTTGGATTCGACGACGGATTTGTTCCCGTGGCGCAGCACGATGCCGCCCAGGCTGTTCCGGATGGTGTTGTTGCGGATGAAGTTGCCCGAGGACTTGACCGAGATCGCCTCCGGGTCGCCGTTCGCGCGTTCGAACAGGTTGAACTCGATCTTGGCGCCGGCGGTGGTGAGCGCACGCGGGCTGACACCGAGCCGGATCGGCTCGCCGCCGTTGTCGCCGGGGAAGGTGTGGTCGGAGAAGTAGTTCCGGAAAACTTCGACGCCCGTCGCCATCTTGTCTTCGTCAGCGCCCTCGATGCAGAGCATGACGCCGAGCGTGGTCTTGTGGTGGAAGTGGTTGCGGTCGATCTTGCTCTTGTCGGCGCGGACCATCACCCAGTGGAGGCCTTCGATGTCGGCCAGCTGGAAGTCGTTGCGGGTCAGGCGGATCACGGAACAGTTCGGCGGGATCTCGATCGTGGTGCTCTGGCGGAACTTGAACCCGCTGATCGTGACGCCGGTGGAGTCGTCGAAGACGAAGCTCTGCTCACCGTTGAGCGTCACGCCGCCGCGGGACTGCGCGACGATGGTGATCGGGTTGTCCTTCGTGCCGCGCCTGCCCTTGATGCTGATCGGCTTGCCCGTGGGCACGGTGTACGTGCCGTTGTTCAGGGTGATGACGGCACCGGCGGCGGCCGAATTGAGGGCGTTCTGCAGTTCGGTCAGCGAACTGACGTTCAGGGCGCACAGCTTGTTCGGTTTGGCCGACGCCGTACCGGCGGTGACCCACGGGACGGTGATCAGTGCGGCGCCGAGGGTGGCGCCGCTGAGGAACCTTCTGCGATCCATGATGCCTCCGTGCTCAATCGGTGGGGAGGGTGGCGGCGGCGGGGCTCTCTGTGTTCAGGAACAACTCGATCACCGGGACCGGGGTGTCCGGTTTCCGGATGGGGAGCTTGAGGGTGAGCGTGCCTGCCGGCTGCCCGCCCATCTGGGTGTTCTGCGCGGTCTGCCCGGGATCGGTGTGGACCTGCTGGATCTCCGAGGCGTCGTTGAGCAGCTGGGCGTAGCGCACCCGCCCGGCCATTCCCGGCAGGTGGACATGGTTGAGCGGCCAGGCGAACAGGTGCAGGTAGAGCCGGTCGCCGTTCTGTGTGAAGCGGCAATCGTGAGGAGCGGTGAACCCGGCGGGCCCGCAGCCGCGGATCGACCGTTCGTGCCGGTCCATCCAGCGACCGAGTTCGGCGAGCACTCCCCGGGCGAGCGGGTCGATCTCGCCCCGGCCGTTCGGGCCGACGTTGAGCAGCAGGTTGCCGTCCTTGGAGACGCCGTCGATCAGCATCCGGAGGAGCAGTTCGGGGCTCTTGTAGTCGAAGTTGTCGCGGTCGTAACCCCAGCTGCCGTTGAGGGTCTGGCACGCCTCCCACACCACCGGGACGCCGTCGCGGGTCATCGGCCCGGACGGCTGGTACTGCTCGGGGGTGATGAAGTCGCCGGGGATCCCGGTCCGGTCGTTGACCAGGATGCCGGGCTGGAGTTCGCGGACCAGTTCGAGCAGGCCGGGGGAGTCCCAGTCGTCCGGTCCCTTGCCGCCCCACCATTCCTTGCGGCCCTGGTAGGAGAAGTCGAAGAACAGGTAGTCGACGGTTCCGTAGCGGGTCAGCAGTTCGCGGATCTGGCCGTGCAGATAGCGCTGGTACTCGGCGATGTCCGCGTCCGCGGTGGCGGCGATGTGCTCCGCGTCGTCACGGCGGGGATGGGTGCCGTCGACGGGGAACGAGGGGTGGTGCCAGTCGATCAGCGAGTGGTAGAAGCCGACCTTGAGGCCTTCCTCGCGGCAGGCGTCGACGAACGGGCCGAGCAGATCCTTGCCGTACGGGGTGTTGGTCACCTTGAAGTCGGTGAGATCGCTGTCCCACAGGCAGAATCCGTCGTGGTGCTTGGTGGTGAGCACGACGTAGGTCATGCCCGCGGCCTTCGCGGCGCGTGCCCATTCCCGGGGGTCGTACTTGTCGGGCTCGAAGTGATCGAAGTAGACGCGGTACTGCTCGTCGGTCAGCTTCTCGCGGTTCTGGACCCATTCGTGCCGGGCGGCCAGCGAATACAGTCCCCAGTGGACGAACATCCCGAACCGGTCGTGGGTGAACCAGGCGGTGGAACTCACTTCAGGATCGCTCCTCTGAGATGGTGGGTCAGCCCTTCAGCGCGCCCGAGGCGAGGCCGCGGACGAACGAACGCTGGAAGAACAGGAACGCGGCTACCGAGGGGAGCAGCGCCAGCAGCGACGCGGCCATGATCACGCCGGGCGTCACGTCCGAGTCGATGCGCAGGGTCCGCAGCGCCAGCGGCAGCGTGTAGGTCGAGGCATCGGTCGAGACCAGCAGCGGCAGCAGGTACTGGTCCCAGATCATCGTGAAGCCGAAGACACCGATGACCCCGAGCGCGGGCTTGCACATCGGCAGGATGATCTGCGCGAAGATCCGCAGGTCCCCGGCACCGTCGATCCGCGCCGCCTCTTCGAGTTCGCGGGGCACGTCCTTCATGAACTCGGTCATCACCAGGATCGAGAACGCCCAGGCGCCCAGCGGCACGATCATCCCGGCCAGGCTGCCGATCAGATTGATGTGCACCAGGGGCAGGTCGGACAGGATCAGCGACAGCGGGATCGCGAGGATCTCCTCCGGCAGCATCAGCGTCGCCAGTGTCGCGACCAGCACCAGCGTCATGAAGCGGAACTTCTTGCGTGCCAGGGCATAACCGGCCAGCACCGAGACGACGACCTGCAGCAGCAGGCCGAAGCCGACCACCAGGAACGAGTTGAGCAGGTACATCCCGACGCCCTGGTCGAACGCGATGCCGAAGTTCTCCAGGGTGGGGCTCGACGGGATGATGCTGAGCGCCGTCGGGTCGGACACGTCGCTGAACGCGCTGACCAGCAGTGCCAGCAGCGGGCCCGCGAACACCAGGAGCAGCAGGGTGTACAGGACGAACCTCAGGATCCGTCCGCCCGGCGACTTGACGGCGTCGAGGCCGAGTGCCGAATCGTTGGCCGCGGTCATGCGTCTCGCCTCCGTCGGAGCACCTGGACGAACAGGGTCAGGACAAGCGTGGCGAGGAACAGTAGGACCGCTCCCGCCGCGCCGACGCCCAGCCGGTTCTGTTCCAGGCCGAGTTTGTAGATCAGGGTCATCGCCACCTCGGTCGAGCCGTTCGGCCCGCCGTTGGTCAGCAGGAACACCTCGGTGAACACCCGCAGGCCGCGGATCGCCGCGAGGATGAACAGGATCGAGAACACCGACCGCAGGCCGGGCAGCGTCACGTGGAGGATCTTGCGCCAGCGGGAGGCACCGTCCACAGTGGCCGCTTCGTAGAGTCCTCGGTCGATCCCGGCCAAGCCCGCGAGGAAGATCATCATGTCGTACGGCGCCCCGCGCCAGATACCGGTGATGATGACCGAGATCATCGACGTGTCGGGATCGTTGATGAAGCCCGACGGCCCCAGCCCGACCATGCCGAGGATGGAGTTCAGCATTCCTTCCTCGGTCGGGTGGTACATGATCCGCCAGAGTTCGGCGACCACCGCGATCGGCACGACCACCGGCAGGAACGCCGCCGACCGCAGGAACTTCAGCCGTTTGCTCTGGCCCTCCATCAGCAGGGCGAGCGCGAGGCCGATGATCATCGACCCGGCCGTCTGCCCGACCGCGATCACGATGGTGTGCCAGATGGCGGAGTGGAACGCCTCGTCACCGAGGACGGTGCTGTAGTTCTGCCCGCCGACCCACTGGTTTCCCAGGTAAGGCTGGACGTCCTGAAAGGACATCGTCACCGCGGTGATCATCGGGATGAACTTGAAGTACACGAACAGGATCAGGGCGGGGGCCAGGAACAGCCATGGCGTCCACCACCTCCCGTCGCGATCGCTGCGCCTGCGGCCCTTCGGCGCGGGCGCCCGCTTGCCGGCGGGACGGTCCGCGCCGACGGCAGCCGGCTTGGCGTGATCTACGGTCATGACGCGCTGATCCCCTGTTGCTGCAAGGTCGCGGTGAGCTTGGTGTCGAGTTTGGACAGTTCCGCCTTGAGGTCGAGCTTGCAGTCGGCGACGAGCGCGCTGACCGTGTCGGCGGTGTCCTGGCGGACCGGCGTCCAGTTCGGGATGGTCGGCGCGTAGTGGCCGGACGTGGCGTAGATATCCGCGTAGGTCTTCCATCGCGGGTCCTTGCGGACCTGGGTGATGTCGACGTTCTTGTTCACCGGGAGCTGCACGATGAAGGCCGATTCGCCCTCCATGCCGATCTTCTGGCCCTCGGCCGAAATCGCGAAGTCACCGAAGGCGTCCTGCCCGGCCTGGTTCGGCGAACCGGCCATCATGTAGATCGACAGCCCTTCGGCGAGGACGTCGGAGTTCTTGGCGCCCTTCGGCATCGGGACGACTTCGTACTTGTCCTTGCCGAGCGACTTGTCGAAGCGCGGCAACAGATACGGGCCGACGACGTACATCCCGGCCTTGCCCGCCTCGAAGGTCTCGTTGGTCGCCGGGGTCGGCATGGTGACCGAACCGGGCTGGATCGCGTTGTCCTTGCAGCCGAGGTCGCGGAACCACTGCATCGCGGCGACGGATTCGGGCGTGCTCATCGACGGCTTGTACTTGCCACCACCGGTCTCGGTGATGAAGTCGCCGCCCGCGGCCCACAGGAAGTTGGAGAAGTACCAGGAGGCGTAGCCCCGCTTGGTCGACAGCGTCGCGTTCATCCCGGCGGTGTCGTTCTTGCCGTTGCCGTCAGGGTCGCCGGTGGTGAAGGCCTTGGCGAGATCCGCCAGTTCCGGCCAGCTCTGCGGGACGCTCTTGCCGAGCTTCTCCCGCCAGTCCTTGCGGATCAGCAGTGCCGAAGCCTGTGCGCTGTAAGGCAGGCCGTACAACTTGCCGTCCGAGGTCTGGTTCGACTTCAGCGCCTGCTCGGTGAGTTCCGAGGCGTGCTTGATCTTGCCCTGTTCGACTTCACGGACGAGACCCTGGCTCTTCAACGTGCCCAGCTGCGTGACGTCGTTCATCACGATGTCCGGCAGGTCGCGCTGGGCGGCGCGCTGGGCCAGCTTCGTCTCGAAGTCGTCGAAGATCGCGGTGACCTGCACCTTGAACCCGGTGGCCTTCTCGAAGGCTTCCGCGAGCCGTTTGGTGCCCTGCTCGCCGGCGCCGCCGGGAGTGGTCCGGGTCCACAGTTCCAAAGGCGCCTTGGTGTCCTGCGCGACGTTCGTTCCGGCGGGGCCTGCCGAGCAGCCCGAAAGGACCAGCGCTGAGACAGTGAGTCCCACGCCGATCCACCGCGATTTCCGCATCGCTTCTCCTGTTCACTGTGGACCACGCTGTCTACTCCGCTGGGGACGGTAAGCGCTTTCCCGGCTCCGGGTCAATGGTCCGATGATTACGAATTTCAATCGGCCGGGTTCGCCATTGTGCGGGACTTGCCGCTCGTGGACCGGCTCAGGCATCCGATGTATGGTCGCCGACGGAGGCATAGATGACGGAACTGCAGCACCGGCCGACGGCGGTCCTCGTGATGGAGGAACGCCGCCGCGGCGACGTTTACCCCGACACCGTCCTGCGGGAGATCGCCGCGCTGGCGCAGCTGCGCGAGCCGCTCACCCGTGAACGGCTCGCCGAGGACCCCGGGGCACTGGACGGCGTCGAGATCCTGCTGTCCGGCTGGGGTGCCCCGGTCCTGGACTCCGCCCTGCTGGGACACGCGCCGGACCTGCGCGCCGTACTCGTCGCGGCCGGCTCGGTCCGCCCGCTGACCACCCCCGAATTCTGGGCACGGGGGATCCCGATCGTGTCCGCCGCGGCCGCGAACGCCATCCCGGTCGCCGAGTTCACCCTGGCCCAGGTCCTCTTAGGACTGAAACAGGTGCACCGGATCTCCCGGGAGATCCGGGAGCGGCGCGAGTACCCGTCCGACCCCAGGGTCGCCGGCGCTTACCGCTCCAAGGTGGGGTTGCTCGGCCTCGGCGAGATCGGTGCTCTCGTGGCCTCGCACCTGCGGACCTTCGACGTCGAGGTGCTGGCGAGTGACCCCGTCGTCGACGCCGAGGCCGCCGCCGAACTTGGCGTGCGGCTGGTGGACCTGGACGAACTTTTCGGCACGTCCGCGGTGGTCAGCCTGCACGCGCCCCTGCTGCCGGAGACCGAGGGGCTGGTGAACGGCGACCTCGTAGCCAAGATGGGCCTAGGCGCCACCCTGATCAACACCGCCCGCGGCGCCGTCGTCGACGAGCCGTCGGTCATCCCGGTGCTGCGCGACCGTCCCGACCTCACGGCGATCCTCGACGTCACCTGGCCCGAGCCGCCGGTGCCCGATTCGCCGCTTTACACCCTGCCGAACGTGGTGCTGACCCCGCACCTGGCCGGGGCGCTGGGCGCCGAGCGAGCCCGCATGGGTGAACTCGTCGTCCGCGAGCTGCGCCGGTTCGTGCTCGGACAGCCGCTGCAGCACGCCGTCGCGCCGGATCGGGCACACCTGCGGGCGTAGGTTCAGTCCTCTCCTTGCGATCAGCCGGGACACGGCATAATTCGCCCGATCGGGTAGGGGCAAGGTGGCCGTGTTCGCGTGCGCGGGATGTGGCGCCGAGCTGACGTCGCCGGTTTCGTGGGTCGCGCTCCCGGCCCATGCCCGCTACAGCTAGATCGGCGCGGACGCGGCCGAAGCGCGAGGCGTGTTCGCTCCCGTTTTGTCCCTTTCGGACGGTCTGGGGGGATCGATCGTCGTGGCCCCGGGAGATCCCGGATGCCGTGCGAGCCACGTCCGACGACGCACTCCCGAAGACTCCGGCCGGCCGGATGAAGGCGTGCCGCCGGTCGAGCCGCCGGGGCTGTGGAGCCCGTATTGGGCGGCTGCCGCCGGCGAGGCGCTGGCTCATCTGCTCGCCGCTTCGGAGGGCAAGGCGATCGCCCTTCCGGAAGGGCTCGTCACAGCCATCTTCGGGCCGGTTCGGCTGAGGTCCACAAAGGACCGCCGGTCACTCCGTCCAGTTCCGGACGGCCGGGTGGTACCCCGCCGGTTTGTCGCCCACCTTGACGCCGGGGCTGATCACCCAGTTCTGGTAGGCGGGCGTGAACATCCGGTAGACCGACTCGGGCGGCACGGCACTGGCCTCGTCGAGGATCGCCCGCAGTTCCGGCGGTAGCTCGAAGTCCAGTGCGGCCATGCTCGCGCCCAGCTGGTCCGCGCTGCTCGCACCGACGATCGCCGAGGCGACACCGGGCTGCGTGGCGACCCAGTTGATCGCGACCTGGGCCATCGTCACGCCGAGCTTGCCCGCGACCTCTTCCAGCGGCTTCAGCAGGTCCCAGTCTCGTTCGGTCCACGCCTTGCCGGCATTCCCCGGGTCGTTCAGCCGTCCTTCGCCCGCCGGACCGCGGTCGTCACGGCGGTACTTGCCGGTCAGGAATCCGCCCGCCAGCGGACTCCACGCCGTCACGCCGAGCCCGAGATTCTGTCCCATCGGGACATGTTCGGTCTCGATCGTCCGCTCCACCAACGAATAGGGCAGCTGCAGGTTCACCACGGGCGTGAGGGAATGCGCCTCCGCGAAGGTCTGCGCCTTCGCGGCGTACCAGGCGGGCACGTCGGAAAGCCCGGCGTAGCGGATCTTCCCGGCCCGGACGAGGTCGTCGAAAGTGCGCATCACCTCTTCGACCGGCGTGACCCGGTCCCAGGTGTGCAGCAGGAACAGGTCGACGTGGTCGGTGCCCAGACGCCGCAGCGACCCCTCCAGTGCCCGGATCAGGTGCTTGCGCCCGTTGCCGCCCGCGTTGGGGTCGCCGGGGTCGACGCTGTTGGTGTACTTGGTGGTGAGCACGACCCGGTCCCGCACGTTCGCTTCGGCGATGAGGCGGCCGAGGATGGTCTCACTTTCGCCCGCGGTGTAGAAGTCCGCGGTGTCGATGAAGTTCCCGCCCGCTTCCAGATACCGGCGGAAGATCGGACGGACCTCGTCTTCGGTCTTCCCATAGGCGGCGTGGAAACCGCCGGTGCCGAAGTTCATCGTGCCGAGCGCGAGCCTGCTGACGCGCAGACCGGACCGGCCGAGCAGGTAGTACTGATCCAGTGTCATCGAAGGAACTCCCAAGGATTCGTCTCAGTGGAGTTCACGCTAGGACCGCCGCCGGGGCCGCGGCGCCCGTCGGACGACGTCATCGGTGTAAGTCACCGTGACACTTTCCGGTGATACGCCGCTGAACAGGAGTGATCCGGGGAATATCCCAGACACCAGGCACTGGGGAGTCGAGAGAGGAAAGCACGATGAGATCTCGTATCGCCGCTCTGGCGGCCGCTGTCACGCTCATGGTCTCCGCGGGCGCCATCGCGGCCTCGCCCGCTTCCGCGGAAGGGGTTCCCGGGAAGCCGAACCAGTTCTACGCCTACTGCGCCGTCGATCTGCTCGGCATTCCGTTGGGCTGCACGGAGACCGACGCCGAGCACGCGTCGCATATCTGCCAGTACGTGCTGACCGGGTTCGGGCTGGGACTCGACTGCCTCCAGCGCTGATTCAGAGGCCGTCCTCCCGGACCATCCTGCGGAGTTTGCGCAGGGCGCGGTGCTGGTTCACGCGGACCATGCCCGGTGTCACGTGCAGGACCGCGCCGGTCTCGGGAGCCGACATGCCCACGGTGACGCGCAGGTGGACGACGTCCCGCTGAATCCCGGGCAGAGTGCGCATCAGCCGGGTCAGGCGGTCGTGGCCGTCGGCGGCGAGAGCCTGCTTCTCGGGTTCGTTGGGCTCGGCCGTCGCGCGGTCGGGGACCTCGGGCGTGGGTTCGGACCTGTCCCGCGCCCGTCCCAGGAAGGCGGCGGTGACCTTGCGGGCCGCGATCCCGAGCACCGCCGCGAGGAAGGAGCCACCGGTGGTCCGGGCGGTCGGGAGGGCGGTGAGCACGGCCAGGCAGGTTTCCTGCGCGACGTCGTCCGCGGCGACGACCCGGGTCTCGGCCTTGTCCATCCGGCTCCGGCAGTACCGCATGACGACCGGGCGGAGCAGGCCCATCAACGCCTGAGTCGCGGCGGGGTCGCCGCCGCGAGCGCACGGGACCAGGGACTCGAGATCCGCGGTCAGCGCGCTGTCGTCAAGGGGAGGAGCCGCCCCCGGCGCATCGCCGGGGGCGGTCCAGGTCAGACGCGTTCCCAAAGCGCCGGGACGTTGGGCGGTTCCCAGCCCACCTGCGAGGTGTGCGGCTGGATCACCCGGTAGTTGCTGCCGCCGAAGGTGGCGGTCGCTCCCGAGCCGTAGTAGGTGTACGGCGCCCAGGTGCCGCCCGGCGGGTTCGACGTCGTCGGGCTGGTCGGGGTGGTGGTCGGCGTCGTGGTGGTGCTGGACGGCGGGTTGCCGGTCACGGTCAGACGCAGGCTGTAGACGCTGAGGATCTCCGAGATCGGCTGGAAGTAGATGGTGCCGCCGGAGGTGCAGTTGCCGGAGCCACCGGAGGTGACGCCCTGCGCCTGGTCGCCGGTGATCCACGAACCGCCGGAGTCACCGGGCTCGGCGCACGCGTTCGTCCGCGTGAGACCGGTGATCGTGCCCTCGGGGTAGGTGACCGAGGTGTTCTTCTGCAGGATGGTGCCGCAGCGCCAGCCGGTGGTGGAACCGGAACGGCAGACCGAGGAGTTGACCGGAGCCTCGGTCGAGCCCGCGACCGGCACGGTGCCCGGGTAGCGGTTGACCAGCGCGCGCGGGGTGTTGCCCGCGTCGGCGCGGACCCAGGCGTAGTCGTTGCCCGGGAAGCTGGAGCCGACGACGACGCCGCTCGGGTTCGAGGTGCGGGTGCCCGCGGTGCCACAGTGCCCGGCGGTCACGAAGCCGCCATCGACCGCGAAGCCGATGGAACAGCGGCCCGAGCCGAAGGTGTAGGCGTTGCCGCCGATGATGTCGATCAGCGGAACCGGGTTCTCGGTGCTGGTCTCGACGCGCACCAGATCGCCCTGCACACCGGACTTGACCACCCATGACTTGGCCGCGGCTTCGCCACCGGCGTTGGCCAGGACGACGATCGAGTTGGTGGTGACGTCGGTGTACCAGCCGGGGACGGTTTCCGGCGCCTGGGCGGATTTGGCGTCCAGCTGCAGTTTCGCCGCGTCGAGCTGGCCGGCGCTGCGGGCGACGGTCTTCGGGGTCGCGCCGCTCGCGCGCACCAGGTCGGCGTGTGCGGCGTCGGTGATGGCCACGGTCAGCGTGGTGCCGGTGCCGTCCAGCCAGGATCCGGCGTAGGAGGTGCCGAGCTGCTTCTTGAGTGTGGTGTCGGCGACCGCGGCACGCTGCTCGCTCGCGAGCCGGACCTTGGCCTGTTCGGGGCTGATCTTCAGGTCCCGGGACATCGCGGCCAGCATGTCGGACTGGGCCTGCTCGGCCGCCGTGACAGTCTGCCCGGCATTCGCGCTCGGGGTCAGGACGATGGCGGTGACCAGCCCTGCACCGGTGATCGCCGCGGCGGTGGCGGCTAAGATCTTTCTGTTCATTTCGACGCTTCCTTGGAACGGGCGGGGGAGGGGGATTCGTTCCCGACCGTACGAGGCGCATCACTTAACTGGTACATACCATTTGGGTCATACCACCCGGCTTGAGCGCCAGGCGGTATGACGGTTTGGCGAACGTTATGGCCAGTTGAATCCGTTGTTGCGCAAGGGATTCAGCTGCGTTGTGAGTGGACTGGACCTTTCGGTCCGTCAAGGTGTCCTTGTCGTCAATACCGTACTTTTGACGGGTATGGCAAAGGTCGAGCCGGAAGTTCTCACGGGGTGAGGAGGTCGACGGCACGTCCTGATCGGACGGTTTGGGTATGGTCGGGTGAGCAGTCGCAGACAGTGACGGGAGAAATGCCGCGCCATGCCGCTTTTCGGACGGGAAGCCGAGCTGAAGGACCTGGGAGAGCTCGTCGACGGGCCTTCGGAATGCGCCGGTGTCCTCATCCGAGGCGAAGCAGGCGTCGGCAAGACCGCCCTCGTCGCGGAAGCCGTCGCCGCGGCGACGGTCGCCGGTCTGCGAGTGCTGCGCACCACCGGTGTCGAGGCGGAGCGGAACTTCGCCTACGCGGGGCTGCATCAGTTGCTGTACCCCGTGCGGGCCGGTGCGGACGCCTTGCCCGCGCCGCAGCGTTCCGCGCTCTGGACCGCGCTGGGTCTCGCCGAGCCGGCGGAACCGAACGCCTACCTGGTCGGGCTCGCCGCGCTGACGGTGCTCGCGGAGGAGGCGGCGGCCAAGCCGTTGCTGATCGTCGTCGAGGACGCGCACTGGCTCGATCGCGCGAGTGCCGACGCGCTCGCGTTCGTGGCCAGGCGGATCGAGGCGGAACCGATCGTCCTGATCGCGACGATCCGGGACGGCGAGCCTTCGCCGCTCCAGGACGCCGGACTGCCGTCGATGGACGTCGAACGGCTGCCCGACGAGGTCTCCGCGGAACTGCTCGACGCCGTCGCCCCCGGGCGCACCTCATCCGTCCGGGACCGGCTGCTCGCCCAGGCCGCGGGAAACCCGCTGGCCCTGACCGAACTGCCGTCGGCCGTGCCGGACGCCGCCGGGCTCGACCCGGTGCTGCCCTTGACCGAACGGCTGGAACGCACGTTCGGGGCGCGGACCACCGCGCTGCCGGAGCCGACCCGCGCCGCTCTGCTGATCGCGGCGCTCAACGAAACCGGCTCGGTCGCCGAGGTGCTCGCGGCCACCGGGGTCCTGCTGGGCACTGAGGTCGAGCCGGACGTCCTGGCTCCCGCCGTCGACGCTCGCCTGATCGACCTCGAGCCCCGAACGGTGACCTTTCGCCATCCGCTGATGCGCTCGGCCATCCCGGGCGCGGCGGCGGTCGAGCGACGACGGCGCGCTCACCTGGCCCTCGCCGAAACACTGGGCGATCAGCCCGACCGGCGGGCCTGGCATCAGGCCGTCGCGACCACCGGGACGGACGAAACGGTCGCGACCGCACTGGAGCGGGCCGCAGACCGTGCCCAGCATCGAGGCGGGGCCGCGGCCGCGATCGCGGCGCTGGAACAGTCGGCCCGGGTGAGCGCCGAGCCGGGCAGACGGGCCGGCCGGTTGCTGCGCGCCGCCGAAATCGCCGTCGAATCGGGCGGACGCGGGACGGCCGAACGGCTGGTGCGGGAAGCGCGGTCCGAGGATCTCTCGCCGCTGCAGCGGTCCACCGCGAGCTGGCTGCTGAGCGGGTTCGAAGACGGTGTGCGCGAAGACGTTTCCCGCGTGCTGGAACTGGCGAAGCTGGCCGAGTCGGTCGCCGCAGACGGCGAGCCCGACGCGGCGATGCGGATCCTCTGGGGAGCCGCCATGCGCTGCTTCTGGGTCGAGCCCGGCCTGGACGCGCGGAGGTCGCTGCTGGCGGTGGCCGACGGGCTCCCGATCGAGAACTCAGACCCGCGTCTGGTCGCGGTCTCCGCCTACGTCGCGCCGTTCGAGCGGGCCGAGACCGTGCTCGGCGAGCTTCGCGGACTCGCCGCCCAGACCGGTGCCGACCCGGAAACCGACCGCTACCTCGGCAGCGCGGCCCTGCAGATCGGCGCGGTCGACCTGGCCGCGCGGTTCTCCGCCGCCGCCGCGCCCGGCCTTCGCGCGCAGGGCAGGCTCGGGCTGCTGCCCCGCGCCTTGGCGGTCCAGGCGTGGAGCCGTGTCCGTCTCGGCGACCTCGCCGCGGCGGTACCGGTCGCCGCGGAAGCCGCGAGATTCGCGCGGGAGACCGGTCAGCCGTTCATGTACGGGCTCGCCACCGCGGTCCAGGCCGAGATCGCCGCACTGCGAGGCGAACACAAACAGGCCAAGACGCTGGCCGACGAGGCCGAGCGGGCCGGGCTCGCCGCGGGCGCCCGGCCGGTGCTCGCGACCGTCCAGCTGGCGCGGGGGATCGCGGCGTCGAGCGAGGGCCGCTTCGACGACGCGTTCGCCGACCTGCGCCGTCTGTTCGACCCTGCCGATCCCGCCTGCCAGCTGGCCTTGCGCGTCTACTTCGTCGCGGAACTCACCGAAGTCGCGATGCGGGCGGGACAGGTCGAGGCGCTGCGGGACATCGTGGCGGAGATGGAGAAGCTGGCCGAGTCGACGCCGGCACCGGCGCTGCACCTCGGCCTGCGCTACGCCCGCGCCGTGCTCGCCCCGAACGACGGCGCCGAGGAACTCTTCGAGACAGCGTTGCACGCAGACCTGAACGGGTGGCCGGCGGAACGTGGACGTCTGCATCTGGCGTTCGGTGAATGGTTGCGGCGGCAGCGCCGCGTGGTGGAGTCGCGGGCGCACCTGCGCACCGCCCGGGAGACGTTCGACGCGCTCGGCATGACCGCGTGGGCCGAACGCGCGCGCCGGGAACTGCGGAGCGCGGGGGAGTCGAGCCCGAACCGCGGCCCGGACGCGCGGGACAAGCTGACCCCGCACGAGCTGAGCATCGTCCAACTGGCCGCGGAGGGCCTGACGAACCGGGAGATCGGGCAGCGGCTCTACCTGTCCCACCGCACGGTGGGCACGCACCTGCACCGGATCTTCCCGAAACTGGGCGTGAGCTCGCGCGGAGAACTGGCCGGTCGTGAGTGGTAATGACGGTGAGAGCGGATGCTCATTTGTGTACTCATGCCTTGAGTCCGATCTAGGTCGTCTGCGTTTAGTCCTCTGGTTGCGTTCTCCCTGTGGGGTCGCTGGTCCGTGAAGGCCTCCTTGAGGGACTCAGAGTCCCTCAAGGAGGCCTTCACGGTCGTTTGCCTGGACGGCATGTGGTGAGCGGCACCCGGCCCGGCAAGCGCCATACCCGCCACAGTGGGTACACAAATCAAGGTTCACCAGAACCGTCATTACCACTCACGAGTCAGGCCACGGTGGCGTCGAGCGTGACCTCGATGTTCCCGCGCGTCGCCTTCGAGTACGGGCACACCAGGTGCGCGCCTCGGACCAGTTCGTCGGCGGTCGCCTGGTCGATACCGGACGCCTCCAGGTGCAGCACGGCGCTGAGCTTGAACTCGTCGGCCTCGTTGTCGTGGTGCAGGGTCACCTCGGCGACGACGGCGAGGTCGTCCAAGCGCACCTTTTTCGCGCCCGCGACCCGACGCACGGCGCCGACGAAGCAGGACGCCCAGCCCGCGGCGAAGAGCTGCTCGGGATTCGTGCCGTCGCCGGCGCCACCGAAGGCCTTCGGTACCGCGAGGCCGACGTCGAGTGCGCCGTCGTCGGAGGTAGCGCGGCCGCCGTTGCGGCCCTCCGCGGTCGAAGTGGCGACGGCGGTGTAAGTGGTTTCAGACATGGCTCCAAGGTAGGAATCCGGCGGAGGCGGCGGCGACCGTCGGACGACGTCATCCGTGTACGTCACCCTCAGGGGACCTACGCCGGTGACTAGGTGCGCAGCCACACCGCCGTGTCCGTCGGGAGTTCACCCTCGACCGGGTCGCTGGACAGGAGCACTTCGCGGTGCGGTGGAAGCGAAACCGGCGAGGCGGAGAAGTTCAGCACGAAGGTGAACCCCGGTCCCCGGGTGAAAGCGAGCACCCCGTCGCCGAGCGAGAGCCACTCCAGATCACCGGGTCCGAGCGCGGGCAGTTCCTCCCGCATCCGCAGCCCCGCGCGGTACAGCCGCAGCATCGACGCCGGATCGGTCGCCTGCGCCTCCGTCGTGCTGGACCGCCATTCCTCGGGCTGGGGCAGCCAGGTCCCGCCCGTGCCGAAACCGAACGGCGGGGTGTCGCCGGACCAGGGGAGTGGCACGCGACAGCCGTCCCGGCCGGGGTCGGCGCCGTTCGTCCGCGCCCACACCGGATCCTCCCGGAGTTCGTCCGGGATGTCCTCGATCTCCCACAGGCCGAGCTCTTCCCCTTGGTACACATACAGACCGCCGGGCAGCGCCAGGGTGAGCAGCGCCGCCGCCCGCGCCCGCCGGGTGCCGAGTTCGCGGTCCACCGGCGTGCCGTGCAGCCGGTCGGCGAAGGCGAAACCCGTGTCGCCGTCACGCCCGTAGCGCGTCACGTGGCGGGTGACGTCGTGGTTCGACAGCACCCAGGCGGCGGGAGCGCCGACTTCCCGGTGCGCCAGCAGAGTCCGCTCGATGGCGTCCTGGAAGCGCGCGTGATCCCACGGGCACACCAGGAAGTCGAAGTTGAACGCCGCGTGCAGTTCGTCGCGGCGGAGATAGCGCGCGGCGCGGGACATGTCGGGCAGCCACATCTCGCCGACCAGTACCCGGTCGCCCGGGTAGCTGTCGGCGATCTTGCGCCACGAGCGGTAGATCTCGTGCAGCCCCTCCTGATCCGAGAACGGGGTTTCGTCGCCCTCCTCGACATCAGGAAGCCGCGGGTCCTTCACCAGACCGTCGGCGACGTCGATGCGGAAGCCGTCCACCCCGCGGTCGAACCAGAACCGCAGCACATCCTCGAAATCCGCGCGGATCTCCTGGTTGTCCCAGTTGAAATCCGGCTGGCGCGAGCTGTAGAGGTGCAGGTACCACTCGCCGTCGGGCACCCGCGTCCAGGCGGACCCGCCGAAGCGTGACTTCCAGTTGTTCGGTGGCTCGGCGCCGTCCGGGCCGAGGCCTGGCCGGAACCAGAACCGTTGGCGCTCCGGCGATCCCGGCTCGGCCGCGAGCGCTTCCTGGAACCAGCGGTGTTCGTCGGAGCAGTGGTTCGGCACGATGTCGATGATCACGCGGATGCCCTTGGCGTGCGCCGCGACGATCAGTTCCTCCGCCTCGGCGAGTGTGCCGAACAGCGGGTCGATGTCGCGGAAGTCGGCGACGTCGTAGCCGCCGTCGTCCATCGGTGACGGGTACCACGGGGTGAACCAGATCGCGTCGATCCCCAGTTCGGCCAGGTAGCCCAGCCGCGCGCGGACGCCGGCGAGGTCGCCGACGCCGTCGCCGTTCCCGTCGGCGAAACTGCGGATGTAGACCTGGTAGATCGCCGCGCTCCGCCACCATCCGGCGGTGGCGGACTGCCCCAATGCGGTCACGAAATGCCCTCCTCATCGTTGTGAAACCCCGAGTGCGGCGAAAAAATCAGCCTTTGACGCTGCCGGCGGTGAGCCCGGCGAGGATGTGGCGCTGGAAGGCCAGGAACAACGCCACCATCGGCAGGCTGGCCAGCACCATGCCGGCGACCAGCACGTTCAGCGGCATGTCGATGGCGACGCGCTGCAACATCACCGACAGCGTCTGCTTTTCGGTGTCCGGGAACACCAGCAGCGGCCAGATGAAGTCCTTCCACGCGGCGACCACCGCGAGGATCGACACCACGGCGAGGATCGGCCGCGAGATCGGCAGGATGATCCGCCACAGCGTGCGCACCGGCCCCGCGCCGTCGAGCCGCGCGGCCTCGATCAGCTCGTCCGGGATCTGGTCGAAGAACCGTTTCAGCAGATAGATGTTGAACGCGTTGGCCGCGGCGGGCAGCCAGACCGCCGCCGGTGAGTTGATCAGGTTGACGTGCAGGATCGGCAGATCGGTCACCGTCACGTACGTCGGCACCAGGAGTGCCGCCGCGGGCAGCATCAGCGTCACGAGCATGAGCCCGAGGACGACGTTGCCGAACTTGGGCCGCAGCTTCGACAACGCGAACGCCGCCGGAACGTCGATGGCCAGCTGGGCCAGCCACGCGCCACCGGCGACGATGAGTGTGTTGAGGAAGTACTTCCCGAGGCTCAGCTGATCCCACGCGTCGGCGAAGGTCTCCGGATGCCACTCGTTCGGGATGAACGTGGCCGGCGTCTGCGCCAGTTCCTGCGGCGACTTCATCGCGCCCGTCACCGCCCAGTACAACGGGAACAGGAACGCGATCACGAACAGCAGCAGCGTGCAGGTGAACACGACGGCGTAGCCGATCTTTCCCCGGCGGGTGCGCAGGGTGCCGGGGGAGACGAGCGTCCTCATGAGAGGTCCGCCTTCCGGGTCAGGCGCACGTACAGCGCGGAGAACAGCCCGAGCGCGACGAACAGCAACAGGCTCAACGCGCTGGCCGAGCCGAAGTCGTTGTAGACGAAGGCATAGCGGTACAGCAGCAGGAGCACGGTGACGGTGGAATCGTCCGGCCCGCCGCCGGTCATCACATACGGTTCGGTGAACACCTGCATGGTCGCGACGACCTGCAGCAGCAGGAGGACGAGCAGGACGAACCGGGTCTGCGGCAGGGTGACGTGGATCAGGCGCTTCCACATCCCGGCCCCGTCGAGTTCCGCGGCTTCGTAGAGCTCGCCGGGAATCGTGCCCAGCGCGGCGAGGTAGATCAGCGTGGTGCTGCCCATGTTCGCCCATGTGGAGACGAAAACCAGCGACAGCATCGAGGTGTCGCTGGAATCGAGCCACTGGCCACCGGACAGGCCGACGGCGTTGAGCGCCGAGTTGAACAGGCCGGAACCCGGGTCGTAGAACCACTTCCACATCAGCGCGGTGACCACCGGCGGGAGCATCACGGGGAGGTACACCGCGAGCCGGAAGAACGCCTTGGCGTGCCGGAGTTCGTTGAGCAGCACCGCGGTCAGGAACGGCACCACGAAGCCGAACACCAGTGCCAGCAAGGTGAACAGCAGGGTGTTGCGCCAGGCGACGCCGAAGAGCGGGTCTTGGAACAGCCGGGTGAAGTTGTCGAAGCCGACCCAGCTGGGCGGGTTGACGAAGTCGACCTGCTGGAAGCTCAGCAGGACGCCGCGCACGATGGGGTACCAGGAGAACAACGCGAAAACGATGAGCGCGGCGCACAACAGGCCGTACGCGGTCAGGTTCTCCTTGACCTTGCGGCGGAACCGGACGCGGCGGCGTTCGGCCGCGGACGCGACCGGGCGACCGGCCCGCGACGAAGACGCCGCGGGCCAGTCGAGGACGCTACTTGACTTGGGCGAGGACACTGTTGACCTTCGACTCTGCCGACGAGAGCTGCTGATCGATGTTCGCGTTCTGGTCGGTGAGCACCGCTTGCATCACGCTGTCGAGAACGGCGTAGACCTGCTGCGCGTTCGGCGGCTCGATGCTGCCCTTGATCTTCGAGCTGGCATCCACATAGGACTGGAAGTTCTCGGCGGGAACGTTGGCGTGCTTGGTCTTCAGTGCGATCTGCTGGTCGCGGATCGCGCCCTGCCAGATGTCCGGCGTCGGCTCGGCAGGCAGCCCGACCGGCTGCTTGCCGTCGACGTACTGCTGGACGTGCTTCTCGAAACGCTCCGGGTTGAGGTACTTCCACCGGACCCATTCGAGGCCTGCCTTGATCTTCTCCGGCGAGGCCTTGGGATTGATCATGTAGCCTTCGCCGCCGAGCAGCGTGCCCTGCCCGCCCGGCATACCGGCGACACCGTAGTCCTCGTACTTGCCGTTGAACTGCTTGACCAGCACCAGGACGTTGTCCGGGGCGGCCATGTACATGCCGAGCTGGCCCGCGCCCATCATGCGCTGGACGTCCTGGGCTTCGAGCAGCTGCTTGCTGCCCATGGTGTTGTCGGTCCAGCGCATGGAGTGCAGCTGGTTGAGGGCGGCCTTGGCCTTCTCGTTGTTGAAGGCGGCGACCCACTTGTCGCCGTCCTTGCGGGCGACCTCGCTGCCCATCGAGTAGAGCCAGCTGGTCAGGTGCCAGCCACCCTGGTTGTTCTTGCTGTAGTCGGCGTATCCGACGGTCCCGTTGCCCAGCGCGGAAATCTTCTTCGCGGCCTCGCGGACCTCGTCCCAGGTCTGCGGCGGCTTGTTCGGGTCGAGGCCGGCCTTCTGGAACAGCGGGCGGCTGTAGAGCAGCCCCATGCTGTAGTTCATCGTCGGCAGCCCGTACAGCTTGCCGTCGGAGCCGCGGAAGTTGTCCAGCAGCTCAGGTTTGATGTCGTTGAAGTTCTTCAGGCTCTTGGCCGCTTCGGTGATGTCGGCCGCCTGGCGGCGCGTGATGATCTGCGCCGGGTCGGTGAAGTAGACGTAGTAGACATCCTCGAGCTGTCCGCCGGCGAGCTTGGCGGAGAACGTCTTCGGGTCCATGAACCCTTCGTGGGGTTCGATGTCGATGTCCGGATGGGACTCCTCGAACTCCTTGACGTCGGCGTCGAACACGCTGCGCTCGAACGGCTGGCTGGTCGGGGGCTGCCCGGTGACGGTGATCTTGACCTTGCCTCCGGTGCCGGCCTCGTCGCCGGTGCCGGACCCGCAGGCGGCCACCCCCAGAGCGAGCCCACCCGCGGCGAGCAGACAGAACATTCGGCGGCGCACGGTCGGGGACCAAGTGCTGCTCATCTCAAAGCCTCATCTCGGGATCGCGACGGCTGTCACGTGATTGCGGTCACTCTAAAGTGAAGACCAGATTGACGCAATAACTCGATGATAACTTGCAACTTACCGACAATGCCTGTCGGCGAACGCAACTAGGCACCCCTCGCGGTACTTGAGTGCGAGAGGTGCCTAGGTGTGGAGCGGGGAGTGACTACCGGCGGGCGGTGGAGCCTCGGACGACGAGTTCGGGCGCGAACAGCAGTTCCTCGGCCGCCACTTCGCCACCGTTTATGCGCTTCACCAGCAGTTCCACCACCGCTCGGCCCATCGCTTCGATCGGCTGGCGGGTGGTGGTCAGCGGCGGGTCGGTGCAGTTCATCAGGGCCGAATCGTCATAGCCGACCACCGAGATGTCTTCCGGTACCGAGAGGCCCTGCCGCCGGGCCGCGCGGATCGCGCCCAGTGCCAGCAGGTCGCTCGCGCAGAGGACGGCCGTGGCCCCGCGCGGGTACAGCCGCGCGGCGGCCGCGTGCCCGCCCTCGATGGAAAACATCCCGTGCTCCACCAGTTCGTCGAGCACCGGCAGGCCGAGTTTCGCGGCGTAGGAACGGAAAGCCTCGAGCTTGCGCCGAGAAGGCACGTGATCGGTCGGCCCGAGCACCAGCCCGATCTTCTCGTGCCCGAGCGAGCTCAGATGCCCGACGACCTGCTCGACGGCCACCGCGTCGTCACACGAGATCTGCGGCAGGCCGAGGTGGTCGACGGCGGCGTTGATCAGCACGGTCGGGAGCTGGCGTTCGGCCAGGTGGTGGTAGTGCGAATGCACCGCGTCGGCCTGGGCGTACATACCGCCGGCGAACACCACGCCCGAAACCTGTTGCTGGAGCAGCAGTTCGACGTACTCCGCCTCGGACACCCCGCCCGCCGTGCGCGTGCACAGCACGGGGGTGAAGCCCTGCTGGGCGAGGGCGTTGCCCATGATTTCGGCCAGTGCCGGGAAGATCGGGTTCTGGAGTTCGGGCAGCACCAGCCCGACCAGGCGGGCGCGATCCCCGCGCAGCTGGGTCGGCCGTTCGTAGCCCATCACGTCCAGCGCGGTGAGAACGGCGGCCCGGGTGGTGGCGGAGACCCCGGACCGGCCGTTGAGCACCCGGCTGACCGTGGCTTCACTGACCCCGACCTTGCGGGCGACTTCGGCAAGACGACGCGTCATGGCTGAAACTTTACAGCAAGCGAGCGCAAAAGTAAGACAGATCCCGTCAAGCCCTGCTCACCCGGAAGTCCCGCGCGGACGGAACCAAGGCGGCGGCGCCTGGCGCGGCGAAGCAGACGACGGCGCACACGGCCAGCACCGGTACCGCCCCGAACTGGTCGATCGCGGGTGCGATCAGCGCCAGCCCCGCCGGTGCCAGCCCGTACGAGAACAGGAAGTCCAAAGAGGACACCCGGGCGAGCTTCCCGGGCTCGACCTCTCGCTGCGTCGCGGTGAACCACGGGACGTTGAACAGTTCGATCCCCAGCCCGGCGACGACGTAGGCGGCGATGACGAACGCGGGGTGCACCGGGAACAGCAGGCTCAGCGGTGCGAATCCGTAGCAGGCGAGCCCGATCAGGGCCGCCCGGCCTTGGTGTCGCGGCCGCCAGCGGGAGATGACGACGGCGCCCGCGAGCGCGCCGAGCGTGTACGCGGTCAACGCGGCGGCCAGCACGGCTTCGGTGCCGTAGCGGTCGCGGCTGACGAGCGGGAGCACTACGCCGGTGGCGGAGTAGCCGGTCGCGATCACGGCGGTCAGCGCGCCGAGCCCGGCCAGGAACCACGGGTGCCGCCGGGCTTCGCGGATCCCGTCGGCGAACTCGCCGAAGAACCTGGCCTTGGCGGCCGGCGGCGCCGGGTTGTGCGTGCCCTGCGGCGGGATCAGCGCCGCGCACAGCCACAGCACGCCGGTACCGATGACCAGAACCGACGTCGAGGCGACCACGGAGAGCAGTGCGGTGAGACCCGGGGCGACCAGTGTCGTGACCCGCACCGCCAGCGTCATCGCGGCGTTGGCCTGCTGACGCTGGTCGTCGGCGATCACCTCCGCGGTCAGCGCCTGGAACGCCGGGCGGCACGCGCCCTGTCCGACCCCGACGACGGCGGCCGCGACGGCCATCAGCAGGAGGGAGCGGCCCATCCCGACGGCGATGAGCGGAGTGGCGAGGCCCGCGATGAGGCCGGCCCAGAGCACCACCTGACGGCGGGAGTGCCGGTCGGCGAGGACACCGGCCACGGGTACGGCGACGAGGAACCCCGCGGTGCGCGTGGCCAGCACGATGCCCAGGTCGACGGCCGAAAGAGAGCGTTCGAGCACGGCCAGCCCGAGGATGAACGGCAACGCCCAGGTCGCCAGCCCCGAAGCGGTGTTGCCGGTCCAGAGCCGCGCGAACGACAGGCTGCGGAACACCGGAACCGGCTTCCTCCGGATGTCGTCGGTCAAGGTGGATCGCTCCTCAGCTCACGGGGAATCGATGGTCGGCGAGCCGGAAGAATAACGAACGGATAACTCAGCAGGGCTCGAGTGATCCCCGATCGATCCCACTCCGTAGTACCCGATATGGCCCGGGCGTCCTTGATGCGCGACAAGGGCACCGATCGCGCTCTAGTCTGCGTCGCGTGCGCGTGCTGACTCCGACTCGAGGGCTGCCACGGCGCCTCCGGGGCGGAGCCGTGGGGCTGCTGACCGGCATCCTGGCCACCGGCGCCCACCTCGGCGCCAACGGGCGCGTCCCCGATCTGGGCCTGGTGGTCCTGCTCATCGCCCTGCTGAGCTGGGTGGCCTACGCGTTCGCGGGGCGCCGGCGTGGTCCCCTCGTCATCCTCGGTCTCGTGGCCGGCGGGCAACTGGCGATGCACGCTTCCCTCACCTTCCTGGCGTGGGAAGCGCACTCCCACCACGCCGAGACCTCGGAAAACGGCCTGCTCATGACGGCGGGCCACGCGATCTCGACCCTCGTGGTGGTCGCGGTACTGGCCGGCGCGGAACGCGTGCTGTTCGCGCTCATGACCCTGATCGCCTCGGTGCTGCCGCGACGGCTCGCACCGCGGCTCGCGACGGCGCCGTTGCGGATCCATGTCCCGCTCGCGGTGGAGCACCCCGCGACCGAGGCACTCCTGCGTGACGTGCTCTCCCGGCGCGGTCCGCCGGTGTCGTTCGCCTGATCCCCGAAACCCTGCCGAGGCCCGTGTCCCGGCAGGTTTTGCGCACGCGCGCCGTGACCGTCCCGGCGCGTGGTGCGGGCGTTCGCCACCCCACCGACGCATCAGGAGTTCCCTCATGGCAACACGAATCGAACCGACCACGAGTCCACCACGCACGACGGCCTGGCGTGGGCTGTTCCTCCGTCTGCACTTCTACGCCGGCGTTCTCGCCGGACCCTTCGTGCTGATCGCGGCGCTCACCGGCGTCCTGTACGCCGCCACGCCCCAAATGGAGTCCTGGATCTACTCCGACCAGTTGGAGGCGCCCGTCGGTCTGCATCAGGCGTCCCTCTCCGACCAGGTGAAGGCGGCGCAGACGGCCAATCCCGGCGGCGATCTGGTCGCCGTCCGTCCCGCTCCCGAGCCGGGCGACACGACCCGCGTCCTCTTCTCCGAGGAAGGGCTGGGGGAGTCCGAACGCCGGGCGGTGTTCGTCGACCCCGCCACCGCTCAGGTGCGCGGCGACCTCGTCGCCTACGGCACGAGCGGCGCGCTGCCGTTCCGCACGACCCTCGATCAGTTGCACCGCAATCTCTTGCTCGGCGAGCCGGGGCGGCTGTACAGCGAACTGGCCGCGTCATGGCTGTGGGTCGTCGCACTGGGCGGCTTGGTGCTGTGGGTGAGCCGCCGCCGGGCCCGCCGGAACGAGAGCGCCGAGAAGGCCGAGTCCGTGCGAGGGAAATCGGTCCGCCGGCACGGAACGATCGGTCTCTGGGTCCTGCTTGGTGCGCTGTTCCTGTCCGCCACGGGCCTGACGTGGTCGGCCTACGCGGGCGAGAACGTGTCCGACTTGCGTGCCTCCCTCGGCTGGGAAACACCGGCGCTCAAGGTCGCGGGCGGTGGTGAACACGCAGGCCACTCCGGCCACGGGGACGTGCCCGCCCCTCCGGTCGCCGATCAGCCCGAGCGGGTGGACGCGGTGCTGGCCGCGGCCCGCGCCGGCGGGATCGACGCCGCCGACCTGGAGATCGGGCTACCCGCCGAGCCGGGTTCGCCTTGGAAGGTCACGGAAGTCGGGCGCGGCTGGCCGACACAGGTGGACGCGGTCGCGGTCGACGGCGGTACCGGGCAGGTCCTCGGCGAGGTCCGGTTCGCCGACTACCCGCTGATGGCGAAGCTCGCCCGGTGGGGGATCGACGCGCATATGGGCGTGCTGTTCGGCTGGCCCAACCAGATCCTCCTGCTCCTGCTCGGCGCGGGCCTGGTCACGCTGGTCGTGCTCGGCTACCGCATGTGGTGGAAGCGCAGGCCGACCCGTGCCACCGGGCTGACCTTCGGGCGGCCCATTCCGCGTGGGCAGTGGCGGAAGGCGCCGCGTGTGCTGGTGGCCGGCCTGGTCGTGCCGGCGGCGGTGATCGGCTGGTTCATCCCGCTGCTCGGCATCAGCCTGGTGCTGTTCCTGGTGATCGACCTCCTTCTGGGCTTGCGATCGCGTGGCCGGTCCGAACCGGAATCGGACGTCACGGTCTAGCCGTCGTCAAAGGTTCGAGGCTGGGTCGACACCGGTGAGTTCGACGCTCGCCGTCCACAAACGGGCGGCGAGCCCGGTGTCGGCCAGCTTGCCGCGGATCGGCTCGAGCCGGGGCTCGCCGCGGAGACCGAACACGCGGGGACCGAACATCTCGCCGCCGCGCACGGCGGGGTCGAGTACCGCGCGGACAGCGGGCCATGCGCCGGCTTCCTTGCCCTGCAACAGAAGCCCGGCGGGGAACCGGCGCCCGCCGGGCGCCGGCTGCACCGTGGGGCGGGCCGGGGTCAGGGAATCCAGTGCGCCGCCGGGATGGTCGACCACGCTCAGCACCGTGCTCCCGGCCGCTCGCAGCCGCCGGTCGAATTCGAACGCGAAGAGCATCTGCGCCTGCTTCGAACGGGAGTAGGTGCGCTTGGGCTGGTAGTCCCGCTCGCTGTGCAGATCGTCCAGGTCAAGTTCCGCCGACTTGCCCACGAAGCTGCCTGTGGTGACGACGCGTCCGGCCTCCGCCGCTTCGAGCAGGGGCATCAGCCGGTGAACCAGCGCGAAGTGCCCGAGGTGGTTGGTGGCGAACGTCAGCTCATGACCCTCGGCCGTCTCCCGTCGCGGTGGCTCTTCCAGGAGTACGCCCGCGTTGCAGACGACCGCGTCGATCCGGTCCGTCTCCAGAGCGTCCACAGAGGACTTGATCGACGAGAGGTCGGCGAGATCCAGTCGGAGATGCGCGAGCCGTGCGTCCGGCACGTGGGACCGGATCGAGCTCATCGCGCTCTCGGCCTTGGCCGCGTTACGGCTCCCGAGGATCACGGTGGCTCCGGTACCCGCCAGTTGCTCGGCGACGAAGTATCCGATACCCGCGTTGCCGCCGGTGACCAGAAAGGTCCTGTCCTCGGCGCGAGGCAGGTGGTGCACGTCCCAGTCCGTCATGAGGTCTCCCCATCGAAATCGAAGTCACTCCGAATATACACACATTCCGAACTTGAAGTGACTTCGAGTATCGTGTACCTTGTGGGCATGGGACAGGGTGAGCCGGGCAGACGTGAGCGAAAGAAGGCGGCGACTCGCCAGGCGTTGTCCTCGGCGGCGCGGGAGTTGTTCCTGGAACGAGGCTTCGACAACGTCACCGTCGCCGAGATCGCGGACGCCGCGGACACGGCGGTGTCGACACTGTTCGCACATTTCCCGGGAGGAAAGGAGGCACTGGTCCTCGGCGACGGGCACGAGCGCGAGCGCGCACTGGCCGAGGCGGTACGGAACCGTGCCGAGCAAGTCACGATTCTGGAGGCGCTGCGGGAGTTCCTCGCGACTCGGGGTCCGTTCGACCCGGACTCCGATCCACGGTCCCGCCGTGTCGCGGATCTGGTGGTCTCCACCCCGGCCCTGCGTGCCTACGCCAGGACACTGTGGACGGGTTGCGAGACCGAGCTCGCGCGGGTGATCGCCGAACAGACCGGCCGCGACGAGGACGATTTCTCGCTGCGCCTGCTGGCTCGCTACGTGCTGGAGATCCCCGACCTGGCGGGGATCGAGCCGGATCCGCCCGCCGCGTTGGACGCCGCATTCGCTTCTCTGCACCGAGGTTGGCCCGGCCTCTGAACGGTCAGGCCGAGTCCTGTAAGTCAAGAAGCCCATCGAACAGACTCACAGGACCCGGCCTAGCCTGGTGAGATGAAAGGTCTGCTCCTGCGGCTTTCCGCGGTGGACGCCGACGCGGAAGCCGCAGTCCGGGTCATCGCCTACTTCGACGAACTCGTGGCCCGCCGGGCGCGTCTGTCGGATCTGGTGCGGGCCACCGCGGCGCTGGCGGACTGCGTCGCCGGGTTGCGGCGGGACGGATCGCCGTCGCCGCTGAGGTTCCGGCCCGACGGCGAACGCGCGGGCGACGCGGTCGCCGAGCCGGTGTCGGCGGACCTGGGCAGGGATCCGGCGGGCCAGGTGTGGTTGGAGCGCCCCGGTTCCCCCGGGCCGTTCGACGACCTCGTGCTGGAGCGGTTCGCGATGGCGGCGCGGGTGCTCGGCCCCGTCGTGCCCGCCGAACCGGCACCGCATCTGGCGGACCCCGCGCTGGTGGAACTACTGCTGGGGGAGCAGGCGGCGGAAGAAGACCGCGCCCGCGCCCTCCTGTTGCTCGGGCTGGATGCCGCGCGTCCGGTGCGGGTGGTGGCCGTCGGCACCGACGACGGACGTGATCCCGGAGTGGCCGCGGTCGGTCTCCTGGCTCGGGGCGGCCCGCTGCCCCGGCTGCACGTGGCGGTGGTCGGGGAGGTGGCCGCGGTCCTGCTGCAACCGCGCGACGACTCGGTGGTCGAGTCGCTGCGGTCCGCGCTCGCCGACCGGGCTCGCGAACGCGAGACCACCGGGGGCGTGCGGGTCGGCGTCGGCGACACCGTGCCGGGGCTCGAGGCACGCCGGTCCTGGCTGCAGGCCCGGCTGGCCGAACGGTTCGCCGTACCAGTGGCGGAACCGGTGGTGGTGCACGGCGAACTCGGCTCGCTCACCCTGCTCGCCGAGGTCCCGGTGACCCGGTTGCGGGCACAGGACGACGTCCGGGCACTGGACGTGCTCGCCGCGACGCCGACCGGGGCGGCCGACGTCGCGGCACTGGAAGCGTTCTGCCGTACGGGATCCCTGCGGCAGGCCGCGGTCGCGCTGCACCGTCACCACAGCTCGGTGGCAGCGCGCCTCGCCCATGTGGAGGACGCGCTGGGCTGGCGGCTGGACGAGCCGGGCGACCGGTTCCGAGCCCGTCTCGCCTTGCTCGCCCGCCGCCTGGCACAGCGCGGTTAAATTACCCAGCGCGGTTAAATTACCCAGCGCGGTTAATTACCCAGCGCGGCTAGCGCTCGACGTCGAGGGCCCGCGCGAGCACGGTGAGCGCTTCGGCGACCTCGCGTTTGCTCACCGCGGCGTGCTCCACTGAGGACGAACCGTGGAACGTGCCGGGGAACAGGTGCAGTTCGGTGGTGACGCCGGAGGCCAGAAGTGCTTGGGCGTAGGCGATTCCTTCGTCGCGAAGCGGGTCGAACTCCATCACCGAGACATACGCGGGCGGCAGGTCGCTCAGGTCCACCGCCCTGGCAGGTGCCGCGTAGACGGGAACGTCCGCGCTGCCGCGGACGCCCTCGCCGAGGTAGGAATCCCAGCTGATTTCCGCCCGCGGCCGGTTCCACTGCGGGGTGTCGACGAACGCCCGCATGCTCGGCGTCTCCAGCCTGTCGTCCACTTCCGGCACCCCGAGGTACTGGAACATGATCGCCGGGCCGCCCCGGTCGCGGGCCAGCAGCGCGAGCGCCGCGCACAGCCCGCCGCCGGCGCTGATGCCGTGGATCGCGATCCGAGCGGGATCGACGCCGAGTTCGGCCGCGTTCTTGGCCAGCCACGTGAGTGCCGCGTAGCAGTCTTCGAGCCCTCCCGGGTACGGCGCTTCCGGGGCGAGCCGGTAGTCGACCGACACCACGACGACCCCGAGTTCACGGGCGAACCGGAGGTTGCTCGTGTGGTCGATCTCCAGGTTGCCGATGATGAATCCGCCGCCGTGGACGTTGAGGATCGCGGCGGGGGCGGCGATCCGGTCCGGCGTGTAGATCCGCACTCGTACGTCCGGGGCGCCATCGGGGCCGGGCACCAGTTCCTCGCGGATGGTGATGCCCGTCGTGTCGACCTCGCCTTGCCGCTCCGCGAACACCGTTTCCAGGAATTCGCGGGCGGCAGGCAGGTCGTCCAGGTCCACTGTGGGCAACAGCGAGACCGCCGGGGCGATCTCCGGGTCGAACGCGTAGCTCATCGGTCGCACTCCTGTCGTGGCATCGGGATCTGCCACCGATTGTGCTCAGCCCGGCCGAGGCGCCGCATCCGCCACGCGTCGCGGAACCGTACCCGTTCACCCACCAAGCGTGCGGGTTCAGCCCGCGTGGGGAACGGCCGTGGCCCTCGCCGGCACGGGCTCCACCACACCGAGGTCCTCGGTGGGGATCTTGTGCGTTTCGCGCGCGGTGAGCGCGGCCGTCGCACTGAGCAGGCAGACCGCCGCGGTGAAGATGGCGACGCCGAGCCAGTCGTCCTTCCCGGAACCGATCGCGGCCACCACGCTCGGGGCGAATCCGGCGATCGCGAAGCCGATCTGGGTGCCGATCGCCATCCCGGAGAGACGGACCTTGGCGCTGAACATCTCGCCGTAGAACGACGGCCACACCCCGTTGACCGCGCTGTAGGCCACGCCGAACATCACGATGCCGAAGGTGAAGATCAGCGCGTACGAGCCGTCCGAAATGGACCACAGGTAGGGGAAGATCAGCACGGCGCAGGCGAGACAGCCCGCGATGAACACCGGCTTGCGGCCGATCCGGTCGGAAAGCCCGGCCAGGAGCGGGATCGCGAGCAGTGCGGCGATGTTGGCGAGGATGCCGACCCAGAGCATCGGACCGCGCTCCAGGCCGACCGTGTTGACCGCGTAGCTCAGCGCGTAGACGGTGAAGATCGTGCTGACGGAGGCGATCGTGGCGGCGGCGATGACGCGGAGCACGTCCCTCCAGTGCGTGCGGAACAGCACCGCGACCGGCAGTTTGGCCACCTCTCCGCGGTTCTGTTCGAACACCGGGGTCTCGTCGAGCTTGCGGCGGATCACGAACCCGACGACCACGACGACGGCGCTGCACCAGAACGGGATCCGCCAGCCCCAGGTGAGCAGCTGCTCCTGGGGAAGCGCGGCGATCGGCAAGAAGACGGCGGTGGCCAGGATCTGGCCGGCCTGAGTGCCGCTGAGGGTGAAACTCGTGTAGTAGCCGCGGCGGTGCCCGGGCGCGTGTTCCATCGACATCGAGTTGGCGCCCGCTTGCTCACCGGCGGCCGAAAGTCCTTGCAGCAGACGGAGAACCACCAGCAGGATCGGCGCCATCACGCCGATGGAGGCGTAGGACGGCAGGCAGCCGACGAGGAACGTCGTCGCGCCCATCAGCAGCAGGGTGAAGACCAGGACCTTCTTGCGGCCGAGCCGGTCGCCGACGTGCCCGAGGACGAACGCGCCGACCGGGCGCGCGAGGTAGCCGACGCCGAAGGTCGCGAGCGCGAGCAGGGTTCCGGTGGCGGGGGAGGAGGCCGGGAAGAAGACCTTGTTGAACACCAGCGCGGCGGCTGTTCCGTAGATGAAGAAGTCGTAGTACTCGAGCGCGCTGCCGATCCAGGCGGCCAGTGCGGCTTTGCGGGGCGTGCCTTGCGTGACAGGGGAGGGAGGGGCCACGTCGGTGCTCCTGAAAGTCCGTGCTCCGTTGCTCAGACACAGCATGAAGCAATGTACGATCTAGTTAGTTAATACAGATTGCGAGACGGTGCCCCGGTTGTCAAGAGCCGGAGTTTCAGGCCGTCAGGTACTCGATCACCAAGTCGCCCAGCATCAGGCGGTAGTGCGCGCGGCGCTTCGGGTCGAGCATGTCGCGGCCGAAGATCGCGGAGAAGGTGTGCCGGTTCGCGAGGCGGAACACGCAGAACGAGCTGATCACCATGTGCAGGTCGAGCGCGTCGACGTCGTCACGGAACCGGCCGGCCTCGCGGCCGCGGTCCAGGATGCGGGTGAGCACGTCGAGTGCGGGGTTCGCCATCCCGGACAGTGCCTCGGAACGGGCGATGTGCTCGCCGTGGTGGATGTTCTCGATGCTCACGAGCCGGATGAAGTCCGGGTTCGCCTCGTGGTGGTCGAAGGTGAGCTCGGCCAGCTGCCGGATCGCGTCCTCAGGCTCGAGGTGTTCGACGTCGAGGTCCTGTTCGAGGGCACGGATGGCGATGTACGCCCGTTCGAGCACGGCGACGTAAAGCTGTTCCTTGCCGCCGAAGTAGTAGTAGATCATCCGCTTGGTGGTGCTGGTGCGAGCGGCGATCTCGTCCACCCTGGCGCCGGCGTAGCCCTTGTCGGCGAACTCTCTGGTGGCCACCGCGAGGATCTCGGCGCGCGTGCGTTCTTTGTCGCGCTGACGCTCGACCTCGGATGATGGTGCGGCCACCGGACTCCCTTCGAACCGCTGGTGGAAGGCCCCACTCTAACGCAGGCCTTCTCGCATCGGCCCGTTCGCGCTACAGTGAACTCACTAGTTCGTACATTAATCCTGGTTTGTCTCAACGGAGGGTCCTTGGTGACCAGCTACCTCATCGGCCTGGTCGGCGCCGGTATCGGGCCGTCGCTGAGCCCGGCACTGCACGAACGGGAAGCCGACGAACTCGGTCTGCGCTATCTCTACCGGCGGCTCGACCTCGACGCGCTGAGCCTGCCGATCGGCGAAGTGTTCGCCGCCGCGCGGACCGCGGGCTTCGACGGGCTCAACATCACGCACCCCGTCAAACAGCGGGTTCTCCCGTATCTGGACGAGATCGTGCCCGACGCCGCGGCGCTGGGCGCGGTGAACACGGTGGTGTTCCGCGAAGGCAAGGCGACGGGCCACAACACCGACGCGACCGGTTTCGCCCGCAACCTGACCCAGGGACTGCCGGACGCGGACATGGACACCGTCGTCCTGCTGGGAGCGGGCGGTGCGGGCGCGGCCGTCGCTCACGCCCTGCTTTCGCTCGGGACCGGGACGCTGATCGTCCACGACGTCGATGAGGTCCGCGCGGGGGTCCTGGTCGCCGGCCTGCGGCGACGGTTCGGCGACGACCGCGCTCGCCCGGGTTCTCTGGAGGACATCCGGACCGCCGACGGGCTCGTGCACGCCACCCCGACCGGCATGGCCGCGTACCCGGGATCGCCTGTGTCCGCGGACTTGCTGCGCTCCGGTATGTGGGTGGCCGACATCGTGTACCGGCCACTGGAGACCGCGCTGCTGAAGCAGGCGCGCGAGCGTGGGTGCCGGACGTTGCACGGCGGCGGGATGGTGGTCTTGCAGGCCGCCGACTCCTTCCGCCTGTTCACCGGCGCCGAGCCGGACGCCGACCGGATGCTCCGGCATTTCGAGGCTCTGGAAGGGAAACCAGCCCATGCCCGCTGACCGGGTCAAGACCGCCATCGCGACCGTCTGCCTGTCCGGAACGCTGGAGGACAAACTCGCCGCCACCGCCGCGGCCGGGTTCGACGGCGTCGAGATCTTCGAGAACGACCTGATCGCCTCCCGCCGGTCGCCGTCCGAGATCAGGCGGCTTTGCGCTGATCTCGGTCTCTCGATCGACCTCTACCAGCCGTTCCGCGATTTCGAGGCGGTCCCACCGGACGTGCTCCGGAAGAACCTTCGCCGCGCGGAACGGAAATTCGACCTCATGGCAGAACTGGGGGCCGACACGGTCTTGGTCTGCTCGTCCGTGTCGCCCGACGCGGTCGATGACGACGACCTCGCCGCCGAGCAGCTTCGTCTTCTGGCCGACTCGGCGGGGGAGCGGGGAATCCGCGTCGCCTACGAAGCACTGGCGTGGGGCCGGTTCGTGAACAGCTATGAGCACGCGTGGCATATCGTCCGGCGCGCCGATCATCCCGCGCTGGGTGTCTGTCTCGACAGCTTCCACATCCTGTCCCGGCGCAGCGATCCGAAAGCGATCCGGACGATCCCCGGCGAGAAGATCTTCTTCCTGCAACTCGCCGACGCGCCGTTGCTGGACATGGACGTGCTGCACTGGAGCAGGCATCACCGGCTCTTCCCGGGACAGGGTGCGTTCGACCTGACGGAGTTCACCGGGCATGTGCTGGCCGCGGGGTATCAGGGGCCGCTGTCGCTGGAGGTGTTCAACGACGTCTTCCGGCAGTCGGACCCCCGGCCCGCGGCGATCGACGCGATGCGCTCTCTGCTCGCCTTGCGGGAATCCCTTGGCGCGCTTGATGTTCCGGCGCCACCACGGCTCGACGGCCACGCCTTCGCGGAACTCGCCGTGCCGGCGGACTCGGAGACCGGAAAGGTCCTCGCCACCCTCGGCTTCACGCGCGCCGGAACTCACCGCACGAAGCCGGTCGAACTGTGGCAGCAAGGCTCGGCGCGGGTGCTGGTCAACGAAACCGGAGAGGGCGGCGCGATCAGCGCACTCGGCCTGACCAGCGCCGACCCCGCCGTCTCGGCTCGCCGCGCGGAAACCTTGCTCGCCCCTGTCCTGCCCCGGCAACACGGCCCGGACGAGGCCGACCTGTCCGCCGTCGCCGCGCCGGACGGGACCGAGATCTTCTTCTGTGGCAACGACGAATGGCTCCGCGACTTCGTGCCTTCCGGAGATTCCGGTGCTGGAACGGGGATCACCGGAATCGACCACATCGCCCTGACACAGCCCTTCGATCACTTCGACGAAGCGACCTTGTTCTATCGTTCGGTGCTGGGGCTCCGGCCCGACCCGGTCTCGGAATTCGCGGCGCCGTTCGGCCTGGTGCGCAGTCGTGAGGTGGCCGACTCCGATGTCCGGCTCACCCTGGACAGTGCCTTGGTGAGGCGAGGGGAGTGGGCGCCTGGAGTTCCTTCGCCGCAGCACATCGCTTTCGCTTGTGACGACGCGATTTCCGTTTCTTCCGCGATGCGGGAGTCCGGAGCTCCTTTGCTGGACATTCCCGGCAACTACTATGATGATCTCGATGCCCGGTTCGACCTGCCGGCCGAACTCTTGGCGGCACTGCGGGAGAACTCCGTGTTGTACGACCGTGACGACGAGGGCGAGTTCCTGCACTTCTGCACTGAGCTCGTCGGGTCTCGGGTGTTTTTCGAGGTGGTGCAACGGGTTGGTGGATATCGGGGGTATGGCGTCGTTAACACTCCTGTGTACATGAGCGCGCATCGGGAACGTCGCCTTAGCGGGGCTTGAACGCAAGTAGTCGACTACTTGCGTAAGGCGCGGCAGGCGAGTCCACACGTTGCCGAATTCCGGCAACGAGGGCGCCGGTCGCCGAAGTCGGGCAGTGCGTGTTGGTCGGTCTTAGTGGTGAATGAGTCAGAAACCGAGGGGTAGTCCGGCATAGTTCTCCGCCAGCCCGGCCCGCCCCGCCGCGCTGTGGGCGAGCCACCGCAGCTGCGAAAGCTGCAACTGCTGGTCGAACGGATCCCCGGACTGGTGCAGCATCGTCGTCATCCACCACGAGAAGTGCGTACACCGCCAAACGCGGCGCAGGGCCGTGTCCGAGTACGCGTCCGCGAGCGCGGAATCCTTGTCGCGCACCAAAGCCGCCAGCGCGTGGGCGAGGAGGGCGACGTCGGCGACGGCGAGGTTGAGGCCCTTCGCGCCGGTGGGCGGCACGATGTGCGCGGCGTCGCCGGCGAGGAAGAGGCGGCCGTGGCGCATCGGCTGCTGGACGAAGCTGCGCATGGGCAGCACGCTCTTGTCGGTGATCGGGCCGGGTGTGAGTGTCCAGCCGTTCTGGCCGTGGCCGAGCCTCGCGGCGAGGGCGTCCCAGATCCGGTCGTCGGACCACGTGCCGATGTCGGTGCCGTTGGGCACCTGCAGGTAGAGGCGGCTGACGGTGGCCGAGCGCATCGAGTGCATGGCGAAACCGTCGGGATGCCAGGCGTAGATGAGTTCGTCGGTGGAGGGGGCGACGTCGGCGAGGACGCCTAGCCATGAGTAAGGGTAGGTGCGTTCCCAGGTCTGCTTCGCGGCGTCGGGGATCGCGGTGCGGCAGGGGCCGAAGGAGCCGTCGCAGCCGACGACGACGTCGGCGTCCAGTCGTTCCTTAACGCCATCGGGGCCGGTGAAGGTGACGTAGGGCCGCTCGGTCTCCAGATCGTGGACGGCGGTGTCGCTGACTTCGTACCGGATCTCCTGCCCGGCCGCCGCCCGCGCCTTGCCGAGGTCCTTGGTCACCTCGGTCTGGCCGTACACTGTCACGCTGCGCCCGACCAGATCCATGAAGTCGAGGTGGTGCCGTTCTTCCGGCCACTGCAGGTAGATGCCGCGGTGTTCGTCGCCCTCCCGGTCGAGCCGGTCGGCGAGCCCGATCTCGCGCAGGAGATCCACTGTGGACTGTTCGAGGATGCCGGCCCTGATCCGCGCTTCGACGTACTCGCGCGTGCGGGTTTCGACGATCACCGATTCGACACCCGCCAGATCGAGCAGATGCGACAGGAGCAGGCCGGCGGGGCCGGCGCCGACGATGGCGACTGGGGTGCGCATGGGAGGAGTCTGGCCGGGTGGCCGCTGAACTCCTAGCGTTCGCTTCCACTCAGTGAAACTCGAAGGCTCCGGCCGATCCCGGCCGCCGCCACCTGGAGTGCGGAGATCAGCCGCGCGCGGCCACGGCTCAGATCCGGTACGACCAGGCCGAGCGCCGCGACGACGTCGCCCGCCGCGGACGGCCGGATCGGCACGGCGACCGAGCAGGCGCCCGGACTCATCTCCTCAACGGTCTGCGCGTGACCCTCCCGGCGGATGCGCCGCATCTGCTCGCGCAGCCGGCCCGGCTGCGTGATCGTGTACGGCGTGACGCGGGTGAGGGTGGCGAGCACCTGGCGCTGGACGTCTTCCGGCGCCCAGGCCAGCAGTACTTTCCCGACCCCGGTGGCGTGCAGCGGCAATCGCCCGCCGATCCGGCTGACCACCGGCACGGACGCGTTCCCGGAGAGTCTGTCGAGGTAGAGCACCTGGGTGCCGTCCCGTTCGGCGAGGTGCACGGTGGCGCCTGTCGCGCCGTAGAGATCCTGCAGGAAGGGCGCCGCGACCTGCCGTAGTTCGAACTGGACGGGCGCGAGCAGTCCGAGGTCCCACAGCCGCCTGCCGACGGTGTAGTGATCGTCGCGCCGCTCCAGCGCGCCGAGGCCCACGAGTTCACGGGCGATCCGGTGGGCCGTGGGCAGCGGCAGTCCGGCGCGGGCCGCGAGGTCGGTCAGCGACAACGCCCGATGCTCGACGTCGAAGGCGCCGAGCAGGGCGAACGCCCGCGACGTGACGCTCGCTCCCGGCGTGGAGAGGTTTCCGGACACCCGGCCATTCTCTCACTGAGTGGAAGATTCAGGGCATCAGTGCGAGCCCGGCCCACAGACCGGCGACGGCCAGCACGATCGACGCCGGCACGGTGAGCAGCCCGAGCCGGGTGAACTCGCCGAGATCGGGCCGCGCGTCGTGCCGGTGCAGGATCCTGCGCCACAACAGGGTGGCCAGCGAGCCGACGTAGGTGAGGTTCGGGCCGAGGTTGACGCCGATCAGCACGGCCAGCACCACCGGCGTCCCGCCCGCGGCGGCGAGCGGCAGCAGCACGAGCACCGCGGGCAGGTTGTTGATCAGGTTGGCCAGCACCGCCGCCACCGCGGCGGCCGCGAGCAGCGCGGGGAACGTGCTCGACGTGGGGACGAGGTGGCTGAGCGCTCCCGCCAGCCCGTTGTCGACGACGGCGCGGACCACGATCGCCAGTGCGAGCACGAACGCGAGGAACGGGATGTTCGCCGACCGGACGATCGCGACGGGCGAGGTCCGCCGCTGCGCGAGGGTGCGGCAGGCGAGGACGGCGGCTCCGGCGAACGCGGCCCACGCGGGACTGAGGTCCAGCAGCGAGGTGACCACGAACCCCACCAGTGTCAGGCCGAGGACGACCAGGACGAACGCCGGGACCTTCCGGCCAGGGACGGCCTTTCCGCCGCGGGGCTCGGCCGCGAGGTCGGCGGCGAAGAACCGGCGGAAGACCAGGTACTCGGTGGCCACCGCGGCCAGCCAGGGCAAGGTCATCAAGGCGGTGAACCGGAGGAACGAGATCCCGGTCGCGGCGACCGCGAGCAGGTTGGTCAGATTGGACACCGGCAGCAGCAGCGAAGCGGAATTCGCCAGGTGCGTACAGGCGTAGGCATGCGGTTTGGCCCTCGCGCCCATCCTCGCGGCGGTCGCGAACACGACCGGGGTCAGCAGGACCACGGTGGCGTCGAGGCTGAGCACCACGGTGACCGCCGCGGCCACGACGAACACCGCGGGCAGCAGCCGTTTCGGCCGGCCGCGACCGAACCGGGCCATGAGTGTCCCGGCCGCCTGGAACAGCCCTTCGTCGTCGCACAACTTGGCCAGCACGAGCACCGCGGCGAGGAAGCCGACGACGGGGGCCAGCCGGGTCACTTCGTCGACGGCGTCGGCGAAGGGGATCACGCTGGCCAAGAGCACGATCCCGGCGGCGGGGACGGCGGCGACGGCCTCCGGCAGACCGCGAGGCCGCATCACCGCGAACGCCAGTACGACCAGCAACAGTGCGATGGAGACCATTTCGCCCGACAAACCGGTCAGGGAGCACCGCCGCTGCGTGAAGCCATACCCCGCAATCTAGCCTGGGTAGGCTGGGCCTGGTGAGCGAGACGAACTGGGCGGGAAATCAGACCTTCTCCGCGGAACGGGTCGTCCGTCCACAGACGGTCGGCGAGATCCAGGAAGCCGTTGTCGCGGCGCCGGCGGTCAAGGCGTTGGGCAGCAGGCATTGCTTCAACGACATCGCCGATTGTCCCGGGGGAGTGCTGCTCGACCCCTCCGCGCTCGACACGGCAGCCGAACTCGACGCCGAGGCCTCGACGATCACGGTCCCGGCGGCGGCCCGCTACGGCGACATCGCCGAGCAGGTGCACGCCGCGGGGTTCGCGCTCGCCAACCTGGCGTCGTTGCCCCACTGCACGGTGGCCGGCACCGTCGCGACGGCGACACATGGCTCCGGACGGCGCAACCAGAGTCTCGCGTCGGCCGTCTCCGCCGTGGAGCTGGTCACCGCCGACGGCGAGCTGAGGACCTACTCGCGAGGCGACGACGTGTTCCCGGGCATCGTGGTCGGCCTCGGCGCACTGGGAGTGGTGACCCGGCTGACCCTCGACCTGGTGCCGTCCTTCGACATCCGGCAGGACGTTTTCGACGGATTGCCCTGGGAATCGGCTTATGCGCACTTCGAGGAGATCCACGACGCGGGCTACAGCGTCAGCATGTTCACGAACTGGGCCCGCGACGAGATCGACCAGGTCTGGGTGAAGAGCGTGGCCGGTCAGCCGGGGCCGGACTTCTACGGCGCGAAAGCCGCGGACGGCCCGCGTCATCCGGCCCACGCGGCGGGGATCCCGGCGGACAACACCACGCGGCAGCTCGGGGTGCCGGGGCCGTGGCACGAGCGGATCCCGCATTTCCGCCTGGATTTCACCCCCAGCGTCGGCAACGAGTTGCAGACCGAGTACTTCGTCCCCGTCCGGCACGCGGCCGCGGCGATGGAAGCGTTGCGCGGTCTCGGTCACCGGCTGGCCCCGGTCCTGCTCACATCCGAGATCCGTACGGTCGCGGCGGACGAGCTGTGGCTCAGCCCGTTCCAGGGCGGCGACCGGGTCGCGCTGCACTTCACCTGGCAGCCGGAGCAGGACACGGTCCGCGCGCTGCTGCCGGCCGTGGAGGAACGCCTGGCCCCCTACGGTGTCCGGCCGCATTGGGGAAAGCTCTTCCACCAGGCCGCGGACTACCCGCGTCTGGCGGATTTCCGGGCGCTGGCCACCGAACTGGACCCGGACGGCAAGTTCCGGAGCCCGTTCGTCCGGCGGCACGTCTTCGGCGAGCGCTGAAGCTCTCAGTCCGATTGCGACCAAGCGGCCACGGGCAGTGAGAGATAGACGCCGACGTCGTCGATCCCCGTCGCGGACTCGATGCTCGTGCGCAGCAGATCCACCCGGTCCTGACGGTTGTCCGCCCGGCTGGGGAACCACTTGGACCGGACTTCGATCAAGAGGTCCAGGCCGAAGCGGTCGTACGGGCCCGGCTGCCGGAACCGTAGTTCCACGTCGCCCGGCTGCAGATCGCCGTCGTAGGGCTCCTCGGGGCATTCGACCGCGACGGACACGAGGTGCGGCAGTACTGATCCCAGTTCGCGCAGCTTGGCTTCCGGGAGATGAGGCGCGTAAGTGATTTCGACGAGTGGCACAGCACAAGACTAGGACAGCCGAGCTGATATCCTCCGAAGCACTGGCGACAGTTGCTTGCTCGTACGGGCGGATCCCCGGTAGCGCACTGGGCGTAGGACGGAAAACAGAGTCCCGCGCCACGAAAAGCCTTCCAGATCCGCCTGTTTTCTTCCAGGAGCGGCCATGTCCTTGCCTCTTGCCCGTCGTATGGACGGCGTCACCGGTTCTCCCGTGCGCGACCTGCTCGCGCTCACCGCCCGCCCGGGCGTGATCTCCTTCGCCGGCGGTATGCCCGCGCCCGAACTGTTCGATGTGGACGGTATCCGGGCCGCGTTCGGGCGCGCGCTCGACGGAGCGTCGGCGCCCCGGACGCTGCAGTACTCGCCCACGGAGGGAAACCCGCGGCTGCGCGACCTGCTCGCCGCGCGGCTCACCGGCCGCGGGCTCCCGACCACTGTGGACGACCTGCTGGTGACCACCGGTTCGCAGCAGGGACTGCAGTTGCTGAGCACCGCGCTGCTCGACCCCGGCGCCGTCGTGCTGGTCGAAGAGCCGGTGTACCTCTCGGCCCTGCAGTGCTTCCAGCTCGCCGAGGCGCGGATCGTGCCCGTTCCCGGCGACGACGAGGGAATCGATCCGGCGGCGTTGGACGAGATCGCGGCGCGGGAGCGGCCTTCGCTGCTTTACCTCGTCCCGACCTTCTCCAACCCGTCCGGCCGCACGACCAGCGCCGGACGGCGGCTCGAACTCGCGGAAGTGATCGCCCGTCACGGTTTCTGGCTCGTCGAGGACGACCCGTACCACGAACTCCGGTACCGCGGCGAGCGTGAAGAACCGCTCTCGGCCCGCCCGGAACTCGCCGACCGCTCGATCTACCTCGGCAGCTTTTCGAAGGTGATCGCGCCGGGGATGCGGCTGGGCTGGCTCCGCGCGCCCCAGGAACTCCTGCGCCGCGTCGCGATCCTCAAGCAGGCGAGCGATCTGCACACCTCGACCATCGACCAGGCCGCCGCGGCCGAGTACCTGGCGTCCGCGGATCTCGACGCGCACGTGCGGAAACTGTGCGCGACCTACAGCGTCCGGCGCGACGCCATGCTGGCCGAACTGCCCGCGATCACCCTGCCCGGCACCACCTGGACGGACCCCGACGGCGGCATGTTCGTGTGGGTCACCCTGCCCGCCGGGGCCGACACCGACCGTCTCCTGCCCGAAGCCTTGCGCCACGACGTGGCCTTCGTGCCGGGGTCGGCGTTCCAGGTGGGGGAGCCGGACCGGTCGGCTCTGCGGCTGTCGTTCGCCACGCACGCGCCGGAGACGATCGCCGAGGGACTGCGGAGGCTGGCGAAGGCGCTGCCGTGACTCCCGTCAGCGTTTGGGCCAGTACCAGGAAGGGCGGTCCAGCGTTCCCTGTCCACTGAGGATGGTCTGCCCGAACTCCTTGACCAGCGCGAGTGTTCCGACGTCGAGACCGAGTTCGTCGCCGGCCGCCTCCAGCGCGCGGACCAGCGGCTGGGCATGGGAGACGACGATCAGCTGCGTCGACTCGGCGGCCTTCGCGATCAGTTCGGCGAGCGCGGGCAACAGGTCCGGGTGCAGGCTCGTCTCGGGTTCGTTGAGCACCAGGAGTTCCGGCGGGCGCGGGGTGAGCAGCGCGGCGACCCACAGCAGGTAGCGCAGGGTGCCGTCGGAGAGTTCGGCCGCGTCGAGCGGGCGGAGCAGGCCGTGCTGGCGGAACCGGATGCCGAACCGGCCGTCGACGTTGGCGACGTCCAGGCTGGAACCCGGGAACGCGTGGTCGATCGCCTCGTCGAGAGCCGCGTCGTTCCCGGTCTCGCGGATGGTCTGGAGTGCCGCGGCGAGATCCGCGCCGTCGTGGCCGAGCACCGGGGTGCGGGTGCCGATCCGGGGTGTCCGGGCAGGCGCGCCGGAATCGGTGCGGAACTGGTCGTAGAACCGCCAGGAGCGGATGCGTTCGCGCACGAGCAGCAGTTCGGGCGCGCGGCGCGGATCGGCGAACTCGCTGAGCATGCTGTCGGTGTGCCGGATCGGGTCGACATCCTCGGACCAGGCACCGGTCTGTTCCCGGGTGCGCACGCTCGGCCCGGCGCGGTCGGCGAGCAGCTTCGCCTGTTTGAGGACGGGACCCGTCCAGACGCTTTCCCTTTTGAATTCGGGATCCAGCCCGAACGACGTACGCAGGTCGGGGACCGGGAGGCCGAGATCGAGCGCGTAACCGAACTCGTCGCCGGAGAAGCCGAGCCGCAGGCCGACCGGCTTCGACCGGACTGTGCCCTGCACCCGCGTCCGGCCTTCCCGCACGGCGCGCCCGATGGTCTCCGGACCCGCCCACAACGTCGAGGGCAGACCACCCTCGCGGGCGAGCGCGGCGACGGCGCCGTTGCGGGAGGCGTCGGCGAGCAGGCGCAAAGACCGGTACAGGCTCGACTTTCCGCTGCCGTTCGCCCCGGTGACCAGGGTCAGCCGCGACAGCGGCAGCACGAGGTCACGCAGGGATCGGTAGTTCTCGACGGCGAGCGTGGTCAACATCCGGCCATGCTAAACACGGGGTACGACAGATCCGTCGGTTCGGGTGTCAGTCGCTCTGCGGGTCCCAGGTCAGCAGGCGGACCTTGCTCACGGTCTGGACGTGCCTGCGCATCGCGTTCGCCGCGGCCTTCGGGTCACCGGCGCGGATGGCGTCGGCGATCTTGTGGTGCTGGGTCAGCGATCGCGACGGCCGTCCGGGCTGGCGAAGCGACTCATTGCGGCTCTCGGCGATCTGCGCGTCGATCGAACGCATGAACTCGGCGAGAAGACTGTTGCTGGCGGCCGCGGTGATGGCTTCGTGGAACCGGCGGTCGCCTTCGGCACCGTAACCGCCTTCCTCGACCTCGGCGGTCATGTGCTCGAGCGCGGCGTCGATGGCGGCGAGGTCGGCTTTGGAACGCCGCAGTGCGGCCAGTTCCGCGAGCTTGGTCTCCAGCGCTTCGCGGGCTTCGAGGACTTCGGGGAGGCGGCTGCGGCGAGCCACGAGTTCGTCGACCGGTTCGACGTCGAGGTGGTCGTTGAGCAGGTAGGTGCCGCCGCCGTGCCGGGATTCGAGCAGCCCTTGGACTTCGAGGACCACGATCGCCTGCTTGATCGACGCGCGGCTGACCCCGAGCCGTTCGGCGAGGTCGCGTTCGCTCGGGAGTTTGTCGCCCGCGTGCAGGCCGGATTCCTCGACGTGTGCCTTGATCCGCTCGACGACCTGCTCGTAGAGCTTCGCCCGGTTCAATCGGCTCAACGCCTCCGGCACTGGCCCGCCCCCTCGCTCGTCCTGCTGTTCAGTGCCCTGTCCGGTGGACAAGTGGCTCAGCCAATTTACCACTATGGGTTGACAGGTGGTCGCCGTCACAGGGAAAGTGGCTCAGCCACTAGTCCACTGAGCCACTGTCCACTGAGCCACTGATTCACGGAGCCATTGCTTCACCTGGCCGCTTGCCAGGGCTCCGCCGTCAAGGAGGACGGTTCATGTCCGCCCAGCTGATCTCGATCCTCGTCCTCGTGGTGATCTTCACGCTCGCCACGACCCGCTCGATCAACATGGGGGCGCTCGCGTTCGCGGGCGCGTTCCTCGTCGGCACCCTCGCCGGTGGCCTGGACACCGACGGCATCTTCGCCGGCTTCCCCGGCGACATCTTCGTGGTGCTGGTCGGGGTCACCTATCTGTTCGCCATCGCCAGGGCCAACGGCACCACCGATTGGCTGGTGGCCGCCGCGGTCCGGCTGGTGGGCGGCCGCATCGCGCTCATCCCGTGGGTGATGTTCGTGGTCACCGGCGCGCTGACCGCGATCGGCGCGGTGAGCCCGGCGGCCTGCGCGATCGTCGCGCCGATCGCCCTGGGTTTCGCGGCCCGGTACAAGATCAGCCCGCTGCTGATGGGCGCGATGGTCGTCCACGGCGCGCAGGGCGGCGGATTCTCACCGATCAGCGTGTACGGCTCGATCGTCAACGGGATCGTCGACCGCAACCACATCGCCGGCAACCCGCTCGTGCTGTTCCTCGCGAGCCTCTTCATGAACCTCGCCATCGCGGCGGTCCTCTTCGTCGTCCTCGGCGGGACCAAACTGCGTCGCAGGCAACTCGTGACGGTCGGTGCCGGCGGGAGCGCGGAGGAGACCGACGACGAACCCTTGCCGCACGAACAGCGCATTCCCTTGGACGGCCCCAAGATCGTCACACTCACCGGCCTCGTCGCGCTCGTCGTCGGCACGCTGGTGTTCGACCTCGACCCGGGCCTGACCGCGATCACCGTGGCCGTGTTGCTGAGCGTCGTGTGGCCCAAGACCAGCCGGTCCGCCGTCAGCGAGATCACCTGGCCGACCGTGCTGCTGATCTGCGGTGTGCTGACGTATGTGGCCGTGCTGAAGGAAATCGGCACGATCGACTACGTGGGTAACGCGGTCACCATGGTCGGGATCCCGTTGCTCGCCGCGTTGCTGCTGTGCTACATCGGCGGCATCGTCTCCGCCTTCGCGTCTTCGGTCGGGCTGATGGGCGCGCTCATCCCGCTCGCCGTGCCGTTCCTGGCGCAGGGCACGATCGGGCCGGTCGGGATGATCGCCGCCCTCGCGGTCTCGGCGACGATGGTCGACGTCAGCCCGTTCTCCACCAACGGCGCGCTCGTCCTCGCCAACGCCAAGGACATCGACCGGGACAAGTTCTTCAAACAGCTTCTGGTGTACGGGGCGCTCGTGGTGGCCATCGTGCCGCTGCTCGCCTGGCTCGTGTTCGTCGTGCCCAACTGGGGCTGAGGAGGAGATCCATGACACCGCGTCTGCTGCCCGGGCTGGTGACCGGGAACGACCGAGTCGCTCTGCGCTTCGGTACCGACGTCCTGACCCACGGCGAACTCGCGTCCGTCGCGGGTTCGCTCGCCGCCGGGCTCGCGGGCCGGACCCGGGTGGCGGTGTGGGCCACGCCGACGATCCAGACCTGCGTCGCCGTGGTCGCCGCGCTCACCGCGGGGGTCCCGGTGGTGCCGGTCAACCCGAAGGCGGGCTCGCGTGAACTCGAGCACATCGTCGCGGACAGCGCACCCGACCTGGTGCTGGCGGCCCCGGACGCCGTGCTGCCCGGCGAACTCGGTGCCCTGCCCCGGATCGCGGTCGAACTCGGCGTCACCGGAACACCGTGGCCCGGTGAGGAACCGGACCCGGAGACCCCGGCGTTCGTCGTCTACACCTCCGGGACGACGGGGCCGCCGAAGGGCGTGGTGCTCCCGCGCCGGGCGGTGGCGTCCAATCTCGACGCGCTCGCGGAAATGTGGGAGTGGACCGGCGCCGACGTGCTCGTGCACGCACTGCCGCTGTTCCATGTGCACGGGCTGATCCTCGGTGTGGTCGGGCCGTTGCGGCGGGGTGGCTCGCTGCATCACCTCGGCCGGTTCGCCAGTGAGGTCGCCGCCGCCGAACTCGCCGGGCCGGGCACGATGCTGTTCGGCGTCCCGACGATGTACCACCGTCTCGCGGCCGACTGCGAGGCCGATCCGGCACTGGCCGCCGGGATCGGCTCGGCACGGCTGCTGGTCTCGGGTTCGGCCGCGCTGCCCGCGACCGATCACGAGCGGATCGCCACCACGACCGGCCAGCGGGTGGTCGAGCGCTACGGCATGACCGAGACGTTGATGAACTGCGGAGTCAGGGTTTCCGGTGATCGCCGGCCGGGCTCGGTCGGGTTGCCGCTGCCCGGCGTCGAACTCCGCTTGGTCGACGACGCCGGTGTCCCGTTCGAGGCTGCCGACAGCGAGACGGTGGGGGAGATCGAGGTCCGCGGGCCGAACCTGTTCCTCGGATACCTGAACCGGCCGGACGCCACGGACGCCGCGCTGCACGACGGCTGGTTCCGCACCGGGGACATGGCGGTGCGCGATCCGGACGGCTACGTACGCATCGTGGGCCGTCGCGCCACCGACCTGATCAAGAGCGGCGGCTACAAGATCGGCGCGGGCGAGATCGAAAACGCGCTCCTGGAGCACCCGGGGGTGGCGGAAGCCGCCGTCACCGGCGAACCGGACGAAGACCTCGGCGAGCGGATCGTCGCGTGGGTCGTCCCCGCCGAAACCACCCCGACGGCGGACGAACTCGCCGATCACGTCGCCAAACTGCTCTCGCCGCACAAGCGGCCGAGGGTGGTCCGCTACCTGGACGCCTTGCCGCGCAACGAGATGGGCAAGGTCCTCAAGCGGGCACTCGATGGCTGACGGTGCCAGGGCGACCATCGCGGCGCTGGCGTCCGGGTTCGTCGAGTTCACTGTGGACGGACTTTCGTCCGAAAAGGATGGACCGCTGGGCTGGGACGGTTACGACGCTTCCCGCGCCCGTGCCACGGAACGCACGGGTACCGACGAGTCGGTGGTCTGCGGGCGAGGGAAGGTCGGCGGCCACGAGGTCGTGGTGATCTGCTTCGAGTTCGGATTCCTCGGCGGCTCGGTCGGGACCGGGACCGGCGCGCGCATCGAAGAGGCACTCGACCGGGCGGGCTCGCTCGGCCTGCCCGTGGTGTCGCTGCTGTCGACCGGTGGCACGCGGATGCAGGAAGGTGTACCCGCGGTGCGTCAGCTGCAGCGTATCGCGCGCGGTCTGGTTCTGCTGCGGGAGAAGGGACTGCCGCATATCACCGTCGTGCGCCACCCGACGACCGGTGGCGTGTGGGCGTCCCTCGGCGCCGATGCCGACGTCGTGCTCGGGATTCCGGGCGCACAGGTCGGTTTCGCCGGCCGCCGGGTGCGGCCCGAGCGGTTCGCCGACGATCCCGCCTACGCGGCCGAGAGTCAGTTCGCGGCCGGGCATCTCGACGAACTGGTACCCGAGGACGCGCTCGCCGAGCGGCTGGAGACCTGGCTCGGCTTCCTGACCGGTGGCGCCCGAAACCGTCCCGCGGACGTGCCAAGAGCGCTCGGAGCCCTCGAACCCGCGCCCGACGGCTGGTCCGCGGTGCTGCGCGCGAGGTCGGCACACCGGCCGCGCGCTGCCGCCTACCTCGACGACTACTTCGACGCCCGTGCCAGTATCCGAGGCGACCGGAGCGGCGGCACCGACGACGGTGTCCTTTGTGGAATCGGCAGGCGGGGCGGGCGGTCGATCGCGTTCGCGGCTCAGGCGGGTACGGCGACCACACCCGCCGGATTCCGGACGGCGACCCGGCTGGTCCGGCTCGCCGACCGGCTGGGCCTGCCGGTGCTGACGCTGGTCGACACCCCGGGCGCGGCGGCCGGCCCGGACGCGGAAACGGCCGGGACCGGGCACGCGATCGCCGAACTGTTCGCCGCGATCGCGGCGGCGAGCGTGCCGATCACCACCCTGGTGATCGGTGAAGGAGGTTCGGGCGGCGCGCTCGCCTTCTGCTCTCCGGACCGGATCTGGCTGACGCCCGACGCCTATTTCTCCGTGATAGCACCGGAACTGGCGGCCGGGATCCTCAAACGGCCATCCGGCGACGTACCGGCCTTGGCCGGTGAACTGAAGCTGCGTCCGGCGGATCTGCTCGTCCTCGGCGTGATCGACGGCATCGCGAGTGCCGGACCGGCTCGCTCCTGAGAAGAAGGGGAATTCGCATGCTCAAACGGTTGACCGTCGCGGCCATCGTCCTCGTCACCGGACTCATCGGACTACCAGTCCAGGCCGAGGTAGCTGCCCGGTACGTCGCCATGGGCAGTTCCTTCGCCGCGGGACCGGGAATCCCGCCCCTGCGGCCCGGCACCCCGGCGGCGTGCGGGCGGTCGGTGAACAACTACGCGAGCCTGGTGGCCGAGGAGCGTGGACTCGCCCTCACCGACGTCACCTGCAGCGGCGCCACCACCGCGAACATCCTCACCGCCGGACAGGCCGGGCAGCCGCCGCAGATCGAGGCCGTCACTTCGGACACCCGGCTCGTCACGGTCACCATCGGCGGCAACGACGTCAACTACGTCGGCAGCCTTTTCGCCTACGCGTGCCAGAACACCGGCGGGACGAACTGCGGCCAGGTCGACCAGGCCGCCATCCGCACCGCGCTCACGACGGTGCACGAGAAGATCGGCGCCGTGCTCGCCGCGGTCCATCAGCGTGCCCCGCGGGCCCGGGTGCTGGTCGTCGACTACTTGACGATCGTGCCGCGCACCGCGGCGGCCTGCGACGGCGTGCCGCTCACCCCGGCGCAACTGACGTTCGAACGCGAGGTCGCGGAGAAGCTCGCGGCGGCGACCCGGCGGGCGGCCCGCGCCGAGCGGGCCACCCTGATCCCGGCCGCCGCCAAGAGCGCGACCCACGACTCTTGTGCCGCGACGCCCTGGATGGAGCGGTACGTGACCGCGTCAGGGCGCGTTCCCTACCACCCGAACGAGGCGGGAATGGCGGCCGTCGCGAAGCTCATCGGCGGGGTCTCTTCGTAAGCGGGGATGGCGATTCGGGCTGGAGTCTCAGCCGCTCGACGATGCGGGAAGTGGGGATACATCGAGCTCGAGCCGAGGTGGACCACCGTTCCCGACCTTGATCAACGGAGGATTTGGGACGTTGAGTGATGCTGTTGGCGAATTCGTGGCCGGGGCGGGTGTGCGTCGATGGATGTCACCCGTGATTGGACGGCGAACTCGCGTGATCAGACGGCGAACACGCGTGATTGGTCGGCGAACTCACGCGTGTCCTCCCTCAGATCACGCGGAACGGCCGTCCCCGAGGACTGCGCTGTCCGCGACCGTCCGGTCAACGGCGGTCCAGGTGCGTGGCGTCTACCCGGACAAGCTCGCCCGCCTGCCCGATTCCGGTGCCTGAGCCCGGAAGGTCCGGCGATAGGTGTCCGGCGGCACGCCGACCGTGCTGTTGAAGTGACGGCGCAGGGTCGCGGCGGTCCCCATGCCGGTGGCCTCCGCGATGGCGTCGATGCCGTCGTCGGTGCGCTCCAGCAGTTCCTGCGCGCGGCGGATCCGCTGGGTCAGCAGCCAGCGCAGCGGCGTGGTGCCGGTCGCCGTCCGGAAGTGCCGGGCCAGGTTGCGCGAACTCATGCCGGCTTGGCGGGCGAGGTCTTCCACGGTCAGCGGCCGGTCCAGCCGCTCGGTGATCCACGGCAGCAGCCCGCCGAGCGGGTGGTCGTCCTGCGCGGGGACCGGGGCGGTGACGAACTGGGACTGGCCGCCCGCGCGGTGCGGCGGGACGACGAGGCGGCGGGCGACGGTGTTCGCGACCGCGGACCCGTGGTCGGAGCGGACCAGGTGCAGGCACAGGTCCATCGCGGCGGCCTTGCCCGCCGAGGTGAGCACGCTGCCGTTGTCGACGTAGAGCACGTCCGGGTCGACCTCCACCAGGGGATGGCGCGCGGCCAGCAGGTCGGTGTGCGCCCAGTGCGTGGTCGCGCGGCGGCCGTCCAGCAGGCCGGCGGCGGCCAGCACGAACGCGCCGGTGCACAGGGACGCCACCCGCGCGCCCGCCTCGTGGGCGGCGCGCACGGCCTCGACCAGGTCGGGGGGCGGATCCGCGTCGAGGTCGGCCCAGCCGGGGACGATCACCGTGTCCGCGCGGGCGAGGTGGTCGAGGCCGCGCTCCGGTTCCAGCCGGAACATCCCGACCTGCACGGCGCCCGAGCCGCAGACGGCTAGGTCGTACCAGGAGCCGGCGAGGTGGGACAGGTCCGAACCGAAGACCTCGTAGGCGATGGCCAGCTCGAAATGCAGCATCCCGTCCGTGGCGGCCAGGGCGACAGTGGTCATGTCCGAAAGTGTACGCATGATGGCGTTCCAGACACTGTCGGCGCGGCGATTTCGCCGGAAGACTGGTCCTCAGTGGATCAGTCGAAGGTGGGAGAACCAATGGAAACGGGCTACAAGGTCGCGGTGTTCGGGGCTTACGGGCACACCGGGCGGTTCGTGGTCGCGGAGTTGAGCGAGCGCGGATTCGGCGTGGTGGCTTCGGGTCGCGACGAGGCCAAACTGCTTGACCTGGCAGCGGATCGGCCCGGTCTCGACGTGCGCCAGGCCTCGGTCGACGACCCGGCCTCGCTCGACCGTGCGCTGGAGGGCGCGGACGCGGTGATCAACGCCGCCGGTCCCTTCGCCGACACCGCAGCGCCGGTGATCGAGGCGGCGCTGCGGGCAGGCCTCCCGTATCTGGACGTGGCGGCGGAGCTCGAGGCCAACATCGACACGTTCGAAGCCTTCGCGGAGCGTGCGGCGGGCGCGACGGTGATCCCCGCGATGGCGTTCTTCGGCGCTCTCGGCGATCTGCTGGCCACCGCCGCGATGGGCGAGTGGACGTCGGCCGACGAAGCGCACATCGCCTACGCGCTGAGCAGCTGGTACCCGACGGCCGGGACCCGCGCCGCGAGCAAGGTTTCGAGGGAGCGGCGGAACGGGCAGCGGATCCGGTTCAGCGGTGGACGGCTGGAGCACGTCAAGGGTGATCTGCCGACCTCGGAGTGGACGTTCCCTTCACCGGTCGGAGCTCGGAAGGTGTTCGGCGAGTTCACGATGGCCGACGTCATCACCATCCCGAGCCATCTCGCCATCCCCGAGGTGGTCACCTACATGACGGTCGAGGCGGCGAAGGAAGTCGTGACGGAGACGTCGGCGCCGGCCGCCGTGGACGAGAGCGGACGGTCCGCGCAGACGTTCCTGGTCGACGTCGTCGTGCGTTCCGGTGGCGAGGAACGGCGACTCGTCGCTCGTGGGCAGGACATCTACGCGGTGACGGCGCCGCTGGTGGTGGAAGCGGTCCACAGGGTGCTCACCGGGCGGACCAAGGCGACCGGCGTCGTTTCGGCGGGGGAGATCTTCGACGCGGCGGACTTCCTCGCGGCGCTCGCTCCGCACATCACCGTGGAGTCCTGAAGGGCGCCACAACGCTCACGAGGCCGGGGTGCGGCAGGCGAGTGGGAGCGCCGTCGGGCCGGTGCTCGAAGTGCCACCATTCGTTGTCGTAGGTGCGATACAGGCCGAAGCGGGAACCGTGGTCCTCCAGCCACTGCGCACCTTCGCGCGGCCGGATGTCCAGTGCGATCCCGCGGACGTGCACCGAATCCCGCACCGGCAGCACCCGCCTCCGCGCGGCCCGTTCCGACCCGGTCCTGGCCACCTCGGTCAGGAAGAGCCGGTGCTGCTCGGCGGCGTCACGATGGCCTGACGTGACGCCGATCAGCGTGTGGTGCCGCCAGAACGCCTCTGTCCGCGCGGCGGTGAACGCGGTCAGCGTGGCTTCGGTGAGCCCGGTGAGTCTCTCGGCCGGGAACCGCAGCGACAACGCCCAGCCGCAGGCGATCCGGCGGGCGTGGCCGGGGGAGCGCAGCCACGCCGGGATCAGCAGCAGCACCGCGAGGATTCGGGTGATCGCCGCGAAGACGCGGTCCCGTCGTTCGTTCATAGGCTCCACAGTGAGCGGCGCGTGTGCGGCGACGATCTCGGCGAAGTGCGCGGACGACGACGGAAATGTCACCGTTTCGCACGGATCGCGCTGTGACAGAACGAAGACATGACGCGGACACTCCGCGGAAGCCCGCCGGGCACACTGACGAATCATGGACGAGCGGATTCCGTCCGGCGCTGCGATAGTCGTCGGCATGCCCCGGGTGCTGCTGATCGAAGACGACCAGGCCGTGCGCGACGGCCTGAGCATGGCGCTGGGCGGCCGCGGGCACGCGGTCGACGCGGTGGCCACCGGTGAGGAAGGGCTGGCGCGGCTCGCGTCGCGGCAGCCGGACGTCGTCGTCCTGGACCTGATGCTGCCCGGTCTCGACGGTTTCGAGGTCTGCCGCCGGATCCGGGCCGCGGGCGACCTGCCGATCATCATGCTCACCGCGCGCAACGACGACATCGACGTGGTGGCCGGGCTCGCCGCCGGGGCGGACGACTACGTGGTCAAGCCGGCCAGGGCGCGAGTGCTGGAGGCGCGGATCCTCGCGGTGCTGCGCCGCAGCGGGCACGCGTCCCGTCCCGCGCCCGCGCAACCCGGGATCGAACAGCACGGTGACGTCGCCATCGACCGGTCCGGGCTGGTGGTGACCAAGGGCGGCGAACCGATCGGGCTCGCGCCGACCGAACTGCGGCTGCTGCTGGAGCTGTCTCAGGTGCCCGGCCGCGTGCTCAGCCGCCAGTACCTGCTGGAAAATGTCTGGGAGCACGGCTATTTCGGCGATTCCCGGGTCGTCGATGCCTGTGTGCAGCGGCTTCGGGCGAAAATCGAGGACGACTCCTCGGCGCCGGTGTACGTGCAGACGGTCCGCGGCTTCGGCTACCGCTTCGGGCCACTGTGAAGTTCGGGGGACTCCGGACCCGGTTGCTGCTGGCGTTCAGCCTGCTCGTCGTGGTCACCGCCGTGATGGTCGCCGGGGGCACTTATGTGCTGTCCCGCACCGTGATCCTCCAGCAGTCCCAGGACGCCACCGCGCGCCTCCTGGTCGACAAGGTCAGCGCGCTGTACCCGCTCGGCCCGCTGCCGCCGAGCGACGGGACACTGGACCGGATCAACGGTGAACTGAGCGCCCGCGACCTCGGCGCCCTCGTCCTGTACGAGGGCAAGGCGACCGGGAACATGCAGCTGGAATCGGTGCTCAGCACCGAACTCCGCGACGCGGTCCGGGCCGGAGAGGTCGCCTGGCAACGCGTTCTCGTCGGCGACGCCCCGATCTTGGTGGTGGGCACCAGACTCGACGTCGTTCTCCCCGGCGGGCGAGCGCAGGCTTCGGGCATCGAGACCTACATCTCCCGCAGCATGCTGCCCGAGCAGGAAAGCATCGGCGAACTGGCCACTCGTGCCTGGCTGATCGGCGGCGTCGCCCTGCTCTTCGCCGTCGCCTTGGCGTTGCTGGCCGCGAGGGGCGTGCTGCGGCCGGTGCGGGAGCTGGGTGACGCCGCGCGCTGGCTGGGGAAGGGCTATCTGCGGACGCGGATCAGTGTCCGCGGTTCGGACGAACTCGCCGGGGTGGCGACCACGTTCAACGAGACGGCCGAGGCGCTGGAGCGGCATGTCGGTGAGCTGAAACGGATGGAGGCGGACGCGAGACGGTTCGTCGCCGACGTCTCCCACGAACTGCGCACCCCGCTCGCCGCGATGACCGCGTTCGCCGACGTGCTGGAGCAGGAGGCGCCGAAGCTGTCCGGCGACGCGGCCCTCGCGGCGCGGATGACCATCGAGGAGACGCACAACCTGACCGGTCTGGTGAACGACCTCATCGAGGTGTCCCGGTTCGACGCCGGGGCCGCCGCACTGGCGACGGAGGAGGTCGACGTCGCCGAGGTGGTGACGGCGAGCCTGCGGATCCGGGGCTGGACGGGCGAAGTCGAGGGCGAACTGCCCGACGGCGTGTTCGCCCGGCTCGACCCGCGCCGGGTGGACGTCATCGTCGCGAACCTGGTCGGGAACGCGTTGCGGAATGGTGCGAAGCCGGTTTCGCTCCGGCTCGCCGAAGCAGGGGAGTGGCTCGTCTTGGAGGTCGCGGATCGCGGTCCCGGGCTGTCGTCCGAAGCGCTCCCCCAGGTGTTCGACCGGTTCTACAAGGCCGACACGGCCCGGGCGCGGTCCGGCGGCAGCGGGCTCGGCCTGGCGATCGCGTGGGAGAACGCGCGCCTGCACGACGGCACGCTGGTCGCGGCGAACGGTCCGGAAGGGGGCGCGGTGTTCACGCTTCGCCTTCCCCGCGGGGTGGTGACGGCATGAGGCGGTCTTGGCTCGCCGTCCCGCTGGTCGCGCTGGCCGTCGCGGGCTGTGGTGTGCGGCCCAGCGTGGTGATCACGGGCGCGCCCGCGCCGTCGGGCCCGGCGAACGGCGCGGTGCTGTACTTCCTCACGGACGGTCTGCCGGTCCGGGTGCTGCGGCCGCTGGCGGAGGAGGCGACGATGGACAGGACGATCGCGCTGCTCGGCGCCGGACCGGACGAGACCGAGCGGGAACTGCGCTACACCACCGAAGTCCCGCCCGGCGTCACCTTCGTCGATCAGGAAGGCGAGGCGGGCAGGCTGACGCTGACCCTCTCGGTGAACGTCTCCACGCTTTCGCCCCGGGCTGTCGACCAGATCGTCTGCACGGTCCGGGACACCCTCATCCTCGGCCCGCGGATCACCTTGCGGGGCGGCGGAAGTGAACGCGCCCCGCAGACCTGTCCCTTGCCGGGCTAGACGAGTGATTTCGTGAAAGTGGCCTTCGCGGCGCTCTCGGCCTCAGGCCGAATTTCTAGGTTGTGAAGGAGGCCTTCACAACGATCCCCGCAGGTAGGCGAGTGAGGGTGGCCGGAGAGTGGCCCTGCCACTCCCCGGTCGTCCACAAAGGACACCGAATGCGCCGAATTGTCCGATTGATCGCCAATCGTCTGGATTTCGAAGTCCGTGAGGGCCACCTTCAGGGACTCAGAGTCCCTGAAGGTGGCCCTCACGTACCTACCGGAACATCACCTGGCACCCCATGCTCAAGGCCACCGAAGCCACAACCCCCAGCCCGATCACGCCAACTTCACGTCCTGGACTCGCGGCCCGCCGGGCGTGGTCGGCTTTCCCGAGGCGATCGATCACTCACGATCCGCGGCACCGAAACCTAATACCAACTTCACGGAATCACTCAGCTAGGCCTGGTCAGGCCCCTGATGGCCGCGGCCGATCCGCCGATCGGCCCAGGCTCCTTCCTTCGACGTGGCCTGAATCACCGGTGTCGGTCCCTCGCAATGTCCGGTTTGACAGCTAGCTTAGGCAAGGCTAAGCAAAGGGACGTGGGGTGGTTCGGGGTGGACGGGATCGAGGGCAAGGTCGCGCTCGTCACCGGTGGTGCGCGCGGGATCGGCAAGGCCGTCGTCGACGGTCTGGCCGAGGCCGGTGCGATCGTGGCGGCGGTGGACCTGGTGGACGCCGGGCCTTCCCGGAGCGGGGTGACGTCCTTCGTCGCGGACGTCGGGGATCCCGCGGCCGTGGCGAGGGTCGTCGACGAGGTCGAGCGTGAACTCGGGCCGATCGGGATCGGGGCGTCCGTCGCGGGCGTGCTGAAGCCGGGGTCGGTGGTCGAGACCAGTGACGAGGACTGGGCGGCGACCTTCGCGGTCAACTCGACCGGGGTTTTCACCGTGCTCCGCGAGATTTCGCGGCGGATGTTGCCTCGCCGCAGCGGCGTGCTGGTGACGGTCGGGTCCAACGCGGCGGGCGTGCCAAGGAGTGGGATGGCCGCCTACGCCGCTTCCAAGGCCGCGGCGACGATGCTCACGCGCTGCCTCGGCCTGGAACTGGCGGGCTCCGGAATCCGGTGCAACATCGTCTCTCCCGGCTCGACCGACACCGATATGCAACGTCTACTGTGGACGGACGAGAACGGCCCGGACCGGGTCATAGCGGGAAATCCGGAGCAGTTCCGGGTCGGTATCCCGCTCGGCCGCATCGCCGACCCGGCCGATATCGCCGACGCGGTCCTGTTTTTGGCCTCGGATCGCGCGCGGCACATCACCATGCAGAACCTCTACGTGGACGGCGGGGCGACGCTCCGGGCCTGATATCGATGGGGCAACGGAGACTTCTCGGGGCCATATGATTAGGTTAGGCTAACCAAAAAAGGGTGTTCGGCGCGTCCGGGGGTCGCGTTCCGCGCCGGCTTACGGCATTGCGCTACGGCATGAGTGCACACATGGTCGGTTGTATTTGCGAAAGGGAATCCTGTCGTGTCCTCACCTGCACCGGCTCGACCTAGGCCGGTCCACCAGGCGGCCGATCTGCTGGCGGCGTACCTGCCCGGATCGTTCTACTACTCCTCGGCGCGGGGATCACTGCTGGCCGACGGGGTCTACGCCCCGGTCCACGAGGCGCCGGGCAAGCGTGCCCGTGCCGCCGCCGAAATCCTCGACGCCGCACTAGTGGCGGGGGTGACCGAACCGGTGGTGGCCGGAGCACTCGGGTTCCGGCCCGATGCCCCGAGCAGCCTCGTGGTGCCCGCCGTGGTGCGCCGTGCCGGTGCGCCGGGACCCGGCCGTCCGGTGGGCCCGCTCGGCGGGAGCGGCTGGTCGCTCACCCCGCGGCCCGCGCCCGAGGTCTACACCGGCGCCGTGAGCCGCGCGCTGGACCTGATCGACGACGGTGATCTGCGCAAGATCGTGCTGGCCCGGTGCCTCGACGTCACCGGCGGCGACCCCGTCGCCGTGCCGCGGCTGCTGGCCCGGCTGGTGCACGCGGACCCGGCGGCCCACGCTTTCGCCGTCGACGTCAGCGCACCGGGGGACGCGGTGCCCCGCACCCTCGTCGGGGCCAGCCCGGAACTGCTGGTCTCCCGGCGCGGCTCGGTGGTGACGGCCAACCCGCTGGCAGGGTCCCGCCCGCGGGTCACCGACGAAGCCGAGAACGCCCGCCGGATCAGCGATCTGCTGGCGTCGGAAAAGGACCGTGCCGAACACGCCCACGTCGCCGCGCAGGTGGCCGAAGTGCTGGGCCGGTTCTGCGTCGACCTCGACGTCCCGGCCGAGCCCGAGGTGATCGGCACACCCACCATGTGGCATCTGTCGACCCGTGTCACCGGCCGGCTCGCCGATCCCTCCGACGCCGGTTCGTCGGCGCTCGCGCTGGCCGAGGCCCTGCACCCGACCCCTGCCGTCTGCGGGGTGCCGACCGTGCTCGCCCGCGACACCATCGCCGCGCTCGAACCCGAAGACCGAGGCTATTACTCGGGTCTGGTCGGCTGGACCGGCCCGGACGGCGACGGCGAATGGGTGGTCACGATCCGCTGCGCCGAGGTCCGCGACCGGACGGTGCGTCTGTTCGCCGGCGCAGGCGTCGTCGCGGGTTCCGACCCGGAGGCCGAACTCGCCGAGACCGGCGCGAAATTCGGCACCCTGCTGCGCGCGCTCGGCCTGGAAGGAGCGGTGTGAACCAAGACGAGATGAACTCGGACCACGTCGCCTGGCCGCCCGAGACCGCCGCACGCTACCGCGCTTCGGGGTATTGGCGAGGACAGACTTTCGGCGCGCTGCTCACCAGCCTCGCCGACGCCTACGCCGAACGTCTCGCCGTGATCGGAGAGACCGAGCGCTGGACGTTCGCCGAACTGGACGAGCGGGCGCATCGCCTCGCCGCCGGGTTCGCGGGAGCCGGAATCGGTGCGGGTGACCGGGTCGTCGTGCAGCTTCCGAACGTTCCCGAGTTCGTGTCCGTGGTCTTCGGGCTGTGGCGAGCGGGCGCGCTCCCCGTGTTCGCGCTGCCCGCGCACCGGGCCAGCGAACTGCGCCACTTCGCCGAGCAGAGCGAGGCGGCGGCGATCCTCACCATCGGCGAGCACGAACGCTTCGACCACGCGGCCATGGCGCGTTCGGTCGCGGCCGGAATCCCTTCGGTACGAGAGGTCTTCGTCGTCGGGACCGGCGAATTCGCCGAACTGGAGGCGACAGCGCCGCGTGCGCTGCCGGACCCGGATCCCGCCGGAGTGGCGTTCCTCCAGTTGTCCGGGGGCAGCACCGGGCTGCCGAAGCTGATCCCGCGCACCCCCGACGACTACCTCTACAGCGTCCGGGAGAGCGCGCGGATCTGCGGACTGCGCCCGGAAAGCGTGTACCTGGCCGCGTTGCCGGTCGCGCACAACTTCCCGCTCAGCTCGCCCGGCCTGCTCGGCGCGCTGCACGCGGGCGCGGCCACGGTCTTGGCCCCGCGCCCGGACGCCGACACCGCGTTCCGGCTGATCGAAGCCGAAGGCGTCACGATCTCCGGGCTGGTGCCGCCGCTCGCGGCCGCGTGGACCCAGGCCGCTGCCCGGACCACCCGCGATCTGTCCTCTTTGGACGTCCTCCTGGTCGGCGGCGCCAAATGTGCCCGGGAACTGGCCGAGAAGATCGGGCCCGCGCTGGGCTGCCGTCTGCAGCAGGTGTTCGGCATGGCCGAGGGCTTGGTCTGCTACACCCGGCTCGACGACCCGGACGAGTACGTCCTCGCCACGCAGGGACGGCCGATTTCGCCGGACGACGAGGTCCGCGTCGTGAACCCGGACGACCCACTGTCCACTTCGGACGATGTGGTCGCACCGGGCGAGATCGGCGCCCTGCTGACCCGTGGCCCGTACACGATCCGCGGCTACTACCGCGCTACCGAACACAACAAGACGGCCTTCACCTCGGACGGTTTCTACCGCACCGGGGATCTGGTGCGGCAGCACCCTTCGGGACATCTCGAAGTGGTCGGCCGGGCCAAGGAACAGATCAACCGCGGTGGTGAAAAGGTGGCCGCGGAAGAGGTCGAGAACCATCTGATGGCCCACCCCGGCGTACTCGACGCCGCCGTCGTCGCGGTGCCCGACCCGTACCTGGGCGAGCGCACCTGTGCCTACGTCGTTCCCGCTGCCGGGGCCGAGCCGGACGCCGCACAGCTGCGCCGCTTCGTGCGTGAGCGCGGGGTCGCCGCGTTCAAGGTGCCCGATCTGGTCCAGGTGGTGCCGGAGTTCCCGGTGACGGGCGTCGGCAAGACGAGCAAGCGCGAGCTGCGAGCGGCACTGGCCGCTCTGGCAAAGGAGAGGTGAAAGTCGTGTCACTGCCCAAGATCAGTTCCTACCCGTTGCCGACGGAGGCCGAGCTGCCCGCCGGGCGGGTCGGCTGGAAACCCGACCCCGCGCGCGCCGCTTTGCTGGTGCACGACGCCCAGCGGTACTTCCTGGCGCCGTACGAGGGTTCGCCCGTCCCCGAGATGGTCGCGAACATCGCCGCGCTGGCCGACGCCGCCCGCGCGGCGGGGGTGCCGGTGTTCTACACCGCCCAGCCCGGCCACCAGGCCGCCGAAGAACGCGGACTGCTCACCGAGTTCTGGGGTGACGGCATCGGCGCGGTCATCGAGGACGACCCGAGTGCCGCCGACGTCGTCCCGGAACTCGCCCCGAAACCCGGCGACTCAGTGCTGACGAAGTGGCGCTACAGCGCCTTCCAGCGCAGCACGTTCACCGAGCAGCTCGCCGAAGCGGGCCGCGATCAGCTGCTGATCACCGGTGTCTACGCGCATATCGGCTGCCAGGCCACCGCCGTCGAGGCGTTCATGCGTGACATCCAGCCGTTCCTGGTCGGCGACGCGGTCGCGGACTTCTCCCGCGAGCGCCACGACCAGGCGTGCGAATACGTCGCCCAGCGCTGCGGCGCGCTGACCACCACCGCCACCGCGCTCGCCGCGCTGGCCCCGATCCACGCCGGAGCAAGGTAATGAGCACCGCATCACTGACCGTCGAGAAGATCCACGCCGACGTCGCCGAACTACTGGGCTGCGACCCGGCCGAGCTGAGCCCGGAGACCGACCTGACCGACCTCGGGCTGGACTCGATGCGGATCATGGGCCTGGTCGAGCAGTGGCGCGGCGCCGGAGCGGACACCCTGGAGTTCGCCGATCTCGCCGAGCAGCCGAACCTCGGTCACTGGACGAAGCTCCTCGCCGGGAACGCCGCGTGAGCCGCGCCGACCACCGTCACCGCCACCTCGAACGCATCGCCGAGGTCCGCGTAGGCGAGCACGCGGAGAAGGTGGGCTACCCGATCCGCGTCCGGCAGGCCGAAGTCGTGCGCACCGAGATGATCGGCTCCGGACTGGTTCGCGTGACCCTTGGCGGACCTGGCACGGCCGGGTTCGAGGCGCATTCGCCCGACGAACACGTGAAGCTGATTTTCCCGGAGTTCGACTCGGAGCCGAGGCTGCCGGAGCCGAACGGCGACATGCTGCGCTGGCCGAAGCCGTTCCCGACGACGCGTGAGTACACGGTCCGCCGCTACGACCCGGCCTCCGGGGAACTCGACCTCGACGTCGCGCTGCACGACGGTGGGCTCGGCGCTGACTGGGCCAAGGCCGTCACGCCGGGTACGCCGGTGCACGTCGCGGGTCCGCCCGGCGGGCTGATCGTGCCGCACAACTACGACCGCTACCTGCTCGCCGGTGACCTCACCGCCCTGCCCGCGATCGCGCGCTGGCTGGAGGAACTGCCGCGCACCGCCGCGGGTTGGGCGTTCATCGAGGTCGCGGGCGCGGCCGAGGAGATCGAGCTGTCCGCGCCCGAGGACGTCGAAGTGCACTGGCTGCACCGGGGTGACGCCGCGCCGGGCACCACCGACATGCTCGCCCTCGCGGTACAGACGATCGAGGTTCCGGCAGGCGAGCGGCTCTATGCCTGGGTCGCCGGTGAAGCCGGGCAGATCAAACCGCTGCGCCGCTGGCTCAAGAACGACCTCGGGCTCGGCAAGGCCGACCACGACGTCACCGGCTACTGGAAACTCGGCGTCGCCAACTTCGACGACGACCACGACCACTGATCCCCACCCACTGAAATAACGAGGAAATCCCATGCGCACCACCAGAACCCGCCGCTTCGCCGGAGCGATCGCACTCGCGTTGACGGTCGTGACCGCGGCCACCGCCTGTGGCTCCGGCGACGACGGCAAGGCGGCCGACGGCGGCCAGACCCGGGTGTTCGCCGCCGACAACGGGCAGATCACCATCCCGGTCTCGCCGAAGCGGGTCATCGCCACCGGGTACGCCGTCCCCGCGCTGCTCGAAGCGGGCGCGCCGCTGGTCGGCGTCTCCAGCTGGAAGCGCGGCATCCCGCTGTTCAACGAGCAGGAGCGCAAGAAGTACGACGAGCTGGCGAAGGTCGCCGGCGAGACGGCGGCGGAGACGAACTACGAGGCGATCGCGCAGGCCGATCCCGACCTCATCGTCATCGGGGTGCCGAAGCCGGTGCTCGCCGACATCGACATCAAGCGCCTCGAAGCCATCGCCCCGGTAGTGGCGATCGGCCCGTCGGTACCGTCGATGTGGCGTGAACTGTCCCGCAAGCAGGCCGACGCCGCGGGTGCGGCCGCCGGGTTCGATGCCGTCAAGACCGCTTACGACACCAAGGCCAAGGGACTGGCTGACAAGTACAAGGCCGTGCTGCCGCAGCTGAAGCTCGGCCACGTCGGCGCCTACGGCGAGGTCGCGAAGGGCAACTTCCAGCGCGAGTTCAACGGTTCGTGGGGCACCAATGCCGCCCAGGACGTGGGCGCCACCTACTACGGCCAGGTCAAGGTCAAGGGCGGCGGCTCCAAGGACGTCAGCGAGTACCCGTCGATCGAAGAGCTGCCGACGGCGTTCGCCGAGGCCGACGCGATCACCTACTCGGTCAGCGCCGACGGTGCCGTGCCGGCGCCGGTCAAATACGTCCTCGAATCGCCGCTGTGGAAGGAACTCCCCGCGGTGAAGGCGGGCAAGGTCTACGCGTTCCGTTACACCGAGGCCGCCACCTACCGGGCCGCGACGTCCACTTTGGACGCCATCGACCAGGCGTTCACGCCTCTGCTCAAGAAGTGACCACCACCGGGCGGTCCGCGCTGCTCGGCGGCGCACTGCTCGGGCTCGTCGTGGTCGCCGTGCTGAGCGTCGGCATCGGCGCGCACGCCATCGCTCCCGGCGAGGTCGTGCGCGCCCTGCTGGGCGACGGGAACCCGAGTGACCGGGCGATCGTCATCGACATCCGGATGCCGAGGGCGGTGCTCGCGGTCGGCGTCGGCGCGGCACTCGCCGTCGGCGGCGTGCTCGTGCAGGCCCTGTCGCGCAACGCTTTGGCCGAACCCGGCGTGCTCGGCGTGACCGCGGGGGCCGGGTTCGCCATCGCGGTGGGGTCGGCTTTCGGGCTCACCGCTTCGGCTCCCGCCGAACTCGGCCTGGCGGTGGTAGGTGCGGTCGGCGCCGTGGCGCTGGTCTACGCGGTCGGCAGCCGGTCGCCACTGCGGCTGGTGCTCGCCGGGACCGCGCTGAGCGCCGTGCTGCTGGGCCTCACCCTCGGCCTGCGGCTGCTGTTCCCGGACACCTTCGACGTCTACCGGTTCTGGTCGGTGGGTTCGCTGGCAGGCCGTGAACAGGCACCGACCACGATCCCGCTGATCGTCATCGGCCTGTCGCTGCTGGGCGCGTTCGTGGTGAGCCGTCAGCTGAACGCCATCGCGCTCGGCGAGACGGTCGCGCACACGCTCGGCGCCAACGTCGCCCGTGTCCGGGCGTTCACCTTGCTGCTGATCACGCTGATGGCGGGCGCGGCCACCGCGCTGGCCGGGCCGATCCTGTTCGTCGGGCTGATCGTGCCGCATCTGGCGCGGCGGGTGGCGGGTGCGTCGATCCCGTGGCTGATCGCGTTCGCCGCGTTGCTCGGCCCGGTCCTGATGCTGGCCGCGGACGTCGGATCCCGGGTCCTCCTGCCGACCGGTGAGGTGCCGGTCGCGATCGTGACCGCGTTCCTCGGCGGCCCGGTGCTCATCTGGGCCGTCCGCAAATACGGGGCGGCGCCGCTGTGAATACGACAACTGTGACCACCGCATTCGTTCTGCGGCGCGGGCGGTTCTCCGCCCGGCTGGAACGCCGCACCCTCTGGTTCCTCGTCGCGATGATCGTGGTCATCGCCGGGCTGACGCTGCTCGGGCTCTGCTACGGCGCGGCGTGGGCGAGCCCCGCCCGCGTGTTCGCCGCGCTCACCGGTTCCGGTGGCGGCCCTGGGGTGGTCATCCGCGAATGGCGCCTGCCCCGGGTCCTGGCCGGGCTGGTGTTCGGCGCCGCGCTCGGGCTGGCCGGCGCGATCTTCCAGAACATCACCCGCAATCCGCTCGGCAGCCCGGACGTCATCGGTCTCGACGCCGGCGCCTACACCGGCGCGCTGGTCGCGATCACCGTGCTGTCGGGGACTTCCACGCAGCTGACGATCGGTTCGGTGCTCGGCGGCGTGATCACGGCGGCCGTCGTCTACGCGCTGTCGCTCGGCGGCGGGTTGTCCGGGCTGCGGCTGATCGTCATCGGCATCGCGATCAACGCGATGCTGACCGCGTTCAACTCGTGGATCGTCCTGCGCGCCGAACTGGAGGTCGCGATCGCGGCCGTCGGCTGGCACGCCGGTTCGCTCAACGGTGTCGGCTGGGACGACGTCGCCATCCCGTTCGGGGTACTGGCGGTGCTGTTCACCGTGCTGTTCACCAGGGCACCGTCGTTGCACCAGGCCGGGCTCGGCGGCGAACTGGCGGTCACCACCGGCGTCCGCTGGGACCGGCTGCGGCTGCATCTGGTGCTGATCGGGGTCGGCTGCACGGCCACGGTCACCGCCGTCGCCGGGCCGATCGCGTTCATCGCGCTGGCGGCGCCGCAGATCGGGCGGCGGCTGGCCCGCACTCCCGGTATCGGCCTGCTTCCCGCCGCGCTCACCGGCGCCGTGCTGCTGACGGGCGCCGATCTGGCCGCTCAGATGCTGCTGGCGCCGGTCTCACTGCCCGTCGGTGTGGTCAGCACCGTGATCGGCGGCGGATATCTGATCTGGCTGCTCACCAAGGAGGTTCGGCGCACATGAGTGCCCGTTTGACCGCGCGGGATCTCACCCTGCGCTATGGCGACCGGATCGTTTCGACCCGGCTGAGTCTCGATGTGCCCGACCGCGCGTTCACCGCCGTCGTCGGGCCGAACGCCTGCGGCAAGTCGACCCTGCTGCGCGCGTTCGTCCGGCTGCTGCGGCCCGCCGAGGGCGAGATCTCCTTCGACGGCAAGGAGGTCGGCTCCTATCACGGCAAGGGACTGGCGCGGGAACTCGGTTTCCTGCCCCAGGATCCGGTCGCGCCCGAGGACGTCCGCGTCCGCCAGCTGATCGCGCGAGGCAGGTTCCCGCACCAGTCGTTGTTCGCCTCCTGGTCCGAAGAGGACGAACGGGCGGTGCTCGAGGCGATGACCGCGGCCGGGGTGGCGGGGCTCGCCGACCGGCCGGTGCAGGAGCTGTCCGGCGGCCAGCGTCAGCGCGTGTGGGTGGCGCTGGTGCTGGCGCAGCGGACGCCGTACCTGCTGCTGGACGAACCGACGTCGTTCCTCGACATCGCGCACCAGTACCAGCTCCTGCAGTTGCTGGCCCGGCTGCGCGACGAGGGCCGCACGGTGATCGCCGTCCTGCACGACATCAACCAGGCCTGCCGCTACGCCGATCACCTGGTCGCCCTGCGCGACGGCCGGATCGTGGCCGAAGGCGCCCCCGCCGACATCGTCGACGCCGAGCTGATGAAAGAGGTCTTCGATCTCCCCAGCGTCGTCGTGCCCGACCCGGTGACCGGCACCCCGATGGTCGTGCCCGCGCTGTGAGTCCGGCGGCCGCGCGACCCCGAAACAGGAGCACGAAATGAGCAACGGCCTCGCCCTCACCGGAGCCCAGCTGGGTATCTGGACCGCGCAGCGACTGGAGCCCGACTCGCTCTACTACGTCGTCGGCGATGTCGTCGAGGTCCGTGGTGAGAGCCCGATCGACACCGTCGTGCTGGCCGAGGCGATCCGGGCGACCGTCGAGGAGGCGGACAGCCTGCGGCTGCGTGTCTTCGAGACGCCGGACGGCCCGCGTCAGGTGGTGTCCACTGAACCGGTGCCGCTGCCGGCCGTGGTGGATCTGCGCGGTGAGGCCGATCCGGTGGCCGCGGCGCATCGCCGGGTGGAGGCCGAACGCCGCCGGACGGCCGAGGCATGCCGCGAAATGGTGGAGCGGCCGCTCTTCGCTCATCTCGTGCTGCGGCTCTCGGAGTCGGAAGTGTGGTTCACGCAGCTCGGGCATCACCTGGTGTTCGACGGCTACACCGCGGCGATGCTCGCGCGCCGCACCGCGGCCCGCTATACCGCTGTCCTGAACGGAAAGGACGTGCCGCCCACGACGTTCTCGCCGCTCGCCGACCTCGTCGAGGCCGACGGCGCCTATCGGGCGAGCGAACGGTTCGAGCGTGACCGGGAGTACTGGCGCTCGCGCTTCACGCCGTTGCCGGACGTCGACGACGGCGGTGGCGCGTCGGGCCCTCCCGAAGCCACGGTGACCGCGCGGTCGGTCCTGCCCGCTTCGGACGTGGCGCGGTTGCGAGCCTTGGGCGAACGGGCCGGGACGACCTGGGGTGACGCGCTGATCGCCTGCTACGCCGCGTTCCTGCACCGCGTGCTCGGCTGGACCGATGTCGTGTTCGCGATGCCGTTGATGTGCCGTGAAGGCAAGGCCTTGCGGACACCGGCGATGGCGGTCAATGTGCTGCCACTGCGGGTTTCGGTACGTCCGGACGACGAGCCGGCCGCGCTGGTCGCCCGGGTGACCGGTGCGCTGAAGGAGATGCGCACGCACCAGCGCTACCGCGGTGAGGACCTGCCGCAGGATCTCGCGGTACCGGGCGCGGGAGCGCTGCTGCACGGCCGAGGCATCAACCTCAAGGCCTTCGACCTCAAGCTCGACTTCGCGGGCGCGCACGGCACGATGCGCAACGTCGCGGGCGGGCCGCCCGAGGACATGGGCCTGTCCGTGCTGCCCACCGCGGAGGGCGGGCTGCTGCTCGGCTTCGAGGTCGACGCGGCCACCCACGACCAAGCGGCCGTCGACGCGAAGCTGACCGCGCTGCGCTGCCTGATCACCGCGCTGACCGCACCGGACGGCCCGCTGATCGGGGGCGCCGACCTGGTCCCGCCGGGGGAGCGGACGGCTCTGCTGGACGCGTGGGCCACCCCCGCCCCGGCCGGTGAACCGGTCGGGGTGCCGGAACTGCTGGACGAACTGTCCGTCCATTCCGGACAGACCGCGCTCGTCTTCGGTGACGAACGGCTGACCGCCGGGGAACTCGTCACACGCGTGCACCGGCTCGCGCGGGTCTTGCGGGCACACGGCGTCGGCCCGGACGACGTCGTCGCACTCGCCCTGCCGCGGTCGGCGGATCTCGTCGTCGCGCTGCTGGCCGTCCTCGACGCCGGTGCCGCGTTCCTGCCGCTGGACCTCGCCCACCCGGCGGAGCGGCTGCGGGAACTGGCCGCCGAGGCCGGGGCCGTACTCACCGTGTCCTCCGGCGCCGCCCTGGTGCCCGGGCCACAGCTCCGGCTGGACGAAACCGATTTGTCCACACTGGACGGATCGCCACTGTCCACTGAGGAACTGGCTGCGCCACGCCATCCGGAACACCTGGCCTACGTCATCTTCACCTCCGGCTCGACCGGCCGCCCCAAGGGGGTACTCGGCCGCGTCGGCGGGCTGGCGACCCTGCTGCACCACCACCGCGCGACCACGGTCGCCGAGACCGAACGGGCCGCCGGACGACGGCTGCGGGTGGCGCACACCTATTCCTTCGCCTTCGACTCCGCGCTCGACCAGCTGATGTGGCTGCTGTTCGGGCACGAACTCCACGTCTATAGCACCGATGTCGCCCGTGACGCCGACGATCTGCTGGCCGCCTTCGCCCGCGACCGGATCGACGTCGTCGACACGACGCCGTCGATGGCCGCGCCGCTGGTGGACGCCGGGCTCCTCGACGGCCCGCACCCGCCTGCACTGCTCGTCCTCGGCGGCGAGGCGACCCCGCCCGCTTTGTGGCGTCGCGTCGCGGAATCCGGTGTCCCCGCCCGCAACATGTACGGTCCGACCGAGGCCACTGTGGACGGTTCCGGGTCCTGGCTGGACGACGGCGAACCCACCATCGGCGCCGCCGTCCCGGGCACGGCGGTCCGGGTCCTGGACGCCGCGTTGCGGCCGGTGCCCACGGGAACGCCCGGTGAGCTGTACCTCGCCGGACCGCACCTCGCCCGCGGCTACCTGGGCAGGCCGGACGCGACGGCAGAGAGGTTCGTCGCGGACCCGTTCGGCGCACCCGGCGAGCGGATGTACCGCACCGGAGACCTGGCCCGCTGGGTGCCGGGACGCGGTCTGGAGTACCTGGGCCGCCGCGACGGCCAGGTGAAGGTGCGCGGCTACCGCGTCGAACTCGGCGAGGTCGAGGCCGCGCTGGCCGCTGTTCCCGGCGTACGCGCGGCGGCCGCGGCCGTGCGCGGACCGAGACTCATCGGCTACGTCGTCGGTGACGTCGTCGCGGACGACGTCCGGGCGAAGCTCGCCGACCGGGTGCCCGAGCACCTCGTCCCGGCGGTGGTGGTCGTGCTGGACACGCTTCCGTTGACCCCCAACGGAAAGATCGACCGCGCGGCACTGCCCGCCCCGCGTGCGGCGGCGGGTGGCCGGGCCGCGGGCACCGAACGCGAACGCCTGCTGTGCGCGACCATCGCCGAAGTGATCGGCGTCGACGAGGTCGCCGTCGACGACGACTTCTTCGCCTTGGGCGGCGACAGCATCACCGCGATCAGCGTCAGCAGCAGGCTCCGCGCCCACGGTCTCGACCTCCGGCCGCGGGATCTGCTGGCACGACGTAGTTTCGAGGCACTCGCGGCGGCGAGCCGCGAGATCGGCGGCCCGGCGGATGTTCCGGACGAACCCACCGGCGCGGTGCCCGCCCCGCCGATCGTCCGCGCGCTGCTCGACCCGCATCCCGACGTCACGGCCGTGGCCGGGTACGCGCAGTGGACCGCGTTGCGGCTCGATGAGGAACTCCCGCTCGACGAGCTGACCGCCGGCGTGCAGACGCTCCTGGACCACCACGACGTCCTGCGGCTGCAAGTAGAGGACGAAGTGCGGGTCCGTGAACAGGGGGCCGTGCGGGCCGCGGACGTGGTCACCGAAGCCACCGGAGACCCGGCCGACGTCGCCGGGGAACTCGCCGCCTCGCTCGACCTCTCCGCGGGCGACCTGGTCCGGATCGCGTTGCTGCCGGCCCACCTGGTGATCGTGATCCATCACCTGGCGATCGACGGCGTCTCCTGGCGGATCCTCCTGCCCGACCTGCGCGCCGCGTGCGCGGGCGAAAGCCTTGAACCTGCCGGGACGTCGTGGCGGCGGCACGCGCTCCGCCTTGCCGAGCAAGGGGCTTCGGGCGCCCGGCACGGCGAACTCGGTCACTGGCGCCGCGCCGTGGACGGTCCGCGTCTGGGCCACCGCCCGCTTGACCGGGCCACCGACACGGTCGTGACCGCACGACGGTCGGTCACCGTCGCTTCGCCGGAGCAGACCGAGGCGGTGCTCACCGGTCTGCCCACCGCCTACCGCGCCGGGCCGGACGACGTGCTGCTCGCCGCGCTGGTGCTCGCCCTGCGGTCGTGGCGGGACGCCCCGGCCGAGGCGGAAACCGTGTCCCTGGAGGGCCACGGCCGCGATCAGAACGGACTGGACCTGTCGCGTACCGTCGGCTGGTTCACCGCCGAGCATCCGCTGCGCGTTCCCGCCACGGCGGTCGCCGCGACCACGGACTTCGACGACGCGCTCGCGGGCGGGGACGCGGCCGGGAATCTGGTGCGGGCCGCCAAGGAGGCCAAACGCTCGGTGCCGGACAACGGCGTCGGGTTCGGCGTCCTGCGTTATCTCGATCCGCTGACCCGGGACGAACTCGCCGCCGTCCCGCCGCCGGACGTCGTCCTGAACTACCTCGGCCGGTTCGCGCCGCTGGCGGGCACTGGCTGGCGGCTGCCCGAGGAAGACCCGTTCGCGGTGACCGAGCCGTCGGCGAAGTCGCTGGAGCAGGTGTTGGCGCTGAACTGTTTCGTCCGCGAGGACGGCCGCCCCCGGCTCGCCGTCGAGTGGACCGCGGCCGGTGCGGTGCTGTCCGCGGAAAGCGTTGCGGCACTTCAGGAAGCGTGGGCGCGGGCACTGGACGCGCTCACCGCGCACGCCGCCCGGATCGGCCCCGACGGCGGCGGGCTCACGCCGTCGGATCTGCCGCTCGTCGGCCTGGACCAGACCGCGATCGACACACTGGAACGCGGCGGCCGGATCGAGGACGTCCTGCCCGCGACCCCGTTGCAGACCGGGCTTTCGTTCCACACCCTGGCGCGCGGCGACGAGGACACCGACGTCTACGTGGTGCAGGCGATGACCCTGCTCAGCGGCGAACTCGACGCCGAACGGATGCGCGAGGCCGTGGCGGAACTGTTGCGCCGCCACCCCGCTCTGCGCGTCCACCTGCACACCACCGACGCGGGCGAGGTCGTCCAGGTGGTGCCCGCGGCGGTGTCACTCGACTGGCGGCACGCCGACCTGACCGGGACGCCGGAAGCCGTCGAGGCCGAATGCCGAGCCGAACTGGCCCGCCCGTTCGATCCGGCGACCCCGCCGCTGATCCGGTTCCTGCTGCTGACGCTCGGCCCGGACGAGCACCGGCTGGTGCTCACCAACCATCACGCGCTGCTCGACGGCTGGTCGATGCCGCTGGTCGGCCGCACCCTGCTGGCCACCTACGCCGAACTCGGCGGCGGCCCGGCCGCGCCGGTCTCCCCGCCGCTCTCGGAGTACCACAGGGTTCTAGGCGACCGCGATCCGGACGCCGCGCTGGAGGCCTGGCGTGCGGCGCTGGCCGGGCTCGACGAGGGAACCCGGCTCGCTCCCGCCACCGCCGAGTCCACTGTGGACCGTCCGGAGCGGGTCATCGTCGAACTGGGCGGGAAGTTCAGCGAACGGCTGCGTGCCTTTGCCCGCGAGCGCGGGGTCACCCCGACCACGGTGTTCCAGACCGCGTGGGGTGTCCTGCTCGCCCGGCTCACCGGCCGCCGCGACGTCGTCTTCGGCTGCCCGGTCTCCGGACGGCCCGCCGACGTCCCCGGCGTCGAGCGGATGATCGGTCAGCTCGGCAGCACGATCCCGGTCCGGGTGCGGTTCGACGCCGCCGACACCGCGGTCACCGTGCTGGACCGCGTGCACACCGAAAGCGTCGAGCTCACCGATCACCACCACGCCGGGCTGCCCGGCATCCAGCGCGTGGCCGGCGTCGGCGACCTGTTCGACACGATGCTGGTGATGGAGAACTTCCCGCTCTCCAGCCGCGCCCGCACCACGTTGGCGCCCGGCCTCGATCTCGTCGGCGTCGACATCACCGACGCTACGCACTATCCGCTCACGGTGATCGTGCTGCCCGGCGACGAGTTCACCGTCGGCCTCGGCTACCAGCCCCAGGCCTTCACGAAGGACGAGGCCGAGGCGTACGGCCGCTGGCTGCGCGCCGTACTGCACGAGATCGTCGCCGATCCGGCGCGGCCGGTCGCGCGCCTGCGAGCCCTCGACACGGACGAGGAACGCGCGATGCTGCGCCTCGGCGAGGGGCCGGAACCGAAGCGTGAACGCGGCGGCATGCTGGAGGAGTTCGGCCGCTGGGTCCGCGAAACCCCGGACGCCGAAGCCGTCGTGTGCCGGGACCGCAGCCTGACCTACGCGGAACTGGACCGGCGCGCCAACCGGCTCGCGCACGCGCTGATCGACGCCGGGGTGAAACCGCAGGACCCGGTCGCGGTCCTGCTGCGCCGCGACGTCGACCTCGTGGTCGCCCTGTTCGCCGTGGTCAAGGCCGGTGCGGTGCATGTGCCGATGGACCCGGACTACCCGGCCGACCGGCTGGCGTACATGCTCGGCGACATCGCGCCCGCGGCCGTCGTGTCCACTTCGGACCCCAGCGCCGGAGTGCCGGTGGTGAACCCGGACGCACCGTCCACTGAGGACACGGACCCGGTGGAGGCGCGCAGGCGGATCACCGAGGACTCGCTCGCGTACGTCATCTACACCTCCGGTACCACCGGCAAGCCCAAGGGTGTCGCCGTGCCGCACCGCGGGATCCCGAGCCTGATCTCGTTGCAGGAGGACATCGTCGGCATCGGTACCGCCGAGCGGTACCTGCACTTCGCCTCGACCAGTTTCGACGTCGCGTTCTGGCAGTTCATGTTGCCGCTGCTGTCCGGTGGCACGTCGGTGATCGCGCCCGAGGAAGTGCGTGTCTCCGGTGACGATCTGCTGGCCTACGCCGCCGGACACCGCGTCACCGGGCTCAACCTGCTGCCGTCGTTCCTCTCCGCGATGCCCGACGACGCGACCGTCGAGAAGGACGTGTTCTTCGTCGTCGGCGCCGAACGGCTCGACCCGGAACTGGCGCGGCGCTGGGGAAACCGGCGTGCGCTGTTCAACGCCTACGGCCCGACCGAGGTCACCATCAACTCGGTCACCTGGCACTACGACCCGGCCGACCCCGGCCCGCTGCCGATCGGCCGCCCGGACCCGGAGGTCCGCGCGTACGTGCTCGACGGCGGCCTGCTCCCGGTCGGTACGAACGTCACCGGTGAGCTGTACCTCGCCGGGCCGAAGCTCGCACAGGGGTACGTCGGCCGCGCCGCGCTCACCGCGGAACGGTTCGTCGCCGATCCCTTCGGTCCGCCGGGGGAGAGGATGTACCGCACCGGCGACCTGGTCCGCTGGCGGCCGGACGGCCAGATCGTCTTCCTCGGCCGCGCCGACCACCAGGTCAAGCTGCGCGGGTTCCGGATCGAACTCGGCGAGATCGAAACGGCGCTGGCCGCGCACGAGGACGTCCGCGCCAGCGCGGTGATCGTCCGGGAAGACCGTCTGGTCGCCTACTTCGTCCCGGTCGACGGCACGGAACCCGACCCGGCCGCGCTGCGCGAGTACCTCGCCGCGGACATGCCCGCCTACATGGTGCCGACCGCCCTGGTCTCGCTGGACCGGCTGCCACTGGGCCCGAGCGGCAAACTCGACCGGGCCGCGTTGCCCGCTCCGGACGCCCGCACCGACGGCGGAAGGGAACCGGCCACCCCCGCGGAAGCCGTGCTGCTGCGGGTGGTCCGCGATCTGCTCGGCCCCGGCGTCGCCCTGGACGACGGTTTCCTGGAAGCGGGCGGGGACAGCATCGCGTCGCTGCGGGTGGTCTCCCGTGCCCGGCGCGAGGGGCTGCACTTGACCGCGCGCGACGTCCTCGAAGGCGGCACGGTCGCCGGGATCGCTGCGCGCTGCGGCGAACCCGAACGGTCCGAGGAAGCTCCCGCCGTCGGCGACGCTCCGCTCACGCCGATCATGCGCGATCTCTTGCGGCGCGCGGAAAAGGCGGCCGACGGCTTCTGCCAGTGGGCCGAGATCTGTGTGCCCTCGGCCGGCGACGTGGCGCGGTGGCGCTCCGTGCTCGACACCATCCTCGCCCGCCACGACGTCCTGCGCGCGCACCTCGTCGAGGACTTGCTGCGGATCCCCGACGTCGGCGCGGTGACCGGCGCCGACGTGCTCACCGCCGTCCGCGCACCGGACTCCGCTGACCTGCGTGCGCTGCTCGACGCCCACGTGGAGCACATCCAGGCAGCGCTCGACCCGCGCACCGGGCCGCTGCTGCGCGCGGTGCTGGTGGACGCCGGCGAGGACCGGCCGGGCAGGCTTTTGCTGGTGGCGCACCATTTGGTCGCCGACGCGGTGACCTGGCGCGTGCTGCTCGACGACGTCGAACAGGCCTATCACAGGAACCCGCTGCCGCGGCGCGGGCAGTCGTTCCTCGGCTGGGCCCGTTCGCTGCGGGCCGCCGTCCCGCACCGCCAGGACGAACTGCCGTACTGGCAAGGAATCGCCTCGGCGCCGTCGGCAAGGCTCGGCCGCACCGATCTCGACCCGGCCCGCGACACCGTGGCGACCGTGCGGCACCACCGGATCGACCTCGGCGCGGAGACGACCCACGCCGTGCTCACCACGCTGCCCGCGGCCTACCGCACCGGCCCGGACGCCGTGCTGCTGACCGCGCTCGCCCGCGCCGTCGCCGAGTGGCGCGGGACCGAAGCCGACCTGCTCGTCGCCGTCGAGAGCCACGGGAGGCCAGGGCATACCCCGGACTTCACCGGCACTGTCGACCTGGCGCAGACCGCGGGCTGGTTCACCGCCGTGCACCCGGCCCGGATCGCCCCGCCCACCGGACCGGTCCCGGACGCGCTGCGGGCGGTCCGCGATCACCTGCGTGCCGCCGGCGACGGTCTCGGTCACGGAATCCTCGGTGTGGAGGGCACCCGGCCCGAGGTCGCCTGGAACTACCTCGGCCGGTTCCCGGCGGCCCCGGTCGCCGAAACGCCTTGGCGGCGACCGCCGGACGCGGACCCGCTCGGTTCGGGCGGTGGCGCGGAACTGCCGCTGCCGCACGCGCTGACGGTGAACGCGATGGTCCCCGACGGCGGCACGCTCGGCGTCCGCTTCACCTGGCCCGCCGCGCTGTTCACCGACGACGAGATCGCGGCACTGGGGGAGTGTTTGCTCCGAGAGCTGGACGAACTCGCCGCCGACCTGCCGGGCCCGGGCGAGATCCTGCCGCTGACCCCGCTCCAGGAAGTGATCCTGCGCGAGTCCCGTTCCGCGAGCGAAGACCCGTACCCGGTGCAGGCCGCGTTCGCGCTGTCCGGAGATCTCGACGTCGAGGCCCTTCGCGCGGCGGCGTCGGCGCTGGTGCGACGGCACCCGAACCTGGCCGCGGTCTTCCCGCCCTCCCACGAGGTCCAGGTCGTCCCGGCGGTTCCTGGAGCCGGCTTCCGGGTCCGCAAAGTGTCCGAAGTGGACGCCGAGCGGGTGCTGGACGAGGAGCTGGCGGAGCCCTTCGATCTGGCCGCCGGACCGTTGTGGCGGGTCACCGTGCTGCGGCACGCACCCGGCCGCCACCGGCTCATTCTGACCAGTCACCACCTGCTCTCCGACGGCTGGTCCGCGCCGCGCATCCTCGCCGAACTGTTCGCGCTGTACGCGGGAAAGCCACTGCCGGAGCCGGTTCCGCTGGCCCGGTACACGCGGCGGCTCGCCGCCCGTGACCACGCCGCCGATCTCCGGGCCTGGCGGACGGAACTCGACGGCCTGCCCGAAGGCGATCACCTGCCGCGCACCGGCGGGACGGCCGAGCCGGTGCTGTTCACCGTGGACGGTCCGCTGGTGATGGAGCTGACCCGGCTGGGCGCGTCACGCGGGCTGACCGCCAACACGCTGCTGCAAGGGGCCTGGGCCGCTGTGCTCGCGACCAAAGCCGGGCGCACGGACGTCTGCTTCGGGGTGATGACCTCGAACCGGACGTCCGAAGTGGACGGTGTCGAGGAGATCATCGGCCTGCTGGCCAACAGCGTCCCGGTCCGCGCGCGGTTCACCGGCACGCTCGCCGCGGCGCTGGCCGACCTGCAGGCACGGCAGCAGGCGATGGCCGGGCACCACGAGATCGGCCTGCCCGAACTCGCGACGCTCACCGGGCGCGAGCGGCTGTTCGACAGCCTGCTCGTGTTCGAGAACTACCCGGTGGACCCGGCGAAGCTCCGCGAACCCGCACCCGGGCTCACCGTCACCGGGACCCGGTTCCGGGAACGGACGCACCATCCGGTGAGCGTCACCGTCGTTCCCGACGAGCACGGCTGGGAGGGCGTTCTGTACGCGCGAGACGGGGACGCCCGATCCTTGGCCGACCACCTGGTCCGGTTCCTGCACGACCTGCCGTCCCGGCTGGACGGCGACGCGAGCGCGTTCGTGGGGCAGCCGTGACCGCGCGGCCGATCGACGGCGCGTTGTGGCGCACCGCGTCGGTGCTGGTGCTCGGTACGTTCATGGCGACGCTGGACAGCACGATCGTCTCGCTCGGCGTCGACACCCTCGCCGAGGAGTTCGGCGCCCCGGTCACCGGTGTCCAGTGGGTGACGACGGCCTACCTGCTGGCCGTGGTCACCGCGGTCCCGGCGTCGGGCTGGCTCGCTGACCGGTTCGGCGGCCGCCGGGTGTGGCTCACCGCGATCGTGGTGTTCCTGCTGGCGTCGTTGTTGTGCGCACTGGCGCCGACACTGCCCGCGCTCATCGCCTTCCGTGTCCTGCAAGGGCTCGCGGGCGGCCTGCTGCCGCCCACCGGTCAGGCGTTGCTGGCGCGCGCCGCCGGGCGGGACCGGATCGGCCGGGTGATCAGCGTCGTCGGCCTGGTGCCGCTGCTGTCCCCGGTACTCGGCCCGCTGGCGAGTGGCTCGATCCTCACGGTCGCCGACTGGCCGTGGCTGTTCTACGTCAACCTCCCGGTCGGGGTGGTGGCCGTGATCCTGGCCCTGCGCTGGGTCCCGGCCGGCGAACCGGGCAGCCGCGGCGATCGGTTCGACTTCCGGGGCGCGCTGCTGCTTTCACCGGGTCTCGCGGTACTGGTCTTCGGGCTCACCTGGTTCGAGCAGGGCGACCCGGTGTTCGCCGGAACCGCTGTCGCGGCGGGGATCGTGATGCTCGCCGCGTTCGTCCGGCACGGACTGCGCGCCGAGGCGCCGCTGCTCGACCCGAGGCTGTTCGCCAAGCCGCCGTTCGGGGTCGCGGCGCTGGCGCTGGTCCTGCTCGGCGCGTCGGTGTTCGGCACGATGTTCCTGCTCCCGCTCTACCTCCAGCGCGCCGCCGGACTGTCCACTTGGGACACCGGGTTATTGCTGGTGCCCCAGGGCATCGGCGCGGCCGCCGGGTCGGTGCTGGTGAACCGGCTCGTCGACCGGATCTCGCCGCGCACCCTCGTGCTCAGCGGTATCGGGCTGGTCGCCCTCGGCACCGCGCCCTTCACCCAGCTCGGTCCGGGGCTCCCGGACTGGATGATCGTGGTTTCCCTGCTGTTACGCGGTTTCGGCGCGGCACTGATCGGCGCGCCGGTGATGACCATCGTGTACCGCCGGGTCGAACCCGCCCGGCTGCCCCGGGCGGCCGGGGCACTGAACCTGCTCAACACGCTCGGCGGCTCGATCGGCACCGCGGTGCTGGCCGTGGTGCTGCAGGCCCGGCTGGCCGCCCGCGGCCCGGATGTCGCCGCGGCCTTCGCCGACTCTTTCTGGTGTGTTCTCGGCCTCGCCGTCGTGGCGGTCGCCGGTGCGACGCGGCTGCCCCGGGCCGGTGCGGCCGCCCCCGACAAGGAGAAAGGTCATGCGGATGCCTGACCAGGACACTCTGCCCAGTCCGGCCGAAGTCGCCACCGGCGGAGGTGCCGTGCCGGAGGACATAGCCCGGCACCGCGAAACCGTCGCGAACGTGCTCGCCCGGCGCGATTCCCGGCTGCTCGTCGTCGTGGGACCGTGTTCGGTGCACGACCCGGCGGGCGGGCTCGAGTACGCCCACCGGCTCGCCGACGTCGCCGCCCGGTTCGCCGACGACCTCGTCGTGGTCCTGCGGGCCTACCTGGAGAAACCGCGCACGATCTCCGGCTGGACCGGCCTGATCCCCGACCCCACCCTCGACGGCAAGGGAGACCTCGCCTCCGGTATGCGGATCGGACGGCGGTTCCTGGTCGACGCCGCCGCCACCGGGCTGCCGCTGGCCTACGAGTTCGTCGACCCGTTGCTGGCGCCGTACATCGCGGACACCGTCAGCTGGGGCGCGATCGGCGCCCGGACGGTGGCCAGCCAGCCCCACCGGCATCTGGCGTCGTGGCTGCCGATGCCGGTCGGGATGAAGAACTGCGTCTCGGGGCGGCTGGACACCGCCGTCGCCGCCGTCCGGGCGGCCGGCCTGCCGCACGTGTTCCCGGGCGCCGCCCCGGACGGACGGCTCCGGATCCTGCGCAGCGCCGGGAATCCGGACGCCCACGTGGTCCTGCGCGGCGGCCCGAAACCGAACCACCACGCGCACGCCGTCGCGGACGCCCTCGACGCGCTGACCGCCGGGGGCCTGCCGCACCGGCTCGTCGTCGACGCCTCACACGGCAACAGCGGCAAGGACCACAACCGGCAGCCGGTGGTCGTCGCGGATCTGGCGGACCAGATCTCGGCGGGCAACGACGCGCTGGCCGGCGTGATGATCGAGTCGTACCTGTCCGACGGCAGACAGGACGTCGGACAGGTGCCGCCCCGGCCGGACCTGAGCATCACGGATGCCTGTCTCGGCTGGGAACGGACGGTGCCGCTCCTGGAGTCGCTGGCTTGCGCGAACGCGGTACGCCGGATCAGCTCGCCACGAAAGGTCGGCGCTTTGTGACGCTCGCTAAGGGTGCCGCGAAAGCCACTTTCGGGGCATGCGCTGCCCTGAAAGTGGCTTTCGCGGCTTCCTCCACGGGGTCTTGAGGTGGTGGTTCCGCTGGCCGGTGCGTGGGTAGCGAACACGCGTGATTGGAGGGACATCACGCGTGCTCAGACGGACGGCGAGCGTGGTCAGATGAAAGCTCTCAGAGCGCTTCGAGAGCCTTCGTCATCGTCGGCACCAGTTCGTCGCCGAGCTTCTCGAACTCCCGCTTCAGCAACGGATCCGCGAGTTTCGCCAGCCCGTGGAACTTGATGGTGGCGTGGTAGCTGATGGTCGTCACGCCGCCTTCTTCGGTCACCGTCAGGTCGTCGGTCGACGTCGCGGTCTTGTTGCTGCCGACGAAGACGATCCGGCCGGGTTCGAGCTGTTCGAGGCGGTAGGTCAGTTCCGTCTGCTTGCCGCGGAACTCCGACACGTTGTGCCACTGCGATCCCACGGCGATCGGGCCGCCGCCCTCGCGCGTGCAGGACACGGTCCCGGGATCCCACGCCTCGGCGTGGGCGAAGTCCTGGAGGTAGTCGACGACGGTCTGGCCGGGGGTTCGGACGGTGATCGTCCGGTGCACGTGGACCACCTGGCCAACGGTACGCAGGTGTCCCGGGACCTGCAGAACGGTCAAGCCCTGAACGGTCAAGCACAGGCCGGGCCCGCCCAGTCGGGAGCGGGGTTCTTCGCGCCCGGGCCGCCGGGGCCGGTCGTGTGGGTGCTTTCGCCGACCTCGCCCCAGGCGCCGCCGTAGCGGAACCACGGCCTGGTGCGGGCGTCGTGCGCCGTCGTGGTCTGCCAGACGGCGCCCTTGCCGGTGTGGTCGGAGAACCCCAGGGCGGTGGGGAAGTCACCTTCCCGCGGATAGCTCGCGTGGGTGCCCCGGGCGGAGAACACGATCGGATGGCCGTTGCTCTTCGGTGCCGACGACCACGGCTTGACGCACGAGTCGCCGTGCCCGAAGTAGGCGACCGTCACCGGCTTGTCGTTCGCGTCGAGCCGGAGGGCGACGCGTTCCCAGTCGCCCTCGTGGTTCTGCACGAGCGGCCCGTTGTTGTACGGGTAGAACATCCAGTAGGTGATGAAGTTCTTGGGCTCGTACTCGTAGTACACCGGCGCGCTCGTGCTGCCGACGCCGCGACGGCCGTTGTCCAGATCGAGGTACATGCCGTCGCGGGCGCCCATTTCGTGCGGGCGGACACGTCCGTTGCTGGCATAGAAGGTGCCCGAGTCCTTGCAGCCCGGCCAGCCGCCCTTCTTCTGGTGCCGGTACGAGCCGTCGCCGAGCCCGGCCGCGTTCACGCTGCCTTGCCCGGCGAGCTGGTGATCGCTCGGGCAGGGCGCGGAATGCGACCACTTGAGCGCGGAGTGCTGGACGAACTGCTCCGCGTCCACCGGCCGGTTCTGCTCGTCCGGGGCGAGGTAGACGTACGGCGTCAGGGTCCGGGGGACCGGCGCCGGGGCCGCCTCGGCCACCGGAACCGCCAGTCCCGCCATCAGCATCGCGGCCACCAGTGCGCGCATCGGTCCTCCTTCGTCGGAGGACGATCTTGGACCGCGCCGCTAACTTTCCGCTAAGGGGCTACTTCTTCCAGACGATCGGGTCGTCCTTGTAGGTGTCGCCGTCGCCGAAGGTCGCGCCGCCGACGTCGTTGCCGTCCTTGACCGCTTGGAGCTCGCAGGTGTCGTAGGTCGCGCCGGCCCTGGTGAAGTCCTTTTTCGCCGTTTCGGACTGGCAGTTCGGGGTCTCACCGGTGATGATCACGCCGGTGCTGCGGCCGTCCGGGCCCACCGCGCGCAGCCGCACCGTGCTGTAGGCGAGGTCCGTGCCGCCGACGTTCTCCACCGAGAGCCGGATGTAGACCGGAGTCATGCCCTTGGCCTTGTCGCCGTACTTGGCGAGGTCGTCCTTCGGGCCCAGCTCGATCGACTTGACGGTGATCGCGACGGTGCCGTTCTTGTCGGTGCCGTACTTGAACGGGACGACGGCGCGGTCGCCGACCTTGAGCTCGGAGCCGGGAGCGGTCGCGTCGGCGTTGCCCACGGGGAGGGTGCCGCTGGTCGCGGGAGCGGACGACGGTGCCGACGTGGGAGCCGGGGCGGGAGCCGGGGAGCCGTACTCCTTCTCGCCACAGGCGGACAGCAGCAGCACGGCGACGCAGCCGGTGGCGAACAGGGCGATGCGGTCGGACTTCATGGATCTCCTCGGACTCCCCGCCGAATAGGCTCCGGCGTTCTCGCCACGCACCATAGTCGCAGACGGCCCTCGCCGGTGTGGACCGTTCGCACCACAAGTGATCACAAATCGCTTACGCCGATCAGCCCATCCTGGATCGCTCGCGCCACGAGCGCGGCCTTGGTCGGTGCCTCCCGGCCGATCTGGGCGTATTTGATCCGGATCCGTTCGAGATGCGAGTTCACCGTGTTCGGCGAGATCCCCAGCCGGTGGGCGACGAAGTCCTTCGACTCCGACTGGAACCACTCGATGAGCACCTCGGTCTCCCGTGCCGAGAGGGCGGGACGCCGGTCCGAGCGGTCTCCGGCGAGCGCGCCCGCGAGCGATGGCGGGGTGTACGGCCGGTCGGTCGCCGCGGCGCGCACCGCTTCGAGGAGGTGCTCCGCGCCTTCGGCCTTGGTGAGGTAACACAGCGCACCCAGTTCCAGGCACTGCAGGACGGTCTCGTCGTCGGCCCGCATCGAGTAGACGACCACGCGGCGGCCCGCCTCGGTGAGCCGGCGCAGATCGCCCATCGCCGGGGTGGTGCTGTTCAGATGCAGGTCGAGGATGACGACGTCCGCTGTCGCTCCTTCGCCGATCCACGCGGCCCGCACGTCCTCGCCTTCGGCCACCACGGTCACCGGTGGGCTGCCCGAAGACAGCCAGTGCACGACACCGGCCCGGACCGCCGGATGATCGTCGACGACCACCGCGGTCAGTTCGGTTCCGAACGCCATTTCGCCTCCATCCACGAACGTTCACCCCAGGCGTGCCATTCGACGTCGACGGGGCCCGATCCGTTCGGCGTCGCGCCGGGTTCACCGTCGGTGATCGCCGCGACGCGGACCTCGTCCCCGGTCCGCAGCACGCTGACCCTGGCCTGCGAGCGGGCGGCCACGAGCGCGGTCATCAGCGGGGTGGTCAGCTCGCGGCGGATCTCGGTCGGCACCGGCGCCGGTTCCCCGCTGACGGCCAGCGTCACCGTCAGACCGCGCCGTTCGGCGAGATCGACGCAGGCGGACACCTCGTGCACGAGCGGGTCGGGGACGTCGTCGTTCTCCGCGAACAGCCGTCGTAACTGGGTGGCGGCGAGCGCGCACCGCCGCCGGACCGTCTCGTCGCGCGGGTCGAGGGTGCGGTCGGCCAGCCCGGCGAGCAACGGCAGGGTGGTGCCCAGCTGACCGGCGAACCGGCTGCGCTGATCGGCCTCCTGGTGTTCGGCGAGCGCCTTGCGGTGTGCCAGCCGGTCGCGCTCGGCCGATGCCTCGGCGGCTTCGCTCGCCCGCCGGTGCACGACCATGGCCGTGGCCAGCGTCGCCACTTGGAAGCTGATCACGCTGAGCCCGCTGATCATCACTCCGCCGATCTCGGCCCGGTCGGCGGGAGTCGAGGTGACCAGCCGGAGGATGTCCAGCGCCAGTTGCGCGCCGAGTGCGGACACCGCGGCCACCGGCCGGTCGAACAGCAGCACCAGCAGATGCCAGCCGGCCAGGCCGAAGACCCAGTGCCGGTCGCCGAACAGCTCGCCGGGAGGTACCGCGGAGGTGGCCACCGCCGCGGCGGCCAGGACGACGACGGTGCCCGCCGCACCCACGGGCCAGGGGACCGGCCTGCCGCGCAGCACCCACCACGACGCGACCACGAGGACCGCGCCCAGCGCCGCGAACGCGGACCAGCTCTCGGCGCCGTTCACTCTGGGCGTGCTGAGGCCGACCTGGATCACCGCGGTCACGGTCAGCAGCGCGATCCGCCAGCCGCCGAGCACCCGGTCCGCCGTCTCACCCATCGGGCCACACCAGGTCCACCGTGGTCCCCGCGCCGGGCCTGGAGGTCACGGTCGCCCGGCCGCCCGCCGCGGCCATCCGCTCGACGAGCGAGCCCCGGACACCGCGACGCTGCGCCGGCGTCCCGGCCGGATCGAAGCCCCGGCCCTCGTCCCGGACGGTCACCCGGACCCCGTCCTGGACCGTCAGCCGGGCCTCGCCCACGCCGGCGTGCCTGTCGACGTTCACCAGCGCCTCGCGCACCGCGCGGACCAGCGCGAGCGCGACCGACGCGGGCATCGGGGGAACGGGCGACCAGCGCGCGTCGACCGTCACCGGGCTCTGCGCCAGCACCCCGCGCAACGACGCTTCGAGGTCGACCATGCTGTCCTGCCCGGAACCGCCGGACTCGCCGGTCAGGATCGCCAGATCCCGCCGGGCGTACTCGGCGACCTCCGCCGGGTCGGTGGTTCCCCCGCGCTGCGCCACGGTCAGGAAGGTGGCTGACGCGGTGTCGTGCAGGACGGCCAGATACTCCCGCTCCTGGCGGCGTCGTTCCTGCGCCAGTGATTCTTCCCGCGCCAGCCGGGCCCGCCGCTCCCGGAGGTGGTCGATCCGCTTCGTCGTGCGCAACAACAGCAGGAAGGCGCCCCGCGCGAGGACGGCCTCGATCAGCACGCGCAGCACCGTCGTGAGGCCGTTTTCCATGCCCAGCGGGATCACCTGGATCGCCAGCAGGCAGGCGACGGCGGGCACGGTGACCTTCGGCGGCCATTCCCACTGCAGAGTGATGGCGGTGAGGGTGAGGACGTTCAGCGCCCACTGGTTGATTTCCCCGGCCTCGGGTGCGGTCAGGAACTGTGTCCCGCAGATCGCCCCGGCGCGGAGCATCGCCAGCGTGAACGCCACCGGCCTGCCGCGGCCGGTCCTCCCCGCGACCAGTTCGGCCAGCCCGGCCACCAGGGCCAAGGCCAGCAGCCCGAAGCCCAGCGGCAACGCGCCCTCCGGGGTCGCGAGCACCCCGAACACGCTGATCAGCAGCAGCACGGTGCCTCGCGCGGGACCCGCCAGCCTGCCTGTCACCGCGAGGAACTCCGCTTCGACGGAGGTCTCACGAGCAGGCGGCACGGGCAGAAGTCAAGCAGACGGGGTGAGGGCGTGCACCACCCGGCGGGCGTTTGTGTTCTCGCGGTAGCGGACCTTCGGAAACGGGTGATCGGGGTGGGTTACGGACCTCGCCCGGTCGGGGGTAATTTCGCATTCCGATTGTGTTCGCCCGGTCTCCAGGCACAAGAATCGGCCCCATGCGTGCAAGGCGATTCGCCACGATATCCGCCGGTGCCGCCGCGGCGGTGTGCGTGGCGGCCCTGGTGGTCACCGGTGGTGCGGTCGCGGCACCTTTACCGGGCGGGCTCGGGCCTTGTGTCGGAGACGCCTGCCCCGGCAAGTATCCGCCGGTGAACAACCTGGACTACGCGGGTCGGGACAACGGCATCAACGTTTATGTCGGCGGCGATTTCCAGGTACGCGGAGCGGCGGCGGAAGCCGAAGGCCGAGTGGTCGTCCTCGGTGATTTCGACATGGCGAAACGCGCCGGAGCGTCCTCTGTGTACAACGTCGGCGTCGCCGGGGTCGGCTCCCGCGTCCCACCGCCGGACGGCGCGGATTTCCTGACCACCGGGGGGAACGTGAGCATCGCCCGGGAACAGCGGCTGCTCGCCGAAGACGGAGTCGTCCGGCACGCGGGAACCGCCACCGGCACGGTCATCGGAAAACTCGAACAGGACCCGGACGCGGCGAAGCCCTATTCGAGCCTGCGAGAAGATCTGCGCCTGGCGAGCGAATGCTATGCGGGCCAAGGTGCGCAACCACGACCCCCCACGGGCACGGCACGCAATGACGGATACCGGACCCTGTTTACCGGGGACGGGAAATCCGCGTTGCAGGTGTTCACCGTGGACTTCGACCTGACCGGCCGCACCGGCGGAATGCAGGGAATCGAATTCGAGGGAATCCCGGCCGGGGCGACCGTCCTGGTCAACATGGTCGGCGCCGCCCGGACCATCAATACCTACACCGGCGACCTGAATGACCAGGACCCGCTGAACAAACTGCGGGAACGTCTCCTGTGGAACTTCCCCGACGCCACGCGGGTGACGATCGCCGGAGGCGCCCAATTCCAGGGCAGCGTGCTGATCGGTGATCCGGGCAGCCAGGCGACGATCACCGCGTCCGGGATGAACGGCCGGTTCTTCACCACGGGCTCGCTGCTGCACACCTCGGAGGCTTCCGGTGGTGGCGGGCAGGAGTTCCACGCGTACCCGTTCACCGGAGACCTGCCCGACTGCGTCACCACGCCGACCTCGACCAAGACCTCGACCACGACGTCTTCGTCGAGCCTCACGACGAGTAGTTCGACGACGACCAGCAGCACCACGACCACGTCCAGCCCGTCGTCGAGCACGAGCACCACGACTACGACCACGTCGAGTTCGACGACCACGAGCAGTACGACGTCGACCAGCCCGACCAGCACCACGTCGACCAGCACCACGTCGACCAGTGCCACTTCGAGCGGCACGTCGTCGAGCACGGCGCCCACGTCGACCAGCAGCAGCACGTCCAGCACCACGCCGGTGCCGGGGGTGTCCACCAGCGCCACCCCCGGGCAGCCGGGGGCGACCACCCCGGGTGGCGGCCCCACCGACAGCGGGCCGCTGGCCTCGACCGGCGGTGAACTCCGCGGCATCCTGACTGCCGGCCTGTTCCTGCTGCTTCTCGGTGGCGCGCTGGTGGCGCTGACGATCCGGTCGAGGCGCCGCGAGTCCTAGGCGACGCGGTCGAGCGCGGTGTCGATCACCTCGCGGCGGTCCGCCAGCAGTGCCTCCGCGGCGGTGCGGCCCGTCGCGGCCAGGTAGGCGTCGACGAGCCGGTTGCCGACGGCGTACCCGGCCCCGGTCGGCAGTCCGACGGGAGTGCCGCCGTAGCGGGCGGCGGTCTCGTCGCCGTGCACCCAGGCGGCGAAGTTCTGCATGCCGGTGATCTCGAGGCCGGAGACGACCTTCATGAACACCGCGTCGTCGTCCAGGTGCGGCACGCCGATGCGGGTGTAGCCGAGTTCGTCGCCGTACAACTGGCGGGCGAAGGCGTCGGCGAGCCCCTCGGACACGATCTGCTCGCCGACGGTCACCGTCGCCGGATCCCAGACGACGCCGCCGGTGCTGTAGCGGAGGTTGTGGTTCAGCTCGTGGACCGCCGTCGCCTCCAGCCGCGCCAGGTTCTCCGCGTACGGCCAGAAGTTCAGGTAGATGTACCCGGAGACGCTGCCGTTGGCCGTGAGACCCAGGTTAGGCCCCATGAAATGCGCGTCACCGGGGTCGCCCAGCACGGTGAGGACGGTGATGTCCGGGACCGCGAGCCCGGGCGTCGCCGCGACCTGGGCCACGACCGCGTCGTCGAGGGCACGCTGGATCCGGTTCCAGGCGTCGGCCTCGTGCAGGGCCTCCAGCGCTTCCCGGCAGCGCTCCTCGTCGCGGTCGAGCGGGAACCCCGAGCTCATCGCGTGCATCGCGACGAGGTCCACCTCGCCGGGGAAGTACCGGTACATCCCGGCGGCGGGCTCCGCCATCGCCTTGAGCAGCTCGGGACGGTCCGCTTGCGGCGCGCGCAGGATCTCGCGCATCGCCGGGTAGGTGTTCAGAACCTTGATCGTCATGACGGTCACGGTAGAGTCTCCAGTCGGTGGAGACTCAAGCCTCGTGAGCGATTCGGGTCCTCAGGGCCCAGAGTGTGGCGGACACGCGTGCCTGGAGGGACGACACGTGTGTCCGGACGGACGGCGAGCGTGTTCAGGCGGACGACACGGGGCTGAATCCGGCCGCGGGCGTGTCGTCCATCCAGTCACACGTGCCGTCCGCTCAGTCACACATGTCGTCCGTCCACTCACGACCTCACTCGCCGAGGAACTCCGCGACAGCCTTCCGGCCAGCGTCACCAGGCTCCCGGTTCTGGATCGAATGCGCGGCGCCCTCGACGATCACGACCTTTCCCCGCGGCGCGACCTTGGCCTCCGCATACGCCCATTCCATCGGCGTCGACAGGTCGTGGTCGCCGTTGAGCAGCAGCACCGGAACGTCCGGCAGTTTCCCGGCCGGGTTCGAGTTCGGAGGCGAGGCGGGCCACGGCAAGCAGGTCTGCACGAAGCCCACCCCGGTCGCGACAGCCGGGCTGAACGGCCACGTGTCGCGAGTGCTCAGCCGCTTCTCGGCGAGTTTCAGCAGGGGCTCCCGGACGAACCCGGGAGAACCGGCGTCGCCCCACGGGAAGCGCATGTCCGAGCACAGCGTGGCGGCGTGCAGGCCCGCGCTGAACGAACCGAGCGGGTCACCGCCGGACGCCAGATTTTGGAGCAGCGAATCCAGTTTCGCGGTGTCGCCCGCTCGGGCGGTGCGCAGCGCGGTGATCAGGTCGGTGCCCATCACCGCCGGATCCCGGTAGGTCGGGTCGACGAACTCGTAGGTGACGATCATGTCGAACAGTGCGACACCCGCGGCGGTGTCGCGGTCACGGACGAGCCACGCGAGGTCCTCGGCCGGGTCGGAACCGCAAGCCGGTGGTTTGGCGCAGGCGCTGCGCAGCACCCGCGCGGTCGCCGTCAGGGACTGCAGGTAGAGCGACTGCTCGACCGTCGCGTGATGGGGGAGCACCGAATCGAGGACGACCTTCGAGACGTTGCCCGGATGCGCGATGGCGTACCTGGCCGCGGTGAACGAACCGTAGGAAACCCCGTCCACCACCATTTTCCGGACGCCCAGCGCCCGGCGGAGCAGATCGAGGTCGGCGATCGTCGAGTCGCTGCCGTAGAACCGGGTCTTGTTCCCGAGGACGGCGGCGCATTCCGAGACGGCTTCCCGGGTCGGCGGCTCGATGTCGGAACTGCCGACCTGTGCCTGCAGTTCGGGGCAGTCGAGGGCGTTCGGTCCGGTCCCACGCTGGTCGATCATCACCAGCCGGTGGTCCTTGAACACCTCGGGCATGCGGTCGAACAGCTTGGTGCTGAACGGAACCCCCGGCTGCCCGGGGCCGCCGGTGAGGAACAGCAGCACACCTTTCGGCGCGTCCGCGTTGTTCGCGGTGGCGACCGGGAGTTTCAGGGTGCCGGGGGTGCGGCCGCGATGGTCGAGCGGCACGGTCAGCGTCGAGCAGGTGAACCGCGCGTCGTGCGCGCAGGTCCGGGGATCTTCGAGGCGCGGGCCCGCGGCGACGGCGGTGGCCGGTCCGGTGAGCCCGGCCGACACGGCGACGATCGCGGCGAGGGTGAGCAGTTTCGATCGCATGGAACCGATTCTGCCCAAGTGTGACCCAGGTCGCAGTCGCTTCACCGAACCGGAACCAGGGAAAATCCCGGATGCCGGTGGCGACGGCGGCTCCTACCGTCCTGATCATGATCCGACGGATTCTGCTGGCCGTTCTCGCCGGGGCGGCGGTCTGTCTGCTGCCGTGGACCGTCTACCTCGCGCACACGCTGCCCGACAGGTACGACACCGGTCAGTGGCGGACGGCCTGGGTCGGCTTCGACATCGCCCTGCTGCTCTGCTTCGCGGCCGGGGCCTGGCTGGGGTTGCGGCGGCGCCGCGCGGCCGTCCCGCTGTTGTCGGCCACGGCCGCGATGTTGTTCTGTGACGCCTGGTTCGACGTCATGCTCGGCTGGACCTCGCCCGATCGATGGGCCAGTGTCGCGCTCGCAGTCTTCGTCGAGGTGCCGGTCGCCGTAGTGCTCCTTCTCGCCACGCGGCGGCTCCTGAGCGGCGGTATGCGGCAGCGATCGGTGACGATGGCCGACATCGCGATGCGGGAAGACCCGCGATACCAGCAGGTCGTCCGCGAGCTGCCCGCCACCGCCGACGAAGTGGCGCGGAAGGCGGCTCTCGGCCGCGACGAGGTCGAAGAGTTGCTGAAAACCTTGCAGGACAACGGGTTCGTCCGGCGGGGCCGGAAAGGCGCCTGGACCGCCGTCCCGCAGGATCTGCGTGAGCCGAAGCCGGACGAGTTCGACGAGGCCGACCGGGAGCGGGTCGCCGCGTTCCTCGACCAGAAGTACGAACGCGAGCTCGCGTTGCTCTCCTGGGCGGCCGAGAACCGGGACGACTTCGGCCCGTGGGCGACGGCGCAGCGGACGTCGGCGCGGCTGACCGAGGCGGAATTCCGTGAGCTCGAAACGGAATACCGTGAGCTGATCCTCCGATTCTGCCAGCGGCGACGTCGTCCGATGACCGACGAAAAGGAGCTTTCGGTGCGCTTCTACGCCTTCCCGTCGCCGGAGGCCGTCCCCTCCTGAGTGTGGCGGCCCGCCTGGTAGGCGAGGAAGGTGTCCAGCGTCGCCAGCCGGTGCTCGCGGACGGCTTGTTCGATCTCGCCGGCGGCCGCGCCCCGGTCGAACAGGTCGAGGATCTTCAGGTGCTCCCGCACGGATTCGTGCGCCCGCCCGGGGACGAAACTGAACGTCGAGGTGCGCAGTCCGGCGAGCCGGTTCCAGCCGCGGTCGACCAGATCGAGCACCTGGGGATTGGGGCAGGTGCCGAACAGCGCCCGGTGGAAGTCCCGGTTCAGCGCGGTGAACCGGGACGGCTCGAAATGGTCGAGGCAGGCGGTGAGTTCCGCGTTGATGCCCTTGGCCGTGTCAAGTGCCTTGGCGGGCAACGACGGCGCCGCCAGCGCGGCGGCATAGCCCTCGACGAGCGCGAGCGTCTGCATCGTGTGCTGGTAGTCGCTCTCGTCGGCCATCGCGACCTGCGCGCCGATGTTGTGTTCGTAGGTCACCAGTCCCTCGGCCTCCAGCCGCCGGACCGCCTCGCGGACCGGTACCGGGCTGAACCCGAGTTCCTGCGCGATCTGCCCGAACACGAGCCGGTAGCCGGGGGAGAAGGTGCCGTCGCCGATGCGGGCCTTGATCCACTGATAGGCGATCTGCGACTTGCTCATCGCGGTCGAGTTCACCGCGTCGCCGGCTGTCACGAGTAGTGCAGCCAGACGGATTTGATCTCGGTGTACGCGTCGATCGCCCACGGGCCCATCTCGCGGCCCCAGCCGGACGCCTTGTAGCCGCCCCAGGGCGCGGCCATGTCGGGGATCGGCGGCATGTTCACGAACACCGCGCCCGCCCGGATGCCGTTGGCGAACCGCTGCGCGGTGCCGATGTCGCGGGTCCACACGGTGGCCGCGAGCCCGTATTCGGTGTCGTTCGCCCTGGCCAGCAGCTCGTCCTGGTCGTCGTAGGCGGTGACGGCGAGGACCGGGCCGAAGATCTCCTCGCGCATGATCGTCATGTCGTCGGCGACCCCGGCGAACAACGTCGGCGTGTAGAAGTAGCCGTCCCGGTCGAGCGCCTTGCCGCCGGTGACCAGTTCGGCGCCCTGTTCACGACCGGTCGAGACAAGGAAGTCCACGTGTTCGCGGTGCTTCGCGGACACCAGCGGGCCGAGCTGCGTCGACTCGTCGAGGCCCGGTCCCAGCTTGAGCCCCTCAAGACCGGTGCCCAGTTTGTCCACGAACTCCTGTTCGCGCTTGCGGTCCACGAAGAACCGGGTGTACGCGGCGCAGACCTGCCCGCTGTTCAGCGTGGCGCCCGCGAGGTTGCCCGCGACGGCGGCGTCGATGTCGGCGTCCGAGGCGATGATGCTGGGTGCCTTGCCGCCGAGTTCGAGGGTGAGCCGTTTGAGGTTCGACTCGGCGCTGGCGGCCGTGATCAGTTTCCCGACCGCGGTCGAACCGGTGTAGGACACGTGATCGACGTCGAGGTGCGCGCTCAGCAGCGCCCCCACCGCGCCGTCGCCGGTGACCAGGTTGACCACGCCCGGCGGGAACCCGGCCTCGTGGACCAGTTCCACCAGCCGGATGCTGGTCAGCGGGGTGACCTCACTGGGTTTGATCACCACGGTGTTGCCGGTGGCCAGTGCGGGCGCGAGCTTCCACACCAGGATCATCAGCGGGAAGTTCCACGGCGTGATCAGCGCGTTCACCCCCACCGGCTCGCGGCGGGTGTAGTGCAGCGTGTCCGGGAAGGACACCGGGTTGGTGGTGCCCTGGATCTTGGTCACCCAGCCGGCGAAGTAGCGCAGGTGCTCGGCGGCGCCGGTGACGCTGACCTGCCGGGAGATGCCGATCGGCTGCCCCTGGTCGCGTGTTTCGAGCGCGGCCAGTTCCTCGCGGTGCGTGTCGACGAGGTCCGCCAGCCGGAACAGCAGGGCCGCCCGCTGGACCGGCAGCAGCCCCGCCCACGCGGGGTCGCTCAGCGCGCTCCGCGCGGCACCGACGGCGGCGTCGACGTCGGCTGCCGAGGCGGTGCCCACTTCGTCGATCACCTTGCCGGTGGCCGGGTCGTACGTCGGCAGCGCGCCGCCTCCGGCGGCGGTCCACTGTCCGTCGATGAACAGGCGTGTGGCCATGGCAAGCTCCTCCTCGACCGGTGTGTGATCGAGTATCGGGCGCCGCCGGTGCCCCGGTCTTGCCCGCCAGGGCACGCCGATTGTCGGCCAGCGAACCGAATCCGCCGGACGGGGTCCCGCCTTGCGAGGGTGAGGGGCATGGACGTCATCGTGGTGGGTGCGGGTTCGGCCGGTTCGGTGGTCGCCAGGAGACTGGCGGACGCGGGGGCGCGGGTGACCCTGCTCGAAGCGGGCGGGCCGGACACCAACCCGGCCATCCACGACCCTTCCCGGGCGGGAGAGCTGTGGCACGGCCCGGAGGACTGGGACCACCACACCGTGCCGCAGCCGCACGCGGCGAACCGGCGGCTGCACCTGCCGCGCGGCAAGGTGCTCGGCGGGTCGCATTCGCTCAACGCGATGATCTGGGTGCGCGGTGCTCCCGCCGACTACGACGGCTGGGATCTGCCCGGCTGGCGGTGGGACGACGTGCGTCCGGTGTACGAGCGGATCGAGAAGGATCTGCTCGACGTCGTGCCGAACGAACCGCTGCACCCGATCCAGCAGTCCATTGTGGACGCGGCGGTGGAGGCGGGGCTGCCGTTCAACCCGGACTACAACGGAGACGAACTCGACGGCGTCTCGGTGCAGCGCATCACCGTGCGGGACGGACGGCGGCTCAACACCTGGCTCGCCTACGGCCTGCCCGCGGCCGAACGGATGACCGTCCACACGGGAGCGCTGGTACACCGGTTGTTGTTCGAGGGCACCAAGGTGACCGGTGTGCTCGCCGAGGTCGACGGACGCCTGCAACGGCTCTTCGCCGACGAGGTGGTGCTCGCCGCCGGGGCGCTGTCGTCACCCGCGATCCTGTTGCGCAGCGGTGTCGGCCCGGCGGCCGACCTCGCCGTGCTCGGTATCGACGTGGTCGCGAACCTGCCTGGAGTGGGCAAGAACCTGCACGACCACCTGTTGTCCCCGGTCATCTTCGCGACCGATCGCCGTCAGGTGGAACCGCCCGCGCCCGGCCGCTCGGTCACACAGACGCACCTGTTCTGGCGCAGCCGCCCCGGCCTCGCGGTGCCCGACACCCAGCCGATCCACTTCAGCGTGCCGATGTACGAGCCGTGGATGACCGGACCGGAGACCGGGTTCTCGCTGATGGCGGGCATGGTCACCCCGCGCAGCCGGGGCAGCCTGCGGATCTCGGGGCCGAGCCCGTACGACGAGCCGTTGATCGACCTCGCCGCGCTGGAGAATCCGGCAGACTTCGAGAGCCTGGTCGCGTCGGTGGAGCAGTGCCGGGTGATCGGCCGATCGGCCGCGCTGGCCGGCGAATGGGGTGCCCGGGAGCTGTACCCGGGGCCGGCTGCCGACGTCCGCGAGTACGTTCGGCGGACCGCGATCACCTACCACCACCAGGTCGGGACCTGCCGGATGGGCATCGACGCGGGGTCCGTCGTCGATCCCGGGCTGGCCGTGCACGGGCTGACCGGGCTCCGGATCGCGGACGCGTCGGTGCTGCCGGCGGTGACCACCGGCAACACCAACGCACCCGCGGTGCTGGTCGGCGAGCAGGCCGCGCGGTTCATGCTCGACCGATGACGCGGCGCAGCCAGGAGGCCCGGGCGGCGAGCGCGGCCCGGGTCACCTCGCTGTCCGGCGCGATCCGGTCGAAACCGTGATAGGCGCCCGCCCACACGTGCAGTTCGGCAGGAACGCCGGCCTGCCAGAGACGTCGTGCGTAGTCGACGTCCTCGTCGCGGAAGATCTCGGCCGCGCCGACCTCGATGAACGCGGGCGGTAGCCCGGCGAGATCGGGTGCGGTCGTCGGCGTCGCGTACGGGGAAGTCTGTCCGTTCAAGAGGGACCGCCAGCCGAATTCGTTGGCGGCGCGACCCCAGACCCCGCGTTCTGCGAATTCCACTGTGGACGCGGAGTCGTTGCCGCTGTCGATCATCGGGCACAGCAACAGCTGCCCGGCCAGCGCCGGGCCTCGGCGATCCCTTGCCAGAAGGGTGATTCCCGCGCTGAGTCCGCCGCCCGCGCTTCCGCCGCCGACGATCAGTTTCGCCGGATCGAAACCGAGTTCGGCGGCGTTTTCAGCCATCCAGGTAAGTCCCGCGTAGCAGTCTTCCAGCGGCGCCGGATGCGGATGCTCGGGAGCGAGCCGGTACTCCACGGTCACCGCGACGAAGCCGAACTCTTCGACCAGCGGGACCATCCTGGGCAGGTCGGCGAACCGGTCGTCCAGCACCATGCCGCCGCCGTGGATGTTGTAGAACCCCGGAGCGCCGGGCTTTCCGTTCCGGGGCTTGACGATCGTGACGACGACATCGGTGCCGGGCACCGTCCGGTCTTCCCAGACGAGGTCACGGTCGCCGATGGCCTCGGCGCAACTCGGGTTCCCGTCGGCCATCGCCTGCCGGACGCTCGCCAGCGAATCGGCGCTCAGTGGTGGCCCGGACGGTAGCCCTTCCAGAGCCGCCGCGAGTTCGGGATCGAAGGCCGTCACGGTCCCTCCGGATCGACGGTGTCGCGGTCCGCCCAGAACGGTTCGACCAGTTCGCGCAGCTGTTTCGCACCGACTCGGTCGACGAGGTCGACCGAGCCCAGATTGTCCCGCAGCTGTTCGGTGCTGGTCGCGCCGAACAGTGTGGTCGTGTTGGCCGGGTGGGTGAGCGTGAAGGCCAGACAGAGCTGCGCCGGTGTCACACCGAGGTCGCCCGCGATCTTCGCGAGTTCCGGGGCGGAGGAGGCGATGCGTTCGCGGATGTCGCCGGGGTCCCGGCCGACCTGGCGCGCACCACTGTTCTTGCCCAGCAACACGCCGCCCTCGAAGATGTCCGAGGACTGCAGGGTGACGCCGAGTTCGCCGAAGACCTTCGCGAACGGCTCACCGTCCGGAATGGACCGTCGGGCCACGCTGTACTTCAGCTGCGCGAGGGCGGGGCCGGGTACGTTCTCGGCCGCGGCGAAGTCGTGCAGGGCCTGGATGGTGGTCGCGGACCAGTTGTTCACGCCCCACTGCCGGATGAGCCCGGCCCGGCGGAGTTCGTCCAGATCCAGCACGAGCCGGTGCAGGTCGGTGTCGTCCCGCCGGAGATCGCCCAGCACCACCAGGTCGGCGTGTTCGACCCCGGCGCGGAACAGCGCGTTGTCCAGTTGGTCCCGAAGGTTGTGCTCCGGATAACCCTCCAGCCAGAGCTTCGCCGACAGCAGGTAGTCCTCGCGCTTCAGCCCGGCGGCGCGGACCATGGCCGAGAACAGCACGTCGGTGAACACCGGTGTGCTGCCGGGGAATCCGTAGACGCCGACGTCGAAGAGCGAGATGCCGGAGTCGACCGCGGTGCGGACCAGCGTCACCGCCTCGCGGAAGTCCATCCGGTCGTAGGTGTGCCACGAACCGAGCGAGAGCACGCCGGTGAGCGGCCCGTCGCGGCCGATGCGACGCTGGGGGATGGCGGACATGCGGTCTCCTTAGTGTCTGGTGGTGAACCCGCGTCCGCGATCGCGTCGGAAGGGCGCGACCTGGCCATATCTCTCGCGTTGGCGGGGAAGGGCGCCCTGCCACCGCGATAGCGGGGCCTTCGGCGGGGCGGGTTCACGCGTTATCTCCCTTTTCGGGGTGCATCTCAGCTCCGCCAACAGGCTCTAAGGAAGACGAGGATCGATGACGGCTTTGAGTTCACCGAGCCTCGACATCGACTCGACGCGGTTCGAGGCTTCAGAGAGCCCGACGGGCGCGCTGAACAGTTCGTCCCAGGGCATCCGGCCGGCGAAAGTGCGGAAGAAGTCCACGGAGCGGTGGTAGTCGGCGATGTCGCCGTTGAGCGAGCCGGCGATCGTAAGTTCCTTGCCCATCACGGTGCCCAGCGCCACGGGGGAGGGGGCAGGGCCGGTGGAGCCGACGATCGCGACCGTGCCGCGCTGCGCGGCGAACGCGACCGCTTCTTCGCCGATGGTAGGGCCGCCCGCGAAATCGAAGACATGGTCGGCGCCGCGACCGCCGGTGAGTTCCTTGACCCGCTCGATACGTTCTTCGGCGCCGCCGTCGACCGGGATCGTCGTTGTCGCACCGAAACGTTCAGCCGTCTTCAATCGATCGGCCGGTCCGCCGAGGGTGATCACGTCGCCCGCGCCGGAGATACGCGCGACGGCGGTGGCGAACACGCCGAGTGCTCCCGCGCCCTGGATCACCACTGTCGCACCGGGACGGATGCCGCCGGAGCGCGCGACGGCCCGCAGCACGGTCTTCCCCGCACAGCCGGACATCGACGCCCAGGTGTCCTTCACGTCGTCGGGCAGCACGAGCTTGGCCGCACCGGGAGTCACGTAGCAGTACCGGACGAGGCCGCCGGTCGCGTAAGGGAAGACGTCGGAGCGCTGGAGGAAACCATAGCCACGCTTCTCGCAGGCGACCGGTTCACGCAGGATCGTGCAGCCGTAACACTTTCCACATGTCGACTCGGACCAGCCGATGCGGTCGCCCTCGGCGATCTCGCGGCCGAGCGTGTCGGTGGTGCCCGGTCCGACGGCCACCACCTCGCCGACCATTTCGTGGCCCAGCACCATCGGCAGCATTCCGGGGAAGGTCATCTGGCCCGACCAGAGATGCACGTCGGTGCCGCACAACGTGGTGCAGGTGATCCGGACCAGCGCGGCGCCCGGTTCCGGTTCGTCCGGCAGGGGAAGCTCCCGCAGGGTGAGCGCGGAACCGTGTTCGGTGAGCACCGCGGCTTCGGTTCTGTTGGCCATCTTTTTAGTCTACAGTCGTAGGAGAAAAAGTCCAGATCCTGGAGGAAACCATGCCGTCGCACCATAGTCGTTCTGCATCGCTGGTGGTCCGCGGCGGTCCGATCCTCACTTTCGACGACGCGGACACGGTCGTGCGGGCGATGGCGTCGCGCGACGGCAAGATCGTCGCGCTCGGTGCCGACGTGGCGGACTTCGTCGGCCCGGACACCGAGGTGATCGAGTTGGCGGGAAGAACCGTTCTGCCCGGTGTCAACGATGCGCATCTTCACGCGACCTGGCTCGGTGCGCGCTGGCCGGACACCCTCATCGGCGGCGCCGGATTCACCGGGGGAGCGGAAAAGACGGTGAGTACCGCGGACGAACGTCGGGCCGCCATCCTGCGAGCGGGCGACCTGTGCGCGTCACTCGGTATCACCAGCTACACCGAACCCGGGCTGGGGCCGGGGGAGACGGGATGCTTCGGGCACGAGGTGCTGGAGGAGTACGCGGCGCTGGTAGCGGAGGGGCGCCTGCGAGCCAGGGTGACCGTGTTGCGGTTGTTCGGGCTGCTCGACGGAGCCAGTTCGCTGGCCGACTTCGAACGCGGCCTGGGCACGCCGGTTCCGGAGTCGGATCCGTTGTGGCTCACCGTGCCCGGCGTGAAGATCTTCGCCGACGGCATCCCGCCGATGCGGAACGCGTGGACGCACCACTGCTACGCCGACGGTTCACACGGTTCGCTGCTCGTCGACGGTGACGATGATCCAGGCCGCGCCGCGAATCTGACCGCCATGATCGGCCTCGCCCACGAAGCCGGGCTGGTGGTCGCGGTGCACGCCACGGGGGATCGCAGTATCGAGACCGCGTTGGAGTCGCTCCGCGCGGGTGATCACCTCGTCCACGGCGACCTGGTGACGGCGGATCAGCTGGCACGGATGGCATCGCGGGGTGTCGGCCTGACCACGCAGCCCGCGATCGCGGTCGCGATGCGGGGAATGCTGTCGGAAGCGCTGGGTGCCGAGGTCGGCGCCCGTGCGTGGCCGCTGGCGCAGATGCTGGATTCGGGTGTCCCGCTGACGTTGAGCAGCGATGCCCCGGTGGTCACCCCGGACTGGCGGGTGCATATCGCCGCCGCCGCCCGGATGCTGGACGTGTCCGAAGTGGACGCCGGGCTGATGAACCGGCTGCTGCGTTGCTACACGACCGCGGCCGCCGAGCAGGACGGCGCGGCGGAGTGGAAGGGCGCCCTGACCGTGGGCCGTGTCGCCGACTTCTGTGTCCTGGCGGCGAATCCGCTCGAGGTCGGCTTCGCGTACCTGCCGGACGTCGGTGTCGAACTCACCGTGTCCGGCGGCCGCGTCGTGTACTCAAGTGAGCAGTTGCCCGCCGTCGACCTGCAGGCTCACGCCGGTGAGATGGCCGGCGCCGGCGGAGGCGAGGAACAGGACTGACGGCACCACGTCGGCGACGGAAGCGATGGTTCCCAGCGGGATCCTCGCTTCCCACGCCGCGCGGGCCGCGGAGTCCGAGGCGAATCCGGCGGTCATCGGGGTGAGCACCGGGCCGGGCGCGACCGCGTTGACCCGGATCCCGTACGGGGCCAGTTCGAGGGCCGCGGACCGGGTCAGCGCCTCGACGGCGGCTTTGGTGGCCTCGTAATGGCCGAGTCCGGGGGTCGGCTGCCGGGCGCCGATGGAGGTGATGTTGACGATGGTCCCGCGGGTGCCCGCTTCGATCATGTGCGCGCCGACCGCGCGGGTCATCAGGAAAGTGCCGCGGAAATTCACCCGCACGCACAGGTCGAAGATGCCGATGTCCAGTCCCACCAAGGGGCCTCCGCCTCCGGCGAGTCCGGCGTTGTTGACGAGGACGTCGACGGGACCGAACCGGTCGGTGACGAAAGCCAGTGCGGCGTCGACGGACCCCGGGTCGGAGATGTCCAGTTCGACGTGCTCCGCGCCGAGTTCCCCGGCCACGTCATGGGCCGCGCGCGCGGAGACGTCGGCGATGACCACCCGGTCGCCCGCGGCATGGAACGCTTCGGCGACGCCACGGCCGATACCACTGGCGCCGCCGGTCACCACTACAAGTCTCTTGTTCATTCTACGATCGTAGACTAAAAATTGTTTCCGTTGCCGGCGAAAGGAAAACTCGTGCATGAGAAGCAGAACGGGCTGGGGTTCGCGACCTCGGCGCTGAGCCTGGGCTCCTGGAACACCTGGGACCGCATGGACTTCGACGACGCGGTGCGGCTGATCCGGCACGCGATCGATGCCGGGGTCACGCTTTTCGACGTGGCCCACTACAACATGGGGCCGCATTCCGAACAGTCACGCACGGATCTCCTGTTCGGCGAGGCCGTCCGGGCCGCGGGGATCGCGCGCGAGGAGTACCAGCTGTGCGGGAAGCTGTGGCTCTGGGACTATCCGAACACCGGTTTCGCCGAGCAGCTCGCGACGTCGTTCGACCGGATCGGCGTCGACAGCGCGGAGGCGGTGGTGGTCGGCGACTACTTCGAACGCCCGGACGTCCCCCGGATCGTCACCGAGATGGCCGAACAGATCCGGCTCGGCCGCTTCGCCGTCTGGGGTGTGAACAACTGGATCGCCGATGACCTGGACCGGGCGCTGGACTTCGCCGAGCGGGAAGGCCTTCCGGCGCCGCGGTTCGCGCAGCTGAAGTACAGCGTGGCGCGCCGGTCGATGGCGGAAGGCCTGTTCTACGGCGTCCACTTCGGCTCGGGGCGGTTGACCCTGCAGGCGTCGGACGTCTTCGAGGGCGGGGTGCTGCTCGGCAAGACCCCGGAACGCAAGATCGGCGCCGACATGGGCGGCATCCGCGACTCGATCAGGGACGCGGCCGGCGGTGTCGCCTCGGTGGCCGCCGAGTTCGGCGTGAGTGCCTCGCAGCTGGCGATCGCGTTCTGCCTCGCCTACGAACCGGTGGCGAACGTCCTGTTCGGGGTGAGCCGCCTTCGGCAACTAGAGGACAACTTGGGCGCCGTACAGCTGGCCGCCGAGCACGGTGCGGAGGTCCGGGCGGCTCTCGAAGGTCTGTGGCTGGACCGCTCCGTGTCCGCCGACGGCACCATCTGACGGTGCCCCGGGATGTCATGAAAGGGTCTTTCAGGACAAAAAACGTCCTGAAAGACCCTTTCATGACACACGCGGTATTCGCTACTTGAGGAACTCCAGCACGGCCGCCTTGAACTCAGGGCTCCGCAGCGCCCCACCGTGGTCTCCGGGGACCCGCACCAGATCCGCTCCCGGCACCAGGTCGACCAGTGTTTCGATGCCCTGGCTGATCGGATCGTCGGCGCCCGCGACGAACCGCGTGGGCACCGTGACAGCACCTGCGGCCGGAGCGAAAGGTTCCGAGCGCAGGTCTTCGATGCACCGCGCGAGAGCCGCGGGATTCCGCCCCGGCGCTGTGATCATGTGCGCGATCATCGCGGTCAGCGGATCGGCCGGAGCCTTCCCGCCGTCGGCGAAGGCCAATGCCGCCTCGACGTCCACCGCACCGAACGGTTCGAACGGGCTCACACCCGCCAGCACGAGCCGCCGCACAGGCGCTTGCGCCGGTAGTTCCCAAGCGAGCCGGGCACCGAGCGAGTAGCCGACGACGTCCACTTCGGACAGTTCCCCGACGAGCCGCGTGAGCTCGGCGCACACCGCCTTCGCCCCGAGCGAACCGGACGACGCCGGACTGGATCCGTGCCCGGGCAGATCGGGCACGAGCACGGCGCGCCCGGCGGCGGTGAGCGCCGACGGCCAGCCCGTGGTGATCCAGTCGGTGTGCCCGTCCGAGGCGAACCCATGTACGAGCAGCACAGGCGGTCCCGAAGTGGTTTCGGGCTCGAACCGGCGCACGGTCAAGGAAGTGTTGACAGACAAGGGAGTCCTTTCTCAGCTGCCGGAGGAACGGCGGGTGCGCAGGCGCTGCAGTTCGCTCAGCGTCCGAGCGCGGGCGTCGACGGCGATCCGCAGCGACGATCCGATGAGGTTCAGCAGGAACACGCACACCATGATCGTCACGCCGGGCACGATCACCAGCCACGGCGCCTGCACCAGGTACGAACGGCCTTCGGCGATCATGTTGCCCCAGGTCGGGGTCGGGGGAGCGATGCCGAGCCCGAGAAAGCTCATCGCGCCGTCGACCAGCATCGCCGCCGCGGACAGGATCACCACCTGCACCAGCGCCAGCGGCAGCACGTTCGGGAACACGTGCACGAGGAGGATCTTTCCCTTGCTCATCCCAGAGACCCGCGCCGCGCCGATGTAGGCGCGGCCGGCGATGCCGAGCACCCGGCTGCGGATGACCCGCGCGGTGAACGGCGTGAAGATCACGGTCAGCGCGATCAGTTCGGTCCAGATGCTCGCGCCGAGCGAGATCGCCAGCGCCATCGCCAGGATGATCGCGGGGAACGACATCCAGGCGTCCATCACCCGCATCAGCACCGCGTCCGCGGCCCGGAAGAACCCGCTGATCAGCCCGATCACCAGCCCGGTGAAGGCCGCGCACAGGGTGATCAGCGCGGACAGCCCGAGCGAGGCTCGCCCGCCGGAGACGAGCCGGGCGAGCACGTCGCGGCCGAACGAATCCGTGCCCAGCAGATGCTCGCCCGAGGGCGGCAGCAGCCGGTTGACCGGGTCGGTGGCGCTCACACTGGGCAGGAAGAACGGCAGCACGATCACGGTCAGGACGATCAACGCGAGCAGCGTGCCGCAGATGACGAGCATCCGGTTGCGCCGGAACAGCCTGGTCATCCGGCCGGTCGCAGGGGCCTCTCGCACCGACGGGGTCCTTTCCACCAGAGCCACGCTCATGAGACACGCACCTTCGGGTCGAGCAGTGCGTACGACAGGTCCACCAGCAGGTTGACCAGGACGAACAGCACCGCGACGAACAGCGTCACCCCCTGGATCAGCGGGAAGTCGCGAGTGGACACCGCACCCATCAGCAGATGGCCGAGCCCGGGTACGACGAAGATGGACTCGATGATCACGATGCCGCCGACCAGCATGGCGAAGTTGCTGCCCAGCTGGGTGATCAAGGGCATCAGCGCGTTCGGCAGCACGTGCTTGGTCATCACCTGCCGCTCGGAAAGCCCCTTGACCCGCGCGGTGCGCAGATACGCCAGCGGAAGCTCACCGAGCAGGCTTTCCCGCAGCGTCAGCACGAACAACGCGGTCTGCCCGATGACCAGCACGGTCAGCGGGAGCACCAGTGCGGGCACCGCCGTGGCCGGATCGGTGAACAGGTTTTCGTAGCCGCTGGAAGGGAACCAGCGCAGCGTCACCGAGAACAGCAGCACGAGCACCAGCGAGATCCAGAAGTCAGGCATCGCCATGCCGAGCGCGGACAACCGGTCCAGCGCCCGCGCCACCGGATTGCGCGGCGACACCGCCTGCCAGGACGTGATCGCGACCGAGAGGAAGAAGCTGATCACCGTGGACAGCACGGCGAGCGTCAACGTCGGCAGGATGTGGTCGGCCACCACACCGAGTACCGGTGCGTGGTAGGTGATCGACGTCCCGAAGTCGCCTCGCAGCACGTTGCCGGCCCAGCTGAGGTACTGCTCCCACAGCGTTCCGTTGAGCCCCATGCTCTCCCGTAACGCGTCCACATCGGACGGACGCGCCGTCGGGCCGAGGATCGCCTGCGCCGGGTCGCCGGGGATGAGCCGGATGACGAAGAACATCATCGTGCCGACGATCACCAGGATGATCGCGAGATCGCGCAGCCTGCGCAGCAGCAGACCGGTCATGATGCCAGCCAGGTGTTCCAGAACACGCGGTAGAAGTCGCCGTATCCCTTCAGTTTGGGGGAGTAGGCCGCGTAGAGCCTCGACTGGCTCAGCGTGATCACCGAAAGCTGCTTCCAGGTGAACGCCTGCAGCTTGTCCACCACGGCCCTGGCCTGCTCGGGATTGGTCGAGGCGTTGTACTCGGCCATCAGCGCGTCCAGTTCGGGGGAGGACGAGCCGTTCAGCGTGCCCAGGGTGAGCGCGGGCATCTGCGCGGGCGAGGTCAGCGCCGAGTCGAAGAACAGCGTGGTGATGTCCCAGCCGCCGGGTTCCTTGGTCAGCGTGCCGAGCATGGTGGCGAAGTCGAAGGTGTCGATCTTGGTGTTGATGCCGATCTTCGACAGGCTGTCCTGGATCAGCACGGCCCACTTGCCGAACTCCGGGTACGAATTCGTGGTGACGATGCGGATGGTCGCGCCCGCGGTGATCCCGACTTCGGCCAGCAACTGCTTGGCCTTCTCCGGATCGTGCCGCTTGTAGATCTCTTCGCCCTGCGTGGAGTAGAACGCCTTGTTGTCCGGGGAGGCGAAGGCGCCGGTCTCGAGCGTGAGGTCCTTGCTGCCGCCGGTGGCCGCGTTGATCGCGGGCTTGTCCAGCACCAGGTTCAGCGCTTCCCGGGCTCGCGGGTCGGCGAACTTCGAACCGGGATTGAAGTTCGGGATGACGACGTTATCGTTGCCGCCGGGGAGGTTGTGCACGACCACGGCCGGGTTGTTGCGCAGGGTCTCGTACTGGTCGTTGGTGGGCATGATGTGATCCCACTGCCCGGTCTGCAGGCCGTTGATCAGCGCGTCCTGGTCGGAGACCACCTTGTAGGTCACGGTGTCCAGGTACGCGTGCTTGGCGCCCGCCTGCCCGCCCCAGTCCTCTTCGGACCGGGACTTGTAGCCGGTGTAGCGCTCCAGCACCAGTTCGCGGCCGATGTCCCAGCTCTTCAGCTTGTACGGTCCGGTGCCGATCGCCTTGTCCTGCGCGAAACCGGTCGGTGCCACCCCGGCGAGGTTCTTGGCCTCGTAGATCTCCGTGCCCGCCCCGGCGAGTTCGTTGATCAGCGGGTAGCGCGGCTGCTTGAGCTTGATGGTGACGGTCGCCGGGTCGGCCGGCGTGATCGCCTCGATGTCCGGGGTGACCAGCTGGCCGGTGCGGTGGACCTGTTGCCACCGCTTCAGGCTCGCCACGACGTCCTCGGACGTCAGCGGGTTGCCGTCGTGAAAGGTGATGCCCTGGCGCAGCTTCAAGGTGTAGGTGAGCCTGTCCGGGCTGGTGGTGTAGTCCTCGACCAGCATGGGCCGGGCGGTGAAGCCACGGTCCACTTCGAACAGTTTCTCGTACATCATGTTGCCGATATGCGCGGTGACCTGGCCGGGATTGGCGACCATGTCGAGCGACTGCGGATCGGTGGGCACTGCGACGTTCAGGTTGCCGCCTTTCACCGGGGGGCCGTCGGCGGCGCCACCGCCCGCCTGCCCTCCCATACACGAGCTGAGCAGCAGGACGGTGGCCGCGCCGAGCACGGCCGAGGTCAGGGTTCGTCTCATGGGTTCCGCACTCCGATTTCGGGGTTCGCCGCGAGGAGGCGGCGGGTGTAGTCGTGCCGGGGACGGAGCCGGATCTCGTCCGGGTCGCCGGTCTCGATCAGTTCGCCCTGGTACATCACGCCGACGCGGTCGGCGACCGAGAGCACCAGGCTCAGGTTGTGCGTGATGAACAGGAAGCTCAGCGCGCGGGTCCGCCGCAGGTCGAGCAGCAGGTTCATCACCTGGCCCTGCACCGAGACGTCGAGCGCGGAGGTGGGTTCGTCGGCCACGATGAGGTCCGGTTCGGCGGCGATCGCGCGGGCGATCGAGACGCGCTGCCGCTGGCCGCCGGAAAGCTGTGAGGGCAGTTTCTTCGCGGTGTCCGCGGGAAGGCCGACCTCGTCGATCAGCTCGGTGACACGGCGGTCCAGTTCGGCGCCGCGCAGGCCGGTGAGTTCCCGCAGCGGCTCGGCGATGATCCGGGCGGCCGAATGCCGGGGATCCAAGGAACTCTGCGGGTCCTGGAAGATCAGCTGCGCGCGACGGCGGAACGCGCGCTCGTCGCCGTCGAGACCGGTCGGGGTGCACCGGTGCTCGCCGAAGGTGATGGTGCCGCCGGTGGGCGTTTCCAGCGCGCTCACCAGCCGGCCGAGCGTGGTCTTGCCCGAGCCCGATTCCCCGACCAGGCCGAAGAACTCGCCGGGCGCGATCTCCAGAGTGACGTCTTTGACGGCGTGTACCTCGGGCTCCCGGTTCAGGGAGAACCGGCCTCGGCGTCCGTACACTTTGGACACCGAGTCGATGACGAGAGCGGTGCCCTTGCCACTGTCCGATGCCGGCGCCCGGCTCAAGGTCCTGGTCTCGGTCGCGACCGCCGATTCGCCGTTCATCGCGGCTTCGAGCAGCGCTTCGGAGATGGTGGGGAAGCCGTCACGCCTGCTCACCCCGAGCTTCGGCACACAGTCGAGCAACGCCTTGGTGTACGGGTGCTTCGGCGCGCCCAGGATGTCCTCTTTGGACCCGAGCTCGACCAGTTCGCCGCGGTACATCACCGCGATCCGGTCGGCCACCTGCGCGGCCACCCCCATGTCGTGCGTGATGAAGACACAGGCGGTGCCGTGGTCGCGACGGACGCGGTCGAACAGGGTGAGGATCTCCGCCTGCGTGGTGACGTCGAGCGCGGTGGTCGGCTCGTCGGCGATCAACAGGCTCGGGTCGGCCATCAGCGCCAGCGCGATCATCACGCGCTGCTGCATCCCGCCCGACATCTGGTGCGGGTACAGCGAAAGCACCCTGTCGGTGTCGGTGAGCCCGACTTCGTTCAGTAGTCCGCGGGCCTTGGCGTCGGCCTCGCGGTGCAGCGGTGTGCCCTTGCGGGCGGCTTGCCGTGGCAGGGAACCGGGTTTGCGGAACGCCTCGATCAGTTGCTTGCCCACCCGCTGGCTCGGGTTGAGTGAATCCAGGGCCTCCTGGAAGATCATCCCGATCCGCGGGCCGCGGTAGGCGCGCATCTCTTCGGCGGACAACCGCGTGAGGTCCACACCATCCACGGTGATCTCACCCCGCGTGCGCACCGGTGCGACGAATTCCAGTAACCGGATGATCGACAAGGCCGTCACCGTTTTACCACTGCCGGATTCGCCGACCACGCAGAGTGTCCGGCCTTGTTCGAGATCGAACGAGAGTTCGCGGACCAGCTCGCGTTCGGTCTCGTCGGCGAGTACGCCGACGGTCAGTTCTCGTATTTCGAGCAGGGTCATGAATCCCCTTTCCCGTGGCCGCCCGAAGCGGACCGCACTGCCGGGGAACGTGCCTCCGGCGGGGGTAGTTCTACGCATGTTGACACTGGGGGAGTGCCCTGTCAATGGGTATATTCTACGAATGTAGGAAGTTGATATCCGGCCGGTTTTGCCTGGCAGTGGGCGAAAACTGTCCCTGGATTCTTTTGTCTACACCTGTAGACTCTCGGCGGAAACGAGCTAAGGAGGGCACCCGTGAGCGGGTCGACCAGAACAGCCGGTCCCGAGCGGATCGTGGACATCGCCGTGGGATACATGGCGGCCAAGCAACTCTTCGCGGCTAGCCGGATCGGCCTGTTCAGCGCGCTGAGCGCCAGGCCGCTTTCGGCAGCCGAACTGGCCGAAAAGACCGGGAAGCCGCCGAAGATCACCCGCATCCTCGGTGACGCCATGTCATCGCTCGGACTTCTGTCGCGTGTGGACGGACGATACGAACTGGCCGAGGACGCGGCCGCGTACCTGGGTGGCGGCGACCTCGATCTGGCACCGTTCCTGACCTTCCTCGACTCCATCAGCTACGGGCACTGGCTGCAGTTCGGTCGCACGGCCGACACCGGCGAACCCGGCGAACTGGAAATGGACGACGCACGCTGGGGCACGTTCATGTCGGGTGTGATGACGTATAACGCCCTACACGCCAGGATGCTGGCCGGCGCGTTCGACTACCGCCCCTACCGGAAACTGCTCGACCTCGGCGGGCTGTCCAGCGCGTTCGCGGTCGAAGCCATGGGAGCCAACGAAGAGCTGCACACGACCTTCGTCTTCGACCCCGGCTTCGTCGGCTCGGTCACCGATGCGGCCGCCGAGGCGGGGTTGGCGGACCGGACGACCGTCGTCGGCGCGGAGACGCCCACCGCCCGGCCGGAAGGCGAGTTCGACCTGGTGATGGTCAACCACGTCGTCCACCGTTTCGACGCGAAGCAGAACGCGGAGATCCTGCGCAACGCCCGCGCGGCCGCGGCGCCCGGTGCCCGTTTGCTGCTGCTCGACTTCTTCCTCGACGACGACCCGGTCCAGCGGCCGATCGACGCCCTGCACGCGGGGGAGTACCTGGTGATCGACGGGACGGTCGTCTACCCGGAGTCGGAGGTCCGGGAATGGCTGAGCGGGGCGGGCTGGCGCGTCGTCGACCGGCTGGCGCTGCCGGGCAGCCCGCGGGTGCTCGTCGCGGAAGCGGTGTGACCGTGACCCTCGATCCCGCGGTCAAGGAACTGCTGGCCCGGAGTGCTCCACCCGAGGCGCCGGCCGCTCCTCCGACGGCCGCCGAGTTGCGGGCCGCTTTCGCGGCCGCGTGGCGGCGTCCCGAAACCGTCGAGCAGGTCGCCTCGGTCAGCGACCACGTGCTGCCCAGCGGGGTGCGCGTCCGGGTGTATCTGCCGGAGTCGTCCGTGCCGGTGCCGGCTTTCGTGTGGATTCACGGTGGTGGGTGGACGATCGGCTCGATCGACGAGAACGAGGTCGCGTCGCGCGCGGTGTGCAACGCGGCCAAGGTCGCCGTCGTCGCGGTGGACTACCGGCTCGCGCCCGAGCACCCGTTCCCGGCAGCGCCCGACGACTGCTATTCGGTGGTCGAATGGCTGGCCGCGGGCGGCGCCGGAGCGGCGGTGGACCCGGGACGGATCGCGATCGGCGGCGAGAGCGCGGGCGGCAATCTGTCCACAGTGGTCTCGATGATGTCCCGTGACCGCGGCGGCCCGCCGTTGGCCGCGCAGGTGCTGATCTGCCCGGTCTACGGCCACCCGGACGACGGTTTCGGGTCGTACGCCGACTTCGCCGAGGGATTCGGGATGACCGCCGGGGCGATGCGGTTCTTCTTCGAGCAGTACGTGTCGGATCCGGCGCACCTGGACGATCCGTATCTGCTGCCGCTGCGCTCGGACGACCTGACCGCCTTGCCGCCCGCGTTGGTGCTGACAGCCGAGTACGACGTCCTGCGCGACGAGGGCGAGGAGTTCGCGCGCCGCCTGGCCGACACCGGCACGCGGGTGGAGATGACCCGGTACTCGGGGCAGATCCACGGTTTCTACGGGCTGTACACCGACCTTCCGGCGTCGCCGCGGTCCCATGCGCACGTGGCGAGCTTCCTGACCCGCGTCTTCGATTAGGTATCGGTTGTCCGTGAAGGCCTCCTTGAGGGACTCTGAGTCCCTCAAGGAGGCCTTCACGGACAGTGTTCGAGGAGGGGTTAGGGGCGGGTCAGGCGGTCGAAGAACGACTCCAGGTGCTGCCGCTGCAGGGCGACGGTGGAGAACTCGCCGGCGACCAGGCTCATCACGTTCGCCCCGGCGTTGATCAGCACGACCTCGTCGACCAGTTGCTCGTCGGGGGTCTCGGTGACGATGTCGCCGTCTTCGCGGCCCTCGGTCAGATAGCGGTGGAGCAGGCCGCGCCACGAGCGGATGTGCTCGAGGTACTTGTCCTGCAGCTTCTGGGTGGTCAGCGACAGCTGCCAGAAGGTGAGCAGCACCCGGCCCGCGGCGATGCGGTTCTCGTCGATCGGCATCGAGGAGACGCACAGCTCCCGGAGCGCGACGAGGCCACGGAGTTCGTCCAGTTCGACGTACTCGCGCATCATGCCGAGCGCACGTTCGTAGGTGGCCTCGATGATGTCTTCCTTGCTCGGGAAGTACAGCTTGAGCGCACCGTTGGCGAAACCGGCGGCGGCCGCGATCTCGCGCATGGTGGCGGCTTCGATCCCGCCCTGGGTGATCAGATCCCAGGTGACGTCGACGATGTGACTGCGACGTTCGTCGTGATCGATGATCTTCGGCATCGGTGGACCTCCCGCACTGGTTCTTCTACCAGTGTAGGAGATCAGTCGCGCTGATACACCCGGTGTCCGGCAAACCACGTTTCGGTGACCTTTGTCGTGGCCAGCGCGGAAGGGTCCGTGCGGAACGGATCCCGGTCCAGCACCACGAAATCGGCCGACTTCCCGGGCACCAGTGAACCGGTGACCTCGCCCAATCCCATCGCGCGGGCCGCGGCGTGGGTGAAGACCTCGATCGCCTCGGCCAGTGTGATGGCCTGCTCCGGCCACAGCGCGCCGGGGAACGAGCCGGTCGGATCCCGGCGGGTGACGAGGCCCTGGATGCCTTCCCAGGCGTCCGGCGATTCGCTGACCGGCCAGTCCGACCCGCCGGCGACGAGCGCGCCGCTGTCCAGCAAGGACCTGTTCGGCTGCATGTGGGCGGCCCGTTCTCCGGGCAGGACCTCGGCGATGGCCGCCGGGATGACCCCGGGGACCCACAGGAACGGCGAGATGTCCGCGGCGACGTCCAACGCGGCGAAACGCGGGACGTCGTCCGGGTGCACGAACTGACCGTGCGCGACCTGGAAACGCGCGTCGGTGAAGCCTTCCGCCCGCACCTTCCCGACCGCGTCGAGGGTCGCGCGCACCGAAGCGTCGCCGGTGCAGTGGACCTTGGCCGACAACCCGGCCGCGGCCGCCGTGCGCAGCCAGCCCTCGAGTTCGTCGCCGGGCATGGTGGTGGCGCCGTGATGGCAGGCGCCGTGCGCGTCGTCGGGCAGGTACGGCTCCAGGAACGCGGCCGTGCGGGTGGGCGGCACGCCGTCGAGGAAGATCTTCACGAAGTCGGGCCGGTGATGCTCGCTGCGGTACTCACCGGCGACTTCCAGCAGCGGCGCGCCGATCGGGTCGAAGCCGAAGATCGGGTCGTTGATCAGCAGCGACGACACCACCCACGCGTTCAGTTCGCCGGCGTCGTCGAGCGACTTCAGCGCGCGCAGGATGTCCGCGGACACCCCGGCGTCCTGGAACGCGGTGACCCCGAACGAATGCAGGGTGCCGATCCCGTGCCGCGACGCCGCCGCGTGCTGCTCGTCGGTGAGCGTCCTCGTCTCGCGCAGCGCGTGTTCCACCAGGACACCCGCCGCTTCGAGCAGGACACCGGTCGGCTCGCCGGTGGCCGGGTCGCGGACGATCACCCCGCCCTCGGGATCCGGGGTCGACGTGGTCACCCCGGCCAGTTTCAGTGCTCGGCTGCTCACCCAGCGGTTGTGCCTGCTGTCGTCGGAGAGCGTGACCGGCCTGCCGCCCGCCGCTTCGTCGAGGGCGTGCCGCGCCGAAACCCGGGAAAGCGTACTGACCAAAGTGGACGCCCACGCGCCGCCGACCACCCACTCGTCCGGCCCGAGACCGGCGGCCCGTTCGCGGACGGCGGCGAGGATGTCGTCGAAACCCGCGTCCGCGCCGAAGTTCAGTTCGAACAGTGCCGCGCGCCCGGCGAGGGCGTGGTGGTTGTGCACGTCGACGAGGCCGGGCATGACGAACGCGCCGCCGAGGTCGACGACTTCGGTGTTCGGGCCGCGTTCGAGGTCTTCGAGGGAGAGCACCCGGCCGTCCTTGATCGCGAGCGACGACGCCCACGGCCGGACGGGATCCACTGTGTACACGGTGGCGTTGGTGAGGATCAGGTCGGCGGTCACGGGTTCAGCTCCCGGCAGGCTCGTAACCTTCGGGGTGCACGGTGGTGCTCAGCAACCTGCCGTGCGCGCCGAAGGTGAAGTGGGTCGGAGTGCTGCCCGTGGCGTCGAGTCCGAAAAGGACACCGTGCGAGCGCAGCCGCCGGGCGTCGCGGTGGTCGGCGACGGTCACCGAAGCGCAGGGGATCACCTTCTCCCGCCAGGCGAAGACATAGATCCCGGGCCGTAGCTCGTAGACCGAGTTCTCGTCGGTGTCGGCGAGCCCCTTCTCCGGGCCGGCCAGGCACTGCCAGGTGTACCAGTGCGGGCTGAGGTACACGTGCTCGTAGGCATGCGCGGTGCTGTACACCCACAGCACCCGCCGTCCGACCAGCGAGGTGCTGGGCGCGAGCGATTCCCCGCTGGGCTCGATGCCGCCGATCGTGGCGGCCAGGAACGTCTGGGTGACCCGGGGAGCGGTGTCGCCGATCCGGCTCATCACCAGCAGCGCGCGGCCGCGGCGCAGGTCGAGCAGGAGGGTGAACGCCTCTTCCTGCCGGGCCCGGGGATGGAACTGGACGTAGTACAGGTCGTCGTCGACCAGGAAGGTCTCACACCGGTCGGTGCCGGAACCGTGGTGGTTCCAGTCGATCCGGGTGCCGGTGAAGGCCGCGGTGAAGGTGGTGCCGCCCTCGCACGCGAGAGCGAAGGTGCGGCCGTGCAGATCGCCGACCGTGGGGGCCTTGTTCGCGTCGAACCCGGGCGCCAGCCCGTCCAGGGGCAGCCAGGTGGAAGTGTCGGACAGGGTCAGTTCGGGCATCAGCGGAGTCCTAGTGCTCGTGAGCGGAACAGTGGTCGTCGGAGGCGCCGGCAGGCAGATCGAGCGCGGGGTTCCGGTCGAAGAATCCATAGGGGCGCAGGGTGAATCCCGAGTAGTCGACCGGCATTACCGGCCAGTCCTCGGGACGCGGGATATGCGTCGGGCCGAACACGTGCCACAGCACGAGATCGGTGTCGGTGAGGTCCCGGTCCTCGGCGGTCCAGGCCGGCAGGCCCGCACCACCCGGATGCGCGTTCGGCCGGTCGCCCGCGGGGAACCGTTCGTCCGCGCGGTACGGCGTGGCCCACAGATGCCGGGAGGCGAACGTCGCTCGCTTGTGGACACTCGACTCCGGCTGGGCCATCAGGGTCGCGGACGGCCGGGGCACCAGCTGGTACGCGGTGGGCGTGCCGAGCCGGTTGGTCCGCTCCGTGCTGCGGATCTCCCACACCCGCGCCTTGGCCGGATCCGCGAACCGCTGCGCCTCTTGCTCGCTCCGCAGCGGGGTTTCCTTCCAGGTGAAGGCGTTCCCGTACGGGTTCTGGTCCCCGGTCGGGACGCCTTCGACGTCGATCTCGACGAGCGAGTTGCGTTCGCCGTCGATCGCCACGTCGAGCCGGGCGCAGAACAGGTGCTGGTGCACCGGTGCGAACAGGCCGGGCGCGATCTCGTTGGCGTGCGGGTGTTTCGTGCCGGGATGACCGGCGCCGGCGAACACGATGCCGGTGGCCTTCGCCTCCAGTTCGACGGTGCCGTCGAGGTAGAGGTACCAGAAGAAGCCGTAGTCGTAGTTGCCGATGGTGGAGATCGACGAGATGACCAGTCGCCGTGAGCGGCGGACTTCGGCGCGGCCGTCGAGATCGGTGTGCTTCCAGAGGATCCCGTAGTCCTCCTCGTGCATGCAGATCGCGCGGGGGATCTCGACCGGACGGCCGTGGTCGTCGGCGACGTAGGCGGGGAAGTAGTGGATGACGCCGAGGCAGTCGCAGCCCAGCCGGAGGTCGTTGGCGTTCTTGCCCAGCAGGTACTCACCCGCGTCGAAGTAGCTGATCCAGAACCGGCCGGGCGCCGTGTCGCCGTAAGGCACCACCATCTCGGGCACGGACGCCCGGTGGAGCACCGACCGCTCCTGGAAGGTGAGCTGGTGCAGCGTCAGACCTTCGCGGGCGTTGAACCCGACGCGCAACCGCCAGCCCTCCCAGGTGACCTCGCTGCCGTCGACGGTGAAGCTGGGACCCTCCGGCTGGGTGATCTCGATCGGCTTGAGCGTGGTGCGGGCCGGGACGTCGCCGTAGCGGCCGTGTTCCGGCGGGACGGGCACGTCGCCTTCGTCCTCGACCCGGAGGACGCGCTGCTCGGTCAGGTCGATGTGCACGATCAGGCCCTCGACCGGATGCGCCCACGGGCTGTCCGCGTCGTCGTCGCGCAGGAACGTCAGCGAGCGGATCACGCGGCCGGTCTCGTCGGGCCTGCCGAAGAAACCGGGCGCCAGGGGAGCGCAAAAGGCGTGCTCGACCCGGTCGGCGAGCCCGCGCCGTGTCATCGCGGCCAGCCATTCCGGCGACGCCTTGGTGATCGACGCGGCGAGGTCGTACTCCTCGAACAGGTACGCGGGCTGGCCGTCGCCGCAGTCCTCGGAGGAGACCAGTTCGCGTTTCGTCAGCGAGACGACGGCGTCGCGGGCCTGTCCGGTCGCGGTGTCCAGCAGCGTGTACTGGACGCGGCGGTCCGGGGCGGCGTCTGCCTTGTCAGGCTCCACTGGCAGTACCGCCGGGAACCGCGTGGTCTCGGTCAGCAGGCCCTCGGCGGCGAGGATCGCGCGTCCGGCGTTCAGTTCGTCGGCGGTCAGCGGGTCGAGGGGATGCGGCCTGGTCATGCTTCGCAGTCTTGCGGGTTCGCCCTCGCGGGGAAAGGCCGCGCGCCCCTCATGCGGCCGCGGACAAGAAGGATGCACTGACGGCCAACCCCCTGACGAGGGCCGGACCGCAGGATGACGCCATGCGACTGGATCTCGCGGGCAAGGCCGTGCTGGTGACCGGCGCGGCATCCGGTATCGGCCTTGCCTGCGTCGAGGCGTTCCTCGCCGAGGGTGCGCGGGTCGGCGGCCTCGACCGGGCGACGATCCCCGTCGTCGGCGACGACTTCCTGGCGGTCCACGCCGACGTGACCGACGAGCGATCGGTCGCCGCCGCGGTCGGTGCGGTGGCCGGGAGGTTCGGCGGGCTGGACGTCGTGGTCGGCTGCGCCGGGATCTCCGGCCCGGTGGGGACGCCGGTCGCCGAGACCCCGGCGGCGGACTTCGCCGCGGTGATGACGGTCAACGTGACCGGCCAGTTCCTGGTGGTCAAGCACGCCGCGCCGTGGCTCACCGAGGCGCGCGGTGCGGTGGTCCTGCTCGCCAGCGATTCGGCGTTCACCAGCGCGCCCGGCATGGTGCCCTACTGCGCGTCGAAGGGCGCCGTGGTCGCGATGACCAGGGCGCTCGCGGTCGATCTGCCGCAGGTGCGGGTGAACTGCGTATGCCCGTCGGTGGTGGACACCCCGATGGCGCGGGACGATCTCGGTGCGGTGCTCGACGATCCCGCCTTTCCGGTGCAGGCGACCGAAGACGTCGCCTCCCACGTGCTCTACCTGGCCTCCGCGCGTTCGCGGACGGTCAACGGCCAGGCCGTGCTCGCCGACTTCGGCGTCTCGGCCCGCTCGGGTTTTCCCGCTTAGAAAGGACTCCGCAGTGAACAAGGTTGTCGCGATCACGGGTGGCGGTACCGGTATCGGCGCGGCGGTCGCCCGCCGTTACGCGGACGAGGGCGCCCAAGTCGTGGTGCTCGGCAGGCGCCGCGAACCGCTGGAGAAGGTGGCCGCCGAGACCGGCGCGCACGTCATCGCCTGTGACGCCAGTGAACGGGAGGCCGCCGAGACCGCGGCGGCGGAGATCGTCGGCAAGTTCGGCAGGCTGGACGTCGTGGTGGCCAACGCCGGCGGGCACGGCCTGTCCTCGGTCGTCGACACCGGTGACGAGGAATGGGAACTCGCGCTGCGCTCGAACCTGTCCAGTGCCTTCGTGTTCTGCCGGGCCACGCTGCCCTCGCTGATCGAGACCAGCGGCCAGGTAGTCATCGTCTCCTCGCTGGCCGGGCTGTTCGCCGGGCCGAACGTCGCCGGCTACACCGTCGCCAAGCACGCGCTGATCGGGCTGACCCGCTCGATCGCCCGGGACTACGGGCCCAAGGGCGTCCGCGCGAACGCGGTCTGCCCCGGCTGGGTGCGCACCCCGATGGCGGACGGCGAGATGGACCAGTTCGCTGAGGCGGCGGGCTTCACCGGCGGCCACGACGAGGGCTATCGCCGCGTCACCGCCGAGGTCCCGCTGCGCCGTCCCGCCGAGCCCGAGGAGATCGCGTCGATCGTGCGATTCCTCGGCTCGGCGGAATCGTCCTACATCACCGGTTCGGTGATCGTGGCCGACGGCGGCGCGCACGCCGTCGACCTGCCCACTCTCGCCTTCGAACGCGCCGGCATGGGCTCCTAGCGCGGGCAAGTCCGTGAAGGCCTCCTTGAGGGACTCTGATTCCCTCAAGGAGGCCTTCACGGACTGCCGGGTACTGGGGTCAGGATTCGCCCAGGTAGGCGGAGTGCAGGGTGCTGGGGGAGTCCAGCAGGTCCTGCGCGCCGCCGGCGTAGGTGACGCGGCCCGAAGACACCACCAGCGCGTCGCTCGCCACGCCGAGAGCCAGATGCGTGAACTGCTCGACGAGCAGGATCGCCGCGCCTTCCTCGGCGAACCGGGTGACCAGCGGCAGCAGCCGGGTGAACACCACCGGGGCGAGACCGAGCGACATCTCGTCGATCAGCAGGAACGACGGCCGCGCGGCGAACGCGCGGGCCAGCACCACCATCTGCTGTTCGCCTCCGCTGAGCAGCGCGGCCGGGGAGTCGCGGCGTTTCTCCAGTTCGGGGAACAGTTCGAACAGTTCGTCGGCTCGCGCGCGGATGCGCGCGGTCAGCATCAGGTTCTCCAGCACGGTCAGGCCGCCGAACACCGCGCGGCCCTGTTCGATATGCGCCAGCCCCCGCCGGGCACGGGCGACCCGCGACTGCTTCGTGATCTCGCTTGTTCCTATGTGGACGGTCCCGGCCGACGCGGGGACGACTCCGGAGATCGCCTCCAGCAGGCTGGTCTTCCCGGCCCCGTTGGGTCCGACGAGCGCGGTGATCCGGCCCGGTTCGAGGGTGACGTCGACGTCCCGGATCACCGGCCCCGCGCCGCGTGTGACCGTCAGTCCCGTTACCCGCAAAGCGTTCACAGCAGCTCCGTTTCACCCATGTACGCCTTGAGCACGGCCGGATCGGCCAGTACCTCGGCCTGCGGGCCGGAGGCCAGCACGCGGCCGAAGTCGAGGACGGTGATCGTGTCGCAGACCGAGCGCACCAGGTCGAGGTCGTGCTCGATGAGCAGCACCGATACCCCGAAGCGGGCGGGGACCTGCCGTAGCCGTTCCCCGAAGGCGACGTGTTCTTCGTGTGGCAGCCCGGCGGCCGGCTCGTCCAGCAGCAGTACCCGTGGCCTGGCCAGGAGATGCCCGACCACCTCGACGAGCCTGCGCGCGCCGACGTCCACTTGGGACAGTGGCGTGCGGGCCGCCGGGCACCCGAAGAAGTCCAAGGCCTCGCCGATCTCGTCGGCGGTGAGCCGTCGGCGGGCGAGGAACCGCAGGTAGGCGTCGACAGTGAGGCCCGGGGGAACGCGGTCCTGCTGGAACGTCCGGCGCAGCCCGGTACGGGCCCGGTTCGACGGCGACCCGGTCAAGGGTTTGCCGCCGAGTTCGGCCTCGCCGTCGGCGTTCGGCAGGAACCCGCTGATCGCGTCGACCAGGGTCGACTTGCCGGCACCGTTGGGCCCGATCACGCCGAGGATGCCGTTCTCCGGTACCTCGATGTCCACTGAGGACAATGCGGCGACGTGGCCGAAGTTCACGCTCAGCCCGCGGACCACCAGCACCGGGGGACCGGGTGGTACCGGTTCGACGGACGTGGTGCCCGCCGCCAGTTCGAGTTTCGCCGGTTCCTTCGACCGCCGGTACCACAGCTGCCGCACCGTGGTGCCCAGGTTCCCGCCGCCGGCCAGTGCCTGGACGCCGAGCACGCCGAAGACCACGAAACCCCAGTCCTGCGGGATTCCCCAGCGTTTCAGCAGTTCCGGGACACCGACCCACAGCACCGCGCCGAACACCGCCATGTCGATCAGGTGCGCGCCGGACATGATCGCCAGCACGTACAGCGCGAGCGACTGGATCGCGGTGAAACTGGCCGGGAAGGCGAGCCCGACCTGGCCGGTGAGCAGGCCGCCGCTGATCCCGCCCAGCGTGGCGCTCACCGCGAACGCCGTCAGCTTCGACGTCCGCACGCTCGCGCCCGCCGCCGCGGTGCCCCGTTCGGAGAACGCCACCGCCTGCCACGCGCTGCCCCAGCGCCCGCGGCGCAGGAAGTACACGGCCAGGCAGCAGAGCACCAGAACCACGACGGCCAGCAGGAAGTAGGACCGGTCGTCGGAGAAGGCGTCCGGGCGCTCGACCGAGATGCCCTCGGCGACGCCGGGGAACTGCAGTTGCACCAGCGCGAGGTCGGCCGCCGCGGCGAGGCCCAGCGTGACCACGGCGAGGTTGATCCCGCGCAGGCGCAGTGCCGGGAGCCCGACGAGCACACCGACGACGCCGGCGGCGAGCCCGCCGAGCAGTAGCCAGGTCAGGAACCCGCCGGGCGCCTCCGCGGCGTTCAGCGCCGAGACCACCCAGGCGCCGACAGCGCCGAAAGTGAGCTGGCACAACGAGATCATGCCCGCGCTGCCGGTGACCACGCCCAGCCCGAGCAGTGAGATCCCGGCGACGACCGCGCTCATGCCCAGGTAGACGAAGTACCCGTCGAGCCCGACGCTCAGCGCGTACCCGGCCGCGATCCCCGCGAGGGCGACCACGAACGGGATTCCGGTGCGCACGCCACGTTCAGCGAGCCGCATCCCACACCTCCTTGCGCTGCGACCAGAGCAGCAGCGCGACGATCACTGCGAACGGCAGGAAGTACCGCGCGACGGAAAGGCCGTCGACCTGGGCGGCCGCGCCCTGCACCAGACCGAGCATCAGACCACCCGCGACAGCGAGGTCCAGCCGCCGGAATCCGCCCAGCAGCGCCGCCGCGGAGGCCGGGACCACCAGCATCGCCAGCGACGTCGCGTCGTTGGACTGCGACGGCGCGACGATCGAGATCACCAGCGTGCTGACCACGCCGGTGACCGCCCAGACCGCGACACTGAGCCGTTTCGCCGGGATGCCCAGCAGTTCCGCCGTGGTCGGGCGCTCGGACAACGCCCGCAGCTGCACCCCGGCCGAAGTCCGGCTCAGCACGATCTTGCTGGCCACCGCGACCAGCACCGCCAGCGCGACGGTGACCACGGTGACCTGGCTGATCACCACCCCGCCGACGGTGAGCGCCGGGCCGTCGAGGATCGGGTGGAACGGCTGCGGTTTGTTGCCGAACAGGATGAACGACAACGAGATCAGCAGGAGCAGCACCGCGACGGTGACCGCCGACCTGGTGCCGGTGTCCGCCTCGGCGAGCCAGGTGGACACGATCCAGCCGAGCAGCGCGCTGAGCAGCCCGCCCAGCACGATGCCCGCGATGGTGCCGAGCCACATCGGCAGTCCTAAGTCGACGGACAGGAACACCGCCACGTAACAGCCGAACATCCCGGTGGCCGACTGGGCGAAGTTGACCACCCGCACCAGCCGCGACATCAGCGTCAGGCACACCGCCAGTACCGCGTACAGCCCGCCGGCGGCCAGGCCGGCCAGCGCTCCCTGCAGCATCGGATCCTCCTACTTCTTCGGGATGCGCAGCCAGTCGTCGGCGACGAGCTCCCACTTGTTGGTGCCGGAGGCGAGTTTGATCGGCCAGCCCGCGGTGTTGTCGTGATGGGTTTCGCCGGGACCGAAGACGTACGGCGTGCCCACCATGGGATCGCTGACCGGCTTCATCTCCCGCAGCGCCTTGGTCACCGACTCGCGGGTGATGTCGCCGCTGATCCCGCGGATCACGTCGAGGAAGTACTTCGCCGCCAGGTAACCGCCCTGGCTGAACGAGGTCAGCGGGATGCCGTTCTTCGTCATCAGTTCGCGCCAGTCCTTGTTCTGCGGGCTGGTCGCGTCGGTGAACGGGTAGAACTCGGCGGGCACGTACACCCCGGCGCCGGCGTTGGAGATGGCCTTGGCGTAGTTCTCGCTGTAGACGCTGGTCAGCAGCAGCCACGTGACGTCGGTCCAGCCCTGGGCCGCGGCGGCCTTGAGCTGCCCGATGGAGTCGGGTTCGACCGGGTTCACCGTGATCGCCTTGCACCCGGCGTTGCGTGCTTTGACGATGTAGGAGGTGTAGTCGGAACCGCCGTAGGGCACGGTCGCGTCGAGGTACTTCAGCTTCTTGCCGGTGATGGCCGACCACTCGTCGATGGCCGCCTGATACGAGGGCAGCGTGTTGCCCGCGATCTCCAGCAGCGCGCAGATGTCGTTCAGCTTCAGCGTTTCCGAGCCGTAGAGCAGGGTCAGCGTCATGTCGTGGTACGGCCCGACGTTGACCGGAGCGATGTTAGGACTGTTGAAGCACGCGGGATCCACGCCGATGCCCTGCATGGACAGGATCTTCTGCTGCTCGTAGTACTTGGAGTTGATCTCGCATTCGAGGAGGCTGGACGAGCCGACCAGTGCCACCGCCTCGTCACGGCCGACGACCTCGCGAGCCGCCGCCGCTGCCGCCGCGGGGTCGCCCTTGTCGTCGAGGGCCTTGTATTCGATCTGTCTTCCGTTGACACCACCGCTCGCGTTGGCCGCGTCGAAGACGGCCTTGGCCGCCTGGGAGGACTCGGGGAAGGTGGCGGCGCCGCTCAGCGCGTTGACCGAGCCGACCTTGATCGGCCCGCCGGAACCACTTTCGGCTCCGGCGCAGCCCGCGGTCGCGAGCAGGACGGCGGCGGAGAGGGCGACCAGGCGCCGCGCGGGCTTCATCGGTCCTCAGCCGCGTTGAGGACGGGCACGGAGTCGACGATCTGCTCGAACGTGGCGAGCTTGCCGCCGTCGAACTTCCACACGTGCGCGACGCGCGCGGTGAACGAGCGACCGGTTTTCCGGTGCTTGCCCTGGTAGGTGCCCAGGCCGATCACCGTGTCGCCCGCGTCGGCGATCTCACCGAGCGTGAAGCGATAGCCCTCCCAGTCACGGGCGATCGGGCCGAAGACGTTGTCCCGGACCTCTTCGGGGCCGACATAGGTGCCGGCGTAAGGGAAACCGGCGGCCTCCGTCCAGGTGGTCTCGGGGCCGAGCGGGGCCAGCATGCCCGCCAGGTCTCCTCGGTCGCTCGCGGCGTAATGCGCGGCGATGACGTCTAAATTGGACACTCGAACTCCTTCAGACCGGTTGCGCGTCGGGATAGGCGACGGCGCCGAGTGGGTAGATGTGCCCGCCCGCGCGGGAATGCTCCGACCGGCCTTCGCCGGTCAGGCCGAGGAAGACGCCGGTGGTCTTCAGCGCGTATCCGAGGTCGTGCAGCCACACACTGGCCACCGCGATCCGGAACTCGCGGAAGCAGAACAGGTAGAGCCCGTCCTGGAACTTCCACACCGTCGACAGGTCCATGTCGCCGTGGCCGCGCTGAACGCCTTCGAGGCATTGCCAGGCATAGCGTTGCGACGACACGTACACGTGCTCGTAGAGATGTTCCGGGCTGTAGCGGTAAACGTTGCGCTTGCCGATCAGGTCGCGCGACGGCCCGGGCACCTCGCCGGTGGGGGCACCGGCGTCGGTGGTGCCGGACCAGAACGTCTGGGAGACACGGGGAACGCCCTCGACGTCGCCGGCGCCGATGACCGAGCGCACGGCCAGCGCGCGATGCGTGGTCGTGGAGAAGACCACGGTCAGGGCTTCGCCTTCCACGCTGGTGTGCGGGAGATTCACGAAGAAGACGTCGTCCCGGACGGCGACCGCGTCGTAGGGATCCTTGATGCCGTTGCAGGTGACGGTTTCGGCGTCCTCGAACCGCAGCGCGAACGTCGTTCCGTCGTCGAGGGTGACGGCGAGCTCGCGTCCCGACAGGTCCGCGTTCGGCAGGCGGTAGGTGGCTATTCCGGCGGCGAACTCGTCATAGGTGCGCCATTGTTCCTCGGGTGCTTCGGGCATGCGGTCATCGTCGAGGCGCCCGCCCGGCCGGGGCCAGCTGTCACGCGCTGGGCGGCAACAACCGGTCGCTCACGGTCAAGCCGCGGCGCAGTTCGCTCGGCGAGCGGCCGAATTCGGTCTTGAACACCCGGCTGAAGTGCGGCGCGTCGACGAAACCCCACTTTGCGGCGATGGCCGCGACGGGCCGTGTGGAGTGAACCGGGTCGAGCAGTTCGCGGCGGCAATGTTCCAGACGCCGCGTGCGGATCCAGCCCGAGACGGTCGTTCCCTGTTCGTGGAACAGCCCGTGCAGATGCCGGGTGGAGATGTAGTGCTCGGCGGCGATCTGCGCCGGGCCGAGGTCGGTGGAGGAGAGGTTCGTGTCGATGAAGGCGAGTACCCGGCGCATCAGTTCGTGGTGCGGCCCCGCCGTCGTGCGGGCGAGGTCGAGTTCGGTGGCGAACAGCGTGGCGAGCAGATCCACCGCGGTATGGGCCAGCCGGACGCCCGCCGGGCCGCCGAGCTGATCGAGGTTGGAGCCGAGCTGGGCGAGGAACGGCACCACGACGTTGCCGATGCCGCGTTTCCCGGACATGCGGACGGCGGTGAGCTGGCCGATCAGGTCGCGGGGGAGATCGATGAGCCGCTGCGGGAACATCACCACGAGCGTGCGGAAGTCCTCCTCGAACGCCAGCGAATACGGCCGGTGTGTGTCGTACAACGCCACGTCACCGGGGCGGAGCATGGCTTCGCGGTTGTCCTGCACCAGCAATCCGGTGCCGGACAGGATCAGGCTCAGCTTGTAGTAGTGCCTGTCGGCCCGGGCGATCAGCTCGGGCGTCCGCTCGACCACGTGCGCGGAGGCGGTCACCTCGGACAGCTGCACGTCGTCGGCGCCGCACGAGCGGATGCGGCCGCGGAAATGGTCGCTGTGCTCGCTCGTCACGTGCAACGGAACAAAGGATTGCGACACCACCGTGCGGAAATCGGTGAAATCTCGCGCGACCATGGTGGTGGTCGGGTCGGCGGTGGCGGTGGTCACGACGTCACCTCGCAGCATCGAGAGGAGTGAATTTCATATACGATAAGCGATACGATGCTGTCGGGCAATGATCTCGCCGGGTCAGTCGGCGAGGCGGAACAGGTTGGTCCGCGGGTCCACGTCGACCGGGACCCGCGTGCCGAGTCCGTAGCGGCCGACGTCCTCGGTGACCAGGCCCGCCCCGAACGCCGTCACGCCCGTTCCGGTGACGAGGAACCGGAGTTCGTCCGCGGCGGTGGGCGATTCACCGACCCAGATCCGTTTGCTGGAGACGACTTCGGCGGTGGCGCGGACGCCGGCGCGATCGAGGCCGCGGTGGATCTCGCGGGCCTTGGCGTTCTGCCGGAGGTGCGCGACGACGGTCCCCGTGCAGGCGATCGTGAACACCGCGCCCATGGCGACGACGACCATGCGGTCGTCGTCGCCGGGATCGAACTGCGTGCTGAGCCAGAGCAGCGTCGGCCCGATCAGGCACATCCCGGTCATGAAGAAGCCCATCAGGCAGCCGAAGGCGCTGAAGACGGGCATCTCCGGGGCTTCCTTGCCTTCGTGGCCGGGAGCGGTGTTCATCAACGCGAGACTAGGGGCCGGAACGCGAACGTGGCCCGGTAGAAATACCCGCCTAGCCTCGTGAGTGGTAATGACGGTTCTAACCGTTATTACCACTCACGAGAGGGAGGCGGGCAGGTTCTGGAAGCCGCGCAGGATCCGGGTCTCCCGCCGCCGCGCCCCCGCCAGCAGCCGCACGTCAGGGAACCGCTCGAAGATCGACCGCAGCCCGATCTCCCCTTCCATCCTCGCCAGCGACGCGCCCAGGCAGTAATGCCGCCCGGCGCCGAAGGAAACGTGGTCGCGCGCATTCGCCCGTGTGACGTCGAAAGTGTCCGGATCGTCGAAGATCTCCGGGTCCCGGTTCGCACCGGCGAGCACGGTGCTGACGATCGCGCCGCGGTGGATCGGCGCCCCTTCGATTTCGGTGTCGCGTGCGCACAACCGGCCGGTGAGCAGGACGGGCGGGTCGTAGCGGAGGATCTCGTCGACGGCGTTGCTCCACAGTTCGGGGCTCTCACGCAGTTTCCGGAGCTGGTCAGGATGCCGGGTGAGCAGCGCGATGCCGTTGCCCAGAAGGTTGACGGTCGTCTCGAAACCCGCCGCCAGGACCAGGCCCGCGGTGGCCTTGAGTTCCCGTTCGGTCAGGCCGACCCCGTCTTCGCGGGCGGCGATCAGCTTGCTGAGCAGGTTGTCGCCGGGATCTTTCCGCAGCCTCTCCAGATGCCCGGTGAGCCAGGCGTCGAACTCGGCCAACGTCGCTTCGACGCTCCGGAACGTCCGCCACGGCAACCCGAGGTCGAGACTCGGTGCCGCGGCACCGCCGAGCGCGAGCACCTTGTCGCGATCTTCGGCCGGGACGCCGAGGATCTGGCTGATCACGGTGACGGGAAGCAGCCCGCAGTACGACTCGATCAGATCGACGGGATCGGCCGGGTCGAGGCCGTCGAGCAGTTCGTCGGTGATCGCCTGGGTCCGTTCCCGCAGCTGCTCGACCGCGCGGGCGGTGAAGACCCGGGTGACCAGTTTGCGGTAGCGCGTGTGGTCCGGCGGTTCGCTGGCCAGCAGCGACGGCGGTTCGATGGGGTGGATCAGCCCGGACGCCGACCAGGCGGCGAGCCGGTTGAGCAGCGGGTTGTCCGGCAGGAACCGGACGGACTTGAAGGCGTCGCTGGTGAGGATCGCCTTGACCGCCGAGTGCCGGGTGGTGACCTGGCCGACCCGGGTCGCGGCCACCGGCCCGTGCGCGCGGATCTCCTCGAACAGTCCGGTCAGGTCCGCGCCGGTGGACGCCTCGACGGAGAGCCGTCCTTGCAGGTCACCTCGTCGCGCCGCGGCCCGGAGGGCGACTCGCGGTAGCGCGTGACCGATGCTCCAGCGCGCGACCGGTTTGGCCAGTTCCCCGGTCCGGCGCAGAAAGGACCGTGCGGGAGCGGTCTTGAGGGTGAACATCAGGACTCCGTCCGTGCGGGTCCTTCGACGGTAGCGGAACGACGTGTCAGTATCGAGCCGCGGCGATATCTGCGAGCTTTTGTTTCCCTGGGTACAGTTTTCTCTTCCAGCGGGCCGGGGAGTACTTGTGGGCGGCTACGGTTTCGACATCGCACTCGTCGCGGTGCTGGTGGTGCTCAACGCGGTGTTCGCGGGCAGCGAGATGGCGCTGATCTCGCTGCGCGAGGGCCAGCTGAGGACGTTGGAGCGGGACGGCCGGACGAGCGCTCGCACGCTGGTGCGGCTGGCGCGTGACCCGAACCGGTTCCTCGCGACGATCCAGATCGGCATCACCCTCGCCGGATTCCTCGCTTCGGCGACGGCGGCGGTGTCGCTGTCCGAGCCCGTGGTGCCGTTGCTCGGCTTCTTGGGCAATGCCGCCGGTGCCGTGGCCGTCGCGCTGGTGACGATCGTGCTGACGTTCCTGACCCTGGTCCTCGGCGAACTCGCGCCGAAGCGGCTGGCGATGCAGAACGCGCTGCGGTGGGCGCTGCTGGTGGCGCGCCCGCTGAACCTGCTTTCGACGATCTCGAGGCCCGTGGTGTGGGCCCTGAGCGCGTCGACGAACTTCGTCGTGCGGTTGTTCGGCGGGCGGCCGGAGTCGGATCCGGACCAGATGTCGCCGGAGGAACTGCGGGAACTGGTCTCGGCGCAACGCGGCCTGAACGCCGAACAGCGCATGATCATCAACGGTGCCTTGGAGATCCACGAGCGACGGCTGCGCGAGGTACTGGTGCCGCGGCGGGCGGTGCTGACGCTCTCGTCCGAGCAGGATCTGACCTCGGCTCGGAAGCAACTCGCCGAGTCCGGGTACTCACGGGCGCCGGTCGCGAGCGGCGGGCATCTGGACGACGTCGTCGGCGTGGTGCACCTGCGCGACCTGCTCGACGAGCACACCGAACTCGCGGAGGTGGTGCGGCCGGCGGTGGTGTTCCCCGATTCGCTGCGGGTCTCGGATGCCTTGCGGCGCTTCAAGGCCGAGCGTGAACAGATGGCGCTGGTGGTCGACGAGCACGGCGCCGTCGCGGGCATGGTCACCCTGGAGGATCTGCTGGAGGAGATCGTCGGGGAGATCTACGACGAGACCGATCGCGACGTCCTGGCCGTGCGCGACGGCCAGGACGGTTCCCTGGTGCTGCCGGGCACCTTCCCCGTGCATGATCTCGTCGACGTCGGGGTCGAACTGCCGGACGCGCCGGCGGGGGAGTACGCCACGATCGCGGGCCTGGTCCTCGTGATCCTGGGCCGGATCCCGGAGAAGCCGGGCGACCGGGTGGTGCTTTCGGGGTGGACGGTCGAGGTGCTCGGCGTGGATCATCACGCGATCACGCGGGTGGCGCTGCACCGCACCGCGAAACAGCCGAGCGGCGAGTAGGAGTTGCGCCCGGCGCCCGGTGTTGGCAGCGTGCCCGGTGTCCCACCACAAGCGGTCAGAAAGAGGTGCCCCCGATGCCGGAGGCGAGCGATCAGCGCGATTTGAAGCCCCGTTCCCGCGACGTGACCGACGGGCTGGAACGGGCCGCGGCGCGCGGCATGCTCCGCGCGGTCGGGATGGGGGACGACGACTTCGCGAAGCCGCAGATCGGGGTGGCGTCCTCGTGGAACGAGATCACGCCCTGCAACCTGTCGCTGGACAGGCTGGCCAAGGCGGTCAAGAACGGGGTGCACGCGGGCGGGGGCTACCCGCTCGAGTTCGGCACGATCTCGGTGTCCGACGGTATTTCCATGGGACACGAGGGCATGCACTTCTCGCTGGTGTCGCGGGAGGTGATCGCCGATTCCGTCGAGACGGTGATGATGGCCGAGCGCCTCGACGGCTCCGTGCTGCTCGCCGGCTGCGACAAGTCGCTGCCGGGCATGCTCATGGCCGCCGCCAGGCTCGATCTCGCCTCGGTGTTCCTCTACGCGGGTTCGATCATGCCCGGCCAGGTGGACGGTCAGGACGTCACGATCATCGACGCCTTCGAAGCCGTCGGCGCCTGCCTCGCGGGCAAGATCACCCGCGCCGAGGTGGACCGGATCGAGCGCGCGATCTGCCCGGGTGAGGGCGCGTGCGGCGGTATGTACACCGCCAACACGATGGCTTCGGTGGCCGAGGCGCTCGGCATGTCGCTGCCTGGTTCGGCCGCGCCGCCCGCCGTCGACAGGCGCCGCGACGGTTTCGCCCATCGCTCGGGGGAGGCCGTGGTCGGCATGCTCCGCCAGGGCATCACCGCGCGGCAGATCATGACCATGGAGGCGTTCGAGAACGCCATCGCCGTGGTGATGGCGCTGGGCGGCTCGACCAACGCCGTCCTCCACCTGCTCGCGATCGCGCGCGAGGCGGAGGTCGATCTGCGCATCGACGACTTCAACCGGATCGGCGACAAGGTCCCGCACCTCGGCGACCTCAAGCCGTTCGGGAAGTACGTGATGAACGACGTCGACAAGGTCGGCGGGATCCCGGTGGTGATGAAGGCGCTGCTCGACGCCGGGCTCATGCACGGCGACGTGCTGACCGTGACCGGCAAGACGATGGCCGAGAATCTCGCCGGCCTCGCACCGGCCCCGGTGGACGGCACGATCATCCGCCCGCTCGACCGCCCGATCCACAAGACCGGCGGGCTGACCATCCTCAAGGGATCGCTGGCGCCGGACGGCGCGGTCGTGAAGTCGGCCGGTTTCGACGAATCGACGTTCACCGGCACCGCGCGGGTGTTCGACGGCGAGCGAGCCGCTCTCGACGCGCTCACCGAAGGCCGGATCGTGGCCGGTGACGTCGTCGTCATCCGGTACGAGGGCCCCAAGGGCGGACCGGGCATGCGCGAGATGCTCGCCATCACCGGCGCGATCAAGGGTGCCGGGCTCGGCAAGGACGTCCTGCTCATCACCGACGGCCGGTTCAGTGGCGGCACCACCGGCCTCTGCGTCGGCCACATCGCGCCCGAGGCCGTCGACGCCGGGCCGATCGCGTTCGTCCGTGACGGCGACCCGATCACCCTCGACGTCGCGAACCGGACTCTCGAGGTCGAGATCGCGGACCTCGAAGCGCGCCGCGTGGGCTGGACTCCCAAGGCTCCCGCGTACACGCGCGGAGTCCTCGGCAAGTACGCGAAGGTCGTGCAGAGCGCCGCCCACGGGGCCGTTTGCGAGTGAACGACGAAGGTCGGTTTTCAGTTGAATCAAGTCGTGAATTAATAACCGCGTGCCAACGTATCGGGACAACCGGAACGGATGATGTGCATGCGACGGTTCACCACGGTCTTCATGGGCGCGCTCGCCGCGCTCCTTTTCGTGACCGGAACGGCTCACGCGGCGCCGCCGCAGGCCTTGGACTGGTCGGCTCCCGGGGCCGACCGGACCTATGAGCCCGCTTTCGACTACGACGGGGACGGTTGCTATCCCACCCCGGCGATCGGCCGGGACGGCACGCTCGCCCCGGGTCTCGCGCTCGGCGGCGACGTCAACGGCCAGTGCCGTGACCTCTCCGATCTGGACAACACCAACGCGTACTCGCGCGTGAAGTGCAACAACGGCTGGTGCGCCTACCTGTACGCGCTGTACTTCGAGAAGGACCAGGCCGCGCTGGGCCCGGGCAGCGCCGGGCACCGGCACGACTGGGAGCACGTCGTCGTGTGGGTGCAGGGCGACTGGGGCAGGTACGTGTCCACCTCGGCGCACGGGAAGTACACGACCAAGCACCGCGACCAGGTCCCGTGGGACGAGACCGGCAAGCACCCGAAGGTGATCTACCACAAGGACGGCATCAGCACGCACTGCTTCCGGCACGCGGGCTTCGGTGAAGAGCCGGAGAACCACAAGAAGCAGTGGCAGTACCCGCCCCTGGTCGGCTGGGACGGCTACCCGGCGGGCCTGCGCGACAAGCTGACCGGGCACGACTTCGGCAGCGCCCAGCTGGGCATCCGGGATTCGTCGTTCAACGGTGAGCTGAGCAAGGCCAAGCCCGCCGGGATCCCGTTCGACCCGAACGCCTGACGGCAGGAACCGAAGCGGCGGTCCGTGTGAAGGCCTCCTTGCCTACCTTGAGCGTAGGCAAGGAGGCCTTCACGGCATTGCTTCGTGGACGGTGCTGCCGGCCGCCACGAACGGGTGATCTGTAGGCGGAGAGGCCCGAGTACGTAATTCACACGATGTGTCCCGTTACCCAGGAGTAGCAGACTCGGCGGCCCGACGATTCCCGCTGCTCCGGAGGTCGACGATGACCGTGTCGCACGCCCCAGCCCGCTCCGCCTCCCTGGTGATCGCCCGTGCGATCGTCGACAACCTCCGGCACGCCCTGCCCGAGCACACGCTCCTGTTCGACGTACGTGCCACGGAGTTCGTCGCGTCGCTTTTGGAGAACTCCCGAGCGGACTCCGCGCTGGGCATCGCGCCCGGTGCGGACGCCTTCCGGGAGGCGGGGGTGGCCGAATACGCCGCAGGTCACGACCTCGACAGACTCGCCAGGGCCTACCACGGGGCAGGCCGGTCCGCGCTGCCAGTCCTGGCCTCGCTGTCCCGTCAGCCGGGAGCCGGAGCGTCAGTGGTGGACACCGGCGTGGAGGCGCTGCTCCGCTGTTCCGACGTCCTGATCCGGCTGTCCACGGCGGCCTACCGGGCGGCTCACACACCCTCTCCGGCAGAACTGCGCCGCGACCTGCTGAAGGAAATCGTGAGCGGCCGCGCGCCGGCGCAGTGGGCGGCCCTGGCGGCTCGCGCGGGCTGGGCGCCGCCCGCGCAGGTGGTCGCCGTCGCCGCTGAGCCTGGGACCGTGCTGGCCTCCTTCGGCCCGGAGGTGCTGGCCGACCTCGCCGGCGAGTATCCGTACCTGCTGGTGCCCGACGACCTCGACGTCGGCCGCTTGCTCGCCGGGGCGCGGGTGGCGATCGGGCCAGCCGTGTCTCCCGCCGACGCGGCGACGTCGCTGCGCTGGGCACGGCGGACCCTGGAACTGGTGCGGCGCGAGGTGATCGAGGACGGCCCGCTCGTCCGCTGGTCGGACCACCTGACCACGCACTGGCTGTACGCCGACGAAGTGCTCACCACCGCGCTCGTCACGCGCAGCCTGGCGCCGATCGCCGGTCTGCCCGCGAACGAGCGAGGCAAGCTCGCCGACACCCTCGACGCCATGCTCTCCGCCCGCGGTGGGGCACCCGAGATCGCGAACAATCTAGGCGTCCACCCGCAGACGGTGCGGAACCGTCTGCGACGGCTCCGCACGTTGTTCGGCTCCCGCCTCGACGACCCGGACGCGCGGCTGGATCTGCGGATCGCCCTGCGCGCCGACCTGCTCGTCGGCGACCCCGAACCGGCTCAGCCGACCACGCCGGTCCGGGCGGCCTGAGGGGCACGACCGGTCAGGCGCGGTCCGCGTTCCGGGTCACCCAGGTGGCGACCTGCACGCGGTTGGAGTAGCCGAGCTTGGTGAGAATGTGGTCGATATGGGTGTCCACGGTGCGCCGGGCGATGCCGAGCCGGTCGGCGATCTCCTGGTTCGTCAGCCCCTCGGCGACCACACTCGCGATCTCGGTCTCGCGTTTGGTGAGGATCTGGTCGCCGTTCTTGCGGGGGTCGATGCGGCGTTCTCCGAGCGCGTACGCGATGGCGTCGGCGGTCGGCATCGCGGCGCCGTCGGTGAACTCCTTGAGGGCGACCTCCCAGCCGATCGCGGCGGTCACGGTGTCCGTGTCGGTCTGCAGTGGTTCGGTGAAGGCCTCGTAGCGGGTGGGCCACGCGCCCACCGTGCGCCAGACGTTCATCGAGGCCCCTTGCAGGATCGCCGCCCGGTCGGGCCGGTTCGTCCGGGCCGCACAGCCCGCGAGCACGGTCAGCGTGAAGCCGACGACCACACGGTCGTCCACCCGGGCGTGCAGGCGGAGCACCTGCTCGCAGCACCGCTCGGCGACGGCGAGGTCGCCTTGGAGATACTCGGCGGCGGCCCGCGACCACAGGGCCCAGCCCCGCCAGAAGACCTCGCCCTGCCGTTCGCAGCGCGCCACGGATTCGGCGAGGATCGCCCGGCCGCGGTCCATGTCGCCGTTCAGCGCGACAGCCAGCCCGTAGTTGTAGCTCGCCCAGAGGTCCGCGCCCTCGTCGCCGTGGGCACGGAAAAGATCGATGGCCGCGCCGAACAGTTGCGACGCCTTGGGCATGTCGCTGCCGATCAGCGCCGCGTAGGCGCGCACATGGAGGACGTAGGCGGCGGCGAGGTCGTCGCCGGTCGCCTCCGCTTCGGCGGCGGCTCTGTCCATCATGGACTCGTACGCGGCCATGTCGCCCTGCACCAAGGCCAGGAAAGCCGACAGCCACAGGATTCGCGCCCGCTCCGGCGCGCCCGGCGCGGCGGCCTCGTCCAGCCGGCGCACCCACATGCGGCCCTCGGTGTTCAGCCCGCGGACGATCCAGAACTCCTTGACGTCACGCAGCATCCGCAACCCGACGACGGCTTCGTCGGGGCCGCCGGTGCAGTAGTCGAGCGCGACGCGGAGGTTGGCGTGCTCGCGGCGCAGCCGCCCGATCCAGGCGAGCTGATCGGTCTCCAGCCACTCCGCCGCGTACTGCTCGGCCAGTTCGGCGAACCGGTCGCGGTGCCGTCGCCGGACGTCGGCGACCTCGCCCGCCTCGCTCAACCTGTCGGCGCCGTACTCGCGCACCGATTCCAGCATCCGGTACCGCACCCCGCCCGGATACTCCTCGCGTAGCAGGATGGACTTGTCGAGCAGGCCGTCGACGACCTCGAGCACCCGGTCCCTCGGCAGCGCGCTGCCCGAACACACCTGCTCGGCGGCGTCGAGGTCGAAACTGCCGGAGAACACCGACGCGCGCGCCCACAGCAGCCGTTCCGGCCCCGTGCACAGTTCGTGGCTCCAGTCGATCAGCGCGCGCATCGTCTCGTGCCGCTCCGGCCTGCCGCGCCGGTCCTTCGTGAGCACACTGAACTGGCGGTCGAGCCGGTCGGCCAGCTGGTTCAAGGACAACGCCCGGATGCGGACGGCGGCCAGTTCGATGGCCAGCGGAAGCCCGTCGAGCCGTCGGCACAGCCGGATCAGCGGGTCCGCGTCCTGCTCGGTGAGCCGGAACGACGGCGCGACCGCGGTCGCCCGGTCCACGAACAGCCGCACGGACTCGTAGTTCACCGCGCGCTCGAAGGAATCGCCCTGCTCGGGAACCGCCAGCGGCGGTACCGGCAGGACCCGCTCGCCGGCCACACCGAGGGACTGCCTGCTGGTGGCCAGCACGGTCACGTCGGGGCATTCCCGCACGATGGTGTCGGCCAGCCAGGCGCAGCTGTCCACCAGGTGCTCGCAGTTGTCCAGCACCAGCAGCAACCGGCTCGAGCGCAGCGCCTCGACGACGACCTCGATGGCCGGTTTGGCCGATCTGTCACCGAAGCCCAGTTCGTTCGCCACCGTCGGCACCAGCAGGGCGGGTTCCCGCAGCTCCGCCAGCGACACGAACACGACCTCGTCGGCGGTCGCTTCCCGGTGCGCCATCGCGATCTGCCAGGCCAGCCGGGTCTTGCCGACCCCGCCGGGCCCGGTCAGCGTCACCAGTGACGCGGCCGCCAGCAGACGCCGGGCCTCCTCGGCCTCGGCGTCGCGGCCTACGTAGCTGGTCACTTCGGTGGGTTCCGTGGACCACACCGAAAGCGAGCCAACCCCGTCCGCCATGCACTCTCCCGCGATCGACCGTCCCCGCGGCTTCGGTCCGATGTAGACGGAAGTCGCCCGGGAGCGGATCCTAGCGGACCGGGTACTCCCGACAGTTAGACCAAAGTCGAAGCCGGGTCGTCCTGTCTCCGGCTGCGCCGGTGCGGGCCGATCGACGATGATGGGCCGGTGAACGCGAAGGCCGGTGCGGCGCCCTCTCTCAGCGCGTGGCAGCAGGCCTGGCGGCTGTCGGCCGCCGCCGCGCTGGGCGCGGTGCTCTGGACCATCACCGCCGCCCAGATGCCGCCGGGTGCGGTAGGGCCGGCCGTTGTTTGGCTACGCGTCGGGGACCCACTGGTGGCGCTGGCCTGCTTGATCGCGCTGCTCTGGCGCCGTCGCCACCCGCTCGTCGTCGCGGCGGCGGTCGTGATCGCCTCCGCCGTTTCGATACTGGCCGGCGGCGCCGCGCTGCTGGCCGTGGGCTCGCTGGCCGCCCGGCGGCGTCCGGTGGAGATCGCGGTCGTGGGGGTGCTTTTCACGGTCGCCTCCCGGGTCACCTCCGTTCTCTACCCTCGGCGAACAGCCCTCGAACCGTTGTGGCTCTCCTTTTCCGCCTCCGTCCTGATCGTGGGCATCGCCGTGGCCGTGGGCGTCGCGATCGGGGCGCGCAGGGAGGAAGTGCGGTCGCTGCGGGAACGGGCGGAGAGCGCGGAACGGGAGCAGACGGCCCGCGCCGCCGAGGCCCGGATCGTGGAGCGGCACCGGATCGCCCGCGAGATGCACGACGTCCTCGCCCACCGGGTCTCGCTGGTCGCCATGCAGGCCGGGGTGCTGGGGCACCGCCCGGACCTCCCGGCCGACCAGGTCGCGGTGCTGGCCCGCGGTATCGCCGACGGCTCCCACCAGGCGCTGGAGGAGCTGCGGGACGTCCTGGGCGTGCTCCGGGCGGGCCCGGAAGAACCCGGACCACCACAACCTTCGCTCGCCGACCTCCCCGCTCTCGTCGCCGACGCGCGGGCGCTGGGGCTGGACGTCGCCTTCACGACGAAAGCGGCAGGGGAGCCGCCGGACGTCACCGCCCGGACCGCCTACCGGATCGTCCAGGAGGGGCTGACCAACGCGGGCAAGCACGCGCCGGGCTCGCGGGTGCGGGTCACCGTCGAAGGCGCGGCGGGCGACGGACTACGGGTCTCGGTCCGCGATTCCGGAGCCGCGCGGATCGCCGGCGGACCACCCGCCTCCGGTTTCGGGCTGCTCGGCCTCACCGAGCGGGTCGCGCTGGCCGGCGGCGAACTGGACCATCACCCGGATCCCGGCGGCGGTTTCGTGCTCGGCGCGAGGCTGCCCTGGCCGGTCCGCGAAGGGAGCGAGTGAGTGGACACCGAGCAGGCACCGCTTCGGGTCGTGATCGTCGACGACGAGGCCATGGTGCGGATGGCGCTGCGGCTCGTCGTGGACGGCGAGCCCGACCTGGTCGTCGTCGGGGAAGCCGTCGACGGGGACTCCGCGATCACCGTGGTCGCCCGGCAGCGGCCCGACGTCGTCCTGATGGACGTCCGGATGCCCGGACGGGACGGGCTGAGCGCGACTGAAGAGATCCTCGCCGCGCCGTCGCCGCCCGGGATCCTGGTGCTCACCACGTTCGACACGGACGAGATGGTGCTGGGCGCGCTGCGCGCCGGCGCCTTGGGGTTCGTCTTGAAGGACACGCCGCCGCCGCGGATCCTGGCCGCCGTCCGCGCGGTGGCCGCGGGGGAGCCCGCGCTCTCCCCGGCCGCCACGGCCCGGCTGATCACCGCGGCTACCGGCCCGGAGTCGTCCGACGCGCGCCGGACCTCCCGCGAGACGGCCCGCGGCAGGCTCTCCACCCTCACCGAACGCGAAGCCCAGACCGCGCGCGCCATCGCCGAGGGACTGTCCAACACCGGCGTCGCGCGGCGGCTGGACGTCACCGTCGCGACGGTGAAGGCCCACACCAGCAGCATGCTCGCCAAACTCGGCGTCGAGAACCGGGTCCAGATCGCCCTTCTGGTCCGCGACGCGGAGGGATGAAAGATTCGTCGCGAGCCGTGTCGAAGAGAACGACCCCTGTTCGACGCAGTGACGAAAGCACGTCAGAACAACCGAGGAGAACCCCATGCGCACCCTGATCGCCACTTCGTTCGTCTCGCTCGACGGCGTCGTCGAGGCACCCGGCGGGGAGCCGGGCTACCGCAACGCGGGCTGGACCTTCGAGGGCATCGAGTTCGACCCGGCCGCCTACGAGATCAAGGGCCGCGAGCAGGACGAGGCGTCGGCGATGCTGCTGGGCCGGGTCAGCTACCAGGCGTTCTCGCCGGTGTGGCCGGGGATGACCGAGGACTTCGCCGGCTGGAACGCGATGCCGAAGTACGTCCTGTCGACCACGTTGCGGGAGCAGGACCTGGTGTCGAACTGGGGCGAGACGACCATCCTGCGCTCGCTGGACGACGTCGCCGCGCTCAAGGAGACCGAGGGCGGGCCGATCAGTATCCACGGCAGCGCCACGCTGGTCCGGAACCTTGCCGACGCGGGCCTGATCGACCGTTACCACCTGCTGCTGTTCCCGGTCCTGCTCGGCGCGGGCAAGAAGCTGTTCAGCGACACCGACAAGGACAAGCAGAACCTCAAGCTGGTCGAGAGCGAGGCCTACGGGAACGGGATCCAGAAGCTGATCTACGACGTCATCCGATGATCGGGCCCCTGGCCGGGACCTGGCGGCGTCCCCTGCGTGCGCTGACCGGAGTCCCGGTTTTCGTTCTTAAAGACGTCCGTCACTCCTCGGGGTTGCATTCCTGGGAGCAACATCATCTCCGCGCATCTTTTCGGGGCCCGTGGGCATCTTTCTCAGTGAGTTCGATCGACGTGAATCGATCACCGAGCGGAGGAGATGATCATGGACATCCGGGTGAAGCGAACCGCGGCCGTGGTGACCGTCGGGGGAGTGGTGGTGGCGGGCGGGCTCCTGGCCGCCGGCGGGATCGCCGGTGCCATGCCGAGCGACAAGCTCTGCGGCGCGTCCGACGTACGGGTGACCATGACGGCGGATCCGGAGCACGCCGCCGGACACGAGGCCTACGTCCTGACGTACACCGCGGCCTCGCCCACCACGAACTGCAAGCTCCAGGGCGCGCCCACCGCGATGGGTTTCGTCGCCGACGGGCAGCTGATCAAGGACGTCACCGCCGTACCGGAGGCCACCGCGGCGAACGCGGCGCCGGTGAACCTGCGTGACGGGCACCCGGCGGTGTCGCGGATCGTGCAGCGCTCGGCCGAAGCGCCGAACCCGGTCACACCGACGACGGTCACGTTCGACCTGCCGACCGGCCCGGGCGGCGTGCCCGTGGTCGTGGACTGGCCCGCCGGAGCGCCGCTCAAGGGCGGCACCGTCCAGGTCACCGCCGTCAGCGGCTGAAAGCGGCGATCGAGGGAGGAAAGTCATGACCAGCAAGCAGATCAAGCGTGTTTCGATCGGTGTCGTGGCCCTGACGGGAACGCTCGCCCTGACCGCCTGCGCCCAGGCCGAGGCCGCCGTGCCCGACGGCGGCGCCGCGACGACCCTGGTCGGCCCGGACGACCCGAACGGGCCGGTCTATCCGCTCCCGCGCGTCGACAACGGCGTGCGCGTCAACGAAGTCCCGCCGGGGAAGACGGCGTCCGCGACCATCACCGTGCTCACGCCGATGCCGGGCTCGGTCGGCAGCGGTGGTTCCACATCCTGGACGCCGGCGAAGGTCGAGACCATTCCGCCGGGGCAGACCGAGGCGCTGAGCGCCGCTTGGCCGTCCTGGCTCCCGGTGCTCCGCCAAGACTCCGCGACGCATCCGGGCAGCTGGGTCAACGGGATCCTCGCCGATCCCGCCTGATCCGCGCGGAGCGGTCAGAGGCCCGCGCAGGGCCAGGAAAGCCGGACGATCGTGCCGGTGGGCGTGCTGGTCACGCTGGCCTCCGGCGCGAACGCCCGGATGATCGGCAGACCCCGTCCGCCGTCGGGGCGGCGGCCGTCGCGCCAGCGCCCGGCGTCGGCGACGGTGACCGTGACGGTGCCGGCCTCGTGCGTGGCGGTGACCGTCATGGTGTTGTCTTCGGTGCCGTCCGGATAGGCGTGCTTGACCACGTTGGTCATCGCTTCGTAGGCGGCGAGCTTGAGATCCTCGGCCAGTTCCCGCGGGAGCCCTCGTTCGCCCGCCCAGCTCGCCAGGACGTCTCGTAACGCGGCGGCCTGCGCGGGTACGGCGGCGACTTCACGGACGAGCTCGTCGGCGCCGCTTTTCACGGGCTCCTCGATCGGCATCACGAAGCGTCTCCTGTCGCCAGCCGCGGTTCCTTCTCACGATGTGGGGAAACCGCCGGATTCATGGACAAGATTAAGGCACCGACGAGAATGCGGCGCGGGTGCCGCGCAGGCCGCCGGATGCCGTCATCGGATAGGTTCGGGATATCGGTGCGCCGGCGGTGAGGGAGTGTGACGGTGACTAGCGGAGACGGCCACGTCCGGGAGGTTCCGTTCTCGGTGACGGTCACCAGGCCCGACGGCACCCAGGTCGTCATGGCGGTGGCGGGTGAAATCGACCTGACCACGTCCGAGGACCTCAAGGAGACGTTCGACCAGGCGCTGGATCCTGTGCCAGGCCGCCTGACCGTCGACCTCGAAGGCGTGGAGTTCTGCGACTCGACCGGTCTGGCGACGCTGGTCGGGATCAACGATCGGTGTACCACCGCGGGGGTCGACCTCAGCTTCCTGCCCTCGCCGACTATTCGCCGGCTGGCGCTGAAAACGGGGCTTTCCACGTTGCTGCCGCTGGCCGGTTCCTGAGCTTCGGCAGTTCCCGGACCGCGTCGGGCAGATACCGGTACACCGGGATGCGGACGTCGACGTCGAACAAGCGCAGCAGGCGCATGACCAGGCGGGTACTGGCCACGATCCCGACCGTGCGGCGCTCGACGTGTGCGCGGTTCGCGGCCGCTTCCAGGACTCGAAGGCCCGCGACGCCGAGGAAGCTGACGTCGGTCAGATCGAGCACTGTGGCCGCGGGGAGGTCGTCCCAGAGCGCTCTTTCCAGGTGACCGGCCGTGGCGAGATCGATTTCGCCTGCCGCGGACACCACGAGCAGGTCTTCACTCCAGCGGGTCCGGCGCACCTGGAGCAGAGCGTCGGCGGGCAACCTGGGCCGCGGCACGGCGGCGGAAACCACGGGTTGGTCGTTCATTGTTCTGTCTCCCGGAAAGCCGGGGACGAGACGGACAACGGGTAAGCCTGCACTGCGCTGCGCAAGTGAACTCGCCGCCGCGTCGCCCGAAGGAAAAATCTGGGCCGCGGACATGCGGGTCGTTCGCGCGGGGCTGCAGGTCTCAACCTCACGTGGGGGTAACGATACGCCAGCGGCGTCATTCGCGCAGTGCCTGCTGCCACGTGAACCCCCACTTTTCCAAGGGGTGCAACGCCTGGAGGAGTTGTTCACCGAGCGGGGTGAGGCGGTAGCCGTCTTGGCCGGTCTCGACGATCCGGGCCTCGGTGAGTTCGCCGAGCCGGGTGGCGAGCACGCTCGACGACATGCGCTCGCAGCGCCGCTGGAGTTCGCGGAAGCCGACCTGCCCCTGGCGTAGCTCCCAGATCACCCGCAGCGTCCACCGGCGGCCGAGCAGGTCGAGGGCGGCCATGAGGGGGCGGCCGGTTTCGGAGCCGCGGACGGGCAGCCCGGGGAGCGGGATCGGTTCGTCTGGCATGACACCCCTTGCGCTTCTGGTTTCGAAGCAGCATGGTAGCCACCAGACACGTGGTTCGAAAAAAGAAGCACTCGAATGGTTCTGATTGAGGTGGCCATGTCTCGTATCGCACCGCTCGCCCCGCCGTACGACGCCGACGTCGAAAAGGCGCTCCACAAGTGGATGCCGCCCGGTGTCGCGCACGAACCGCTCGCTCTGTTCCGGGTCTTGCACCACCATCCGGAACTGGCCTCACGGATGCGGGTCCTGGGCGCGGGTTTGCTGGCACACGGCGAACTGCCCGCGCTCGACCGGGAAATCGTCATCGCCCGGGTGACCGCGCGGTGCGGCTGCCGCTACGAATGGGGCGTCCACGCCGAGGCGTTCGGTCCCCTCGTCGGGTTGACGCGGGAACAGCTCGAAGCGACCGTGACCGGCGACTCCGCTCATCCGGCTTGGTCGGCGAGGCAGCGCGCGCTGATCCACGCCGTCGACGAACTGCACGACACGGCAACACTTTCCGGCCAAGGCTGGGCCGAACTCGCCGAGCACTACTCGACCGGACAGCTCCTGGAGTTCCTCGTTCTCGCGGGCTGGTACCGGACGATCGCCTACGTCGCCAACGGTGTGCTCCTCGAGAACGAGCCGTGGGCCGCTCCGTATCCCGGACCCGCGGATCCTACGATCCGTGCGAATCGATCTCGCTGACCTCGTCCCTTCGCCGCTTGGAAGCCTTCCAGGCGGCGAAGACGCAGAGAAGTGCCGCCAGGAAGCCGATCGCGGTGAGGGTCCCGGCCCAGACGGCGCCGGTGCTGGCGGTGAGGTAGAGCTGGATCGCGGCGGTGCAGGTGTAGACGACCGCCAGTCCCAGCCACAGCCGTTGCGTCATCATCTCCCGCCTCCGTTTCCCGGTACCGGGGTTCCATCGCGGCGACCCCGGATGGGGTTACAGCGTGTTCGAAAGCGGTGGTTTCCTGACGCCGGGCCGAAGGCTGTCAGGCGAGATCACGGCTCATCCGGTGGATCGGGACTCGTGAGTGATTCGGGTCGTTAGAACGACCCAAATCACTCACGAGTCTGTGTGGTTCCTGTCGGCAGGTGGCGGTTTCGCGTGATGGGACGGACGACGCGTGTGACTGGATGGACGACACACCCCGCGGCCGGATTCAGCCTCGTGCCGTCCGTCGGGACACGCTCGCCGTCCGTCTGTCTGGACACGCGTGCCGTCCCTGCGGTCACGCGTAACCGCGGCCTGGGATGGCGGAGGTCGTCCGCGTTTAGTCCTCTGGTTGTGGCCACCCACAGGTGTCAGGTCAGGTGCACGGTGACCGTGACGCGGCCCTTCTCGTCCCGCCGGGCCACGGCATGACCGGAGCGCTCGACGTCGTCCACCTCGAGGCTGATCGGCCCGCCGTCGCCGGAGAAGTTGCGCCACCACGACTTCGCGTCGGGCATCTGAACGCCGATGGTCACGACGTCGCCCGTGCGCCGGTAAGCGACGGGAATGCTGAACGTGCGGCCGGAGCGCCGTCCGGTGTAGGTCACGACGGTGAGCCGCCGCCGGACCAGATGTCCCCAGCGCGGAGACTGCCGGGCCTTGCCGACGCAGGCGTTGACCCGCTTGACGGCGGCCTGGGGGAGCGGTCCTGAAAAGCCCACGGTGATCTCCTCGTCGTCTTGAGAACGAGCCTAACCGCGAAGTGGAGATGTGTCTTCCACTTCGCGGCTGCGATACTGGCCCCTCGATCGGATCGACATCGACGGGGGCGTGCGGGCGGCATGGGGAGCAAGGGGGAGCGTCCGGTGCTGCGCGCCGAACGTGACACGGTGCGTTACACGGTGTTGTCGCCGAAAGCGATCTGGGCCGCCGCGGCGGTGATCGTGCTCGTCGGCATCGGCGTCGCTGTCTGGCTGCTGTTCGCGTACGGCAAGGGAGACGCCCAGCAGCGGAACCAGCTCGAAGCGATCAAGACCGCCGGGACCATCATCGTCGGCACGGGCGGCGCGGCGGCCCTGCTTCTCGCCGCCCGGCGGCAACGCAGCGCGGAAATCGCGTTGAAACAGAAGGAACTCGACCAAGAGGCCGTCGCCAGGACGCACGTCCTCCAGGAACGGGTCGCCGATGATGCGAAGCAGGACGCCACCGAACGCCGCGTCACCGAGTCTTACACGAAAGCGGTCGAGCAACTCGGCTCGGACAAGCCTCCGGTGCAGCTGGGTGGTTTGTACGCGCTGGAACGGCTGGGACAGGGAAACACCGACCAGCGCCAGACCATCGTCAACGTGGTGTGCGCCTACCTGCGGATGTTCACCGGACTGACGGACGACCTGGCGGCGGACCGCACTCGCGAACAGGAACGCCGGGTTCGCCGGGCGGCGCAGGCGATCCTCGCGGCGCACCTGCGGCCCGACACCGCGGACGGGAAGTACTGGCCCGACACGGACATCGACCTTTCCGGGGCCAGCCTGCTCGATTTCGACCTGCGCGACTGCCGGGTCCGATCGGCCACGTTCGCCACCACCACCTTCACCGGTGAGGCGCGGTTCGCGGGCATGACGTGCGTCGGCGACGCGAGCTTCGCATCGGCGACGTTCGGCGGCGCCTCCGACTTTTCGCGAGCCTCGTTCGGCGCGGCGGCGGTGTTCGATTCCACGGTGTTCACCGGTGCCGCGCTCTTCGAGTCGGCGAGGTTCGCGGAAGGACCCCGATTCGAGTACGCCGTGTTCGCCGCGCAGTGCCGGTTCGCGTCGTCCGTCTTCGACACCGGCAAAGAGCCGGAGGGGGTGCCCTTCGAACAGCTGCCCGTCGCGGCGCGCACCAAAATGCGGTCTCTGCCGCTGGAGCTGCCGTACCGGGATCTCGTGGAGGCCGGGACTGAACGGATTCCGGTCGGATTGGACGCTGAAGAGCACCAGCCCGTGAGCCTGGACTTCTCGGCCGATTCCCATTTCATGGCGTTTCTGGGTGCCGGGTCCGGCAAGACGAATCTCTTGCGTGCCGTCGTCCGCGGCATCACCGATCGCCACACGCCGAAGGAAGCGGCGATCATTCTCGTCGACTTCAAGCGCACGATGCTCGAACTGAGCGATACCCCGCACTTGCTCAGCTATGTCGTCTCGTCAGAGCAGCTGGTGGCGGTCATGGCCGACGTGGAGAGTTCGCTGCGCAAACGGCTTCCGGGCAAGGACGTTTCCCTGGAGCAGCTGAGAGATCGCAGCTGGTGGACAGGGCCGGAGGTGTACGTCGTCATCGACGACTACCAGATTCTCCGTCATCGCGGGACCAACCCGCTCGATCCGCTGCGAGAGTTCCTGCCGTTGGCCAAGGATGTGGGGCTGCACCTGGTCGTCGCGCGCGACACCAAGGGAGCGGGTGGTACGAACGGGGACCAGGTACTCGACGCGCTCCGCTCCCTGGGGACACCCGGGCTCGTCGGGAACGGCGATCCCGCCGAAGGCTCTCTCGTCGGCGACGTCGCCCCAGCGGGTCTGCTCCCGGGACGGGCCACCAGGTCCGGCCGCGGCGGTGAGGGGCTTCTCCAGATCGCTTGGCTCGCTCCGGAAGGCTGATCAGGGGGTCAGGCGCCGGCCGTCCGGAAGAAGTCGATCAACCCGTCCGGCGACCGCGAATCCCGTCGCCGCTCCCACCAGGTCCGGAACGGTGTCGACGCCATCGCGTGCCGCGTGTACGACGTCATCACCGCCCGGTAGACGTTCTCCGTCTGATCCCACGTCAGCCGCTCCTTGCGCCACGCCAGCACGAGCCGCATCCGCATGGGGTCGTCCTTCAGCGGCCGGACGACCATGCCGGGCAATTCGGGCGCGGTCGGCTCCACCAGCTGCACCGCCTGCCCCGCGGCGATCAGGTGCCGCCCGCCGCCGTTGGGGCACTCGAAGCGGATCCGCGGGGTGAAGCCGGCGCGATGCGTCGCCGCGCGCAGCGACGTGAGCGAGCCGTCTTCGGGGCCGGGCGGGCCGATCCAGGCCTCGTCCGCCAGCTCGGCCAGGTCGACCTCGAAGGAGTCCGCGAGCCGGTGCCGGGCGGGAAGCCCGACGAAGACGGGCAGCCACGAGAACAGCACCCGGTGCCCCAGGTGCTTCGCCAGCGGCACCTCCTGGTCGTCCGACATCGCGATGACGGCGATGTCGAGTGTCGCGCGGGCCAAGGCCTGCGCCAGCACCGAACTGGACGGTTCCACATGGACGGTCACGTCGAGGCCCGGCAAGGCGTCGTCCAGCCGTTCGACGAAGGTGGGCAGACAGTCCATTTGGGACGAACCGAGCCGGAGCGGGCCGTCGCCGATCGCGCCGAGCAGGTCGCTTTCGAAGCGGTCGAACTCGACGAGCAGTGTCAGTGCCCGCCGCAGCGTCTGCTCGCCGACCGGGGTCGGGGTCACGCCGGTGTGGCTGCGGACGAACAGCGGCGCGCCGATCTGCCGTTCGAGCCGCTGCAGCAACGACGTCAGTGAGGGCTGCGACATGCCCAGCGCGGCGGCGGCCTGCGAGAGGCTGCCCGCTTCGGCGATGGCGCAGATCGCCCGCAGGTGCCGGATCTCCAGGGCCATAGGCGGAGTCTATCGCCGCCGGTCATTACGACCGGGACCTTCGCGGTGTGAGGGTGCGCCTAGGACTTCGACAACGTGAAAGGGGAGCCGATGACCGGCGATCGAACCCGGCCGGATCTGCGCGCGCTTTTGGCCGCCAAGGGATTCCGGAACTGGATCCGCGAGGGCTGGGAGCCCGCCGACGACGTGGTGGAGGTACCACCGGGTACCGCCGAGGCCGCCGCCGCCCATCGCGGCAGGCTGTCCGCGGAACTGCCCGGACAGCGGATCGCGCTCGCGGCGGGCCGCGCCGTGGTGCGGTCCAACGACACCTTCCACGGCTTCCGGGCGGACAGCGACTTCGTGTGGCTCACCGGCTGCCAGCGGGAAGGCGCGATCCTCGTGCTGACCCCGGCGGGCGACGGCCACCACGCCACCCTCTACGTCCCGCGCCCGGCCGCGCCGGACGAGCCCGACTTCGTGGGCGACGCGGACACCAGCCCGTTGTGGGTCGGGTCCGCCGCGGGGCCGGCGTCCTACGCGGACGCGTTCGGCATCGACTGCCGTCCGCTCGAAGACCTGCCGCACGGGCTGCGCGGCCGGAACCCCGGCGTGCTGGTCGGTGCCGGTGTCGACCCCGTGCTCGACGCGTTCGGTCACGGCCACAGTGAACGGCTGCGGACGGTCCTCGCGGAACTGCGCCGGATCAAGGACGACTGGGAGATCGGCCAGTTGCGCGCCGCCGTCGACGCCACCGCACGCGGGTTCGCCGACGTGCTGGCCGCGTTGCCGGAGGCGGTGCGCGGCGGTGGGGAACGCTGGTTGCAGGGTACTTTCGACCGGCGGGCCCGCACCGAGGGCACCGGCCCGGGGTACACCTCCATCGTCGCGGCCGGGCCGCACGCGCCGATCCTGCACTGGACGCGTTGCGACGGTCCGGTGACCGAAGACAGCCTGCTGCTGCTCGACGCCGGCGTCGAGCTGGATTCCCTGTACACGGCCGACATCACCCGCACCTTCCCGGTCGGCGGGGAGTTCACCAAGGCACAGCGCGACGTCTACGACCTGGTGCACAAGGCGCACGTCGCGGCGCTGGCCGAGGTCCGGCCCGGCCAGGACTACGGCGCGTTCCAGGCGACGGCGTTGCGGGTGCTCGCGACGGGCTTGCACGACTGGGGCCTGCTTCCGGTGTCGGTGGACGAAGCGCTGTCGCCGGACGGCCAGCAGCATCGGCGGTACATCGTCTGCGGGACCGGCCATTTCCTCGGCCTGGACGTGCACGACTGCGCGGCCGCGCACCCCTCCACCTACCGGGAGGGCAGCCTGGTCGAGGGCATGGCTCTGGCCGTGGAGCCCGGTCTCTACTTCCACGCGGGCGACACCACCGTGCCTCCGGAACTGCGCGGCCTCGGCATCCGGATCGAGGACAACGTCGTGGTGACCGGGGCGGGACACGATCTGCTGTCCGCCGCGTTCCCGTCGACCGCCGACGAGGTCACCGCCTGGGTCCGGGTGGCCAGGGGGTGAACCACCGGAGGGCCGGGTCAGGCCCGGCCCTCCGGTGGTCCGCTTCAGTAGGAAGTCGTGTGCTCGGTGAGGATCCGCTCGGCCGCACCGGCGGTGGACAGGCCCGCGGCGGGCCGGTCCTCGGTGAAGTACTCGCGGAAGTCCTGGCTGAAGTCCCGGGTCATCAGCGCGATCGTGCGGTTCCAGTTCCCGCCGTCCGGACCGCGAGCCGCCCACAGGTCCTCGTACACGTAGCGGTAATCGCCGAGGGCATAGGCGGCGACGGCGTCGGCGAAGCCCTCGGTCCACGCGCACGATTCGGAGCTGCTCTTCTCGACGTAGTGCGGGTTGCAGCGGTCGACCTCGGGAAAGTCACGCCCGTAGAGCTGCCACTGCAGCCAGTGCCCGGCTTCGTGGAGCACGAGGTGCTTCGAATCGGGCATCGTGTTGCCGAGGAAGACCGGTTGGTGAAGGAGTTTCATCGCGGCGCGGACCGCTCACCATCGCGTCGCCCCATCGGCCGCGGCTATGCCCTCCCCGGGAAGAGGCGTGTCATGATGTCCGCGAACTTGATCGGCAAAGCGAACGATTCGCCCACCGATCGTACGGTTTGACGAACGACAGGGGAGAAACGGTGGAGGACGAGACGCCCTCGATCCGGGACATGCTGGCGGTCAACCTGCGCGCGGCCAGGGCGGCGAGGGGGATTTCGCTGTCGGAGCTGTCCCGCCGCTCGGGCATCGGCAAGGCCACGCTGTCGCAACTGGAGTCGGGCGGCGGCAATCCGACCATCGAGACCGTGTTCAGCCTGTCCCGGGTGCTGGAGGTGGCCATCTCCGACCTGCTCGATCACCGGGCGGGCGGCGCGCTCACCGTGGTGCGCGGCGCCGACGTCGAGGTCCTCCGCGGCGAAGGCGTCGACCTGCGCCCCCTGCGCCGGATCGAGACCGGTGACGGCGTCTTCGAGGTGTACGACCAGGTCGTCCGCGGTGACGCGCCGCAGCGTTCGCAGGGGCATGTCGGCGTCGAGCACACCATCGTGCAGACCGGGTCGCTGCGAGTCGAGGTGGCGGGCCGGACCGTCGATGTCGGCCCCGGTGACTATGTGGCCTTCGATGCGCGGGAATCGCATTGCTACACCGCGATCGACGCGCCGGTGCACTCCGTCCTGCTGCTGCAGTATCGCGCGGACGAGCGGCTCGACGGCAGACCGCATCCCGTCCTGAAGGGCTGACAGCGCGCTAGGTATTGACACCCTTCGTGGAGGGAATCTACCCTCCGATCGTTCGCTTTACCGAACGCTGGAGGGCCGATGAACCGAACGCGCGTGGTCGTACTCGGCGCAGGCATCATCGGCGCCGCGTGCGCCCGGGAGCTGAGCCGAGCCGGCTTCGACGTCGTGGTCGTGGACCGTGGCCGTCCCGCCGGGGGAACCACCTCGCACGGTGAGGGCAACGTCCTCGTCTCGGACAAAGGGCCGGGCGCCGAACTCGAACTCGCCCGCCTTTCGGTGCGGCTGTGGCCGCGAGTGGTCGCGGAGATCGCGGACGAGGACGCGCGCGCCGCGTCGGCGATCGAGTACGACCCCAAGGGCGGCATCGTGGTCGCCACGACCGAAGACGGCGCCCGCGCGCTCACCGCGTTCGCCGAGCGGCAGACCGGTGCCGGAGTCCGCGCGGAACCGTTGTCGCTCAAGGAACTCGCGACCGCCGAGCCCGCGCTGACCCGCGAGGTGACGGCCGCCTTCCGCTACCCCGAAGACGCGCAGGTGCAGCCTGCCGGAGCGGCGCTGGCGCTGCTGGGTTCCGCGCTGCGCCACGGCGCTCGCCTGTGCGCCGACACCGAGGTCGTCGGCGCGGTCGTCCACAGTGGCCGGATCACCGGCGTCCGCGTACCCGGCGAGGTGATCGACGCCGACGTCGTCATCAACGCCGCGGGTCCGTGGGCCGGGCAGGTCTCCGGGCGCCTCGGTGCCAAGATCGCGGTCCGGCCCCGCCGGGGCGAGGTACTGGTGACCACCCCGATGCCCGGCGTCGTCCGGCACAAGGTCTACGACGCCGATTACGTCGGCGCCGTCGGTGCCGATTCGGGTGACCTGCAGACTTCCGCCGTCGTCGAGTCGACCTGGGGTGGAACCGTGCTGATCGGCTCCTCCCGCCGCCGGGTGGAGTTCGACGACTCGATCCGCCCCGACGTGCTGAGCGCCATCGCGGTCAAGGCGGTCCGGTTGTTCCCGGCGCTCGCCGACGCCGCGATCATGCGGGCCTACGGCGGCTTCCGGCCCTATGTGGACGATCACCTCCCGGTGCTCGGTGAGGATCCGCGGCTGGAGAACCTGTGGCACGCCACCGGACACGAGGGCGCCGGTATCGGCTTGAGCGTGGGCACCGCCCAGCTGCTGCGCGAACTGCTGACCGGCACCACGCCCGCGATGCCGGTCGAAGAGTTCACTCCTGCCCGTCCGGCGGTACTGGCCGGGGTGGCCGCGTGAGCGGGCGGCTGCTGCCCCGCGACCGGGACCCGGTGGGCCGCACCGACCGGCCGATCCGGATCACCGTCGACGGCGAATCGCTGTCCGGGATCGCGGGCCAGAGCGTGGCGGGCGTGCTACTCGCCGCCGGACGGTCTTCTTGGCGTACCACGCGTTCCGGTGCGCCCCGCGGCGTCTTCTGCGGTATCGGCGCGTGTTTCGACTGCCTGCTCACCGTCAACGACGTACCCGACGTCCGTGCGTGCCGCCGTCCCGCGGCCGACGGCGACGAAATCCGTACGCAGTCCCGGGAGGAGGGCGCATGAGCGAACACGTGGTGATCGTCGGCGCGGGGCCCGCCGGGCTCGCGGCGGCCGAGCAGGCGTTGCGAGCGGGTGCCCGCGTCACCGTGCTGGACCAGGCGGACGCTCCCGGCGGGCAGTACCACCGGATGCTGCCGGAGGCTTACGCGGCGCGGCATCCGGACCGCGTCCAGCACGGCTGGGCCGAGTTCGACAGGCGCCGTCGCGTGCTGGCGCATCCGCGTTGCCGGTGGTGGCCCGGCACGACCGTCTGGGCCTTGGATCGCACCGAAAGCGGGAACCCTCGCCTGCACCTGCTGCGAGGACAGGTCGACGGCAGCGGACGAGAGCGGCTCACGCTCGAACCGGACGCGCTGCTCCTGGCGACCGGAGCGCACGACCGGACGCTGCCGTTTCCCGGCTGGGAACTGCCCGGGGTGTACACGGCGGGTGCGGCGCAGGCGCTGGCCAAGGGGGAGCGGGTCGCGATCGGAAGGCGCGTGCTCGTCGCCGGGGCCGGTCCGTTCCTGTTACCGGTCGCGGAATCGTTGCTGGGTGCGGGCGCCGAGGTGGTCGCCGTACTGGAAGCGAATCCCTTGAGGACAGTCCGAAAAGGATGGTCGGCCCGGCCGTGGCGGCTGGCCGCCCACGCGGGCAAGGCGGGCGAACTGGCCCGCTACGCCGTCACGTTGGCCCGCCACCGTGTCCCGTACCGGCTCGGCCGGGCCGTCATCGAGGCGCGCGGTGCCGACAGCGTGCGCGAGGTCGTCACCGCCAAGGTGCGGCCGGACTGGTCGGTCATTTCCGGTACCGAGCGGACCTACGAGGTCGACGCGGTCTGCGTCGGGCACGGTTTCGTCCCGCAACCCGAACTGGCCGTCGCCGCGGGCTGCGTCCTCGACGACGGTTTCGTCCGGGTCGACGGCGAGCAACGCACCACAGTGGACGGTGTCCTGGCCGCCGGCGAGATCACCGGGATCGGCGGCGCGATCACCGCCGCCGCCGAGGGCGCGGTGGCCGGATGCGTTGCCGCGGGCGGGAATCCGGACCGCTCTCTGCTCCGCGCACGTGATCGGGCCCGGACCTTCGCCGAACGGCTCGCCACCGCTCATCCGATCGGCGAAGCCTGGCCCACCTGGCTGCGCGACGACACGATCGTCTGCCGCTGCGAGGAAACCACCTACGGCGAACTCACCCGCGCGGCCGATGATCCGGCCCGCCCGGGTTCGCACGCGCTGAAACTCGGCACCCGCGCCGGGCTCGGCCCTTGCCAGGGCCGGATCTGCGGCCCGACCGTCAGCGAACTCCTCGGTGGCGTCGAACGGCACCACCGCCCGATCGCCCAGCCGATCCGGCTGGGCGAGCTCGCCACCCCGGCGAGAACCGAACCGAAGGAGACACCTGCATGAGCACCCCCGATCTCGGTGGCGTCGTCGTCGCGACCGCACTGCCGTACCGGCCGGACGAGTCGGCACCCGCCGGCCTGGCCGTGGACTACGACGCCTACGCCGCGCACTGCCGCTGGCTGATCGACAACGGCTGCCGGGGCGTCGGGCCCAACGGCTCCCTCGGCGAGTACTCCTCGCTCACCGACGACGAGCGCCGCCGCGCCGCGCGCACCGCGATCGAGACCGTCGGCAAGGACGGGATCGTCGTCGTCGGAGTGCACGGACCCGGTTCGCACCAGGCGAAACACTGGGCGGAGATGGCGGCCGAGGACGGCGCGGACGGCCTGCTCTGCCTGCCGCCGACGATGTATCGCGCCAACCGCGGCGAGGTGCTCGCCCACTTCGAGGCCGTGGCCTCGGTCGGGCTGCCGGTGATGGTCTACAACAACCCCATCGACACCAAGGTCGATCTCACCCCGGCGCTGCTGGCCGAGATCGCGCAGATCGACAACGTGGTGGCGGTCAAGGAGTTCTCCGGTGACGTCCGCCGGGTGCTGGAGATCCGTGAGAGCGCCCCGGGCCTCGACGTGATCAGCGGCGCCGACGACGTCGTGCTGGAAAGCCTGCTGATGGGCGCGACAGGCTGGTTCGCGGGCTTCCCCAACGTGTTCCCGGCCGAATCCGTGCGCCTGTTCGAACTGGCGACGTCCGGCAGGCTCGCGGAGGCCAGGGCACTGTACGAGCCCCTGGTGGCGGCGTTCCGCTGGGACTCGCGCGTCGAGTTCGTCCAGGCCATCAAGCTCGGGATGGATCTCGTCGGCCGCTACGGCGGGCCGTGCCGTCCGCCGCGGGGACCGCTGACGGACGAGCACCGCGAGCAGGTCCGCGCCGACATGGGCCGCGCGCTGGCTTCACTGGGGATCGAGTAGATGCGCTCCAACCGGTCGATCACCGCCGTCGACTCGCACACCGAAGGCATGCCGACCCGGGTGGTGACCGGCGGGATCGGTGCCATTCCGGGCGACACCATGGCCGAGCGCCGCCGGTACTTCATGGAGCACCTGGACCATCTGCGGCATTTCCTGATGGACGAGCCGCGCGGCCATTCCGCGATGAGCGGGGCGATCCTGCAGCCGCCGTGCCGTCCGGACGCCGACTGGGGCGTGGTGTACATCGAGGTGTCCGGGTGCCTGCCGATGTGCGGGCACGGCACGATCGGCGTGGCGACGGTGCTGGTGGAGACCGGCATGGTCGAGGTCACCGAGCCGAAGACCGTGGTGCGCCTGGACACCCCGGCCGGGCTCGTGCACGCCGAAGTCGACGTCCGGGACGGCCGCGCCGAACGGGTCAAGCTCCGCAACGTCGCGTCGTTCCTCGCCGAGCGGGATGCCGAAGTCGAGGTACCCGGCCTCGGTGGGGTGCGCTACGACCTGGCCTATGGCGGCAACTTCTACGCCATTCTCGAACTGTCCCAAGTGGACATCCCGTTCGAACGAGCCGAGAAGGACCGGATCCTGGCGGCAGGGCTGGACATCATGGCGGCGATCAACGAGCAGCGTCCGCCGAAGCATCCGGCCGATCCGCTGATCGGCGGATGCAAGCACGTCCAGTTCCTCGCCCCGGGGTCGGACGCCCGCGTGTCGCGGAACGCCATGGTCATCCACCCGGGCTGGTTCGACCGGTCGCCCTGCGGCACCGGCACTTCGGCCCGGATGGCGCAGCTGCACGCCCGCGGTGAGCTGCCGTTGCACACACCGTTCCGGAACAGTTCGTTCATCGGCACCACCTTCACCGGTGAACTGGTCGCCGAGACCACCGTCGGCGGTGTTCCCGCCGTGGTGCCGGAGTTCTCCGGGCGGGCCTGGATCACCGGCAACGCCACCTATCTGCTCGACCCGGACGATCCGTTCCCCGCGGGGTTCGTCCTCTAGAAAGCCGCCATTAGTCCTCTAGTCGCGGTACTTGCGCACGCAACCATCGCAAGTAGAGGACTAATGGCGCGAGTTCTAGAGGACGGTGCCGCCCTGCACGATGTGCCGGAAGTGCTTCGGCTCGGCCAGAACGCCGATGTCCTCCAGCGGATCCCGGTCGACGACGAGCAGGTCGGCGTGCGCGCCCGGCGCCAGCGTGCCGATCTCTCCGGTCAGGTTCAGCAGGTCCGCCGCGGTCGACGTCGCCGACCGGAGGACGTCGAGCGCGGGCTGGACCTCGCCGCGCAGCCGGAACTCGTGGTTCTGGTGCCGGTGCATACCGCCGAGAAGGTCGCTGCCATAGACCAGCTTCACCCCACCGCGGGCGGCGCGGTCCAGCGCGGCCATACCCGCGCCGAGGACGTCGTCGACCTTCCGCCAGCTCGACTCCGGCAGGCCGTGCTCACGTCCCTCTTCTTTCAGCGCCCAGTAGGTCACCAAAGTGGGCACGAGGTAGGCGTCGTGGCGGCGGAACAAGTCGACGCTGAGGTCGTCGAGCAGGTTGCCGTGCTCGATGGACCGGACACCCAGTTCCAGCGCGCGGTTCACCGCACGGGCGGTGTACGCGTGCGCGGCGACGTAACGGTTCGCCGCTTCCGCCTCCTCGACGATCGCGCGGAGTTCATCGGCGGAGTACTGCGTCGAGTCGATGCGGTCGGTGGGGGAGGCGACGCCGCCCGAGGCCATCACCTTGATGTGGTGGGCCCCCTTGCGGAGTTCGTCGCGTGCCGCCGCGCGGACCCCGTCCACGCCGTCGGCCACGCGCCCGAGTCCCGCGCAGCACGGATGATCGTCACGGGCGTTGGCACCACGGGTCCGGCTGTCGCCGTGCCCGCCCGTCTGGCTCAGCGCGCGTCCGCAGAACAGCAGCCGCGGGCCGCGGAACAGCCCTTCGGCCTGGGCGTCGGCGAGGCCGTAGTCGGCGCCTGAGGCGTCGCGGACCGTGGTGAAGCCGCGGTCCAGCATGCTGCTCATGGTCCGGGCGGCGTGCGCGGCCACATAGGACGGTGACGACGAGGGGAGCGACCCCAGATCCGCGGTCGACGCCGTCACGTGCACGTGGGCGTCGACCAGGCCGGGCAGGACGACGGCGCCCCGCAGGTCCTCGGTCCGCACGTCGGCGGCGGTGAGACCCGGCCCGGTTTCGACGATACGGCCGTTTTCGCACCGCAGGTCTCCCTCGGTGTACTCACCCGTGAGCGGGTCGAGCAGACGAGCGTTGCGCAGCAGCAGGGATCCGTTCACCGGTTCTCGGTCTCCTTCATGAGGTCAAGCAGGGCCGGGACGGCCAACGGTGCCAGATTCCGGGCGGCCTCGACGGAATCGTCGTCGTAGCTGCCTTCCGCGTCCAGGATGTTGAGGACGCCGAGCGTCCGGCCGTCGGCCACCACCGGCACGTTGATCACCGCGCCGCAACCGAGCCCGGCGATCAGTTCGTGGTCGGCGAAGATCTCCCGCACCGCCGCGCTGTCCGGCCCGAGGTAGGGCTCCTGCGCGGTGATGCACCGGGCCAGCCAGCCCGCCGCGACCTCGACGGTCTTCTCGCCGCCCACCGGATACTCCCGCGGATGGCTGCTGTGCACCCGCCGCAAGGCCTGCCTTTCGGGCACCCAGGCCAGCACGGTGAACAGTCGCACGCCGATCGTGGCGCGGGTCTTGTCCTCCACAGTGGACAGTGAAACGGTCACTTCGTCATCTCCTTCGCGGTCGTCACGGGGGCGCCGTGCTCGGTGAGCTCTTCCAGGGATCGGCCGGCGGTGGACAGGCCGAACACGACCACGACCACCACTCCGATCGCCAGAACCGCGGTGGTCATGCCGAAGACGCCGCCGAAGCCGAGGCTCGCCGCGGAAAGACCGATGATCGTCGGCGCCAGGATGCTGCCCACCCTGCCGAACGCGCTGGACAGCCCGGTCCCGCTGGCGCGGATCCAGGTCGGGAACACCTCGGGGGTGTAGGAGTACACGCCGGCGTAGGTGCCGTTGAGGAAGAACGACAGCACCGCCCCGGCCAGCGTGATCGACCACGGCGCGTCCATCTGGCTCAGCCAGAACGCGCTGACCGCCGACCCCGACAGGTAGAGGGCGATGGTGTGCTTGCGGTCGAGCCGCTCCGAGAGCCACGCGGCGGAGAAGTACCCGGGAATCTGGGCGAGGTAGATGATGATCGAGAATTCGAAGCTCTTGGTCACCGTGATGCCCCGCTCGACGAGCAGCGTCGGGATCCAGGAGAAGAAACCGTAGTAGGAGAACGTGATCACGAACCAGACGGTCCAGATCACCGCCGTCCGGCGCGCCATCGCGGGGCTCCACAGGAACTTCAGCGCGCTGACGAGGTTGACCTTCGGGGTTTCCGTCGCGGGCTGGGCATCGGTGGCGGGCACGGGGGGAAGTGGTCGTCCTGTGGCCTTTTCGACGTCTCGTTCGAGCTTCGCGACGATCTTCTCGGCTTCGTCATGGCGGTTGTTCGCGACCAGGAAACGAGGCGACTCCGGCAGTGAACGGCGCCACCACAGCAACATGACGATCGGCAGCGCGGTGATCAGCTGGGCGACCCGCCAGCCTTCCGGCACGGTCGGGACGACGAACCGCCCGATCAGCGCGGCGGCGACGAAGCCGAACGAGAAGAACCCGGCGAGCGCGCCGACGAACCAGCCGCGGCGTTTGGCGGGGACGAACTCGGACAGGAACGGCGCGATGATGGCGCTTTCGGCGCCCGCGCCCGCTCCGGCCAGCACCCGCGCGCCCAGGAAGACCTCGTAGTTCGGGGAGAAGGCCGCGATCACCGAGAACACCGCGTAGAAGGCCAGCGCGTACATCATGACCTTCTTGCGCCCGATGCGGTCGCCCAGCAGGCCCGCGGCGATCGCGCCGAACAGGAAGCCGAACGGCGTCGCCGAGCCGATCAGCCCGAGCTGCCCGTTGTCCAATCCCCAGACCGCTTTCGCGCTGGGCAGGAGGAACGCGACGACCGCGGAGTCCATCCCGTCGAAGGTGTAACCGAGACCGCCGATGAGCAGCAGAAAGTAGTGGGGACGGCTCAGGGGGAGCCGGTCCAGTCGTGCCAGCAGCGTCATGGGGAACGCCTTCCGTGGATCAGGGCGACGAGGAGTGCGGACAACGTATACTGCGTTTTAAGAAAACTGCAATACTTGTTGCAAGTGGTCTCGTGGGCACGATGCGTTACCGTGGCGCGATCGAGGGAGGGTGTGCGTGGCAGAGACGGGGATCGACGACGGTTTCGAGGCGTGGCTTCGGGATCGGACGCCGGAGCGAGGGCTGCGTCCGAAGTCGGCCGCCGTGCTCGAGGTGCTGGTCTCCCAGCCGCGCCGGGCTTCGTTCGGTTCGACGGCCGAGCTCGCGCAGCTGGCCGGGGTCAACATCGCCACCGTCACCCGCACCGCGCAGGCGCTGGGTTTCGCCGGATGGCCCGCGCTGCAACAGGAACTGCGGGCGCGGTACATGTCCTCGCTGAGCGCGCCCCAGGTCGCCGAGGAACACCGCGACGTCGACTCGCCGGGCTCGGCGTCGCTGCGCCGCGATCTGGACAGTCTCGCTCTGCTCAACCGGCGGTTCGCCGAGGACGAGATCCGCAACGTCGCCCACGCCGTCGCTTCCGCGCGACGCACCCTGGTGATCGCCGACGGTAGCTACGCGGCCGTCGGGATCGCCTTCGCGCACAACGCCCGGCTCGCCGGATACGACGTCCACGCGGTGACGGCCGGTGACGCCGAACTCGCCAACGCCACCGCGAAACTCACGGCCGACGACGTGCTCATCGCGATCAGTTTCTGGCGGCTGTACGAAAGCACCGTGCTCGCCGCGAACGAGGCCAAGGCCAGGGGGGCGCGCGCGTTCGCGATCACGGACGCGGCCAGTCCCGCGCTGGCGAGCGCGGTCGAACAGGTGCTGATGGTGCCGGCCGAAGGCGTGACCTTCTTCCCGTCGCTGACCGCCGGGATGGCTCTGGTGCAGGCCATCGTCGCCCAGCTCGCCGCCGTCGATCCCGCTCGTACCAGCGAATCCATCGAAGCGGCCGAGGCCATGTGGTCCCGGTTCGATCTGCTGCACCGCCGTCCCGCGGGCAAGCGCCCGGCCGCGTCCGGAGACTGAACGACCCGGCCGGGGTCGGCCGAACGGACGGTGCCGAAAAGGCCGACCGGTCGAGGTGTACCCGCCGGATGACCGATCCGCCGGACCCCGGTGATCGGCGATTCTGGTTCCAGGCCGCAAGAAAGCGGCGCAGGAATCGAGGAGGCCGAAATGTCGATCATCGCGACCGTGGGTGCTTACGCAGGGCTCGCTCTTCTGGCGCTGATGGCGGTGACCCCGCTGCTGCTCGATCTCGACCAGCGCTTCCCGGTCGCCCGCCGGGTCAAGACGACCGTGCGGAGCGAACGCGCGGTCCTCAGCAGGCTCGCCTCCGCGTAAATCGAGTGACGCAGAGCACATGCGAGGCGTGGGACTACCTCACGTGAGTGATTCCCCGCTCGCCGATTGGTAACTTTGAGTCGCGTCATGAAACGCTGAGTGACGTGACCGTGGATCTTTGCTTTGACACCACCCCTGGCGATGCCTTCGCGGAGTTCCGGGGAAACATCGACGAACTGACCCAGGCTTTCATCGACGCCTGCCGTCAAGGCCGCAGTCCTGGCGACGCCACCCTCGATCTCCTGCAACGTGTCCACCGCGAAGATCGCAACTGGGTCGTCGTCCACCTGACCTTCGCCATCGCCGCCCTGGCGCGCCAGCGTGTGCTGGCGCCGACTGCCTGCGTCACCCGGCCAGGTGACTCCGCCGGTGCACCCGGACGACCGTTGTTAGCGTCCGCGCGTGAGTGATCCCACCGTGTCCGCGATCATCGCGGTGTTCGCGGGCTTCGCCCTCGCCGCCTTGCTGGCCGTCCCGTACATCGCGGGCAGCTACCGGCGTCGCGGCGAGGTCGGCTTGTGGCGGACGCTGCTGGTCTTCGCCTTCCTGGTCTACGCCATGTCCTTGTGGACCTACACGTTGCTGCCCGTCCCTCGGACGACGGCGGCGTGGTGCGCCGAACACGCGGCGAGTCACCTGCAACTGCGCCCGTTTCAATTCATCGCCGACGTCCGCCATGAACAGACCGGTTCCGGGCTGCGGGCGTTCCTCCGCAATCCGGCGGTCCAGCAGTCGGTGTTCAACGTCGCGCTGTTCGTGCCGCTGGGAATGTTCCTCCGGCACCTCTTCCGCCGAAGCTTCGTGAGTACCGTGGTCCTCGGTTTCGCGGTCTCGCTGTTCATCGAGTGCACTCAGCTCACCGGCGTCTGGTTCCTGTTCGAGTGCCCGTACCGGTTGGCCGACGTCGATGACCTGCTGACGAACACGATCGGTGCGGCGGTCGGCTTCGGCCTCGCCCCCTTGTTGCGGCTGATGCCTGGAAAGGCGCCGTCCGCACCGCCGGGGCATCCCCGGCCGGTCACCGCTCGCCGTCGGCTGCTCGGGATGGCCGTCGACCTTCTTTCCGTGGTGCTGCTCGGCACGACCGTCGGGGTCGCGACGACCTTGCTGGCCGGCGAACCGAACCCCGTGGTCTCGGCCCTGATCAGCACTCTGCTGCCGGCCGTGCTCCTGCTCTTCGTCATTCCCCTGGCGGGCAACGGCGCCAGCTTCGGACAGCGGGTCGTGTTGCTGCGCCCCGCCGGGCCGGACGGAGGCGAACCCGCCGTGTGGCGGATGGTGCTGCGGTTCCTCGCCGGTTCCGGCGGCTACTTCTTGTTGCTCACCTTGGCTTCCGCGGTCAACAGCGGATTCGAGCCGCTGGCGAACCTGCTCTTCTTCGCCAGCGGGATCCTCGCGTTCCGTCCTCAAGGCCACAAAGGACTGTCCGGGCTCGTCGCCGGTCTGCATATCGTGGACGTCCGGACGATCGACGACTCAGAAGGTTCAGAGTCGCCCGACGGCCAGTAGATCCGGACGAGGGCGGCATCACCCGATGGGGTCGATTCAACACACGATCTGGCGCTTGCGCGCGTCATTCCGCCGGTCTCCGGAGGCGGGCCGGAACACTCCTCGCGGTGGAAGTCGAGTCGATGGACGACGTGGCCGACTGCTTGCTGTCGGTGGCCTGGAACATTTTCCCGTTGCTGGGCAAACCCCCGGAGCGTCCGGAAAACCGAGCGGAAGAGATCCGGGGCTTCCTCGTCGATTCGTGCCACGACGCCGGAATGCGGGCCCGCGAATGGGCGGCCGTGCACGGAGCCGGCGCCGAAGCCGACCACCGTCCCTTCCTGCGCCTGGCGGAAGTCGCGGCGGACACGAATCTGTTCCTGAGCATGGTGTCCGGCACCCTGGTCGCCGACCAGGAGCGGGTCCATCGCCGCTGGACCGAGATCGAAGGCCTGATCCGCGAAGCCCGGAACCTGGCCGAAGGCGTCACCGAGTTCCTCGACCGGCCTGCGGCGCTGGCCTGAGGGCGAGGACGTCCGGATCACGGAATCCGGACGTCCCCGGGGAGATCAGTTCGTTTCGAGGGTGAGGTCGTAGCGGTTGAGCACCTCCCTGACCGGCTGGAAGAAGGTGGTGCCGCCTTCGTCGCAGTCACCGGACCCGCCCGAGGTCATGCCCTGCGCCTGCACCAGTTTCGTACCGGAACCCGAAGAAGGACGGCTGACGAACGAACCGCCGGAGTCGCCGGGCTCCGCGCAGGCGTCGGTCTGGGTGAGGCCCTTGACGATGTTCCCGTTGCCGTAGTTCACGGTCTGGTCCAGCGCTTCCACCCGGCCGCACTGCCACTGGGTGGTGATCCCGGACCGGCAGATCCGGCCGCCGACCCCGACGACGTCCGTGCCGTCGACCCGCACGTCCGAACCGTCCTCGTACCGGTCGACCCGGGGCGGGGTGGAGACGTCCCCCTGGGTCACCTTGACGGTGCCGTAGTCGTTGGTGGGGAAGGAGGATTTCGCCACCTTGCCGATCGTGCCGTCGACGCCGTGCACCGTGCCGCCGAGTTCGGTGCAGTGGCCGGCGGTGATCACGAAACGGTCATCGTTGTCGTTGTAGGCGTTGAACCCGACCGAGCAGGCCCCGCCGTTGAAGTAGAGACCTTGCCCGCCGATCACGTCCCACAGCGGCCGTGGTGCGGCCGCCACCCGCTCCACCCGCACAGGGACCCCGGCGGAAGTGGCCCAGGCCTGGCCGGCGGCGTCGCCGCCGACCACGCTCACCACGACCTCGTTGGCCGGGGCGTCGACGTACCAGCCGGCGACCGTGGCGGGTACGCCGGGCGATCTCGCGTCCAATGTGGACTGGAACCTCTTCAGGTCGGCGGCGCTGTGCCGCAGTGTCTTCGGAACCGCGCCGGCCGCCCGGATCTGGGCCGAGCGGCTCGCGTCGGTGGTACCGACGACCCATTCGCCGGTCGTGATGTCCAGCCAGGAATGGGCGAACGCGGCTCCGAGAGAAGTGCCGATCTTCTGCTCCGCGGCGGCGAGTGCGGCAGGGCCCGCGGCTTCGTTCAAGGCGGGTGGTGCCGCACTCGCAGGGGTCGCGAAAGCGGTGACAGCGGCCGCGGCACCGGTCAGGGCGATCAGGGTGCGCAGAGGACGTCGGATCACGAAAACCTCCATGGATTACGAAATTCGTAGCGGGGTGAGCCCTGGAGACGAAACTCCTGAATCGACGTTACGACAACGCCGTACCGGTCGAATGCCGCCATTTGAGTAGCGCTGACGATTCCCCTTTCCGGCTCAATGGATCGGCTATTTCGCGACGTTACTCACTCTTGTGAGTGGATCATGCGTGAATTGACGTCCCCGATTCATCGACGGATGCTCGACAATCCGCGATGCCCGTGCGGCATTCGGGAAAAGGTCCGCTCGCGGCGTGAAGACAGGCATCACCTGATGGTGGCCCACCCCAACCCATTCGCCCGCGGTGATGACGAAAGGGTCTCTTCCGGTTCGGCGGTGTGCGGGGTCGTTCACCGATTCCGTTGCGCCGAATGTGCGACTTGTTCAACGAGATCCAGAACCCCCGGCCGTGGCCCGAAGGGCACGAACAACTCAGGTTCACTCAAGCAATCGAACAGGCCGTACTCGCCGACGAACTCGGTTACGGGTGCTGGTGGCAGGTCGAGGCGGCACTGTCACAGTGCACCAGCCGGATGACGCCCGCGCCCAGACGCAGCAGGCGTTCGAAATGGTGCCTCGGATGTGGACGTCCGAACGCTTCTCCTACGAGAGCGACGCCTACCGCGTCGACGACGTCCCGATCTCGCCGAAACCGCTCCAGCGGCCGCATCCGCCACTGTGGCAGGCGGCGGCGAGTCCCGCGTCGTTCGAGGAGGCGGGCCGTTGCGGGGTCGGTGTGCTGGGCACGACGATGTGGGAATCGCTCGAGCGGGCGGGCAGGGTCATCGACCTCTACCAGGCGGCGGCCGGGCAGTGCACCGACCCGGTCGGCGCTTTCGTCAACGACCAGGTCGGGTTCTTCACCTTCGTCCACTGCGCGGACACCGACGAGGAGGAGGAACTCGTGGCCGCACCGGACGGCGGCGGGCTCACCGGCGACTTCCTGCGCGGTGAAGCGCGGAACGCGCCGACGGAGGCGAATCTGCTGATCGCCCGGATCCTTCAGGGCGAATCGGTACCGGACGAAGAGATCTTCACGATCCTCAGCGCGCAGGATTCGCTGATCGTGGGCAGCCCGGAAACCTGCCGCAAGAAACTGCGGGCGTACTCGGAACTGGGGATCGACCGGATGATGTGCCTGCAGCAGATCGGTGGCATCCCGCACGACAAGGTCTTGAAGAGCATCCGCCTGATCGGGGAACTGATCCCGGAGCTGAGCTGAGGCGCCCGCCGGAACGCGGAAGGCCTCTTTCCCCCGCGGGAGAAAGAGGCCTTCCGATAGTGCGGTCTACCGCAACGGGATCACCGAGTGGGCGTCTGGCCCGGGCGCAGGACGTCCCCACAGGTGCGAAGGTGCGCGATCGCGTTCTCGGCGACGACCTTCTGGGTCTCCGTGGTCACGTAGTTCTGCGCCTGGGCGAGCAGTGCGGGGTCGCGTACGAGGTCCTTGCGCACCCACACCCCGACATCGCCGAACGCGGCCGGGTTGCGGGGGCTGCGGTAGAGCACCTCGTACTCCTGGCCGAAGCGCGGGTCTTGGGCGAAGCCGAGCGTGGTGTCCCAAGTGCCGATCAAGGAGATCAGTTCCGGCCGGACCTGGTTGAAGACATAGTCGCGCTCACCCGCGAAGTCCGCGGTGTGGAGGTAGTCGGCGATGACGCGGTCGGCGAGACCGGCGAGGTCGACCACCTGGAGCCTGCTGACCAGCGACATCCCGCCGAGGTCGATCAGGCCGATCTTGGCGGAGTCGGGCAGCTTGAGCAGGTCGGCCGCGCCGTTGGTGACCCGTGCGTCGCGCTCGACCACGCTGCAGAACGGCGTCTTCGGGACGGCGCGGTAGCTCTTGCCCTGGTCGTAGAACCCGCTGACCGACGACACGGTCGCGATGACGAGCGTGACCACCAGGAGGACCCGGCCGCGGATCCGGGCCTTGCGGACGGTCTCGACGACCACGATCGCACCGCCGAGCGTGCCGAGCGCCCAGATCGGCGTGGCGAACCGCAGCTGCCCCATCCAGTCGGACTGAAGGATGCAGAAGGCGACCACCGACAGGCCGAACGGGACCACCAGCGCGACCATCGCGGCGCGGAGCTTCGACGGCTTCTGCATCACCTGCGCGAGACAGACGATCGCGACCGCGACCAGCAGCCAGCCCGCGTACTGCAGGACCGTCCCGGCCTTGGCGATGTCGTCGATGGTCGGGAGCGGCTGTGCCTTGGCGATCGCGGTGTTGGGCAGCAGGCGCCCGTACTCGATCCAGCGGAACAGCAGGTAGCCGCCGAAGGGGACCAGGAACCCCGCCGCGGACAGCAGCACGGCCCGGATCGCGGGGGAGATACCGCCGCGACGGGTGAACAGCGCGACCACGAGCGGGAACGCGGCGGCGTAGATGACGCCGTCAGGGCGGCTCAGCCCGGCGAAGGCGGCGAGCGCTCCGGTCGACACCGCGACCTTCGCGGTCAGCAGCGTGCCGGAATTCACGCCACAGAGGGTGACCACGGCGAGCGCGGTGACCATGAGGGCGTAGACCGAGTTCTCCAGGCCGGAGAAGCACCAGATGACGAACGACGAGTTGGCCGCGAGCGCGGCACCGGCGACCAGGGTGACCAGGGCCGGGCGCGGTGTCACGCGCTTCGCGGCGACGTACACCAGCGCCAGGATGCCGGCGCAGCACAGCAGCGCCAGGCCCTTGGGGAACAGGATGTAGTCGGGGACGCCGAAGATCGTGCCGTGGTCGAACAGGCCGACCAGCTTGCCCAGCGCCAGCAGCACCATCCAGACCGGGTTCGAGAAGCCCTCGACGGGTTCCACACCCGGCTGCAGCACCGGTCCGAAACCGTCGGCGAGGTTGCGGGAATAGGCGAACGTGATGGCCGCGTCGTCGATCATCCAGTTGCCGTAGAAGGTCGCGTGGATGGCGATCAGCACGGTGCCGGTGAGGACGGAGGCGATGGCGCCGGCGAACGGCGGGAAACCGCGGCGCGAGGGCGCCGGTCTGGCGCCGGTCGGCCGGTCGCGGCCTGGATCCGACTCCGCCGCCGGCGGCGGATCGGTCAATTCGACGGTGCTCACTTGGAAAATCCCCCACATCCGAGGTCGAAATGCTTTTAATGTGCCGCGTGGACCACTCGTTCGGGCCCGGCACTGACTCGTTCGTGGAGCACCGTTGCCCTCGGTCGATGAGCCGATATCACGAGTTGTGCCGCGAGCTGTTCACCCAGAAGTGGGATTTTACGGCGCAGGATGGTGACGCCCGGAACCAGGGCCGATGTTCTGGTCAGCGGGCTCCGCGGAGCGGCAGGAACCTCCGGATGGGTACGCCCGTTCGGGGTAACGCAACCGGAGGCTCCTGTTTCAGATCAGCGTCCGCCAGCGTGTGATTCGGGTTCTGGTGGGCCTTGATTTGCCTACCCATCGGGACAGGTCCTCGTGCGGTGCGGAAGGCGACCTCACGCCCGCATCCGTCCTGGGTCGGGATCGGGTCGTGTGGGCCGAGGCACGGGACTGTGTGGAAATAGGGATTGAGCGTCCCTATTTCCACACACCCCTCGGTTCCGGAGAGTCACCCAGCTCACACGTAGGCACATAAATGAAGGTCCGCCTTAACCCGAATCGCCACTCGCGAGTCCGTCCTAGCTGGTTGCCCGTGGGCAGGTGGCGGTCTCGCGTGACTGGACGGACGACAGGTGTGCTCGGGCGGACGACACGTGTGACTGGAGGGACGACACGCCCCGCGGCCGGATTCAGCTGGCGACCTAGCCGTTCTCTCCGACCAGACGTGCCCGGATCTCGGTCTTGAGCACCTTGCCGACCGTCGACCGCGGCAGATCCGGCCAGATCAGGATCTCCTTGGGGGTCTTGACGCTGCCCAGCCGTTGCTTGACGGCCGCGCGGAGCTCGTCGGCCACGGTGGTCTTGTCGGTGTGGAGCTGGACGACCGCGGTGATCTGCTCACCCCATTTGTCGTGGGGCAGGCCGATCACGGCGCAGTCCCGCACCGCGGGATGGGTCATCAGCGCCTGCTCGACCTCGGCCGAATAGACGTTGAAGCCGCCGGTGATGATCATGTCCTTGGCGCGGTCGACGATGTAGAGGTAGTCGTCCTTGTCGAGGTAGCCGATGTCGCCCGTGTGATGCCAGCCGTGCGCGCTCGCCTCGGCCGTCGCGCCGGGATTTTTGTAGTAGCCCAGCATCACCAAGGAGCCGCGGACGACGATCTCGCCGCGTTCACCGGGCGGGAGCAGGTCGCCCGAGTCGGACATGATGGCGACCTGGGTCAGCGGTGTCGGCCTGCCGGCGGAGGTGAACCGTTCCCGGGCAAGGGAACCGTCGGTGTGGACGTGGTCGGCGGGGGCGAGGGTGGAGACCATCATCGGAGCCTCGCTCTGCCCGAAGAGCTGTCCGAAGACCGGCCCGATGCGCGTGATCGCCTCGGCGAGTTTGGTGGCCGACATCGGCGCGGCGCCGTACCAAAGGCACTGCAGCGACGACAGATCTCTGTCCGCCAGCGCCGGGTTGTCGAGCAGGAGATAGATGAGTGTCGGTGGCAGGAAGGTGTGCGTGATGCCGCGGCGTTCCACCAGGGCGAGGAACTCGCCGAGATCCGGGGACGGCATGACCACGATCTCCCCGCCGAGCGTCAGCACCGGGAAGCAGAGCACCCCCGCGGCATGGGTCAGCGGCGCGAGCGCCAGGTAGCGCGGCCGTCCGGCGAACGGGTAGCTCATCAGGGTGAGCGCCGACATCGTCTCGACGTTCCTGCCGCTGAGCATCACCGCCTTGGGATGGCCGGTGGTGCCGCCGGTGCCGACGAGCATGACCATGTCGTCCGGCGGTTCCGCCTGCCACGGCTCGACGCCGGCGCCGTCGAGCCACTCGGAAAAGGTGACGGCGCCGGGCATCGAGCCGTCCAGGCAGACGACGGTGGTCAGCTTGGGCAACTGGGGCAGTATCCGGGCGACGAGCGGTGCGAAGGACTCCTGCACCAGAAGACAGGTGCAGTCGAACAGGTCGAGGAGTTCGCTGTTCTCGGCCGCCTCGTTGCGCGGGTTGACCGGGCACCACACGGCGCCGGCCCGGCCGATGCCGAACACGCAGCCGAACGACAGGGGATCGTTCCCCGAAAGGATCGCGACCTTGTCGCCCGGCCGGACACCGGACCGGGCCAGCGCTCGTCCCACCTGCCAGGACAGGTCCTGGACGGCGCGGTAGCTCAGCGACTCGCCGCCCATGCTCAGGCACGGTGCCGCCGGGTCGAGTGAAGCGCCTTTGTCGAGGTAGTCGGTCAATCGCACGCGCTCGTCCTTCCGCTCAGCCGTGGACGGTCAGGACCGGATTCGACACCAACCCGAAGCTGCGCAGGACGCCGAGCAGTTCCCGGTGCCCGAACGCCTGGCAGCCGGAAGCGAACCCGACGCGCTTCGGCGGCTGCTGCAGGAGCGAATAGGCGGCGTACGCCTGCATCAGTCCGGTCTGCTTGTAGTTGCAGGTGCCGTGGATGACGCAGTGCGCGCGCCCCAGCGGGCCGGAGGCGTGCACGGAATCCAGCGAGGTGTTGATCCGCTGGTTCTCCCGCGGCGGCATCTCGTCCCGGACCGCGGCGGCCTGTTCGGCCAGGACCTTCAGCTTCTCGGCCTCGGGCAGATCCTTCACCTGTTCGAGCGCGGCCGCGACGATCTGTGGCACGGCCTGCATGAGTCCGCGGTCGAAGACACCGCCGACGGCCTTGACGTTGGCCACGCGCGGGTCGCGTTTGAACCACACGGGATGCGAGGTGCCGCCCCACGGCAGCGCCAAACCGGTTTCGTGATGCCCGGGAACGGTGACGTCCTGAACGCCGCCGTCCGCCGGCCAGGGCCGGTACTCGTTCTGCTCGAGGTGATAGGCCGACGACAACGCGGCGTTGACCAGGATCGTCTTGGTGGAAGCGACTGTGGGATAACCCTTCCAGAACACCAGGATGTCCAATGTGTCCAGTCCGGGGGTTTCCAGGCACAGGTTCGCCGCGATCTCGCCGGTGGTGTACATCTGGGCGATGCCGGGGGAGAGCAGCAGGCCTTTCTCGGCCATCTGCGCGCCGTACCGTTCCTCGGCGGAGATCAGCCAGTCCTGTTCACCGGTGGTGTCGAGGTAGTGGGTTCCGGTGCGCACACAGGCTTCGACGACCTCGTGGCCGTGCTCGCTGAACGGTCCGACGGTGTTGCACACGACCTGAGCGTCGCGGAAAAGCTCGGTGAGCGCCTCGACGTCATGGGACACCTCGACGATCTCGTGGTCCACGGTGTCGAGGCCGGGAATGCGATCCAGCGCGTCCTGCAGTCGCGCCTTGTCACGGCCCGCCGCGACGAAGGGGACGTTGTACTCGCGCAGGTACTCGCAGATCAGCCGTCCGGTGTAGCCGGAAGCGCCGTAGACGACGACGGGTTTGGGGGTGCTCATGGAGGTCCTTTCGTTTGTCGCCAAGGGAAAGCGGGTCACATGCCCATGCCGCCGTCGACCGGGAGGCCGGCGCCGGTGATGAACCGTGCCGCGTCCGAGGCGAGGAACACGACGGCGTCGGCCATGTCGGCGACCTCGCCGAGCCGTCCGGCCGGGGTCTGTGCGATGACGGCGCCGATGGCCTCTTCGACGCTGGGGAAGAGACCGACCTCCACGACGTCCTGCGCGAGCTGGTTACCCATCTGTGTGGGCACGAGACCGGGGTAGACGCAGTTGACCCGCACGCCGTAACCGAGCTTCCCCGACTCCATCGCCGCGACCCGGGTGAGCCTGTCCACCGCGGACTTCGTCGCCGAATAGCCGGCGATGCCGGGGAAGGCGATGGTCGCCGCGACGGAGGAGATGTTCACGACGGCGCCACCGGTGCCCGCGGGGCCGCCCGGCCGCATCGCGCGGAAGGCGTGCTTCACGCCGAGCGCGGTGCCCAGCACGTTGACTTCGAGCATCTTCCGTACGTCGGCGGGATCGAGTTCGGCGACGAGCCCGGTGATCTCGACGCCGGCGTTGTTCACCACGATGTCCAGGCCGCCGAGCTCGCCGATCGTCGCGGTGATCGCCTGCTGCCAGCTCTGCTCGTCGGTGACGTCCAGTTGGACGAAGCTCGCTGTGGCGCCCTTCTGCTTGATCGCGTCGGCGGTGGCGCGCCCGAGATCGTGCTGCACATCGCCGATGACGACCGAGGCCCCGGCTTCTGCGAGTGCCTCGGCCATGCCTGCCCCGAGACCCTGCGCTCCGCCCGTGACCAGGGCTTTCCGGCCGGAAAGGTCATACGAACCCATGGACTTCTCCTCCTTGAGACGGTCCGCGGCTGCGGCGTGGGTCACATCATCAGCCAGTTTTGGACAGTCGTCAAGATTTTCTTGGACAGTCGTCAAGATTTAGGCGACGCTAGACTGTGAACCCCGCGGCAGGCGCGGGCTTCCGGACCGGACAGGAACCCGTGGTGACCGAGACGAGCGAGCGGATCGCGCGCAGGAGCGTGGACAAGTTCGCCCAGCGCCGGGCGGAGCTGGCGGAGTCCGCGCTGCAGACGCTGTCCGAGCTGGGGTACGCCAGGACGAGCCTGCGGGAGATCGCGCAGAAGTCGAACTTTTCCCATGGCGTGCTGCACTACTACTTCACCGACAAGGTGGAACTGCTGACCTACGCGGTCCGCAAGTTCGAAGAAGTGTGCGTGACGCGGTACGACGAGGCCGTGGCCGCGGCGCGATCGGCCGACGAACTCCGGCACGGTTTCGGCACCGCGATGGCGGGCACGCTCCGGGCCGACGCGGTGATGCACCGGCTTTGGTACGACCTGCGTAACCAGAGCTTGTTCGAGGCGGCCTTCCGCGCCGATGTCCTGGACATCGACGTGCAGCGGCAGGGGATGATCTGGCGCGTCGTGGAGCGCTACGCCGAGCTTGCCGGTGCTTCGCCGGTCGCCACCCAGGCGTTCGCTTACGCCGCCTTCGACGGGCTCTTCCAGCAGGCGCTGCTGCACCACCTCGCCGGTGAAGAGAGCGCCGCGGACGACTTGGCGGAGAACGCCGGCCTGATGCTGGAGCGTTTGGTCACAGGCTGACGCGCCGGGCCGCCTCTCCGGTGCTCGGCTCGGGCATGATCGACTCATGCGCGTCCTGTCGGAGAGCCAGCTGAGTGCGGTCCTGTCCGGTGTCCCCTCGCGGCAGCCCCGAGTGGTGGTGAGCGGGAACTTCGCCACCCCGATGCGGGCACTGGCGGTTCTGGACGCCGCGCTGGCGGAATACCGTTTGTTCGCGCTGAACGCGCAGGTCGGTGTGCCGGATCGGCCGGGGGTCCTGCTGGAGACGCCGTTCGTCGGAGCGGGGATGCGCGGCCGCGCCGGATTGCGGTACTTCCCGTCGCGCCTGTCGCTGGTACCGCAGCTGCTCAAGCAGGCACTGCCGCCGGACGTCGTCCTGGTGCACACTTCCGTGCCGGTGGACGGCGTGGTGTCGTTGGGGACGGAAGTGAACATCCTGCCGGCCGCCGTCGAGGCCGTCCGGGCGCGTGGCGGTCTGGTGATCGCGCAGCTCAATCCGAATATGCCGTTCACCTATGGCGACGGTGTCCTGCCGGTCGAAGAAATCGACTACGCCCTGGACGCGGAAGAACCACTCCTCTCGCCGGAGCCGAGGCCGGTGGGCGACACGGCACGGACCATCGGTGAGCGGGTGGCCGGGCTGGTGGCGGACGGCGCGACCCTGCAGCTCGGCATCGGCGGCATCCCGGACGCGACGCTGGCCGCGGTGACCGGCCGGAAGGGCCTCTCGATCTGGTCGGAGATGTTCAGCGACGGCGTGCTCGAACTCGACCGCGCCGGGGCGCTCGATCCGGCGGAACCCGTGACGGCTTCGTTCGTGTTCGGCAGCGCCGAGCTGTACCGGTGGCTCGACCGCAATCCCCGGATCCGGTTGCTGCGCACGGAGAAGACGAACGATCCCGCGGTGATCGCCCGGCAGCGTGGTCTGGTTTCGGTGAACAGCGCTCTAGAGGTCGATTTGTTCGCGCAGGCCAACGCGAATCGGGTCCGAGGGGCGATCTACTCGGGGTTCGGTGGGCAGACCGATTTCGTCGTCGGGGCACTGCACTCGCCCGGTGGCCGGGCGATCATCGCGCTCCCGTCCTGGCATCCCAAGGCCGACGTCTCGACGGTCGTGCCCCGGCTGGCCGGGCCGGTGACGTCGTTCCAGCACAGCTTCCTCGTCAGCGAACACGGCGTCGCAACCATCTGGGGCAACGACTCGAGCGAGCAGGCGCAGCAGATCGTCGACCACGTCGCGCATCCGGCGGCGAGGGAAGAACTCCTGACGCGAGGCCGGGAACTCGGATTCACCCTTCACGGCTGAGGTGCGTCAGGACTCGCCGCTGATCCTGGTCGAGGCGAGCGAAGCCGCGGTGATCGTCCTGGCCGCGGTCTGCGTCGACGAGCTGGAGTTCAGGCTGGTGAGCGACGTCTGGCTGAGCGCGTGGACGACGAATTCGTAGGTGTTCACGGTCGAGGGCGAGCACGGGCCCTGGTAGCCGTAGAGGCTCGCGCTTCCCCGGTAGTAGACCTGCCTGGCTCCTGCCGGCAGTGACGGCCGATAGGCGTGTTCGACGGCCTGGGGGAGCGAGGCCGTGTTCGCCGGGATGTCGTAGATGACCCAGTGGATGAGGTTGGCGTTGTCGAGGTCGCGCATGACGATCGCGTAGCTCTTGGCGGCGGCGGGAGCGCCTGACCAGGCCAGGGGAGGGGACTCGTTCTTCTTGGCCGGGTCTTGGCCGCCGCCGCTGGTGCACTCGTGGGCCTTGGGAATGATTCCGCCGTTGACGAAGGCGTTGCTGGACAAGGTGAACGCATTCCGGCCCGGCGAAGCGGCGGCGGGTGAAAGGCCGGCGGCCAAGGTGAAGGCCAAGGCGCAGAAGGCAATTTTCGCGGTTCTCACTGGGGGCTCCCGAGGATGCTTTCGGTCCGTGGGGCTGATGAACTCAGCGTAGGCATCCCGGATTGCTTGGGCAGCGCACTTTTCCGGTCGAACAGGGTGTATTCAACGGCTTTCGGCCGCCGCTATTTCGATTTCGAGGATCCTCTTAACGTGCATCTTTCGCAGGAATCGCACGGACTTTTGTTGACCTCATACAAAAGGGCTGGCCTACTGGGGGCCACGCGGTCGTCGCGCAGCGGAGCGCGACCTGTGTCCCCACCGAGGAGGAACGCCCATGCGGCCGTTCGCCGCCTTGCTCGCGTTGGTCCTGGCCGTCGGGTTCCCCGCCCCGGCCCTTGCACAGCCGTTTAGCGCCGCGCAGCCGGAAATACCACCGCAGGAACCTGGTGTGACGCTGCGCGTGTTCGACGTGCAGGTTCCGCTGGAGAAGTACTGCACGCTCAAACCCAGCCAGACGCCCAATATCGACAAGCTGATGCCGACGATCGACTGGGCGGGCGCGGAGCATTTCGGCGTCACGGACAGATTCGTCACGGAGGTCACCGGCTACCTGAACATCACCGCCGCCGGCCGCTACGACTTCCGGCTCACCAGCGATGACGGTGCCAGGTTGTTCCTCGGCGGTACCCAGGTCATCGACCATGGCGGCAAGCACGGCGCGACCCCGAAGGACGGCTCGATCGAGTTGTCCCCAGGCGCCCATCCCTTGCGTATCGACCATTTCGACGCCGACTTCGACCAGCGGCTCAAACTGGAATGGCGGTCTCCCGGAGCGGCTGATTTCTCCCTGGTGCCCACCTCGGCGCTGAGCACCGATGCCGACGTCACACGGGTCACCTCGCCCGGCCGCAAGGAGTGCGAGGGTGTCACGGAATCTCCCGGCGACGGCCTGCCGCTGACCGGCGTCCACCCCGGCTACAAGCTGACGAATCTGCGTCCCGAGGGTTTCGAGCCCCAGGTCACCGGCATGGATTGGCTTCCGGACGGCCGGCTGGCCATCTCCACCTGGGGCGGCGGCAGGCAGACGACGCTCGGTGAGGTGTACCTGCTCGGCAACGTCACCGGCGCCACCGATCCGTCGCAGGTGACGACGAAGAAGATCGCCGGGGACCTCCAGGAGCCGATGGGTGTCAAGTACGTCGACGGCACGTTGTACGTGTCCGAGAAGAAGGGCCTGACCGCGCTCGTCGACACCAACGGCGACGAGGTCACCGATCAGTACCGCACGATCGCGACCTGGCCGTTCGGCGGCAATTACCACGAGTTCGCGTTCGGTCTGCTGTACCGGAACGGTTCCTTCTACGTCTCCACCGGCATCGCCATGGTCCCCGGCGGCGCGACCCTCGACCCGCAGCTCGCCGCCAACCGGGGTTCCACGCTCAAGATAGACAAGGCCACCGGGAAAGTGTCCTATGTGGCCGGTGGGCTGCGCACACCCAACGGCCTCGGCTGGGGCCCGGAGGGCGATCTCTTCGTCGCCGACAACCAGGGTGCGTACTTGCCGACGTCGAAGCTGCTACGCGTCAAACAGGGCCGCTTCTTCAATCACCACACCAATCCCGACGGACCGTTCGACGACCAGCCGGTGACCCAGCCCGTGCTGTGGCTGCCCCATGGCGAAATATCGAACTCGCCGAGCAATCCGCTGATCCTCCCGAACGGGGTGTTCGCCGGTCAGATGGTCTTCGGCGACGTGACCTACGGCGGGCTGCAGCGCGCGTATCTGGAGAAGGTCGGGGGCGAGTATCAGGGTGCGGTGTTCCGGATGACGCAGGGCCTGGAGTCGGGTGTCAGCCGGATCAGCCTGGGGCCGGACGGCGCGATCTACACCGGCGGCATCGGCTCCGAAGGCAACTGGGGCCAGGCGGGCAAGCTCAAGCACGGCCTGCAGAAGTTGTCGCTCAGCGGCGCCGACGCGTTCGACATGCTCGCCATGCGCGCGATCGACGGTGGTTTCGAGATCGAGTACACCCAGCCACTTTCGGAGAAGACCGCGCAGGATCTGGTGGCGAAGTACAACGTCGCGCAGTGGCGGTATGTGGCGACGCCCCAGTACGGCGGCCCCAAGATCGACGAGGAGACCCTTCAGGTGACTTCGTCGGCGCTGTCCGCGGACCGCAGAACCGTGACACTGAAGGTGAACGGCTTGAAGCCGGGCCGCGTGGTCCACGTCCACTCACCCCGTCCGTTCGCGGCGGACTCCGGACAGGCGCTGTGGAGCACCGAGGCCTGGTACACCCTCACCACGCTGCCGGACGGTTCGACGGCGCCGCCGGAGTACGAGGCGGAATCGGCCAAACTGGCCGGTGGAACCGGGTTCAACACCACTCACTCCGGCTACTCGGGCGCCGGTTTCGTCGACCGCAACTGGACTCCCGGCAGCAGCACCACCTTCGCGGTCAACGTCGCCAAGGGTGGCCGTCACGACGTCGCCCTGCGCTATGCGAACGGGCCGAACCCCGATCCGCAACCCGTGACCAAGTCGATGAGCCTGTACGTCAACGGCCAGAAGCAGAAACAGATCTGGCTCGCCAGTACCGGTGCCTGGAATCAGTGGGCCACCCACGTCGAGTCCGCGTTGCTGCGGGCCGGGGCGAACACGATCTCCTTCGTCTACGAGCCGGAAGACGACGGCCACGTCAATCTCGACAAGATCAGCGTGACGCCGGGCCGGCGGATCACCTTGTTCGACGGGAAGAACCTCGACGCCTGGGAATCGACTGCGGGTGGCGCGGCGAAGTGGCCGGTGGCGAACGGCTCTGTGGAGTCGTTCGGCGGAGACATCCGCACCAAGGAGAAGTTCGGTGATTTCCGGATGCACGCCGAGTGGTACCAGCCGCACTACCCGCCGGAGCAGACCGGGCAGGCCCGCGGCAACAGCGGGGTCTACCTCCAGGAACGCTACGAAATCCAGGTACTTGAGTCGTTCGGCGTCACCGCACCGAAACCGAACGACGCAGGCTCGATCTACACGAAGAAGGCACCGGACGTGAACGCCGCGAGGCCGCCGGACACGTGGCAGAGCTACGACATCACGTTCCGGGCCGCGCGCTTCGACAGCAGTGGCAAGAAAGTGGCCGACGCACGAGTGACCATGTGGTGGAACGGCAAGCTGGTGCACGACAACGTGGCGATCAACGGCAGTACCGGCGCGGGGAATCCGGAAGGCCCGGCACAGGGCCATATCCGTTTGCAGGACCACGGCGACCCTGGGCCGAACCCGAGGTTCCGCACCGTCTGGATCGAACGGCTCTAGGCCCGCGCCGCGTCACTGCTTCGCCTGGTGGAACGTCACCACGAAGTAGTGACGCGGCGTCACTGTCGGAAACGCGCGGAAGAGTGTGAGATCAAGGTATGGACCTGACGTTGCCGCAACGGCTGTACCTGCTCATCTTCAATCTGGACAAGAACAAGCTCGATTCCGCCAGCGCGCTGGTTCGTGGTCAGCTGATGCGAGCGGGTGCGATGGCCGAGTTGACCATCGCGGGGCTGCTCGGTGATCAGGACGGCAAGGTCAGCCGCGACGCCACCGCACCGCCGCCGGGCGATCCGTTCCTGGCCGAGGTGTTCGACGATGTGTCCCCGGACAAACCGCGGTCGTGGTTCAGGCTCGTGGACCGCAACTGGCACAAGGCCGAAGCCACCGTGCGAGACCAACTCGAAGCGGCGGGAACGGTCACGGTCACCCGCGGCCGGATGCTGGGAGTCTTCCCGACCCGTCGGATCGCGCTCGGCGATCCTCGGCAGGTGGCCGCTTTGCGGGAGAACACACGGAACGCGGTCCTTCTCGGCCGCGACCCGGCCACCCTCCCGATAGAGGACGCGGTCGTGGCCGTGCTCGCCGCCGACGGCGATCTCTACAGCGTGTTCACCCCCAAGGAACGTCGTGCGCACAAGCCCGCGCTCACCGCGCTGCGCGACCACGTCGACGCCACCCTCCCCGGACTGCGCAAGGCCGCCGGCCGTGCACTCGCCGCCTACCTTGCCGCGGAACAAGAACTCGGCCGGGTCGACAAGGACGCAGACCCGGCAGCCGCGGCGGGGCTCCTCCTCGGCGCTTGCCTCGAACGCGCGTTCCTCGGCCACTTCATCGACGCGGCCGACGCCAGGCCGAGCGTCGATCAGTTCGCCACCTCGCTGATCCGTACGCTCGGCGGCGGGCTCGCGCCGAGATGATCGGGCGTGGCGTCGGCGTCTCCGGCCGGTGTCAGCGCGGTGACCGTCCTGTGTCAGGGCGGTCGGCGATCGTGGCTCCCATGATCAGTTCATCGATCGCGGCCTCGGAGCCGCGAATGAGCAAGGGTGCCGACGACAACAGGGTCCGGAAGTCGCGGGTCTTCCGGAGGGCTGGGGCGACGGCGGCGGCGGCCGCTTTGCTGGCCGGGCTGGCCATGCCCGGGGTGGCCGCCGCGGACGGCACGGCCGCTGCCGGGCGAGATCGTCCGGATCTGCGGGCGATGGTCCAGGAGATCGCCGACTCCGGTTTCGCCGGAGCGCAGCTGCGGGTGCACGACGAGCGGGGCGACTGGGCCGGCAGCGCGGGAGTGCGCAAACTGGGCGAGACCGCCAAGCCGCCGACGAACGGGCGATTCCGGATCGGTAGCAACACCAAGACCTTCGTGTCGACCGTCGTGCTGCAACTGGTCGGGGAGGGCAGAGTGGGCCTGGACGCACCGGTGGCCGGGTATCTGCCCGAGTTCGGCTTGGACCGTCGGATCACGGTGCGAATGCTGTTGCAGCACACCAGCGGTTTGTTCGACTACACCGGCGCGATGTTGCCCGACGGGACGATCGTGCCGGGAATCCCCTTGGTGGGCAAGGAGTTCCTGGACAACCGGTTCCACACCTACCGGCCGGAGGAGCTCGTCCGGTTCGGCCTGTCCAAGCCGCCGCTGTTCGCGCCTGGAACGGACTGGAACTACACGAACATCAACTACGTGCTGGCCGGGCTGCTGATCAAGAAGGTCACCGGCAATCCCTACGGCGACGAGCTCCAGCGACGGATCCTGCGCCCGCTCGGACTGCGGGACACCGTGGTGCCGGGCACGTGGCCGGGGATCCCCGGGCCGCACGCCCACGGCTACTACCGCTACGAGGAGGCCGGGCAGTGGAAGACGGTCGACATCACCGATCAGAACCCTTCCTGGGCGTCCAGCGCCGGTGAGCTGATCTCGACCACCAAGGACCTCCACACGTTCTTCTCCGCGTTGCTGTCCGGGAGGCTTTTGCCCGCCCCGCTGCTGGCCGAGATGCGCAAGCCACACCCCAAGGGCGGCTACGGGCTGGGGTTGTACGTCCAGGACGCGGGCTCGAAATGCGGCATCGTCCTCAAAGGCATGGGCGGCTTCCACGGCTACGGAACGCTGATGGCCAGCACGCCTGACGGCAGCAGGACCTTCGAGCTGTCCATGACTTACGGGGACTCCGCGGCCGACCTGGGGCAGGCGTACAACAAGGCGGACCGGATGCTCGTCGACAAGGTGCTCTGCGACGGGAAGATCGGGTAGCCCACCAGGCGCGTTGGTACTTCTTGCCTTGCGCAGCGGCGCATTCGGTGACGAACGGCTGAGCGGAGGGCCGGGCGGTGTCACACCGCCCGGCCCTTGCGCGTTAGTGTCCCCTTTTTGTCCTGGGCCGGGTCCCACGGCGCGGCTAGCATGCTTGCGTGTGACTGCTGACGGCGTGCCACCGGAGCTTGAACAGCTGGACCAGATGATGCGGTTCGCGGTCGGAACTCTTGCTGCGACGCCCTTTTTGCGGCCGGATACCGCCCAGGAAGTTCTGGAAGCCGTTGCGCGCGGACGAGATGGGTCGGTCTTTTTCGACTGGCCGCGCGAGATGCCCGATGTCGAACGTCGGCACAGGGTGACCGAGTTGCTGTGCGCGACCGGTCTTGCCGTCGTCGATGGCGGTGAGGTTCGCTTCAGCCGTCGGGATGTAGCCGACTATTTGAGTGCGCATTACCTCTTTCGGCGGTATCCGCGTGCGCGGTCGCTGCGAGTGAGGAATTACTTGGCGCCGCAGGCTGTCTGGCCATGGCCGGATGCCGGGATGCAGCTGTTCCTGGCCGCCCTTTGGTGGCGGTCCGCCCGACCGGCGGTGGAACGGCGGCTTCGTCGGCTGCTGCACGAGCGGCATCGGGTTCCGAACATCCGTTTCGTGATCGAGCTTGCCCGGCGGGACCTGCTGCCGGGCAGCGGCATTGTCGAGCAGGTCGTGGAAGTACTGCGCGATGCGCTGACCCAGCCGGACGGGTTCGAGGCAGCGGTAGGCTTGTTGGTCGACCTCGACCCCGGGCAGGCGCTCGTGGAGTTGGAGTCGCTGGTCAGTAACCCTGGTCCAAGAGCGACGGACCGGCGCAGGCTCGACGCTGTCGACGAGATCGCGAAGCAGGACAAGCCCCGAGGCGCCAAGAGTCTCGCGATCCTGGCCGGCAACCTGACCGGTACGCCGTCGGATCGCTTGGAGACGGCGACCCTCATCGGGGAACGCGACCGCGCGCAAGCGAACCGGGCACGGCACCTGCTGGCCGCGAGCCCGGACATGGGAGATCTGCGAGCGGACGTCGTCATCGGTATAGGTTCGTCCGAGCTGATGCGGGAGTTCGTCGCGCTCGGGCGCGGCCTGCCCGACCGGAAACGCGAGGAGATCCTTGTCGCGCTACTGGGCATGCCAGGAGGGGACGGCATCGTGGCCGCGGAGCAATTTGCGGACACGGCCGCGCGGGAAGACACCCCGCTGCGTATCGCCGAGCTGGTGCGAGGCAGGGATTCCGGGACAGCGGTGCGGATCCTGGACTCGCTGCTCTGGCGGGACGAACCGGTCGACGGCGAAATGCGGTTCCGCGCGGCCGTCATGATCGGTGATCTAGAGCCCGCACAGGCGATCCCGGTGCTGGAGCGGTTCGCGGCGGATCCGGAAGCACCCGGTGGGCTGAGGGTGACCGCGGCGAAACGGATTCACGCCGTGTATGGCGGGCCGTCAGCCACGTTGGTGAACCTCGCCGAGGATCCCCGGCTCGAGGCTATTTACCGCGGTGACGCGGCGCAGGCGGTCAGTGAGGTGGACAAGGTGCTGGGCGCCCGGCTGTACATCACGATCTCGAAGTCGGGTTCAGGCAGCCACGTGACCCGGCTTTCCTGGCTGCGCCAGGCCTACGACTGTGACGCGGAGCAGGCCACACCTGAGCTCGCCGAGCTCGCCGCACATGCGCCCGCCCCGGGCAAGACCAGGCTCGGCGCCGTCAAGGTGCTCCGGTCCACGCTGTCTCAAGTTCGTGTGGTCGCCTTGTACACCACGATCGCCGACAGCGCCGACGACCGAACGGCCCTGGAAGCCGCCCGTGAGGTCGTGACGCTGGATACGCCGGCCGGACACCGGCTGCTGGCCGGGCTGGCGGACCGGCGGAAGGCGACCATCGACTTCCGGATCGCCGCCGCTGTCGAGGCTCGGGGAGCGGGAGTGCGGGCCTTGCGCGAGTTCGCGTTGACTGCCCGCCCGGATACCGCGCGTCTGAAGGCCGCGTCGGCGTTGCTCGAACACGATCGTTCAGCCGGAAAGGCGGCGCTGTGGGCCATCGTCAAGCGTGCCGACGGACGTGTCCGGATCCAGGCCGCGCTGGCCCTGCCGGGAAGCTCGGCCATGGCCGAGGCGCTCGTCTACGTGTCAGAACACGACCGTAACGCCGCGCTTCGCTTCGAAGCAGCGGACACGGCCATGGACCACGACGCGAAACGTGGGCGCGCGGCGATGCAGAAGCTTCTGGACGACCCGAGAACGTCTCCCAAGATTCGGGAGAAGGCCCGTAGGCGGCTGGGCTGACGGCGCTGTCCCTGGGTGATCTCGGCGAGTCGAACGTCCCTTGAGTTTCGCTACTACAGTTGCGTAATACGGTGCTGTGCCCTAGCCTAATTACGAAACGACGGTAGCGATATGGAAGGGGCGCCGGGTGAACAGGTCCAGGGGCAGGCCGAGGGACGACACGGCGGACGAACGGATCCTGGATGCGGCACTGGAAGCGCTGCTGTCGAAGGGATATGACGGTTTCTCGATGGACGCCGTGGCCGCGCAGGCCGGTTGCGCCAAGACGACGCTTTATCGCCGCTGGCCGAGCCAGGACCACCTGATCGTCGCGGTGGTCGCCCGGATGCAGCAGGACGTCGACGTGGCGGACACCGGTGACATCCGGCGCGACCTCGTGCGTTATCTGACGGCCATCGCCGCGGGCCTCAACCGGATGCGCAGGGCCGGCCGGCCGGAGACGGCGGGCGGCAGTTCGGCCGGGGTCATCGCGGAAATCACGGCAGCCGCGGCCAGGCACGAGGACATCGGCCTGGCGGTACAACGCATGTTCGAACACCGCAACAAGGTCCCCCTGGAGCTTATCGAGCGGGCGAAGGCTCGCGGGGACCTGCCTGCCGACCTTGACGCCGAGGTGCTGTTCGACCAGCTCGCCGGGGGGCTGTACTACCGCGTCCTCGTTACCCAACGGCCAGTCGGACCGTCCTATGTGGACCGCCTGGTGAAGACCGCATTGGCAAAGAAAGGAACAGAAGAATGACCACTGTCGCCGAAACCGCACCCACGAGGAAACGCCGGTCCAGACGTGCACCGGCCATCGTGGCGGCGGTACTGCTCGTCCTCACCGGCTACACGATCTGGAGCAACGTCCGGGTGGTGACTCTGACCGCGTCGCTCGACATCCCGGCGCCCGCCGACCGGGTCTGGGCGGTGCTCACCGACTTTCGGTCATACCCGGGTTGGAACCCGTTCATGGTCTCGGCGGAGGTCGCCTCGCCAGACGGCACGCTCGCGGTGGATGCCACCCTGCGGATCGTCCTGCGCGACGCCGGTGGCGACATGTCGTTCGAGCCGACGGTTCTGGCGGTCGAGCCAGGCAAGGAACTGCGCTGGCTCGGCAAGCTCGGTCCGGGCTGGATCGCCGACGGCGAGCACGAGTTCACACTTCAGGCCCTCGGCCCGGACAGCACTCGTCTGGTGCAGACCGAGCGCTTCACCGGCGTCGCCGTCCCGTTCGCCGAAAGTACGTTGCGGGACACAGAACGCCAGTTCGATGCGATGAACCGCGCCCTCGCCATCCGTGCTTCCTCGTGAGTAGGTAGCGGCTGTTCACCCTTTGTCACCGGCGCCCGCTCGGGTCGACCCGTTCCGGTGGGTCAGCGGTGGGTCAGGGTGGCCAGCCAGCCGGGGTGGTCGGTGGTGCCCGTCATGTCGATCGAGGTGGTCCGGCCGAATGACAGGTCGTCGCTGGCGTACAAATGCTGGACGTCGCCGTCGCCTCGACGGGAAAACCCGGTGGGATCGCAGTCTCGCATGCCGGGGGAGCCCTGGTCTTCGAGGTTGAAGTCGCCGACGACGATGGCCGGCCGTGGATGACCGGCCGCGCGGTTCATCAGGTCCCGGCATTGGGCGAGCGCGGTCGGTGCGTCGTCGGAGGACAGATGCGTGGTGCAGGCGCTGAGTTCAGCGGCGGACAGGCATGCCCAGGACCGCAGCTCCAGGTGGCCGTCCGCGGCCGTGTACTGGGCGGTGTAGGTGCCGGACTCCTCGTCTGTGGCGGCGAAACTGTTCGCGACCATGATGATGTTGCCGTACTGCTGGGCACCGTCGCGGCACAGCGTGGGAGTGCCGTCGAGGTTGCGTGCCGCGACGAACAGGGCCCGCGCGGGGCCCATGGCCGGTCGCAGCCGGTCGACGTCACCCGAACACGCCTCGTTCACTGACAACACTTGCGGCTTACTCGACCCGATCACCTCGGCGGCTTTGACCAGCACCGCGTCGCCTCGGTAGCAGCCGGCCATTCCGCCGTGGCAGATGTTGAGCTGGAGCACGGTGATCGTCCCGGCGCTCGTCGGCGCGGTGCAGGCCGCTGCCGAGGGCACGGCCAGGAGCCCGAGCGCCATCAGCGAGACGATCACGCGATTCATGACAAGACACAAGCAGATGACCCAGCTTGACCACAACAGTCCGTCAGGCTCCGTATGCGGCGAGGAAGACGCGGGCGCCCTCGTCGGCGACCTCGTTCAGCTCGGCCTTCGTGCCGACGGCGGCATTGCCCATGAACGCCGTGCGCTGCAACGGGATCGACACGACGAGCCAGGCGAACAGATAGGCCGCGCGCGCAGGGTCGTCGACCTTGAGCAGTCCGCGCTCGGTCAAGCGCGTCAGGGTTTCCGCCAACAGGCCGGTCGTCCGCACCCAGCTGCGTTCGTAGTACTGGCGGCCCACTTCGGGGAATCGGTCCGCCTCGGCCATCACCAGACGGCGCATCTGGAGGACCTCGGGGTTCATGATCCCGGAGACCGTGATGCGGGCATGCTGCCGCAACGCGTTCTCGAGGTCGTCGGTCTCGGCGAGGGCGAGGATGTGCGGCCGGAAGAACTCGAAGCCTCGGTCCACCGTCTCGAGGACGACCGCCGCGAACAGCTCCTCCTTGTCGGCGAAGTACTGGTACACGGTCCGCTTGGACGCGCCGGCCGCCGCGGCGACCGCATCCATGCTGGTGCCGAGGTAACCATGCGTGGTGAACACCTTTCGCGCGGCGGCCACGATCTCCGCACGCTTGGTGGCCGACCGCTCCTCGCGACGTCCTGCCATGGACGACCCCCTTGACTCAGGAAACTACCCGGTTTAGTTTTCTAATATGAACACTAGCCAGTGTAGTTTTCAAGTTGGGTGCTCAGCCAGACCGGGCGATGTGAGATGACCGTCATCGCCGCGATCCTGACCTCGGCGATCGCGTCCTTCGTGATCAGCAGCGTCTGGTACTCGGTGGTGGACCGTGACCGCGCCTCGGACGGCCGTCCGTCCCCGCTGCAGATCGTCGCCGAGTTCGGCCGCAGCGCACTGGTGGCCGGCGCCATCGTCGGGTTGGCCAAGGCCATGGAGATCGCGACGGTCGGCCCGATGCTGCTGCTCGCGCTCGTGCTGTGGCTGGCGTTCCCGTTCGTGCTGCTGTCCGGTTCGGTCATGTGGGACAAGGTTCCGGTGGCCACAGCGGCCCGCCATGGCGGAGACTGGCTGATCAAGCTGCTCGCTGTGGGCACCATCGTCGGCCTGTGGCTCTAGAGGAGGCATCGTGAGTTATGAGAAGGACCCACGCGTCGACGACTACATCGACAAGCTGCCGGACTGGCAGCAGGAGATCTGCCGCCAGGTGCGCGACATCGTGCACGCGGCCGACTCCGAGGTCGTCGAGACGATCAAGCGGACGGTCCAGCCGTACTTCGTGCTGAACGGCAACGTCTGCGCGCTGCTCGCCACCAAGGACCACGTGAACGTGTTCCTCTACGACGGCGGCATCGTCCCCGACCCAGAGGGCATCGTCACGGCCGGGCACCAGAACAAGACCGGCCGGATGATCTCCTACTACGAGGGCGAACCGATCACCGTGCCCGCGCTCACCCGGTATCTCGAGCACATCATCGCGAACAACCGCGCCGGCGGCTGGCGCAAGATCAAGGCCGCGCAGGCGTGAATTCGTGACGTCCACAAGGAGAAGACGTGTCCACACATACGACCGGCGACTCGACCGCGCCGCAGACCAGCCTCGGTCCGTTCTCCTCGCCCGGCGCCAGCCCGACGCCTTGGGAGGAGACGGAGTGGGCACTGCGCCGGACCCAGAAATTCCAGCTGTGCACGGTACGCCGCGACGGCCGCCCCCACGTGACACCGTTGCTGGCGATCTGGGCGCTCGGCGCGATGTGGTTCACCACCGGTGACAACGAGCAGAAGGCCAAGAACCTCAGCGCCAACCAGCACTGCGTGCTGAGTGCCGGAACCGACACCCTGACCGGCATGGACTACATCATCGAAGGCACTGCGAGCCTGGTCGCCGATCAGGCCACCAGGGAAGCTGTGGCGACCGCGTTCGAACAGGCCTATGGCTGGCAGCTCACCCGCGAGGACGGAACCTGGTATCAACTGGGCGACTCCGTTCGGGCCGGGAAACTTCAGCTCTACCGGGTCCGGCCGGACAAGGGATTCGCCTTCGCCGTCGGTGGTAAGTCGTCCCAGACTCGCTACCGGTGGAGCTGAGGGCGAGGCCAGGTTCCGGCAGCCGTCAGCGCTCGAGCATCGCCACGGCGACCTCGTCGGCGGCTGTGCCCGAGAGGGCGGTCCCCATCTTGTCGAGCACGAGCAGACGTGCGTCGGGGATCGCGGTGGCAAGCGCCTCTCCGTTGCCCACGGGGAAGAACGGGTCGTTGCGCCCATGCACGATGAGTGTCGGCAGCGCGAGATCGCCCAGGCGCTCGCGCCACCGCGGCGCGCAGTCGAGCCGGGAGAACACCATCCCGAGCTGATTCGCCTGCTGCACCGCCGGTTCGGTCGACGGCGTGCGGTCCCAGATTCGGGCCGCTGTCGCGCGTGCCTGCTCCGGGTCGTTGCCGAGCAACTCCGCGCCGTCAGCCGCGAAGGCCGCGACCGCTGTCCGGTCGGTCCAGTCAGGCATGGGGCGGGAGAACACCGCCGCCATCGTCGCCGCGTCGTGGTCCGGCAGATCGTCGTCGACAGGGCCGGGCGCGACCGGCCGTGTGCCCACCAGGGTCAGCGCCGAGAACGCAGCCGGATGGTCGAGCGCGGCGACCTGGGCGACCATCCCGCCGACACCGACTCCGCCGAGGTGGGCCGTCGCGGCGCCGAGAGCACCGACGAGCGCCGCTGCATCGGCGGCGAGATCGCGCAGGCTGTACGCCGGCGCCTCCGGGTCCAGGGTCGTCGACGCTCCGCAGTCGCGCAGGTCGTAACGGACCACCCGTCGCCCACCCGCCGCGAGCCGCTCGCACACCGCATCCGGCCAGGAGAGCATGGTGGTTCCGCCGGCCAGCAGCACGAGCGGATCAGTAGCGCGACCGAAGCTCTCGATACCGAGTTCGACGCCGTTCGCTCGCTGTGAGGTCATGCGTCACCGTACCCAACGCGCGCACGTTCGGCGTGGTCACTTATCGCCCCTTGTGCTGCCCCATCGACGGTTCCTCCGCGACAGCGGTCCTGGGACGCTGCCCAAAGAACTCCCACCAGGAACCGCAAATGGCGAAAGGTTTCACCTTCATGCGCCGAATTTCTCGAGGGATACTGGCACTGGCCGGGGCGCTGGCGTTGACAGCCGGCGTGACCCTCCCCGCGAACGCCGTCGAAGGCCACCCCATCCGCAGTGTGGCCAGTATGAGCACCAAATGCGTCGGCTTGGACAACAACGGCAGCTCCGCCAACGGGACACGGCTGGTCCTGTGGGACTGTCACCTCAATGCCGATCAATACTGGTATTGGGCCGGTAGCACCGCGTTGCGCAGCAGCGCATCCGGAAAGTGCGTCGGCCTGGCCAACTACGGCAGCACGGCCAACGGAACCGAACTGGTTTTGTGGGACTGCCACGGAAACCCCGACCAGCAGTGGCATTGGGTCGCCCTGAGCACCCCGGGTTGGGCCCTGAAGAACACACCCTCCAACAAGTGCGTCGGCTTGGCCAACAAGGGCAGCACGGCCAACGGGACTCGGCTGGTGCTGTGGGACTGCCACCTCAACGTCGACCAAAGGTGGATCTGACGTACGTACGTGGGGTGGAGAAAGTCGTCAGCTGACACCGTGGCGTCGGAGCGGAGACCCTTGCCAGTCACCTGGCGAGGATCTCCGCCCCGATTTCCCTTCGCCTTCCGGTCACCCGCCGGCGGGCAAGGAAACGATCAGAGGCTGTCGGGCAGGTGGATATCGGTGACGTGGACGTCCACGCCCGCGACGTCGAGGCTGAGGAACTGTTCGACGGCTTCGATCACGGCGATCCGGGTCTGTTCGGCCACCGTCATGACCACGTGCCCGAACTCGACCACCACGGAGACCTTGATCGTGGCGATGTCGCCGTCGAGTTCGACCGAGATGCCCTCGTCGTCGAGGCCGTACACGCCCTCGGCCTTGAGAGCCATCCTGGTCACGACCTTCGCGACGACCCCGTCGCCCACCGTGGTGTTGCCGCGGCTGCCTGCGGCGGGCCGCGTCTCGGCCGTGACCGGCTCGACGGCCGACTCAGTCTGCTCGACGTCATCCTCGTCGGACTCGGCAACGACTGCCACCGGCGCGTCAACGGATTCGAGGGCGACTGCATCGGTGCCTTCCGCGATGCCGCCGTCCTCCTCGGGGGATTCGATGTCGGCATCCACTGCCGGAACGGTCTCGGTCGAGGACTCGGCCAGTTCGTCCTCGTCGGCGGTTTCGGTGACGAGGTCCGCGTCGGCGGCGATATCCTCGGACTCCGTGGTGCTGCCCGCCGGTTCCACCGTCTCGGTCTGGTCGACCTCGTTCGCTTTGGTGTCAAGGGTTTCGTCGGCGACGGCCACGTCCGCGGCGTCGGCCTGGAAGGTGTGGGGCTCGGCGGTGGTGGAATCCGTGCCGTATCCACCGGGCCGGGGCGTCTCGTTCTTGGCGCGGCCGAAGATGCTGTTGATGACGTCGGACATGGGTGTGGTTCCCCTTTTCGGGAGCGACGACTTCGGGGGGACGAGCAGACGGCGTCATGCTAGGGGGTAGGGCCATGATGCCGGTCACTTGTCCGCGCGTTCGAGATTTCCTTGTGTACCAAGGAAACCATCGCTCCCTGAGGTTGGCGTTCCCTTAGCCGTCGCCGAGCTTTCGTGCTGCATTCGGCAAAAGTTCAACCGGTGACGTGCCTACCGTTGATCGGCTCCGTCTAGCTGCGGTCCGCTCGCCAGATCCGGCTGCGCAGGTCGCCACCCCGGATCACCTGGATTCGCCACGTGTTGCTTGACCTGGGGTTCGTTGTCCCAGACGGCGACCGCGTCGACGGCCACTGAGTCGTTGCCCGGTGCCCAGTAAGAGAAGTTGGTGTGCGGATTGCCTTCGAGGTGTGCCGCCTTGATCGGGTCCGATAGGTGGCCAGCCAGCCGACCGGGCGGTCGTCGACCTTCTCCCACACCGGGATGAGGACCCGGGTTCGCGGGCGGTTCTCGGCGTCGATCGTCACCATCGTGGCGTAGTTGATGGCTCCGACGTAGGTGTTGAACTCGGCTCCCAGCTCGCCGAAGTCGTCGGTCGTCGTGCTCATGCGTCGTTCCGGAAGGACTCGACGGCGCGTGCGAGGCTGGCCGCGCCGTGTCCGTCGGCGATCTGCCGGTCGATCAGGTCCTTGATCGGGAGCAGGGTGCCGGCCGGGACGCCGAGTTCCTGGCTGGCCCGGATGATCGTGGCCAGCCCTGCCTGGTTCATGGCCAGACTGGACTCACCATCGGTGTAGTCGCCGCTGTCGATCTCCGAGGCGAAGGTGGACAGCGCCGGGAACGCGTCCGCCAGCCACGACAACAGCATCGGCGTCAGCTCGGTGGCCCGGACCCCGGCCGTCGCCGCCATCGCCGTGGCGTGCAGGAAACCGCCGATCATCCCGTACATCCCGGCGAGGATGGCGACGTCGTAACTTGAGGCGAGACCGGCGTCGGCGCCGAGGAAAGTGCCCTTTCCCAACAGGTCCAGCCGCGACTGCGAACGCTGGTGGACGGTCTCGGAACCGCTGTAGCTGATCGACGATTCAGTGGTGCCGATTGTTTGCGGCACCGCGTAAACGGCTCCGTGGAGGTACTGCGCCCCGTGTTCTGCCGCCCATGCGGCCAGGGCTCGTGCGTCCTCCGGCCCGCCGGAGGTGACGTTGACCAGCGAACGCCCGGCGACCGCGGCGGCCGCGGTGGCCAGGACCTGCCGGGCGACGGTGGAATCCAGTAGCGCGACGATCACGAGATCGCCCGCCGCGATCGCCTCCGCGGCCGAGGGCGCCACCGTCGCGCCGGCCGCGACGAGTGCGTCCGCCTTGGCCGCGTCGCGGTTCCAGACTGTCGTGGGATGGCCGTGGCGAAGGAAGGTCTCGGCCAGCGCGCGGCCCAGATTGCCGAGGCCGAGGACGGTGACGTGGTCAGGTGTTGTGCTCATGTGCCCAGCCTCGCCACGGGGACTTCCGGCTGCCAGTGACACTGATGACCGGAACCACCAAATTCGTGCCATAGGATGTGGACCATGAGCGCTGGTTCGGTCGCCCTGGTCGTCCCCGAGGAGATCGGGGTCGCCTTCTGGGATCTGTACGAGGTGAGCATCCCCGCCACCGTTTTCGGGATGCCGCAGCCCGATCTCGCCGATCCCTGGTACGACCTGAGGATGTGCGGAACCGGCGACCGGGCCCGGGAAGCCACCCCGGGATTCGCGCTGCGCACCCCGTACCGGCTCGAAGACATCGTCGGCGCAGACACGGTCATCGTGTCATCGGTGCCGGACGAGGTACTCAGCGAAGGCGCGCCGGTCTCGCCCGAGCTGATCAGCGCGTTGCGCCGCGCCCACGCAGCGGGGGCCCGGATGGTGTCCCTGTGCTCTGGCGCCTTCGCGCTGGCCGAGGCCGGGCTGCTCGACGGCCGCCGCGCCACCTCGCACTGGATGCACACCGCCGCGCTGGCCGAGCGCTTTCCGCAGGTCGAGGTCGACGACTCCGTGCTCTACGTGGACGACGGCGACGTGCTCACCAGCGCCGGCATGACCGCCGGTCTCGACCTGTGCCTGCACCTGGTCCGCCGTGACCTCGGGGCGCATGTGGCCAACCAGCTGGCCCGCCGGATGGTCGTGCCCGCGCACCGGACCGGCGGTCAGGCTCAGTTCATCGATCTCTCGGTCCCCGCCACCGACGATCAGGGGCTGGCGCCGGTACTCGACTGGGCAAGGGCGCACCTCGACCGCCCGCTGACGATCGAAGATCTCGCGCGGCGCGCCATGATGAGCCGCCGGACCTTTTACCGGCGCCTCCAGCAGGCCACCGGTACGACACCACTTCAATGGCTGCTCGCTCAGCGCCTTTCCCAAGCGCAGAGCCTGCTGGAATCGACCGACTTCCCCGTGGAGCGGATCGCGGAGCTCAGTGGTTTCGGCACGGCGAACAACCTGCGCCACCACTTCCTCAAACAGGTCGGCGTCTCGCCGGGCGCCTACCGGAACGCGTTTCCGAGGCAGCCTCAAATCGCCGGTTAGAGAGGGCTCGTGTCGGGATCCACCAGGAAATCCGGCCTCGTCGCGTGCGTCGGCGCGTTATCCACCGAGTTGTAGGTGACGAAGAGGATTGATCGCCGGTCGTTCGAGTGGTTGTTCGACGAGGAATGCACGATGCACGGATGGAACGCGGTTATGGTGCCCGGCAGGCCGGTGAACTGGGACATCGGATAGTCGGCCAGCAGGCCGCCGATCAACTCCGGCGGAACGGCATGTGACAGGTTCGACGACACATCATCTTTCCAGTTCGATGTCCGATTCTCCTTCCGGCTCACCGACTCGAGGACGCCGAGCCGGTGGGTTCCGTCGAGGACTCGCAAGGGCCCGTTGCTCTCATGCGCCTCGTCCAGGTTGATCGCGATGGTCACCGCATCCGGCGACGGCATGCCGTCCTCATGCAACCAGAAGGCGAAGTCCTGGTGCCACGGCCACTCACGGCCCTCGCGTGCCGCCTTGATGTTGGCTTTGAACTGGTAGACATAGACCCTGGAGCCGATCAGGGTCTCCGCGAGGTCGACCAGGATCCGGCTGCGCACCAGGGCGGCGCAGGCTTCGTCGTATCGGTGGCAGCCGTGCACTCCACGCGCGACATCGCTGCCGTCCTCATACACGACCTCCGGCTGACGCAACCGCGAAATCTCCTCGATCCGCTGCTTGACCTCAGCGAGCAGGTCGGCGGGGAAAGGCTGCCGATATTCGCACCAACCCTGATTTTGGTAATCGAATGCGGCCCGTGTCAGGGTATCCGCATTGCTCACTTCATTCTTTACCGGGGACATGAGACGTCCTTTCTGTGTGCGAGCGGAGGTAAAGACTTCGGCGAGTGCCGGACCGCCGGCCACCGCCCGGTGCTCTGGTACGGGTGGCCGTTCGGGCCTGCCGAATGTCAACTCCCGCTGTTTCCTCCTCATATAAGGACGCACTCATCACGTAATGGGTGAAATTCCGACACCCATACTCCAGTGATCTTCCGGGATCCTCTTCTCCCTGCGTGCGGTGCGGTTCGCACTACCGAAACGCGCCCTGCCGGACAGCATTAATAGGGATGTGCGTCCTGTCGGATTGCGTTTTCGGGCATAGCTCGAGCGCGACGGCCGCTTTCGCGGTGGTCAGGAGGGGTGGTTCAAGCTGGAGTACGTGAAGGCCACCTTGAGGGACTCAGAGTCCCTCAAGGTGGCCTTCACGACACGCGACAGCTAGAGGCGCACCGACACACGGTGGTCGGAAGTGCGGCCGTGCACGGAGCACGGCTCACTGGACGCTTGTGGACAGAGCATGAAATGTTCGGTCACCGTTGCCCGGTACGCCCGGTAGCGGCCAGGCGGCCGGAAAACCTCCGGTCCCTTGCTGAACGGCGCCGCGCCCAGGTAGATCTCCAGGCCCCGGTCCAGTTCGGCTCCGGTCAGCTCACCCGCGGTGGCGGCCATGTACACCGCCTCGTCGGAGCCCGGCTCCTGCTGTGAGTTGAACACCACGATGCCGACCTGGGGCCGCACCGCGATGTTGCGGACCTGCGTCGCCTCGGGTGAGGAGATCCAGTAGAACGCCGAGTAGCCGTCGGCCACGTAGAAGACCGGCGACGCCCAGGGCTCGCCGTCCGTGTTCGCGGTTCCCAGTGTCATAAAGCGGTTGCCGTCGATGATCGCCCGACCCTTGGCTTCAAGATCCCCGGTGTCCATGGCGTAAACCGTACAGCCGCCGTGGACGCGCCGGGATCAAACAGCCTCCGGGGCGGCGCCACATGGTCAGCAGCACGAGAGAAGACCGCGGGAACTCCTCGCGCGACGATCAAGGCTCGAAGAGATGCGGAAGGAAACGCGGTGGATGTACGGCAGGCCGTCTCTGGGGGCCAGAACGATCCGGACGGCGGCGCGCGCCCGGTGCACGAGGCGGTGGCGCACTGGAGCAGGCACGCCCCGAACGCCCCCGCACTCACCTGTGCCGACGGCACCCTCTCCTACCGCGACCTCGACGAGCGTGCCAACCGGCTCGCCCACCATCTCCGTGGCCTCGGCGTGGACCGCGGCGTCATCGTCGCGATCCATCTCGAGCGGAGCCTGGATCACTACGTGGCACTGCTCGGCGTACTCCGCGCCGGCGGCGCCGCGCTGCCGCTGGACACCGGCTATCCCGTCACCCGCCTGCGGTACATGCTCGAGGACAGCGGTGCGCGGACACTCATCACGCGGGGCTCGGCACTCGCCGAGGGGCCGTTGACGGTCGTGAACCCCCACACCGACGCCGCGGACATCGCCGCACACCCGGCCACGGAGCCACCCGAGCGAGCAGGCGCCGCGGACCTGGCGTACGTCATGTACACCTCCGCGTCGACGGGGGCGCCGAAGGGCGTCCAGCTCGAGCACGGTGGAATCACGAACCTGTGCCGCCGGCACGTCGCCGCACTCGGGCTGACCGCGGCCGACCGAGGCTCGCTTGCCGCTCCGCTGAGCTTCGACGCGTCGATCCTCGACCTGTGGCCGCTGCTCTCCGTGGGCGGGCACGGCATCGCGGTGTCCGATGAGGACCGGGCCGATCCGGAAAGACTCGTCACGACGTTGCGGGACAACGAGGTGACGTTGTGCTTCCTGACCACCGCGCTCGCCGAGATCCTGCTGGCACAGCCGGACCTGACAACGCTGTCCTTGCGGTACCTGGTGACCGGGGGAGAGGCGTTGCGCCGACGGCCACGGCCAGGCCTGCCGTTCCGGTTGGTCAATATCTACGGCCCGACCGAGACGACGGTGTACGTCACGTCGGCGGTGGTCGCCGACTCCGCGACGGGCGACGGGCCGATCCCCATCGGCCGTCCGCTCGGCGGCGTGGCCGTGCGGCTGCTGGACCCGCACGGCCGGCCGGTGCCCGACGGCGAGACAGGCGAGATCGTCGTCGCCAGTGCCGGTGTCTCCCGCGGTTACCTCGGTCAGCCCGCGCTCACCGCGCGGCGGTTCGGTGTGGACGGTGCGCTGCGGACCTACCGGACGGGCGATCTCGCGAAGCGGAACGCCGAAGGTGACCTCGAGTTCGTCGGCCGCGTCGACCGGCAGGTCAAGATCCGCGGGCACCGCATCGAACCCGACGAGATCGAACGTGTCCTGCTGCGGCACCCGAGTGTGCGGCAGGCCGCCGTGGTCGCCGTGCGGCCCTCGCCGGAGACCGCTCAGCTGGTCGCCTACATCGAGCCGGATCCGGGCCGGGCGCCGGCCCGGGCGGGCTGGTCGACGCAGCCGGGCCCGGCCGGGAGCGAGGTCGCGACCGTGGCCACGGTCCGGGCGTTGGCGGCGGGTTCGGTGCTCGAGATCGGCCCGGGTGTGGCCGGGCTGAGTGCCGCGTGCGACTCGCATGAGCGGCTGGCGTCGCTAGCCGGACCGGCGGCGATGTCCCGAGAGGGCGTGGATGCCGTGCTCATCGACGCCCACGGACCGGGGCTCGGCACGGTGGACGACCTGCTCGGTGCGATCACCAGGGCGACGGAGCTGACCTCGGACGGTGGCACGGTGGTACTCACCGGTGTGCGTTCGTTGCCCGTGCTCCCAGCCGCCTGCTGCGCGGCCGAGCTGTCGGTGGCCCCGGACGACATGACCACGGACGAACTCCGCTGGCGGGTGCGTGGCCGGCTTCACGCCGACGCCGCGCCCGCGATCCATCCCGCGGCCTTCCTCGCCCTCGACGCGGGTTCGGTGGACATCGTCCCGCGCTTCGACCGGGAGGGGCCGGGCCGGTTCGACGTGCTCGTCCGGGTGGGTGAGGTACCGCCCGCGCCGGAGTTCACCTGGCTCGACTGGCAGGACGACGGGCTGGACCTGGCCGCGATCCGGCGGCTGCTGCGCGCGGGCACAGCGCGGGCACTCGGCGTTCGGTCCATTCCCCATGCGGAGGTCTCGGCGTGGTTCGCCGCATGGCGGGGTACCGAAGAGCAGGCGTGCGCCGGTGATCTGAGGCCCCGGCTGCGGCCCGTCGCCGGTGCGCCGTCGCCGGTCGACCTCCGCGCGCTCACCATCGGGCTCCCTTATCGCGTGCGGTTGAGCTGGGCGGCCGGTCGGGCGGACGGCACGCTGGACGCGGTTTGGCTGGCCGACTCCGTGCCGGAACCCGTCCGCGTGCCGTGGCCGGCTCCGGCCTCGGCATGCGACGCGCTCGCCAAGAGCGCGCCGGACGAGCAACGCGACGAGGCGCTGCGGCGCGAGTTGCGGGACGCGTTGGCCGCCCGGTTCGTGCAGCACGAGATGCCGGAGCTCATCGTCGTGCTGGACCGGCTTCCGCTGACCCCGGTGGGCAAGGTCGACCGCGGCGCGCTGCCGCCACCGCACTGGCTGGGTGGGCGACGGCAGTCCTCGGCCGAACCGAGGACGCCGAGGGAAGAGGCGGTGACCAGGCTGGCGGAGCAGGTGCTCGGCCGTGCGGGCGTCGGCCGCGACGACGACCTCCGCTCGTACGGGGCGCACTCGCTCACACTGGCGCAGCTCTCGGCACGCCTCATGGACCGGTTCGAGGTGCGGGTCTCCGTCCGGGAGCTGCTCGCGGAGCCCACCGTCGCGGCGATCGCCGGCCGGCTAGAGAGTCTCCCGGCCGGACTCGACCGGCTGAAGGTGGCGTGATGGACGCTCCGCTGTCTTTCGCGCAGGAGCGGCTGTGGTTTCTCGACCAGCTGCATCCCGGCGCCACCGGCTACAACATCCCGTCCGCGCACCGGATCCGCGGTCCGCTGGACGTGGACCTCCTGACCCGCGCGCTGACCGAGGTGGTCCGACGGCACGAGGTGATGCGGTCCACTGTGGACGAGGGACCTGGTGGCCGGCCGGTCCACCGGGTCGCGCGGGCCGAACCCGTCAAGCTGCCGGTCACGCTCGTCGACGTCGACACGCCCGAACGGCTGCCGGCGCGGGTGGCCGAGCTGGCCAGGGAACACGTGCTCCAGCCGTTCGACCTGCGCCGCGGACCGCTCATGCGTGCCGAGCTGTTCCGGCTCGACGAGGACGACCACGTACTGCTGGTGTGCCTGCACCACCTGGTTTCCGACCACTGGACGCTTTCCCTGTTGCTCCGCGAACTGTCCGAGCTGTACACGGCATTCCTGCTCGACTTCGGTTCGCCGCTGCCCGAACCGTCCGTTCAGTACGGCGACTTCACGCGGTGGCAACGGGAAGCGGTCAACGAACCGGTGCTGGACGCGCAACTGCGGCACTGGCGCGAACGGCTGTCCGGGTGCGAACCACTCGAACTGCTCACCGATCGCCCCCGGCCGCCGGTGCAGTGCTGGGACGGCGCCCGCGTTCGGCACCGCATGCCCGCTCGGGTACTCGACGGTGTGCGGGACATGGCCGTGAGCCATGACGTCACCCTCTTCGCCGCCGTGGCTGCCGGGTTGTCGGCGCTGCTGGCCCACCACACCGGTCAGACCGACATCGTGTTCGCCGCGGCCATGGCCCATCGCGACCGCCCCGAGTTCGAGGATCTGCTGGGGTTCTTCGTCAACACCGTGGTGTTGCGTAACGACCTGACCGGTGATCCGGCCTTCGGCGAGCTACTCGGCAGGGTCCAGGAAACGACACTGCAGGCGGGGGAGAACCAGGACCTGCCGTTCGAGCGGCTGGCGGATCTGCAGGGAGCCGACCGCGACCTGAGCAGGCCGCCGCTGGTCAATGTCGTGATCTCGTTCCTGAACACCCCGGCCGATCCACTGCGGCTGCCCGGTTCGGTGGTCACCGAGTTCGTGTTCGACCCCGGTGTCGTCAAGTTCGAGCTCGACTTCATGGTGTTCGAGGCGGACGGCGAACTGGTCGTGGACGTCGACTATCGCCGGGACCTGTTCGAGCGGTCCACAGTGGAACGTCTGCTGCTGCACCTGGAGCGCGTTCTCGTCGACGCGGCCCGGGATCCGTCCCGGCCGGTGTCGGCGTTGTCGCTGCTGCCCCCCGAGGAGGAAGCCCGACTGCTGGTGTGGGGCAACGCGTCCACCCCGCTGCCCGCCGCGTCGGCGACCATGGTGGAGCTGTTCGCGGAGCAGGTCGCGATCCGGCCGGAGGCCCCCGCGGTGCGGTGCGGCACCGAGGCACTGAGCTATGCCGAACTCGACGCGCGGGCCGCGCTGGTCGCCGACGCCGTGCGTGCGCACGCGACCGAAGGGCCGTTGTGCGTGGGTGTCTGCCTGGACCGTTCGATCGACCAGGTCGCCGCCCTCCTGGGCATTCTCCGGGCGGGAGGCCACTACCTGCCGCTCGACCCGGGTTATCCGGCCGACCGGCTCGGCTATCTGCTCGGCGACGCCGGCGCCGGCGTGATCGTCACCAGCACCGAGTTCGCGGACCGGACGGCGGGCTGGGGCGGGCCCTCGGTCCTCCTGGACGACTTAGACGACCTCGCCGACCTCGCCGACCTCGACACCGTCACCGAAGGAGTTCCCGCGGTGGCGCAGGGCCCGGAAGACCTGGCGTACGTCATGTACACCTCCGGTTCGACCGGGCGGCCCAAGGGCGTCCGGGTGCCGCAGCGCGCGGTGGTGCGACTCGTGCACGAGACCGACTTCGTGCGACTCGGCCCGGGTGACCGAGTCGCCCACAGCAGCAGCATCTCCTTCGACGCCGCGACCTTCGAGATCTGGGGCGCGTTGCTCACCGGCGCCGAGCTGGTCATCCTGCCCAAGGACACGGTGGTCGAGCCCGCGGCGCTGGCACACGGGCTCCGTGAGCACCGCGTCACGGTGCTGTGGATGACTTCGTCACTGTTCAACCACACGGTCGGCGAGGTGCCGGACGCCGTCGCAGGGGTCGGCACGGTGATCGTCGGCGGCGAGGCACTCGACCCCGCCGTGATCCGGGCCGTGCTGTCCGCCGGGAACGCGCCGGGGCGGTTGCTCAACGGCTACGGCCCCACCGAGAACACCACGTTCAGCACCACCCATCTGATCACCCACGTGCCGGAGGGCGCCGTCTCGGTGCCGATCGGCAGGCCGATCCGCGGCACCCGTTGTTACGTGACGGACTCCGAGCTCGGGCTGGTGCCCGTAGGTGTGCCGGGCGAGCTGTGCGTCGCGGGCTCCGGCCTGGCACAAGGCTATGTCGGTGCCCCGGAGCTGACGGCGGACAGGTTCGTGCCCGATCCCCACGGCGCGCCCGGTGACCTGCTCTACCGCACCGGCGACCTGGTCAGGTGGCGAACCGACGGGACACTGGAGTTCCTCGGCCGGCGCGACGACCAGGTCAAGATCCGGGGGTACCGCGTCGAACTGGGCGAGATCGAGGCGCGGCTGACGGCCTGCCCCGGCGTCCGCGCCGCGCTCGTCCTCGTCCGGCCGTCGGACGGCGGGCCACGTGTGGTCGCCTACGCGGTCGCGGCGGACCTCGCGGCCACTCTGTCCACAAAGGACCTTCAGGACGGCCTGGCGGAGACTCTGCCCGGCTACATGGTGCCGAGCGACATCGTGCTGCTCGACCGGTTCCCGTTGAACGCCAACGGGAAGGTCGACCGGGCGCGGCTGCCGGAGCCCGCGCTGGCCGAACGCCCGACGGACTTCGTCGCACCGCGGACCGAACTGGAGACGACGGTCTGCCAGGTCTGGGCGGAACTCCTCGGCGTCGCCGAGGTCGGCGCCACCGCCAACTTCTTCCGTCTGGGCGGCAATTCTCTGCTCGCCACCCGCACGGTCAGCCGCCTGCGCCGCGAGCTCGGCGTGCGGATGAGCGTGCGGACGCTGTTCGACCATCCCACAGCCGCGGAGTTCGCCGCGGCCGTGCACGAGATCAGGGAGCTACGGACATGAGCGCGACGAAGGCCGGCGGCACCGCCGCGCACGACGTCCCGGCGGCGAGCACCCAGGAACGGATGTGGTTCGCCGAGCGGATGGAACCCGGGGACGGGCTCTACAACATGCCGGTCGCTTTCCGGGTGCACGGACGCCTTTCGGCGGAGGCGCTGGAGCGGGCCGTCGCGGTGGTCGTCGAACGCCACGAGATCCTGCGCACCTCCTTCGCCGAACGGGACGGCCGGCTCCACCAGCACGTGGAAGACCCGTGGGCCCCCGCGGTCGAGCGGGTCGACCTCCGCGGAGAACCCGCGGCGGAGGAGAGGCTTTCCGCGTGGCTGCGGGACTTCGGGCGCCGCCCGTTCGACCTCGACCACGCCCGCCTCTTCCGCGTCGGGCTGGCCGACCTCGACGACCGGCAACAGGTGCTGGTCGTGTGCGCCCACCACATGGTCTGGGACGGCGCCTCCACCCGGCTCTTCCTTCGCGAGGTGGAGGACTGCTACGACGCGGTGGCCGAGCCGCTCACCGAAATCCCCCGGGTCGCGGAGGCACTCCCGCTGCCCACACTCTTTCTCGGCCAGGCGGCGAAGACTCCCGACGAGACCGCCGTGGTCTTCGCGGACACCTCGCTGCGCTACGCCGAACTCGACCGGCGCGCCCGTGCCGTGGCGGGTTCCCTCACCGGCCGCGGCCTCGGCCGCGGCGACCTGGTCGGGGTCTACCTCAACCGCTCGGCGGACCTGGTGCCGACGTTGCTCGGTGTGCTGCTCTCCGGCGCGGCCTACGTGCCGCTGGACCCGATCTACCCGCCCGGGCGCATCGCCGGGATGATCGAGGACGCCGAGGTGAAACTGCTCCTCACCGACGGGCCGCTGCCCGCCGAGATCACCGCGACCGCCGTCGAGACGGCCCACGTCGACGACGTGCTCACCGGCCCGCCGGTCGCCGACGCCGCCGTCCTGACCGGCGACGACATCGCCTACGTCATCTACACCTCGGGCTCGACCGGACGCCCCAAGGGAGTGCGCGTCACCCACCGAGGCCTGGCGAACCTGCTGCGTTCGATGGCCGACCGGCCGGGGTTCGGCGACCAGGACACGATGCTGGCCCTCACCACCGTCTGCTTCGACATCGCCGCGCTCGAGCTGTTCCTCCCGCTGATCACCGGCGGCACGGTCGAGGTCGCGAGCGCGGAGGCCGCCCGGGACGGCGAGCTGCTCGTCCGGCACCTGGAGCGGTCGAGGCCGACCCACGTACAGGCGACACCCGCCACCTGGCGCATGCTGCTCGCCGCGGGCTGGCAGGGCGACCGGGGACTGACCGTCTTCTGCGGCGGTGAGGCACTGCCCCGTACGCTCGCCGACGACCTGCTCCCGCGCGCCCGTGCCGTGTGGAACCTCTACGGGCCGACGGAAACCACCATCTGGTCGACCGCGAGCCGGGTGACGGCCGGCCCGATCACCCTCGGCGAGCCCGTCGCCAACACCACCCTGCACGTCCTGGACGAGGGCATGCGGCCGGTGCCCTCCGGTGAACCCGGCGAGCTGTGGATCGGCGGCGACGGCGTCGCCGCCGGCTACCTGCGGCGCCCCGAGCTGACCGCCGAGCGGTTCCGCGAGGACGCGGCCGGCGACGTGCTCTACCGCACCGGGGACCTGGTCCGGGTCCTGCCCGGCGGGCACCTCGAATACGTCAACCGGGTGGACAACCAGATCAAGCTGCACGGGTTCCGGATCGAGCCCGGCGAGATCGAGTCGCTGCTGCGGGGCCATTCCGGGATCGCCGACGCGGTGGTCCTGCTCGACGAGGGCGACAAGCTGACCGCCTACCTCGACTGCGCTGGCCCGCCGCCGACCGCCGTGGAACTCCGCTCCTTCCTCGGCAGCGACCTGCCCGAGTACATGATCCCGGCCGCCTACCGCGTCGTGGACGCGTTTCCCTTGACCCGTAACGGAAAGGTCGACCGGAATGCGCTACGCGCGCAGGGCGGGCAGCTCCCGGCCGCCCCGCGCGCCGAGCTCGAGACGCCGACCGAGCGTCTGGTCGGCGACGTCTTCGCCGCGGTGCTCCAGTGCCCGGCGCCCGGCGCGGACGAGTCGTTCTTCGAGCTGGGCGGGCATTCGTTGCTGCTGGCCCGCTTCACCGCCGAGATCGCCGCCCGAACCGGGATCGCACTCTCGATCGCGGACGTGTACCGCCTGTCCCGGCCCCGGGAGCTGGCCGCCCACCTGGACTCGGTGATCGGCGACGAGATCGCCGCGCCCATCGCCTCGTCCACCGCGCCGGGTACGCCGGCGTCCAGCATGCAGGAACAGATGTGGCTGGCCGAGCAGATGGACACCACCGGCCCCGCCTACAACATCCCGCTCACCTGGCGGATCACCGGTGACCTCGATCCCGATGCCCTGCGGGCCGCCTTCGCCGCGGTGATCGAACGGCACGAGATCCTGCGGTCGGCGTTCCAGCAGCACGGCGGGCGGCTCCACCAGGTGGTCACCGAACCGTGGATCCCGGACATCGAGGTGACCACGCTCGGCTCGTCCGTCGCGGAGGAGATCGCCGCGCTCGTCGACAAGGAGGCGGAGACCCCCTTCGACCTCGCGGCCGGGCGGCCGCTTCGCGCGCGCCTGATCTCCACCGCTCCCGCGGAACACGTCCTGATCCTTTGCCTGCACCACATCGCGTTCGACGCCCAGTCGCTGCCGGTGCTTCAGCGCGACCTCGACAACGCGTACCGGGGCGCTCTCGGTCTCCCCGTCGACGACCTTCCGTCGCCGGTCCAGTTCTCCGAAGTCGCGCAGCGGCAACGCGAGGAGCTCGGCGACCCCGACGGTGAGGACATGCTCGGCTACTGGGCCGAGCAGCTCGCGGGCGCGCCGGAAACGACCGATCTCGGCGTGCCGCCACGACGTCCCGAAGCGCACGGCACCGTCCACGTCCCGTTCTCCGCCGACTTCGTCGCGCGCACCGCCGAGCTCTGCGACGAACACCGCACGTCCTGGTACATGGTGGCCGTGGCGGCGGTGGCGACATGGCTGCACGGCAGCGCGAACCACGACGACGTCACCTTTGGTCTGCCCGTGGCCAACCGTCGGTCCGAGGATCTCGAGGACGTGCTGGGCCCGTGCCTCAACACGGTGCTGCTGCGTTCGCGGACCACGGCGGGCGCGACGTTCGCGGACGTGCTGAGCGACGTCCGCGACAGCATGCTCGACGCCTTCGAGTACGAGGCGGCACCGCTGCCCGCCGTCCTCGACCGGCTGCGCCCGCGGCGCCGAGAGGGCCACACCCCCTTCCTCGACGTCATGCTCAACCTCGTCTCCGGCCGTCTCACGGGGCACGCGCTCGGCCCGGCCACGGCGACCCCGCTGCCGTTCGACCGTTGGCACCACGAGACGAAGTTCGGCCTCACGGTCACCTTCGTCGAGGAGGACGACAAGCTGACCGCCGTGCTGACCTATCGCGGCGACCGGCACCCGGCGGCGCGGGCACGACGCCTGGCGGCTCGGCTCGGCCATGTGCTCGACCGGGTCGACGCGCTCGTGGACCGGCCGCTCACCGAACTGCTGCCGTCGGGCCGCGCCCAGTTCCGCGACTTCGCGCTGAAGCAGTCCGACGAGCGGGAAAGCGTGGGCGGCCGGGCAGATCTCGAACAGTGGACGACGCGACTGTCGGGCGCGCCGGTCTTTCCCGCGCTGACCCCGCCCTTGTTGGAGGCGCGGCCGGGATCGGTGCCGATCCCGCTGAAGCCCGCGGCGCTGGATGGGCTGCGGTCGGTGCGCACCGAGCACGGCGTGTCCTGGTTCATGGTGGCCGCCACCGCGCTCGCCGCTCTGCTGCATCGCTGGACCGGTCAGGAGGACGTCACCTTCGGCTGCCCGGTGGCCGACCGCGTCGAGCTGCCAGACGTACTCGGGCCCTGCTTGAACACCGTCGTGCTGCGCTCGCAATTCGACGAGGATTCCTCGCTGGCCGACCTGCTGCATGCCATGCGGGACACCGTGCTGGACGCGTTCGAAAACCCGTCGGTGCCGTTCGAGGACATCGTCGACCGGTTGAACCCGCCCCGTCGCCCCGGCTGGACACCCTACGTCGACGTGATGCTCGCGGTGACCGCCGGCGCCGACGAGCCGGTGACGATCGGCGGGCTGGGACTCGACCCGATCGAGCTGGATCACGATGGCGCGGGCTACGCCGGAAAGTTCGCCCTGACGGTCGGCTTCGAAGAGATCGGCGGGCAGCTGCGGGGCACGATGCTGTACCGGGGCGACCGGATCACCGGGGGCGAGGCGCGGCGGATGGCGGGCTGGCTGGGCCGGCTGTTCGACTCCTTCGCCGACGTCCTGCACCAGCCGGTGCGCACCCTCGATGTGGTCGACGATCACGAGCGAACCGAGCTGCGGCGCTGGGAGCAGGCGGCTCCGGCCGGACCGGCGACCACGGTGGCGGCGCTGTTCGCCGACCAGGTCGCCGAGCGCCCGCAGGCCCCGGCGGTCCGATCCGGTAAGGGCGTGCGCACCTACCGCGCGCTCGACGACCGCGCCGAGGCCCTCGCCGCGGTGCTGCGGCCGCACGCCCGTGGTGCGCGGCCGGCGGTGGCGTTTCTGCTGCCCCGCGGTGAAGATCTGATCGTGTGCCTGCTCGCGGCGTGGAAGGCCGGGTTCATCCCGTGCCCGCTGGATCCGGTGTACCCGGCCGGCCGGATCGGCTTCATCCTCGGCGACCTCGACGCGTGCGCCGTGGTGACCGACGATCCGGCGGCCGCCGGGATTCCGGACGGCGTCCCGGTGATCGACATCGCGACCGTGCCGGTGGCCACCGATCAGCCGGCCTCGGCGCTACCGGATCCCGACTCGACGGCCTACGTGCTCTACACCTCGGGTAGCACCGGGGAACCGAAGGGCGTGGAGTACAGCCACCGCGGTCTCGCCGAGGTGACCCGCTGGCACATCACCGAGTTCGACGTGCGGCCGGAGGACCGGGTCAGCCAGATCCACAGCGTCGCCTTCGACACCAGCCAGCACGAGATCTGGCCGACCCTGTGCGGGGGAGCGGAGCTGGTGCCCTACGAGCGCTCGGTGGTCGCGCCCGAGCTCGCGACCTGGCTCGACGAGCTCGAGGTGACGATGTTCTTCGTGCCGACCCCGCTGGGTGAGGCGCTGTGGGCGGCGGGTGCCGAGCTGCCCGCACTGCGATGGATGATCTTCGCGGGCTCGCCGCTGACCCAGCTGCCGCCCGAGACGGGGTACCGGATCTGCGACGCCTATGGCCCCACCGAAACGTTCATCACGACGTCACACCTGCTGGAGCCGTCCGCGGCCACCGTGCTCAACTGCATCGGCCGTCCCACCCCCGGGGTGCGCACCTACGTCCTCGACGACGCCGGGCAGCGGTGCCCGATCGGCTTCCCGGGGGAGTTGTACGTCGGCGGCTCGACTGTCGCAAAGGGATACTGGAACCGCGAAGAGCTGACACAGCAACGGTTTTCCACGCACAACCCGGATGGTGAGCCGGACTGGGTGTACCGGACCGGGGACCAGTGCCGGTGGCTGCCGGACGGCACGCTGGAGTACCTCGGGCGCGGCGACCGGCAGCTCAAGATCCGTGGCTACCGGGTCGAGCCCCAGGAGATCGAGGCTCAGCTGCACCGTGATCCGCTGGTGGCCAAGGCGGTGGTGCGCGGTTACCCGGGTGAGGCCGCGCCGCTGGTGGCCTACCTGATCGCGGCCGACGGTCAACCGGCCGACACGCAGGCGGTGCTGGCCAAGCTGAAGGTCCAGCTGCCCGAGTTCATGGTGCCCAACGCGGTGGTCTGGCTGCCCGAGCTACCGATGAACTCCCGGGGCAAGCTCGCCACCGACCAGCTGCCCCGGCCGGGCCGCGACGAGCTGGCAGGCCAGACCCCGTGGATGGCACCGGAAACCGACCTCGAGCGGCGCGTCGCCGCGGTGTGGTCCGGTGTCCTCGGCATCGAATCCGTTGGCGCCCAGGACAATTTCTTCGACCTGGGCGGGAACTCGCTGCTGCTGGCCACCTTGCACACACGCCTGCGGAACGAGCTGGAGATGCCGTTGTCCATCCGGCAGCTGTTCGAGTACCCGACCGTGCACGCGCTCGCACGGGCGCTGACGGCGGGCGAGCCGGCGACCACGTCCACAGTGGACGTCCGACGCCGCGCCGAGCGCGCGCAACGGGCACGCCGGGCCAGGCCGGTCCGTCCGGAGCGGAACGAGGACGTGGCATGACGAACCCCTTCGAGGATGAAGACGCGACGTACCTGGTCCTGCTCAACGACGAGGGGCAGTACTCACTCTGGCCGGCCACCACCGCGGTCCCGGACGGCTGGCGGAGCGTGCGCCCGGCGGACAGCAGGCAGAACAGCCTGGACTACGTCGAACGGCACTGGACCGACATGCGGCCCGTGCCCGTGCGCTGAGGGAAGGGTGACGGGGGAGCGACCTCCGTCACCGTCATGCGGCGGTCTTCATCTCGGTGTGGGGACCGGTCGCCTCTTCCTTCCGCTGTTCACGCATCGACCAGCGGCCGGCGAGCGGCAGCCCGACGCCTGCCGCGACGAACAGGGCGCCGAGCAGGAGCCAGCCCGCCACCCCCCAGCCGCTGAGCAACGCCGTCAGCAGGCCGGGCGCGAGCATCATGGCGGCTCCCGTCCCCGACGTGAACATGCCCTGGTACTCGCCGTGCGCGTCCTCCTTCGTCATCCCGACCGCGAGGCCGTACGTGCTGCTGACGAAGAAGAGCTCGCCCACCACCTGCACCGCGGCGGCGACGAACAGCAGGACGATCACCACGGTGCCGGTTCCACCGTCCGTCGTCGCGAAGACCACGCACGACGCGCCGAGGGTGACCCCGGCGAGGATCCCGAGGCGGCCCGCCCTCGGCACGGTCGACGCGGCTTGGGTGAACCGGTTGAGCAGGAGCACGATCACCACACCGTTGAACGCCATCAACGCGCCCATCGTCCAGGGCGGCGCCTGCGTGTGCGTGGTGAGCCAGACCGGCAACCCAGCGTCGAGCATTCCCCAGTTCAAGGCCAGCACCCCGCTCAGCACCGTGAATACGAGGAACGGGCGGTCACGCAGGACCAGCACCTTGCGCCTGATCTTGCGTTCGCGCAGCGACTCCACGTGCGGGACCCGCGACACCAGCAGGGCGAAGACCAAGTGCGCCGCACCGCAGAACGCCACCAGCGCCACGTAGGCGGGCCGGCTGTCGAAGAAGAGCACGAACCCGCCGACCAGTGAGCCCGCGACCGCGCCGGTCTCCTTCATGATGTGGCAGTTCGAGATGGCCTTGAGCCGGCCCGGTCCGCTGGTCAGGCCCGACACGACCGCGATCCGGATACCCGGCCCGGCACGCTCGGCCATCACCACCGCACAGGTCACCAGCATGACCGCCCAGAAACCGCTGATGAACGCCAGCGCGATCGTGGCGAGCCCCTGAACCACCGAAAGGACGATCAGTACCTCGCGCGGGCCCACCCGGTCGGCCAGGTAACCGAACGGCATCCCGGCGAGCATGCCCACCACTCCCGCGGCGGTGACGCCGATGCCGAACTCGGCGGGGGACAGGCCGACCGATCGCAGGTAGAACAGCGCCCAGCAGGTGTACCAGGCGCCCCGCCCCACGGCTTGCACCAGTGTCGCGACGTAGATCGGCCCGATCGGCGCCTGCCAGAAATCCGACCTGGTCCAGCCGGGCCTGCGCGGCCGACGGGTCCCCTGCTCCTCGCGCGCGTCCACAGTCCGCCCCTTCGACGATGTCGGGTCAAGCCTCATGCAGCCGGGCGGCCCGGTCATGTCCGGTCGTGCTCAATCCGCCGGCCGCCGCGAGAGACCGGCGTGACTGCCCGCGGTTGGCAGGCGGGAAGAGGACAGGGCCGAATCGCGGCCGCGAAGATCCATACAGGCCCGCCCGTCCTACCCGTACCGGAGAGATACCGCATGAGTGAAAGCAACTCGATCGCGATCGTCGGGATGGCGTGTCGCCTGCCCGGTGCGACGAACGTCGGGCAGTACTGGCGGAATCTGCGTGGCGGGGTGGAGGGCATCAGCCGGTTCGATATGCCGACGTTGCTGGCGGCGGGGGTGGATCCGGCGCTGGCCCGGCATCCGAGGTATGTGCCGGCGCGTGGCGTGCTCGCCGGTGGTGAGTGTTTCGACTGGCGGTTCTTCGGCTACAGCCCGGCCGAGGCGGCGGCCATGGACCCGCAGCAGCGGGTGTTCCTCGAAGCGTCGTCTGTGGCGTTGGACGACGCGGGGATCGACCCCGGGCGGTTCGGCGGCTGGATCGGGGTCTATGCGGGTTGCGACATGATGAACCCCGCGCTGCAGGGCTCCGGCGACGGCTTGTCGGGGCTGATCGACTACGACAAGGACTTCCTCGCCACCAGGGTCGCCTACAAGCTCGGTCTGCGTGGTCCGGCGATGACCGTGCAGACGGCCTGCTCCACCTCGCTGGTCGCGGTCCACCAGGCAGCGCAGAGCCTGCTCAACTACGAATGCGACGCCGCGCTCGCGGGCGGAGCGTCGTTGTGGCTGCCCCAGGTCACCGGTTACCTGTACGAAGAGGGCTACATCGAGTCCGCGGACGGGCATTGCCGCACGTTCGATGCCGCGGCCACCGGCACGGTGGGCAGTAGCGGGGTGGCGGTGGTGGTGCTGCGGCGGCTGGAAGACGCGCTGGCCGACGGTGACCACGTTGTCGCGGTGATCCGGGGCTCGGCGTTGAACAACGACGGTGGCTCGAAGATCGGCTACAGCGCACCGTCGTTCGCCGGGCAGCGTGAGGTGATCCAGTTCGCGCAGGCGCAGGCCGGGGTGACCGCCGACGACATCGCCTATGTCGAGGCGCACGGCACGGGGACCAGGGTGGGTGACCCGATCGAGGTGGCGGCGTTGTCCGCGGCTTTCCGGGAGTCCACCGACCGCGTCGGGTACTGCCGGCTGGGGGCGGTGAAGAGCAATATCGGGCATACCGGTGCCGCGGCGGGCGCGGCCGGGTTGATCAAGACCGCCTTGATGCTGCGGCATCGGGAACTGGTGCCCACTCTGCATTTCCGGGAGCCGAACCCCGCCTTGGAGCTGGACAGCTCGCCGTTCAGGATCGCCGTCGAACCGGGCCCGATGCCCGCCGAGGGTGCGTTGCTGGCGGGGGTGAGCGCGTTCGGGGTCGGTGGTACGAACGCGCACATGATCCTGGAGTCACCGCCGGTGTCGCCGCGGCGGGTGGGCCGGGAGCGGGCCCGGGTGTTCTGCCTGTCGGGGTCGACTCCGGCGGCGGTGCGCACGATGGGCACCGAGCTGGCCGAACAGCTGGAGTCCCCGGAATTCGCGGAGTCCGCTGGGGAGTCGCTGGACGCGGTCGCGTACACCCTCGCCGCGGGACGGCGGAGGTTCCCGCACCGGCGCGCCGTCATCGCCACCGATCGCGCCGCGGCGGCCGAGGCCTTGCGCGAGGCGGGCGCGCCGCCGGTGCGGATCTCCGACCAGCGCGACACCGCGTTCCTGTTCCCCGGCACCAGCGTGCTGCGGTCGGGGTTCGGCGGCGCCGCACACCGTTACCTGCCGGTTTTTCGTGAGGTGTTCGACTCCCTCGCCGCCGAGACGCGCGACCGGTTCGGTATCGACATCAGCACCGTGCTGCGCCCCGATACCGACCTGAACTGGTTGCGGAGCCTGGTGAACGAACAGCTCGCGCTGTTCGCTCTCGGTTTCTCCTTCGCCAAGCAGTTCCAGGAGTTCGGCATCCGTCCCGCGGCCATGCTCGGCCACAGCGCCGGTGAGGTCGTCGCCGCCGCCGTCGCCGGGTTGTGGACCCCCTCGGACGCGTTGCGGCTGGTGCACGAGCGCGGCTCGATCCTCGGTGCCGTCGACCCGGGCAAGATGCTGGCGGTGAACGCCGCACCAGAAGACGTGCGGGCGTTGCTGGCCACCAGGCCGGGGCTGACCGTGGCGATCGAAGCGCCGCACTACTCGGTGCTGGCCGGGCCGATCGAGCTGATCGAGGCACTGCGGGCCGACGGGATCGGTGACCGCGTGCTGGACCTCGGCGGCGCCTACCACACCGCCGCGATCCGGCCCGCCGCCGAGCTGCTCGGCCGCGTCGTGACCCAGATCCCGACCACGACACCGACATCGCCGTTCGTGTCCAACCTCACCGGCGATTGGGCCGACCCCACCCGGATCACCGGCGGGGAGTACTGGGCCGACCACGCGGCCAGCACCGTGCGGCTGTCCCGCTGTGTGGACACGCTGCTCGCCAGCCCGTGCCGGGTGTTCATCGAACTCGGACCGGGGTCGACGATGATTCGCATGCTCCGCGGTCACGACGCCTGGACGCCGGAGCACCTGGCCGTGCCGCTCGGCGGACGAACGGAAGGCAGCGAGGACGAGCACCTGCTCACCGCGCTCGGCAGCCTCTGGGCACGCGGGTTCGACATCCCCCTCGAGAACCTGGTGGACCAGCCTGCCCGCTGCGCTCTCCCGCCGCACCCGTTCGCGCCGATCGACTGCGAAACCACCCGCCACGTCCAGACCTCCTCCGGGAAGGTGCCCCGCGAGCACGACGTCCTCGTGACCGTCGGGGACATCCCGGCCCCCGAACTGGTGGCAGCCATGGTCGGGGACTCGACGGGCCTTCGTCCCTCCACTATGGACGATGCGCTGGCCGTGACCACCGGCGCCGTGACACCGGCGGTCGCGGTGGCCGTCGGCGAGGACGCGGGCGAGGACTTCCTCGCCGGACTCGAAACGCTGGCGGAGCAGGCGGCGCCCGCCGGGGTGCGGCTGATCCTGCTCGGCAGCGGCTTGCTCGGCGAAGGTGTCGTGCCGGAACTGGTGGAACGCCTGCGCCAGGCCGCGCCGATCACCGTGTTCGACCTCGACGACGGCGAAGCCCCTCTGCGGCCGCCGACGGCGACCGGAGTGAACTCCTGGCGTGGTGGCCGCTGGTGGACGCTGGACGAGGAACCCCGCGCCGCCGACCCGGTTCCCGAACCCGGCACGCCCGACGAGGCCGACGAGGTTTTCGACGCACCACGCGACGAGACCGAAACAGCGATCGCCGAGGTCTGGCGGGGACTGCTCGGGCTGGAACGCATCGGGATTCACGCCAACTTCTACGAACTGGGCGGGCATTCGCTGCTGGCAACTCAGCTCGCGTCGCGGCTCCGTGTGCGGTTCGAAACCGAGATCCCGCTCGAAACCGTGCTCGACAACCCCACCGTGGCCGAGCTCGCCCGCGCCATCGGCGACTCCACCACCGCCAGGAGGGCGAGCATCGTCGCCCGCCCCGACTCCGGCGAACCGCTCCCCGCTTCGTTCATGCAGCGGCGGCTGTGGTTCGTCGACCAAGCGGGCGCGGAGAACGCCTACGCCATACCGCTCGTGCTGGACCTGGACGGCGCGCTCGAGGTGGACACGCTGCGGGCCGCGCTCACCGAGGTCGTGCGGCGGCACGAGATCCTCCGCACGGTGCTGCCCGAGCACGACGGCGAGCCGGTCCAGGTCGTGCTTCCGGCCGCGCCGGTGGACATCCCGGTCGTCGACCTCTCCGGCGACGCCGGGCGTGAGGTGGACGAGGCGCTGCGCGCGGACCTGGGGCGGCCGTTCGACCTCGCCACCGGCCCGCTGCTGCGCGCGACCCTCTTCCGTACCGGCGAGGACAGCCACGTCCTCGCGATCTGCATGCACCACATCATCGTCGACGGGTGGTCGATCGACATCCTCTGCGACGAGCTCGGCGTGCTGTACAACGCCTACCTCGAGCACCAGGAACCCTCGCTGCCCGAGCTGCCGGTCCACTACGGCGACTACACCCTGTGGCAGCGGGATCGCCTGCGCGACGTCCTCGACGAGGGTCTGGCGTACTGGACAGATCACCTGGCGCACGCACCCGCCGGTCTGGAGATGCCGACGGACCGGCCACGGCCGCGAGTGCAGACCTACCGCGGCGCGGTCGCCGAACGGTCACTGTCCGCCGGGCTCCGTGACGACGTCGAACAGCTCGGCCGCCGCCACGACGCCACGCTGTTCATGACCCTGCTCGGCACCTTCGAAGCGCTGCTGCACCGCTACACCGGCGCGACGGACATCTGTGTCGGTACGCCGGTCGCCGGCCGGACCGAGTTCGAGCTGGAACGGATGATCGGGTTCTTCGTCAACACCCTGGTACTGCGTACCGAGATCGACCCCCACCTGTCCTTCGCCGAACTGCTGGCCCGGGTAGGGGAGACGGCGCGGGGAGCGTTCGCACACCAGGAGATTCCGTTCGAGCTGCTCGTCGAGGAGCTGAACCCGCCCCGCGACCCCAGCCGCAACCCGCTCTACCAGGTGATGTTCAACCTGTTGAACTTCAACGACAATCCGCTGAACCTGACCGGGCTGCAGGTCCGCGACCGGCCGAACCCCGGCCTCGACAGCGCACAGGTCGACCTGACGCTGCACGTGTACCAGCGCGACGACGGCCTGCTGTGCCGGCTGGAGTACAACACCGACCTGTTCGACGAGACGACCGCCGACCGGATCCTGCGGCATTTCGAGACGCTGCTGACCGGGTTCGTCGCCGCCCCGGAGACCGAGCTCGGCCACTGTGCGCTGCTGTCCGAAGCGGAACGGCACCAGGTCCTCACCGAAGGGAACGACACGGCGCGCACGTTCGAAATCACCACCGTGCCGGAGTTGTTCGAGCGCCACTCCTCCTCACGAAGCCTCGCCGTGGTGGCAAGGGACGGCTCGCTCACGCACGCCGAACTCAACGCACGCGCCAACCGGCTCGCCCGGCGGCTCGCCGGCGCCGGTATCGGGCCGGAGGACAAGGTCGCGCTGATCCTGCCGCGCACCACCGATTTCGTGGTCGCGATCTTCGGTGTGCTCAAGGCGGGAGCGGCCTACATCCCGATCGACCCGAACCTGCCTCAGGATCGCATCGACGCGATGATCGAGGACGCCGCACCCGCCATGGTGCTCACCCGGATCGACGAGGAACTCCTGTCCGGAGAGGACGACAGTGACCTCCGCCAGGACGAGCGCGTACGGCCGCTGCTGCCAGAACACCCGGCCTACCTGATCTATACGTCCGGCTCCACCGGCAAGCCCAAAGCGGTCGTGGTGGAACACCGAAGCGTGGCGAACCTGTACCACGCACTCCAGGCCATCATGTTCGAGCCGGTGGCCGCGCGAGGCCGGCCGGTCCAGGCGGCTGTCACGGCGTCGTTCTCCTTCGACGCGTCGTGGGATCAGCTGCTGTGGCTCCTCGACGGGCAGACCCTGCACGTCATCGACGAGGAGCTCCGCGCCGACACGGACGCGCTCGTCGCCTATGTCGTGGCGAACCGGATCGAGTCCCTCAATGTGACGCCGTCCTACGCGAAACTGCTGCTGGCCGCCGGGCTGCTCGACGAAAGCCATCACACGCCCGCACTGCTCACGCTCGGCGGGGAGGCGGTCGACGCGGCGTTGTGGGAGGAGATCGGTGCTTCGACGCGCACCTTGGGTCTCAACCACTACGGTCCCACCGAGTGCACAGTGGACACTCTGCGAAGCCCGATCTCAGCCGGCGCTCCGATCTCCCTCGGCCGCCCGATCGCCAACACGCGGGTGTACGTGCTGGGCCCGGATCTGGCGCCGGTGCCGCCAGGGGTGGCGGGTGAGCTGTACGTCGCGGGAGCGCTTCTGGCCCGTGGCTACTTCGAGCGGCCCGGCCTGACCGCCACCCGGTTCGTCGCCGACCCGTTCGGCGAGCCGGGGACGCGGATGTACCGGACCGGCGATCTGGTGCGCTGGCAGGCCCACGGCACGCTCGACTACCTCGGCCGCACCGACGACCAGGTCAAGATCCGGGGATTCCGCATCGAACCGGGCGAGATCGAGTCCGTGCTCACCGGCCATCCGGACGTGGCGCGCGCGGCCGTCGTGGCCCGGGAGGACCGGCCGGGCGACCTGCGCCTGGTCGCGTACGTAGTGCCGGCGGATGGCACCGAACCCGATCCCGGCGAGCTGCGCGCGTACATCGCCGGGTCGGTACCGGACTACATGGTGCCCGCCGCGGTCCTGCCGATCGACCGGATCCCGCTGAACCACAACGGGAAACTCGACCGGAAAGCACTGCCGGCGCCGAACCTCACGATCACCGGTCGTGCCCCGAGGACCGCACGTGAGGTGGCGCTGTGCGGCCTGTTCGCCGAGATGCTCGGCGTCGAACGCGTCGGGATCGACGACGGTTTCTTCGAGCTCGGCGGCCATTCACTGCTGGCGGTCAAACTGATGAGCCGGATCCGCTCGGCGCTCGGCGCGGAGCTGACCATCCGCACGCTCTTCGCCGCGCCGACCCCTGAGGCACTGGCACGGCGGCTCGACGAGACGGAGGTCCCGGAGACGGCCGCGGACGTGCTGCTGCCCATCAGGACCACCGGGACCGAGCCGCCGCTGTTCTGCGTGCATCCGATCTCCGGCCTCAGCTGGTGCTACGCCGGCCTGCTGCCGTACCTGCCCGACCGCCCCCTTTACGGCCTGCAAGCCCGCCGGACCATCTCACCGTCCGATTTGGACGCCCTGGTGGACGATTACCTGACCCAGCTCAGAACCGCCCAGCCCACGGGCCCGTATCACCTGCTCGGCTGGTCGGCGGGCGGGACCATCGCCCACGCCATGGCCTGCCGGCTGCGCCGCGACGGCGAGGAGGTGCGGTTCCTTGCCCTGCTGGACTCCGTGCCCGGGAGTGACCACGAGGAGCTGGACCGCGAGTCGATCGCCGAGGCCATCGGCGACGATCTCGGCGTGATCGGCGCGGACCTCGCGTCCCTCGTGGAAAGCGGTGTGCACACCCACCGGATCATCAGGCAGGCACCGCCCGGACGGTTCGACGGGGACGTCGTATTCCTCACCGCCGCCCGTGACGCCGTCGCGGCGGCCGCCGGCTGGCGCGAGTACGTCCACGGAGACCTCGACGAGTACCAGATCGACTGCCACCACACGACGATGATGCGCCAGGGGCCGCTCGCCGAAATCGGCCCGATCATCGCCACCGAACTGAAGCGACCATGACGAGAACCCGACGCCAAGGCGCACTCCCGTATTTCCTAGTAGTCCGTCGCGGCTTAATCGTGGTGGAGCTGAAGGGGGAAAGTCGTTCTGTGACCTGTTCTGAGTGGGGTTCGATGCGACCGCAATGTCAGGAACTTGAGGCGATGGCACCTGAGACGCCCGGCTGTCCACAAAGGACAAAAATCGGGTAGAAATGTCTGATTGATTATTATTTGCCCGTATTTTCAAGGTTGTGAGGGCCTCCTTGAGGGACTCAGAGTCCCTCAAGGAGGCCCTCACAACCTTGCCAACCCTCCCCGGTGTCCCGGTCGCCGAGGACAAGCGGTCCACGTCGCGGCCGGGGCGGGCCCGCCAAGTGTTCCGCGTCCCATCACGCAAGTTCTCCGGCTGGACACGCGTGATCTCCATCCAGTCACGCGTGACCTCCCTAAGAACACACGACAACCAGGGGAATCCTTTCGCGTGGCCACCAATTCGCCAACAGCATCATGCGATGCGGGTAAAGCGCCCTTCACCGCGCGAGACGAGGGAAAGTCCCTTCAGCTCCCCACAACTAAGCCGCGACGGACTACTAGTGCGTGAGGGCCACCCTCACGCGCCTAACGGCCTTTCTCGGTGCGGTGCTCACCCTGGCGCGGGCGTTGAGGTCGTCACCAGGCGGGAAGAGCGTGGAACCCCGGGGTGGTCGAGGTCGCTGAGGATGGCGAGCGCGTGGTTCCAGGTGGTGTGGGCGGCGTCGGGGTTGTCGGTGGCGTGGTGGGTGTTGCCGAGGTGGGTGAGCGTGCCTGCTTCGTTGTAGCGGTCTCCGAGTTGGCGGAACAGCCGGAGCGCGTGCTGGTAGCAGGCGGTGGCGTGCTGCGAGGCGCCGAGGTGGTGGTGGGCGTGGCCGAGGCTGTCCCAGGTATGCGCTTCGCCGGCCCGGTCGCCGAGTTTTCGGTGCAGGGCAAGGGCTTGCCGGCAGTGGGAGAGGGCTTGGTGGTGGTCGTCCAGTTGGGCGTGACACCAGCCGATCTGGTTGAGGGCCCTGGCCTGTCCGTCCTGGTGGCCGGTGGCTGTGAACAGGCCGAGGGCTCGCGAGGCATGGCCGAGCGCCTCGGCATGCTGGCTTTGTCGTTCGAACAGCCAGGCGAGGTCGAGGTGGGTGTGGGCTTGTCCGGCTCGGTCACCGAGCCGGGTGAACAGGGCGAGGGCGGATCTCAGGTGAGTGTGGGCGTCGGCGTATCCGCCCAGCCGGATCTCGGCGCCCGCAAGGTCCTGATGGGCTTGGGCCTGGGTGTGCCGATCGGCCAGCCGCCGGGCGGCGGCGAGTGCGGCGCGCTGGGTCGCGGCCAGGTCGTGCCAGTGCCCTTGCCGTTCGAGGAAGGTCGAGAGGGACCAGGCCAGCCGGCAGGTGTGGGTGTCCGCTCCGGCGCCGACGGCCGTGCCGAGGACGGTCAGGATGGCGGGGCGCTCGGTGGTGAACCAGGCCAGCGCCTCCTCGACGTCGGCCGGCTGTCCGACGGTGGTCCCGGCTTCCGGTGCCGTCAGGGCGAAAGGGTGGAAGCGATGCGGGTGGAGCAGCAAGGCCGCGGCGTGCGCGGTGTGCAGGTAGTGATCGAGCAGCCGGCGCAGGACCGTATGCGGCCGATCGTCGGCGTCGTGGACGGTGGCTTGCTCGGTGGCGTAGGCACGGAGCAGGTCGTGGAGGCCGAAGCGACCGGGGGAGTGTTCGGTGAGGAGGTTGGCTCCCGTCAGTTCGGCCAGCAACGTCCGTGCCTGCCGGAGCGGGATGCCGGCGAGGCTGGCGGCGGCCGCCGTCCCGATATCCGCGCAGGGATGCAAGCCCAGCAGGCGGAACATCCTCGCGGCCGGCGTGCTCAACGCGTGATAGGACCAGGAGAACACGGCCCGGACGTCGGTGGCCGGGTCGCCACCGCGGAGAGTGTCCAACGCGCTGGTGGCGTCACGTAGCTGTGCCACCAGCGTGGCGAGCCGGAAGCCGGGGCGGCTGGTGGCCTGGGCGGCGGCGATGGCCAGGGCCAGCGGCAACCGCGCGCATCCTTCGATGATCGCCTCGAGCGCCAGCGGTTCGCTCGCCACCCGGTCCGGCCCGAGACGGCGAACCAGTAGGTCTCGTGCTTCGGCATGGGGCAGCAGACCCAGGTCCAGCGCGTGAGCGCCTTCGACGGCGACCAGGGGAGTGAACCGGTGGCGGCTGGTCACCACGACCAGGCAGCCGGGAGATCCGGGCAACAGGGAGCGGACCTGCTCAAGCTCTCCCGCGTTGTCCAGCACCACCAGTACCTGCTTGCCGGCGAGCACACTGCGGTACAGGCCGGTCAGCGCGTCACGATCCACCGGGAGCCGTGCCTCTGGAACGCCGAGAGCGCGGAGGAACCCTCGCAGCGCGTCAGCGGGGTCGAGCGCGGACCCGGCCGTGCCGAACCCGCGCAGGTTCACATACAACTGCCCGTCCGGGAACCGGGCGGCCACCCGATGTGCCCAGTGCACGGCCAGTGCGGTCTTGCCGACCCCGGCGGTCCCGGACACGATGGCGATCGCCACCGGTGCGGTCTTTCCCGGCAGCACTGCCTCCAGTTCGGTCAATTCACTACCGCGGCCGGTGAAGGAGCGCACGGCCGGTGGCAATTGCGCCGGCCGGGCCGCGGGCGCGCCGGCCGGAAACGTGACGGGGGCGAGGAGCAGACGCGAGTCCTGGGCCAGGACCTGCCGGTGGATCTCGGCGAGCCCGGCAGAGGGTTCCAGGCCGGAGCCCTCGATGAGCACCTCGCGGGCCCGGTGGAACGCGCTCAGCGCGTCGGCTTGGCGTCCGGCTCGGTACAGGGCCGTCATCAGCTGGCCCCAGAGCCGCTCGTGCCCGGGGTGCCGTGCGAGCAATCCTTCCAGTTCGGCGACCAGTACCTCGTTCTTCCCGGACGCCAGATCCGCGGCTATCCGATCCTGCACCGCGGTCAGGCGGAGCCGCGCCAGCCGGGTGCCTTCGGCGTGGAGCGCGACAGAGTCGGTGAATTCGCCGTACGCCTCGCCGCGCCACAACGCCAGCGCCGAGGCCAACCGTTCGGCGGCGGTGTCCGGCTGCCCCGCGTCGAGAGCCCGCCGCCCGGCCGCGGCCAGCCGTTCGAACCGTCGTGCGTCCAGCATCTCCGGCTCCCGGCGCAGCGCGTATCCGGGCGGGCGCGTCACGATCAGGTTTTCCGCGGCGGCGTCGGCCTGCCGCAGTGTCCTGCGCAGGCGCGAGACATAGGTGCGTGCCGTCCGCGCGGCGTCCGGCGGGGCCTGTGTCCTCCACAGGCTCTCCACCAACGCCGCCACGCTCACCGCTCGGCCCGCGTCGGCCGCCAGCAGCGCAAGTACGAGACGTAACCGAGGGCCACCCAAATCCTCGACGACCCGGCCGTCCACGGCGACTTCCAGCGGGCCGAGCACTCCGACGGTCCACGCACCGTGCCCGACTTCTTCCACGGCCCCGCACCACCCCGCCCTGCTCTGTCGAGACACGCGCCAGTGACATGAGTCGCGGTGGCGACGCCCAGATACGTCGAATCGTCCGATCGGCCAGGTCCGGCCACCCGGCGAAGGACTGTCGACCAGATGTCGACGGCTTGTCGACACTCCCTGCCACGGTGAATCCCGGCCGGGAAAAGACCAAGTCCGGCAAGGAAACAGGGATAAGGGGAGAATGCCATGCGAAAATCAGTGATCGGTATCGGTGCGATGGCGGCCGTCTTCGGGTTGTCCGTCGCACCGTCCGCCGTCGCGTCACCCGGTTCGGCGGGGCAAGGGGGAGTCGGCACGCTCGCGTCGGTGGTCATCCCGGCCAAGCGAATCCCGGTGGACAACCGCTTCATCCCGCCGCGGATCGGGGGCGACACCGAATTCAACGGGCATGGTCCGGACGTCTTCGCCAGCGCGACGCTGGAGGGGGTCGGGACGAATCGCTTGCGGGTCAGGATCTTCATGGACGCGATCGAAACGAGGTCGGATTTCACTCACGTTCGCGGAACATCGCCCGATTTCCTGATCTACGTGGCGCCGGCGGGTCAGTGCGTCCAGAGTGTCAGCCGGGGCGGTTATGAGGAGATCCGTTACCGCGACACCGATCACGCGGTCGACGCGTTCGGAGGTCAGGTCACGGACAGTTTCGTCAGTGGCTGGTCCTTCGTCGGGGACACCGACGGTTCGGAAGCGGGCACCAGAACGGGTGCGGCCTTGACCACCTTCAGTTTCGTCGCCAACGTACAGCCCTGCTGAGGCCGGATCGATCCGGCTGATCGCGGTGTTTCGCCGCCGGGGGCACACCCCGAACCGGGCGTGCCCCGGCGGCGTTTACCAGGTCGCGATATCGAGAGTAGCCTGGGTGTTGCAGTCCCGGTCCCGGCGAAGCCGCCCAGAGTCGATGCGTTCCTACCGGACCGATCACTGACCAGCCAGGCCTCCTGACGAGATGCCGTCTGCGACAGGGTCATCGGACACCGCGAGCCAACCATGCAGAGGAACAGACGATGCCGACGACCGACTTGCTGATGGATCATCTGCAGCACGACGCCACGAACCAGGCTGGGATGCCCTGCCCTGCGTGTCCCCATCCGACGAACGTGCACGACGCCCTCGCCCGGCGCTTCTGCTCCGCGACCGAGGCGGGCGAACTGACCCGGGGTTGCCTGTGCTCGGGTGAGTCGAGCGGTGCGAGCTACGGCAAGTCAACCAAGAGGGACATCAGCGACCGGGCTGGTCGTCCCTGACACCGACGCCCGAATCGAGGACCCCGACCGGCCCGGAGCGCAAGAAACGCAACCACGTCCGTCAGCGGGAAGCCCTCGGCTATAAAGTCACCTTCGAACCCGCCGCTTGACCCACGCCGACCAGCGTGGCTCTGCCGCGCTCCGCTGAGACTGCTCACCTGCTACAAGGGTCCGATTTTCGGATTAGGTGAGGACACCACGTCGGTGAACCGCCCCTGACCTTGGCGGCACCGCGCCTGCCCGACACGGTTGACGACGCCCGTCATGGCGAGATTCCCGTTGCTGGTGCTCGCGGGCGTCGATCGGCCAACGCTTGTCGTCGCTCCCCGGATCTTCCCGCATGCCACAGCCGGTTCTGGCCGGTCCGACTCACTTCACAGGAGATTCTCCATCAGCGTTCCAGTCGTTCTGCCGCACGCCGTCAGCGCTCCTCGTTCTCTCACCGATGTGTACGGTCCGGGTATCGCCGTCTGCGCCCGGCCCGAACTGGCCGCCGCCGAACCAGCGACCAGGCACCGCCACAGCCGCGACGTGGTCTCCGCGCGACCGATCGCCGTCGCGGCCGACACGCCGGTGATCTGCAGCGCCGGGGGCACGGACCCGGATTTGCTGGCACACCTGCGTGACAGCGGCCTGCCGGTCGGCACAGACCTGCGCGAGTTCCGGAGCGAAAGGGAATTCGCCGCCCGCGTGACCGAAGCGATGTCCGACGGCCTGCTGATGTCGATGGAATACCCGCAGCCGACCACGCTGTGTCCAGACGAACGCGCGCTCAAAAGCGCGCAACTCGTCGGCTACTTGAACAACAAGGCCAGCATCACCACGTTGGTCGATCCACGTTTCCAAGCGCTCCGCAGTGTCGTGACTCGCGGGCAACTCGCCGAGGCGGCGCCAACGGAGAAGTCGTGGGTGCTCAAGGCCGCGACCAACGACGCGCACGGCGGCAGCCTCGATGTGTATCTGCACCGGGCCGACGAGCAGATCACGCTGCCGGCGTTCACCGATGTGCTCAACGAGTTCGTCGTCGAGGAGTACCTGCAGATCCTGCGTAACTGGGGCCTGCAGTTCTACGTGGGAGCGGACGCACGGGCTCGCCTGCTGGCCGTGACCGAACAGCGCGTCGACGCGATCGGGGTCTATGCCGGTGGCAGATTCGGTGCGGTCACCACTCCTCCTGCCGAACTGCTCGCCGAATGCCTGGCGATCACCCAGCGTGCGGCCGATGTCGGCTACCGCGGTCTGTGCAGCCTTGACTGCGCCCAAACCCAGGATGGCCAGCAGGTCGTGCTCGACCTGAACTTCCGGATCACCAGTGGCTCGATCCCGTTGCTGGCGATGCAGTCCGTCCGGCCCGACGCCCTTGACCGCCCCGCCGAGTCCGTGAAGCTGACCGTCGCCGGCGCACTCACCGACCTGCTCGCCGAGATACGCCCGGCTTTGGCCGCCGGGGGCCTGCTCATCGTGGCCGGTCATGACACCGGCCACACGGACAATCCCATCAGGCAAAGCACCTTGCAACTGCTCGTCCTCGGGGACGACCCCGACGAGGTGACCGCTCGACGCCGTACCCTGGAAGAGAAAATCGGCCACTGACGCTCGTCATGCCGCAGAGCGGCTCCGCCACGTTCGACAGCCGACGGGCCCCGGCCTCGGCACACCTCCGCGTCCGTTGGCCGACGCCGCCGCCTTGTCCGGGGCCCGTCACGGAAAGTGGCGGAGATTGCCTCCGGACGGGGTGTTTCGGAAGGATCGAGGTAGGGGCGCCGATCCTCGTCGCTTCGTAAAACCTGGAGGTAGATTTTGAATCTCACCACTAAGGCGGCGGTTGTTGCCGGGGCAGTGCTGGCGGTCGGAGTCGCGGTGGCGGCACCGGCTTCTGCGGCATCGTTCGGTCCGATCTGGATCGGCGGTGGGGCCTACAGTTACAACGACGGCCAGGACCTGATCTGCGCCACGGCCACGAATTCGAGCGCGACGCCCAAGGTCAAGCGCTATATAGAGGTGAACGCGTGGCCGCTCAACTCGTCGGACGGGCCGTCACGTCAGTTCCGCGACTACAACAACGCCTTCTCAGACGGCTCGGGCAACACCTGCCGCAGCCTGGCCACGGCCTACGAGGATTCGTCTTACCGCGTATCGGCCATCGCATTTGAGTGGAACACCGAATTTGGACAATGGGTAAGAGCGAGTCATATAGACGTCAGGGACTTCTACAGCTGAAAACCGTCGCGCCAGAGGAACGCCGGGTGGGCTCCGCAGCGTGCCGCCCGGCGTTCTCGCGTGCCGGACAGAGGTCGAGCTGGAGGTGGACGACGGTCTGCTGAGCTGTTCGATTTGGCATCAGCCCGCCTAGGGGACTGGGCGATTCCGTGAAGTCGGTGTGAGCGGGCCTGCTGCATGCTTGCCCCCGGCCGATCGAGGCGACCGCAGACGAGTCCGTGAGGGCCACCTTGAGGGACTCAGAGTCCCTCAAGGTGGCCCTCACGGACTCGCGAATAAGGATATACAGTAGCTAATCGGACATTTTGGTCGAGCAAGCGTCCTTTATGGACGGACAGAGAGTCCTCGCACTTCACGCGACCTTCACGGATCACTCATCTAGGGGAATGGGCTCGCGCCGTGGCCAGGGGCACCTCCGGCAGCTTTGTCGGTGTCGTCGGCTTCGCGGTCGGGACCGAGGCCGGCGCGGTAGTCCTCCAGCATCGCGTGGACCGTCTCGGGATCATGGATCGCGCGCAAGAAGTCGGCGTGGTTCTCGGCGCCCATCGCTTCGGGATCGCCGCCGTACCAGGCGTCCGGATCGGCGTTGATCACGCGCTCGGCGGGTTTCGCGAGCTGGCCGAAGAAAAACCAGTGCCACCACTCTCGCGCGAACTTCGCGTCGGCCCGGCGAAGGTGTTCGCCGATCGGCAGGCCGTCCAGGACGGCGAGTTTCGTGACGGCCGCCGGATGGTCGAGGGCAAGCCGGTAGGCGACCGAACTACCACGGTCGTGGCCGGCGACGGCGAAGCGTTCGTGGCCGAGGTGCCGCACGAGTGCGACGATGTCGCCGGCCATGGCGCGTTTCGAGGACTGGCCGTAGCCGCGCAGATCCGGGCAGACGACGGTGAACGCGTCCGAGAGCCGGGGCGCGACGTCGTACCAGGTGGTGTGCGTGCGCGGGTGTCCGTGCAGGAGAACGAGGGGCGGCCCCGACCCGCCGTGGCGGACCCTCAGGCTCACTTCGCCGACATTGACTTCTTCGAGCACGAAATCGTCGAACATTCGCTTCCATCCCTGTGCATGTGAAAGGTCTTCGAGGGTTCATGAGGCTCGGGCGAGTGCACGCAGCAGCGTCGAGAGCCCGTTCGGCGCTCGGCCGTTCAGCCGGGCGCTCGTCAGCACTTTCGCTTCCTCGGCATAGGCCAGCCGGAATCCGGCGTGGGCGAGGCGGCGCCACAGGTCGTGGTCCTCGGCGGTCCGGATCGGGAGGAAGCCGCCGACCGCGTGATAGGCGCTCGCCCTGATCGACAGGTTGGCTCCGTAGACGTTCCCGTGGCCCGCGGGGCTTCGCGTGTTCGCCAATAGCGCCTCGTAGCGCGGCTGCGCGGCGGCTGACAATCCGGCGTTCAGCTCCGCCGTGCCGGCCACGGCGTCCCAGCCCGCATCCGCCCTGCGGACATGCCGGACCGCCCAGTCGTGGTCGACCACGGTGTCCGCGTCCGTGCTCAACAGCACGGTACGGGCCGATACGTGGTGATCCAGCCCGCGAAGCACATGCTGTGCGCCCAGCGCCCGGATCGCTCCTATCGGCAGGTCGCAAGCGTTGACGAGGACCTCCGCTCCCGCGCCCCTGGCCAGCTTGGCGGTGTCGTCACGACAGCGGTCGGCCACCACACAGACACGCCGCTCCAGCTCAGGGGGCAGTTCGCGCAGGGCGACGGCGAGCGCGCGCAGGCATGCCGGGAGGTCGGTTTCCTCGTCGCGCGCCGGGATCAGCACACCCACGGACGTGATCAACGGCGTGCCAGAACGTCGACCAGGAAGTCGGTCTCGCTGTGCGTCACCAGACTCCGCAGACCTGGATGCGCCCGCAGCCGTTCGTGGACTTCGGAGCCGTGGTGCGGTGCGTCCGGCGCTTGTGGGCGCCAGTGCACGGCCAGCACCTGCCCGTCCGGTCGCAGCGATGCCACGGTGCGGTCCAGCGTCGCCGTCTGGTCCGCCTCACTCAGGTAGTAGAGAATTTCGCTCAGTACCACCAGATCCGCCGGGCCCCGGACATCGTCCGGCAGCGAACCCGCGAACAGCTCCACAGTGGACAGATGGGCCAAGCGATTCCGGGCGGCCGAAAGCGCCGCGGGCACCGGGTCGAAGGCGTGGACCTGATCGCAGCGGCCGGCCAGTTCCATTGTCAGCGCTCCTGTGCCGCACGCGGGTTCCACGGCGAAGTCGTATCGCTCGCGAGGCAGAGCGGCCAAGGCGACCGTCCTCTTGCGACGCTCGTACCAGCTGTCCATTGTCCACGGATCGGGCTCGCGGTAGAGCGACTCGAATCTGCTCACCGGCGTTGATGCCGTCCTCGGTTCGCGGAACAGGATCTCCCGGTCGTGCGCGAAATGTTCCAGTACCTCCGGCGTCAGGATCGGATCTTCCCCTCGCGGGCCCGGCTCCAGCTGTGACTGGAAGACTTGGATGGCTTTCGCCTTGACCGCCGCGCTCGTGTCGTCGAGCCGGACTTCCGCGGCTCGTGCCCAAGGGACGACCGGGTCTTCCGGCGCCATCATGTGCCACAACCAGATCGGATAGGACCACCTGTGCGCGCCCAGCGGCGCGGCGCGGAACGCGGCCCGGCCCGCCACCCGATGGTCCGGATGAGGGTCGCCCGGCCAGGGCGCCAGGCACAGCTCGCTGTCCGTGGCGACTTCATGGATGACGTCGGTCAGTTCTGACTCGTGGTCGATCAGCGCCGAGTCGGGAAGACCAGCCCATATCGGTTCCACGTCGTCCATCCCTTGGCACCGCAACGCTTCCAGGAGCTCCACTCGCCGTCGAGCGCCGAGGGCCCGGCGCTCGACGGCCGAGGAGCCGGGGAACGCGGCCTCCCCGTCGGTGGCGACGATCAGCCGGATCTCGGCTCCACGGGCATGCAGTCGCTGGATGAGCCCGGAAGCGCCCAGGGTCTCGTCGTCCGGGTGCGCGGCGACGACGCATACGCGGCGGACATTCTCGGCCGGGAACGGGGGGAGCGGCGCCGGCGCACGCCTGCCGGCTTCGGTGTGGAAGGGGCCCGTGGTCACCGGCGGCCGCCCTTCAGGAGTTCGACGCCCAGGGCCGCGAGGTCGCGGGCACCGTGGTGCTGGCGGACGTAGACCATCAGGTCGGCCAGCTGCCGGGGGAGCCGTCGGTCGCGGCAGAGTGCCGTCGGCCCGGTGATCTCCGGCGCGACGTCCAGGACCTGCCGGGCCGTGTGCTCGACGGCGGCCCGGCAGATTCCGGTCAGCAGGGGCAGGTCCTCGTCCGGTTCGGCGTCGACGACTTCCGCCGTCCGCACGAGCAGCGCGTCGGACTGGTGGATCGCGGTGTGGAGCGCGCCGAGGTGGGCGTGCTGGTGGTCGTCCGCCGCGCCGCGTGCGCGCAGGTACGCCGTCACGGAGTCCACGACGGCCGCGCAGCCGCCGAGCCACACCGCGGCGACGCCCGCTCCGCCGAGGGCGAACCCCGGCCGGGACACGTACCAGCCCGGCTCGGCGACGATATGTGCCGAGGTCACCGGGACCCCGTCGAACCGGACGTCACCACTGTCGGAGGCGTCCATCCCGATCGCCTGCCACGTCTCCGGCAGCGCTTGGACGCCCGGCTCGTCCAGGCCGATCTCCAGCAGGATCGGCGGCCCGTCTTCGTAATCCGCCACCACCAAGGCGCGGTCGAGGACCTGAGCACCGGAGCAGAACCGGACGGTACCGGTGAGAGCGCCGCCCACGACGGCCGCGCCGGTACCGCCCGAGCGGGCGGCCCAGACGCCGTACAGCGCGCCCGGCACGGGTTCACGGCCGGCTTCGGCGAGGATCGCGACGGCGTCGGTGTGGCCTTCGGTGAGCCGCCCGAGCACCAGGTCGCGGCGGCCGAGCCCGGCGAGTGTCGTCCAGCGGCCCCACGTGTCGCCCTCGCCGGGGCGAGGCAGGTCGAGGACGCCGTTCTCCATCAGCAACCGCGCGGTGCCGGTGATGGTTTCGACGGATCGCGGCCCCGGCAAAGGTTCCGGTGCGGCCGGTTCGAGCAGGGTCTTCATCAAGGTCCGAATCCTCAGTCGTTCATCACACGCTCGGCCCGTTCCCAAACGCGGTGCAGCCCCACGGACTTCACCAGTTCGGCGGAGAACGGTTTGGCGACCTCGTCGGCGAGCACGATTCCCGGTGCGTCGGCGTCGATCCCGGCGTCGGTCAGCACTTGGCGTCCGTCACCCCAAGCACCGATGACCTTGCAGTGGCGGAACATCTCCTGCAGCAGAACGGTCAGCTTGATGTCGTGCAGTCCGGCCGTGCCGCCGGCGACCACCACCGCGTCGAATTCGATGGAACGGGCGGTGAGGAAGGTCCTCGCCACCGGCTGTTGCCCGCGTCCCCGTTTCAGGGTTCCCCCGACCGGCGCGAGAACCCGCAGGATCGCGCCCTGGGCCTCGACGGTCCGGCGGAGTTTGCCGATCCCGCCGAGGTCGGCGCCGGAAGTCGCCACCACCCCGACGATGCGGCCCGCGATCGGGCCGGGTCCCGCAGGGATCTGTGACAGCGCGGCCGACGGAGCGACGTCTTCAGCCGGGGTGCCCTGCGGAGCGGGCAGCCCGAGTCCTTCGGCGACCGCCGCGCACAGTTCGGCGTCGACGTGGGCGAGCGACTCCAGGACACGTGCCTGGATCGACTGTGCGAAGCACTTTCCCAGCTCGAACGTGAACGCTTCGATCACGTGGACCTTCTCGATCCTGGACAGGCTCTTCCAGAAGAGCGTGGCCTGCGAGAAGTGATCGTCGAACGACACCGGGTTGGCCCTGATCTTGGGGCCCGCGACCTCGATGGGCCGGTGGACGTAGGCACCTTCGGCTTCCGTCGCCGTCGTCGGCAGAGCGTCGTCGACGCTGTTGGGCAGATACGGGGCCTGTCCGTGGTGGATGAGGGTCTGGTGCATCCCGTCGCGCAGGTTGTCGTTGACGGCCACGTGCGGGCAATTGATCGGAAGTTGCGTGAAATTGGGGCCGCCGAGCCGGGTGAGCTGAGTGTCCAGATAGGAGAACAGCCTCGCCTGCATCAGCGGGTCGTCGGTCACTTCGATGCCCGGCACCAGGTTGCCGGTGTGGAAGGCGACCTGTTCGGTCTCGGCGAAGTAGTTGGTGGGGTTCCGGTCCAGCGTGAGCTTGCCGACCAGCTGGACCTCGGCGAGCTCCTCCGGGACGATCTTGGTCGGGTCCAGCAGGTCGATCCCTTCGAACATCTCGTCGTCGGAGTCCGGCAGGACCTGCAGGCCGAGTTCGTATTCCAAGGGCGCCCCGGCGTCGATGCCGTCGGCCATGTCCCGGCGGTGGAAGTCGGGATCGGCACCGGCGGCGATCTGGGCCTCTTCCCAGACCAGCGAGTGCACCCCGGCCACCGGTTTCCAGTGGAACTTCACCAGGCTGGTCTCACCTTCGGCGTTGACCAGCCGGAAGGTGTGCACCCCGAAACCCTCCATGGTCCGATATGACCGGGGGATCCCGCGGTCGGACATGGCCCACATGACGTGGTGCGTCGCCTCGGTGTGGAGGGAAACGAAGTCCCAGAAGGTGTCGTGCGCGGTCTGCGCCTGCGGGATTTCCCGGTCTGGATGGGGCTTGCCCGCGTGAATGACGTCGGGGAACTTGATGCCGTCCTGGATGAAGAAGACCGGCATATTGTTGCCGACCAGATCGAAGTTTCCCTCGTCCGTGTAGAACTTCACCGCGAACCCGCGGACGTCCCGAACGGTGTCCGCGGACCCTCGCGACCCCAGCACTGTGGAGAACCGCACGAAAACAGGGGTCTCTCGGCCCTTCCCCAGAAAACCGGCCTTGGTCACCGACGACGCGTTGCCGTAGGCGTGGAAGGTGCCGTGTGCCGCGGCCCCACGTGCGTGGACCACGCGCTCCGGGATGCGCTCGTGGTCGAAGTGGGTGATCTTCTCGCGGAGGTGGAAATCCTCCATCAGGGACGGCCCCCGCGGGCCGGCCTTCAGCGAGTGATCAGTGTCCGGCAGCCGGACCCCCTGAGCGGTCGTCAGGTAGTCGCCGAGCTGTCCCTCACCCGACCGGCCGACGGTCGCGTTCGATTCGCCTTCAGCCGATTCTGCCCGTGCGCGGTGACGTTTCGGAGGCATGATTCTCCTTGCCGTGAGTGGTGGTGCGCCGCGAATACCCCGCCCTCGCCGTGTTTAAGCGATCCGTATGGAACCCGTTCGTGTTCAGCGCCCGGGGTGTGCGCGGTACTGATCGCCGCGCTGCGGCAGTGCCGGGCGAAGAGGTCGCCCGGAAGGTTCTCGAACTCCCGGACCGGAACATCGCGCTGCCCGAGTTGCCGGACCTGCGTCACTAGGCGTTTCCACCCTTACCCGGCCGGGTAAGCCCTCCTTGTGCGGATTGTGATCACCGGGGCCACCGGCAACGTGGGGACAGCGCTGCTCCATGCACTCGAAACCGGCGACGACGACTTGGTGGGCGTGGCCAGAAGGCTGCCCGACACCACGGCTGTGCCGTATCGCGCGGCGGGCTGGTCGGCCGTGGATCTCGGGGACGACGTCGGCCGCGCGAAGCTGACCGACCTGGTGGAAGGCGCGGACGCGGTCGTCCATCTCGCTTGGGCGATCTCGCCGGCGCGCGACGATCCGCCGATGTGGCGGACCAACGACCACGGCACCAGGAACGTACTCGCCGCCGTGGCGGCGGCCGGTGTGCCGCACCTGGTCGTCCTGTCGTCGGTCGCCGCGTACGGCTTCGCGCCGAGGTGGGAGAAGGTGTCCGAGAGCTGGCCACGTGACGGCATCGCGACCAGCGCCTACAGCCGTGGCAAGGCCGCGCTCGAGAGCCTGCTCGACCGGTTCGAAGAGAACCACCCGGACATCGCGGTGGCACGGTTACGGCCGTGCGCGATCCTGCAGCGACAGGCGGCGGGGGAGTTCGAGCGCTGGCTGCTGGGCCCCGCCGTGCCCGCCGGCATCGTGGGTCGACGATGGCTGCCAATTCCACTGTGGACAGACCTGCGGGCGCAGGCGGTGCACAGCGCCGATGTCGCCGAAGCCATCCGGCTGGTGCTCGAGAAGCGCTTCACCGGAGCGGTGAATCTCGCCGCCCCAGGCGTTCTCCAGGCCGACGCGCTGGCTGATCTGCTCGGCGGGATCCGCATCCCGGCGCCGCGTTCACTCGTCCGCGTGGCCGCGCACGCCGCGTGGCGGACCGGCGCCTTGCCGCTGCACCCCGGCTGGCTCGATCTCGCCGACAACGCTCCGCTCGTGGACACCACGCTCGCCGAGACCACGCTCGGATGGAAGCCCCGGTACGACGCCGCGAGTGTGCTCGCCGAACTGGTCGCCGGACTCCGGTCCGGCGAGGGCGCGGCCAGCCCACCGCTTGTCCCACCGCGCGGCGACGGACTCCTGCCCCGGCTCCGTTCACTCGCCCGTGTCAGGCCGAGCCACCAATCGCAATCTTGACGACCCTGACGATCGGGAGGCTCGGATGAGCACGGAAATCTTCGACGCGGTCGTCATCGGCGCCGGCCACAACGGCCTGGTCGCGGCGAACCTCCTGGCCGACGAGGGTTGGTCGGTCCTGGTGCTGGAACAGGCGGACGAGCCGGGCGGCGCGGTGCGGACCGAAGAAGTCACCGAGCCGGGCTTCCGCAACGACCTCTGCAGCGCCTTCTTCCCGCTCACCGCGGTCTCGCCGGTGATCCAGGGCTTGCGTCTGGAGGAGCAAGGCCTGCGCTGGCGGCATGCTCCCGAAGTACTCGCGCACGTGTTGCCCGACAACCGATGCGCGGTGCTCTCACGGGACATCGAGCGCACGGCGGCGTCGGCCGACGAGTTCGCACCGGGTGACGGCGCCGCCTGGAAACGTCTTTTCGCGCAGTGGCAGGACATCCGCGAGCCGTTGCTCAACGCCTTGTTCACGCCGTTTCCGCCGGTGCGGCCGGCTCTACGGCTGCTGCGGCATACAGGGACCGCCGACGCGCTGCGCCTGGCCCGGATGCTCACGTTGCCCGCACGCCGTTTCGGGGAAGAACTCTTCGACGGCGAGGGAGCGCGGTTGCTGCTGGCCGGAAACGCGGCGCACAGTGATCTTTCCGTGGACAACGCGGGCAGCGCGGTGTTCGGCTGGCTGCTCGCCATGATCGGCCAGGACGCCGGCTTTCCCGTACCGGTCGGCGGGGCGGCGGAGCTGACCGCGGCCTTGGTACGACGGCTGACGGCCCGCGGCGGAGAGGTCCGATGTCGTTGTCCTGTCACCGAAGTCCTCGTCGCCGGCGGACGGGCGATGGGGGTGCGGGATGGCGCGGGCGACCCGATCCGGGCCCGCAAGGCGGTTCTCGCGGATGTACCGGCGCCGACGTTGTACGGCGAGATGATCGCGTCGGAATGGCTCCCGTCCCGGCTGCTCGAGGATCTCGGCCGGTTCCAGTGGGACAGCGCCACGGTGAAGGTCGATTGGGCGCTGTCCGGACCTGTTCCGTGGACGGCCGAAGCCGCGCGGGGAGCGGGTACGATCCACCTCGGCACCGACCTGGACGGCTTGTCGGCGTTCGGCGGCGATCTCGTCCGTGGCCGAAGCCCGCGCAATCCTTTCCTGCTGTTCGGGCAGATGACCACGAGCGACCCGGACCGGTCGCCACCGGGCACCGAGGCGGCCTGGGCGTACACGCACGCGCCACGCGGGGCCATGGAAAGCAGGAAGGCACTGGACCGGCAGGTCGCGCGGATCGAGAAGACGGTCGAGGCGAACGCGCCGGGCTTCACCGACCTGATCCTGGGCCGGTACGTCCAAGGTCCGCTCGAACTGGCGGGCCACGATCCGGGCCTGGTCGGCGGCGCGATCAACGGCGGCACCACGGCCATCCACCAGCAGCTGTTCTTCCGCCCGGTCCCGGGCCTCGGCCGTGCGGACACCCCGGTGGACCGCCTGTACCTGGCGGGCTCGGCGGCCCATCCGGGAGGAGCGGTCCACGGCGGCCCCGGAGCCAACGCGGCCCGCGCCGCGCTGGCGCGGGCCGGTCGGCTCGGCGGGGGCTACGCGGCGGTGATCCGCGCGGCGAACCGGGCGGTCTACGACTGAGCGTTTTTCCGGTTCGCGTGCTTCCCGGTCACCAGATCGGCCAGCCGGGCGAGCGCTTCGGTGTTACGAGGCTTGGCGACGAGCGCCTGAACCGCCTCCGGCAGCACCTTGCCAGGACCACGAGTGACCTTTTCCGCCATTCGGATCTCGGTCTTACCTTCGCCGCGGGGGAGCAGGGTGAGCTCGACGTCCGCCGCGCCCAGCGGCCACCCTCTCGCCTCCAGCGAAAGGGAAACCCCGGGCTCGACGGCCTTCACCACCGTGACGTCCTGGATGTGCAGGGGCCATGGCCCGACGCTGTGGTGGATCCGGGAGCCGACCGCGGGCCAATCCTCGTCGACGTCACGGATGTGAGAGCTGCCGACCACCCAGCTCGCATAAAGCCAGCCGTCGGCGAGCACGGCGAAAACCGCCTCCGGCGGTACATCGACGATCCGGCTGACTTCGCTCACGGTGTCCTCCTGTCTCGGGGTGCACAGCCCGAGTACCCCGTTGGCACGGCTTGAAGCCTTACGGTTCGTGACTCCTTTTCGCGTCACCAGCGCCCGCGATTCAGGGCACCTAGCAGTTTCCGCTGTAGCTGACGAGGTGGTCATCTAGTGGTTATCTGCACGCGGAAGTGTGTTGATCGCCGATGACTGCGCCTTCTTCCACGGTTACATCGTCCCCGGACCACACTTGCTGCCGCGCCTGGGCGTCACTCCACGCTCAGCACCAGGTGAAGCGCCCGACTGACCACGAGAACGAGGGATCAGCGCTGTCGCAAGGCAACCAGCGTCACGACCAGTCCGCGACCCCCGGAACCGCGTCGATGGTTGGAGCTCTATGGCAGCGCGGTGTCCGGTGGGTGCGGCTGTTGAGGCTGTGGTCAGAAGGTGGGTCGCACCAGGTGGCGAACTACAATCGTTCGGCGTGACGACGCTCGTCGTAGCCCTGCTGGCACTTCTGGATTTCGTCTGCGTGGGCGGTCGTCCAGTCGTACAAGCGGCCGAAGGGTTCGCGCAGGGATTCGCCGAGCGGGGTAAGGGAGTACTCGACTCCGACCGGTGAGGTCGGCAGCACGCGCCGTTCGATCATTCCGTTGCGTTCCAGGCGGCGCAGGGTCTGGGTCAGGACCCGCTGGGTGACGCCTTCGAGGTGGCGCTTGATGTCGTTGAACCGGCGGGGCTTGTCGAGGACGGTCATCACCATCATCGACCACTTGTCGGCGATCTGGTCGAGAATCGGGCGGCTGGGGCAGTCGGCCCGGTAGACGACGCCCGTGTCCGTGCCGGTGCCGGGAATGGTCATGTCGGTATCCTCCACGATCCTTACGATGCCGAAAGTGCGTTATTGACGCCGGTCTCCCGCCGCTTCAGTCTAGGTATACATCAGGAACTTAGCTGCCTGACAGGTACCGAACGGAGATTCTTCGTGCACCACGAGGCCTACGCGACCCTGCGAGTGAGCCACGAGGCCGGCATCGCCCGTGTCACCCTCGACAACCCACCGGTCAACGTCCTGGACGTCGCCCTCATGACCGACCTGCGGCGGCTGTTGACCGGGCTGCGGGATGACGACTCGGTCCGGGTGATCGTGTTCGACAGCGCCGATCCGGACTTCTTCATCGCCCACGTCGACATGTCACTCGTCGACGCGCCGGACACCTTCGACGAACTCGCGGCCGACACACCCGACGGCGTCAACGTCTTCCAAGCCCTCGGGGAGTTGCTCCGGCACCAGCCTCAGGTGACGATCGTCAAGCTCGCGGGCCTGGCGCGCGGCGGAGGGGCGGAGTTCGTCACGGCTGCGGACATGGCATTCGCGGCGATCGGTCGCGCCGGGATCGGCCAGGTCGAGGCCCTTATGGGCATCGTCCCCGGCGGCGGAGGCACCCAGTACCTCGCCGGCCGGATCGGCCGCAACCGCGCTTTGGAGGTGGTGCTCGGTGCCGAGCTGCACGACGCGCAGACCGCCGAACGCTACGGCTGGGTCAACCGGGCCGTCCCCGCTGATGAGCTCGACGACTTCGTCGACCGCCTGGCCCGCAACATCGCCGCACTGCCCGAGGGCGTAGTCGCTGCGGCCAAGCGTGCCGTCGTCCCTGCTGACCTGGCCGAGGGCCTCCTGCGAGAACACGACGCCTGGGCGGGACAGATCGTCCTGCCCGCGGCCGAACGGTTGATCCGAGCCGGACTGGCCCACGGTGCCCAGACCCGCGACGGCGAACGCGATCTGGAGGGCTTGCTCCGCAAGCTGGCCGGCTGATCAGCGGGCCGGCCGGGTATTTCTTCCACGACAATTGATGCGCCTTGGCCCCGACTTCGCGTCGAGTTCCTGTGGTGAATACTTTCCGTGCGCGAGGGAGCAAAGGTGAACGAGAACACCCGGCTCGCGTTCATCGAGGACCTCCATCGGGAGAACGAAGCGCTGCGGGAGAAGTGGGCGAAGATCACCCAGGAACGTGACGACTTCAGGCGAGCCATCCCCCTGGGCCCGGGCTTCCCAGGGGTGGCACGGACAGTCAGCGGAACAGGCGGAAGAACCCGCGCACCTGCTTGACCAGCGACTCCGGCTGTTCCAGCGCGGCGAAGTGGCCACCATGCGGCAGTTCCTCGAACCAGCGCAGGTCGGTGAACCGCAGCTCGGCCTCCCGCCTCGACGGGCGGGTTATGTCGCGCGGGTAGACCGACAGCCCGGATGGCGCGGTCACCTTGTCCCGGAAGTCGGCGAAGCTCTCCCAGTACAGGCGCGCCGACGACGTGGCCGACGCGGTGAACCAGTAGACCGAGATCTCGTCGAGGATCGTCTGCCGCGACAACGCGTCCTCGGGATGGCCGTCGTTGTCCGTCCACGCCCAGAACTTCTCGGCGATCCAGGCGGCCTGCCCCGCCGGGGAGTCGGTGAGGCCGTAGCCGAGCGTCTGCGGCCGGGTCGCCTGGATCGCCGAGTACCCCCGGCCGGTGCGCTGCATCTTCTTCTCGGCCTCGAGATTCGCCAGCTCCGCGGGCGTCGGGTCGTCGAACGTGCCCGCCGCAACGGATCCCAGGTTCAGGTGCACGCCGGCGACCCGCTCAGGCGCCACCTCGCCCAGCGCCGCGGACACCGCCGAACCCCAGTCGCCGCCCTGCGTGCCGTACCGTTCGTAACCCAGCGAGACCATCAAGGTGTCCCAGGCGCGCGCGGTGCGAGTGATGCCCCACCCGGTCGTCGACGGTTTGTCACTCCAGCCGTACCCGGGCAACGACGGCGCGACCACGTGGAACGCGTCCGCCGGGTCACCGCCGTGCGCGCGCGGGTCGGTCAGCGGGCCGAGGACCTCCAGGAACTCGAGCACCGAACCCGGCCACCCGTGCGTGAGCACGAGCGGGAACGCGTCCGGCTCCGGCGAGCGGACGTGCAGGAAGTGGATGCCCTGCCCGTCGATCGTGTCGCGGTACTGCGGGAACACGTTCAGCCGCTCGGCGAATCCGAAGTCGTAGTCCTCGGCCCAGCTGCGGCACAGCTCCTGCGCATACGCCAGCGGCAAACCCTGTGACCAGTCGTCCACCGGCTCGCGCTCGGGCCACCGGGTCCGTCGCAATCGTTCACGCAGGTCCGCGATCTCGGCTTCGGTGATGCTGACCTCGAATGGCTCGGCGGACATGGCAAGACTCCTTACTGGTCAAGGCGTAATCGGATCAGATGCAGGTGGACCGTCATCGCGGCTCCCACGCGTGGCGTCGGGTTCTGGGCGGGTCAGGCCGAGGACGAGTCCGGCCAGGGGGAGTGCCGCGAGCACGGCGAGGGCCACCGGCGAACCCGCACACGGTCGACGCCGTGCTGACACGGCGATCACGGTCGCGCCCGCCCCGGCGCCGCCGATCAGTCGGCCGACGATCACGACGGACCCCGAATGGCACCGCGAGTGCGCGGCCGATGGCCCGCAGGCCCACCGACGGCGCTCCCAGTGCCACGTACATCGGCAGCACCAGCATCCCCGAAGTCAGCCCCAGCCGACGCCCGCCCGGGGCGTGGTCCGATCCCCGCCGGGGGCTCCTACGGCGGAGATCGGCTGCGGCATCGTCGCCTCCTCCCCGGGTACTTCTGTAACACGTCAAAGCTACTATGGATGTCACACTACGAACGGTGAGGAGACACGTCAAATGCTTGATGCGTGTTACACCACCTCGGCGGTCCAGACGGCCGTCGACCTGGCCAACACCTTGAGGCCGGTCAAGGGAGAGGACGCGCTCGAGACCGTGGAGCAGCTCCGGGACTTCCTTGACGACCATCCCGCGGCTGAGTCTCCGAGTTCGGTCGCGAACCAAGGGACCGGTCCGCGGCATCTCACCCGCGCCGACCTGGCGGAAGTCCGCGCGTTGCGCGAGACGGTGCGTGAGGTGCTCGAACGGGCGAACGCGGACGCGGTCGAAGCGGCGGCTCTGATCAACGACGGTCTGCGCCGCAGCCGCGTCACCCCGGTACTGCGCCACGAGGACGACCGCTGGTGGATCGAGGTGACCTCCGACACCGGCCGCTGCCCGGCGCACCTTGCCGCGACCACGCTCAGCGCACTGGCCTCCGTGATCGCCACGCTCGGTCCCGCTCGCCTCGGCGTCTGTGCCGGGCCGACCTGCCGGGCCACCTTCGTGGACCTCTCGCGCAACGGCTCGAAGCAGTACTGCACCCGAACCTGCGCACACCGGGCCAGCGTCGCGGCCTACCGGAGCCGGAACAGCCCACGCTGAGCGCGATACGATCTACATCGCCGCGAAAGCCGCAATGCAGACTGGGCCGAGCGGCTGCTGTGCGGCCACAATCTCACCGCCCATCGGGCCGGTCCGCTGCTGCGCCGCCATCGTGCTGATCCTGCGGGCGAATTTCGGTGGTGCGGCCGGGGACACTGGAAGTTATGCGCGAACATCGGGATTCGGTCACCGCCATCGGGGAAGCGTTGGTCGACCGGCTGGTGGTCCTCGAACCGATCGAGCCGGAAGGCTGGCCGGCGGCGCGCATCGAGGCGCATGAGGCGCTCTACCAGCACGCGCACACGATTGTGTCCGAGCCGGCCGGGCCTGCCTGGCTGGCTCGGACACCCTGGCGGCCCATCCGAACGGCATGGTCCGCGCCATCGCGGTCAGAGCCCTCGGTTCCGGCCACGATCCCGCCTATCAGCCGATCCTCGTGCAGGCCCTGTCCGACCCCGCCGTCAACGTCGTCCAGGCCGCTGTGGAGGGCCTTACCGCGCAGTCCTCGGGCGAGGTGTTCGACCTGCTGGTGACGCTGCTGAACGACACGGACCGCGACGGGGCCTTGATCGGCCGCGACGCCGCCCGGCGCATCGCCGAGACCAGCGACCCGAGACGGCTGGACGTCCTGGCCGACGCTCTAGGGCAGGAACAGCATGGCGCAGCACATGACATCGCCCGCGCACTGAGCCGGGCCGGTGACCTTCGGGTTGCTCCGGTGCTGATCGAGCACCTCCGCCACCGCCGCCCGGGCCGCTTCGCGGCCGCGGAAGTGCTCGGCAACCTGCGCGTCGCCGAGGCGACCGGCCCGCTCATCGACGTCCTGCGCGAGTCCGACGGCCCCCAGTCGCTGCCCTTGATGGAAGCACTGGGCAAGCTCGAAGCGCTGGACGCCGCGCCTGCGATCCTGCCGCTGCTCGACCACAGTTCGTCCCACGTTCGCGAGAGCGCCCTGCTGGCCCTGAACCGGATCGGCGGGCCGTTGGCGACTCCCGCCGCCCTCAAGGCCACCGACGACGTCCACCCCGTCGTCCGTGCACGGGCCTTTCGCGTCCTGGCCAGGCACGGCGACCACCGCGCTCTCGGCCGGTTGGCCGCCGCTTGCGACGGTCGGCACGTCCACACCGCCCTCACCGGCCTGGTTCGCCTGGCCGACGACGACTCGGTCGCGCTCACCGTGGTGCGGGTGCTGCTGAGCACCGACGAGCGGCGTGTCCGCAAGCTCGCCGGACGAATCCTCGCCCGCATCGGCACGCGGCACTACCTGCCCGGCCACGATCCCGACCCGCTCGTCCGCCGCGCCATCGTCTGGGTCATCGGCCAACGAGCCGACCCGTCCTACATGTGGACGCTGACCAACGCGCTCAAGGACGACGACGAGTTGGTCCGATCCCGCGCCGCCGCGGCACTCGGGCGGATCACCCATGAGAAGACGCTCCCGCTGCTGACCGAGGCCCTACGCGACCCCAGGCCACGCGTCCGGGCCAACGCCGCGACCGCCCTGGGCCGAACCGCCGCCCCTGACCGTCTGCGCTCCCTCCTCGCCGACGCCCTGGTCGATCCCCACCCGGCCGTCCGGTCCGCCGCCGCCGCGGCACTGCGAGCAACCGCTCACTGACTGTCCTCTGTGGACGACGGGTCGATGAAGGGATCGCGTATCGCCGAACTCCGCGCCACCTTCGACAAGCTCAGCGGTGGACCGGACGGCGGATTCGAGTGTTTCTAGCTGGGCGAACGGCTCACCGTCCTGGACGGCGAGCCTGATGGCACGGTGGAGCGCCGCCGTCGGCCATCCGATCGCCCGCCGCTCGGCAGGCGTCGTTCACCGTACGTTCTCCGTGGTCGGCGAGCCTGACGGGAGTACCCGGGCGGAGGACGCGATGGAGTTCCGGCACCTCGAATCGTTCCTGGCGCTCGCCGACGAGCTGCACTTCGGGCGGGCGGCGGCGCGTCTGCACCTCACCCAGCCCTCGCTCAGTCAGCAGCTGCAACGGTTGGAGCGCGGCCTGGGCGTCGAGCTGGTCGCACGGACGTCGCATGAGGTGCGGTTGACAGCGGCGGGCCACGTGTTCCGGAGGCAGGCAAGGCTGATCGTCGCGCAGCTCGAGAAGGCGGCACACAGTACCCGGGAGGCAGCCGCGGGCCGGGCGGGCACGGTCAACGTCGGGTACAACTTCCCGGCGGGCCAGCATGTTCTGCCCGCGGTGCTGGCCCGGATGAACGCCGAGTATCCCGGCGTGACGGTCGCCCTGTGGGAGAGGCGGACCGGTCCCCAGCTCGCGGCGCTCGCGGAGGGTGAACTGGATGTCGCCCTCGTCTACGGGCACCCGGTGTCGTCGCGGTTCCGGTTCCGGCGGTTGCTGCGGGTGCCGATGGTGGCCGTGGTCGGGCAGGGACACGAGTGGGCCGGCCGGTCGGCGGTGTCGTTCGCCGAGCTCGCGCATCACCCGTGCGTTCTCTTCGCCCGGGAGCAGTGCCCGGCGATGTACGACGCGATCCTGGGCGCCGCCGAGCAGAGCGGGATCACGCTGAACGTCTCGCAGGTGGTCGACGACCCGGGCGCCACGGCCATCGTCGTGTCGGTCCACCCGCTCGTCGGGTTCGCGTCGGAGACTCGGGGCACGTCCGTCGGTTCGGTGTCCGGCGGTGTCCGGCCGGTGCCGGTGCGGCTGACCGACCCGGTCCCGGCGGTCGAGCTCTACGCGGTCTGGCGCGCTACCGAGCCGAGCCCGTTGGGGGAAACCTTCTTGCGGTGTCTCGACGAGGTGCCCTCGTTGCCGGGGCCGTCGGACGGTCCCGCCGAACCTCCCGTGCGGGTCACTTGAGGCCGGAGCGGACGAAGCCGTTCACGATATGCCGCTGCAGCACCAGGTAAAGCGCGAAGACCGGCAGGCACGCCAGCCCGGCCAGCGCCATCAGCGGACCCCAATCGTCGCCTTCCGTGCCCATGAAGCTCCGCAGCCCCAACTGAAGTACGGAGTTGCTGCGCTGCAAGACCATCGCGGGCCAGAAGTACTCGTTCCAGGCGTTGACGAAAAGCAGGATTCCCAGCGCGGCCAGCGCGGGGCGCAGGTTCGGCACCACCACCGTCCACAGCGTCGTCCAGGACGAGCGACCGTCCATGGTGGACGCTTCGAGCAGTTCCTTGGGGAAGCCGGCCAGGTGCTGGCGCAGCAGCAGGACACCGAGCGCCGAGCACAGCGTCGGGATGATCACCCCGGCGAGGGTGTTGAGCAGGCCGAGCCGGGAGAGCAGCACGTAGTTGGGCAGCATCGTGACCTGGAACGGGACCAGCCATGTGCCCACGAACGCCAGGTACAGCAGCCGGGAGAAGCGGAACCGCCAGGCCGCGAACGCGTAGGCCGCCAGAAGGCCGGTGAGCAGCTGGCCCGCCGCCGTCAGCAGCGCGACGAGCGTCGTATTGCCCAGGAGTCCCAGAACGTCGACCTTGTCCGCCGCACCGGCGTAACTCTCCAGCGAGAGTGGCCATGGAAGCGGCGACAGCGAATAGATGTCTCCGGGGCGCCGCAACGACGTCGCGTACAGCCAGTAGATCGGAAAGATGCAAAGCAGGCCCAGCACGGCGAGCACGACGTGCCCACGTACCCGGCGCCACCGGGAATCGACGGTTTCCATCACCGGCTCCTAGTCGTCGTGGAAGGTCAGGCGTTCGGTCAGCCGCACCAGCCCGGCCGCGACCAGGCCGAACCCGGCGAACAGCAGAATCCCCGCCGCCGCGCCGAGTCCCGCGTCGAAGCTGTGGAACCCGTAGTCCCACAGCAGGTAGTAGACGTTCGTGGTGGCGCCGGCCGGGCCGCCTTGGGTGAGCGTGTCGATGAGGGGGAACGTCCACTGCGCCGAAAGCAGCACCGTCATCAGCGTGAGGAAGACCAGCGTGGGGGACAGCAGCGGCAGCGTGATCCATCGGGTGATCTGCCCGCGTGACGCGCCGTCCAGCTGAGCCGCGTCGGCGTAGTCGGGATTGATGCCGGCGAGCCCGGCCGACACGACCAGCACGGCGAAGCCGAGTACATGCCAGCCGGTGATTCCGATGATCGACAGCTGCGACGGTGCGGTCTCGTGCAGCCAGTTGAGGTCGACGCCGAGGACGCGGTTGACCGCGCCGCCGCCGGGATCGAGCAGCCATCGCCACACCGCCGCGCTCGCCACCGGGGCGACGAGCATCGGCGCGAACACCAGAGCCTGGTAGACCACGCGGGCCCGGCCACGCACCGCGCGCGTCATCAGCCCGACCATCACCGGGATGCCGATGGAGAAGGGCAGCAAGCCGAGGATCACCACCACCGTGCGGGTCACCGACCGGCCGAGCTCCGGCAGGTCCAGCAGCTGTTCGTAGTTGGCCCAGCCGCCCGGGGTCATCGGGGTCGTGGGCAGCAGGTTCCAGGAGTAGAACGACAGTTGCACGGTCTGTGCCAGTGGCCGGTAGGTCCACACCACCAGCAGCGCGAGCCCCGGTGCGAGGTAGAGGTACGGCGGCGCGGCCCGAGCGATCCGGCGGGCGAGCGATGGCCGGGCGGCGCTCGGTACCGGCAGTGCGGCCGGTACGGGAATCTCGATGAACATCCGGCGCTCACCCGGCCTGTGACGTGTGCTCGGCGACCAACCGCACTCGCGTCGCCTCGTCCTCGTCGTAGACCGGCATGGCCGCGCCGACGTCGACCGCCGTGGCCACGAACGCCCCGTCGATCAGGTCGATCCGGCTCAGGCCGCTCGCCGCGGACCCGACCAGTCGCGCGCGGGGCGGCAGCGCCTCGACGCGGTAGGCGAGCGCGGGCGAGACCCAGACCGGGATCCCGGCCAGCGCGCCGCATCCGGTGTGGTGCGCGTGGCCGGTGACCACCAACCGGACATCACTGCCCGCCAGGCTCTCGGCGAGCCGCCCGGCGTCCCGCAGTCGCAGCAGGTGCACGGTCGGCACCGGTGAGGGCAACGGCGGGTGGTGCACGACGAGGACGGTGCCGCGCGGTGCGGGCTTGACCAGCTCGGTGCGCAGCCATTTCAGCTGATCGTCGTCCAGGTGCCCGTCGTGCCTGCCCGGCCGGGTGCTGTCGAGTACGACGATCCGTACCCCGTCGATTTCGTGAGTCGCGTGGTACGGCTCGGAACCGGGCTTGCCGAGCAATTCGCTGCGGAAGGCGGCCCGGTCGTCGTGGTTGCCCATGGCGTAGACGATCGGGACGCCGAGCCGCTCCACCGCGGCGCGCAGCCGGCGGTAGGCCACGGGGGAGCCGTCGTCGGTGAGGTCTCCGGTGAGCAGGAGTCCGTGCACCTCGGCGCCCGACCGCGTCACCGTGTCCAAAGCGGACTCGAGTACGGCGAGGGTGTCGACGCGCCCGTGCAACCGCCCGCCAGGGTCGGCGACGATGTGGGGGTCGCTGAGCTGGATCAAGGTCAGCTCGGGCCTGCTCATTTGCCACCGCCCGGCAGGAGCTGCGTGCCGCGCGCCTTCGCGGCGTCGAGCGACGCCTGCGGGTCGGCGCCTTGGTAGACGGCTTCCTCGACGGCCTCCATCATGCCGTCCCGGATCTGCAGGTAGCTCGAACCGGGGAAGGACACCCACGGCTCCATGTTCTTCAGCTGCGCGAGATTCGGCTTCACCAGCGGGTTCTGCCGGACCCAGTCCCGGAGGCCGGCCGGGTCGTCGGCGAGCCCGGATCGCAGCGGCAGGTAACCGATCTTCGTGGCGATCGTGCCGTAGGCCTGCTCAGCGGTGAGGAACTTGATCAGCTCCCAGCCGGCGCGCTGCTTGGCCGGGTCGGTGGCGAAGACGAACAGCGAGGCCCCGGAATTGGTCGGCACGACCGGTTTTCCGGTGAACGCGGGCATCGGCGCCGATCGCAGGTCCCACTTGTCCTTGGCGCCCTTGACGAACGTCGCCTGTACGGCGCTGCTCTCGAGGATCATGCCGATGTCGCCGCGGGCGAAGGTCTCATAACCCTGCTTCTGCGCGAGCTTCGGGCTTGCCCCGGTGCCGACCAGGCTCTGCGCCATCTTCACGACCTCGACCGACGGCTGGTCGGCGTAGCTGAGCGACCTGCGGTCCGCGGCGATGACCTGCCCGCCGTTGGAGCGGACGAGGCTCTGGAAACACCAGTCCTTGGCTTCCTTGGTCAGGCAGTCGAGGTAGACGCCACCTTTACCGGTGGCCTTCTTGATCGCGTCGGCGGCGGTGCGCACCTCGTCCCAGGTGGCCGGTGGCCTGGCCGGGTCGAGGCCTGCTTGCTGGAACAGCGAGGCGTTGTAGTAGAGCACGGGAGTGGAGAACACGAACGGCACGCCGTAGGTCTTGCCATCCCAGTCACCGAGCGTGCGGGCGGTCGGCGCGTACGAGTGGGTCGCCCCGGTGAAATTGGCCTGCACGGCGTCCTTGCCGACGAGGTCGTCGAGCGGCTTGGCGCCGAGCTGGTGCACAGTGAAGTCGAGGTCGCTGAAGCCGAGCTGCGCGACGTCCGGCGGGTGCCCTGCAGCGGTCTGGCTCTGGACGCTCGACACGGTGTCCGTCGCCGGATTCGGGCTGTTGCCCTGCGGCTTCTGCGCGGTCACCTTGATATTCGGGTGCGTCTGCTGGAACTTCGCGAGCAGCTCGTTGAACGTATCCGTCCAGGCACCGGCCTGGCCGAAGTTGTAGGTTTCGAAAATGAGCGAGACCTGCTGCCCGGGTTCCAGCTCGGGCACCTTCGCCACGGTGGCGGCCTGCGTGGTCGCGGTAGTGCCCAGTCCGCAGCCGGCCGTACCGAGTGCCAGGATCACACCCAGCGCGACGCCGGCCTGGAAACGGTTCTTCTGCATGGGAAATCGCTCCTGGAGTCAGTGGGTCAGACGGGGGCGGCATCGAGGCGGGCGGGCACGGGCTGCCAGACGAGGCGCCGGCCGGAGTGGCGGTCGAACAGGTGCAGGTGCTCCGGAGCCGCGGTCAGGCCGACACGGTCACCGGTGACGAGGCCGAGCGGGCGCGGCCCGCGGAGGCAGATCTTCGCGGCACCGACAGTGCAGTGGGCGAGCTCTTCGCTGCCCAAGTTCTCCACGAGCCGCACGACGGCCTGCAGCGCGGGGACGCCCGCGGTCCGGACGAGGTGTTCGGGCCGGATCCCGAGCACGACCTCCCGCGTGGGCGCGTCACCGCCGACGCCGAGCGGAACGTCGGTTTCCGTAGCCACAACGCGGAGTTCGCCGCCGCGGCTGACGACCTCGGCGTCGAACAGGTTCATCGCGGGCGAACCGAGGAACCCGGCCACGAACGCCGACGCCGGTTCGTCGTACACCTGCGACGGTGTGCCCAGCTGTTCGAGCCGTCCCTCGTTGAGCAGGGCGATGCGGGTCGCCATCGTCATCGCCTCCACTTGGTCGTGGGTGACGTAGACGAAGGTCGAACCGAGCGTGCGGTGCAGCTGGGTGAGTTCGGATCGAGTCGCTGTCCGCAGTTTGGCGTCCAGATTGGACAAGGGCTCGTCCATCAGGAAGGCCCCGGGGTCACGCACCAGCGCGCGGCCGAGCGCGACCCGTTGCCGCTGGCCGCCGGAGAGTTCCTTCGGGCGGCGGGAAAGCAGCGCGCCGAGGTCGAGTACATCGGCGACCTCCGCGACCTTGCGCCGGATCTCGGCTCGCGGACGCCGTCGGGCACGAAGCGGGAACCCGATGTTGCGCTCGACCGAAAGGTGCGGGTACAGGGCATAGCTCTGGAACACCATGGCCAGGTCGCGTTCGCGGGGCGGAGTGTGGGTGATGTCGGTTCCGCCCAGCAGGATCCGGCCGCCGTCGAGCGGGCTGAGCCCGGCGACGGCGCGCAGCAGGGTGGACTTCCCACAGCCGCTCGGCCCGAGCAGCACGAGGAAGTCACCGTCGGCGACGTCGAGGCTGACCGCGTCGACGGCGGTGACCGGGCCGAACCGTTTGGTCGCGGCTTCGATCTGGATCCGGCTCACGGGTTTCAGGCCTCCTCGGCGCAGGAAATCGGGACGTCGGAATACCAGCAGCCCGCAATGGCGGCGAAGTGAACGGAAATCGAACGGTGGAGCCGGAAAGCCACAGATAGGAGCGTTGTACAGGGACTATCGGCAGGTCGGGTCCGGCGATCGGAAGAACCAATCGGCGAGCGGCCGGGCTTACCCTTTCGCGGCTACAGCGTGCCCGTGGTGTCGGCATGGAAGCGTCGACGTCGTCAGTGGCCGGCCAGGTCCATCGTGAACAGAACCAGCGCGAAGAACAACTGGAGTGCGGCGATGCAGACGCCGGCGACGACGAGTCCGTCCAAGCGATACTGGCGGTCAGTCAGCATCGAAACCATCCCTCCGGCAATGCCGAGCGAGCCTTTGCTCCGGGGCGGTCACCAGGTGCCAGTCGTCGAGTCACAGTGCCTGGAGTCCCTCCGCTTGTCCTCATGATTGATGGCTGCCACCAAGCGGCCCCCTGCGGTTCTCCCGTACTGTGAGGCCGCCCCGCTCGCCCGACCACGAGGTGAAGAGATGTTCTGGACCGTCCTAGGCTGGATTCTGTTCGGCCTGATCGCTGGTTTCATCGCGCGAGCCGTCGTACCGGGCAAGGACGACATCGGTCTGCTGCGGACGATCGTCCTGGGCATCGTCGGCTCGGTCGTGGGTGGCCTGCTGTTCGGCCTGCTCACCGTTGGCTTCCGTGGCTTTCAGCCGGCTGGATGGATCGGGTCCGTCATCGGCGCGATCATCGTCCTGGTCATCTACAACAAGGTGACCGGGCGCAAGACCCGCCCGCGCGCCTGACTTTGCGGGCTCTGCTGAGACCGAGGTTCCGCAGAGGTCGCGGGTGCTGCAGTCGCACCGGGAGACGGACCTTGCCGGTCGATTTCCAGAGATCTCCTTTGAACACGCGTCGCGATAGACGATTTGCACATCCATTGTCCACCTCAAGAGCGGCCGGTCCGCTGTTTAGCTTGGGATGAACAGCCAACCGGTGGGTGCGCGGGGTGTTCGGCTCATTCGGCGGCTGCGCTGGCGCCGTATCGGCGGAGCATCTTGACGAACGCCCACTCTCGCACCGTTTCGACGCCGGTTAGGCTGTCAGGACCTGTTCGACGAAAGCGCCGGCCGCCAACAGTTTCCGATCGCCGCCGACTGCGCCGTCGAGGGCCAGCCCTGCGGGCAGGCCACCGCGGCCGTGTCCCATCGGGACGGTCAAGCCGGGAACACCCGCGACGCTGCCGGGCTGGCAGTTTCGGATGAAGGTCGGGAAGGTCGGGACCGCGCGTCCACGGTGGATGAACTCTTCGACGGCGGAGAAGTCTTGGGCTGTGGCCGGTGTGGTGGGGAATCCCAGTGCGTCGATGCCGGTCTCGCCGAAGATCTTCGCGTAGGCGCCGCGTAAGGCCGAGCGGTTGGCGAGGGCGGCCTCGTAGACTGCCGGCTCGATGCCGGGCACGATCGACGCGGCGAAGATGGCTCGGACGTCGGCCGCGGCGACTTCGTCGACGAGTCGCTCGAACGAAACCTCGGGCACGTACTTGGCGAGGTACGCCCGTAGCCCGGTGCCGGCTTCGTGGATCACCAGCGGCATGCCCTGATCGGTGACGAGTTCGGCGAGGGGCGTGTCGTCGACCGGCACGAGAGTGACCCCGGCCGCGCGCAGGCGGATCAGCGCGGTCGTCCACAGTTCTTCGACGTCGTCGGCCAGGTCGCCGGTCAGGAAACCGTGCGGCACGCCCAGCCGGATCGGCGGGAGTTCGCGCAGGGGTTCGGGTTCCTCCGCCGCGAGGGCGGCGTCGAGGAACGCGAGATCGGTGACCGTGCGGGCGATCGGCCCCACCGTGTCCCGGGTGCTGCTCAACGGTGTGATGCCGTCGGACGGGTAGCGGCCCGTGGTGGGCCGGAAGCCGCAGACCCCGTTGAGCGCGGCGGGCACGCGCACCGAACCCCCGGTGTCGGTGCCCAGGCCTGCCGGGACGATGCCCGCCGCGACGGCCACGGCGGTTCCGCCGCTGCTGCCCCCGGCGAAGCGGGACGGGTCACGGGCGTTGCGCACCGGACCCAGTGGAGTCGTGTCGCAGGTGATGCCGAACGCGAGTTCGTGCATGGCCGCCTTGCCGATGACGGTGGCGCCCGCGTCGAGCAGGCGCCGGACCACGCCCGCGTGCTCACGCGGAACGTAGTGCGCCAGTGCCGGGGTGCCCGCGGTGTTCGGCATGCCCGCGACATGGATATTGTCCTTGACGACCACCGGAAAGCCTGTCGGCGGCCCGATCGGCTCCGGCGCGAGGTGGCTGATCGCATGGAGGTCCTGGACCTCTTCCGCCCGCGTGCGGCATTCGGAGGCACTCCGAGTTCCCTTCACCGGCGGCACCTCCAGATCGCGGGCGGCCAGCTTAGCGTGAGCGCTAAGCGTGGTCGTCCGCGAAGGGAGCACGAAAAAGCCCGCTGACCTGGATTTTCACCCAGAGCCAGCGGGCTCGTCGTTCCGGTCGGGCTGACAGGATTCGAACCTGCGACCCCTTGACCCCCAGTCAAGTGCGCTACCAAACTGCGCCACAGCCCGGACCCGTACTCCGTGGAGTGCGATGTGAGTACTTTAGCGGGTCCCGGAACTGGCCGTGTCACCAGGGGTCACTGTGTGTTTGACCAGCCAAAACGGACCGTGAGGGCCGCCCTGCCGCAATCAGGCGGCCCTCACGGAGTCACTGCGGGTTGTCGGCGTGGGTGAGCGTCTGCCAGGACACGAACAGGTTGTTGGTGCCTGCTGGGCGCTGGCGGAGGGTGAGGGTCTCGGTGTTGCTCATGGTGTTCCCGAGGCGGGTGTGGAGGTGGTTGTAACCGACCTCGGTGATCGGGCCGAGGCCGAGCTTCAGGCTGCCGCCGCACAGCCACGACGGGACCGCTGTGCCCAGTTGGTACTTCGCGTGGAAGCCGAGGCCTTCACGAAGACGATCGGCGATTTCGGGGTAGAGGTCCTGGCCTTGGATGCGGGTGGTCTCGGCGAAGTTCGCGATCGCGGCGAGTCCGTAGCCGGTGTGGGTGAAGTCGCGGCAGGTCTCCTGGGAGAGGCCGTTGACGAAGGTCGTCTGGCCCTGCCAGTACTTGACGATCTTGTCGCGGGTGTTCAGGCCGCTGCCGGCCGCGGTCTTCGGTAGCGCGCCGTCGCTGGTCAGGTAGATGTAGGCGGGAACGCGGGAACGGAACTTCGCGACGGCCTTGTCGTAGCTCGCCTTGTCGTCCAGGAAGACCGAGATGCCGATCGCGGCCTCGGTCATGCTGAGTTCCCAGTTTCCGTTGCTGTGGCTGCCGTTGATCACCTCGGGCAGGTACACGTTCCGCAGCATGGTGCCGAATCGGCCGGAGTTCGGCCAGTTCGTGTAGGTGTGCTTGATGATTTCGGCCGCGCGCGGCCAGGAGGACGCCGACCACGCCGACTGCAGGGGAGCGTTGCTGTTCGTGTGGTCCTTCAGGACGGCGGACCAGGCGTCCATGATCGCGATCGCCTTTGTCGCGTATTTCGCGTCTCGCGTGATGTACCACGCGAGAGAAAGTGTGTAGGCGGCGATCGCGTCTTGCCGTTCATCGGTACACCCGATGTTCGGATTCGAATAGGAGCCGCATTCGACGACGGCGCGTGGTTTCGGTGTCCGTGACAGTGACGCGTACGAACTCGACATCATCGCGTCGTAGGCTTGTTTCCACGGTTGCGCGCCGGCCTGGACCTTCGCGCGCACCAAGTCCAGTTGTGGGCGGCTGACCAGTACTCCGGGATGGGTGAACGTGGCGGGTGCGGCCGGGGCGGGTGCGCTGAAAAGGCCCAGTGCCAACGGAATGAGCGCGGTGAGGGTGAGCAGTTTCCTCGGTAGGGACATGGTTCTCCTCGGGCTGGTGTGAGCCAGGTCACCGGCGGCGTGCGGTTCAGTGTCATGGTCTGAACCAGTTGCGTCAAGACCTTAATTCGCCTCGAAAAGAAAGAAGGGCCTCATTTGTTCAGCGGGCCGAACCTCGCGTTCAGCCCGCTGAATGAATCAGCGCTGCCAGGCCGTCACGAAAGCCGGGCTGCCGATCGGATAACCGCCGATGAGGGTCCATGTCGCCAGTTCGTAGGCCTGGACGATGTCGCTGCTCTGCGACGCGACATAACAATGGTCACCGACGATCGTGAAATGTCGTGGCCATTCGGCGGTCGCGTGGTCGGCGACGGCCTTCGGGAGGACGCCGTCGAGGGTGAACTCCGTGATCGCTTCCGGGCCCCGGTTCGACAGGAACAGCCGATCCCCGTGCAGCTCCAGTTGCGCCGGCTGGTTCTCGCCACCGGGTTTCAGCGTCGCCGGAGCCGAGTTCTCGACGGCGAAGGTGCCCGGCGGGTCCTCGCGCACGGTCATCACCGAAGCGGCCAGTTCGCCGACGACGTACGCGTGGTTCGTGCCGGGACGCCGGACCAGTTGCCGCGGCCCGGTGCCGGCGGGCAGCGTCGACACCGCGACGGGGATGAGTTCACCCTCCTCGCCGAGGTGGTAGCTGCGGATCTCGTCGGTGCCCAGGTCGACCGCGCTGACCAGCGTCCCTGTCTCGTCCACCACGGCCATGTGCACGTGGGCGGCTTCCTGCCGTTCGGTGTGGGGTCCGGAGCCTTCGTGCCGGACCAGCGCCGTGCGCACCGTGGGCACGCCGTCCGGGCCGAGCGCGAACGCGGCCAGACTGCCGCCGCTGTAGTTGGCGCACAACAGAAACCGGCCGTCCGGGGTGATCGTGAGATGACACGGATCCGCACCACCGGTGGGCAGCGAGTTCAACTCCTCCAGCGTGCCGTCCTCGCCGACCGCCACGGCGGTGATCGCGCCTTCGGCCGTCTCGTTCACGGCGTAGAGCACGGGCAAGGCGGGATGGATGGTCAGCCAGCTCGGCGAGTCCAGCTCGAGCGAGCCCGCCGGGGTCAGTTGCCCCGTCCGCGTGTCGCGCCAGAAGGTGGCGATGCCTTCGCCGTTGCCGTTGCTCGCGGCCGTATAGGAGCCGACGAAGATCAGGGTTCGCTCGTCGTTCGCAGGAGTCACGAGGCACACTGTGCAGCAAGCCGAGGTGGAGGTGAATACCTTTGACCACATCCTGCGTGATCGTTTCGGCAGCGGCGTCCGACGAGGACACGCGGGCCGTGAGCCTTGCCGAGGAGACCTCGGGCGGGGTCGACCCCGCTGCACGAGCTGGACAGGAAAGACTGGGACCGCCAGCTCGACGTCAACCTCGCCGGTGCGTATCTCCTAGGGCGTGTCCTGCGGATCTTCATCGGAGGTGCAGGATGATGCAGGCGAGGATGATCTCGGCGCGGTGGTAGGCAGCTCGTTTGGCGTATCGGGTCGCTAGGCCTCGGAATTGTTTGAGCCGGTT
>NZ_JAJPWS010000003.1:0-789337 GCF_046549055.1 Amycolatopsis sp. lyj-112 | reverse complement strand
CCGAGTTGTTGGTAGATGTTGCGGGCGGTTTGGTGGGCGGCGATGGCTTCGTCGAAGTTCCGCAATTCTTTCAGTGCGCTCCCGAGTGCGTCCCACGCCATGCCTTCGAGGTGGCGGTTGCCGAGTTCCTGGCAGATGTCGCGGGCCGTTTGTTGGGCGGTGACGGCGTCGTCGAAGCGCCGCACTTGCTGCAGGGCGGTCCCAAGGTTGTGCCAGGCGGAGGCTTCGTGGCGGCGGTCGCCGAGTTTCTGGTAGATGTTGCGGGCGGTTTGGTGGGCAGTGATGGCCTCGTCGAAGCGCCGCACTTGCTGCAGGGCGGTCCCGAGGTTGTTCCACGCCATGCCTTCGAGGTGGCGGTCGCCGAGTTGTTGGTAGATGTTGCGGGCGGTTTGGTGGGCGGCGATGGCTTCGTCGAAGTTCCGCAATTCTTTCAGTGCGCTCCCGAGTGCGTCCCACGCCATGCCTTCGAGGTGGCGGTTGCCGAGTTTCTGGCAGATGTCGCGGGCGGTTTGGTGGGCGGTGACGGCTTCGTCGAAGCGCCGCAATTCTTGTAGAGCGTTCCCGAGATTATTCCAACTGTTGCCAAGTGCCTGGGGGTTGTCGAGGCGCTGCGCGGCGGTAAGAGCGTGTTGGCTGGTAATAAGCCAGTCGTCGAGGTGGCGTCGCCAGTTTTGATACTGGACGAGGGAAGAGGCCAGCCGCGTGGTGAGGGTGAATTGGTGTGCGGTAAAGGCGAGGTCGACTGCGGTGGTGAGGTTGGCTCGCTCGGCGTCTAGCCATGTGAGTGCTTCTACTCGTCCGGCGAATCGCTCCGGCACAGGATGGCCGGGGAGATATCGCAAGTGATCGTCCGCTGCGGCGGCGGTGTGTGCGTAGTGTTCGAGGAGCCGATGGGTTGCCGCGCTCTGGTTCGTGGTGTCGGTGTGGTGGAGGTGCTCGCGGGCGTGGCTTCGGATCAGGTCGTGCATCGTCCACCGCCCGTTTTCGGTGCGGTGCAGGAGACTGGCGTGGCGCAGTGTTCGTAGCCAGGCCACCGTGATCGCCGGCGGCCGCCCGGCGAGCGCTGCGGCAGCGTCGGTGTGAAAGTCAGGTCCAGGGTTGATGGTGAGGAGTGGCAGAAGCTGTGCGGCATCGGGGTGGCGTGCTCGTAGCCGGTGCCAAGATTGGTCGATGGCAGTGGCGACGATGCGTTCGCCGTCGGAGAGCCTGTGGACTCCGCTTCCGCCTGCTGCGGTGAGCTCGGTGATCAGGTCGGAGATGGACAGGCCGGGCTCGTCGGCCAACACCGAGGCTGTGATTTCCACGGCCAGTGGCAGCGCGCCGCAAACGGTCGCCGCGAGCCGTTCCGCGGCATCCAGTTCGAGCTCGGCTCGCCGGTCGTCGTGACAACGACGGGCAAGGCCGCCAACCAGCAGTCGCAGGGCATCGTCAGCGCGCAGGACGTCGAGGATGACCTGGCGCGCTGAGGGCAACGCCAGGGTGTCTCGGCTGGTGATGATCGCTCGATGCGGGCCCTGCCGCGGTAGCAGGTCGTTGACCTGTGCGCTGGTGGCGGCGTTGTCCAGGACCAGCAAGACGCGTCGGTCCTGCGTCGCGAGCCGGTTCAGGGCCACGTGGTAGGCCGCTGCTTGCTCGTCGACCGTGGCCGGGACCTGGCCGTCGGGGTCGAGGATCTGCAGCATCGAGGCGAATACCCGCTGAGGCATGACCTGCTGATCGTCAAGCTCGTAGCCACGCAGGTTCACGAGTAGCACACCGCCGGGAAACCAGCCTCGATCTGCGGCAGCTGACGCTGTGTGACTGGCCAGCGCAGTCTTGCCGAGCCCGCCCATCCCCGAGACCGCAATAGTTCCCGGCCACCGCCCGGAAGGGGCGAGCAGGTTTAGAAGCTGCCTGACCTGCTCGTCGCGGCCGACGAACAGATCCCGCACGTCCTGTGTGCTGTCGGTGATGGTGGTGACGACTGCGGCCGCGCCAATCACGGCGGGTGGGTAGAAATGAACGTCTCCGCCAACGGTGCTGAAGGCGGCGCCTCCGTGCGAGGCGTGCACGCTAGAAGCTTCAGGGTGAGCGGAGGTGGTGCCGGTGGCGGGGAGCTCTATGCCCGGCCCGGCCGGTGAGGGTCCGGCGTCTGCCTGATGTTCGCGTCCCGCGCGACAGCGCCGATCGCGATACCGTGTCCGCTGGCGGTGACCGGGCCGCTGACCACGGTTCCACCGGACGTGGCCACCACGCCATTCTTCGCCGCCTCCGCCAGCGCGGACTTCAATTCAGCCGCGAAGTCGGTGTCTTGCTCGACCGCGTCCTCCAAGGCGAGTGTCACCCGTTGCTGTGTCCGCTTGCTGACGCCTTCGGGCTGGCCGGCTTCCAGCTGCAGCTTCTCGACCGCGGGATCCATGCCCAACTTGCGCATTACGACGTTCCGGAGCCGTTCCGCAGAGGCGTCCACTACCTGGTCAGCGACCCCGTCCAGGTGATTCCCCGCTCGTCGCGCTTTCCCGACCGCCCAGGCGATCAGAAACCCCACCACTACTTCCAGACCCATATCGACGATCCCTCTCCCGGTGAACTCGACATCAACCCAGAAGGTCGCTGGACAACTCCAGAACGCAACATCCGACACTAGCGGCCAACAGCTGCGATCGGGGTGCCCGGACAACCGGAGGAAGCTCAGAGGTCGCAAAGTGCTTAACCACGACGGCACAGGCACAGTCTGAGGGGTTCCCGGCCCGTGTTGTCTCCGGTGGCACATGAAGCTATTCCGCCGGTTGCGATAACAGACCCTGCCAGCAAAGCGAAGGTGGTGCCCGCCGACGCACGATGGGCTAAGTGGTGGTGATCGCGCCAGCCTCGGGTCGACGGGTGCGCAGATGGCTTGATACCTGCGACAATTGCTCCAAGATCAGGGCATCGTCAGGCTCTGGCGCACGATGAAGAGCAGGTAGAAGTGTATGGCTCAGGGCAGTGTGAAGTGGTTCAACAGCGAGAAGGGCTTCGGCTTCATCGAGCAGGACGGTGGCGGGCCGGACGTGTTCGTGCACTACTCGGAGATCCAGGGGAACGGTTTCAAGTCCCTGGATGAGGGGCAGCGCGTGGAGTTCGAGATCGGCCAGGGCCAGAAGGGTCCACAGGCCCAGCGCGTCACTGCGGTCTGACGTCTCGGTAAGCGGAGGTCCTTCCCGATCCGGGTAAGGACCTCCGCGCTGCGAGCGATGTTCTGAACGGGGAGCGTGCTGACAGCCTCAGTGATCCATTGTCGGAGACCAGCAGAGCAGCCAGCTGCGCGGCCCGATCAGGCTTAGCGTGCGAACCGTCAGTGTGTATCAGCGAGCGGCGGATTCTGTTCGGCTTCGTCCCGATCGCGCTGCCTAGACTCGTTGAGGGTGAGATGGTCGGCGTAACGCTGCAAGCACGTAATTACTCGTGCTGGAGCGTCTTGGCTTAGCGCGGCGTCGTTGAGCTGGAACTGATGCAGGTTCCCCTTGCCATCCGTGCGTTGCTGGTGAATGGTCCCGCGCGCGGATCGGCGTGGGTCGGGCCGAGTTGTGATGAGGCCGTATCGGGCCAGCATGCGATGAGCTTCGAAGCCTCGGTCGAGGTTGAACATGCTGAGGCGGAAGCCGCTGGTGAGGAATACGCCGGATGTGGCGTGTACGCGGGGATGGGCTTGCGCCATGAGTCGCAGGATCAGGTAGGTGATGATCTCGTTGTCGTTGAGGGCGTCGACCCAGCCGTGGAGGAAGAACTCCAGCGGGATGGTCGTGATCTCCCGGCGTTCCCGGCCGCGCCCGAATTCTGGGACGGTATACCTGGTCAATCCTTGCGAGCTGTCGTTGGCACGTCCCTCGTCCAAGACCCGGAACGACTCGTACCGATGGTGCTCACCCGGTGCCTTCTTCAGCTCGATGCGTCCGAGCTGGTCGAGCCGCTCGAGTGCTGAGTGCAGTTGTCGAAGTCGGTTGCGCCTCCGAGAACTGGCATGAGTTGACCGGCGCGTCGCATCTGCCGTGGGCAAAGCGGCGAGGTTGATCCAGCTCGGCCGTTCACCGCTGGGCATGCCAGCGTCGGGTGTCTCTCTTTCCAGTGCCAGCTGGGTCCGGGGAATAAGGGACGCACCGGAGGGGCGTGGCGATCGGGCCTGCAGCTCGAACAGAGCCAGCAGTAAAACTTTGAGGGCTGCTCCTTTTGAGGTGCTGACGTGCTGGATTCGCGTTGGGCCAGCCACCTCAGAGGGCTTGGCGAGAAACTTCGTACGTAGCCGGATCTCGCGGAGAGCGTCGTCCGACGTGCGCGCGGCCAGTAATGCCTGCCGGGCTTCAATGCCGACCTGAAGAGCGCTGGCGCCACCCCGGGGAGGCAGGTCTAGCAGGCTCTCCAGACGCGTGATGCGCTTCTCGATTCGGTCCGGAACTGTCCTCGGCGTGCTCGTCACCACGGCCACCTCGAATCATGATCAACAACGCGCCACCCATGATCATCGTGACGAATTTGCGCGGATAGACGGGTACGGATAGACCGCTCCATAGAGCTGCCAAGGTTAACACTCTTTGGAGCAGTCTATCCGTCAATTAGCCCGAGGTGACAACCGCGTTTTTCCAGGTCAAAGTAGAGATCTCCGGCTCGCAAGGAGCCTGCCGGAGCTCAAGCCGAAGATCAAGGACTTCTCGATCATGACTGTTCTGACCATCGCCGCCGGCGGCACGCTGCTGTCGGTCACTGCCGCTGCCTCCGGTGTCGCGCTGTTCCAGACGGACCCGTTGCGACGACGCGACGCCCTTCTGGTGCTTCGCATCGCATTGGGCGCCACGGCGCTGACTGGCGCAGTCGCGGCCGCAACACGATTACATGACGTCCTGCTGTGGTGAAACCGCCGTAGGGCGCAAGCTAGGCCAAACGGGTGCCATGTCAGCGTCACCGGACACAAAAGCGCCCCGGCGGTTGCACCGCACGGGACGCAAATGGTATACTTGGCAGACATCTGTGTATACAGATGTCTGCACTCTATCAGTCTCACTAGCTCGTCACTAGTAAGGTAACCGCCCCCAGGGTGGTTGGTCAACCGGGTTCACCCGGTTGTGACTGAGAGCACGAACGTCGTGCGTGGAGTGCTCCTAGGTTACTGATTAGGAGATTTACGCATGTCAGAAGACAAGATGATCGAGATCGGCGGCATCCAGTTTGCCGGATTCATTGGCGCCACCGCGCGCCAGGCAAGCAACGTCGTGGCAGAGCAGAAGAAGCTCTACGCTGGCGGCGCGCCAGCGTGGTCGTACTACGGCCCGTTCTATCGAGCCCTACGCGGAGCCCTCAACGCCCCGGATCCGCAGGCGCACCTCGAGCGGGTAGTCGAACGGGCGGCCGCGCAGAACACAGCGAAGGGGGATGCCTTCCGCGACGCTGCGGCCGGCTTCCTGAAGCTGCTTCCCGCAGGAGCCACCGGTGTTCGTGTGAACCCTGCGACCTGGGAGGACGCGGACCTGACGGTCGCACTTCGCAACGCCCTCGGTGTGCGGCTGAAGAACGGAAAGCTGTTCTACGTTATGCCGCACGCGAAGCAGCACCCGCTCAGTCAGGACGGGAGCGACGCCGTGCTTCGCATGATGGAGTTGGCCGTCGACCTCGCACTGCCCGGAGCCGTGCCGCTGGTCTGGGACCTGCGCCGCGACGGAGGAATGGCCTTCAAGCTGCACGGCAACACCAACCGTGACGCACTCGATAGCTACCTCCAGGCGCAGGCGGCGGCCTATCGAAGCTATTGGAATGCCGCGTAATCACCCAGCCAGGGGAGCCCGTCCTCGCGGGCGGGCTCCCCGCATGTCCTCAAAGTCTTGCCGCCGAGGCGGGGCCGGAGCGGCGAACGCCGCTCGGCTCGCCATCCTCAAGGTGCGCCTTGTTGCAGCCCGCGGGCCGTCCTCTCCGGTCGGAGCAGTGAAAGTGATCGGCAATCCCGTGCGGCTGCGTGGCGCATCGGAGTGTCGACGGCCAACGGAGTCGACATTCTGTTATCTTCCTGGTGATATTTGCCAGGCTATAGCGACAGGTGGTGGTGAGCGTGGCGCATGCGCGACGTACACAGGATGGGATCCTGGCTCGGCGCGTGGCCCGCCGCGTCCTTCGCCCGTACCTCAAGCTCCTTGCGATTGTGATCTCAGAGGCTTGGGCGACCTGGAACCAGCTCGGAGCGGCCGCTCCTGGAGTGCGGATACAGCTCGGGCGTGGGGCGCGGGCGATCGCGGTCAGTGACTTCATCAAAGACCAGATCACGCGCCGATTCGAGCGTGTCGGCGGCTGCGAGGTCGTCTTCGAGTACGGACGGCCGGTCCTCGTGTTCGCAAGCGGGGACTTGAAACTGAGGCTGGGCAAGGTCGAGCCCGGGATCGTCCCGGCACCCCGAAATGAGCGCCAGCTACGTATCTGGGGCCAAGAGGATGCCGCGTTGTTCACCCTGCCGGGAATGCCCAGTGGAACGTGGGCTCGGTGTGGATACGTGCTCGACTCCACAGAGACCGCCGTCGAGAGCATCCAGGTGCTCTGCGAGATGAACGGCGAGCACAAGTGGGACATCGTCGTTCCCGTGCCGTGGTCTGTTACTAAGACTCCGACCCCGCTCACCACCACTGTCGTGCCGCCAGCGAAGATCGCCTCGGCAATCCCGCAGGCAGGCACACGGCCCACGCTTGCGTCGTCCGACTAGTGAAGAGGTGAGAGTGTGTCGGCCAACCCGCAGATGATCTCGCTCGTGCGGGAACTACGGCGCATGACGCAGACGCACCTCGCAGAAGCGGTAGGGGTCCGCCAGGGTTTCATCTCGATGATCGAAGCTGGTGTACGAGACCCCAGCGACGAGGTGGTTCGGCTCATTGCGAACGCGTTGGACTGCCCCGTCACGCTGCTAGAGGAGCAGGCCCCAGTGCGCGGTGGCGAAGCTCAAGACCTGCACTTCCGTCGACGCAAAACGCTGCCAGTTACTGAGCGGCGTCGTATGGAAGCCAAACTTCACCTCAGCTATCTCACGGTCCGAGGCCTGCTGAGCGGCATTGACTATGAGCCGTCCCTGCCGTTGCCGACACTCGACATTGACGATATCGACAGTCCTGCCGAAGCAGCGCGTCTGATTCGACGGCTATGGCGTATCCCCACAGGGCCGATTCCTGATCTCACCGCCTACCTTGAAGCAGCTGGGATCTTCCTGATCCCGTGCAGTGCGCCAAGCAAGATCGACGCCGTCACCCGTCGCTGCGAGGAAGGCTGGCACGTCACCGCCTACAACAAAGGCATGCCCGTAGATCGTGACCGGCTGACTCGTGCCCATGAGCTTGGCCACTTGATACTTCACGAGCGCTACAGCGGAGCCGACGCCGAAGAAGAGGCAAATGAGTTCGCCGCCGAACTTCTCGCGCCAGCCGACGAGATCTACCCGCACCTCGCCGGCATCACCACACGCGACCTGGGCAAGCTCATCGACCTACGGATGCACTGGAAGGTTAGCGTGCCTTTCTTCGTGCATCGCGCAGCCGACCTCGGCTGTATCTCCGAACGCCAACAACGGTCCTTCTATCAACTTCTCAACAGTCACGGTTTGATGCGTCAAACCGTGGACCACCAACTGCCGCCAGAACAACCCACACTCCTGACACGGATCATCGACGTCCATCGGACGACCCACGAGTACACCCTCGACGACCTAGCTGAGTCTGCACGCATGACACCTCAGCGCTTCGGAGCTAAATTTGGGCTGCCACAGCACAAAGCAGCGGACGATACAACTTCGCTATCGTCGAAGTTGAAGATCGTGCGCTAAGTACGCTCGCCCATGCGGCGTCGTGCTCTGCGGAGGCGGTCCAGGACAACCAGGTCCGGGACTCGCGGCGGCTAGAGGCCGAGAACGAGCTCCCGGGTTCTCCGCCCAGCTCGTCCGCATGTCTTCGTGCCCGCAGTGGACTAGCAGCCTACGTAGCCGTAGCGGTTGGCGAGGTCGATCGAGGATGCGAGTAAGATCGTGTCCGGCCGCTAGGCGGGGCCACTCTCCGAGTGCTTCAGTGTTGCCCACTCAACACCCGCACGACCGAGGACAAGAGGCTGTGGTCAGCCTCGCGCCTCACATGACATTCGAACCCGAATCGCAGGGGAGTGGGCGCCTGCCGGGAGAATGCAACCATGACCACGCGGTCACGTAGGCGTTATATCCGAGCCCAGATGAAGCAGACGGGCGAGTCCTACACCAAAACCTTGAGGAAGCTCCCTTCCCAGGTCGGCACGTCTGAAGAGCACCATGCGGTGGCGAAGCTGACGAACCCGAACATCTTGTGCGGCGTCCAGCTGACTCTGACGCGCTCAGGCGTGTCGGAGAACGGCTCCGTAGATGGCGTCGTGATCTCCAGTGTCCAGAGCGGTACTAGCGGTTTCAGTTGGCGCGTGGCGCTGCTGTCTCCGTTTGAGGGAACGCCGGCAGGTGGTGTCATCGAAATCGCTGATGACAAAACCTGGAATCTGGCGCCCTCACTTGCCGACGTCGCCGCCGCGGCGGCGCGTCATGACGGACGGTGCCCGGACGGCCGGCCGTGGTACCAGCCCGATCAGGTACCTGGTGTTCTCGCCACAGGTCCGGAGTTGCATCGGATGTTGCTGAAGCCACGCCTAGGGCAGCCGCCTATCGCGACGAAGAAGGTGTACAGGCAACCCGACAAGCTGCTCTATGCCATCGCCGACGCCGAACCGAAACAAGCCCGCACGCCTGCCGAGGAGCGGCGGTGGCAACGCCAGCGGACCTGTGCGAATTGCGGCACCACCTCCACGTTGACGTTCAGTCCCGCCGAGGACGGCAAGCGCTATTGCGAGGAACATCGGGCGGACGCCAACCGGCGTGCGGGGCAGCAACGCGCTGAGGACACGCGCGTACGGGCGGTGTTGAAGGCGGGCGAGATCGTGGCCGATCCAGAGACTGTGCTGGTTGCCATGACGTGGGATCGAGAACTGCAGGGCTACCCGTTCCGGATGGAAACCTTCGGTGGCGAGTTGGTCCTCGAGCGGATCCTGCCCTATATCGCCGGTGCTGCGCTGCTAAGCACCACCGTCGACGACCTGCCGAGTTGGGTCAGCGACTCGCAGAACCTCGCCGGCGTGGGCAAACGACTGATCGAGGCGCCCGAGGCGCTCCCTCTGGGCGCCTTCCGTAAATTGCTGCGTGCCGGCGGCCAGGTGTTCGCGGACGGCGATCTGACCCCCCGAGGTGGAGACGACCTCGTCGGCCTCTACCGGGCCTTCATCGGTCATCCCGACGCTTCGGCTGGTCACGACATGCCGACGGTGAGCTGGAAGAAGACGACGCGAACAGCTGCGGACGTGATCGACGGCGTGCGCGACGTGCTCCGCGAGATGGCCGCCGTCCCACTAACCGACGATGAGATCAAACGGGCGAAGCGACCGAAAAGGGCTCCTCGATCGAAGCGCCACCGGTTTTACGAGTCTCGGCGGCCAATTTCGGCGACACTGCAGGACGACACCAGGCTCGCTGCACGTATCTACAACGACGTGACTGGACCAGCGCTGAATAGGCAAAATTGGGCGACTGACGGGTGCTCCTGACGGTCGTGGCGTGACCTGTTATCCGCTGGTGGAGGTCCTGCAGTCGGAAGACTGCAGGACCTCCGTGCGCGCAGATCATGCCACCGGTGTCGCGAGCACGTGAGGGCCAGCGGCAGTGCCGGAGCAGACGATGGCGTGGACGAGGAGCCACGGCTCGTTGCGGAATCCTGATGGTGCTGGGTGCATTCGGGTGAGGTCGAGTTACGCCACGGAGGTCAGCCCACTCGGCGGCATCGCGCTTCGCAACGCGGCCAGCCGGACGTGGCGTTCAGATGAGTTGGTGCGCAGCGCCAGCTGGTCGTTGTCGCGGTCGCGTCGTAAGCGGTCTCGCCGGTCGGCGGCCAGGTCGCAGGATTACGTCGTCTAACGGTCCTCGGCGGGCGGGTGAGTGTGTCTGGTGCCAGCCCGGGAGTCCCGGGCTGGCACCGGTACGTCGATTACTCGATCGCCACGAGCAGCAGAGTGATCGTCGGGCGCCGTTCGCCGGAACCCCTACCCATGGTTCATTCTAGGCTCGGCGCACTCCACGACCCCACGGCTTTCTCCGAAGAATTTTCTCCATGGGCTGATCAGCACATGCGCACCTACAGACCAAACATGAACGATCCCGACAACCGCGGGCGCCGCCACAACGGAACGACGAAGTCGTCCAGAGCCCGATGCCCCGGACGCGCCCCCAGTTCTAACGACGAGACCGTTGTCAGCAGGGTGGCGCCAGCGTCGATATGGGCGCTTATCGACGGCTGGGTGCGCGACCCGGCGGTGCGCCGCGACGTCTTGATCGGGCTGGGCATGGTGCTTGTCGCGCTTCTCTGCGCCATAGTTGCCTTGACCAGCTGGGCTGGCCCACTTCTGCATCAGATGCTCACGAACGCGGTCGCACAGATCACCGCTGGCGCTGTCGCCGCCGGGGGGCTGGGATACAGCGGCATACGCCGTCTACGCCGGAATCAGGCTGCGAAGGCCAGGTAGGTCTGAAGGTGAGGGGGACGTCTAGCCCGTAGATCGCTTCACCTGCCGTCGATCAAGACCTTAATCGTCGCGGAGGCGACTGGAGATCGGCTATCGCTCAGCACCGCTGATCCTGAAGAGTCTCCTAGATCCGAGCGATGCCGTGTCGCACCACAGCCCGCGATAAGCCTCCTACCAGTGACGATTGCCCAGGGAGCAGTCTGTTGCGGTGCGATGCGAAAAAGTTGGGAAAATTTCGTGGGGTAAGCCGGAGAGCCGGACCTAACACCTAGTTGTGTCAAGTTAAAGGGACGTTCCGGCGGAGCTGGAACGGAGGCTGAAGGAGCTAGCGAGATGGGTGGTGAGCAGGCGCATGGAGCGAAGCAGAGCCCGTCGCGGCCTCTCAATCACCTAAAACCCGAGATGTCAGGGCCCGATCTGCTGGGCTCGGTGGCGACGCTGCTGACGGAGTTCGAGTCAGGCATCGGTCTGCTTCCTGCCGAGTCACGCGAGGCCGTTACCGCGGCAACGGCGATGGCTCGTCGCGAAGCTGATCGTGCGCTGTACAGGCGGCTGGTCCGTCAGGGCTTCGCTGGCACTGAGTATGAGATTTTTCGAGGGGAGCTTGCGGCGTATGGTTTCCCGGTCTTGAAGTCGTGGATTCGGACGGGCCGGGTTTTCAGTTGCTGCGCTCAACGAGGGCGACCGCTGAAGTGCAGTGATGCCGAGCGCAGACATCTCAGTGTCGATGAGGGTGACCGTGTCGATCTCGCCTCCGAGACCGCCGCAATCGCGCTGAATATCTTTCATGATCACGTGTTGGTGCCGGGAGTATGGAACGACGAGGCAGGCGCCAGCCTGAAGACCTACTTCGTCGGCGGTTGTATCAACGCGTTTCCGAACGTATTCCGGCGCTGGCTGCGAGAACACCGTAGGTGGGCCGGCACCGACACCTACGGGTTCACCTCAGAACTCGACACCGTCACCAACGCAGCCCTGAGTACCACCACCGACCCTGCTGAAATCGTCGCCAGCGAGCACGTCGTCTACGACGCACTGGCGGCGGCGAAGCCAACCGGTAGAGAAGCAGCAGCTCGGCGTGTGTTTCTCGACGAGAGGTTCGCCGAAATCGCCGACCACCTCAATACCACCGAGCGGGCGGTCGAGGGCCTGCTCTACCGCGTTCGGTCTGCTGCGTCCAAGCGCAAACAGGAACCGGGGCAGCGATGAGCACAACCGAAAATGCCGCTCCCAACCCTCAGACGCTGATGCGTGTACGCGCAGTGCTTGCAGGGCGCAATCAGCGACAGCCGGATCCAGAACGCACCGCAGTGCTGAACAAGCTCGCCGAGGTGCAAGAGAACTACCCTGAGCTGGCTCGTTACCTGACGGCTGGGGGCACCGCTGAGGAACTCGCCTCGGCCGATACCGCATACCTGATCGAGTACCTCCGGTTGATCGAACAGTCCTCGCTTGGGGCTGATACCAGCCACAAGCCCTACCGTTCCGTCTCGCCACACATCGTTGACGACATTCTCACGCGCAGCGATCGTGCCCGAGACGCAAAGCCACGCGCTAGCCGAGCATCCGCCGCGAACGAAAGCCAGCCGGGGCAGAAGCGGAGGGCGCCAGCGAAGCCTTCACCACCGACGCTCAGTCAGGGCGACGCGGTGCGCGTTGATAAGCACATCCAAAGGGCGCAAGAACTAGCCGAGTCAGAGCACCAAACGCGGCAGGAACGCCTCCTGCGTGCGGCTCGAGCAGGTGATCGAGCCGGTATGGAGGGGCTGGTGCACGAATTCACTCCCGTGGTGTGGAACGTGGCTCGTGGCTGCGGGCTTGATCGCACAGCCAGCGAAGATGTAATGCAGACTGTTTGGCTGGCACTGTTCGCACAGTTGGACCGGCTCGCGACTCCACGGCGTCTCGCCGCGTGGTTGATCACCACCACACGTCGAGAGGCGTACCGCGTCTGGCAAAACCCTTCCAGGAACGCCAGTTCTGTGAGTTCGGATATCGCTAACACATTCGGCGAAGCCCCCGAAGCCCCCGAAGCCCCCGAAGCCCCCGAAGCGCCGGAGGACACGGAGGAGAAGCGGCTCAAGGCGGAGCGAGACCGGAGGGTATGGAAAGCGTTTCTGAAACTGCCCCCGCGCTGTCAGCAGCTGCTTCGGCTTACCGTGCTGGCTGGCCGGGCGGAGTACGCGGTGGTAGCGGATGCACTGCGCATGCCTCGCGGCAGCGTTGGGCCCGCACGAGGTCGCTGTCTCGAAGCGATGCGAGACTTGCTCGCGCAAGAAGGCAAGGAGTCATGATGCGCCCGGCACATTCAGATAGTGATGCTCAACTGGTGGGAGTGCTTGCTGACCTGTTTGGGAACTCGGACCGCGATCGTCAACTTGCCGACCGAGTCACCTTTGCCTTGAGCGGTGCTAAGGAGCCCAGCATCGTGACCCCTCTCAGGCGCACCGGGAGACTTCCGACGATCACATTCGCAGGTGACGAAGTCACGGTCATGATCGCCGTCAACCCCGCAGGGGCGCTATGCCAGGTCAACGGTTGGGTGGCGCCGGCGACCTCCTACGACATCGAAGCACGGGTCGAGGGTCACGCCTCGGTATCGACAGTCGCCAACGAGCTCGGCAGGTTCGATTTCGATCACCTTCCTTGCGGCCTAACCCAGCTATTACTGCGTCGCAGCGACAAGACACACACGATCTTCAGCACACCCGCAACCGATTTCTCGTTCGAGGCGAGCACCCCCCAGTAGAACAGGCCGCCCTGATGCAGCAGGGTGTAACGCACCGGCTCTTGGTGCCGGCTGCGCCCGCAGTACTGCTGGTCACGGTTCTCGCCGTGCCCGCAGCGGTGGATAATCCAGTTCTGCTCGGCCTGGACCGCGTCGCCACGACCTTGCGAGCGTGGAGCGAACCTGATGCGCGGCCGACCTGGGAAGTCCTTTTCCGGCTGGGCGCGAGCCCGCTGCTGACCGTGCAGGCGGTAATCGCAGCAGTCGCCCTCACCTGCACCAGGCCCTGGCGTGACGCGATCGCGATCACCGCATCCGCCACTGCGGTCTTCACCTGTTGGGCGCTCCTTCAGGTCGCCACCACATGGCCTCGCCCCAACGGAGACTGGTTGCCGCCGCCACGAATGTGTCCGAGGCAGAGATCTCCGGAGAGAGTCACTGATGTCACCGCGTCAACCTACGACGCACACCCGTCCACAGGCGCTTCGCCCTAATTCCGGCTCGGACAGTCGGGACCGCGCCGGGGACCACGGCCGTCGCCTGTCGCGGGAAGTTGCTCTCACGGCATAGGTTGCTGGGTCTATCCCGTCTCCGATTGGGCTCCGTTGCCGACGTAGAGCCCGACACGGGTCGGCACAGGATGACACTCGTCCCCGGCGAAGACTGGCGTTGACCTGCACAAACTGGCAGAACTTGGTACTGAACGGCACTAGGCGACAGGGCTGCGCTGCGGACTTTTAATCCGTAGGTTCTGGGTTCGAGCCCCAGGCGGCCCACCAAACGCCCTGGTCCAGGCTTAACAGGACACCAGGAGCAAGATCACCTCCCCGGTTTATCCCCTGTCAGGTCGCCGCGGCAGCAGAGGGCGCGGACAGCGTCAGTACTTCCGGTTCTGGTGTGGCGCAGCAGCCACCAACTGCTGCGTCGTCGGAAGGTTCGTCGAATAGGCCGGCACCACCGCATACTCCGGTCTCGGCCATGCGCAGTTCGACGCGTGCGGCGGCTTCGTGGTCGCCGGCGAGTTCGGCGGCGATGCTGCGGACCTGTTCGTAGCCGGTCATGGCGAGGAAGGTCGGTGCTCGGCCGTAGCTTTTCATCCCGGCGAGATAGAAGTCCTTCTCCGGGTGGGCGAGTTCCTTGGCGCCGTGCGGGTACACGGTTCCGCACGAGTGCACGTTCGGATCGATCAGTGGTGCGAGCCTCACCGGCGCCTGCAGGGTCGGGTCCAGGTCCAGCCGGATTTCCGAGAGCCAGGTCAGGTCAGGGCGAAATCCGGACAGCGTCACCACTTCGTCGACCTGGTCGACCCGTTGCCCGGCCGAGGAGATCAGGGTCAGCCGTCCGTTGTCGTCGCGTTCGACCGCTTCGGTGCGGAATCCGGTCACGACCGTGATCAGCCCGGAGTCGACCGCTTCCTGGGCGCGCAGGCCGAGGGCGCCGCGTGCGGGAAGCTGGTCGGCGTCGCCGCCGCCGAAGGTGTTGCCGACCGAACCGCGGCGCAGGACCCAGCTGATCCGCGTGCCCGTCGAATCCCTTGCGAGGCCGGACAACGCGACCAGCGCGGTCAACGCCGAATGCCCGCTGCCCGCGACCACCACATGCTTGCCCGCGTACCGCGTCCGTATGGTCTCGTCGCCGAGATCCGGGACGCGGTAGAGAATCCGGTCTGCCGCCTGTCGTTCTCCGATGGCGGGAAGTCCTTCCCCGCCAAGGGGATTCGGGGTCGTCCAGGTGCCGGACGCGTCGATCACCGCCCGCGCCGCGACCCGTTCCTCCGAACCATCGGCGGAGCGGACATGCACGGTGAACGGCTCGTCGTCCCGCCCGCTGTCCACGACACGGTCGCGGCCCCGGCGCGCCACACCGGTCACCTCGGCGTCGAACCGCACCCGGTCAGTGAGCGTTTTCGCCAGCGGGCCCAGGTACAGCTCGGCCCAGTCCGAGCCTGTCGGGTACGCCTCGCCGTCAGGGCGTGTCCAGCCGGTCGTTTCCAGCAGTCGTCCGGCCGCGGGGGCGACGAGCTCGGACCACGGCGAGAACAACCTCACGTGATTCCACGCCGCCACACCCGCCCCGGCGTGCGCGCCACGCTCCAGTACCAGCGGCTCGAAACCCCGCTCCACCAGCTCGGCGGCGGCCGCCAGCCCCACCGGACCCGCTCCGATCACCACGACAGGCAGCTCGTTCATCCCCATGCACCTTTCATCGATCAGGCTCGATTGAACCGATGCGAGGGACTGTATCGACGAGCGTCGATTGACGCAACCATCGATTCTGGTCGATACTGGGTGCATGACGACGGTTGTGCCCGTTCCCCTCGCCGGGCTCCTGCCCGAACGCGAAGCCGCGACCTATGCCGGCTGGTTCGCCTGCCTGGCCGAGCCGACGCGGGTGAAGCTGCTGCACGCGGTCGCGACCTCACCTCGCGGCCTGACCGTCGGCGCGCTGACGGAGATCCTCGGGACCAGCCAGTCGACGTGCTCCCATCACGTGCGGAAACTGGCCGAGGTCGGCTTCGTGCACCTGCGGAAAGAGGGCACCGCCACGGTCGTGACCATCAATCAGGCGTGCTGCAGCGGGCTTCCGCATGCCGCCGACGCCGTCATGGGCCTACTCGCCCCGCGACCCTGCTGCCCGGACAACCTGCCCGACGACGTCACCCTCCGCGCCCTCCGTGACGACGACTGGAACGCGGTGCGCCGGATCTACGGCGAAGGCATCGACACCGAAGTCCCGACTCGGAAAGCTCTCGACGCGAAGTGGCTGACCGGTCACCGCTGGGTCGCCGAAATCGACGGCGAGGTGGCCGGCTGGACCGCCCTCTCCCCGGTCCCGGAGCGGGGTGTCGCCGAGACCTCCGTCTGCGTCGCCGAAGACCATCGCGGCCGTGGCGTGGGGAAGGCACTGCTCTTCAAACAGGTCACCGAAGCCGATGCCGCGGGGCTTTGGACCCTGCAGACGTCGGTCTTCACCGGCAACCGCGCCGGCATCGCCCTGCACCACTCCGCCGGCTATCGCACCGTCGGCATCCGCGAACGCATCGCCGAGCTCGACGGCACCTGGCACGACGCCGTTTTCCTCGAACGCCGCAGCCCGGTCAACTAGGTCAAGCAGCGTCTTGGGCCCGTCAGAGGTGGCGGGCGCCGAGTGTCGCGGGGTCGAGGGTGCCGTCGGCGAAGTCGCGGGCGACGTCGGTCAGCCGGCGTTGCCGGTCATGGGCGTACTCGCGGAGCCGGGTGAAGGCGTCGTGCATCTCAAACCCGTGGTACTCGGCGAGGGCACCTTTGGCCTGTTCGATGACGGTGCGGTGCTGCAGCGTGACCTCGAGTTGCTCGGCGAGCAACTCGCCGCGGGAGGCGGCGTGGTGGTGCAGGATCCCGATCGTCGCGACGTCGGCGAGGGCCTGTCCGACGGCGATCGTTTCGGCGTCGAGTTCGATGGGGTCGTGGTTGAGCAGGGTCAGCGCGCCGATGGTCTGTTCCCGTAGCCGCAGCGGCACCGCGGAGGCGGCGCGGAAACCGGCGTCGACAGCGGCGGGTGCGAACTTCGGCCAGCGAGCCCGCGCGATCTCGGTATGGAGGTCGGCGCAGGTGACGGGGCGCCCGGTGGCCACGCAGTCGAAGCAGGGACCTTCGTGGGTTTGGGCGGCGAACAGTTCCACGAGTTCGGCCCGCTCGGAGGAGCCGGCGGCGGGCCGCCAGCCGCCGCGTTGGTCGGAGAGGATGACCCCGGCGGCATCGACGGCGAGATGGTCGACGCTGCGCTCGGTCAACGTGGCCAAGAAGTCCAGCACGTCGAAGTCGGCGACAAGTGTGTCGGCAAGGGTGACGAAGGTGCGGGCCAGCCGCTGGTCCGGGGTGGTGCTCATGTGTCGAGCCCTTTCTCCTCTGGTCATCATGCGGGATCCACCTCGGGCCGGAACCGCAACGTCCGTGCCACGACCTGCCGGCAGACCTGGCTCAAGGTCACGTCATGGGCGAAGGCGTGGCCGCGCAGCCGTAGCAATGCCGCGTCGGTGGTGGCGCCGAGCTGGATTCTCACCATGCCTACGGCCTGGTTGACCTCGACATGCGAATCGGCCAGCCAGCTCAGGTCGTCGGTGGTGTGCCCGTCAAGCTGGTCGATGACCGCTTGGGTGGCCAGGTCGGCGAGGATCAGCGCGTCGGTGACCTCGCGCCGGGACAGGGGGCCGAGCCGATCACGGTAGAGGTCCAGCGAGCCGAGCATCACCACTCCGATCTGCAGCGGGAAGGAGAACACCGCGGCCACGCCCAGGTCCGCCGCGGCAGGTCCGAACGCGGGCCACCTCGTGCGGGCGCCGGCGAGATCGGGGACCAGGATCGGGCCACCCGTGGCGAAGGCGTCCAGACAGGGACCTTCGCCGACGGTGAACTGCAGATCCTCCAGTCCGGCACTGACGGGGTTGCTGGCGTGGACCAGGCCGCGACGGTGCTCGGTCGCCACACCGTTCCGGACCGCGCTGAGCACCGTGGCCCCGGCGCCGGAGACCGCCAGTTCCGAGACGCACAACGCGCAGATCCGGGAGATCCGCTGCCCCTGGTCGCTATCGCCTTCAGCGGCCAGCAGGTCCCGGAACCGCTGCAACGGGTCCGTCACCTCGACCACTCCTCACGTACTTCCCGAAGAGAACTTGGACCGTCAGCTCCGAGGCCCCCCGTCGGCGACCAGCCAGCGAGCGACCTCGACCAGCTTCCGGTCGCTGTCCTCCGAGGTGCGGATCAGCATCGCGAACGCCGAAGTGGCGTCGAGATCGAACCGTTCCATCAGGATTCCCTTGGCCTGTCCGATCACGTCACGGGTCAGCAGGGCCTGATGCAGCTGCTCCATCTCCTGTGCCCGGCCCAAGGCCTGGGCCGCGTGCGAAGCGAACAGGCTGCCCAGGATCTGCGAGTGCTCGTTGAATCCGGCCCGCTGCCCGGAGTACAGATTCAGCGCACCGAGGGTGTCGTCGTTGGTGAACAACTGGAAGGACAACGTGCTGGCCACGCCCGAGGCGAGTGCTTCCCGGGCGAACGCCGGCCATCGGGCGGCTCCGACGGCCAGATCGTCGACCAGGATCGTGTGCAGCTCCCACAACGCGGTCACACACGGGCCTTCCCCGTAGCGGGCCTGTAACCGGTCGATCCGCTCCGCCAGATCGCTGCTCGGCGCGTGCGACGTCACGGTCCCGTCGCGGGCAAGCAGCAGCACCCCCGCGTGCTCGGCACCAGGCACGGTTCGCACCGCCCCGGCCACGATCAGCTTCAAGACCTGCTCGGCCCCACCTGACGAACGGGTACTCAGCCCGCGCGCCGCGCCCGCCAGCGCCGTGAACAGCCGCTGACTCAGTTCTTTCGCGGGTTGCTCACTCACTCAGCCACCTTCCGCACGGTCCCACCGCCATCACTGATGATTCGCGGTCGGGGGAAAAGCCGGCTTCGCCGAAAGAAGTCGCAAACCCACGGTAGCCCCAGCCGAGGTGACCTGTCAGGCCCCGCGGCTACCGGGCCGGGGTGCTCGCGGCCCGGAGTGGCGCGCTGACGTCGTGCAGGTGTTGCAAGACGTAGCGGTAGGTCCTCAGCAGCCCGCATTGGGCGTAGTCGATCCCATGATCGGCGCAGAATCGGCGCACCAGGGGTTGCGCACGACGCAGGTTGATGCGCGGCATGCTGGGGAAAAGGTGGTGCTCGATCTGATAGTTCAGTCCACCGAGCGCGAAATCGACCCAGGGGCCGCCGCGGACATTGCGGCTGGTGAGGATCTGCTTGCGCAGGAAGTCGAGTTTGGTCTCGTCGGTGTAGGTGGGCATGCCCTTGTGCCCGGGCGCGAACGAGCAGCCCATGTAGACGCCCCACAGTCCCTGGTGCACGGCGATGAACGCGAGCGCGACCGGCGGGGACAACACGACGAACACCGCGGTCAGGTAGATGGCGATGTGCGCGAGCAGCAGGACCGCTTCGAGCCGGCGGGCCTTGATCTCGCCCTGCCACACGGCTTGGATGCCGGCCCAATGCAGGCTCAGCCCTTCCAGCAACAGCAACGGGAAGAACAGCGCCGCCTGGTGCTTCGAGGTCCAGCGCACGAACCCGCTCTTCTCGCCCGATTGCCCGCGCGTGAAAGCGAGCAGCGGAATGTCGAGGTCGGGATCGTCGTCTTCGTGGTTGGGATTGGCGTGATGCCGGGTGTGTTTGCCCATCCACCAGCCGTAGCTCATGCCGACGATCCCGCCGAAGGCATAACCGGCTCTGTCGTTGGCCCGTCCGGTACGGAAGATCTGATTGTGTCCCGCGTCGTGCCCGAGAAAGGCGACCTGGGCGAACATCACCGCGAAGAACGCCGCCGTGGCCAGCTGCCACCAGGAATCGCCCAGTGCCACGAACGCCACAGCGCCGCCGACAAAAGCGAGCAGGGTAAGAGTGACTTTCACCGCGTAGTACCCGTAACGCCGGTCCATCAGACCCTCGCGTTTCACGAGGCGAGCCAGATGACTGAAGTCAGTACGCGATGGCGCGGAGTGAGCGTCAGTGTCGATATTCACCGAAGACATGGCGATGTCCTCCTTTCGGGGGTCCTCGCAGCGCCTAGGACTGGGGCCACCACTCAGGATTCCGCCGGGTTCCCTGCCGTGACCGGCGCTAAACAAGATCAGGTTCGTCTTTTCGGGTCCGGGGTTCGGAGTTCGCCGCGGTAAACCTCGAGTAGCGAGTCCAGCCGCGTCACCATGAAGTCGTAGTAGTCGGCCATGGCCCGGAGGCGGCGACGCTGCGGCTCGTCGAAGGTGCGCCCTTGTTCCACGGCGTCGTGGGCGAGGTCGCGCAGCCGTTCTGTCTGGCGGAGCTGGTGTTCGAGGCAACCCGCCCAGGCGTCCGGGCGCCACTCGTACACGAAGTGCCGGGTTCCCGATGCCTTGAAGCGGCGGACGACGCCGTTCGCGATCAGCAGCCGGGTCATCTCCGACACCGAGCCGGCGCTGGCGCCTAGCTCGTCCTGCAGTTCCTGAACGGTCATCGGCTCCGCGCTGAGCAGGAGCACGCCCGCGGTCAGGCCCGCCATGGGAGGCCAGCCCATCGTCTGGCCGATGACCGTGGCGAAGTTGTCGAGCAGGAGTTCGGCGGCTGGGGGTCGAGCGGTGTCGGACAACCGGATAACTTTCACTCGAAAATGAGAATTCAGTGTTGACTGAGAGTTGACGTTCGGCTCATAGTACCGGACACCGGTGGTCTCGCTCCAGAATCCGCCGATGATCCTCGGAGGTCCAGCATGACGAAGAGCGGTTGGGACGTGATCGTCGTCGGTGCGGGTTCCGCCGGCGCGCCGTTGGCGACGCGGCTCGCGGCGACGGGACGGCGGGTCCTGCTGCTGGAGGCGGGACCGGACTACCGCGCGGCCGAACTGCCCGAGGTGTGGCGTTCGCCGAATCCCCTTCGCGCGCTGATCGATCCGGAAGTGAGCGCCAAGCTGGTGTGGCCGGGCCTGCTCGCGACACGGACCGACAAGCAGGAACCCGCGCTGTACTGGCGTGGCCGGGGGCTGGGAGGCAGTTCCTCGATCAACGGGCAGATCGCGATCCGGCCGCCGATGGAGGACTTCGAGGACTGGGCGCGGTGGGGTTGCGAAGGGTGGTCGCCGGACGATGTCCTGCCTTTCTTCAGCCGCTCCGAGGACGACGAGCAGTTCGGTGACGCCTCGTATCACGGCAGGGGAGGCCCGACTCCGATCCACCGGATGCCCAGGGACAGGTGGGGATCGGTCGACACCGCCCTGCGGGCCGCCGCGCTCTCGGCCGGCCACGGCTGGGCCGAGGACGTCAACGCGCCGGGCGCGAGCGGAGTCTCCCCGTATCCGATCAACTCCCGCGACGGCAGGCGGGTGACCGTCAACGACGGCTATCTCGAACCCGCGCGGGAGACGGCGACGTTGACCGTTCGCGGGGACGCACTCGTCGATCGCGTCCTGGTCAGCGGCGGCCGGGCGGTCGGCGTGCGCTACCTCGCCGACGGCGGCCCGGTCGAGGAGTACGCCGATCTCGTCGTGCTCAGCGCCGGAGCGGCGCATTCCCCCGCCGTGCTCATGCGTTCCGGCATCGGCCCCGCGGGCCACCTGCGTTCACTCGGGATCGACGTCGTCGCGGACCTGCCCGTCGGCCAGGGCCTGCAGGACCACCCGATGGTGGGTGTCGCGATCCCGCTGAACGAGGAATCGGCCATCCGCACTCCGGACGATCGGCACACCAACGTCTGCGTCCGCTACACCAGTTCCGGCGCGGACGCGCGGCCCCACGACATGATGTTCGTGTCCCTCAACCAGAACGTGCTGTCCATGGAGAATGCCGACCTGCGCTTCGGCGCGGGCGCGTTCGGGGTCTGGGTCAACCAGGCGTGGTCACGAGGCTCGGTCGCCCTCGTCTCGGCGGATCCGGCGGTCCAGCCCGAGATCCGCGAGGCGATGCTGTCGGACGAACGAGATCGCGCGCGGCTCCGCGAGGGCATTCGGGCGCTCGTCGAGATGGCACGCGGCGATGAGGTGGCCGCCATCTCGGAGGGATCCGTCGACGGCCTCAACGCCACCCTGCTCTCGGTGCTCGATGACGATGCCCGGCTCGACGACCACCTGCTCGCCACCGCGGCCGACGCGCAGCACGCGACCAGCACCTGCCGGATGGGCGATCCCGCCGCTCCTTCCACCGTGGTCGATCCGCATTGCCGGGTTCTCGGGGTGGACGGGCTCCGCGTCGTCGACGCCTCGATCTTCCCGTCCGTACCGCGCGCCAACACGAACCTCACCGCGATCATGGCCGGCGAGCTCATGGCCGAGCGCCTGGATCGCGCGTGACCACGAACCGCCCGCGTCCCAAGGAGATCCACCCATGACGACGATCCTGCAGAACCACATCGGGGGCCAGTGGGTCCCTTCCGCCTCCGCTACCGCCGGTGACCTGATCAATCCGGCGACCGGAGACCTCATCGCCCGCTGGCCCGTGGGATGCGCCGACGACGTCACGCGCGCTGTCGAAGCGGCCTCTGCCGCCCAACCGGGCTGGGCGGCAGCGACGCTGGACGAACGCATCGCCTACCTCGAACGAGTGGCGGACGTCGTGGCCGAGCACGCCGAGGAGCTCGCGGAACTGCAATGCCGCGAGATGGGCAAACCGGTGGCACTCGGCCGGAACTTCATCGAGGCGGGGGTCGCCGCGCTGCGCGGCGCGTGCGCGGAAGCCCGCGCGTACCGGTTCGACGTCACGACCGAACACGACGACGGAAGCGTGACTCGCGTCCTGCGTCACCCGCTCGGCGTCACCGCGGTGATCACGCCCTGGAACTTCCCCGTCCTCAACGTCCTGATCGCCATCGGACCGCTGCTGGCCGTCGGCAACACCGTGGTCCTCAAGCCCTCCGAGCGCTGCCCGCTCTCGGTGACCAGGCTGATCGAGCTGATCACCCTGCCGGACGGTGTGCTCAATCTCGTGCACGGAGACGGCCGCGCCGGCGGCCCGCTGGCCGGCGAACCGGGTATCGGGCTCGTGCACTTCACCGGGTCGGTGGCGGCGGGCAAGAAGGTCGGCGCCGCCGCCGGGCAGGGCTTGCGCCGGGCGATCCTGGAACTGGGCGGCAAAGACCCGGTCGTCGTCGATGCCGACGTCGACCCTGTCGAGACCGCGCACGCTGTCGCCTTCGGGGCCTTCGTCAACTCCGGGCAGATCTGCACGTCGATGGAACGGATCTACGTGCACCGCGCCATCGCGGACGAGTTCATCGCCGCGCTGTGCGAAGCCACCGCCACCTACGCCACGGGTGACGGGCACGACGAGAAGACGGTCCTCGGTCCCCTCGCCGACCAGCGCCAGCGGGAGATCGTCCACCGGCACGTCACCGACGCGGTCGAGCGCGGGGCCACCCTCCTGGCAGGCGGGTCGCTCCCGCCGGGACCGGGTTCTTTCTACCCGGCGACCGTGCTCACCGACGTCGACGACTCGATGCTCGTGATGCGGGAAGAGACGTTCGGGCCGGTCGCTCCCGTCCAGGTCGTCGACTCCTGGGAAGAAGGGCTGCGGCTCGCGAGCGCGTCGTCGTTCGGGCTCGCGGCGACCGTCTACACCCGCGATCGCGACCACGCCGCGGCGGCGATGTCCATCCCGGCCGGCGTCATCTGGATCAACCGCTGGCAGGGCGGCGCGCAGGACGGGGTCTACGAGCCCGCGCGCGAAAGCGGCATGGGAGCCACCGGTGCGTACGCGGCCTTCGACGCCGCCACGCGCCCGGCGACCGGGTACGTGGCGGCGCCGTGACGAGCGCGGTCAAGAACGACATCGCGAGCCGGATCCGAGCCGCGGAGGCCGGCCTTCTCGCGCTCTCCCACCGCATCCACGCCCATCCCGAAATCGCGTTCGAGGAGACGCTCGCCAGCGCGTGGGTCGCGGCGGTGCTCGCCGACGGCGGGTTCGCCGTCGAACACGGCTGCTACGGGCTGCCCACCGCGGTCCGCGCCACGGCCGGAAGCGGGCCGTGCCACGTCGTGGTGTGCGCCGAGTACGACGCGCTCCCCGGCATGGGGCACGCGTGCGGGCACAACATCATCGCGGCCGCCGCCGTCGGGGCGGGCCTCGGTCTCGCGGCCGTCGCCGACGATCTGGGCCTGACCATCACGGTGCTGGGAACCCCGGCCGAGGAAGGCGGCGGCGGGAAGGTCCTGATGCTCGAGCGCGGCGCCTTCGACGGGGTCGACGCGGCCATGATGGTGCACCCGGCCGCCCAAGAGGCGGCGGCGTTGCGCGGATCCGCCGTCTCGGTGCTCGACGTCACCTACCGCGGCCGCGCCGCGCACGCGGGCGCACACCCCGAACTGGGCGTCAACGCCGCCGACGCGATGACGATCGCCCAGGTCGCGATCGGTCTGCTGCGCCAGCAGACCCGCGACGTCGACCGGATCCACGGCATCGTCACCGACGGCGGCTCGGCGGCGAACGTCATCCCGGACCGGAACACCGGCAACTGGATCGTCCGCTCGGACTCCCTCGCCGCCGTGACCACCCTCAAGCAGCGGGTGACGGCCTGTTTCGAGGCCGGTGCGGTGGGCTCGGGCTGCGAACTCACGATCCAGCCGAGCTGTCCCGACTATGCCGACCTCGTCCACGACCCGGCCATGGTGGCGCTCTACCAGGCCAACGCCACCGCGCTCGGCCGCCGCTTCCCCGCCCCCGGCGAGGGACAGCCGCTCCTCGGCGCGGCCACCGACATGGGCAACGTGTCCCACCGGATCCCGGCCATCCACCCGATGCTGGGCCTCGACTGCCTGCCCGCGGTCAACCACCAGCCCGAATTCGCCGCTGCCTGCGTGACGCCGGCGGCCGACCGCGCCGTCATGGACGGAGCGATCGCGCTCGCCTGGACCGCGGCCGACGTCGCCGCCCGCGCGGGCAGCGGCACCTCCGGGTCGGTCTTGGCGTGATCCGCCTGCTTCGGGAGATCAAATTTCTGCCGCTGACCTGCGGAGATACCCTTTTTTTCGGACTAAAGTGAACCGCGGTGGTGCCTCCCGGGCGGACACCTGCAAGAATACTCTCTGAGATCTGAGCATCGAATGCGCCCAGACTCACGATTGAAGAGCAGGTAAAAGTATGGCTCAGGGCAGCGTTAAGTGGTTCAACGGCGAAAAGGGCTTCGGCTTCATCGCGCAGGACGACGGCGGGCCGGACGTGTTCGTGCACTACTCGGAAATCCAGGGCAGCGGCTTCAAGTCCCTGGATGAAGGGCAGCGCGTCGAGTTCGAGATTGGCCAAGGCCAGAAGGGCCCGCAGGCCCAGCGCGTCACCGCCATCTGACGTGTCTCGACGCCGAAGGCCTCCTACCCACTGGGTAGGGGGCCTTCGGGCGTTAGAGGGCTACTTTTTGTAGTTCTTCCCGGGCGGCCTGCCGGGGATCGGTTTGCCGACGAGGGCGACCGGGATGAACAGGCTGAAGTGGCCGAGGGCCACGGTGAGCGTCCAGATGTCCTTGTCGTCGTAGAGGGAGGCCACCTTGGCGAAGAGCTCGTCCGAGACGCGCTCCCCGGCCGGGTTCGGGGTGAGGACGGCCTCCGCCAGCTCCAGAACGACCCGTTCGGCGTCGGTGAAGTAGGGGGAGTCCCGCCAGGTCGCCAGTGCGGTGATCCGCCGCTCGGTCTCGCCGGATTTGCGGAGATTGTCGGTCGCCCGGACGGCGTGGTACGTGCTGCCGACGACCTGCGCGGCGCGCAGCAGCATCAGGCCGAGGGTGGACTGCGGAACCGAACTGTCCCGGACGGCCTTGTGCAGGGCACCGGAAAGCGCCGCGAGCTCGGGGAAGAGCTCGGTGAGGTCGGGCAGTCGTGATCGGATGTCGTCCTGCTCGGTCGTCGTGGTCATGGTGACGTCTCCCTCGTTCGAATTCAGTGGTGTCACCCCTGACCGACAACGTGACCGCTCGAAAGGTGAGGCGACCTCACAGATCACCGCGCTGTCTTGTCGACCTGGTGAAGGCCGACACGACCAAGGGAGCCGGCGACATGACCGATCGATCCGAACCGGACCTGAGCGAGCGGCGTCAGCTGATCAATCTCGCGTACCGGCTCCTCGGCTCCCTGGCCGATGCCGAGGACGTCGTCCAAGAGACCTACGCGCGCTGGTACGCCCAGTCCCCGCAGCAGCGGGAAGCGATCGAGACCCCTGGTGCCTGGCTGACCACGGTCGCCGGCCGCCTCTGCCTCAACCAGCTCTCCTCCGCGCGGACCCGGCGAGAGTCCTACGTGGGCGAGTGGATCCCCGAGCCGCTGCCCGAACCGGCGGAGTGGATCAACGGGCGCAGCGCCGACCCGGCTGACCGAGTCACCCTCGACGAGTCGATCGGCATGGCCTTCCTCGTCGTACTGGACTCGATGACCCCGGCCGAGCGCGTCGCGTTCGTCCTCCACGACGTCTTCCGGTACCCGTTCGCCGAAGTCGCCGAAGTCGTCGGCCGCACCCCCGCGGCCTGCCGCCAACTGGCCTCGTCGGCCCGGCGGCGCATCCGCGAGACGCAGGCTCCCGCGACTCCGGCGGACCGGCGCGCCGGGATCGTCCGGGACTTCAAACACGCCTGGGAGGCCAAGGACATCCAAGCCCTCATCGGCCTCCTCGACCCCGACGTCACAGCGATCGCCGACGGCGGGGGCCTCGTGAGCAGCCACCTCCACCCCGTCGAGGGAGCCGAGCAGCTCGCGCGCCTGGTCGTCGACTTCACCGGCAGGACCGCCGGCATGACACTCCTGGAGCGCACGGTCAACGGCCAGCCCAGCCTCGTGGCGCAGCAGGACGGCGTCATCGTGACGGTGTACGCGTTCGAGATCGCGGACGACCGGATCACGCGGATCTGGGCGGTACGGAATCCTGAGAAGCTCCAGCGCTGGACTATCGGCGCCGCAGCTCCGATAGGTCCGTGAAGGCCTCCTTGAGGGACTCTGAGTCCCTCAAGGAGGCCTTCACGGACCGTCAAGCTCTAGCGAGCCACCAGGGGTCAGCTGAGGGCTACTGCTCGTCCGGTCTGCGGCGAGATCATCCCGGCGCACAGCCCTCGGGCGGCCAGGCCCTGGGCGATCCGCGGGATCGCGGCGACGGTGTTGGCAGGCCAGTCGTGCATGAGGATGACCTGCCCGTTGGTGAGCCGGGCGTTCGCCGCGACGATCGCGTCGGTGCTCGCGTTGTTCCAGTCCGCCGAGTCGACGTCCCAGATGATCTGGGTGAGCCCGTACTTCGCCGCGACCGAGCGCACGGTCGTGTTGGTCTCGCCGTAGGGCGGCCGGAACAGCTTCGGTGTGCCGCCGCCGGCGTTGGCGACGGCCTGCTGCGTCCGCGAGATCTCCGAATCGACCTGCGACTGGCTCAGCTGGGTCAGGTGCGGATGCGTGTAGCTGTGGTTCGCGACCCACATTCCCGCGCTGACCTGGGCCCGCACCTGCGCCGGATTCGCGGCGGCGTACTGGCCCTGGTTGAACATCGTGGCCCGCAGCCCGTTCTGCCGGAGCGCGTTGAGCAGGCGCGGGGTGTTCGAGGCGGACGGGCCGTCGTCGAAGGTGAGTCCGACGTAGCCGGAGCAGGCGGTCGTCTGCACGGGTCCGGTGGCAACGGCCAACGCGGCGACGAGTGCGGCGACGAGGAGCACGGCGTCACCCGCCCACGGTGATGTTGGAACTACCGCTGCTCTGGTATCCCTCGGTCGCCATGATCATGTAGTAGTTGAAGGAACCGAGCCGCATCCCGGCGCGCGCCCAGGCGTCGAAATGGTTTCCGGTGGTGATGGTGCCGCCGGTCTTCTTCTGCTGCCGGACGCTCCAGTACTGGTTGAACGTCTTGGTCCCTTCGACGGACGGGGCGTTGTACCTGGTCGTCTGGTAGATGTCGTACGTCCCGCCGTCGCTGGTGACGGTGCCCTTGTACGTCCCGGTCGGCCGGTAGGTTCCCCAGTTGTCGACGATGTAGTACTCCACCAGCGGATTCGACGTCCATCCGTAGAGCGTCAGGTAGGCGTTGCCGGACGGGGTGAAGCTGCCGGAGTAGTTCACGCTGCGGCGTGAGCCGTTGCTCCAGCCCTTGCCCGCGACGAAGTTGCCGGTGTTGCGCCACGAGGTCTTGTAGTTGCCGCCGGAGCTCAGCGTCATCGAGACCGTGTTCTGCGCATCGGTCCAGAACGAGTAGTAGAACCCGTTGTTGGTCCCGGTCTGGTTCGTGGTGATCACCGTGTCGGCCGTGGCCGTGCCCGGCAGGACCGCCGTCACCAGCGCGGCCGTGCAGGCGGCGCCGATGATCAGTCTGACGCGGTCGCGAATACGAACGTTCATCTGTGTTGCTCCCTCTTCGTCGAGGTCCACCGGATGAAAAAAGTGTGTGTCCCGCAAAGGAATCCGGTCAAAGACTTTCGAAGAAGTTTCGGAACCCGGGAGAGTGTGGCCAGGCTCATCCCGGCGCCCGACGATGGGCTCTGGAGCGGCCGTCACGCCTACCGATATCGTCAAGGGATGCTTGTGATCGTTCGTGAGCACCCGTGCGGCCTGGCGCGGTGAGCCGCTTCGCCCCGGAACCGGAGCAGGTCGGGCGGAAGGTGCGGTTGCGCGAGGTCGACCTCCGGGACCGCCGTGTCCTGATGGGCTTCGACCGCGACATGGCCCGCGAGGCGACGCCGCTGATCGGCGGCGGTCACCGGCACTGGGCCTCCCACCGTTCGGGGTCCGCCGGCGCGAGCGACGACATCCACTTCGGCATCGAAACCGTGCGCGGCCGGATGCTGGTCGGCTCGGTCTGCACCATCGGCGCCGACCCGCTGACCGGCCTTTTCGGCTACGGCATCGGCATCGCCCCGCGTCACCAGCGCTGCGGCTACGCCACCGACGCGATCACCGTCCTGCTGGCGCATATGTTCGAGCAGCGCGGTTTCCGTAAATGCGAGGTCACCGTCTACGGCGGCAATCTGGCGTCGCTCTCGCTGCACGGAGGCCTGGGTTTCCGCGAAGAGGGCAGGCTGCGCGACACCGAAGTGGTGCGCGGCGAGATCAAGTACCTGGTGCGGATGGGCATCACCGCGGAGGAGTTCGCCGCGCGCCGCCCGGACGTCCTGGCCGACTCGCTGGGCGGCCGGGGTCAGCACCGGCGTCCGCGCCGCGGCAAGCACTGGCGCGCGCCCGCCGCGATCAGCGGGTGATCCCGGCCTCGTAGGCGAAGACGACGGCCTGCACGCGGTCGCGGAGACCGAGTTTCGTGAGGATGCGGCCGACATGCGTCTTCACCGTCCCCGGCGACAGGTACAGCAGTTCGGCGATCTCGGCGTTGGACCGGCCACGGGCCAGGTGCTGGAGCACTTCGCGTTCGCGGCCGGTGAGCAGGTCGAGTTTGCCGTCGGACGGCGGCGAGGGCAGGCCGGTGACGACGCGGTCGAGCAGACGGCGGGTGACGGTGGGGGCCAAGGACGCTTCGCCGGCGGCGACGACGCGGACCGCGGAGAGCAGGTCCGGTGCCAGCGCGTCCTTGAGCAGGAAGCCACTCGCCCCCGCCCGCAGCGCGGCGTAGACGTACTCGTCCAGATCGAAAGTGGTCAGCACCAGGACTCGTGCGCGGTGCGCGGCCGAGATCGCCGCGGTGGCCTGGACGCCGTCCATCCCGGGCATCCGGATGTCCATCAGCACGACGTCGGGATCGGTGCCCGCCACCAGGTCGACGGCCTCCGCGCCATCGCCCGCTTCGCCGACGACCTCGATGTCGGGCGCGTTCTCCAGGATCATCCGCAGACCGGTGCGCACCAGCGCCTGGTCGTCGGTGATGACCACCCGGATCGTCATGACGGCAGGGTCGCGCGGACAGCGAAGCCGCCTTCCGGGCGCGGCCCCGCGTCGAAGGTGCCGCCCAGAACGCTCACTCGTTCCCGCATCCCTTCGAGGCCGTGCCCGGTGCCGGAGGGTGGTTCCGTCGCGTTGCCATCGTCGGTCACCTCGATCTCCAGTGTTTCGGGTTCGTACCGCATCACGATAGTCACCGACGCCCGCTGTCCGGCGTGTTTCAGCACGTTCGTCAGGGATTCCTGCACGATGCGGTACGTCGCGAGGTCCACTGTGGACGAAAGCGGCCGCGGTTCGCCTTCGACCAGGAACTCGACCGGTGTGCCCGCGGCCCGGATGTCGGTTGCCAGCCGCGGCAGGCGTTCGGCGCCCGGTTGCGGCTCCCAGTCCGGCGCGTCCTGGCCGAGCGCGCCGAGCAGCAGCCGGATCTCGCTCAACGCGGTCCGCCCGGTCTCGACGATCGCCCCGAGCGCCTCGCGTGACCGTTCGGGCCGCCGGTCCAGTTCCGCCTGCGCGCCTTGGGCCTGCAGTACGACCACCGAAAGCGCGTGCGCGACGACGTCGTGGAGTTCGCGGCTGATCCGCCCGCGTTCGGCGGCCACGGCCAGCGCGGCGTGGGTGTCCCGCTCGCGTTCGAGGTCGGCGGCCCGCTGTTCGAGCACGGCCAGCCGGATCCCGCGCTGCCGCGTGTTGAGCCCGGCCAGCCAGGCCACCGCGAGCGACAACCCGATGCCCGCGAACCCGCCCCAGTCCTGGACCAGGCCGTCGTCCACCTCGGCGACCGGGCGCAGGGGATCGATGATGATGATCCGCGGCGGGAACGGGGCGGGCGAACGCGAGTTGGCTTCGGAGGCGTAGAACGACCAAGCTCCCGCGACGAGGAGCCCGGCCGCCAGCAGCCCCGAGGAAAGCCGTCGTGACCCCCAGGCCGCGACGGAGAACAGGCCGACCAACGCCACGACGTCGACCGGCTGAAGGTCGCTCCCCATGACCAGATGCAGCAGGGAAACGACGGAGCCGGTGGCGAAGGTGAGCATGGGATTGCGGTGGCGCACCAGAAGGGAGGCCAAGGCCACCAAGGAGGTCAGCCACCAGGTGAACTCTTCGTCGTCGTGGGCGGAGACCACAGTGGACAGTCCGATGAGTACGGTCAGCCCGATGTCCACGGCCTTCGGGTGACTCCTGAGCAGGGCCAGCACCGGTCGAGCGTAGCCCGGGAACAGCCGCCGCGGATCCGCCTCGAGACAGACATCGGGGTACGACCTGCGACAGACGAACCGGGACCGTCGACGTGCTCTCCGGCCGATGCGCGATTACGACGCCACGTTCCAGGCTGGGCGGTGGAAATCCTCGACAGAAAAGGAAACCCCATGAGAAGGCTTCTCATAGCGGGCCTCGTCGTCGCCGTCATGGCCACCGTCGTGAGCCCGGCCGCGGCGGCTCAGCGGCTGACGTTGCCGCCGCCGACCGGATCGCTTCCCGTCGGCTCCACCGACCTGCACCTGGTCGACGACTCGCGCCGGGATCCCTGGGTGCCGACCGGACCTCGCGAGCTGATGGTGTCGATGTTCTACCCGGCGCTGCTGCCGATGGGCCCGAAGCGGCCGTACCTCACTTTGGCCGAGGCCAAAGCCTTCCTGACCGAATCCGGGGTCCCCGACGTCGACCCCGCGCGGCTCGCCGAGATCCGGACCAGCGCCCGGGTCGATGCCCCGCCGCGGCCCGGAAAGCACGCGCTGGTCGTCCTGTCGCCCGGTTTCGGCAAACCGCGCGCCACTCTCACCGGGCTGGCCGAAGAGCTGGCGAGCAAGGGATTCGTGGTCGCGCTGATCGGCCACAACTACGAATCCCACGGCACCGCCTTCCCGGACGGGCGCGTCACCGAATGCGCCGCCTGCGGGTCCGAGTCGACCCTGCTCCCGCCGGTCCGCGCCGCGGACGTCTCCTTCACCCTTGACAGGCTGACCAGGCCCTCTTCGCCGTGGTCCTGGCTGATCGACCGGACGAGGATCGGGATGGCCGGGCATTCCATCGGTGGCTACAGCACCCCGGCGGCGATGGTGAACGACCAGCGGATCCGCGCCGGGGTGGACATGGACGGCAGGCTCTGGTCGCCGATCCCCGCCTCGGGCATCGACCGGCCGTTCCTCTTCCTCGGCCGTGAGAGCGAGTACACCCCGGCCGGCCCGGACACGACCTGGGCGGGCAGCTGGCCGAACCTCACCGGCTGGAAGCGCTGGATCAGCGTCGCGGCGGCCGGGCACGCGTCCTTCACCGATGTCGGCGTGCTCGGCGAGCAGCTCGGCCTGACACCCCCCGGCGTACTCGGTGGCCTGCGCGGGATGGAGCTGACCAGGTCTTACGTGTCCGCGTTCTTCGACAAGAACCTGCGCGGCACGGCTCAGCCGCTGCTCGACGGACCGGTGGCGGGCAACCCCGAAATCAAGTTCTGGAACTGACAGCGGAAGCTCTTTGGCGTTAGCCGTCACGTTCCGCGCGGCGGCTTCGTCCCACTGTCATGACAACGCAGCTGGCCAGGTTCACCGCCCAGAAGACGATCCTGCTGAAGACGTTCAAGCGCGACGGAACGCCCATCGGGACGCCGGTCAACATCGCCGTCGAAGGGGATCATGCCTTCATCCGCACTTACGACGCCGCCTGGAAGGCCAAGCGGATGCGGAACAATCCGCAGGTCGAGATCGCTCCTTCGACGTTCCGCGGCGCCCCGACCGGCGAGCCCGTGCGCGGGCACGTGCGCCTGCTCGACGGCGACGAGGCGCGCCACGCGGCCGCGATGCTCGCCGGGAAACACCGGCTCCTGCACGGCTTCCTCGTTCCGCTCACGCACCGGATCAAGAAGTACAAGACGCTTCACTACGAACTCAGGCTCGACGCCTAGTCTGTCCATAATGGACAGACAGTGCCACCCGTTCGGTGCAACGTTTCGCCTGGCGATCGGCGGAGGCGCGCCCTAGAGTCTTGCGCCTGTGACCTGCGAGGTGAGGCGATGAGGTCCTTCGGCGCGGTGGATCCGGTCAAGATGGCGCTCGCCGGGCTCACCACGATGGCCCTCGGGATGGCGGCGGCGCTCAACGCCGACGCCCTGCCGGTGATCGGCGGCGGAACCACCTACTCGGCCGAATTCTCCGACGCGGGCGGCCTGCGTGCGGACAACGACGTGCGGGTCGCCGGGGTTAAGGTCGGCAAGGTCTCCGAGATCGATCTCGACGGCGATCGCGTGGTCGTCTCGTTCCGGGTCAAGGACGCGTGGCTCGGTGACGCCACGAGCGCGTCCATCCGGATCAAGAACGTGCTGGGGCAGAAGTACCTCGCGCTCGACCCGCAGGGCGACGCCGTCCTCGACCCCGGCGCGCCGATCCCGCTCCAGCGGACCACCGCGCCGTACGACGTCCTGGAAGCGTTCCGGGATCTGTCCAAGACCGTCGACGACATCGACGTCGACCAGCTGGCCAAGAGTTTCGACACGATTTCAGCCACTTTCGCCGAAACGCCCACGGACGTCCGGGCCGCGCTCGACGGTCTTTCGAAGCTCTCCGGCACCATCGCCTCCCGTGACCGGCAGCTCCGGACACTGGTGGCCAACACGCGGCAGGTGTCCCAGACGCTCGTCGACCGCGACGCCGAGGTCCAGCGGCTGGTCGAGGACGGCAACGCGCTGCTTCTCGCGATCTCCACCCGCCAGCAGGCGATCAAGAACCTGCTCGACGGCTCGAAACGGCTGGCGACCGCCCTCGACGGCATCATCGCCGACAACGACGGGCAGCTCGGGCCCGTGCTGGAACAACTCGACCAGCTGACGTCGATGCTCCAGCGCAACCAGGACTCGCTGGCCAAGGGCATCGCCGCGTTCGCCCCGGCGATCCGGGTGCTCACCAACGTGGCCGGCAACGGGCGCTGGATCGACGGCTACCTGTGCGGGCTCGTCCTGCCGTCGGTCGGGCCGCTCAACGAAAAGGGCTGCTTCGACAAGTGACCCGCTGATACGCCCCGCAAGGGCACGCATTCAGAGGACTAAACGCGGGGCTTCGTCCGCCGCAGCCAGTACAGCCCGACCATCGGCAGGATCAGCGGGATGAAGAGGTAGCCCTGCCCGTACAGCGACCACACGGTCGCGTGCGGGAAGGCTTCGCTGTCGAAGAGGCTGAACGTGCCGATGGTCAGCACGCCGACCAGTTCGATGCCGCAGGCGGCCAGCGCGATCCGCCACCAGCCCGCGCCGCGGCGGGCCAGCGCGACGGTGGCCAGGACGTAGACGATGGCCGCGAGCGCCGACAGGACGTAGGCCAGCGGGGCCTCGTGGAATTTGGTGCTGATCTGGACGGCCGCTCGTGACGTGGCCGCCAAGGCGAAAATCGCGTACACGGCCACCAGGACGCGTCCCGGGCCGGAGGCCTTGTCCTGGGTCACGGTGGCTTCCTCGGTTTCCTCAGGCACTGGCGCCGCCCCAGACCTCGTGCAGGCGCAGCACCATCACCGGGATGGCGAGGCAGGCGATCCCGAGGATCGCGGTGCTGGATCGGGTGCGCTCGGCCAGCGCCCAGAACGTGCCGATGGGGAGCACGACCAGGCAGCCGATCAGATAGGCGAGGTAGGTCGCCATGCTGCCCGGGCGGCCGCCGCCGATCAGCAGCACGACCCCGATCACCGCCTGGGCGAGCAGGAGGAGTTCGACGACGGCGAGGCCGGCGAGCAAGGGGGTGTCCGGCAGTTTCTTGCGCGCGGACTGCACGAAACTCCACGCCGCGACCAGCGTCGCGCAAATCGCGACGGTCATCGCGAACCCTGTGATCACTCCCGCACTCCTTAGTACTCCGCCGGCGACAACGTACCTCCGTCCGGGAGGGCCGCCGCGGGCGACCGCCGGGGGCGATCGGAGCGCGCGATGGTCCAGACCGGCGGGTGAATAGATCACGAAGCGCGCATGGTTGGCGAGCCGCCAATTCGGTCGCATATTATTGCCCGCGACCTTTCGACCAGGGATTACGGCGCAAGTACGATTCTGTTACACACCGACCGGGTGGTTGAAAAGCGAGTTGATCTCACGCTGGGTGCGCCTACTATTCGGTAAGTTTCGAATTCACGTCCCTGAACAGCCCAGCTGAACCCCCGGTATGGCGGATTGGCCCTGAGGGGTCCGACAGGTGGAATATTCCACATCGCGATGGTGCACTTGGCCCATCCGATTGGTGCCAAGGAGGGGGCGCTCGATGGACGTCCGGTACGAAGCGTATTGCTTCGCCGATCCGCTGTTCTTCGATGAACAACGTGAAACCGGGGACGCCGCCGACGATTACGCCGCCTTGTTGCCGGCTCCGGAGGCCGGATGGCGTTCCGGAGTGCGCGGAGTGTGGCGGATGCTGCACCCTGTTGCTCGAAATCTTCCCTTGCAAGGCTGGAAAATCCACGTGTCCGCAGGTCTGGGCAACGCCGAGGGCGTGCTCGTGAAGGTGCACGAGCATTGTGTCGAGCACAATCTGTCGTTCAAGCATCTTCGCTCCCGTGGCACCCTGCTGGCCAGGAATTCCAAATATGCGCCTCGCGACGGTAGTGGTAAGTTACTCACTCTTTATCCGGCTGACAACAACGAGCTCGAACGCGTTCTCACCGAGTTGTCCGCGAAGCTCGACGGCGAACCCGGTGCGTATATTCTCAGCGATCTGAGGTACGGTGCCGGACCGCTCTATGTCCGCTACGGCGGATTTGCCGAGCAGTGGGTCGAACTCGACGGCAAGCGCGTCCTCGCGGTCCGCAAGCCGGACGGCACGCTGGTCCCGGATAAGCGTGAACCCACCTTCTCCGTGCCCGACTGGGTGACGATTCCGGAGTTCCTCGCGCCTCATCTCGCCGCTCGCAAGGGTGGCGACCCGGCGATGTTCCCCTACCGGGTGAAGAGTTCGCTGCACTTCTCGAACGGCGGCGGCGTGTACCTCGCCGACCGGAACGCCGACGACGAGCAGGTGGTCCTCAAGGAGGCCAGGCCGTACGCCGGCCTCGACCGCGACCTGATCGACGCCGTCGAGCGGCTCCGCCGGGAGCACGAGGTGCTCGACAGGCTGAAGGGTGTCGACGGCATCCCCGTCGCTTATGACCGGTTCACCGTCTGGGAGCACCACTTCCTGGCGATGGAGTTCATGCCCGGCATCTCGCTCGGCAGCTGGCTCGCCCGCAACTATCCGCTCACCCGGCGGGACTGCTCCGATGCCGATATCGCCGCCTACACCAGCCGTGCGCTGGCGCTGGTCGAGCGCGTGGAGCGGATGGTCGCGGAGGTGCACGACCGCCGGATCGTCTTCGGCGATCTGCACTCGATGAACATCCTGGTCGACGGGGACGACGACGCGGTCTCGCTGATCGACTTCGAGATGGCGGCCGACGTCGACAGCGGCGACAGGCCGGCGCTCGGCGCACCGGGTTTCCGTGCCCCGCGTGACCGGAACGGCTTCGAGGTCGACGAGTACGCGCTCGCCGTGCTGAAGCTGTGGGTCTTCCTGCCGCTCACCACGCTGCTCGAACTCGCCCCGGCGAAGCTGCGGGGGCTGGCGGACTTCGTCCAGTGGCGCTTCGACGTCCCGGAGGGCTTCGCCGACTCGATCGTCGCCGAGCTGGAGCCCCGGAACACCCCGCCACTCGACACCCCGCCGCTGATCACCGTGACCGAACTCGACCAGGACAAGCCGGACTGGGCGCTGGTCCGCAAGCAGATCACCGAGGCGATCCTCGCCAGCGCGACCCCGGAGCGCACCGACCGGCTCTTCCCCGGCGACATCGAGCAGTTCCGCGTCGGCGGAGCGTGCTTCGGCTACGGCGCCGCCGGCGTGCTGCACGCGCTGCACGTGACCGGCGGGGAGCGGTACCCCGATCACGAACGCTGGCTGCTGGATTCGATCCGCCGCGAACCGCCGGGACGGCCGGGGTTCTACGACGGTACCTACGGGATCGCCTACGTCCTGGAGGAGTTCGGCCATCGCGAAGAGGCGACGAAGCTGCTGGCGTCGTCGGCGACGCTGGTCGAGCAGACCACCGACCACGGCCTCGAAGGCGGGTTGTCCGGGATCGGCCTGACTCAGCTGCACTTCGCGGTGAAGCGCAAGGACAACGAGTTCGGCAGGCAGGCGCTCGCCACCGCCGTTCGGCTCGCCGAAGCGCTCGAGATCGCGGACCCGCCCGGTGACTTCGCCAGGGCCGGGCTGCTCAACGGCTGGTCCGGACCCGCGCTGCTGTTCGTCCGGCTCTTCGAGCGCACTCGTGAGCAGGGCTGGCTGTCCTTCGCCGACCAGGCGCTGGAGCGGGAGATCGAGGAGTGCGCCGAGTCCGACGACGGTTCGCTGCAGGTCCGCGATGGTGAGACGAGGACGTTGCCCTACGCGGGCGTCGGCAGCGCCGGGATCCTCATGGTCGCCGAGGAACTGGCGAAGCACCGTCCGGACGCGCAGGCGCTGAAGAGCTTGTCCGGTCTGCGCGAATCGTGCCGTGGCGAGTTCGTCATCCACCCCGGCCTGCTCTTCGGCCGGTGCGGGCTGATGACCGCGCTCGCGATGGGCTCCGAACCGGACCAGCGTGTCCGCGACACCGTAGACCTGCACCTTTCCCGGCTTGCCTGGTACGCGGTGCCGTACAAGGGCGGCCTGGCGTTCCCCGGCAACCAGCTGCTGCGGCTGTCGATGGACGTCGTCACCGGCGGCGCGGGCGTCTTGCTCGCTCTCGCCGCAACCCTGGACGGGAAGGCCGCGTTGCCTTTCCTGTCCTCCCGAACTGCCGGCCACTGATGGCCGGCGGAACTGAGAAAACAACGAAAGGGAACACCATGGAACTGGTACTCGACCTGCAGGCCCTGGAAACCCCCGAGGTTCTCGACGGCGGCGGTCACGGTGGCGGCGGTGGCGGCACCAGCAACCTGAGCCTGCTCGCCTCCTGCGCGAACAGCACCATCAGCCTGCTGACCTGCCACTGATCGCAGACTGAGTACTGAAGGTGCGGGAGCGGCACAGGCCAAGTGCGCCGCTCCCGCGCCTTTCATTTTGCCGTCACGTTTGTCTCGTTGGGATCACGTTCAACGGAATGGGATGCCCGCTCGGACGAGGGTTCACCACAGACACCGAGGAGTGAGATGGCGGGTTCCGCCGATCGCCTGCTGGTCACCGTGACCGCGCTCGATCGTCCCCGCCTGTTCGCGCTGGTAGTGACGGCTTTGGCCGGGACAACGGCCGGGTTGCTGCTGCCGGCCGCGCTCGCCGACGCCGTCGACGCCGTCATCGCCGGACGGCCCAGCCTCCCCGAGGTCCTGTGGCTGCTCGCGCTCGGTGTCACGGAGATCGCCGTCGGCGTCATCGGAGGGATCCTCTCGGCGCGGATGACCAGCTCGGCGACGGCCTGGCTGCGCCGCAAGCTCACTGACCGCTACCTCGCGCTGGGCACCCGTTCGAAGTTCGGGGGCGGCGACGCGATCAGCAGGCTCACCGGTGACTGCACCGGTGCCGGGATGGTGGCCTCGCTCGTCGTCCAGCTCGGTTCGGCCGCCCTGATCTCCGGCGGCGCCGTCGTCCTGCTGGCGTTGATGGACTGGCGGCTCGCGCTGGTCTTCCTCGGCAGCATCCCGTTCGCGCTCCTGCTCGCGCGTTCCCATCTGAAGAACACCGCCGATGACGTCCTGACCTATCAACAGGTCTCGGGGGAACTGGCCGAGCGGATGGTCGACGCCGTCGCCGGGCTGCGCACGATCGCCGCGTCGGGTACCGCCGACCGCGAAGCCGAACGTGTGCTGCGGCCGCTGCCGAAGCTGAGCCTCGCCGGCCGCGGGATGTGGCGCACGCAGGCCAGGATGGTGTGGCGGTCCGGGTTGCTGTTGCCCGCGGTGGAACTCGCCGTGCTGGCCGCCGCCGGGTTCGGCGTGATGGAGGGCAGGCTGACCGTCGGCCAGGTCCTCGCGACGCTGGGCTATGTCGCCCTCGGCCTGGGCCTGGTCACTCAGATCCCTTTGCTCACCGCACTTTCCCGTGCGCGGTCGTGCGCGCAGCGGATCAACGAAGTACTCCACTCGCCGGTACCCGAACCGGGCAAGCTGGGCGTGGTCCCCGGGCGGGGCACCCTCGAACTGCGCGGGATCACCCTCGAAGGCGCACTGCGCAACGTCGATCTGATCATCCAGGGCGGGCGGTTCACCGCGGTCGTCGGACGCTCGGGCTCGGGGAAGTCCGCACTGGTCAACGTGCTCGGCGGACTGCTGATCCCGGACGAAGGCACGGCCGCGCTCGACGGCCGTCCCCTGGAGGAACTGCGGCCGTACGAACTCCGCGCCGTCATCGGTTTCGCCTTCGAGCGGCCCGCGCTGCTCGGCGCGACCATCGGCGACGCCGTCGGCTACGGCTCGTGGGCGGGCGAGGCCGCCGTGCGCGCCGCCTGCCAGGCCGCGCAGGCCGACGACCTGATCGTCCGGCTGCCGAACGGATACCGGACGCCGCTTTCGGAGACCCCGCTGTCCGGCGGGGAGGCGCAGCGGATCGGGCTCGCCCGCGCGATCGCTCACGCGCCGAGGGTGCTCATCCTCGACGACGCCACCGCGAGCCTCGACACGGTCACCGAGGCCGACGTCGAAACCGCGATCGAACAGGCGCTCCCAGGCCGGACCCGGATCGTGGTGACGCATCGCGCGGCCACCGCGGCTCGGGCGCACACGGTGGTGTGGCTCGACGACGGCCGGGTCCGCGCGGTCGGCCCGCACCAGGTGCTGTGGCGGCAGCCCGCGTACCGGGCGGTCTTCACCGAGGGCGGCGGGCAGTGAGCGTCTGGCGGCTCTATCGCTCGGCGCTGGCCGGGCAGTGGCGGGGATGCGCCGTCCTGGTCTTCTGCTCGCTGCTGGAGAGCATTCCCGCGTTCTTGTCCGGTCGCCTGGTCGAACTCGCGGTCGACGAGGGGTTCGCCGCGGATCGGCCAGGCACCGGACTGCGTTGGCTGGCGGTGTTCGGCCTGGTCGCGGTCATCGGCGCGTTCGGTTCGAGGCTGGTGTGGCATCAGCTCGGCAAGGTCGTCGAGCCGCTGCGCGACGCGCTGGTGAGCGCCGTCGTGCGCGGGGTCCTGCACGACCCGTCACCGCCGCGCAACCAGCCGGACGCCAGCGGCGTCGCGCGGATCACCCAGCACGTCGAGGTGGTCCGCGACGCGACGGCCGGGCTTCTGGTGCAGGCGCGCGGAATGGTCGTGACGACCGTGGCGGCGTTGGCCGGGCTGTTCACCGTCGCGGGTTCGCTGGCCCTGGTCGTCGCGATCCCGGTGGTGGCTTCGATGCTCGTATTCGCCTGCCTGCTGCCGTCGCTGGCCCGCCGCCAGCGCGCGCTCGCGCTGGCCGACGAACGAACGGCGGAGGTCGCGGGCGCGTCGCTGGCCGGGATGCGCGACGTCGTCGCCTGCGGCGCGGAACCCCTTGCCGCGCTCGAGTTCTACGACGTCATCGACGCACAGGCGAAAGCGGCCGTGCGCGTGGCGCGTTCGGGTGCGGCCCGGACGGTGGTGATCGCGGCCGGCGGCTTCGTGCCGTTGCTCCTGGCGCTGCTGGTGGCGCCGGGAATGGTCGCGGCGGGGGAGCTCACCGCGGGGGCCGCGCTCGGCGCGCTCGTCTATCTGGCGACGACGATGCAGCCGGCGTTGCGGGGGCTGGCGGCGACCGCGAGCACCGTGGTGCTGCGGCTGATCGTGGCGCTGCGGCGGCTGGCCGAGACCGCGGAGATACCGCCGGTGGAAGACGGCACCGCCGAACCCGACGGGACCGCGATCTACGTGCGGGACCTGACTTTCAGCTGGGGTGCGGCGGCCCAGCCGGTGGTGCGCGGGCTGAACCTGCACCTGCGGCCCGGTGATCGGCTCGCGGTGGTGGGGCCGAGCGGGATCGGCAAGTCGACTCTGGCCGGGCTGCTGACCGGGATGCTCGAACCGCAGGGTGGGCGGGTACGGCTCGGTGGCGTGCCGGTGCGGGAGATCCCGGCGGCCGTGCGGCATCGGATCGTCGCGCTGATCCCGCAGGAGGCGTACGTCTTCGCGGGGACCGTGCGGGACAACGTCGGCCTGTTCGCGCAGGCGGCGATGGACGGCGAGTTGCGGGCCGCGGTGGCGGCCGTCGGAGCGGAACCGCTGGTCACGCGGTTGGGCGGGCTCGACGGCGAGATCGGGCACGGCACGCTGTCCGCCGGTGAGGCGCAGCTGATCGCGCTGGCGAGGGTGTACGCGAGCGACGCGGAGGTCATCGTCCTCGACGAGGCGACGTCGCACCTCGACCCGCCCGCCGAAGCCCGCGCGGAGCGGGCGTTCGCCGAGCGGGGCGGGGTGCTGGTGGTGATCGCGCACCGGTTGACGTCGGCGTTGCGCGCGGACCGGGTCCTGGTGATGGACGGCAAGGAGACCGCCCTGGGCACCCACCTCGAACTCATGAACCGGTCTTCGCGCTACGCCCAGCTGATGCACGCCTGGGCGCCGCAGCTACCCCAACCTCGTTAGTTCCTCCAGCGAGGTTCGGAGTAGACCTTCGAGAGGAACCGGACGCCGGGTGGTCCTGTCGACGAAGACGTGCACGAAGTGGCCCTCGGCGATCACCGTGTCCTTCGAGTACATCCCGACCTCGTAGCGGACACTCGACCGGCCGAGGTGGCCCACGCGCAGGCCGACCTCGAGGTCACCCGGGAACGACACCGAGGCGTGGTACTTGCACTGCGATTCCACGCACAACCCGATCACCTGGCCGGTTTCGATGTCGAGACCGCCGCGTTCGATCAGCCAGGTGTTGACGACCGTGTCCATTACCGAATAGTGGACGACGTTGTTGACATGCCCGTAGACGTCGTTGTCCTTCCAGCGCAACGGAACCGTCTGCCAGTGCGGATACTCGTCGTTCACCACAGTCCCACCGAGGCCCGCAGGATCCCGGCGAGGTCCTCTTCGGACGCTTCCCGCGGCGCCGTCGCGAGCAGTCGTTGTTGTTTCACCGTACCGGAAACCAGTGAGTCCACATCGGACTCGGCATAGCCGACGGCGCCGATCCCGTTGGGGATCCCGATCTCCCGCATGATGCGGCGCAGCACCGCGGGCAGGTGGTCCTGCAGATCGCCCGGCCATTCGAAGTCCGGGGCGAGCAACCGGGCCACCCGCAGGTGCCGGTCCGGTGCGGCGTCGTAGGTGAAGTGGAACGCCGCCGGCGCGGTCAAGGACACCGCCATCCCGTGCGGCACCATCGCCTCTTCACCGGGATACCCGGAAGGATGGAATTCCCGGACCTGCCCGGCGATCGGATACGCGTTGGCGTGCGGAATGTGCACGCCGGCGTTGCCGAAACCGAGCCCGGCGAACGTCGCCGCGAGCGCCATCGCCTCGCGTGCCTTCATGTCCGAGCCGTCCGCCACGGCCGCGGGCAGTGCCCAGGAGAGCAGCCGCAGCGACTGCTCGGCGAACATGTCGGCGAGCGGATTCGCGCCACAGTAGGGAACCCGGTCCTCCGGGCGTTTGCGGTCGAATTCGGTGTACGGCTTGGCCGTGTAACTTTCCGCGGCGTGGCAAAGGATGTCCATCCCGCTCGCGGCGGTGACCTCCGGCGGCTGCGAAACCGTCAGCAGCGGGTCGACCACGGCGAGGCTCGGCCGTAGCCGGAGATGGCTGATCCCGCTCTTCACCCGCAGTGACAACACGTCCAGCACGCACACCGTCGTGCTTTCCGACCCGGTGCCGGTGGTGGTCGGCACCGCGACCAGCGGTTTCAGCGGCGTGCTCGGCGCGCGCCCGCCGCCGACCGGTGCGTTGATGTAGTCCATCAGGTCGCCGTCGTTGCTGGTCAACAGATTCACCGCCTTCGCGGTGTCGATGACGGATCCGCCGCCGACGGCGACGAAGGCGTCCCACTCGCCTTGCCCGCGTGCGAAGTCGACGGCCTTCCGCATGCTGACGTCGGTCGGCTCGATGTGCACGCCATCGAAGACGACCGCTTCGATGCCGTACCCCTCGATGCCTTCGGCGATCCGCTGTGGCCAGCCCGTCGTGGTGACCGAGGGGTCGGTCAGCACGAGTACTCGTCGTGCGCCGTACTGCGTGAGGTCGTAGCCGATCTCATCGCTCGCCCCGGTGCCGTATTTCAAGGCCGGCGCGCCATACGTGAAAACAGTTTCACGTCCAGTGGTGGCTGAGGTCACGTTTTCGTGCTCCCTTGCTCGAACACGTCCTGATATCGGACATTCTCACCGCCCGGGGTCGCCGGAATCGAAAGATCGCTTGACGGCACCGATCACCGCCCGCCTAAGCTCTTCTCATTAGATACCAACCGGGAGCGTCCGTCGCCCAGACGGCCGTGCGGATCCTGACCGAGGCGCAAATCCACCGCGTGTACGCGGTGGTGGGCGAGTCTTTCCTGGATCTGCTCGACGCGCTGCAGCGGGAGAGGTCGATCACCTTCGTCTCGGCCCGGCACGACTCCGGAGCGGCCTTCATGGCCGAGGCGGAGGGCAAGCTCACCGAGAATCCCGCCGTGCTGCTCGCCAGCCGCGGCCCGAGCGCGGCGAGCCTCGCGATCGGCGTCCGGACGGCGTACCAGGACGAGACGCCGATGGTCGTCCTCCTGGAGAACCCGCCGTCCAGCCCCGGCCCGACGAGCGAACTGCCCACCGCCGACCTGACCGCGATGTTCGAACCCATCGCCAAGTGGACGGGCCGCGCGCAGGCCCCGGACGAGGTACCCGGTCTGCTGGTCGAGGCGCTGACCCGCTGCCGCGAAGGCCGTCCCGGACCCACCGTCGTCGCCGTCCCCGCGGACTTCTGGGGGGTGCCCTTCGACTCGGCCAAACCGGTCGCGTCCGTGCGGCCGCCCGCCACCGGCGCGCTCGGCCGGACCGCCGAAGCCGTCGCCCAGCTGGTCGACGAGGCCCGCTACCCGGTGGTGATCGTCGGCGGCCGCGCCCGCGCGGCGCGCGAAGAGCTGATCGCCGTCGCGGACGAGCTCGCCCTTCCGGTGTACAACGCGTTCCGCCGTCAGGACGCCTTCCCCGAGAACCACGCCCGCTACGCCGGTCACCTCGGCATCGGCATCCCCGCGCGGCAGCTCGACGCACTGGAACGCGCCGACCTCGTACTCGCGCTGGGCACGCAGCTCGACGAGGTCACCACCCAGTCCTTCCGCTACCCGACGCCGTCGCAGACGCTGGTCCTGGTCGGCACCGGGATCGAGGCCGCCCGGCGCGGCGGCCTGACCTTCCGGGTCGATTCCGAGGTCGAGCCGTTCCTGCGCGAGCTCCGCAACGTCGCCTCGCCGCGGACGCGCCGCGCGTCGGCCGCCAACGCCGCCGTGCACACCTTCATGACGCCGCCCGACACCAGCGGCAACACCCGCGTCCACCCGGCCGACGTCATCCGCGCGGTGCGGAAACTCGCGCCCGAAGACGCCATCGTGACCAGCGACGCGGGCAACTTCGCCCAGTTCATGCACCGCTACTGGTGTTTCACCGCGCCGCGCAGTCAGCTCGGCCCGAGCAACGCCGCGATGGGCTACGCGGTCCCCGCGGCGATCGCGGCGAAACTCGCCGAGCCGCGGCGCACGGTGATCGCGATGGTCGGCGACGCCGGCACGCTGATGACCGGGCAGGAGATCGAGACCGCCGTCCGCTACCGCGTCCCGGTGACCGTCCTGGTGTTCCAGAACGGGCTGCACGGCTCGCTCGCCGCTCACCAGGCGCGCAAACACGGGCGGCTGTCCGGGGTGACAGTCCCCATCACCGACTTCGCGTCGTGGGCGCGCGGCCTCGGCGCGGCCGGGTACACCGTGGACGACCGCGAGGAGCTGGAGCCGATCATCGCGAGCGCGCTGGTCCGGCAACGGCCGTGTGTCATCGACATCCGCACCGATCCGGATGTGGTGACACCCGACATCCGCCTGACGAGCCTGCTGGGTGCCGCGAGGCCTCAGCAGTAGGTCCGCCAGTGGCCGGTTTCATCGATTACCCGGCAGTACATTTTCTCAGGGGATACTCAGAAACCCTTGCCGGGCCGCCGTCACCTGCCTCAAAGGGTGGGAAAGAGGTGACGACTCGGCCGAGTTTCGGTCGCAGAGCGCGAAATTTGTCGGTAGGTCGTGGCACAATCGCGGCAACACCGAGAGTCCGATGAGGACCGGAGCGGCCGATCGGGCCGCAGCCGTTCGCCGGTGGGTTGTTGGCACGCAGGTACCTCGAAGACGGCGTTGCGACGACGTTGTGATGACGGGTTTGTGTTGATACAGGGGAGAAAAAATGGCTGACGAAGCGAAGCCACAGGAGTTGTCCGTTTCCGGCGTCGTGCCGGTGCTCTTCAGCGCCGACGACGAGACCCACGACGTGGCCGTCGTTGCCACGAACCGTGAGGCGTTACGCCGTTCGCCGTTCGGAGGCGATGTACAGCTGCGCGCCGCGAGTGGTGAATAGCCGAGTAGTAAAGACCACAGTTCCGCCGGTCATCCCACGGTGAAGCCGCTTGTCGGCCTGCTGGAGGTGTGCTTTACTGTTTTAGGTCTCGTTTTTTGTGTTCGTGTTGGTTCACGCTCGCAGAACGCAGCGGGCGTAGTGTCTCCTCGTGTTTACGGGGAAGCAAACCGTCTGGCATGACCCGGGCTGCCGACGTGGCTTCCTGTTTGTTTGTGTTGCATATGGAGATTTTATGACTCAGGGCACTGTGAAGTGGTTCAACTCCGAGAAGGGGTTCGGCTTCATCACTCCCGACAACGAAGGCGGCGACGTCTTCGTGCACTACAGTGAGATCAAGGGCAACGGCTTCCGTACCCTCGAGGAGAACGCCCGCGTGGAGTTCGAAATCGGGCAGGGCGCGAAGGGTCCGCAGGCCACCTCGGTCAACCTTATCTGATTCTGGTTTTCAAGCAGGGCCGTCATCCTTCGCCGATTGCGGCCCTGCTGCTTTTTCTCCCTTTGTGCTTTGTTTTCGGCCGGTCGCTTTTTCAGCTAGGGGAAACCAGTCCGGTTTCATAGGCCAGCACGATCGCCTGCGCCCGATCGCGGAGCGCGAGCTTCGCCAGGATCCGGCCCACGTACGTCTTCACTGTCTGTGCCGAAAGCACCAGATCCGCGGCGATCTCGGTGTTGGACCGCCCTTTCGCGATCAACCGCAGCACGTCCCGCTCCCGTTCGGTGAGCACGTCCAGCCGCGCCGGGGCCGGCCGAGGAGCCGGCGCACTGGCCACGAAGTTCGCGATGAGCCGTTTGGTGACGGCGGGGGAGAGCAGCGCGTCCCCGGCGGCGACCACACCGATGGCGTTGATCAGTTCGGCCGACGGCGCGTCCTTCAGCAGGAACCCGCTGGCGCCCGCCCGTAAGGCCTCATAGACGTAGTCGTCCCAATGGAACGTGGTCAAGACGATCACCTTCGGCTTCTCGCCGTCGCCCGCGAGCAGCCGCCGGGTCGCTTCGAGACCGTCCATTCCCGGCATGCGGATGTCCATCAGGACGACATCCGGTGCCGTGTCCAGCGCGGCGATCCCGGCCAGCGCCGCCGCTCCGTCACCGGCCTGGCCCACGATGTCGAGGCCGGGCTGCGCGTTCAGCAGGGCGCCGAAGCTTTCCCGCACCATGGCCTGGTCGTCGACGAGGAAAACGGTCGTCACGCGTCACTTACCCCCGGAAGTCCCAGCGTGACGGCCACCCGGAAACCGCCGTCCGCCCCCGGCCCGGTCTCGCACGAGCCGCCGATCAGCGTAACGCGTTCGGCGATCCCGGCAAGGCCCGTTCCGTCCCCGGCGGAGGGCGCCGGAATCCGCGTGGCCGGCCCGTTCTCGACGAGGATCACGATCCCGTCCGCCTCGCGTCGCACCTCGACGTCCACCGCCGCCCCCGGGCTGTGTCTTGCCGCGTTGCTCAGCGCCTCCTGCAGAATCCGGTACGCCGCCAGTCCGATCGTGGCGGGAACGTCGTCCCCGCCGGAGACCCGTGACCTGATCTCGATCCCGGACGCCCGGCAGGCGTCGATCAGCATCGGTACGTCGGCGAGCCCCGGCTGCGGTTCGTGTTCCGGTTCGGCGTCGTTGTCCCGCAGCACCCCGACCAGCCGCCGGGCCTCGTCGAGCGCCTCCCGCGCCGCGGCCCCGAGCGCGCGGAACTCCTCCACCGCGGCGCCGGACAAGTCCGGGATGCGGTAGCGCGCGCTGTCGGTCCGCAGGGCGATCAGCGAGAGGTGATGGCCGATGATGTCGTGCAGTTCGCGGGCGACCAGCGCGCGTTCCTGCAGCGTGGTCCGTTTCGCCCGCTCCTCGACGGTCATGCGCTCGGCCTCGTCGGCCTGGACCAGCGCCCGGCGGCGTTGCTGCATCCCGTAGCCCGCCACGAGGGTCACGGCGACCACGAGCAGCGCCCACACCAGGGTTTTCGTGCCCGCTCGCGGCATCTGGACGACGCCGACCCCGGCCGCGAGCACCACCGCGATGATCGCGATCCCCCAGCCCTGCTTGGGCTTCGTCCGGGCGAGCGTCATCGCCAGGACCGGGAGATACGGCAGGACGTAGGTCTGCAGCGGCCACTCGGACTGTGTCGGACCGGACCACGAGAAGTGGGTCGCGGGGAACGCCGTCGCGATGATCCCGGCGACCATGCCCGCCGCCGCCACCCGGACGGCGTTCAGCGGGTACCGGACGACCAGCAACGGCGGCGCGACCTGCAGCAGCAACAGGAAGAAGATCAACGGCAGGTTCCCACCGTCGAGGTAGCGAGCCCAGGCGCCGTAGGTCAGGACGATCAGCACACTGAGCGCGGACGCCGTGAGGACGCCCTTGACCCAGCGCGGGACGTGCCACCAGGACGACGCCGGCTCGAGATCGGCGTCGCGACCCGTGAGGATCGCCCACCCCAGTGCCTTGCCGATCGAATCCATGCCTCGACGCTAACGACGCGGTCGCCCGGGTACATCCCGCCGTGGGGGACACCTGATGTCCCCCACGGGGTGACGCGGACTGCTCACCCGGGCGGGATGTGCCCGACGGTGTCGCGCGGACAGGCTCGGCACATGAACGACATCAGGGGGTTGATCCGGTTGTCCGCGTTCGCGTGGCTGCTCACGGGCCTGGTCATCGCGGTCTACGTCGAGATCGTCAACGCCGGCGCCGTCGATCCGCTCAGCACCACCTTCAGCGAGTACGTCCACACCGGCCAGGGCGCGCGGCTCGTCGGTGTCGCCATGCTGGCCACCGGCTTCGGCGCGCTGACCGTCGCGGGCGGGATCCGGCTGTCCGGCGCGGCGTGGGCGAGCAGGCTGGTCGCCGTGTTCGGCATCGGGCTGTGCGTGCTCGCGGTGTTCCCGCAGGAGCCGATGGACCAGCCGCTGACCTGGCACGGCGCGATCCACCGGTACGTGGCGCTCGCCGCGTTCGTCGCGTTGCCGCTGGCAGGGGTCGTTCTCGGCCAGGCGCGGCTGCTGTCCTACGCCGCGCTCGTGGCCCTGGCGGTGTTCGTCGGGACGTTCCTGCTGGACGTCCGCGAGGTGAGCGGGCTGGCGGAACGGATCCTGCTGGTCCTGGACGTCGCGCTGCTGGTCGCTTTCGTCCCGCGGCCCGCCGAAACGGAAGGTATTTCGTCCACTTCGTGATGCAACCCCTTGCAACCCTTTCTTTTGCGGCCCTGTCGTCGTTTCCTTGTCTGACGTGGCACGGCAGCGGAGGACATGTGGGCGAAGCGGTTGCGGGAATCGTGGCGAATTCCGCTGCGGAGCGTGACATCCGGACCCTGCGGTCGGCACTCCGGGTAGCCGGGGTCGGCCGCGTGACGGTGTGGTCGAAGGACAGCGGGATCACCGGCGCTGTCCGCCGCATGGTGGATTCGGGCGCGGGCGTGATCATCTGCCTGGGTGATGACGGCACGGCGCGAGAAGCCGCGACGGTCTGCGGGGACGTGCCGCTGCTCGTGCTGCCGGTGGGGAACGCCCCGAGCGTCGCCGGGCTCGCGGCCGGGCTGCTGGTCACCCAGCAGGTGGACGCGGACCTGGTCACGAACCGCGCGACCATGCTCGAAGTGGCCACGAAGGCCCGCCGCGAGATCGCCCTGGTCGACGTCAGCGTGTCGAGGAGCCGCCAGGAGTGGGAGGCCGGGCTGCTGTCCGAGCTGTACTGCACGTTCGCCCTGCCGGACGCGATCGGCCTGTCGAGCATCCCCGGGCAGCTGTGCCCCAGCCCGAAGTCCACTGTGGACGGTGTGGCGGTCTCGCTCGGGCCGGTCGAGGAGACGCCGTACGTCGTGCACGCCCCGATCGCGCCGGGCCTGGTCCGGCCGGTGGGCGTGCGCGGGTGGAGCGTGCTGGAGCCCGGGGTCCGGGTCGACCTGGCCGCGAGCGGCGGCGTCATCGCCCTCGACGGCGAGCGGCTGATCAAGCTGAAGCCAGGAGAGAGCGCTTTCGTCGAGTTGAAGACCGACGGCCCGTGGTGCGTCGACGTCCGGGCCGTGATGGCCGAGGCCGCCCGGCTGGGCCTCCTGCTGGACATCGTCCCCGAGCGAGAGATTTCTCCCGCGTCTTACGCGGTGAAGGCCCCCTTCACCGCGTAAGACGCGATCATGGTCCCTTTCGCCTTCCGAACCCCGTTTCGGCCGTGCACACTGGCCGAAACGGAGGAGGAAGTGAGCCACGTGGACCTCGAGGCGGCTTTGCCGGTCGGCGCGGACCCCAGGCGGCATGCCAGAGTCCTCGCCCAGGTCCACGAAGCGGCCCTCTCCGGCAACGCGCTCCCCGGCCACCCGCGCGCGGTCATCGGCGCGTCCTGGCAGCGTATGCGCCGTCTCGGCCTGGACCCGGACCGTGGCGCCCCGCGTCCCGTGCTCACCCCGGAACAGCTGGAGCCCCGCCGTCGCGGCAGCGGTATCGCGGCCGTCCTGCCTGTCCTGCGCCGCGGCCTGATCAGCCTCGCCGAGCAGGCCGCGCACATCATGGTCGTCGTCGACGCCGAAGGCCGGATCCTCTGGCGCGACGGCAGCGTCTCGGTCAGCCGCCGCGCCGACGGCATCGGCTTCGCCGAGGGCGTCGACTGGCACGAGGACGCCGTCGGCACCAACGCCATCGGAACCGCCCTGGTCACCAGGCGTCCGCTGCAGGTCTACTCCGCGGAGCACTACGTCCGCGCGCAGCACGACTGGACCTGCGCCGCCGCGCCGCTGCACGACCCGAGGGACGGCAGGCTGCTCGGCGTCGTCGATCTCTCCGGCCCGGCCTCCACCGTGCACCCGACGACGCTGGCCCTGGTCGACGCCGTCGCCAAACTCGCCGAAGCACACCTCCGCACCAGCCACCTCACCGAACTTGACCGGCTGCGCGGAGTCGCTTCACCCGTGCTCGGCAAGGTGAAGGGCCGTGCCGTGATCGCCGACCCGCACGGCTGGATCGCCGCGAGCGCCGGTCTCGCCCCGGTCGACCGCATCGCCCTGCCGAACAACGTCGCCGCCGGCCGCGCGTGGCTGCCCACCTACGGCAACTGCCTGCTGGACCCGCTGCCCGGCGGCTGGCTCGTCCGGCTCACCGAGGAGGAGGACGCGCCGCCGACCCGGGTCGTGCTCGACCTGCGCTCTCCCCGGGACAGCACGCTGCGCGTCGCGGGGGCGGCGGGCACGTGGTCGCACCGGTTGAGGCCGCGGCACGCGGAGATGCTCTACGTCCTCGCCCTCCACCGCCAGGGCCGGTCGGCGTCGCAACTGTCGCTGGATCTCTTCGGCGACGCCGGCCGCACGGTCACCGTCCGCGCGGAGATGTCCAGGATGAGACGGCATTTCGGCGGCATCCTGCTGGCCAGGCCGTACCGGTTCGCCGACGACGTCGAGGTCGTCGTCGAGCGGCCCGCCGACGGTGGAGACGTCCTCCCGCACTCCCTCGCACCCGCCGTCCGCGCCTGAGCGGCGATCGGGCGTGCGCACTCGTGCGATACGGCCTGAAAAGGGGCTCTGACCGACACCGCAGATCACGTGCCGATGACACACGCCGGTGTCACTGGCTGCGTCGATCCCGACTCGGATACCTTTCTCCGGGAAGAGCCATTGGGGAGGATCGGCGATGACGAGCACTGTGACCCGGCAAGGGCCACCAGGTAGCCCCGCCGCACCCACGCCGCCCCCTGCGCCCGAGGGCCGCAGCGGGATCGCCGGGGTGCTCGAGCTGCCGGGGAACGGGATCCGCGCGGTCGTCCGGTCCGCGGCGACCACGCCGGGCAGGCTGTCGGTGATCGCGATCGGGCTCGTCCTGCTCTCGCTGCTCGCCGGCCTGTTCGGAACGCTGGCGGCGCAGGACAAGAAGGACACGATCAACGGCCTGATCGACCACCGCGAACCGCTCGCTGCCGCGGCGCAGCAGGTCTACCGCGCGCTTTCGGACGCCGACGCGACCGCCGCCAGTTCGTTCCTGTCGATCGGAGCCGAGCCGCTCCCGATGCGTCAGCGGTACGAACGCGACATCGCGGAAGCCGGTGCGGCGCTGGCGAAGGCGGCGTCGGACTCGTCCGGCGTCGACGAGGCGGCCGAACAGATCAACATCCTGGGCCGCGAACTCCCTGTCTACACGGGACTGATCGAGACCGCGCGTACCTACAACCGGCAGGGTTACCCCGTCGGTGCCTCGTATCTGCGTGAGGCGTCGGAGCTGATGCGGGCGAAAATCCTTCCCGCGGCACAGGATCTCTACCGCATCGACACCGACAGGCTCGCCGCCGAACAGGACGACACGACCGGTTTCCCTTGGCTGGCAACGGCTTTGGTGCTCGCGCTGCTCGCCGCGCTGATCGTCACCCAGGTGCATCTGACGAAGAAGACCAACCGGCTGCTGAACGTCGGGCTCGTCGTCGCGACCGCCTCGGTCGTCGTCGCCCTGCTGTGGGGCGCTGTCGCGCTGATCGTGCAGAGCAGCCTCGTCGGCAGCGGTGAAGAGGACGGTTCGCACCAGGTCGACGTCCTCGTGCGGGCCCGGATCGCGGCACTGCAGGCGCGGGCCGACGAGACGCTGACACTCGTCGCACGTGGCGACGGTGCGGCGTACGAAAAGGACTTCGTCGAACTCGCCGCGCAACTCGGCGGGCCCGACGGCCAGGGTGGCCTGCTGGGCGAGGCTCGCGGCCTCACCGCGGGCGGCCCGGCCGCGGACAAGGTGGACGCGGCGATCCAGGAGGCGTCGGTGTGGTTCAAGGCGCACGCCGAGGTGCGGCGCCAGGACGACGACGGCAGCTACCAGGACGCCGTCGACACGGCGATCCGCGACGACAAGAAGAACGGCGCCGCCGGGGCGTTCCTGCGGCTCGACGAGAACCTGGTGGCCGCGATCAACGTGGGACGACAGGAATTCCTCGACGACACCCGCGGCGCCGATCGGGCGCTGACCGTGCTCGCGCCGGGCATCGGGGTGCTGGCGCTGATCGCGGCGGCGGGTGCCGCGTTGGGGATCCGTGAACGGCTGAGGGAGTACCGGTGATCAGGAACGGTCTGCGAACGGCCGTGCTCGGCACGGTCTTGGTGCTGGCGACGGCTTGTGGCAGCGCGGGGGCGCCGGTCGATCCCGCGCCGGTGGGCCAGGTCGCTCCGCCGCAGCCCGCGAACGTCGGCGGGGCCGATTCGGCGGGCGGCGGTGGCACGGCCGACACGAGCTGCACCCCGCTCGCCAGCCTGCGGCCGACCGACGGTACGTCGATCTCCAGCGGTTCGACGATGGCGAAGATCAAGGAAAACGGCAAGCTGATCGCCGGCGTCGACCAGACGACGTTCCTGTTCGGCTTCCGGAATCCGACGTCGGGTCAGCTCGAAGGTTTCGACATCGACATGGTCAACCAGATCGCGAAGGCGTTGTTCGGCAGCGCGGAAGGCCGCGTGCAGTTCCGCGCGATCCCGTCGAAGCTGCGGGAAGACGTGCTGGAAAAGAACCAGGTCGACATCGTGGTGCGGACCTACAGCATCACCTGCAGCCGGCTCAAGAAGGTCAACTTCTCGACGTCGTATTACCAAGCGGGACAACGGATCCTGGTCGAGTCGGGATCGAAGGTGGCACAGCTTTCGGACCTCGCCGGGCGCCGGGTCTGCGCGACCAAGACGTCGACCTCGCTGACGAAGATCGCCTCGGATCCCTCGAAGCCGGTGCCGGTTTCGGTGGACAACTGGTCGGACTGCCTGGTGATGCTGCAGCAGAAGCAGGTCGAGGCCGTGTCGACGGACGACGTCATCCTGGCGGGGATGCTCGCGCAGGACCCGACGCTGAAGATCGTGGGGGACCGGTTCACCGAGGAGAACTACGGAATCGGTATCCCGAAGGGGAAAGAAGACATGGTGCGGTTCGTGAACGCCGTGCTGGAGAACGTGCGCGGCGGCGCGTGGCAGGAGAGCTACGCGAAGTGGATCGGGAACAAGCTGAGCGGCGGGACACCGCCCTCGCCCCAGTACAAGTAGAGAAACGGGCCGTTCGGAATCGCTTCCGAACGGCCCGTTCTTTCAGTTCGCCGGGCCCTTTTCGCCGATGACCGGCGGCACCGGTTTCATGTCGCCGTCGTGTCCGCCGAACAAGACGTCGGCGTCCTCTTCTTGAAGGTAGCTCGGGGCCTTCTTTTCCTTGTCCTCTTCCTTCTGGCCCTTGCCACCGGGAGCGCCGGCACCCATGCCGCCAGGGCCTCCGCCCTTGCCGGCGGCGGCCGCGCCACCCCGGCTGATCCGCTCCTCCGGCAGCTTGCCGGACCCGGAGCCGGAACCACTTCCCTTGCCCGCGAGCTTTTCGGCGTCACCGGCGGAAACCTTGCCGCCCGCGAGCCGCTCGGCGACGTTGCCCGAACCGCCGTTGCGCCCGAACCCGCCACCGGTCAGCCTGTTCGCCGCGCTGCCACCCGGCCCGCTCGGTGTCCGCCCCGGCTTGCCGCGGTACTGCTCGCTGCCGACCCGTCCGAGCCCGGTGGGCCCAGGGCCCCCCAACGCCGCGAGCCCCGGATTCGGCCCCGGCCGGAACTGCCCCGGCGCGTTCAGCTGGCCGCCACCCGGCCCCGGCGTCCCAAAGTGCCCACCACCCGTCGTGATTCCCGGCCCCGGCGTCGGCCCGCCCGGGCTACCCGGCCCGGGCATCCCCGGCCCGGACCCAGGCCCGGTGCCCGGTCCCGACCCCGGTCCGCCACTGAACCCCTTGACGTCACCGCCGGAAAACCCGGACGCCGTCGTCGAATCGCCCATTTCCGGCGGCGGGGCGAAGGTGGGCTGCTTGGAATTGACGTCGAAGAGCGACTGGTCGTAGGTGTGCATCACCTGCGCGGCCTGCTGGTGCGCCTGGAACGACTGCTCCTGCTTGGCCGAGATGTTGCCGACCGTGTCCACCGCCCCCGCGAAGTTCCCCGACGCGAACTGCTGCATGGCGTTCTTGTACTCGGCGTTGCGATCGAAGGGGACCTCTTCGGGCATGGAGTTCTTCGCGGTGGTGGCCGCCGCGGCGCTCTGGGAGAAGCGGTTGGAGGCGAGATAAGCACCGTCGCCCGCGGTGTCGGCCCATTTGCCCAGATTCTTGAAGAATCCGTGCGCGGCCTCCGCGGAAGGCCCCTGCCAATGGGCGCCTTCCTTGTTGGCGGCGGCGGTGAGCGAGTTGCTGAAGGTGTTCAGCGCGTTGCCCTGGTTGTTCCAGATCTCGCCTTTTTGATCGATCTTCTCGGGGGAGAGGTTATCGGTGACCATTCCGATCAGGTCGCCGTGCGAGTTGCCCTCGTAGCGCTGCCCCGACGCGTTGAGGCCGGCCCGGAACTGCTGGTTCTGGGTCAGCGCCTCGGCCTGCTCGCCGGAGTACTGGCCCGCCTTCTCTTGCGCCGTCAGCCGCGCAGTGAGGTCGTTGCCGCCCGGACCTGCGTTGGTCTCCTCGTACGTGTCGGAGTAGCGCTTGGCCTCGTATTCGCGGTACGCGCGTCCGTCGGCGCGGATAAGCGAGCCGAAATCGTCCTGACCGACGTTCTCCGCCATGATCCTCTCCCTGATCTGAGCGTGTCAGCTGCCTTGGGGAAGCTTCGGTGCGAGCTGTTCGGCGATCACCTTGGTGTCTGTGCAGGCTTGCTCGTCGGTTCCATCGGAGAGCGTGACGCCGACACTTACGCGCGTTGTCTTGGTGATAGCGATCCCGACGTAGCAGCTTCCGCGTCCCGCGTCGCCCGATAACTGCACGGCGTCGCGTCCGCCGATCTGCGTGGTGGTTTTTGTTCCTTGCGAGGCGGCCACGCCGTCGATTCCCTCTTTGTCCACAAGGTAGGAACCGACGTTTCCGTAGCCACTCTTTTTCGCCCGGCAGCCGTTATCGCTTTCAAGCGTCTCGGGCTTATATTCCTCGTACCCGAGCGAAGCTGTGGCCTCCCGGAGCAGTTCGCACGCATCCAGGCCGGCGAAGGCATCCTTGGTGGGTGCGCCGTTTTCTTGTCTGTTGCTTGGCGTCGATGACATCGCAGGAGTCGGGTTGCCGTTGCTTTCGTTCGCGCAAGCAGTGAGCGCGGAGATGGAGGCGAACACCATGATCGTCGAGGGCAACTTGGACGTGAAGGTCTGAGTCACTCCAGCGAACACAGACTTCTCTGCTTTAGCCCCGCTTGCGCCGTTCATCATGATCACCTCCCTGGTTTGTCCGGTCAGCTACCTTGGGGAAGCTTCGGAACTATCTGTTCCGCGATAGATTTCGCGGACTCACATGCCTGTTCGTTCGAGCCGCTCGATAAAGTCATGCTCACAGTAGCGCGTGCTTTCGATGTGATCGGAATTCCGATCAAACAACTACTGCTTCCGCTGAACCCTGAGATGATGACCGCGTCCTTCCCCGCCACGGCGCCTTGGCTCTTCGTTCCTTCGGGCGTATCTAGCTGGTCGATCCCGGCGTCGACCAAGTACATACTCGCTGTGCCCACACTGGGTTTTCTGGCTTGACAGCCGTTGTCGCTTTCGAATTTGACCTCTTTCGAGGCGTCGAAACCTTGCGCCGATGTGACCGGATCGAAGAGGTCGCATGCATTTACGTCGGCGAACGGTGACCCTGAGGTAGGCGGAGTCGATGTCTCGCTGCTTTTTTCGCCAGACGAGATCGGCTGCGGTGTTCCAGTGTTGTCGGTCGTGCACCCGGTCACGAAGACGACCGCGATTACTGCTGACGCTGCCACGAGCGTTTGACGAATGGTGATCATAGCTCCGATTCAGTCCTGTTCTGTCGCTCGAATATCGACAGCGTTTGCGGCGTCTTGGCTCCGATATCTACTCATCGCGGTGTTGATCGCTTCTTCTGCTCGTTCGACAATCACTTTCAAAGACTCCAGCTGGGCCCTGGCGGATTGATCATCGCCTTCAGCCACGAGGACGGCGTGTTGTCCGACTTCTGTCGCATAAGGGCCAGTGCCCAGCTCAGGCAGAATGGCGAGGTGCGCGAAGTCGGTCTTATTAGTAGACCAATCATCCAGGTAGGAGCGTAGTGCGGCTTTGTACGCGTTGCCCATCTCCTCGCTGACAGCGAACCGCCCCTCCTTCGCAGCCGTCACCATTGCGTCGGCCTGCGTCGAGAAAGCGCCCAAGATGTCCGAGAAGTTCCCCGGCGGTCCGTCGGTGCCGTCTCCCATGGTCTCTCCCCTGTACCCAGTGCCGGTCACTCGTCGCGTTCGTCAGGTCACGATATCAGCGGAAACGGCGTGAACGGCCCGGTTCCGGCGAGGATCACGCGCTGCCGACGCGGGCGGCTTCGACCTGGTCGTGGATCCATCGTGCCAGGTGAGAGCCGGTGGTAGGGGTGAAGGTGCGGCGGATTTCGCCGTCGGGGAAGCGGTCGGTGGTGAGCATGAAGCGGCCTTGGACGCTGTCGAACCATTGGACGCTTTTCTGCTGCGGTTTGCCCCGGTCGTCGCGCAAGGTGACGCTGAAGGTGCCGAGCCTCATCAGCGGGTGTTCGAAGAAGCGGCTCGCTTCACCCAGACGGAGGTTGTTGGGGTCTTCGTCGAATGGGTCGTCCGGGCGCTTGGACGGCGGGAGGGTGCTGGACGTCATCACCCGTCCGGGGAACGGCTGCAGGGACGGCAGGTTTTCGAGGAGGACCGCGACGACCTGTTCGGGGTAAACCGAGTCGAAGAGGATGTCGAAGCCGCGTTGCTGGCTCACAACCCCCAGGCGACGGTCCCAGCAGCCCCGGTAGAGGTATTCGGCGTTCTGCTCGACCTCGTGTGCCTCGAGAGTGACGACGAAGTCCGCCGTGGCCCAGAGCCGGAGGGTTTCGTCGTAGTCCCGCAGGAGTTCACGCCCACGCGCGAAGCCGCGGTCGGCCAGTTCGGCCCAGACGTCTTCGCAGTGCCGTTCGCGTTCGGTGATGGTGGTGCCGACGGTCGGGATCTGGAAGGGCAGTACGAATCTACCGAGCCCGAGTTCCTCGAGTACGACGTCGAGCTGGGCCATCGACATCGAAAATGACGCAGGCACAGTGATCCTCCCCCTCCATTACGGCCGTCCCCTCATCACCTGCTGAATCGGTTCTCTCTCGCACCGTAGCGGGTCCGACCCGGCGCGGGCACGACCTGCCTGCTCGCGACTAGGATCAGCTTCGACGTGGTCGTGGGGATTTCGGGAGGTAGCAGTGTCGGAGGAGCCGCGCCGTCCTCGGCACGCAGCACCGGATGACACCGGGCCAGATCACACCAGGCCGGAGCACAACAGGCCGGACGACACCAGGCCGGACCGCGAGGCGGAGTCCGCCTCGTGGACGCCACCGGCGCCGGTTCGCTGGGAGACACCGGAACCGTCCATTTCCGGCAGGCTGGATCTCACCGAACCGCCGCCGGCGAAGCCCGGAAATCCGGAAAACGCGGAGCGAACGGTCTACCACGCGCCCGTGCAGCGTCCCCGGACTCCGCCGCGCGGGCAGCAGAGGCCTATCCCGGGCGCCGAGGATCCGACGCGGCCGCCGGGTGACATGGCCCCGGTGAGCCCGCAGACGCAGGTCGTCCGCCCCGAATGGCAGGCTCCGGCCGACGCGCCTCAGCCGACCAGCGTGCTCTCCTCGCCCACCCCCGAGACGCAGAGCATCATGCCGCCCTCGCCTCGGATCGACCACGGTCCCGGACCGTTGCCCGATCCGGGCACCGAAAGCGTGCTCCCCGAACGTTCCAGTGAGAGCCGGGGAACCGGTACGGGCACCGGTTCCGGCAGCCGGGGGACCGGCACCGGAACGGGCTCCTTCCCCGGAACCGCGCGCCGGACGTCGTCGCGGACATCTCGCCGCGGCCGTCTCGGCGCCGGGCTCGTCGACGTCCCGCAGGTGCCGTATCGCGACCCGGCGTCCGCGGTGCTCGACAACCCGATGGTGTCGGAGGAGAAGCGCTTCTGTGGCAGCTGCAGCTCCAAGGTCGGCCGCGGCAAGGACGGCAAGCCCGGTTCTCCCGACGGCAACTGCGAGAAGTGCGGCAACCCGTTCTCCTTCACTCCCAAGCTGCGGCCGAACGAGATCGTCGGTGGGCAGTACGAGGTGCTCGGCGCGCTCGCGTACGGCGGGCTCGGCTGGATCTACCTGGCGCAGGACCACAACGTCAGCGACCGCTGGGTGGTGCTGAAGGGCCTGATCGACACCGGTGACCCCACCGCGGTGGCGGCCGCGGCCAACGAGCAGCGGTTCCTCGCCGAGGTCGAGCACCCGAACATCGTCAAGATCCACAACTTCGTGCAGCACCCGGACAGCGAGTCCGGCAACACCGTCGGCTACATCGTCATGGAGTACGTCGGCGGCCAGTCGCTGCGCCAGCTCGCGCTCGCGCACCACCGCGAGACGAAGCGCCCGGAGCCGCTGCCGATCGGCCAGGTGATCGCCTACGGGCTCGAGATCCTGCCCGCCATGGGCTACCTCCACAGCCAGAACCTGCTGTACTGCGACCTCAAGCCCGACAACGTCATCCAGACCCACGAACAGCTCAAGCTGATCGACCTCGGCGCGGTCCGCCGCGTCGACGACTACGAGAGCCCGCTGTTCTTCACCACCGGTTACAGCGCGCCCGAACTGGCGACCCACGGTGCTTCGGTGGCGTCGGATCTCTACACCGTCGGCCGCACCCTCGCCGTTCTGAGCTTCGAGTTCGCCGGCTACACCAGCAAGTACAAGACGACCCTGCCCGGCCCGGACGTCATCCCGCTGTTCGCGCTTTTCGGTTCGTACTACCGCTTCCTGAAGCGCGCGACGCATACCGACCCCGACCGCCGGTTCATCGCCGCCGAGGAGATGGGCGACCAGCTGACCGGTGTGCTGCGCGAGATCATGGCGCTGGGTACCGGAAAACCCCGTCCGGGTGCCTCGACCGTCTTCGGCCCGGAGACCCGTACGTTCGGCGTCGACATGGTCGTTCCGGAGCACGGCGGGAGCGTTCCGCTGCCGGATCCGGGCGAGGTGGTCTCGGGCCTGCCGATCCCGCAGGTCGACACGGACGACCCGGCGGCCGGTGTGCTGGCCTCGACGGTCGCGCTCGACCCCGGCGGCGCGATCGAGTCGCTGGCCGGCGCCCCGCGCGAGTCGATCGAGGTCCGGCTGCGCATCGTCCGCGCCCGGATCGAGCTCGGCGAGCTGGTCGAGGCGCAGCGGCAGTTGCAGGCCGCGCAGTACCTCGCGATCAAGGCCGGTTTCCCGCACGACTGGCGGATCGACTGGTACCGCGGCCTGATCGAGCTCGCGGGTGGCCGGTCCCGCGTCGCGCACGTCGCGTTCGCGGCGGTGTACGACGACCTGCCCGGCGAGATCGCGCCGAAGCTGGCCTTGGCGGTCAGCGCGGAGGGCGTCGGGGACTACTTCGGTGCCGCGCGCTACTACGAGCTGGTGTGGCGAACGGACCGGTCGTACGTCAGCGCTGCCTTCGGGCTCGCTCGCGTGTACCTGGCCCAGGGTGCCCGCGCCAGCGCGATCGAGGTGCTGGAGGCCGTCCCGGCCTCGTCCACGCACTACGTCGCCGCGCAGGTCGCCGCGATCAAGATCAAGACCAGGATCAACGGCGGCGGCAAGGATCCGGTGCTGGTGTCCGAGCGCGACCTCGTCGACGCGTCGGTGCGGCTCGAGCGCCTGCAGCTCGACGCCGAGCGACGTACGCGGTTGTCGGCGGAGGTGCTCGAAGCGGCGTACGGCTGGCTTAATTCGCAGAACCGGCCGACGCCGGGCGCGAAGGTGCTGGGCTGTGCCCTGGACGAGCGAGATCTGCGGTTCGGCCTGGAGCGCTGCTACCGGACGCTGGCCCGGCTGGCCGGAACGGTCGACCAGCGCGTCGAGCTCGTCGACAAGGCCAACGCCATCCGCCCCAGGACGATGACCTAGGTCGCGTTCATCTAACTCGCGTTCAGCCCTCTAGTTGCGGTAGTTCGACACGACGAACTACCGCAACTAGAGGACTAATTGCTCAGGGGTTGATGTCCCACTCGCGTTCGTGCTTCGCCTTTTCGTGGGCCGCGGCGAGCTTCTGCAACGCTTCGGGGTCTCCGTGGTTGCTGAAGTGTTCGAACTCGACCCGCACGAACAGGGCCCGGGCGCGCACCGCGGCGGGGCCGTCTTCGGCGTCGAGACGTCCGACGGCGCTCACGTAGATCTTCCGGCCCGCGACGCCGTCGAGCTTCGCCGCGATGTAGAGCGTCGAGCCGACGGGGACCGGCCGCAGGAAGTCCGTCTCCAGCTTCCCGGTGACGGCGGGCCGCCGCAGCAGGTTGCCGACGGTGGCGCCGAGGGCCTCGTCGAACGCACAGGCCAGCAGGCCGCCATGGGCGAGGCCGGGCGCACCCTGGTGGGCGGAGGTGACGGTGAACTTCGAGTACACCGTCGTCCCTTCGCCCACCGTCGACTGCAGGTGGAGCCCGGCCTCGATCTCGTCGCCGCACCCGAAGCACTCACCGAAGTGGATGCCCAGGTCACTGCCCGGCTGTGGGGCCTTGGGGTGGACCGCCGGCGGTTCGACTTCGACCGGCGGCCACGGCTGCGAGATACGGCTCATGGAGAGACGTTAACTCGCCGGTAGCTCCGAGGCGTCGCCGGGAGTGGCCGCCTCCGGCTTACGCCGCCGCGCGATCCGCGAGTTCACGATGCCGCGCAGCGAGACCCCGGCCGTTTCCGGCAACAGCAGGATCGGGATGGCCGCGATCGCCGCCGCGCCCATCAGGTAGTACGCGGGCCACAGGTTGTCGCCGGTGGACGTCACCAGGCTGCCGATGATGTACGACGCCGTACCGCCGAAGAGCGCGGTGGAAACGCTGTACCCGATGGAGAAACCGCCGTAGCGCTCCTGCGTCGGGAACATCGCCGGCAGCGTCGACGCCAGCACGGCCAGGATCAGCACCAGCGGTATCGCGATCATCACCAGGCCGAGCATGAGCTGCCAGCCGTTCTGGTCGTCCGCGGCCGCGCTCATCAGCGAGAACGCCGGGATGGGCAAGACCAGGAAGCTCGCACAACTGGCTATCAGGATGGGTTTTCGCCCGATGCGGTCGGACAACATGCCGACCGGCACGATCAGGATCAGCATCAGTGCGATGGTCGCCAGGATGATCAGCAACGGTGTGTGCCCGCCGAAGCCGACCACGTCCTTGAGATAGGTCTCCAGGTACGTGATCACGATGTAGTCGGCCACGTTCAGCATCACGACGATGCCGATCAGGTGCAGGATCGACGTCCAGTGCTTCTGGAGCAGCGCCTTCAGCGGCGACTTCTCGATCTGCTCTTTCTGCTCGATCTCCTGGAACAGCGGAGTGTCCTCGAGCTTGTTCCGCAGGTAGAGACCGACGATGCCGAGCGGACCCGCGATCAGGAACGGCAGGCGCCAGCCCCATTCGCGCATGGCCTCGTCGCCGAGGACCACGGTGAAGATCGTGACGAAGCCGGCGCCCATCGCGAACCCGACGAGCGTGCCGAACTCCAGCCAGCTGCCCCAGAAACCCCGGCGCCGGGCAGGGGCGTACTCGGCGATGAACGTCGCTGCTCCGCCGTATTCACCGCCCGCCGAGAAGCCCTGGATGGTGCGCAAGAGGATCAGGAGGACCGCCGCGGCCGGACCGATCGTCGCGTAGGACGGCAGCAGGCCGATCACGAAGGTCGACCCGGACATCAGGATGATCGTCAGCGCGAGCACCTTCTGGCGCCCGATCTTGTCCCCCAGCGGGCCGAACACGAAGCTGCCGAACGGCCGCACGATGAACGTGATCGCGAGAACCGCGAAGGTGGCTAGCGCCCCTTCGGATGTGCTTGAAGCGTTGAAGAAGACCTGGCCGAGGATGGCCGGCATGAAGCCGAAGACACCGAAGTCGTACCACTCGATGCAGTTACCCATCGCCGCACCGGCGACGGCCTTTCTGAGTTTCTCAGGCGGGACATCCGCCGGTTCCTCTTTTTCCTGATGTGACGCACTCAGCGCCTCTTCGGCCATGGGTGTGACCTCCCGACCCGCCCGTTTACTTACCCATCGTCGAGGGTTTGTTCCCTCGACCGTAGGTGTTCAAACCTCCGAGTTCAGCGCTTTGAATCGAACGCGCGACCGGCGTTCCCCCGTCTCGGTGACGAACCGCCAGGTAAACCCGAAGTCAGAGAATTTCCGATTACTTTGGGTTATTACTCGGGATTCGGACTTTCCGGACGAACTTCAGCGGCTCGTGGCCGTCGGCGGCGGGTTCCCCGGAGTCACCGGATTCGTCGTGCCGGGCACGCGCGGGGGGCTGGAGGTCGACGTGCGGGTCGGTGCCCGGGTCTTGGACTCGGGGTGCGACTGGCCGGGCTTCGGGCCCACGGAGGAGGCCGCCGGGGGTTCGGGAGTGACTTCCGGCCGGGGTTCCTGCTCGGCAGGGGTGGGTACGACCGGCGGCGGGGAGATGGTCGACAAGCCTGGTTCAGCGGGTTGCACCGGCGCGGGTCCTTCGCCGCCCCGGCCGCCGACGGCGACCGCGCCCAGCACGATCACCGCGACCGTCGCCAGCGAACTTCCCGCCACGGCCAGCCGCTTGCGTCGTCGCCGGATCCGGCCACCCCGTTCGATGATGTCCGCCGCCCGGATACCCAGGGGAGGACCGCTCACCCCGTGCGAAAGCACGCCCTTGATGTCCTCGTCCATCTCCTCACCTCCCATCGTCGTGCGCTCCGCTCAAGGCCAGTTCACTGAAATGCGGCCCGAGCCGCTTGCGCAGGGTCGCCAGACCCCGCGCGCTCTGACTCTTCACATTGCCTGTGCTGCAGCCCAGCGCCGCGGCCGTCTCCTCGACGCTGAGATCTTCGAAGTAGCGCAGCACCAGCACGGCCCGCTGCTTCGGGGCGATACCGGACAGCGCATGCCTGACCAGCATCTCCTGTTCGGTCCCTCCGGTTTCGGCCGGGAGTTCGGGCGGCTCGTCGGTGAGCTTCTCCCGTTTGCGCCAGACCCGCCGGTGCTCGGAGAGGAACGTCCGCAGCACGATCTTGCGCGCGTAACCGTCGAGCGCGTCGTGCCGCGAGAGCCTCGGCCACGCCAGATACAGCTTCAGCAGCGCGGCCTGCGTGATGTCCTCAGCCTGGTGCCAGTCGCCGCACAAGAGGTACGCGGTGGCACGCAGGCTGTGCGCGCGCTCGCCGAAGTACCGGGCGAACTCGCCGTCCCACGGCGAGCTCGTCCCGGTTTTCGGCGAGCGGCTCAACGACACCTAGTTACCGGCTCCTTCGACGATGGCGGGGAGGTTCAGGTCCCCGGTCGGTCCGGCCGGGACGGCCTTCGGCACGCGGTGCTCGCCCGGCTTCTCGACGGCGGCGCGGGTCTTCTGGCCCGGCGTCGGCTCCGCGCGCGGCGGAGCGGTGGTCACGCCGGGGGCCTGCGTCGGGTTCGCGGTGGGGGGAGCCGGCGCAGGCTGCGTCGTGGTCGGCGTGGGGGCGCTCTGGTCGGCCGACGCCAGCGACGTGGTCGCGAAGGCGGCGCCGCCGGCCAGCAGCAGCGCGCCGAGGGAAAGAGCGATACGAGTACGCAAGGGTGTCTCCTCGATCCGGGCGCCGCTTCTTGGCCGCGGCGCCTTCTGCGTTAGACATGCGCCTTGCCGACCGGATGGTTGCATCGAGTTTTCGAAGTTCTACACACGAACGGCCGGGAGACCACGAGTGGGTCTCCCGGCCGCCCGGATTCACGGAAGTCGTTCAGTTCATGAGAGCGGAGAGCTTCATCCACTCTTCCCAGCTGTAGGTCCAGTTGCTGTAGTCGCGCTGCTTGTTGATCTTCACCGTGCTGCCCTCGATCTCCACCGGATCGCCGACCAGCGCGCCCGCCATGTACTCCTTGGCGTTCACCGGCGCGAGGTTCACACAGCCGTGCGAGATGTTCTTCTTGCCCTGTGCCCAAATCGACTTCGCGTAGCCGTGGATGAACTCGCCGTTGGTGGAGAACCGCACCGCGGACGGCACGACGACGTCCTCGTAGTCGTAGCGCTCGTTCGTCATGGAATACGTGTCGTGCTTGGACATCACCACGTGCGTGCCGCTCGGGGTCACGCGGCCGGGGTCGGCGTCGAGGCCGTAGCTGGCCGCGTAGTCCGCGATCTGCTGGCCCTCACGGATGACGAGCAGACGGTGGGTCTGGGTGTTGCCCTTGACGATCTGCGAACGGCCGATCGTGAAACTCGCCGAGCGATCTTCCTTGCCGTACACGCCTTCGCCCATCTTCACGCCGTAGATCTTGGCGTTGAGCTTCACGGTCGTACCCGGCTTGAAGTACTCCTTGGGCCGCCACTGCACCGCGGTGTCGTCGTGGACCCAGCCCCAGGAACCCTCGGTCGGCGGCGTGGTCTCGACCGAAAGCGCCTTCTCGACGGACGCCTTGTCGGCGATCTTGGTCTTGAAGTCCAGTGCGATGACCATCGCCACGCCGTAGGTCTGACCGTCGAAGACGTTGATGTTGGCGAACACCTGGCGCTTCGCCTTGGCCGTGGTGAAGGTGCCGCCGACGTCGGCGGGCTTGCCGTCGGTGCCGGTGGCCTTGCCGGACCAGGTGTAGGTCTTGCCGTAGCCGAGCTGTTCGGTGGTGGACCACGCCTTCTTGTCCTGGGAAGGCTGGCCCGCGACCTGTTTGCCGTCCGGATTGGTCAGCACGACCTGCTCGAGCGTGCCGTCGTCGACGCTGACCTTGATCGGCTGTCCCGGCGCGACGTCCTGAGCGCCCGCCGCGGGTTCGTAGGTCAGTTTGGCCGGCGCGGGCGCCTGGCCCCCGGTCTCGCTGTTGGTCGGACCGCCGCCGTTCTCGCCGCTCGCCGACACGGTGGGCTCGCTACTGCACGCCCCCAGCGTCAGAACGGCCACCAGCCCCAGTGCCGCGATCGCCGCGCGGCGGCGGGCGGTTTCAGTGAACCTCAAAGCATCCCCTTTGCTCCCCTTGTACGACATCCATGACGTCCGGAGAGCCCAGTACGTTGATCCCTTCGAGAGTGATGCGCATCACAATCGGGTGGATCGAGCTTCACGATCGGGGCATGACCGACTTCGGTCCGTGTCCGGCGATGATCACAGGTCGACGCGCGGCGTCAGGGTAGCGAGTGGGTCCGACAGAAGGCGGAACGCTCTACGACGTTCCGGTGACCTTGGGAATCAGGGGTGTCCAAGGACCGATGACGGGCTTCAGATTTGGCCAGATCCCGGTAGTCTGCTTGCAGGCCGTCGTTTTGCGTGTTCGTGGCTTCACACTCGCGGAACTTCTGACGCGAGCCATGAGCCGGTGACGCGCTCTTCGCTCGACTCGTTGGAACCGCCCGGGACGGTCTGGGTGTCACTTCGGTGGCACTCGAAGCGGATTTGCAACGAGGAGTACAGCGGTGGCGCAAGGCACTGTGAAGTGGTTCAACGCGGAGAAGGGCTTCGGCTTCATCGCGCAGGATGGCGGCGAGGGCGACGTTTTCGTTCACTACTCGGAGATCGATGGGCGTGGTTTCCGCACGCTCGAAGAAAATCAGCGAGTGGAGTTCGAGGTCGGTCAGGGTCAGAAGGGCCCGCAGGCCCAGAAGGTCCGGCCGATTTAAGGCGGGCCATCCGGCGTTCAGCCTGACGTGAAAAAAGCCCCCGGCGTTCGCGCCGGGGGCTTTTTCGTTGCTCTGAAAGCTTCTTCGATTGTGCTGTTTCCGTTCCGGTTTTGACTGTCAGCGGGGGACGGGCTGCTCGAACGCGTCGGCGGCGAAGCGGAATTCGTCGGTGTGGGCTTCTTCGTGGCGGCGTTGCTGGGCCGAGTTGGCCTGCGATTCCCACGAGAGGCGCTCGAGGATCCATTCCTGCGCCAGTGCCTGCGGCGACAGGTTGCGCTCGTTGGCGGCGTCCTTCAGCTGCTCGCTGGCGACGACGTTCATCCGCAGATGGAACACCTGGGCTTCGCCGAAGCGTTTGCCGGTGCCGGTGCTTTCCGGGTCGTTCTCCGGTGCGAGGGCACGAAGGTAGCTGGTGAGCTCCGTGTCTTCGACGACCGCGTCGGCCTCCTTGGCGGAGGAGTTGCGGTGACGGCCGGGGTTGACCGGCTTCAGATTCGTGCGGCTGGCATTGCGGCGACTCAAGGAAGGAAGGGGCACCGGGCCACGATAACGGTTCGGTCTCGACAAACCAACCACCGTGAGCCACGACACACCAGAATATTTCCCCGAACAGCCCAGTAACCCACAAGTGGACCCACCCCAGTGATCACCAACCGCGATCAGCACGCTGAATGAGAACAAATCACGCGACCGCACCCTTGATCTTCAACGTCACCGATCCGGGGCTGCCAACCGCCGCCGAACGAACCCTGGGGGTCTGGGGGGTGGCCCCCCAGAACACGGAGCGACCCCCGCGCCAGGGGGAGGAACGCGGGGGTCGGAGGGGATCTCCACAGGCGCTGACCGGGGGTGTGTCAGCAAATCGATTGTTGCACGGTTTGCCGATGAGGGCGAGTGGGCGCGGGCAGAATTCCGGTCGTCGCGTCACCTGTGGTTCGCCTGTGGTTCATGTGATGCGAGTACGCGCATGGTTGCGCTGTGTTGTGCGGAGCGTGGCTACAGGTTCACTCTCCGGGGGGCTGTGTGCGGCGGCCGGCTCTGGCTAGCCTCGCGGCCAAGCTGTTCGTTGGCCGTTTGGAGGAACCATGGGTGGGTCGGTGGAAGTTCGACAGTTCCTCCTTCGGTACGAAGGTGCCGATGGGGGAAGTTCAACGGTGGCGGGAGGTCTGCCGGCGCAGCGCACCGGGCAGTCGGATACCCAGCGGGTGTCCGACGATCAGGTGCGGCGTGCTCGGCTCGCGGTGGCCAATGGGGCGCTGGGAGTCGATGACTGTGTCCAGCTGCTCGAGATGCTGGGGCTGTCGCTGGACGAGGGTGGACAGGCGCCCATTCAGCGCTGAGTTCGTCTCCGGTTCGTTCGCAGAGCCCGGTCGCGTGGTGTCTTCGCCGCGCGACCGGGCTTTTCTTTGCGCTTGACGAACCGGGCGCCAGTTGTGTAACACTGTTATCAATCAACTGGCGGGAAGCGGGCGAGCGGCATGAGTGACGAAAAGACGATCGAGCTGGCGAAGGAGATCCGAGGCTCGGTGCAGGTTCTGGGCGGGAAGTTCATGACCTCGCCGGAGCTCGCCGAGGTCGAGGCGGAGGTGGGTCTGCCGCCGCGGACGCTGTACCTGCGCGGGCGTTCGGCGGTGCTGGGCGATCCGCCGCCGAAGGTGGTCGCGGAGCTGTTCGGGATCTTCCCGCACTGGCTCTTCGAGTTCGCCCTGCCGCCGGCGATGGCGGCCCTCGACGCGGCCTCCGCGGTCCGCGCCTACTCGCGGTCATCGGCGAAATGGGCTCAAGTCAGCCTTTCGGACGCCGAGGACCCCGGCCGTCTGGCCGAGCTGCTCTTCCGTCTGGTGGACGCCGCGGACGCGAGCGGCCTCGCACTGTTCACCGGCTGGCAAGGTGCCGAGCGGCCGCGGGACGACGTCGAGCGGCTGGCGTTCGCGCTCATGGTCTTCCGCGAATTCCGCGGCGGCATTCACTTCGCCGCCCTGCGCGCGGTGGGCCTGACGATCCCCGAGGCCGTCGTCGCCGACCCGGAGGGCGGCCGCGGGCGTCTCCTGCGCACCGCGTGGGCCGAGGAGGCCGTCGACGAGCTGATCGCCGCGGCGGAGGCCAAGGGCGATCTGCGGCAGCGGTGGCAGCGCGCCGAGCACCTCACCGACCGGCGCGTCGCCGAACTTCTCGATGCCACCCTCGCGGAGGCCGAGCGGGACGAGCTTCGGCGCCGTCTCGGCGCTCTTGCGGCCTCTCCGGCTCTGGTAGCCTGATCTTGCCGCGTTCTCCCAGGTCCCAGCCCTGTGAGCGACTAGGGAACCCCCCGTGCAGGCACCAAAACGGGTGTGTCCTATAGTTATGTTCGCTCCCGGGGGAACCTGAGAGCGCGGTTGGTCGGTTCGCCGAAACTGACCGGGCTCCCATCGTTCAGTGGCCTAGGACTCCGCCCTTTCAAGGCGGCAACGCGGGTTCGAATCCCGTTGGGAGTACGCAGTACAGTAGTAAACGCAGTACGGTCACAAAGATGTATGCAAGGCCCTGTGGCGCAGTTGGTTAGCGCGTCGCCCTGTCACGGCGAAGGTCGCGGGTTCGAGTCCCGTCAGGGTCGCAAGATCGTTCGGCTACTTGCCGGCGTTCCCGGCCAGGTAGCTCAGTTGGTACGAGCGTCCGCCTGAAAAGCGGAAGGTCGCCGGTTCGACCCCGGCCCTGGCCACCGCTCGCAGAACCGCCTTGATCCAGGTCAAGGCGGTTTTTTCATGCCTGGGGTCGATCTTGGGTCTGTCCACTGTTGATTTTGGTCGACCGCCGGTGCCCCGGGCTTGCTGCACGTGGATTGCACGGACACGCAGATCGCCGGAGACGGTAGGCAGCCTTCGGCCACCCGCAGGGCGAACGCCAGTAGAGGACTAAACGCGGGCGAGGTGCTCCGCAGGTGTTCCGTGAAGACATCCTTGCCTACCTTGAGGGTAGGGAAGGAGGCCTTCACGGCCCGCCCGGATACCCAGCTCACGCACAGCGGACGAACAGTCCCTTGTTAAGCACCGGCAGCACTGTCACGCCCATGACGCGAGTTCGTCCCTCGAAGGCGCGGCCCGGCCGTTCTCCCGCACGACTCAGGTATTGGCCGGACTGGCGGTGATCGCGGTCGTCTTCGCCGGCGGCGCCTGGACGCACGCGGCGCTGGGTTCGCCGTCCACCCCGGCCCCGCCCGGCAGAACGCTTCCGGAGGGGCGCAAGGCGGTCCGGCGCAGGCCGGGGGAACCGGCCAGCCCCGCGGGCGTGGCACCACGGGCACGGTCGACCGCGTGGACGGCACCAAGGTCTACGTGAAGACCGCGCAGGGCACCGAAGTCGCGATTTCCACCTCCGACACCACGACCATCGGCGTCACCCAGGCGGGCAAGCTCGCGGATCTGAAGCCGGGCGCGACGGTCGTCGTCCAGGGTCAGGCGGGCGACGACGGGACGGTCGCCGCGCAGTCGATCACACAAGAGGCCGGGCGCTGATCTTGACCTCCAGTCAGGTAGAGGTGTCAGGCTTCTGACCATGACACTCGCACCTGAGCAGATCGACGAATGGACCGTCGGCACCCTCGACCTCGACGCCTACCTCGCCCGGATCGGGCAAGTGCGGGCGGAGCCGTCCGCGGCCGCGCTGCGAGAGCTGGCCAAGGCGCACATCCTGGCCGTCCCGTTCGAGAACGTCGACGTCGTTTTGGGGCAGCACCAGGGAATCGCGCTGGACGCCGTGATCGGCAAGCTCGTCGCGCGCCACCGCGGCGGCTACTGCTACGAGCACGGCAGCCTGTTCGCCGCGGCCGCCACGCAGCTCGGCTATCGCGTGCGCCGGCTCGTGGCACGGGTGCAGCCGCAGAAGAACGGGCCGTACACGCATATGACGCTCGCCGTCGAGGCCGACGGTGTCCAGCACCTGGTCGACGTCGGGTTCGGCGCCGGGATGCTGGTGCCGATGCCGCTGATCGACGGCGCCGTGGTGGACCAGGCGGGCTGGCCGCACCGGCTGGTCGCGGACGGCGACTGGTGGCGCCTGCAGAAGCAGGAAGACGGCGGCTGGACCGATCTGCACGCCTTCACCCTCACGCCGATGCACCGGATCGATTACGAGGTCTACCACCACTACACGTCCACGCACCCGCGATCGCCGTTCACCGGGCGGCTGGTGGTCATGCGCCTGGAAGAAGGGCTCAGCCGCAAGCTGATCGGCGACGAGTTCATCGTCGAGCGCCCCGACGGGACCAAGGAGACGACCACGATCCCGCCCGAGCGGCTCGACGCGACGTTGCGCGAACTGGACGTCGTCCTGACCGAGGACGAGCTCGCGAAGCTGCTGGAGCGCTACCCCGGCTGAGGGTTCAGAGTTCGAATTCCGCGCGCTTGTCTTCAGGGACAAGGTCTTCGTACTCGCGGTGCTTCGCGATGAACGAGCGCACGTACGGGCAGTAGGGCAGGACGGACCCGCCCTGCGCCCGGACGTCGTCGAGCGCGGCGGTCACCAGCTTGCCCGCCAGGCCCTGCCCGGCGAAGTCGGCCGAGATTTCGGTGTGCAGGAACAACACCGCGTCCGGCCGCGTGCGGGTTTCCAGGAACCCGGCGGGTTTTCCGTCCACGACGATGTCGTAGCGGTCTTCTCCCGGTTTGATCTCGACACTCATTCAGCGACTCCGAAAAGTTCGTCAGCGGGTACCGGGCGACCCAGGTGGAAGCCCTGTGCCTGATCACAGCGCAACTCCCGCAGCACCGCGAGCTGATCTTCGTCCTCGACACCTTCGGCGACGACGATCAGATTGACGGCGTGCGCCATCGCGATGATGCTCGTGACGATCGCGGCGGCGTCCCGCGATTCCGCGATGCCCATGACGAACGTGCGGTCGATCTTGAGCGTGTCCAGCGGGAGGCGCTGCAACTGCGCGAGCGAGGAGTACCCGGTGCCGAAATCGTCGATCGCCAGCGAAATACCCAAGTCGCGCAACGACATCAGCACTTCCGCCGCCGCGGCCTGATCGCGCATCAACGCGCTTTCGGTGACCTCCAGGGTCAGCGCGTGCGGCGGCAGGCCGGTGGTCTTCAGCGCGTCCTGCACGGTGGGCACCAGGTGCGGATCGTCCAGCTGCCGGGCCGAAAGGTTGACCTTGAGGTTGAGGTCGATGCCGAGTTGTTCGCGCCGTTTGGCGATTTCCCGGGTGGTGGTGCGCAGGACGTGCTTGCCGATCAGGTTGATCAGGTCGCTTTCCTCGGCCAGCGGGATGAACTCGGCGGGCGAGATCGTGCCGTGCACCGGATGTTTCCAGCGCAGCAAGGCTTCCACGGCGACCATCTCGCCGGTGTCGATCGCCACGACGGGCTGATACGCCGTCCAGAGTTCGCCGTTCTGCAGCGCGTCGCGCAGGTCCTGCTCCATGCGAAGCCGGCGTTGCATCCGCTCGCGCAGCTCGACGTCGAAGAACTCGTGACGCGCGCGGCCGAGGGTTTTCGCTTGGTACATAGCGACATCCGCGTCGCGCAGCAGATCCTCGGCGGTCCGGGTGTCGTCGCCCGCCGCGGTGACGATGCCGATGCTGGCGTCGATGTGCAGTTGCCTGCCGTTGACCGTCATCGGCTCGGTCAGCGACTCGCGCAGGCGCTCGGCCAGTGCCTTGATCTCACCCTGCCCGGTGATCTCCGCGGTGACGATGACGAATTCGTCGCCGCCGAGCCTGCCGACGAGGTCGTTCTCCCCGGCTCCCCGCCGCAGCCTGTCGCCGGCGATGCGGAGCACCTTGTCACCGACGGAATGGCCGAGGGAATCGTTGATCACCTTGAACTTGTCGAGGTCGATGAACAGCACCGTGGTCAGCTCGGCGCGGCGCGTTCCGGACAGCGCTTCGCCGAGCCTGTCGAGGACCAGCGTCCGGTTCGCGAGCTCGGTCAGCGGGTCGTGCGTCGCCTCGTGGGCGAGGCGCTCGCCGATCGCGCGGCGTTCGGTGATGTCGGTGAACGAGGTGACCACCGACATGGCCCCGGAGTCCTCCGGGGTGAGCAATCGCGAGGTCAGCGAGATCCAGACGTCCTTGCCGTCGGGGCGCCGCATCCGCACCACGAGGCCGTTCTGGGTGATCCGGGTGCGGCGGGTCAGCACCGACGGCATCCGCTCCGGCGGGATCCGGCCGTCTCCGTCGTACAGTTCCAGCGCCACGCACGGCGAGCCGATGAGGTCGTCGTGCTCGACGCCGATGATCCGGCACGCGGCCGGGTTCGCCGATTCGATGAGCCCGCCGGGCCCCATCACGACAACGCCTTCGTCGAGCGACGCCACCACCGTGCTGTAGTGCTGCTCGGCGCGCCGCCGGGCCGTCTCGTCGGCGCAGACCAGCACGAAACCGTCGTTCATCTCCGCCGCCGAGATGCGGATGGCCAGTGTCGAGCCGTTGCGGTTGCGGTGGGTGGCCTGCACGACGCCGCCCTTGCGCAGCACGGTTTCCGGGTCGAGCTGGGCGCCGACGAGGTTGCTCACCATACGGCCGATCGCCTCCGCGGCCCGCCACCCGTAGACGATTTCCGCGGCCGGGTTCCAGCTGGTCACGATGCCGGTCCCGCTGGTCGCGATGATCGCGTCGCTCACGTGGCTGATCAGCGCGGCCTGATAGCGCAGCGTCGCTTCCGCGGCCTTCTGCGCGCTGATGTCGCGCATGATGACCTGGAACGCGGGCCTGCCTTCCCAGCTCGTGCGCACGGAAATGCTCTGCACCAAGTACTTCGTGCCGTCGAGGCGCAGCATGACGGTGTCGGCGGGTTCGGTCGACGCGCCCTGGCGGTGCAGCGACGCGATCCTGTTCAGCAGCGCCGGAAGCGATTCGTCGGCGACGAGGTCCATGATCGGCCGCCCGATCAGCTCGGCGGTCGAGGACGCTCCGAGCGCGGCGACGGCGGCCCTGTTCACGTACGTGACGACTCCTGCTTCGTGCACGCAGACCGCGTCGGGACTGAGTTCCACCAGAAGCCGGTAACGGTCAGTGAGATCTTCGAGAGCCTGCCGGTTCTCGCGGACGTCGGTCACGTCGGCCGCGATACCGAGCAATCCCGACGAACCGTTCTCGTCGCCGATGGTGCGGGCGCGCAGGCGGATCCAGCGGATCTCACCCGCCGGGTCGCGGACCGACTGCTCGAGTTCGAACTCACGCCACGGCGGGGCGGTGCGGGTGCCGGAGGTCAGCGGAGCGACCAGGTCGGTGAGCCTGGCCTCGAGATCGGGCTCGCCGGGTTCGGACTCGGTGAGCCGGGCCCTGCCCAGGAGATTCTCCAGGCCGGGCAGCCAGGAAAGCGTCTCGCTGCCGAAGTCGAACGACCAGATGGCGGCGTGGTCGCCCGCGAGGCCGAGATCGCCGACCGGCTCGTTCCCGAGCGGTGTGCCGCCGGGCGTACCGGACATTCCGGTACCCGATACGGCGAGGGCGTCAGCCTCCATGATCCGTCCGAACCCCCTCTTCCGGTGCTGGCACCGTCGATTACACCACCCGCCGGGGGCGCTGTATACGCGAACCGAAGCGTGACCACGGTCGATATGCGTGAACGCACAGAGATACACACCGTGTGACTGGCACCCGCTACTCTCTCCCATCGGGTGAATAATTTTTGGTTAACTTCACCCATTCGGCGGTGAGCTCGGGTAAAACTACTGTTTGCCTGTTCCCGGTGCGAAAGGCGATAGCTGGTGGAAGACGACGATGTTTCGGTCGCCGACCTACTCATTCGCGAGGGCTGGGACGACCACGAGGAGTCACGGGCAAAGTCACGCTGGAGAGTTATCGCAGTAGGGATCGCCGTTGTGGTCGCCTGCGGCGCGGCGGCGATCCTGGTCGGCTTCGACGGGGATCCGGAGCAGAACGCGCAGGAAAACCAGATCAGCGTCATCGAGATGCCGAAACGCCCCTCGGAAAACGGGGGAGCCGACGCCACTCAGCCGGAAACGACCACTCAGGTCGGCACCGGCGGGGGCACCGGCGGCGACAGCTCGTCGAAGCCCACCAAGACCACGTCCAGCCGCCGGACGTCGAGTTCGGCCGCCCCGACGTCGAAATCCGACGAGGTCACCCCGACTTCGTCGAACGAGCCCGCCGATCCGCCGCAGCCGAGCGGATCCGCCGGTGTCCCGCAGCCGCCCCGCCCGACCACGGCGTCGCCCAGCACGACGCCCACCGAAGAATGCAATCTCTGGCCGAAGTGGCTTTGGTGCTGAGCTCCCTCAAGGGGATTTGAGCAGGTCCGGCTCGCGGTGCTTGCCGAGGTGGTTGAACAGCGGGTTGAGGGTGAACGCGACGATCGCGGCGACCGTGATCGGGCTCCCGCAGATGGTCTGCAGCCACGCCGGGAAGTGCTGGAAGAAGATCGAATTGCCGAACTGGTTCGTGGAGAACGCGGGCAACAGGCCGACACCGAACGACACCGCGACGATGAACGTGTTGTGGTTGCTGGAGAACTCCACCTTCTTCAGGTTCTGAACGCCGACCGCGGCGACCATCGCGAACATCACCACCGCGACCCCGCCGATCACCGGTTCCGGCACGGCCGCGATGAACGCGCCGACCTTCGGCACCAGTCCCATCAGTACGAGCAGCCCGCCGGCGAACGCGACCACCCAGCGGCTGCGGACCCCGGTCATCTGCACGAGGCGATCAAGTCGACCCGCCGAGCATGACCGTAACGCGTCCGCGGGATGAGGATCAGGTTTCGAAGGGCGGCCGAAAGGGCCGGATCTGTGTTGAATGGGCGGGGAGCACAACGGAAGGAGCGCCGATGGAGACCGTCCTCGTCGTAGGGGCCGGACAGAGCGGGTTCGGGGTGGCGTCGTCGCTGCGGGACAAGGGGTTCGGCGGACGGGTGGTGCTGATCGGCGACGAGCCCGGCCTGCCCTACCAGCGGCCGCCGCTGTCGAAGGGCTATCTGGCCGGGACGGCCGGAGACGCCCAGCTCCGCTTGCGGGCGGAGGACTTCTTCGCGGAGAAGGACATCGAGCTGATCGCCGGCCGCGTCGCCTCGCTGGATCGTGACGGCGCGAAGGTGGTACTCGAGGACGGCAGCACCCACGGATACGACCACCTCGTCCTGGCGACGGGAGCGGGCAACCGCGTGCTACCGGTGCCCGGGTCCGCTTTGGACGGTGTGTTCACCTTGCGTACCAAGGACGACGCCGACGTCCTGCGCGCGGCCTTGGAACGCGCCGACAATGTCGTCGTGGTCGGGGGCGGGTTCATCGGCCTCGAATTCGCCGCGCACGCCGGGCGGCCGGTGACGATCGTGGAGGCGCAGGACAGGCTGATGGCCCGCGTCGCGACGCCCGAGGTTTCGGCGTATTTCGCCGCGCTGCACCGGGAATCCGGGCACACGGTCCTGCTCGGCCAGGGTGTCGCCGCGCTGCACGGTGACGGCCGGGTGGCCGAAGTGGAACTGAGCGACGGCACGCGGCTGCCCGCCGATCTGGTGCTGGTCGGCGTCGGCGTGACCCCGCGGACCGGGCTGGCGGAGGCGGCGGGCCTGGCCGTGGCGAACGGCGTCGTCGTCGACGAACACCTGCTCACCGGCGATCCGAAGATCTCGGCGGTCGGGGACTGCGCGAACTTCCCGTGCGTCCAGGCGGGGACGGCGACGCGGCTGGAGTCGGTGCAGAACGCCGTCGACCAGGCACGGGCGGCGGCCGCGGCGATCGTCGGCGAACGCGTGCCCTACGACAGCCTCCCGTGGTTCTGGACCGACCAGCTCGGCGCGAAACTGCAGATCGCCGGGATCCTGACCGGCGCAGGGGAGACCGTGCTGACCGGGGATCGCGAGAGCGGGAAGTTCTCGGTGCTGTCGTTCCGGGACGGGGTGCTCGCCGGGGTCGAGTCGGTGAACCGGCCGCCGGACCACATCGCCGCGCGCCGCCTTTTCGCGGCGGATCCGGCGCCGCGGTTCGAGGTCCTCGAGGCGAACGGGTTCGACCTCAAGGCGACGTTTGCGTCAACCAGAGGTTGACGATTGGCTCATCGTCAACCTAAAGTTGACGCTATGACCAATCCAGTCCGTCTCGACGACCTCATCTCCCACATCAAGCTGCAGCATCCCGAGGGAGACGTGCTCGGCCAGCTGTCCGACGCGGTCTTCCTCGGCGAGCACCTGGGCGAAGTGGCCGATCACCTGATCGGCCACTTCGTCGACCAGGCGCGCCGGTCCGGCGCTTCCTGGACCGAAATCGGCAAGAACATGGGCGTCTCCAAACAGGCCGCCCAGAAACGCTTCGTCGAACCCGGCGGCGGTTCGCTCGAAGACCTCGTGAAGGTGTTCAGCCGCTACACCGACCGCGCGCGCCACGTCGTCGTCGCGTCTCGGGACGAGGCTGTCGCGGCGAAGAGCCCGCAGATCGAGCCCGCGCACCTGATCCTCGGCCTGCTGACCGAACCGGCGGCGTTGGCGGCGGGGGCGATCGTGGCGCAGAGGGTGACCCTCGAAGCCGTTCGTGAGGCCGCGGTCGCCCGGCTCCCGGAAGCCGTCGCGGAACCGGCGGAGGCGGCGAAGATGGTGTTCGGCGCGCAGAGCAAGAAGGCGCTCGAGCTGACCATGCGGGAAGCGTTGAGGCTCGGGCACAACTACATCGGGACCGAGCACATCCTGCTGGCGCTCTTCGAGCTCGGGGACGATTTGCTCACCGGCCTCGGGCTGACGAAGGAGAAGACCGAGGCGGTGATCTTGGGGGCGCTGGAGGAGATCGTCGCCGCACGCGGGAAATGAAGAGGATCGCGCTCGCCGCGCTGGTATTCGTCGCCCTCGTACTGCTGGTCGCGTGTACGTGAAGGCCTCCTTCCCTACTTCGAGCGTAGGGAAGGAGGCCTTCACAGAACGATCAGGAGGGGGACTCGGGACGGCCGTCGGCCGCCCAAGCGGTGTGGAACGAACCCTCGCGGTCGACCCGGCGGTAGGTGTGCGCACCGAAGTAGTCACGCTGCCCCTGCACCAGCGCGGCGGGAAGCCGCTCGGCGCGGAGACCGTCGTAGTAGGCCAGCGCGGTCGAGAAGCCCGGTGTCGGGATCCCGAGCCGGACCGCGGTGGAGATCACCGAACGCCACGAGTCCTGCGCGTCCTCGACGGCCTTCCGGAAACCGCCGGACGTCAGCAGCGTCGGCAGCGCGGGCTCCTCGGCGTACGCGGCGGTGATGTCGTTCAGGAACTTCGCCCGGATGATGCAGCCGCCACGCCAGATGGACGCGACCTTGCCGAGGTCGATGTCCCAGCCGTACTCGGCGCCGCCGGCCTGGATCTGGTTGAAGCCCTGGGCGTACGCGACCACCTTCGACGCGTACAGCGCCTGCTCGACGTCGTCCGCGAAACGCTCCAAAGAGGACCCGGTCAGCGGTGACCGCGAAGGACCGCCGAGACCGCGGGCGGCCTCGCGCAGGTTCGACGAACCGGACAGCGAGCGCGCGAACACCGCTTCGGCGATCCCGCTGATCGGCACGCCGAGGTCCAGTCCGATTTGGACGGTCCAGCGGCCGGTGCCCTTCTGCTCCGCCTGGTCCGCCACGATGTCGACGAACGGTTTGCCGCTCGCGGAGTCGGTGTGCGCCAGCACCTGCGAGGTGATCTCGATCAGGTACGAGTCCAGCCTGCCGGAGTTCCAGGTCCGGAAGACCTCGGCGATCTCGGCGGGGGAGTAGCCGCCCGCGCCGCGCAGCAGGTCGAACGATTCGGCGATCAGCTGCATGTCGGCGTACTCGATGCCGTTGTGCACCATCTTCACGAAATGCCCGGCGCCGTCCGCGCCCACGTGCGTGCAGCACGGCTCGCCGTCGACCTTCGCCGAGATGTCCTCGAACAGCGGCCCGAGCGACTCGTACGACTCCTTCGACCCGCCGGGCATGATGCTCGGCCCGTGCAGCGCGCCCTCCTCGCCGCCGGACACACCCGTGCCGACGAAGTGGAGACCCTTCTCACGCAGCGCGGCCTCGCGGCGCCGGGTGTCCGCGAAGTGCGCGTTGCCCGCGTCGACGATCACATCGCCCTTTTCGAGGAGCGGGACGAACTCGTCGATCACCGCGTCCGTCGGCGCGCCTGCCTTGACCATGATCACGACCTGACGTGGCCGCTCCAGCGCGTCGACGAACGCCTGCGCCGAGTACGCCGGGATGAAGTCGCCCTCGTCGCCGAACTGCTCGACCAGTTCCTTCGTCCGCTGCTCGGAACGGTTGTGCAGGGCCACCGTGTGGCCGTGCCGCGCGAGGTTCCTGGCCAGGTTGCGGCCCATGACCGCCAGACCGGTGACCCCGATGCTCGCCTTCTTGCTCATCCGCACCCTTCCGCTGAGTTACCCGTACCGAGCCTATCCCCGTTGAGGGATACGGCGCCGGGGCGCGAAGGGATCAATCGGGAGTTATCCACAACCGGGCACACCTGTGGATAACTCGCCTCGGTAGGCCTGGATCGTCAGGGGGTACCGATACGCTGGGCGCGGGGCCGTCCCCCAGGGACGGGTGGGGGGCTGGGGTGGCGCGCGAGGGGTGTTTCGCGGGTCGTAGGTGTCAGGAGAAGCAGCGGATCGGGGCGCCGTTGTAGGTGACCATGTCGGCCAGGGCCGCCTGCAGGTCGATCGGCGCACCCCAGTCGAGGCCGTCGAGTTCGGCGTAGGCCCGGTGCAGGTTCGCGGGCAGCCGTTCCTGTTCGGACAGTTCGGCGAAGGGGCCCAGGTCGGCCTCGCGCGCCGCTTGGAGCGGCGTCAGCCCGGCGGCCTTCCCGTGTGAGGCGAGTTTCTGCAGGAACGCGAGATACCCGTCGACGACGTCGATCGCCTCGGGACCGCAGACCGGCCCGTGGCCCGGCACGATCGTCTCCGGCTCCAGCTCACGGACCAGATCCAGCGCGGCCCGCCAGCCGGCGGGCGAACCCATCAGCGCGAACGGGCTGCCCCCGTTGAAGATCAGGTCGCCCACGAACAGCACCCGCCGCTCCGGCAGCCACACCAGTACGTCGTTCGTGGTGTGGGCGGCGTGTCCAGGATGGACCAGCTCCAGCCGGACGTCGCCGGCGTGCACGGTCAGCCGGTCGTCGAACACCACTTCAGGCGGCCGCAGCTCCAGGTGGCCCCAGTCGTTGCCGGTGAACGCGCCCTCGTAGGTGTTGATCCCGGTCGCGACCATCACCTCGCGTGTCTTGCGATGCCCCACGATCGTCGCGCCGGCCGCCAGGTAGTTGCCGTTGGTGTGGTCGCCGTGGTGATGCGTGTTGATCACGGTCGTCACCGGCGCCCCGCCCGTGGACGCCGCCGTCTCCAGCAGCGCCCGCGTTCGCCGCTCGGTGGAACACGTGTCGATCACCACTGTGTGGTCGCCCGCGGCGACGAACCCGCAGTTGTTGATCCACCACGACCCGTCGGGCTGGACGTACCCGAAGACATCGTCGGTGACCTGCCGGGCGAAGGGTGATTGGTCCACTCGGTCACTATGCCGGGGCGAGGTGCCCGAAATGTGAGGAGATCGTTCCGCCACCAGAGTGACAACCCAGGTGACTGGTGTTTTCGGACGTTTCCTGGAACGCTGCGCAATGTCATCATCGAAACCCGCAAGGTGAAGTACCCTGGGTGGGTTCGAATGTTCGCGCGCAGGACGACGGGAAGCCGTGGTCCTGGCTATGTGGTCCGGGAGAGCAAGGCTGATGGCGAGCACCGTCACCTCGCGCCGGAAGCAGCTCGGAAACGAGCTCCGGCATGCCCGCAACGCCGCGCGGATGACACAGCAGCAGGTCGCCGAGGTTCTCGGCTGCACCCAGGGCAAGGTCAACAAGATCGAGTCCGGTGCCGTCGGGGTCAAACTCGGGGATGTGCGCTCCATGCTGAACGCGTTCGCTATCAACGGCGACGAGGCCGACACGTTGATGAACCTGGCCCGCGCCGCGGCCGGGCAGCGTGGCCACTGGTCCGGTTACCGGTCGGTCGTGCCCCACTGGTTCCGTACTTTCACCGACCTCGAACCCGCGGCCGCGGAGATCCTCACCTGGCACGGTGAGCGCATCCCCGGCCCGCTGCAGTCCGAGCACTACATGCTCAAGCAGTTCACCGAGGCGGGCGCCACCGACGTCACCTCACTGGTGCGCAACCGGCTGGACCGCAAGGCCGTCTTCGAGCAGCAGCAGCCGCCTTATTACCGCTTCATCATCAGCGAAGGCGCCCTGCGCCGAGCACCCGGCGGATCCGCGCCCGCGGTGATGCTGGACCAGGTGGAGCATTTGTTGGCACTGGACAAACATCCTCGCGTGTATGTGCACGTGCTGCCCTTCGGCGCGCGTCTCGCCGCCGTGCCCAACGATTTCACCATCATGCGTTTTCCCGATCGCACCAGGGATTTCGTCTACATCGAACATTCCGCGGGCGGCTTGTACCTCGACGACGTCAAGGATTTCAACATCTTCGTCGATTCCTGGGACCGCCTGCGCGGCGCGGCGCTGGAGCGCCAGGAGACCAGGCAGTTCCTCAAGGAACTCGCCGGCCTGTACCGCAATCAGATGCAGTCCTGAGGCGGGAAGGCGTCCCTTCGGTAGGGTTATGGCCGTGGATCCGGAGTTCCTACCCGAAGGCGTCGATCTCGAGCGGCCCAACGCCGCCAGGATCTACGACTGGGCGCTCGGGGGAACCGCGAACTGGGCGGTGGACAGGGAATTCGGCGAGCAGCTGGTCAAGGCGTTCCCGCTCATCCGGTCCGTCGCCAGGGCGAACCGGGCCTTCCTCGGCCGCGCGGTGCGGCACTGCGCCGAAAACGGTGTGAACCAGTTCCTCGACCTCGGTTCCGGCGTACCGACCGTCGGGAACGTCCATGAAATCGCCGATGAGGCGGACCCCGAAAGCCGTTGTGTGTACGTCGACAACGAACCGGTCGCCGTCGCGCATTCCAAGATCCTGCTGGAGAAACGCGGCGATCCCGCCCGGCACGCGGTGATCGGTGGCGACCTGCGCGACGCCGACGAGGTCTGGGAGCGCGCCTTCGAAACCGGCGTGCTCGACCCGGCGAAACCGGTGGCGCTGCTCACCGTCGCGGTCCTGCACTTCCTGCCGGAGCCCGAACTCGCCGGGATCATCGCGCGCTACCGCGCCCTCCTGCCGCCCGGTTCGTTCTACGTTCTTTCCCATGTCACGATGTCCGGTGTGGAAGGTGACGAGCTGGAACAGATCCAGCGCGTCGTGAAGCAGTACGAGCAGTCGAGCACACCGGCCACCTTCCGTGACAGGGAAGAGATCCGGGGCTTCTTCGGGGATTTCGCCCTCGTCGCGCCCGGTCTGGTCCCGGTCGGCGAATGGCGGCTGGACGACCCCCATTCGCCTACGCTTAACTGCGCCATCGGCGGGGTCTCCCGCAAACCCGCTCCTAACGAGGTGTGACGGTATGACGACGCAGCAGGACCCCGAGGCTCCCGAGGGTGTAGACCTCGAACGCCCCAACGTGGCCAGGGTCTACGACTGGTTCCTCGGTGGTACGGCCAACTGGGCCATCGACCGCGAGTTCGGCGCGCAGGTGCTCAAGCAGTTCCCGGAGGTGAAGACGTTCGCCCGGGTCGGGCGCGACTTCCTCGGCCGCGGCGTGGGCTACCTGGCGCGCAACGGCATCACCCAGTTCCTCGACATCGGCTCCGGGGTGCCCACCGTCGGCAACGTCCACCAGATCGCGAGCGAGATCAACCCGGACACGCGGGTCGTCTACATCGACATCGAACCGGTCGCCGTCGCGCATTCCCAGCTGCTGCTGGAACGCGAAGGGCTGCACGGGCGCCACGCGGTCCTGCAGGGTGACGTGCGGGACCCGGCCGACATCTGGAAGCGCGCCCTCGAGACCGGCGTGCTCGACCCGCGTCAGCCGATCGGGCTGGTCATGGTCGGCCTGCTGTACTTCCTCGGCCCGGACGAACCGGTGCACGAGATGGTGAAGCGCTACATCGACCTGCTCCCGTCGGGTTCGTACTTCCTGTCCTCGCATCTGACCGAGGACGGCGTCACCCGCAAGGAGAACGACAACCGGGAGAACGTCCAGGAGCTGTACAAGAAGACGAGCGCGCCGTTCCACCTGCGCACCCGCGCGGAGTTCGGCGCCTTCTTCGACGGCCTGGAGATGGTGGAACCGGGCATCGACTGGATGGCCGCCTGGCATCTGGACGAAGCGGCTTCCCGGGCCAGCAACAAGTTCGCCGACGACCCGACCTTCACCGGTGGGCTCGGCGGGCTGGGCCGCAAGCCTTAGCGAAAATCAGGCCCGGCCGGTCAGATGCCCGATCAAGGGCGACAACTCGAACTGACCTTCGAACGGCCGGCCGGTCCTGATCAGATCCCGCTGTCGCAGCGTGCGCTGCTCCGGGAAGTCGACCTCGGAGTTCCACGGCGGCTGCTTGCGCAGTGGCGCCTGGATGAGGCTGAATCCGAAGCGCTGACGCAGTTCCAGTCCGATGTTGCGGCGTTTTTCCGGCGTCAGGCGTTCGTCCTCACGGCGGGTGAGCAGCGTGGTGAGGCGGACGGCCATCGGATCACGCCCCCCGGCTCGGCCGCGGCAACCGCGCCTGGTCGGCCGAACCGGCCAGGCCGAGACAACGCTCGCAGGGCATCCCCGAGCCGACGGCGATCCATTCCAGGTGGTCGTACGGCATCGCCGCGCCGCAGCGGGCGTGCAGGAACTCGGGATGCGAGCCCCGGGAATGCAGGTCGAACAGATGCGCGGAGCGGCGGCTTTCGCCGGCCGTTCCGGCCATGAGCCTGCCGACGGCGAGTACCGTCTCAGGCATGGTGTCCTGAATGATCACGCTGATCCTCCCCCACGAGGTCGGCGATGCTGGGCATGAACCGCGGGGTGGTGCTCGGGCCGGTCACCTGCCGTCGATGACCCGCCGAACCGGCGAAACCCTCCGCTGAATGCCACCCGGTGACCTCCGCCGCCAAGTTGTTTGCATACTGCAAGCGATTCACCAACAACCGAGCCCCGGCCGCTGCGATTAATCCTACTCCTGGAATAATCTTCATGTCGAGGGTGGGCAGAGTTGATCACCCACTTGGCCGTGCGGGATAGTCCCGTTGAGGCAGGGAGAAGCTGGGGACGTGACGGTTCGCGCTGGTGGCGGCCCGCACCCCCGACAGACGTTCGGAGGTACGACCAATGGCCGATTATCCATCGGCGGCGGATTACGATCCGACCACGGCCGTGTCGCTGTTCGACGACGCCGCTTGGGAGAAATCGTTCGCGAGCGAACCCAACGGGGGTAACTGCGTCGAGGTCAACCTGGGCAGGGAAGGCCTGGTCGGGGTACGGGACACCAAACTGGCCGAGAGTCCTGTCTTCGTTTTCGATTCCGGTGAGTGGAACGCCTTCGTGAAGGCCGTCAAAGCAGGCCAGTTCGATCTCAGCCCATGACGAACGGCTCGCGTGCCCTTCCGGACACGCGAGCCATCCGATGATCTCTCGAATCACGTCGCGACGGGCATGACCCCGTTCCCGCGCAACCTTCCCCGGGTCCGTCGCCACGCGATGGTGATCAGGACGGCGAGGACGATCAGCGGGATCAAGCTGATCGACCAGCTCACCGCCATCGGCGGTCCCGGCTGTTCCAGCACCGTCAGATCGCGTAGCTCGCCGGTACCCGGACCGGCGGGGCCGTCGAGGGCGAACCGGATCGCCCACGAGCCCTGCGTATCCAGCGACCGGATGTCCAGCCCCCACACCTCCAGCTTCCGCGGGTGCTTCGCCAGCGGCTGGGCCCGGCCGACCCGCCCGGTCTCCGGATTGACGAACGCGAGCGTGCCCGACTTCGCGGCGATCCCGTCGTCCGGGATGAACGTGAAGTCCAGTGACTGCATGGCACGCAACGGCCAGGTGCTGAACCCGATGGTCATCCCGTACGGCCCGGCCTGCACCCGTTCGGTATGCACGATGTTCACCGGTTCGTAGGCGTTCGCGGGCGGTGTGGTCGCGAACAGCAACCCGATCGCCGCCGCCAAGGCCAGCAGTGTCTTACGCATGCGCGTGTTCCCCCTTCGCCGGGGCCAGCAGCCGCAGCATCCCGCCGAACCGCCACCCGGCGAAGCCGCCGAGCAGCCCGAGCACCGCGCCCACCGCGGCCGTCGCGAACACGATCGGCCAGTCCACGGAGTCGGAGCCGTAGACGATGGCGTTCTGGATCGGCATGGTCAGGCCGACCAGGAGCCCGCCGATACCGCCCGCCAGCACCGAAATCCGGCCGTTTGCCCAGTCGCGCCGCCGCGAAACGAAGTAGATCGCTTCGAGGACGAGGGCGATCGGCAGCAGTGCCATCGGCATCAGCGCGGGCATCGCGGGCACGCCGTCGATGTAGTCCCGCATCGGCAGGCCGACGGCGCTCGCGTACGCCTCCGCGGCCCACGGCGAGAACCACCAGGTGATCGCCTGGATGACCGCCAGCGAGGCGGCGACCCAGGCGGCGCCGCCCGGCCGCCGCAGGAACCCGGCTCCCGCCGAGACCAGCAGCACCGAAAGCAGTGCGATACCCAGGGAAATGACGTCGACCATGTCGAGGTCGATCTGCTGCAGCCCGAGCACGGTGACCGTGCTGAACGCGATCAGGACGCCGAGGCTGCCGACAACACCGTTGGTGCCCCAGCGGTGTTCCCGTGCGGCCGCGAACACCATGACCGTGCCGATGATGCTCAACGTGATCGACAGCAGCAGCCCGATATGCGGCGGCGAGTCGATCACCGCGTCGAAGCCGTACAAGCCGTGCCACCACTGGTCCCACAGGCCGTACAGCAGGAACATCGCCGCGCCCGTCCCGGTCACCAGATAACCGGCCGGTGCGGCGAAGACCCGGCCGAAGACGTTGATCGCGCGACCGCCGACACGGGCGTCGACCTGACGGCCCGCCCGGCGCGCGGCCGTGGTCATCAGCACGACCACCAGGCTCGCGAGCCCGGAGATCGCGCTGCCCGAATACAGGAACAGATGCGGCATCGTGAAGAACGTGTCCGGACCGACGTCGCCGTGCCACTGGATATCCCAGGTGAGCCCGACCAGCGAGATCACCGATCCCGCCAGCACCGTGCCCGCCGGTACGAGACCGGTGCGTTCACTTCGTGCCACCGAGGCGACCCTCGCCCCTCCCGCGGTGAGATCCATACCCCCCGACCTCCCTCTCTTACTTGACCAGCAAAGGAAAAACGTGCTGCGCGGCGCCGGACGGCCCACGCAGTGAAACGGTGATCTCCCATTGACCCGCCATCGGCAGGAGGACGTCGCCGGTGCGGTACCGGCCGGGCGCCTCCGCGATCGCGGGCGACGGGGCGAGCGCGTGTCCCATCTGCGGCATCACGGGTTCGACGGTGACCACGTCCGGAGCGGCCCCGGTGACCGTCAGCGCGAAGGCGTTGCCGCCCTGGTGCGGATCGGTCACCGACAGCTCGACCGTGTAAGGCCCTTGCGTCGAGCGCTGGACTTGCGCCCCGCCGTCGCCGGACGGCCACAGCAGCCAGGCCAGCATCGCCGCCACGAGCACGGCGCCCACCGAGATCAGCAGGACCGGTCTCCGTCGTTCAGTGTCCACTGTGGACGGCGTTGAGGTCATTGCGGCGCCCCTTCCGGTGGGACTTCGAGCTGAATGGGCACGGTCATCACGGTGAAGTCGCGTTCGGCCTGCAGCCAGATCCGGTACCTGCCGGGTGCGGCGAAGGTGTAGGTGAACGGAACGTCCGGCCCGTAAGCGGCGACGGTCTCGTCCGGTTTCCCCGGCATACCAGGCGATTGCGGGATCATCGAGTGGACGTGGGCCCAGGTCGGCGCGGCAGCGGCATCCGCGCCGACCTGGCGGTCGTCGGTTATCGGGCCGACGACGATCAGATGGCCGAGCATGCCCAGCCACGGTTGGAGATCCGCCTTGCCGAACCGCGCGGTGATCGTCGTCGGCGTGCCGGGCTTGATGTCGATGCCGACCGGTGAGCCGTTGACGACGCGCTCGCCCGCGCCTGCGGGGACAGGATCGGCGGGGGAATCGGTGCCGGCGGTGACCGGCAGCGTCGCGCGGACCAGTTGCACGCCACCGCCCCGCCGCGCCAGTTCCGCGGCGACGGCGTAAGTCCCGGCCTCGGGCGGCGTGAACTTCACGCGGTAGTCGCCGGGGCCGACGCGCGCCGGGTGCAGATGCCAGAGCCTGCCCGTCGGCGAGATGACGACGAGATGGATCAAAGCGTTGTCGTGCACCAGAAGGTCGTCGACAGGGCGGCCGGTCGCGCCGTCGGTGACGGCGAGCCGGACGTCGGCGAGCGCCCCCGAACGCGCACTCGGCGAGCGCACCGCCAGGTTCACCGGCGGCCGCGAGAAGTCCACTGTGGACATCTGCGCGTTCGCGTATGGATCCTCGATGTTGCCGATCGTCGGATCCAGCGCGGCGCCCGGCGCGGGCGGCGGCGGGGTCGACGCGGAGAGCATCGCCCCGGTGATCGCGACGGCGAGCGCGGCGACCATGCCACCCGCCGGGATCAGCGCGAGCTGTGGCCGCCGGACGCGCATCGCGACGACGAGCCCGATGACCAGGAACACGCCCGCGCCGACGAACCCGCCGAAAGTCGCCTTCTCCCAAGGAGGAATGACCCTGGCGGGGACGATGAACGGGATCGACGCGGTGTCCGTCCCGTCGTCGAGGCCGAGTTCCCACGGGCCTGGCTGGTCGACCCGCAGCAATCCCGCGTAGGCGCCGGGTTTTCCGCCCAGCTGGATCGTGGTCTCGGAAAACGTCGTTCCCGCGGTGGAAGCGCGCAGTTTCAGCGTTCCGGGCGCGCTCCCGGCATGTGTGACGACGTCGACGTGCAGCGGACCGGGCGCGATGTCCATCCGCCGCAGCACGACGGTGAGATCACGGGTGCCGAGCGTCTGCGCGACCTGGACGTCGGCTCCGCTCGACACCCCGTCGGCGTGCGCCGTCCCGCCCATGACGAATGCGGCCAGCGCACAAAGCACGAGTACGCGAGCGATGACCAACGGCGCCGCGCGCCGCCCCCTCGGTGAATTCCCCATCCCGCCTGAAGTTAACGACCGGGCCCGGGGAAAGCGTCACGGCGCGGAGTGAACCGAGGTCCCCCGTAAAGGGGATCACGGCCCTTACCCCGGTTGGGGTCCCGCCTCGGGGGTGGGGGTGAGGATGAACCGGCCGGCGAGGGCCTTGACCTGGTCTCGGCTGTGGGCGGGATGGTCGGCGGCGAGGAAGTGACTGCCGATGGCCATGCAGAAGGCGAGCAGGCTGCGGGCCTCCACCTCGTCCGGGTCGGGGCAGAACGTGCTGATCGCGTCACGCAGGAGCTGCATACGCCGGTTGTCCACGCGGCGCAGTCGCTCGGCGACCTCCGGATCGCGACGGGCCCAGTCGCGGACGGCCAGGTCGATGGGGAGCAGGCGGTCGCCGGAAAAGGTGAGCTGTCCGGCCAGCCGGACCTTGTCCAGGATGTCGCCGCCTTCTTGCTCGATCCGTTCGAAGACGTCGTCGACACACTCTTGTTCCCAGGTGTCCAGCATCGCGGCCAGTAGCGCGTTCCGGTCGGCGAAGTAGCCGTAGAACCCGCCCTTCGTCACGCTGAGGGATTTGGCCATCGCTTCGACACGCACGGCGTCCACCCCGCCCGCGGCCAACGCCCGCAGTCCCTCTTCGACCCATTTCTCGCGCGGGGTGCGCAGTGCTCCCATGTGTCCTCTACCTCACCTTTCCTTGGTTGTACGGTACCGTACAACCGGTCTAGTCTCCTTGTTGTACGCAACCGTATAACTGGAGGGGCGGGATCTCGAATGATCAAGTCGGCCGGATGGATCATCGTGCTGTGCGGACTGGGCCACACGGTGGGGGCCCTGGTGGAGACGGCCCCGCGGCACGCCGGAAGCTGGTTCGCCTGGGCATTGTGGGAGGCGCCGAACAACGACCCCGTCGCGATGAGCCACCCCGCCGCCGCGTTCTGGTACACGCTGTACAGCTTCGGCCTGCCGCTGCTCCTGGTCGGAGTGATCGTCCTGTGGCTGGATCGCCGTGGTCTCACGCCGCCGCCGTTCATCGCCTGGAGCGTGGCGGCATGGGCCGTGGTGGGTACCGTCCTTTCCGGACTTTCGCCGTTGCTGCTCCTGCTGATCGCCGCCGTCCTCCTGCTGGCCGGAGCACGCCGCACTGCCCTGCGTAAGTAGTCCTCTAATTGCGGGAGCTTCCGGGGCCGGCGGTGCCGCCGAGGAAGCGGTACGCGCGGGGATGGGCGCGGAACCAGACATTGAGACGCCCGATCCGTCGCACGAGCGAGGAGCGGAGGGTCGTCGGCACCAACGCGCCGAAAAGCCGCACCACCGCACGAAAACGATCGAACCGCCACTGATCCCGGTCTGTCCACTGTAGACCGAGGCGGTCGCGCAGCGCGGGCGGCAGCGTGCCCCGGATGACGAACATCTGCCCCAGATACTGCCAGTGCCGCAAGCGCGACCACCGTCGCTCGGGCAGCCACCGCCACGGTTTCTTCACCGTCCGGATCGTCTCGAACAGCGTCGAGATCGTCTCGTTCGGACCGAACCCGTCGAGCATTTCCGCGTAGTACCGCTCGAAGTCCGGCCACGTGCCCGGCAGGTCTTGCTCGCGCAGGCCGAGAAGCCGTCCGACGTCGCACATCTGCGCGTAGTACTCGTCCAGCTCGGGCCTGGTCAGCGGCTTGCCGTAGAACCGTTGCGTGTCAACGGGAACCATGACGAGCGTCGCGTGCACCCAGGCGTAGGCCCGCGGGTTCAGCGCGCTGTACCGGAGGCCGTCGGCGCGGACGCCGGTGAACGCCTTGTGCAGTGCGCGCAACCGGTCGGCCTCGTACCGGGCGCCTTCCGCGCCACCGTAGATGTAAATGGACAGCGACGCCGCCGTGCGCATCAGCCGCGTCCACGGATCCTCGACGTAATCGGAGTGATCCCGCACGCCGGCCGCGACGACCGGATGCGCGACCTGCAGCACCAGTACCTGACCGGCCAGAAGCCCGGCCCGGAAGTCCCCGAAGTACCTCCACGCCGCCGTCCCCTTGACGATCGGCGGACCGTTCATGACGCGCCGCGGATGAGCATCATCAACGACATCGCTACCGGGACACCGTCGTCGCCGGTGGCGAGCCGGCGCAACTGCAGCCCGGCGATCAGCGCCACCACCGGACCGGTCAGCCGCTCCGGCGACGGGACGCCCAGCGTCCGCAGGATCACCAGCGCGAGTTCGTCGTAGGCGGCGAAACAGCGGGAGGCGGCGTCCTGGAGTTCCGGGTCGCGCGCCGCCTGCAGGTACAACTCGTGCGCGCCGAGTTCGTCGGTGCCGAAGGGGAGTTGCGCGATGACCTGCTCGACCACCGACGCCGCCTGCTCGATGCTCAGCCCTTGCTCGCGGTAGTCGTCGACGAACCCGGTGAGCTTCGACGTCTCTTCCTCGACGAACAGCAGCATCGCCTCGCGCAGCAACGCGGTCTGGCTGGGGAAGTGGTAGGTCAGTGTGCCGAGCGAGACCCCGGCAGCGGCCGCGATCCGGCGGTTGGTCAGCCCGCCGACCCCTTGCTCCCCGACCACTTTGAGCGCGGCGTGGAGGACGGTCTCGCGGGTGCTCACCAAGCGGTCTCGGGCTTGCGGTCCTGCCACCGTTCGACCTCTTCCAGTTGCGCGGCCAGCGAGATCAGCCGCTCCTCGGAGTGCGAGGGGCCGAGCAACTGTCCGCCGAGCGGCAGTCCGTCCGGGCTCAGCCCCGCGGGCACGTTGACCCCCGGCCAGCCCAGCACGTTCCACGGCCAAGCGTAGGGGCACGCGGCGATCATGGCCTGGTCGGTCTGCCAGCCGGTGAGCTTGTCGAACGTGCCGATCCGCGGTGGCGGGGTCGCGGTCGTCGGGGTCAGCACGACGTCGACCCGGCCGAACACCGAGCCGATCTGCCGTTGCAGCAACGGTTCCACCGCCCGGGAGAGGCGCAGCGCCGGTCCGGCCAGCGCCGAGCCTTGCCGCGCGTTGGCCCGCGTGCGCGGGTCGAGCCGGGCCTGGTCGGGGACGCGGCGGGACCAGTCGCGCACGCCGACGAGCGAGCGCGGCAGGAAGGTGAGGCCGATCAGCCGGTAGTCCGGTTCGACCTCGACGATCTCGTGGCCGAGTTCGGCGAACCGTTCCGCGAGCCGGATCACGGCCGCGTGCGCGTCCGGGTCGAGCCGGGTCTTCGTTGCGGTGAAAGGGATCCGGGTGGACAGCCCGATGCGCATCCGGCCCGGCTCGCGGCGGGCGGCGGCCTGGAAGGCGGTGCCGGTCCCGGCGGCGACGTCGAGCAGCAGGGCCGCGTCGCCGACGGTGCGCGCGAGCGGGCCGACCACGGTCAGGCCGTGGAAGAGCTCGCGTTCGGTCGGGATGCGGCCGCGCTGCGGCTTGATGCCGACCAGATCGGTCCACGCGGCGGGGATCCGGATCGACCCGGCCCCGTCGGAACCCAGCGCGGCGGCGATCACCCCCGACGCGATGGCCGCCGCCGCGCCGCCTGAGGAACCGCCCGGGGTGCGTTCGGTGTCCCACGGATTGCGGGTCGCGCCGAACGCCGGGCCTTCGGTGAACGGCCACTGGCCGAGTTCGGGGGTGTTGGTCTTGCCGATGAGCACCGCGCCCGCCCCGCGGAGCGCGGCGACGGCGGGGGAGTCCATCGTCGCGGCGGAGAAGTCGCCTTCGCAGCCGAACGCCGTGGGCAGCCCGGTGACGTCGAGGTCGTCCTTGATCGCCGTGGGGACGCCGAGCAGGGGAGCGGTCTCACCGTCGGCGAGGCGCCGATCGGCGTCCTCGGCCTCGCGTAGTGCCTCTTCGTGGCGAAGGCACTTGAAGGCGTTGAGGGTCGGCTGGCTGGCTTCGGCACGTTCCAGCGCCAACCTGGTGAGTTCGACGGAAGTGGTCGCGCCACTGGCGAGGAGCGCGGCCTGTTCCGCGAGGCCGGTGAACGCGAGGTCCGGTTTCGAGATGGTCATGGCTCCCCCTGCGCTTCTCGTTCGTTCGAACGAACAATACCACCGGGTAGCCTCTGGTGCTCCTTCTCGATCGTGCGGTTTCGGTGTGTCAGTAGGTGAACTGTTCGAGGCCGGTGACGCGGAGCAGCTCCAGCGCCGACGCCTCGGGTGAGCCCGCCGCGGCCGAATAGACCAGGACGGTCTGGTCGGCCTCCGGCACCAGGAGGACATCGCAGTCGAGGGTGAGCCTGCCGAGTTCCGGGTGATCGAGGGTCGGGCTGCCGGCCCGCAGCCGCCCGGAGCGTCCGGCCTGCCACAGGCTGTCGAACCGTGCGCTGCCGGTGCGCAGGTCCGCGATGAGGCGGATGAGGTCGGGATCGCGCGGGTAGCGGGCCTGCGCGGTCCGCAGGCAGGCGACGCAGTCTGCGGCCGAGTCCGTGTCGGCTGACTGCGTGATGCGGCCGGGGTCGAGAAACCGCTGCCGGATGAGGTTGCGTCGCGCGGGCGGCCGCGTGGTGAAGTCGCCGAACAGTGCGGCGGCCAAGGGATTCCAGGCGAGCACATCGGACTTGGCCGACAGGACGAGCGCGGGGAGGTCCGACATCCGATCGAGCAGCCGAAGCACGCTGGGCCGGACCAGCATCGGGACCCGGCCGGCCTGCGGGGGTGCGGTACCGGCGAACCGGAACAGCATGTCGCGGTCGTCGTCACTGAGCCGCAGCGCCCTGGCCAGTGCGCCGAGCACCTGTGCCGAGGGCTGGGGGCCCCGGCTCTGCTCCAGCCGGATCACATAGTCGACGCCGAGGCCCGCGAGCTGAGCGACCTCCTCGCGGCGCAGCCCCGGTACCTGCCTGCGTGGGCCGGCGGGCAGGCCGACGTCGGCGGGCTTGAGCCGGGCCCGCGCGGTGCGCAGCACGGTGGCCAGTTCGGCTTTGTCCACACACACCATCCTGCCGGACGGGCGGCCGCTCGGGGTGGTACCGGCGATCCCAGGCGTCAGCGGTCCTGGCACCCGGCCGGGCGAACGGCGAGGCTACGGCCATGGCGACGACGACCGCCCTGGTCACCGGGGCGAACAAGGGGTTGGGCCGAGAGACGGTGCGCCGGCTCTCGGCCCTGGGCTGGGACGTGTTCCTGGCGGCCCGCGACCCGGAACGCGGCGGCGTGGCGGTGGCGGAACTGGCCGAGGAGGGGCTGGACGTGCGGTTCGTCCCGCTCGACGTGGCCTCCGACGAGTCCGTCGAGGCGGCCGCGGACAGGGTGAAGACGGAAGTGGGCCGGCTGGACGTGCTCGTGAACAACGCGGGCGTCGGTGCCCCGGCGACCCCGCCGGGGGACACCAGGGCGGCGTCACTGAGGGAGGTGTTCGAGGTGAACGTGCTCGGCCCCGTCCGCGTGACCACCGCCTTTCTTCCGTTGCTGCGCAACGCCGAGCAGCCCAGGATCGTGATGGTGTCCAGCGGGATGGGCTCCTTCACCGTGGCCCAGGACCCCCGCTGGTTCGGGCTCGTGCCGCCGCAACTCGGCTACCCGGCGTCGAAAGCGGCCCTGAACATGATCACCGTCCAGTACGCCCGTGCGCTCGACGGCATCCGGGTCAACGCCGTCGATCCCGGCTATACGGCGACCGACCTCACCGGCCACGCGGGCTTCCAGACGGTGAGCGAGGGCACCGACGCGATCGTCCGGCTGGCCTGCCTCGGCCCGGACGGCCCGACCGGTGGATTCTTCGACCGAGAGGGGACAGTGTCGTGGTGACAGGCATTCTTTCGCTCGGGCTGCACCCGAGTGCCCTCGACTACAACCGCTACCCCGGCCTGGACGAGAAAACGCTGACGGCCCGGATCGCCGCGGGCGAGGCGGACCTGCGCGAGGCGGGATTCGACATCGTGCCGTGCCAGGTCTCCGCCGACCCGGACGAGGCGGAGGCGAAGGTGCGCGAGTGCGTCGCGGCCCACCCGGTCCGAGTCGTGATGATCGGCGCGGGCCTGCGGATGGCGGCGGAGCACACCCTGCTGTTCGAACGGATCGTGAACCTGCTCGCCGCGTCGGTGCCCGGCATCGTGTTCTGCTTCAACACCTCACCGGAGACCACTGTGGACGCGTTGCGCCGAGGGGCACGGCCGCACGACTGAGGCCGCTTCGGTGTGGTTACGTGGCCCGCATGAACCTCGATCGCTTCCCTCGCGTCGACCTCGGCGGCTCCCCGACACCGCTGCACGCGGCACCCCGCTTGGGCGAGGCCCTCGGCATCCCGAACCTGCTGCTGAAGCGCGACGACGTGCATCCGCTCGGGATCGGCGGCAACAAACTGCGCAAACTCGAGTTCCTGCTCGGCGCGGCGATCACGGCCGGCGCCGACACGGTGATCACCTTCGGCGCGCTCCAGACCAACCACGGCCGCCAGACGGCCGCGGCGTGCGCGAAACTCGGGCTGCGCTGCGAACTCGTGCTCACCGCGAAGGTCCCTCGCGACGGCGACGCGTACGAGCGGTCGGGCAACGTCGCGCTCGATCACCTCTTCGGGGCCAACGTGCACATCTGTGCCGACGGCCTGGAGACCGGCCGGACCTACGACCGGCTGATCACCGAAGCCGAGGTCGAGGGCCGGAAGGTGGCCACCTTCCCGGTCGGCGGTTCGGACGGCGTCGGCGCGCTGGGGTACGTCGCCGCCGCACAGGAACTCGCCGCGCAACTGACCGAACGTGGTATCACCCGGGCCAGGGTGATCGCCCCGCACGCCAGCGGCGGGACGTCGGCCGGGCTCGTCGTCGGGACGGCTCCCTACGACTGGCTGACCCTGGACATCGCCTGCGTCAGCCATCCGGTGGACGAGGCCCTGGACAACCTGGCCGACCTCACCGTGGCGGCCGCGGGACTGCTCGGGAGCGAACCGCCGTCACTGGACGGACTGCATATCACCGACGGCACGATCGGCCCCGGCTATGGCATCCCGACCGCCGAGACCTGGGACGCGGTGCGGCTTTTCGGTCGCACGGAAGGGATCGCGCTCGATCCCGTGTACACCGGCAAAGTGGGCGCCGCCCTGGTCCGCTGGGCGGCCGAAGGCCAGTTCGCGGCCGGCGAGCACGTTGTTTTCCTGCACACGGGCGGGCTGCCCGGCCTCTACGGTTACGCCCCGGAATTCACGGACGCGGTGAGCGGCTGAGGCGACCTTCAGCATCCCGCCGATCAGGATCACGTGCGCGACCAGCGAAAGCCGTTGCGCGACGCCGACCGGGACGATGTCCGTCAGCGTCATGAAGAACGGGATGTCGCTCAGCCGCACGAAGATGAAGCTGAGACCGAAGACGACCAGACCGATCGCGCTGCCCCAGGCCAGGCGTCCGACCAGCTTGGCCGCGGGGGTGCCGCGCAGGTTGTCCCGCAGGGCGAAACCGGCCGCCGGCAGGCTCAGGAAGGCGATCAGGCACGCGTACAGGTGGATCTCGCCGCTGATCGGGTCCGGGTATTCGGGGTAACTCGCGGGGAAGATGGCGGCGGCGGCCAGCCCGAGCGACCACAGCACGAACAGCAGTTTCGTCGTGCGGCTCAGGGAGATCCCGGCCGCGTGCAGCGCGCCGAGCGCCATGAGCGAGCCGACGGACAGCGAAAGCACACTGGCGCCCAGCATGCCGGTGCCACGGTCGACGTAGGCGTAGCTCGACAACGTGTCGAACACCGGATCGCGTGAGCTGATCAGGTGCAGCACCACCATGGTGAACAAGGCCCAGCCGATCGCCGCCGCCGCGGCGATCAGCCACGGTCTGCCGCGCGAACTCTCCCCAGGGAACGTCATGCGTTCAGCGTGCTCGGGCGGCCGCGGATTCTCGATCCGGGAAGCCCCCGGTTTTACCCTGGGGCTACCCCGAACTCGACCTGTACCAAGAGCTGGTCATCGTGGCGTTTCGCACGGGGCCAGCGTTCGCCGTCCGGGTCCTGTTTCTCGGCCGTGCGCACCGCGTCGAGCACCGCGTCCGGACCACGTTTCCGGCTGATGGCCAGGACTTCCGGCCAGTCGAACAGGCCGTACTCGTCGACTCCGATCGCGACGCCGTCGGTCGCCAGCAGCAAGGCCTCGACCTCCGAGCGCGGCCAGCTGCGGCGCACGGCCTCGACGGCGGCCCTCGGTTCCGCTTCGGCGACCCAGAAGCCGTCCGGCGCGTTGCGTTTCGCGCGGACGTCGGCGCCGGTGCGGAGCTGGCCGCCGTCGCGCAGTGAGACCAGCCTGTCGTCGGTGAGCGGGTCTGCGCCGGACGGCCCGAAAGCGATGATCGGGCTGTCCGCGAGCACCAGGCCATCGACCCGGTCTTCGGTCCAGCGCGCCATCGCGACCGTGCTCGACGGCGAACGCCCCGGTTCGAGGCCTTCGCGCCGTGCGACCTCGGCGATGGACTCGGCCAGCAGGATCGCCAGATCAGCCTGGGGTTCCGCGCTCAGCGCCTTCGACAGGCTGTTCACGAGCCGGCTCGCATACCAGCCGCCGGACGGGAGATCCGGATGCGGCGACGTCGCCCCGTCGAGGACGACGACGGCGTTGCCGAGCACGGCGACGTGGTCTTCGGTGGGGCGTGGTAACCCATCCGCGCCGACTCCATCCCTCTCCGCCACCTCGATTTCCGCCATGCCCGCACCCTAACTGTCAACCGGCGTTGACAGCTTCCCAATGTCAACGTAGGTTGACGTCATGACCGAAGCGACAGACTTGGCCGCGCGAGCGGGTGATCGGGACCCCCGCGTGGGGTTGCGCGCCGTCGCCGCCCTGCGCCGGCTGTTGGAACAACTCGAGACCGTGCAGGTCCGCAGCGCGCGGGTGCACGGCTGGTCCTGGCAGGAAATCGCCGCCGAGCTCGGGGTCAGCAGGCAAGCGGTGCACAAGAAGTACGGGAGGCATTGATGTTCGAACGCTTCAGCACCGAAGCCCGCGAAGTCGTCATCGGGGCACAGCGCGCCGCGTCGGACGACGGGTCCGCGAACGTCGACCCGCTGCACCTGCTGACGTCGCTCTCCGGCAACACCACCGTGCTCACCACACTGGGCTGCCCGCCCGACGAACTGGCCGACGACCTCCGGCGCGTACGCCGACGGGGCGGGATGAGCGACGCCGATGTCCAAGCCCTGAGCGGCTTCGGCATCGACGTCGAGCACATCGTCGAACGGGTCGAGCAGACCCACGGCGAGGGCGCGCTGACCGGCGGGCGCCGGAGCGGACGCGGTCACCGGCCCTTCACGGCGGAGGCGAAGAAGGTACTGGAGAAGAGCCTTCGCGAAGCCATCGACGTCGGGGACAAGCGCATCGAGGGGGAGCACGTCCTGCTCGCGCTGACCTCGCTTCCCGGCGTGGCCGCCGACGTCCTCGCCCAGCGGGGGATCGACTACCTCGCCGTCCGTCGCCTGCTGGAACGCCGCGAGGCCAGCTAGCTGGGTCGTGAGGTGGCGTCTGCCGGTCGGGGTGCCGGAGCCACACAGTTGAGTGGGGAGGATTCGGGCCGTCCAACGTCCCAAATCGTCCCCACTCGCGACCGCAGGCGAACGTAAGTAGTGGACCAAACGCGGGCGACCACGGGCTTGGCTTTCGCGACGTGGCAGTGGTTGAGAGCTGTCGTGTGCCGCCGAGCCTGGCGGCACGCCCCGACAGACCGCCAGACGACGATGAAGGAATTGGGACGTCGAGTGTCCCAATTCCTTCATCGTCAGCCTCGTGGCCATGCGGAACGCCGTCCCCGGCCGCAGGTATACAAATCGCGGTCTGCTCTAACCCCATTGCCACTCACGAGGCCAGCTAGGCGCGTTCGCGTTCGCGCCAGACGACCAGTGGCAGGAACGCCTGCGTGAGCGGTCCGATCGCGAGTGCGTAGAGGACCGTGCCGAGGCCCACCGTGCCGCCGAGCAGCCAGCCGCCGGCGAGCACGGTGATCTCGATCAGGGTGCGGACGAGGCGGATCGACTTGCCGGTGCGGGCCGCGAAGCCGGTCATCAGCCCGTCGCGCGGGCCGGGGCCGAGCCGGGCGCCGACGTAGATCGCGGCCGCCAGCCCGTTGAGCACCACACCGGCGACGAGGTTGAAGATCTGCCAGCCGAGCACATGCTGATCGGGCAGGAAGATCCGTACGAAGTCGACGGTGAGCGAGATGATCACGATGTTGGCCACGGTGCCGATGCCGGGGCGCTGCTTCAGGGGGATCCACAGCAGGAGCACCACGACCGACGCGATCGCCGTGACGGTGCCGAAGGTGAGCCCGGTGATCTTCATCAGGCCCTCGTGGAGCACGTCCCACGGGTCGAGACCGAGGCCCGCCCTGGTCAGCATGGCCATGCTGCCGCCGTAGAGGGCGAGCCCGGCGACGAGCTGAATCGAGCGACGCGTCGTGTCGTGGGAGATGCCGACGGGCTTGAGGTCGAGTGTTTGTGCCACTACTGCACTATCAGGTGTAAGTGGCTACCTTGACCATGACCAATTTGCAATAATTGGTCTTATGGAACCGCTGATCCCGCTGACTGGACGCGTTTCGGGGCAAAAATTGGCCACTTTGCTGGGAACCTGGCGTCAAAGTGGTTCTCGACACGGTGCCGTGGACCTCGCGGCGGCCGTCGAACTGCTGGTCCTCGACGGCAGGCTCCCGCTCGGCACGAAGCTGCCTGCCGAGCGGGAACTCGCCGACGCCCTCGAGGTCAGCCGCACGCTGATCGGGGCGTCACTGGACAAACTGCGGGCCGACGGGCTGGTCGCCAGCCGTCGCGGGGCCGGTTCGTGGATCGCCTCGCCCGGCGGCCAGGGCCGCGAGCCGTTCCTGGCGTCCGGAGAGGACCTCATCGACCTCGCCCAGGCCTGCCCGCCCGCCATTCCGGGCCTGGTCCCTGCGGTCGACGCTGCCCGGCGTGCCCTGGTGGACCACCTCGGCGCGAACGGCTACCACGTCCGTGGCCTCGAGATCCTGCGCGAGCGGATCGCCCGCCGCTACACCGAACGCGGCCTGCCGACCAACGCCGATCAGGTGATGATCACCAATGGTGCGCATCACGCGTTCGTGCAGGTCCTGCGCATGCTGGTCGGCCCCGGCGACCGGGTGCTGGTCGAGCAGCCGACGTACCCGAACGCACTCGAAGCCATCGGCGCCGCGCACGCCATCCCGGTCCCGGTGTCGCTGGACCCGGCCACCGGCTGGGACGTCGTCGGGATCGAGGCCGCGCTGCGGCAGTCGGCGCCGAGGCTCGCGTACTTCGTCGTGGACTTCCAGAACCCGACCGGTCTCCGCCTGGACACCGAGGGCCGTGAGCGGCTCGCGGCCGCGCTGAGCCGGGCGCGGACCCCCGCGATCATCGACGAAACGTTGGTGGAGCTGGATCTTGAAGGCGACCCGGTGGACGGGCCGCTACCGCTGGGCGCCTACGCGGGGGATCTCGGCATCACGATCGGTTCGGCGTCGAAGTCGCATTGGGCCGGGCTGCGGCTCGGCTGGATCCGCGCTTCGGAGGACGTCATCGGCAGGCTGGTCGCGGCCCGGTTCGCCGTCGACCTGGGTTCTCCGGTGTTCGAGCAACTCGTCCTCGCCGAACTGCTCGACGACGGCGGCGCCGCGCTGGCGCACCGTCGCGAGGAGGCGCTGGCCCTGCGTGACGCGCTGACCGGGGCGCTGAACTGGTACTGCCCGGAGTGGACGTTCACCGTGCCGCGGGGCGGGCTTTCGCTGTGGTGCCGTCTGCCGGAGCCGATGAGTACGCGGCTGGCCGTCGCGGCGGCGAGTCACGGGGTGCAGGTGGCGCCGGGCTCGCGGTTCGGTGTCCACGGAGGACTGGAGCGGTGGCTGCGGTTGCCGTACGCGCTCCCGGCCGACCGGCTTTTCGAGGCGGTGCGGCGGCTGGGCACGGCCGCCGCTTCGGTCACCGCCGGTCCGGTCACGGCCGCTCCGGCCGCCGTCCAGGTCACCTGACCCCGCACTACCCCCGCGTTTCGTCCTCTAGTTGCGTTAGTTGCAGGTGCAACTAACGCAACTAGAGGACGAAACGCGGCGTGAAACGGGCGTGGAAACGGAAATAGCCGGTGCGCCGGCGGGGCGGCCGATGCTCCAGGGAGGGCATCGGCGCCGCACGCTCAGCGCACCGGCTATCCGGCCCGCTCCGAGATCGAGACTTCGGAACGGGCACCGCGGCGGTTACCCGGCACAGCCCCTCGACGTGCCGGGAACCGCCTGCGGCTCAGGCGGTCTTCGGGAAAGCGCGACTCCTGCTCGGCGCGGTGAGCAGAAGCCTCCGAAGTCCACCCGGTGCTGGTCCCGGCGCCACAGGGGCAGCGCGGCGCCGGGGCCGGGATCCGAACCGGCCGGGCGCGGTCGGCCGTTCGGGAAGAAACAGATGGGTACGCATGGATTGCCCCTTGAGTGGCGAAACCTGGCTCGTGCCCTTTAAAGAGTCGGGCAGGCAGAAACGCGGCTAGGCCAGGGACTTCACAAGACGTCGAAAACCGAAGTTGATCTTGGTTTGGACGTGGTTCTCCCTGGCGACCCGGTCAGGTCAGTCAGGGGAGGTGGTGGGAAGCGCGGCTTCCCGTCCGGTGCGTTCGCCTTCGTGGTCGCAGCCGGTTCCGAGGAGTTTCAGCTGCGTGGCGGGCATTCCGGAGTCGAGCACGGCGAGCGGCCCGCGGCCGCCGCCGGAGTTGTCGTGCCCGGGGCTCGCGCTCGTCGTGGGCGCGAGCGGGGCCACCGGGGCACTCGGCAGGCCACCGCCGCCGCCCGAACCGCCGCCGTCCGGAGACGCGTGCGTGTCGGACTCGACGGGTGCGGCCGGAGCGAGCTGGTCGTCGAGCTGGACCCGCGTGGGCAGCGAGACGCGGTGGTGCTGGACCGGTGCCGGGGCTTCGGCCGGGACGACCGGAGCCGGAGCCGGGGTGACCGGCGCGGGCGCGCTCGGTACGACGTTCTTGGCCGGGACGGTGACGGTGACCGAGCCGCCCGCCGACTCGCCGGAGCCGCCGCCGAAAACGGGGTCGAGTACGTCGCCGACGCCCGGCAGGATCACCGGCTTGTCCGGGTCGCACGGGGCGGGCGTGATGATCGGCGCGACCACGTGTTCGCCGATTCCGCCGACGACACCGCCGACGGTCTCGACGACGCCGCCGACCGTGGTGGTCACGACGTCGAGGACCGAGCCGATCAGGCCACCCAGCAGGCCGTTGCCGCCCTGCGGCTTCGCGGTCTTGGCGGATTTCTTGGCCGGTTCCGAAGAAGTACTCGACTTCTCGACGGAACTCGCGCTCGAAACGGCCTTGTCCTCGACGACGGTCTCGGGTTCTTCGCTCTTGGCGGGAGCCTCGGGCTCTGTTTCGGATGGACTCTCGACGGGCTTTGTCGCCTCGACGCCGCCGGAGTCCGAAGTGGACTCATCCGGAGTAGTCGCTTTCCCGGAGTCGCTTTCTTTGTCGGGCACGGGCTGGACCACGGCCGTCTCGGGCGCGATGGAAGGCTGCTCGCCGGCCGAAGCCGGAGTGCTGAGGACGGCGCCGAGGAGCCAACCGGTGATCGCGAGCCCGCCCGCGAACAGGATTCGTGCGGCGGGCTTCGGCAGCGGGAGGCCGCGACGGTGCACGACTGCCGGACCACTCACAGCAATCACCACCGTCCGCGCCTGAAACCCACGTTCTCCGCGTGAGTTCGATCTTGCTTGGGGTCTTTCCGGCCAGGTCGCAGTTCCCCCGGGGCTGCACCAGTTCTAGCACCGGAGGGGAGTGTTTCACCTCTGCCGCCTCGGATCCAGCCCGTTAGGCGGAACGACGCAACCGGCTCCGGTGCATGGAGTACTGAAGTTGATCACTCTGGGTATGTGCCGGGCGGCCATCCGGGCACACGTGGAACTACTCAAATCCTCGGTGACCTGACCTTTTCCGGATCCCTGCTGCGGTGCGTGGCGTCGAAGTGGCGTTCGGTGATCGACGCGGCGAAGGCAAGCCGCCGAGAGGGGATGGTCCGCGATGTGGGATGTGAACGCGTTGTCCGCGGCGGTGCTCAGCGCGCTGAAGGCCTATCGGCTGGGCGACGCCGATGCTCGGGACGTCTGTCAGGAGGCGTGGCTCGAACTGCTTCGCGTGCCGGGCGCCTTGCGTGACGAAACGAAGCTCCGGGCTTGGCTGATCACCACCGCACGACGTCGCGCGCTCCGGTTGATCACCAGGAACAGGCGCGAAACGTCGCTGCCGCCGCCAGACCCGGAAGCGACCCCGGAGGCCGACGTCGTCCGGGCCGAACGCGACCGCGCGCTCTGGGCGGCGGTCGGCCGGCTGCCGGAAAGGCATCGGCGGCTGATGTGGCTGCTCGCGCACCGGCCGGAGCTGACCTACATGCAACTCGCGGGGGAGTTGGGGATCAGCCCGGCCAGTGTCGGCAGGCTCCGAAGACGGTGCTTCGACCGGCTCAGGCGCACGCTCGAAACGGGCGGCTGGGCCTGACGGACATCTGACCCTTCAGCGGAGGTCGCGCAGACGAGTGACCGCTTCGTCGATGACTTCGTTGCGTTTGCAGAACGCGAACCGCAGCAGGTGTTTCCACTCTTCCGGGTGATCGGTGAACACCTTTACGGGCACGGCCGCCACCCCCACTCGTTCGGGGAGTTCCCACGCGAGTTCGGCGGCGTCGGTGAAGCCGAGCGGACGGACGTCGGCGCAGATGAAGTACGTCCCGGCGGTCGGACGGACGGCGAAACCGGCTTCGGCGAGGCCGTCGGCGAGCCTGTCCCGCTTGCCCTGCAGGCTTTTGCGCAGTTCCTCGGCCCACGGCAGCTCGTGATCCAGGGCGTGGGCGACCGCCGGTTGCAATGGCCCGCCCGAGACGAACGTGATGAACTGCTTCGCCGCTTTCACCGCCGCGACCAGTTCGGGGCTCGCGCAGACCCAGCCGATCTTCCAGCCGGTGCAGTTGAACGTCTTGCCCGCGCTGGAGATCGAGACGGTCCGCTCGCGCATACCGGGCAGGGTCGCCAGCGGGAGGTGCTCGGCGTCGTCGAACACCAGGTGCTCGTACACCTCGTCGGTGATCGCGATCAGATCGTGGGTCACGCAGAGCGCCGCCACCGCTTCCAGTTCGGCCCGCGTGAACACGGTGCCGGTGGGGTTGTGCGGCGAGTTGACCAGGATCGCCCTGGTCCGCGAGGTCACCGCGGCACGCAGGCCCTCGATGTCCAGCGCGAACCGGCCGTCGCGTTCCACCAGGCCGACGACGCGGCGTTCCGCGCCGGCCATGGCGACGGCGGCCGCGTACGAGTCGTAGTACGGCTCGATGACGATGACCTCGTCGCCTTGCTGCGTGAGCGCGATCAGCGAGGCCGCGATGGCCTCGGTCGCCCCGGCGGTGACGAGGATCTCGGTGTCCGGGTCGTATTCGGTGCCGTAACGGAGCCGGTGGCGCGCGATCGCCGCGCGCAGCTCCGGCCGTCCGGGCCCGGGCGGATACTGGTTCGCCCCGCCGAACAGGGCGTTCTTGGCGGCGTCGAGCATTCCGGAGGGCCCGTCGGTGTCGGGAAAACCCTGGCCGAGGTTGACGGCTTCGTGCCGTACGGCCAGGGCCGTCATCTCCGCGAAGATGGTCGACGTGAAGGGCTGGAGGCGGGGGACGAGGACAGGTTCGCGCACGATCAGCCATCCTCACGGACAATGGGCACGTGGAGCAACTGACGCCCGCCAAGGTGACCCCCGCAGATCCGCCAGGTGGACTCGCCGCCGAGGAGGAAAAGCGCCGCGGCCTGCGCAAGATGAAAATGGTCGCACTGTCGTTCCTGCTCGGTGCGACCGTGCTGTTCCTGCTCGCGAGCTGGGCGCAGTCCGCCGGCTGGCCGGGATGGGTCGGCTATGTCCGCGCCGGCGCCGAAGCCGGGATGGTCGGCGCGCTCGCCGACTGGTTCGCGGTGACGGCGCTGTTCCGGCATCCCCTGCGGATCAAGATCCCGCACACCGCGATCATCCCGAACAAGAAGGACGCCCTGGGCAGCAGCCTCGGTGACTTCGTCGGGTCGAACTTCCTGTCCGAGTCCGTGATCCGCGAGAAGCTGAGCCGGGTCGAGGTCTCGAAGCGTCTCGGAGGCTGGCTTTCGCAGCCGGAGAACGCCGAACGCGTGACGTCCGAACTGGCCACCGTCGTCCGCGCGGCGGTCAAGGTGCTCCGCGACGAAGACGTCCAGGCGATCATGGAACAGGCCGTGGTCAAGCGGATCGTGGACAAGCCGTGGGGTCCGCCGCTGGGCAAGATCCTGGAGGGCGTGTTCGCCGACGGGGCGCACCACAAGCTCGTCGACCTCATGTGCGACCAAGGCTACGAGTGGGTGCGCGACAACCACACGACGATGCTGCGCGTGGTCTCGGACCGGGCGCCGAGCTGGTCGCCGAAGTTCGTCGACGAGATGCTCGCGGACAAGGTCTACGGCGAGGTGCTCTCGTTCGTGTGGGCGGTGAAGACCGACGTCAACCACCCCATGCGGCTCGCGCTGGACAAGTTCCTCGGCGAGTTCGCCCAGGACCTGCAGTCCAAGCCCGAGGTGATGGCACGCGCCGAGCAGGTCAAATCCCAGATGCTGGGGCACGACGAGGTGCAGAAGCTGATCGGCTCGGCATGGGCGACCGCCAAGGACATGCTGCTCAACGCCGCCGAGGACCCGTCGAGCGAGCTGCGCCGCCGGGTGCGTCTCGGGCTGGAGACCCTGGGCGAGCGGCTGGTCTCCGACGACCACATCCGGTCCAAAGTGGACAACTGGGTGGAGGGTGCGGCGGCCTACCTGGTCACCAACTACTCCCAGGAGATCACCACGATCATCACCGACACCGTGGAGCGCTGGGACGCCGAGGAGACCTCGCGCAAGATCGAGCTCCAGGTGGGCCGGGATCTGCAGTTCATCCGGATCAACGGCACGGTGGTCGGGGCGCTCGCCGGGCTGGCGATCTACGCGGTCGCGCAGCTGCTCTTCTGAGCGGCTTTCGCTATACCACACTCCGGAGGCCTCGCCGGGAGTTGTCCACAGGAAGTGGAGTCATCCCCAGGGTTATCCACAGCTTTTCACGTTTTTGGCCTAACGGTGTGCACAACCCCTGGGGGTAACTCGGGGGTGGGTGACACCAGAAGTTGTGTCCGGTCGGGTGGGGGGCTCCGGTCGGGCGTGATCAGACAGGGCACGCACGTGATCAGACGCGTATCTCGCGTGATCAGACAGCGCACTCGCGAGTGCGCTGTCCAGTCACGTGAGTGCGCTGTCTGATCACGCGAGTCACGCTCTTGCCATCCTTGGACGCGAACTTCCGACTCAGGACACCGGTGCTAGGAAGGTGGCCTTCACGTACTTGGTCACGACTCCCGGGAGGCTTCAGGTCGAGACGTCCGCGGTCCGTGCTCGCCAGGCTCGCGCCTTCTCCCGGTTCCCGCACGACCGCATCGAGCACCACGTCCGCGACCGGTTGCGCGACTCGTCGTAGAACGCCCACAGGCAGTCGTCCGCCGGGCAGATCTTGAGCCGGATCCATTCGCCGAGCACGGTCAGCCGGATCGAGGCCGCCATCACCGCGTCGCTGACCGATTCCGCGACCAGGAGCGGGCCTTCGGAGCCGAGGACGATCTCCGCCGGCGCGCGCAGGCCGAGCCGGGGCAGCCGTGGATCGCCGATCGCGGCGCGCAGCGCGTCCCGGGTTTCCCGCGCGGCCGCGGGGGTATCCGCGCGCAGCCGGTGATCGCGGGCCCAGCGTTGCCAGGTCTCCAGATCGTCCAGGAGGTCGGTGCCGCGTTCGACGTTCACCGTGTTCAGAAACTCGACCACCAGGGACGCGTCGGTGTTCACCTCGCCCAGTGTACGGGCGAGACCGGTTGTCATCGGCACCGATAACCCCCATAATCGACTCGCTGGTTACTCGATCTTTCTGGAGGCTGGACCATGGGTGCGGTACCGATCTTCGGCGCGGTGGCTCTCGACTGTGCCGACCCGGTCGCGTTGGCGGAGTTCTACCGCGAGCTGCTCGACTGGAAGGCCGCCGAAGTCGCCGAGGACGGCCATTGGGTGACACTGCGGAATCCGGAGGGCGGCGCCCGGCTCTCGTTCCAGCGGGTCCCGGACCATCGCCCGCCCGCGTGGCCCTCGGCCGAGAACCCGCAGCAGGCCCACCTCGACCTCGACGTCACCGACATGGAGGCCGGTCACGTGCGGGCGCTGGCCATCGGCGCGAAGCTGCTCGACGACTCCCCGGAGACGTTCCGGGTGTACGCGGATCCGGCCGGTCATCCGTTTTGTCTGTGCGCCTGCTGACCTCGGACGCGAAAAATGCGTAATCTCTGATACGTGATTTGTCCGAAGTGCCAGAACGCCATGAAGACCGTCGACAAGAACGGTATCCACATCGACCAGTGCCAGGGATGCCGCGGCATCTTCCTGGACCGGGGCGAGCTGGAGGCCATCGCCGGTGCCGAGAACTCCTACTACGGGGGGCACCAGCCGCCTCCCGCGTACCAGGGAGGTGGACACGCGCCGGCGCCGCATTACGGCCGTCCGGACTCCCCGCGCCCGCACCGCGGCGGGTACTCCGACTCGCCGAAGGGCTACCGGGGCGGCCACGCGGATTCCCCGAAGGGCTACCGCGGTGGCGGTTACGGCCGCTCGGACTCCCCGCACGCGTACGGCCACAAGCGTCGTAAGGGCGGCTTCCTCGAAGGCCTCTTCGACTGACGTGGTCCTCGATCTCAAGATCTGCCCGGCCTGCGGTGATCGCGCCGAACGGCCACAAGTCGAGAGCGGGCTGCTGGTGTGCGCGGTATGCGCGCACCAGTGGCCGTTCCGGCGGCTTCCGCTGTTCGCGCTGACCGGGCCGAGCGGCGCGGGAAAGTCGACGGTCGGGCCGCGGCTGGCGGAGCGGCTCGGCGATCTCGCGCTCGTGGTCGAGCAGGACGTGCTGTGGACGGGGGCGTTGCGCGACGACGTCCCCGGCCACCCCGCGTTCCGGTCAACCTGGCTGCGGATGGCGGCGATGCTGCATCAGAACGGACGGCCCGTCGTGCTCTGTGGCACCGTCGCGCCGCCCGAATTCGAGCAGTTGCCCGAGCGGGTCTTCTTCTCCGACATCCACTATCTGGCGCTCGTCAGCGAGCCCGACGCGCTGCGCAAGCGGTTGCTGGCGCGGCCCGCCTGGCGTGAGTGGGACGAGGAACGCGTCGAGGAGATGCTGGAGTTCAACGAATGGCTGCAGGCCGAAGCGCCGTCGCTGACCCCGCGCGTCGAGCTGTTCGACACCACCCACGTACCGATCGACGACGCCGTCGATCGCGTCGAGATGTGGGTGCGGGGCTTGCTGTCACGCTCCTAGCTTTCAAGGTCGCAGCGGCCAGGTGCGGCCCTCGGGTGAATCCAGCCAGATCACCTGGTCTTCGCCGTCGAGGCTGAGCCCGAACCGGTCGCGCCACGGCTGCCCGAGGTCGAACCATTCCTCCTGCGCGCGTTCGACGAGCGTCCACAGCCGTCGCGGCCCGCCTTCCGCCACCTCGGCATCGCCGCCCTGCCGCCGATGCCGCACCCAGGAGCCGTCGGGGTGCGCGAGCGCGGTGTTCTCGCCGTCCCGCAACGCCGTCACGCCGGGAATCTGAAGCCCGGCGAAGAACTCGAAGCGGCTGCGGACTTCGGTGATGGCCTCCATAGGCAACCGCGTCGGCCGCCATTCGCCCTCGCCGTCCGGCATCTTCGACGCCTTGAACCGGTGTGCGCGCAGCGGCATGAAGCGGCCGTCCCTGGCGAGCACGCGACCGTGTCCCGTCGCGCCTTCACCCGCGACGATCCGGACGAGCCCGCCGCCGATCGGCCGGTTCAGCGTGGTGACGATCAGCCCGCCCGGCACCGTCTGCTCCAGCCACGCGGGCGGGATCGACGACACCGAGCACGTGCACAGCACCCGGTCGTAGAGCACGCCCGCCGGGAAACCCTCGGCACCGTCGCCCGCGACGCACGAAGGCGCGTACCCGCATTCCGCGAGCCGCTTGCGCGCGGCGTCCACCAGTTCCGGGTCGATGTCCATTGTGTACACGAGCCCGGAGCCGAGCCGCCGGCACAACAACGCGGCGTTGTAGCCGGTGCCCGTGCCGATCTCCAGCACGCGATGCCCGTCGGCGACACGGAGCTCTTCGAGCATGATCGCCATGATCGACGGCTGGCTCGACGAACTCGTCGGCGTCCCCGGCTGCGCCCCGAGATAGCGCGCCCGTTCCCAGAGCCCGGAATCGTCGTCGAGCTGCACGACCAGCACGTCGGGGGAGTAGGCGCGGGTCAGCCAGCCGTCGTCGCCGGTCTCCACCGCGGCCCAGCCGTCCGGCGTCGGGACGAAGAAGCGCGGCAGGAAAACGTGCCGGGGCACGGCGCGGAACGCGGTCATCCAGTGCGCGTCGTGCAGCACGCCTTCGGCGAGCAGATGCTCGACGAGGCGCCGCCGTAGCCGCGTCGCACTCGACATCCCACCACCGTACGGGGTGAGCACCAACACACCCGATGGTTGCAAGCAGAGTGCTTGCAATAGCTAGCACTCGCGCGTAGCGTTGAAGACGTCGCGAGGAGGTGACCGATGTCAGACACCAACCGGGATCAGCCCCCATCGGGTGGACCGATGGAGAAGGTCGCGGACATCGCTTCCGACATCGGCGAGTACATCCGCCAGCAACGCAGCACGGCGAAGATCTCCTTGCGGCAGCTGTCGAAACTCGCCGGCGTGTCCAATCCGTACCTCAGTCAGATCGAGCGCGGGGTCCGCAAACCCAGCGCGGAGATCCTGCAGCAGATCGCCAAAGGCCTGCGTATTTCGGCCGAGGCGCTCTACGTGCAAGCGGGAATCCTTGATCTGCCCACGGGCGGCCCGGTCGGCGACGCGATCCGCGCCGACACCGAGCTGACCGAGCGGCAGAAGCAGGTCCTGCTCGACGTCTACGAATCGTTCCGCCGCGAGAACGGCGCCGCCAAGCCCGAAGAAGCGGCGCCACCGAAGACCACAGACCCAGCCGTCGAATCCAAGGAGTCAGCATGACCACGGCCACGAACACCAAGACCGAGCGCAAGCACACCGCCCTCGACCAGGTCCGCACCCCGCTGCTGGCCGCGCTGGGCGCCGGCAACCTGGCCGGACAGGCCGTCGTCGACGCCGTCAGCAAGGCCAAGGACAGGGTCGTCGAGGGTGGCGAGGCCGCTCGCAAGAACATCGAAGAGCTCCCGCACGACGTCGAGGGCCTCCGCGAGAAGCTCGACCCGGCCGAGCTGCGCAAGGTCATCGACGAGTACACCGAGGCCGCGTTGAAGCTGTACAACAAGCTGGCCGAGTCCGGCGAGCAGGCGTGGGACAAGATCGCCGCGCAGCCGCAGGTCAAGAAGGCCATCGAGCAGCTCGAGGACGCGACCGCCGACACCCGTGAGCGCATCGACACCGTGCTCGGCCGGGTCACCAAGGGCACCCGCTCGGTGGGCGAGAAGACCGCCCGCAAGGTGACCGAGGTCGCCGGCGAGATCGCCGACGAGGTCGAGGAGATCGGCGACGACCTCGCGCACGAGACCCGCTCGGCTTCGCGGAAGGTCGCCAACAAGACCTCGCCGAAGCCCCCGGTCACCGCGCGCCGCACCACCACCAGCCCGGCCGCCAAGAAGCCGGTCGCGCCGAAGACGACCGAGAAGTAAGGTCCGCGTGAACTCAGGGCCCCTGGTACCGGCTTTCGGTACCAGGGGCCCGGGTCATACGCCCGGTTTGACGTAAGCTGACGGCGTGTTCGTTGCCAATTGGATTCTCTTCGCCATCCACTGGGGCGGCGCACTGACCGGGCTCTTCGCGTTCGTGCATGCGCTGCTGCAGCGTGCCGACGCGTATTCCGCCGCCGATCGCAAGACCAAGCCGATCTGGATGCTCATCACGGGCGGGGCCACCGCCGTGCTGACCCTCTTCCAGTTCTATGGCGGCGGCATGATTCTCTGGCTGCCCGCCCTGGTCGCGGTCCTGGTTTATCTGGTCGACGTGCGGCCCAAGCTCATCGAGGTCCAGCGCGGCGGTCGCAACTGGTGATTATCGTGGCGGGGTGACTACCTGGACCATCGCCGGAACCCTCACCGTCGTCCCCGCCCTCTCGCGTACGGACCTGCTCGCCGAGCCCGTCGCGAAGGCGCTCGCCGCCCTTCCCGATCCCGACGCCGTCGGCGTTGCCGAGATCGACGCCGAACTGGCCGACACCGCCGCCTTCTGCGAGGCCTACGGTTCGCCGCTTTCCGCGTCCGCGAACTGCGTCGTCGTCGCCGGCAAACGCGCCGGTGAAGTCCGCTTCGCCGCCGCGCTCATCCTCGCCACCACCCGCGCCGACGTGAACGGCGTGATCAAACGCCGCCTCGACGTCCGCAAGGCGTCCTTCGCCCCGATGGACGAAGCCGTCCAGCTCACCGGCATGGAGTACGGCGGCATCACGCCCGTCGGCCTGCCCGACGCGTGGCCGATCCTGATCGACAAGCGGGTCGCGGAGGAGCCGGAACTGGTCATCGGCAGCGGGATCCGCGGCAGCAAGCTGCTGATCCCGGGCCCGGTGCTCGCCTCCCTGCCCGGCGCCGAGGTGATCGGCGACCTCGCGCGCTCCGTCGAGTGAGGCTGTCCACAAAGGACTTCTTGCTGGATTCGGCCTTCGTGGCCGGATCCCTCGAGATCGACCCCGCGCTGCTCATCCGGCTGGGCGAGAACCGTGCCCTGGTTCTTTCCGCGCTGGACGGCCGGCCTGTCTACGGCGTCAACACCGGCATGGGACGGCTCGCCGGCGTCTCGCTGGCCGATTCGGCCGCACACCAGCGGAACCTGCTGATCGGCCGCGCCGTCGGCGGGCCGCCGTGGCTGACGCCGGAGGAAGTACGCCGGCTGTTGCTGGTGCGCCTGCGGGATCTGCTGGCGCCGGAAGCGGGCGCGAGCCCGGAGCTGGTGACGTTCCTCGTCGACCGGCTGAACGAGGGGTTCACGCCCGCCGTGCCGAGGACGGGGCTGGGCAGCGCGGGCGAGATCATCCCGCTGGCGCATGCTTTCCAGACCTTTCTCGGCATCGGGACCGTGCTGGTGGACGGCGTCGAGACTCCTGCGGCCGACGTGCTCGCGAAGCCGTACGAGCTGGGCCCGAAGGAAGGCGCGACGCTGATCCAGGGCGCGCCCCTGGCCGAGACGCTCGCGACCTTCGCGCTGAACGAGGTCCAGCGGCTGGTGGACCTGCAGACCCTGGCCGCGGCGATCGCGATCGACGTCCTCGGTGCGCCGCAAGCGATCTACCGCCCTTCGCTGGCGGGCGACGATCGCGTGTTCCGCTCAGTGCTGGAGGAACTCGGCGGGCTGATCCACGGCACGTCGCCGCGGCCGGACGTCGTTCAGGCGCCGGTTTCCGTACGAGTGGCGCCGCGCGCGATCGCGCACGTCGCCCGGGTCAACGACGAACTCGGCCAGGCCCTGCGGCGCTCGATGCCGACCGACTCGCCGGCGTTCCTGGACGGTGAATTCGTTTCCACGACCGGCTTTCACGCGGTCGAACTCGGTCTGCGGATGGACGCGGTGACGGCCGCGCTGGTGCACCTCGGCGAGGTGAGCGTCCAGCGGATGCACCGTTTGCTGGACGAACGGTTCAGCGGGCTGCCCGCGCAACTGGCGGTCGACCCCGGGCCGCAGGCGGGACTGGTGCCGCTGCACAAACGCGCGGTGGGGGAACTGCACGCATTACGGCGGCTGGCGACCCCCGCGACGTTGGGCTCTGTCGAGACTTCCTCGGGGCAGGAAGACGTGCAGGCGTTCGCTTGGGCGGCGGGGAACCAGCTTCGGGACGCTTGTGCGCGGCTGTTCGCCATCACGGCCTGCGAGCTGATCGCCGGGTCGCAGGCTCGGTGGCTCGCGTCCGGTGAAGGATCTCCTGGGCTTCGGGCTGCTTACGACTGGCTTGCCTCGCTGGTGCCGCCGGTCGTGGTGGATCGGTCGCTGGGGCCCGAGGTGACCGCGGTGGTGGCGGCGCTGCGAACGCCCGGCCCCGCGTCTAGCTCTGGACCTCCGCGCGGGCCTGGACGGCCAGCCCGCGCGGAGTCACCACGCGGGTGATGAGCGCGAACACGGCCTCACACACCAAAGCCAGGACGACGACCGCGATGCCGCCGGCCAGAATCTCGCCGTGGCCCGGATCTCCGAGCGCGAAACCGTCCACAATGTACCGTCCGAGGCCGCCGCCGTCGTTGACGATCGCGCCGATCGCGACGGTCGCCACCAGTTGCAGGAAGGCGACCCGGGCGCCCGCGAGGATGACGGGCGAGGCCAGCGGCAACTCCAGCCGCAGCATGATCTGCCACTCGCGGTAGCCCGTTCCTCGGGCCGCGTCAACGGTTTCCTGCTCCAGCTGGATGACGCCGGCGTAGGTGTTGGTGAACAACGGCGGCAGCGCCAACGCCACGAGTGCGAGCATCAGCGGCCAGAACGTCGTGTCGACTTCGAGCCGGGAAGCCAGGAACCAGAACAGGATCACCAGCCCGAAACTCGGGATCGCGCGGCCGATGTTGACCGCGCTCGTCGCGAGGAACTGCGCGCGCCGGTAATGCGCGAGCCACAACGCGGGCGGGATGGTCAGCACGGCCGAGATCACCAGCGCCACCAACGAGAACTGAAGGTGCTCGACAGTCCGGTACGGGACGCCTTCCGGGTCGGTCCAGCTCCACCGGTTCGGTTCGCCGAACCACTCGATGGTCTGGTCGATGATGCTCATCGCGACGCCGCCTTCCGCGACCACGGCGCGAGCGCGCGTCCACCGAGCCACAGCAGCAGGTCCACCACCACCGCGAGCACCACGGAAAGTCCCACGCCGACGATGATCGACGTCGGATTCGGCGTCGCGGTCTGGATTCCGTTGCGGATGAAGTACCCGAGCCCGCCCTTGCCGAGCATCGAAGTCACCGTGACGAGCCCGATCGTGGTCACCGCGGCGACCCGCAGGCCCGCGATCACCACCGGCAGCGCGAGCGGCAGTTCGACCTGCCACAGCAGTCGCGTACGCGTGAAGCCCATGCCGATCGCGGCTTCGCGGACTTCCTTGGGCACCTGTTCCACACCGGTGACGATGTTGCGGATCAGGATCAGCAGGGTGTAGGTCGCCAACGGGATGACCGCGGTGGTGAACGACGTCAGCCCGGTGAACGGCACCAGCACGGCGAAGGCGCCGAGGCTCGGGATGACGTACAGCGAACCGGCCGTGCTCAGCGCGAGAACGTAGAACCACCGGCGGCGCAGGGAAACCACGGAAATCCCGATGGACACCACCAGCCCGATGGCGAGCGCGGCGGCGGTCAGGGCGACGTGTTCACCGAGCCGTTCGAGGATCTCGTCGAAGTTGCGGTCCACCCACCGCCATTCGAAGAGCGGCCGCCCGCCTTGGGCGGGCACAGGGAACACGGAGGAGGCTCGCACCGGCCGACCTTACCTCGATCGGACGACCTGATTCCGGTCTCTGGGAGCACACGGGGCGGAACTCTCAATCTGTGGATTCTGTCGTGACCCGGAGATACTGTCCAATGCTGGAGTTCGAGTCATAGGAGTGTGCACGTGCGCTGGACACGGAATGTTCGAGTGGGCGCGGTGCTCGCCACCGCCGTCCTCGGTTTGACCGCCTGCGGGGGTGGCGACGACGCCGCGGCTCCGGCCGCGCAGAGCAAAGGCGGGGCGCCGATCGTCGTCGCCTCCTTCAACTTCACCGACAGCCTGATCCTCGCCGAGCTTTACGCGAACGCGCTCGAGGCCAAGGGCTACCCGATCACCCGCAAGCTGAACCTCGGTTCGCGCGAGCTGATCTACCCGGCGCTGAAGTCCGGTGAGCTGCAGTTCATCCCGGAGTATCAGGGCGCCGCCATCACCACCGGGTTCGGTAAGGAGGCCGCGAAGGACGCGGCCGGCGAGCACGAGCAGCTCAAGAAGCTGTTCGAGGCCGACGGCATCGGCCTGCTGGACTACTCGCCGGCGGAGGACAAGAACACCTACATCGTGAAGGCCGACCTCGCCAAGGAGAAGGGTCTCGCGAAGATCAGCGACCTGTCGAAGGTCGAGAACCTCATCGTCGCGGGCGGGCCGGAGTGCGAGAAGCGGCTTCCCTGCTTCAAGGGCTTCACGGACGTCTACAAGCTGAAGGCCACCTTCCAGACCGTGCAGGAGGCGGGGCCGCGCGTCGAGCAGCTTCGCTCCGGCAAGGTCACCGTCATCCCGGTCGACTCGGTGAGCCCGCTCGTGGGCGACCCGCAGTTCGTGGCCCTGGAGGACGACCTCGTCATCGTGCCGACCGAGAACGTCGTGCCCGCGGTGAACAAGAAGGTCCTCGACGAGCGTGGCGCTGACTTCGCTGCCGCCGTCAACGCCGTCAGCAAGGCCCTCGACACCGTTCAGCTGCGTGAGCTGAACAAGCGCGTCGACTCGGACGGCGAGAAGCCCGGCGACGTCGCGAAGGACTGGCTGAAGGAAAAGTCCCTCATCTAGTTCTCTCAAGTGCCATGAACGGCCCGTTACTTGCAAATTTCGCAAGTAACGGGTCGTTCATTGCGTCCGGGGGCAGGCCCGCCCGCTCCCGCTGCGCACGGCGGTGGAATCGTGGACGCTGTCGTTGCACACGGGTGAAAGGGAGTGGGATGGGAAAGGTCACGGCCATCGCGGAGCGCACCATCGAGGCGCCGGCGGACAAGGTCAGGGCGCTCGTCGCGGACTACGCCGAAACCCGCCCGAAGCTGCTGACGGAGCACTACCGCGACTACGAGGTCACTGAAGGCGGCGTCGGCGCGGGCACGAAGGCGAGCTGGAAGCTTCAGGCGACGTCGAAGCGCGTACGCGACGTCGCGGCGACGGTGTCCGAGCCGTCCGAAGGCACCCTCGTCGAGACCGACGCGAACTCCACCATGGTCACCACGTGGACCGTCAGCGAGGTGCCGGACGGCAGCCTCGTCCGGATCGAGACGTCCTGGGACGGCGCGGGCGGCATCGGCGGGTTCTTCGAGAAGACCTTCGCGCCCGGTGGGCTCAAGCGGATCTACGAGGGCGTTCTCGGCAAACTCGCGGAAACCGTGTAGCGCTCGCCACAATCGGAATGGGCGCCCCGGTTAGCCCGTTGTACCCGGCAGGAATACGGGGCGATCGCCCCGCTTGTGGTCAGCAACAGATTTGGAGTTTCACCGTGAACGCAACCGAGATCCGGCTCGCCTCCCGCCCGCACGGTGTCCCGACCCTCGAGAACTTCGAGATCGCGGACGTCGAGATCCCGACGCCGGGCGAAGGCCAGATCCTGGTCCGCAACCAGGTGCTGAGCGTGGACCCGTACATGCGCGGCCGGATGAGCAGCGCGAAGTCCTACGCCGAGCCGTACGAGGTCGGCAAGGTCATGCACGGTGGGGCCGTCGGTGAGGTCGTCGAGTCGCGAGTGGACGGTTTCAAGCCGGGCGACCTCGTGCTGCACGGGCTGGGCTGGCGTTCGCACGCCGTCGTCGCCGCCAAGCACGCGGTCAAGGTCGACCCCGAAGCCGCGCCGATCTCGGCCTACCTCGGCGTGCTCGGCATGACCGGGCTCACCGCGTACGCCGGGCTGCTGGAGGTCGCGGAGTTCAAGGAGGGCGACACCGTCTTCGTCTCCGGTGCGGCTGGAGCGGTCGGCTCCGTCGTCGGTCAGCTGGCGAAGCTGAAGGGCGCGAAGCGGGTCATCGGCAGCGCGGGCACGGACGAGAAGGTCAAGTGGCTCACCGACGAGCTGGGCTTCGACGCGGCATTCAACTACAAGGACGCCCCGGTCATCGAGCAGCTTCGCGCGGCTGCGCCCGAAGGCATCGACGTGTACTTCGACAACGTCGGCGGCGACCACCTCGAAGCGGCCATCGACTCGGTCAACCTGCACGGCCGGATGGCGATCTGCGGAATGATCTCGCTCTACAACAACACCGAGCCCGCCGCGGCGCCGCGCAACCTCGCGTCGATCATCGCGAAGCGGTTCACCATGCGCGGCATGCTGGTGGGTGACCACTTCGCGCTGCAGCCCCAGTTCGTGCAGGAGGTCGCGCCGCTGGTCGCCTCCGGCGAGCTGAAGTACTCGGAGACCATTGTGGACGGTATCCGCAACGCGCCGCAGGCCTTCCTGGACCTGCTGGGCGGAGCGAACACCGGCAAGATGCTGGTCCGCGTCTGACCCTCTCCGACGTGCTATGAACGACTCGTTACTTGCAAAATTTGCAAGTAACGAGTCGTTCATAGCACTCTCCGGGCCTCAATACTGCGTCGTGAGCGCGGACTCGGTGAGCGCCTTCTCCAGCTGCTCCGCCTCGATGTCCAGCTTCATCTGGTCCCGGAACATCCGGCCCGCGCTCGGCAGCGCGGAGCGGTCCGGCCAGGTGTCCGGCTTCCACAGCGAAGACCGCAGGAAAGCCTTGGCGCAGTGCAGGTACAGTTCTTCGACCTCGAGCATGATCGCCAGCTGAGGGCGTTTGCCCTTGACGACGAGGTCGTCGAAGAACGGCGCGTCCGCGACCAGTTTCGCCCGGCCGTTGATCCGGAGCGTCTCGTTCATCCCCGGCACCAGGAACAGCAGTCCGGCGTGCGGGTTTTCGAGGATGTTGCGCTGGCTGTCCAGCAGCTTGTTGCCGGGCCGGTCCGCCATCACGAGCGTCTTGTCGTCGAGCACCAGCACCGAACCGGCAGGGTCGCCGCGCGGGGACACGTCACAGGTCCCGTCGGCCGACGCCGTCGCCAGCAGGTAGAACGGCGAGTGTTCGATCACCGTGCGCGCGTGCGGATCGATCTGGGAAAGGATCTTCCCTTTGGTCCTCTCCGCGGCGTGGCCCAGGTGCGCACGAAGCGCTTCGTGCGACTCGATCACCTTGATCTCTGAGGTCCCCATGGCCCCAGTGAACCATCAGAAGACGACAGTCCGGTTCCCGTGCACCAGAACGCGACCCTCGAGGTGCCACCGCAGCCCACGCGCCAGTGTCACCTTCTCGATGTCGCGGCCCTTGCGGACCATGTCCTCGACGGAGTCGCCGTGATCGACGCGGATGACGTCCTGGTCGACGATCGGGCCCGCGTCGAGGTCGGCGGTGACGTAGTGGCAGGTCGCGCCGATGAGCTTCACGCCGCGCGCGTGGGCCTGGTGGTACGGCCGCGCACCGACGAACGACGGCAGGAAGCTGTGGTGGATGTTGAGCGCCCGCCCGGCCCAGGCCTCGCACAGTGCCGCGGGCAGGACCTGCATGAACCGGGCGAGGACGACGGCGTGCGGGTCGTGCTCGTCGACCAGTCGCCGCACCTCGGCGAAGGCGGGCGCCTTGGCGTCGGCGTCGCCCGCCGGGAACTCGACGTGGTGGAACGGGATGCCGTGGGCGCGGGTGATGTCGCCCAGCGACGTGTGGTTGCCGATGACCGCGGCGACGTCGACGTCCAGTTCGCCGGACGCGACCCGGCCGAGGAGGTCGTAGAGGCAGTGCCCCGCCTTGGAGACGAGGATCACCGCTCGCCGCCGCTCGCCGCTGTCGCTGACCTGCCAGCTCGACTCGGCCGAAAGCGACTCGGCGACGTCGGCGAAGCGCGTGCGCAGTTCGTCGGCGTCGAAGGAGAGCGAGTCGGCGCGGACGACCTGGCGGGTGAAGAACCAGCCGGTGTCCGGGTCGGTGTGGTACGCCGCTTCGACGATCCAGCCGCCGTGCTCGGCGAGAAAGCCCGAGATACGGGCGATGATGCCGGTGCGGTCGGGGCAGCCGAAGGTGATCACGTAGCGGCGCTCAGGGGTTGACACGCGCTCCATTGTCGCCGGTCGCGGCCGTGGCGCCGCGCCGGGTCAGGATGCGGACCCGGACGCGGCGCCCGATCTCGATGGCCCCGACCAGCAGCAGGCCGAGCGTGAAGGACAGGAGAAGGCCCTTCTCGGGTTCGTCGACGAAGGCCGCTCCGCCGACGAGGCCGATGAGGACGCTGTACACCGCCCAGACGCTCGCACCGAGGGCGTCAAGCGGGATGAACTTGCGCGGCGGGTAGCCCATGCTGCCGTTCGCGAGCCCGTTCGCGACGCGGCCGCCGGGCAGATACCGGGCGGCGAGGATCAGCAGGACGGCGTTGCGCTCGACCTGGATCTTCGCCCATTCGTAGCGCCGGACGCCTTCCGGTCCGCGTTGCAGCCGGGCCAGTGCGCGCGGGCCCGCGCCGCGGCCGACGGAGTAGCCGAGGCAGTCGCCCAGCCAGGCGCCGAGCGCGGCGACGAAGGCCAGTGTCGTGAGCTCCGGCAGGTCCGGGCCGGTCAGGACGGCGACGGTGATGACGGTGGTCTCGCTGGGCATGAAGGGAAGGAGCGCGTCCAATCCGGACACGAGGAGGACGATCACCCACAGCCAGGGTGATCCCAGCGTGCCCCGAAGCAGTTCGGTGACGTACTCCAGCAGTTCCACGTCCCCATGGTGATCACCCCAGGTCGCGTCGGGGTGACGGAGCGGGGTTCTAGCGGTGAATTCCCGCGTATGTCCTAGTCAGCGTCACCGGGCGCGACCGACGACCAGGGGACGGTTAGCTCGCCGAGCCGCCAGCGTGACGGCCGGTTCAGCACCGGCCAGCCCCGCGCGGTGAGCAGGTGCACCGCATGTGCCCAGCGGGCCCGGACACCGAAGTTCTGATGCGGCGCCGCCGTCGCCCAGCAGACGTCCAAAGTGGACAAGAGATCATGGACGCGTTCGCCGGGAACGTTGCGGTGGATCAGGATCTTGGGCAGGCGTTCGGCCACTGTGGACGGACGTTCCAGGCTGGCGAGATGAACCGACAGGGTCAGCGCGCGCGGCCCGTCGTGCCCGACGGCGACCCAGGTGCTCAGCCGCCCGATCTCGTCACAGGTGCCTTCGACCAGCAGCCCGTCCGGCGCCATCGCGTCCAGCATCAGCGACCACGCCCCGGTGACCTCGGCCTCGTCGTACTGCCGCAGCACGTTGAACGCGCGCACCACCACCGGCCGCGTCCCGGCGAGTTCGAAACCGCCGCGCCGGAAGTCCAGCCACGGCTTGTCGACGGCGGCCTGCGCGACGGCGACCCGTTCGGCGTCCAGTTCCAGGCCCAGCACCCGGACGTCGCGGCGCACGGACCGCAGCCACCGCGCCATCTCCACCGTGGTCACCGGCGAAGCGCCGTAACCGAGGTCCACCACCAGCGGCGCGTCGGCGCGACGCAGCCGCCGGGTCACCCCGGGGTCGCTCGCGAGCCACCGGTCGACGCGGCGCAGCCGGTTGGGATTGGTCGTACCCCGTGTCGGCGCCCCGACCGGTTTCAGCGCTCGGCCAGCCACTTCGCGACGAACTCCGCCTCGCGCTCCAGCAGCTTGGTCACCTGTTCGGCGATCACGTTCTCCAGTTTCCCGCCGACGAACGGGATCCGCACCTTGACCTCGCCGCTGTTGACCAGCGTCGTCTGGTCGCCTTCGCCGGTCAGGGACGTCTTCGCGGTGATCTCGCCCGGCACGCCGTGCACCGACGCCGTTGCGGTACCCGCGTACCCGGCTCCGGCGGCCCGCCAGATCTGCTCGCGCTCGACGACGAGGTCGCCGCGGTGCAGTGTCCGCACGGCCGACGGGAGCTTGTCCGAGCTGATGCCCTGGCGCAGCTTGTAGCGCACACCGTCACCCGAGGCGGCGTACTCCAGCAGTTCCGCTTCGTCCCCGCCGATCTGCTCGAGCCGGGCCCGCAGCGCCTCTTCTCCGGCGACCGCGTCCCACGCCGCCGAGAGGTCGGCGGAGAACGCTGTGCGGTGCTCGATACGGGATGCCATGGCGCCAGACAGTACCGTTCATGGGCGTGAGCACTGCCGAAACTCCCCTCCAGCCCGCCGCCCTCGCCGATCACACGACGCTGCGGCTCGGCGGCCCGGCGCGGCGCTATGCCGAGGCGAAGACGGCCGAGGCCCTGGTCGACGCGGTCCGCGAGGCCGACGACGCGGGCGAGCCGGTGCTGCTGCTCGGAGGCGGCTCGAACCTCGTCGTCGCCGACGAGGGCTTCGGCGGCACGCTGCTGAAGGTCGGCAACACGGGCTGGAAGCGTGACGGAGGTCTCGTCGAGGTCGCCGCCGGGCAGAACTGGGACGGTTTCGTCGAAGGCCTGGTCGCCGAGGGCATCGGCGGGCTCGAATGCCTCTCCGGGATCCCGGGTTCGGTCGGCGCGACGCCGATCCAGAACGTCGGCGCGTACGGCTGCGAGGTGGCCGAGTCGCTGGTCTCGGTCGACCTCTACGAACGGTCCGCCCGCGAGACCCGCACGCTGACCGCCGAAGAACTCGGCTTCGGCTACCGCACGTCGATCCTCAAGGGGACCGACGCCGGAGTGGTGCTCACCGTCCGCTTCAACGTCACCGAAGACGGCCTCTCGGCCCCGATCCGCTACGCCGAACTCGCCCGCACTCTCGGCGCTGAGATCGGCGACCGCGTCCCGGTGGCCGAAGCGCGCGAAGCGGTCCTCGGGCTGCGTCGCGGCAAGGGCATGGTCCTCGACGCGGACGACCACGACACGTGGAGCGCCGGCTCGTTCTTCACCAACCCCATCATCGGGGAAGCCCAGGTCGCGAAGGTCCTGGCGCGGATCGTTGACGTTGTCGGCGAGGACGTGCGCGTGCCGCGCTACCCGGCGCCCGGCGGCACGAAGCTGTCCGCCGCCTGGCTGATCGAGCGCGCGGGATTCTCGAAGGGGCACGAGGGGCCCGGAGGCCGGGTCTCACTGTCGACCAAGCACACGCTGGCGCTCACGAACCGCGGAAAGGCGTCAACGGCCGACCTCCTCGCCCTGGCGCGCGAAGTACGCGACGGCGTCGAAGCCCGCTTCGGCGTCTCCCTGCACCCGGAACCCCTCCTCATCGGCTGCGCGCTCTAACCCCCGCGCGTTCGACCCCCTGCGTTTGAATCCCCTGCGTTTAGTCCTCTAGTTGCGGTACTTGCACGCGCAAAGACCGCAACTAGAGGACTAAACGGGGCAAGGGAACAACCTCTCGTCCGTCCCGTGCGTCTATCGGTGAGGGGCGAGGGTGAGTTCCATCGCCGCGGGTAACGTCGGAGAGGTCTCCAGCGCTGAGCGGGTAGGTGCTCGCGTGGGGGCCAATGGGAGGTTCACGGTGATCGAACGGCGCACGGTGTTCAAGGCCGCGCTCGCCGCGGGGGCGGCCATGCTGGCTGCCGCCTGCTCCAGCGAAGAAGGCGGCACCGCGAAGCCGGAGGGCAGTGGCGGCGACCAGGGCGGCGACACCGCGCAGCCGCTCGCGAAGATCACCGCCGAGCCGGCCGTCGACGCCAAGGACGCTTCCGTGGTCGCCCCGGTCGTGGTCAAGGTCGCCGACGGCAAGCTCACCGAGGTCAAGGTCACCGGGGAATCGGGCAAAGACGTCAAGGGTGAGCTTTCGCCCGACGGCCTCACCTGGACCGCTTCCGAGGTTCTCGGCTACGGCAAGACGTACACGTACGCGGCGAAGGCCACCGGCAGTGACAACAAGACCGCCGAGCTCAAGGGCACGTTCACCACGGTCAAGCCCGCCAAGGAGGTTCGCGCCACGCTGAACCCGGCCGACGACGCCGAGGTCGGCGTCGCGATGCCGATCAGCGTGAAGTTCGCGTCCCCGGTCAAGGACAAGGCGGCCGCCGAGAAGGCGCTCAAGGTGACGACCGACAAGGACGTCGAAGGTTCTTGGGGCTGGCTTTCGGAGACTCAGGTCGACTGGCGGCCGAAGGAGTACTGGCCCGCCAACATCACGGTCAACGTCGAGGCGAAGCTCTACGGCGTCGCGCTCGGCGGCGGCGCGTTCGGCAAGGCCGACGTCACTACCAAGTTCAAGATCGGCCGCAACCAGGTCGTCAAGATCAACACCCCGGACCACGCGGTGAAGGTCTACCGCAACGGCGCCCCGTCGGCGAGCTACCCGTGCTCCAACGGCCTCGACAGTGACGTCCCGCGGAACACACCCAACGGCACGTTCATCGTGATGACCAAGGAGCCGACGGCCCGTTTCGACAACGCGCGCTACGGCTACACCAACGTCAACAAGAAGTGGGCTTGCCGGATCTCGAACAACGGCGAGTACATCCACGAGAACCAGGACAACGCGTCGAACATCGGCAAGGCCAACACCTCGCACGGCTGCGTGAACCTGCTCGAAGCGGACGCGAAGAAGTACTTCGACTCGGCGATGATCGGCGACCCGGTCGAGATCACCGGCTCGCGGCTGAACAGCCCGACGAAATCGGACGTCAAGAACTGGTTCTACGACTGGAAGTCTTGGAAGGCTCTCTCGGCGATCAAGTAGTCCTTGAGCTATCAAGGACACATGAAGACCGAGGTAGTCGGCTACGGCGGGACCCGCATCGGCTTGTGGGTCGAGGGCGCCGAGAACACCCGTCCGATCGTGTTCGTGCACGGGTGGGCCCAGTCCGCCCGTGCCTGGGCGCCCCAGATGGCGGATCCTGCCCTGTCAGAGCGGTTCCGCCTGGTCGCGATGGATCTTCGCGGGCACGGGGACTCCGAGGTCCCCTCAGCGGGTTACGACGATCCGCGGGTCTGGGCCGAGGATCTCGCCTCCGTGCTCGACTTCGCCGGTGACGACGCGATCGTCGTCGGCTGGTCCTACGGCGGGCTGGTCATCACCGATTACCTCCGCGTGCACGGGTCCGCCCGGCTCGGCGGCGTCGTTTTTGTGGGCGCAATCACAGAGATCGGCAAGGACCGCCCCGGTGGGAAGGTCGGGCCCGCCATGCGCGCGGCCCTCCCAGCCGTGCTTTCGGACGATCCGGTGGTCGCGATTCCCGCATTGGTGCAGTTCAACGGCGAGATGACGGCCGCGCCGGTGTCCGGGACGCTGACCCAGTCCCTGCTCGGTGCCATGCTCTCGACCCCGCCTTCGGTGCGCTCCGCGTTGTTCCGGCGCGACGTCGAAAGTGGGGACGTACTACGCGATCTGGACAAACCGACGCTGATCGTCCATGGTCTCGCGGACGCTGTGATCGATCCGACGTCAGCGGAATACGCGGCAGGGAAGATTCAGGGTGCCGTCATGCGTTGGTTACCTGAGGTGGGGCATCTGCCGTTCGCCGAAGCGGCGGACGAGTTCGGTGGCCTGCTGCGCGGGTTCGCCGATCAGTAGGACTTCAGGAGTGTTGACCAGGTGACGTTCCCCCCGTACGGGTTCGATGCCGCGCCCAGGCGCGTCGCGGTGCTGTCCTTGCATACCTCTCCGCTGGAGCAACCGGGTACCGGTGATGCCGGCGGGATGAACGTCTACGTGAGCCAGACGGCGACCGAGATGGCGCGACGCGGCGTCGAGGTCGAGGTGTTCACGCGGGCGACGTCGTCGGATCAGCCACCGGTCGCCGAATTGGCGCCCGGCGTGCTGGTGCGGCATATCCCGGCCGGGCCGTTCGAGCCGCTCGGGCGCGACGAGCTGCCCGCGCAGCTGTGCGCGTTCACCGCCGGGATGCTGCGGACCGAGGCCTTCCACGAACCCGGCTACTACGACCTCATCCACTCGCACTACTGGCTCTCGGGCCAGGCGGGCTGGCTGGCCCGTGACCGCTGGGGCGTGCCGTTGGTGCATACCGCGCACACCCTGGCCAAGGTCAAGAACGCGGCGCTGGCCGAAGGTGACACCCCCGAGCCGCGCACCCGCGTGATCGGCGAGGAACAGGTCGTCGCCGAGGCGGACTGCCTCGTCGCGAACACCCGGGTCGAGGCCCGTGAACTGATCGAGCTGTACGACGCCGACCCGCACGCCGTGCACGCCATCCCGCCCGGCGTCGACCTCGACCGGTTCACGCCGGGTTCGCAGTCGGCCGCGCGCCGGGCACTCGGCCTGCCGCAGGACGCGATCGTGCTGGCCTTCGCCGGCCGGATCCAGCCGCTGAAGGCGCCGGACGTCCTCCTGCTGGCCGCCGCGGAGATGCTGCGCGAGCGTCCGGAGCTGGCTTCGCGGCTGGTCGTGCTGATCGTCGGCGGCCCGTCCGGGACCGGGCTGGAGCAGCCGCAGGCCCTGCGCGAGCTGGCCGTCTCCCTCGGCATCGAGCAGCAGACCCGGTTCATGCCGCCGCAGCCGGGCCGGTCGCTGGTCAACGTCTACCGCGCGGCCGACATCGTCGCCGTGCCGAGCTACAACGAGTCGTTCGGGCTGGTCGCGCTGGAAGCGCAGGCCTGCGGGACGCCGGTGATCGCGGCCGAGGTCGGCGGCCTGCCGGTGGCGGTCCCGCACGGCGTTTCCGGGCTGCTGGTGCCCTCGCACGAGCCGAAGGAGTGGGCGAGTGCGCTCGCGAACGTCGCGCTGCGGCCTCGTTGGCGTGCCGAGCTTTCGGCCAACGCCGTCGTCCACGCGCAGCGCTTTTCCTGGCGCCGCACGACGGATCGTCTGCTGGACACGTACGCTCAGGCGACCGGCGCGTTCCGGCGTGCCCTCGAACAGCGCGCGGAGGTGGCGGTTTGACGCTCGACGGGATCCTGCGGTCCTCTTTGGACAACGCGGGTCTGGAGTACGACAAACGCGGCGAGGGCAAGTACTTCGTCACGTTGCCCGGGACCAAGAAGCTGCAGACGAACTGCTGGCTGGTCGCCGGGGACCACGCGTTCGCCGTCGAGGCCTTCGTTTGCCGCCGTCCCGACGAGTCCCATGAGGACGTTTACCGTTTCCTGTTGCGCCGCAACGCGAAACTCTACGGCGTGCACTACACCGTGGACGCCATCGGCGACATCTACCTGGTCGGCAAGTTCGGCCTGGACACGGTGACCGAGTCCGAACTGGACAAGATCCTCGGCCAGGTGCTGGAGGCCGCCGACGGCGACTTCAACACGCTGCTGGAACTCGGGTTCGCCTCGTCGATCAAACGCGAGTGGGACTGGCGGGTCTCCCGCGGCGAGTCGCTGGCGAACCTGGAGGCGTTCAAGCACCTCGTCGAGCCCGCGGACGGGCACGAGCCGGGAGCCTTGACCGACTCGTGACCCGAACGGTGCAACGGGTCTGAACCCGGTTCCGTCTCTTTCCTCAGCACTGGAGGGAGAAGAGGACCAATGAAGAAGCGATTGAGATGGTTGGCCGCCGCCGGCATCGTGCTGGCACTGGCCGGCTGCTCGGCGAACGATTCCGGCGGGGGATCCTCCGAGATGCCCATGTCCGCCGACGGGAAGGCTGCGCCCAACCAAGGCGCGCCTGATCAGGGCGGACCGAACAAGGACAGCACGGGTTCCGCCGCGGGCAAGCCGGGTCAAGAGAAGGCGCCCGTGCCCGCCGGGCAGCCGGGGATCACCGACCGCAAGCTGGTGCGCACGGCGAGCCTGGAGCTCACTTCGCCGAACGTGGCCGACACGGTCTCGCAGGTGCGCGTCATCACCCAGGGCGTCGGTGGGTACACGGGGCAGGAGAGCACGCAGGAGAAGCGCGCGACGGTGAACGTCGTCGTCCCCTCCGAGCGTCTCGACGGCGTTCTCGACCAGCTGGGGAAACTGGGCAAGCAGACCCGGCGCGAGGTCACCGCGACGGACGTGACCGAGCAGATGGTCGACGTCGACTCCCGGCTCGCCACCCAGAAGGCGAGCGTCGAGCGCATCCGCGCGCTGCTGGCGAAGGCGACTTCGGTGTCGGAGATCGCGTCGGTGGAGAGTGAGCTGACGAGCCGCGAGGCCGAACTCGAGTCGCTTCAGAAGCGTCGCGAGAGCCTGGCCGGAAGTGTCGCCATGTCGACCATTTCCCTGCAGGTGAAGGCGGAAGCGGTCGTGGCGGCCGAAGAGGAGTCACGCAGCGGATTCCTCGGCGGGCTGACCGGCGGCTGGGACGCGTTCCTGACCTTCGGCGGCGGGCTGCTGACCGTGATCGGCGCGATGGCGCCGTTCCTGCTGGTCTTCGGCATCCCCGCGGTCGCGCTGGTGTGGTGGCTGCGTAAGCGGCGCCGTCCGCTGGCTCCCGCGACGGCGACCGCTTCGGATCTGCCGTCCGCGCCTCCGCTGGACTGAAAAAGACTAGGCGGGACGGCTCGAGGGAGGGGGGAGTCGCGATCTCGAGCCGCCCCGCTGAAGTTCCCGCCAAGGTGGACCCGGTGACGAGGGGGATGCCAACGGGGCCGGCGGGCGCCGCGACTCGGCAGGGGGGAGACGAGTCGCGGTCGTCACCCACGTCGAGCCGGGGAGTGCGTGGAATCCGGCCGCGTGGGACGTAGTCAACCTGTCAGATCTCCACCTGTAATCACAAGACTACTGGTTACTCCGTTAGAGTGAACTTCGAAATGCGGGATAACGGAGTGCAGCCTGTTTCCGGGGTAATCGGACTTGTTGGCGTCCTGTCTTCTGGACGAGTGAAGGTGTTACTCGTAGGTAACACACTCTCCGTAGAACATCGTTCAATCTGATTCGTTCAAGCGGGCCTGTTCACCGCCCTTATGCCTGCTCTGGCAGGCTAGCGGCATGGCTGAGCTTGGGACCTTGGTGCTGCTCCGGCACGGACAGAGCACGTGGAACGCCGAAAACCTGTTCACCGGCTGGGTGGACGTCCCGCTCTCCGAGCAGGGCGAGCAGGAAGCGCGTAAGGGCGGGCAACTGCTCACCGACGCGGGACTGCTGCCGGACGTCGTCCACACCTCGCTGATGCGCCGGGCGATCTCGACCGCGAACCTCGCGCTCGACGCCGCCGACAGGCACTGGATCCCGGTGAAGCGCGACTGGCGCCTCAACGAGCGGCACTACGGCGCGCTGCAGGGCAAGAACAAGAAGCAGACGCTGGACGAGTTCGGCGAGGAGCAGTTCATGCTCTGGCGCCGCTCCTACGACACCCCGCCGCCCCCGATCGACCCGGCCGACGAGTTCAGCCAGGCGGGCGACGCGCGCTACGCCGACCTCGGCGACGCCGCCCCGCTGACCGAATGCCTCAAGGACGTCGTCGCGCGGCTGCTGCCGTACTGGGAGTCCGAGATCGTGCCGGACCTGCGCGCGGGCAAGACCGTCCTGGTCGCCGCGCACGGGAACTCGCTGCGGGCGCTGGTCAAGCACCTCGACGGCATCTCCGACGACGCCATCGCCGGGCTCAACATCCCGACCGGCATCCCGCTGCGCTACGACCTGACCGACGACCTCAAGCCGGTCACTGTCGGCGGGACGTACCTGGACCCCGACGCCGCCAAGGCAGCCGCGGCCGCCGTCGCGAACCAGGGCCGCTGACCAAGGCCCGCTAAACCCTCGCGATTCGTCCTCTAGTTGCGGTAGTTCGCTCTCGAATTACCGCGACTAGAGGACGAATCGCGTTCAGGGGAGGGCGTTGACCGTCTCAATGCCGGAGGCCTTCCAGCCTTCGGGCAGCCGCTGCATCCGCAGGACGATGTTCAGGGGCTTCTTCGTCACCGCGCCTTGCGCGTCCGAGACGTTCGAAGTCGCGTAGAGCAGCACGCTCGCCCGGTCGCCCACGAGTTCCATGACCGCGGCGATCGAGCTCGGATCCATCGACGTCTTCGCGCCCGACGCCCGGAACTGGGTCATCCACGTCGCCTTGTTCTGCTGGAACTGCGTCAGCAACTCTCCGGTCGACGCCGCCTCATAGCGGGCGTAGGAGCCTTCGAGATCGGCCGGATCCACGGTCAGCAGGGTGCCGGCGAGGCGCAGAGCGCCGTCCCGGGTGGCGTCCCGCGCCACCGCGATCGCCCGCTCACCCGCGCCCGGCTTCTCCGCCGGTAGCCGCGGCCGGGGCGGGTTGACCTTGATCTCGGCGATCCGCCACCGCTCGCCGTCGCGGATCGTGGCGAGCAGCACCGTCGCGACGCCCTTGCTGGTGGTGCCGGCCCGCGTGCTGCTCTGGTCGACCACGGTCAGGACCTGCGCCTTGTCCGGCGTCTGCTCGACGGCGGCCGAGACGATCACCTTCGTCACCAGTTTGATCGGCTCCGGCGAGTTCCGGACCGCGGTCAGCAGTCGCGCGATCTCCTCGCGGGCGGCAGGCGTCAGGTTGTCGGTGGCCGCCTTCTCGTGGACGGGCAGGTTCGCGCCGTCATAGGAGAACACCGCTTCGGCGGCGGTCCTCACGGACGTCAGCAGCGACGCGGTCCGGGCCGGATCGACCAGCGCGGCGTTCGACGGCGGACCGGCCGGTTCGGGCCGGGCGGTGCCGGTCACCGTGGTGGCGCAGCCCGCGAGCGCGAGCAGTAAGACCAACCCTGCCCAGCGCCTCACAACAGGCCGAGCTCCCGCGCCCGAGCGTCCACCTGGAGCCGCGACGTCACGCCGAGCGCGACCAGCAGCTCGGACACGCGCCGCTGATACGTGCGCAAGCCCATGCCGAGGCTCTTCGCGGCCTTTTCGTCCTTGCAGCCGGTGGTCAGGAACTCGAGAATCTGCGGTGCCTCCATCCGGATGTCGGCGAAACGCGCGTCGAACGTCTCCAGCGTCGCCGCCGCCCGCCAGGCGGCTTCGAACAGCGACAGGATGCCCTGAACCAGCTCCGGGCGCGAGATGACGCTGTAGGTGCGCACCGCCTTGCTGGCGTCACCGGCCATGATGGCGACCCGCTCGTCGAGCAGGATCGCCTCGTTGATCTCCTCGGTGCCGATCCGGATCTGCGCGCCGAGGTCGGAGAGGTGGTGCAGGTGCTGCGCGGTCTGGTCGTTCAGCAGGACGCCGGGGCGGTAGAGCTTCCGGATCCGCTTGTCGTGCACCAGCCGCTCGCCCTGGCGGGTCAGCGAAGGTTTGGACAGCGCCCAGGTGTAGAGGTCATCGGCCGCGCAGGCGATGTCGGTCGCCGCGACGAACAGATGAGCCGTCCGGTCGAACAGCTCTTCTTCTCCGCGAATCAGGGAGATGTCACTGACGAGTTCCACCTCGACAGTCTTCCAACATTCCCCGGCCGTTGTGACGGGAACATCGCTATTTCCCTGCGAGCGGTAATCGCCGTGCGGTGAGAATCGCGACGAAAGTAGGAATACGGGCGCCGGAGCGCGCCGGCATCCCCGCAACGGGTGACTTGGATCACCCGGCAGATCTCGGTCCGGGGTATGGCACGTGAACGGCGCCTGACCTGCACGCGAACAGGCCTGCCCCAGGTGTCACGGGCATCACGAGAACGCATCCGGGGCTAGGCCAAAAGGCTACCCACACGCTTACGATCCCCTTGTGACCACGCCTGTTGCACTCGCCCTGGCCTTCGGCGGACTGATCGTCGGTGTGGTCGTCGGCCTCCTCATCGCGAAGGGGAGGGCCCGGCGAGAAGACCGCAGACCGGTCGGTCCCACCGTCGCCGAACTGCTGGAGCGGCTCGTGCGCTCCAGCAACAACGGTGTCGTCGTGCTCAACAAGTTCGGCGACATGGTGCTGCACAACCCGCGCGCCTACGAGCTGGGCCTGGTGAAGGTCAACCAGGCCGACCCGCGGGCCCGCAAGGCCGCCGAGCACGTGGTCGAGACGGACGAGGCCACGGAGATCGACCTTTCGCCGCTGGAAGCCCGCGGCCGCCAGCCCGAGGCCGTGCTCGGCGAAGTCCGTCCACTGGGTGACGGGTTCACCGTGGTCGAAGCCGTCGACCACTCCGAGGCGATCCGCCTCGAAGCCGTCCGGCGGGACTTCGTCGCGAACGTCAGCCACGAGCTGAAGACGCCGGTGGGTGCGATCGCGCTGCTCACCGAGGCCGTGCTGGACGCCACCGACAACGAGGAAGAGGTCCGCCGGTTCGGCGGCAAGATCCTCCGCGAGTCGACCCGGCTCGGCCAGCTCGTCACCGAGCTGATCGCGCTGTCCCGGCTGCAGGGCGCCGAACGGCTGCCCGACCTGAACGTGGTCGAGGTCGACGCCGTCGTCCGCGAGGCGCTCGGCCGCACGTCGCTTTCGGCGGAATCCGCGGAGATCACCATCACCACCGACGCGGCCAGCGGGCTGCTCATCGAGGGCGACCGGACGCTGATGGTCACCGCGCTGTCGAACCTGCTGGAGAACGCCGTCGCGTACTCGCAGCCCGGCAGCCCGGTGTCGATCAGCAGGCGCCTGGTCGACGGGAAGGTCGAGATCGCGGTGACCGACCGCGGCATCGGCATCGCCGAGGACGACCAGCAACGCGTCTTCGAGCGGTTCTACCGCTCGGACAAGGCGCGGTCACGGGCGACCGGCGGTACCGGGCTGGGCCTGGCGATCGTCAAGCACGTGGCCGCCAACCACGGCGGATCGGTGGGCCTGTGGAGCCGCCCCGGCACCGGGTCGACCTTCACCCTGCGGATCCCCGCCCACATCGGTACCGAACCGGCGGCGGCCGCCAAACAGGCTCCGCCGGTATCCCGGCCGGAGAAGACCCCCGAGCGGACACCCCGTCTCGTGGCAACAGGGCAAGAAAGCCCCGACCATGGAGGAAACCTGTGACGAGGGTTCTCATCGTCGAGGACGAAGAGTCGTTCGCCGACCCGCTCGCGTTCTTGCTCCGCAAAGAGGGCTTCACCGCCGCCGTCGCCGTGACGGGGCAGCAGGCACTCGAAGAGTTCGATCGCAACGGCGCCGATATCGTCCTGCTCGATCTCATGCTCCCTGGTATGAGCGGCACCGACGTCTGCAAGCAGCTCAGGCAGCGTTCCGCGGTGCCGGTGATCATGGTGACCGCGCGCGACAGCGAGATCGACAAGGTCGTCGGGCTGGAACTGGGTGCCGACGACTACGTCACCAAGCCGTACTCGGCCCGCGAGCTCATCGCGCGGGTGCGGGCGGTGCTGCGCCGCGGCGGTGAGCCGGGGTCCGAAGGCGACCTCGCGCCCCTGGTGCTCAGCGCCGGACCGGTGCGGATGGACGTCGAGCGGCACGTGGTGACCGTCGACGGCCAGGAGGTCTCCTTGCCGCTGAAGGAGTTCGACCTGCTCGAGTACCTGCTCCGCAACGTGGGCCGCGTGCTCACCCGCGGGCAGCTGATCGACCGGGTGTGGGGCGCGGACTACGTCGGCGACACGAAGACGCTCGACGTCCACGTGAAGCGCCTGCGCTCGAAGATCGAACCGGACCCGGGCTCCCCTCGGCACCTGGTCACGGTGCGCGGCCTGGGCTACAAGTTCGAAACCTGATCGGCCCGGTACCCGCCCGTTGCGATACAGATCACGGTTACGGTTTCGTGACCTGACGTGCGGGCGGGTACCGTAGACGCTCGTGCGCCTAGGGGTACTCGACGTCGGTTCCAACACCGTCCACCTGCTCGTGGTCGACGCCCACCGTGGCGCCCACCCGACCCCGATGCATTCCGAAAAGGCCGTCCTGCGGCTCGCCGAGCAGATCACCCGCCACGGCGACCTGAGCCGGGCCGGTGCGGACAGCCTCGTGCGAGCGGTCGAATCGGCGAAGGCGGCGGCCCTGCGGCTCGGCTGCGAAGAGGTCATGGCTTTCGCGACCTCCGCGGTCCGTGAAGCCAAGAACGCCCCGAAGGTACTGGCGAAGGTCCACGAGCAGACCGGCGTCGAGCTGAAGGTGCTCTCCGGGGTGGACGAGTCCCGGCTCACCTTCCTCGCCGTCCGCCGCTGGTTCGGCTGGTCGGCCGGGAAGCTGCTGGTGCTCGACATCGGCGGCGGCTCGCTCGAGGTCGCGATGGGCATGGACGAGGAACCCGATCTGGCCGAGTCCCTCCCGCTGGGTGCGGGCCGGACCACCCGGACGCGGTTCCAGAACGACCCGCCGACCCGCTCGGAGCTCATCGCGACTTCGGCATGGCTCGAAGAACAGCTCGCGGGGCTTGCGAAGAAGGTCGCTAAATTGGGTGAACCCGATCGTGTCGTCGCGACGTCGAAGACGTTCCGGTCACTCGCCAGGCTGACCGGAGCGGCGCCATCGGCCAGCGGGCCGCGTGCGCGCCGTACCCTGACCGACACCGCGTTGCGCCAGCTCATCGCGTTCATCTCCCGGATGACCGCCCATGACCTGGCAGAACTCGAGGGGGTCAGCGCGAGCCGCTCGCATCAGCTGGTGGCCGGCGCGCTCGTCGCGCAAGCCACCATGCGGGCGCTTTCCCTGGAAGAACTGGAGATCTGTCCGTGGGCACTGCGAGAAGGTGTCATCCTGCGACGGCTGGACCATTCGAATGGTGCGGACGAGACTGGCGGCCGCCTCTCCCGCGTTTCGGCGCGCAAGGAGACCGGTGACAGCAGCGGACTGGACTTCGGAGAAGGAGAACGGGCACGGTGACAGAGGTGACGGATATGCGGAAGACGGTGGGTAGCGCGCGCGCCGCCGAGGCCCCGTCGCGTGCCGGCTCGCAACCGCTGGAGCGCGCATTGGACATCACGGTATGACGGACGAGACAGAGAGCGGCCAGCCACAGAAGACCGTGGCCGAGCTGCTCGCGCAGCACGGAGCCCAGCCCGAAGGCGGGCGCCGCAGGCGACGCCGCGCGGCCGACGACGAGGAAGAGGAAACTCCTCCGGAGCCGCCGCGTAACCGCCGCGCGCCCTCGGTGAGCGACACCGCGCCGCAGGCGATCATCGACCGCGTGTCGGGCGACACCCCGCCGCCGCCGTCGCGCCCGCCGCGCCGTAGCCGCCCTCAAGAGTCGGCCCCGCGTCCGGTGCCGCCGCAGCAGCAGGACTCCGCGCCGCTGCCCGTGCCGAACCCCGTGGCCGGCCCGACCAGGCAGACGCCTCCGGTACGCCCGCCGCAGGAGCAGAGCGGCTATCAGCAGCGCCCGCAGCCGGGCCAGCCGCCGAAGCCGCCGCAGGAGTCGGGCCAGTTCGCCCGGCCCACGCCGCCGCAGGAACAGAGCGGTTACCAGCAGCGCCCGCCGCAGCAGTCCGGGCAGTTCGCGCGTCCGCCGCAGGATCCCCGCCCGCCGCAGGAACAGAGCGGCTATCAGCGGCTGCCGGATTCCACCGGCCTGCCCCCGCGTGGCCGTCCGCGGCCCCCCGCGGGCCCGGAGGAGACCCGCGGCCAGGTGCCGCCGGTCCGCCGCCGTCCCGAACCACCCGCCGGCCCCCCGTCCGCCGGGCTTTCGGCCAGACTCGACGGCGGGGCCGACCCCGCCGTCGACGAGGTCCAGGAGCAGCCCGGCCCGATGGCCAGCGGCGCGTTCCAGACACCGGCACCGCAGCCTGTGCGACGCCGCCGTCCGCCGGGCCGTCCCGCCCAGCCCAAGGCCGAGCCGAGCACCGAGCAGTTCGCCGCGGTCCCGGACGAAGCGCCCGAACCCGACGCACCCGCGCCCGCCGGGCCGGAGTCTCCCGCCGGCCTCGCCGGCTGGCGCAAACGACGGCAGAAGGTGCAGTCCGAGGACACCGAGATCGGCGGGATCCCGCCGGTGCCGCCGGCCGCGGCCGCCCCGGTGGATCCCGAGGTGGACCCCGAACAGGACGCGTTCGACGCCGGCCCGCCGACCATGAACCACCCCGCGCCGATGCCGTTCGTGCCACCGCATTCGCTCGACGACCGGGATCGGCAGGAACGCCAGGAGCAGGACAACCTCGACGACTACGAAACCGAGTTCGCCGACCCGGCGTACCCGGACGGAAGCCCGGACTTCGCTCGTGAGGAGTACGGCTTCGGCCGGACGGCGGCCGGCTACCGGTCCGACGACTACGAGGACGACTACGACGACGACCAGGACGAAGACGTCGTCGAAGAGGAGCCCGAGGAGTTCGCCGAGGACGCCTCACCGGGGAAGCAGTGGCTGGCGCTGGCCGGTCAGCTCGCCCTCGGGGTCGTCGGCGGCGCCGGGGTCTGGCTGGGCTTCAACTGGCTGTGGGTGAACATCCCCGCCGCCGCGCTGGTCGCCGCGTTGCTGGTGATCGTCGCGCTGGTGTGGATCGTCCGGAAGATCCGCCGGGCCGAAGACCTGCAGACCACGGTGCTCGCGGTCCTGGTCGGACTGGTGGTGACGGTCTCACCGGCCGCACTCCTGCTGGTCGCGCGTTAGCGGCCTCGGAGAGAATGCCGGAATGGCTGACCCGCAGCAGGTTCCGGTAGGCGTCTCGACAGCCTCCGTCTGGCCGCAGAAGGCGGGCGTGGCGTTCGAGATGGCCGCCGACCTCGGCTACGACGGCGTCGAGGTGATGATCTGGGCCGACCCGGTCAGCCAGGACGTCTCCGCGTTGCGCCGCTGGTCGCGCCGCACCGGGGTGCCGGTGCTGTCGATCCACTCGCCGTCGCTGCTGATCACCCAGCGCGTGTGGTCCCCGGATCCGGAGGTGCGCCTGCGGATGTCCGTGGACGCGGCGCTGGAACTGGGTGCGCGCACCGTCGTGGTGCACCCGCCGTTCCGCTGGCAGCGCCGCTACGGCGACGCGTTCGGCGACCTCGTCGACGAGCTCGAAGCCGAGAGCGGCATCGAGGTCGCGGTCGAGAACATGTTCAAGGTCCGCCCGCCCGGCGGGTCGCGGACGTCCCGCGTATCGGCCTTCCGGCCCTCGATCGACCCTACGGACGTAGGGTTTCGCCACTACACACTCGACCTGTCCCACACAGCGGCAGCCGGCATGGACGCGCTCGCGCTCGCCGAACGGATGGGAAAAGGGCTCACGCACGTCCATCTGGCGGACGGCACCGGCCTCCCGAAGGACGAGCACCTGGTGCCCGGACGCGGGATCGAGCCCTGCGCCGAACTCCTCGAAAAGCTCGTGAGCAGCGACTTCGCCGGACAGATCGTGCTGGAGATCAACACCCGCCGTTCACCGAGCGCGGCACAGCGGTCAAAGGATCTCGCGGAGTCGCTGTTGTTCGCGAGGTTCCACCTCGGTCAGTGACAAAGATCGTCCCCGGGTACGGAGATTCATTCCTACCTGCGCCGGACGCGTCGCTACACGTAAAGTTCCGACCGTGAACCCGCTGCGCTTGTTGATCTCCCGCACCCCGATGGATCGGCTCGTGGCCCTGGTCAGTGCTCGGTGAGCGCGACCGACGACACGGTCACCTCCTTCGACGCTGCTTGCGCGACGCGATCAATGGGTGACGGAACATTCACGGCGGTGCTACGCACGGAGTGGTCGATCGGCGGGCATCCGCACGGCGGCTTCCTGATGGCCCTGATGGCGCGGACCGCCCTCTCGATCCTGCACGAACGCGGAGAGCCACCCTCGGAGCCGCTCGCGATCAGCGCGGAGTTCCTGCACCCGCCCGCCGTGGGGCCGGTGCTGCTGCGCACCGACGTCCGGAAGGTCGGCAGGCGCGCCTCCGTCGTCGCGGTCCTGCTGGAGCAGCGGGGCCGCAGCTGCGTCGAGGCCAGGGTGACCACCGGGCGGCTGCCGATGCGGCGCCCGGAGTGGACCGACGTCCCGGGTATGCCGGCCGAACCGCCTCCCGGCGCGGTGAGCATGACGGGGGAGACGTCCGAGGGCGTGTTCAACCTGGCGAAGGGTTGCGACGTCCGCCTCGACCCGGCGAGCGTCGGCTATCTGCACGGCCGGATCGGCGACCCGCCCAAGATGCGGCTGTGGGTCCGGCCGCGTCACGGCCTGCCCGACCCGTTCTTCGCCCTGCTCGCGGGCGACGTGAATCCGCCGGTCGTCTACAACCTGGGCCGTGTCGGCTGGTCGCCGACGGTCCAGCTGACGGCGTTGGTGCGCACTCGCCCGGCGCCCGGCTGGCTGCGGGTGATCGTGCAGGCCCAGTCGGTGCACGAGGCCTGGTTCGACTCGGACGCCACCGTGGTGGATTCCCAGGGCAGGCTGGTCTGCCAGTCCCGTCAGCTGGCACTCGCCCCGGCGCCCGGGGGCTGACCGGGGTTTGGCACGCTGAACGCATGAGGGAGCTTGCGAGCGAATCATTGACACAGTGCCCGCTCATGCGATGCGAAGTGACCCAGTACGAGGAGTAGGCATGAGTGTGATCGCGGTCCTGGGTGCGGGAAAGATCGGAGAGGCCCTGCTCTCGGGCCTGTTGCACGGCGGGCACAGCCCGGGTGACCTGCTGTTCACCGAGCGGTACCCGGCGCGAGTGGCCGAGCTGACCGAGCGCTACGGCGTGCACGGGGTCAGCGTCGCCGACGCCGCGCGCCGGGCCGACGTGCTGGTGGTCGCGGTCAAACCGCAGGACATCGAGCCCGTCCTCGACGAACTCGCGCCGCTGCTCGGCGAGCAGTCACTGGTGGTCTCGCTGTGCGCGGGCCTGCCGACGGCGCTGTACGAGCGCAGGCTGGCCGCGGGCGTCCCGGTGGTCCGGGTCATGCCGAACACGCCGATGCTCGTCGGAGAGGCGATGAGCGCGGTCTCCGCGGGTGCGCACGCGACGGTCGAGCACATCACGGTGGTGAAGGAACTGCTCTCGCACGTCGGGCAGGTCGTCGAGGTGCCGGAGTCGCAGCAGGACGCCGTCACCGCGCTGTCCGGTTCCGGTCCGGCGTACTTCTTCTTCCTGGTCGAGGCCATGATCGACGCCGGGATCCTGCTCGGCCTGCCCCGCGCGCTCGCCGGGCAGCTGATCATCCAGTCGGCCGTCGGGGCGGCGAAGATGCTCGCGGAGTCCGACGAGCATCCGGTGCTGCTGCGCGAAGCCGTCACTTCGCCGGCCGGAACGACCATCAACGCCATCCGCGAGCTGGAAAAGCACGGCGTCCGCGCCGCGCTGCTGGACGCCATCGAGGCCGCGAAGGACCGCTCGACCGAGCTCGGCCAGGCTCACGACCCTCGCAATTAGTCCTCTAGTTGCGTTCCATGCACACGCAACTACCGCAACTAGAGGACTAATCGCGGGGTTATCCACAGGCGACGGCCGTTGTGGACAAGTGCGGCGAAGATGATCTTGAAGCCGGGGTGGCGCCGGGTACGGGTGTCATCGTCGGTTGGTGCCCAGAAACCAATACGCGGAGATCTGCGACTTCACCGGCCCCTTCCTCGGCAGCCATGCCGTCAGCCAGGGGGACCTCACCCGTGCCCAGCTCCGTTCGGGGCCGTACAACCGGCTGTTCCAGAACGTCTATGTCCCGAGGGGTCTCCCTCTGGATCACGAACTGCGGTGCAAGGCCGCGATCCTCATCGCGCCCGAAGGCGCGGTGCTGACCGGTTGCTCGGCCGCGACGGTGCGCGGATTCCCGTTCGCGCTCGAGAACGATCCGGTCGAATTCGTCGTGCCCGAGCGGCAGGGCTTCCATAGCCTGCGCGGGACGCACCTGCGCCGGACCAGGCTTCTCGGCGAGGATTTCGAACCCTGGCGGGACGGCCGGATCGCCACCCCGCTGCGCATGACGCTGGACATCCTGGCCGACACGCGTCTCCGCCGATCCTTTCCCCGCGTCGTCGGCCAGCTGGATGCCCTGCTCCACGCGGGGTGCATCGACCGCGAAACGCTCGAGGCGTATCTGGGGAACCGGCACGATCACGGTATCGGCCGGGCGCGGCAAGCCCTCGCGTTCTCGGACGGACGGGCCGAGTCCATCCCGGAGTCCGAGGTCAGGGTGTGGCTGAGGCTTCGGGACATCGAGGCGGAGCCTCAGGTGGAGGTCTACCGCGGAACCCTGTTCCTCGGACGGCTCGACCTCGCGATCCTCAAGGCCAAACTCGCCATCGAATACGACGGCGCCTGGCATCTCTTGGGCGAACAGCCGCGGCTGGACGCCCGGCGGCGAGCGCTGATCGAGGCGGAGGGCTGGGAGTTCATCGTCATCACCAAGGAAGAGCTCTACGCCGACCCGCGGGGGATGGTCGACCGGGTGCGGGCGGCTCTCAACCGCCGCAAGTAGTCCTCTAGTTGCGGTGTATGCACGCGCAACTACCGCGACCAGAGGACGAAATGCGTAGTCGGACGGGCCCATCTCGGTGACTCGCGTCGCTTTAGTCACACGTGTCCCGCTACTCTCAGGAGAGCACGTGCGTGTCGATACCACAGGTGGGGAAGCCGCGTGGCGCGACACGTGTCGAAGGACACGGTGAATCATGCCGCAGAACAAGAAGGATGATCTGCCCTCAGTGGGCCAGGTCCAGTTCCTGACGGTCGCCGAGGTGGCCACGCTGATGCGGGTCTCCAAGATGACCGTCTACCGTCTCGTTCACTCGGGCGAGTTGCCCGCGGTGCGCGTCGGGAAGTCGTTCAGAGTGCCTGAAAAGGCCGTTCACGAGTACCTGCAAGGCGCCTACTTCGACGTGGGCTGAAGCGGGCTTCGCGAGCACAACGTGCCCGCCGACGGGCGTCTTCCGGGGCGCGAGTACCCTGGAAGACCGCTCGTGCCTGTGCGCTCCACCCGTTGGACGCTGCGCCGGGCAGCGTGACCGACGACGAAGGAAGGAGCGCTCTCGATGGGCTCTGTGATCAAGAAGCGCCGTAAGCGCATGTCGAAGAAGAAGCACCGCAAGTTGCTGCGCCGGACGCGCGTTCAGCGTAGGAAGGCCGGCAAGTAAGACACAGCCGGTGAGTGGCCCGTCCAGTTTCTGGACGGGCCATTCCCATTTAGTGGACTTTTCCCGCCATTCGAGTGAGACGTGCATCCCCTCTGCGAGCAGCGGGTTAATAGCATGTAAGGGCTGACTCAGCTACCCCTAATGAGCGGTAACATCTCAAGGGCACCCGCGCGATGCTTCCCATGAGTGCAGATTCGCGCACACTCGGTAGATCAAGCTCGTACTCAAGGTCATCAGGACCCCGTGATCGAAAGACCGAGAACCACCCAACGCCGCAGGGAGTCCTATGCCGTCGAACATCGTGCTCGTGACCGGGGTCGGGGGAGACCTTGGCGGGAAGCTGCTCGCCAGACTCGGCAACAATCCGGAGTTCGAGCGGGTGATCGGCGTCGACACCACGCCTCCGCAGAAGTCGGTGCTCCAGCGCATGGGTCGCGCTGAGTACGTCCGCGCCGACATCCGTAACCCGCTGATCGCGAAGGTGATCAGCACCGCCAAGGTCGACACCGTCGTGCACGCCTCGTGCACCGCGCATCCGGCGGGCCCCGCTCGCCGCACGGCGATCAAAGAGGTCAACGTCATCGGCACGATGCGGCTGCTGGCGGCCTGCCAGCGTTCGCCGCTCGTGCGCAAGCTGGTGGTGAAGTCGACGGCCGCGGTCTACGGCGCCGGGGCGCGCTCGCAAGCCGTCTTCACCGAGGATTCGGAGCTCATCCCCACCTCGACCAGCGGCTACGCCAAGGACGCCGTCGAGATGGAGGGCTACGTCCGCGGGCTCATGCGCCGCCGTCCCGACATCACGACGACGCTGTTCCGCTTCGCCAACATCATCAGCCCCGAGATCGACACCGTTCTTTCGCGTTACTTCGCGCTGCCGGTCGTCCCGACCGTCTTCGGCTACGACGCCCGGATCCAGCTGCTGCACGCCTCGGACGCCCTGGCCGTTTTCGAGCAGGCGACGGTGGACGACAAGCCCGGTGTGTTCAATGTGGGCTCGGAAGGGGTACTCACCCTTTCACAGGCGATCCGGCGAGCGGGCCGGGTCGAGCTGCCGATGCCCAGTGGTGTCGTGCCGTCGGTCGGGAAGGTCCTGCGCGGTGCTCGCGTGGTCGACTTCTCCGCCGACCAGGTCCGGCTGCTGAACTTCGGCCGGGTCGTGGACATCACGAAGCTCAAGAAGGACTTCGGCTACACCCCGCGCTGGACGACGCGCGAAGCGTTCGACGACTACATCACCGGCCGCGGGCTGAGGCCCGTGGTGGACGGCGGCCGGCTGGCCGGGTTCGCCGGCAAGGTCCTGGTCGCCGCGGCGACCGGACAGGCGACGCACCGGTGAGCACGCCGGACGGATACGAGAACACTCCCCAGAACTCTCACGAAGGCGAGGCGGAAGACGTGAGCGGCGCTGAAGCGCAGGTCATCCCGTTGCACGGCCCCGGCAGAGAGAAGCCGGAAGCGGCCGCGCACGCGGACCGCGATCTTCGCGAGTCCGAAGAGGCACAGGAGCACTTGAGGCAACAGGAGCGCAGGCCGGACGCACCCGTCGTGGAGTTCCCCGGCGCGGCGCGGATCTCGCCCGCGAAGACCCGTCCCGCCGTCGAGGCGGCGGACGCCCTCCCCGCCTCGCTCAAGGCGGCGCTGGGGTTCTTGCGGGACAGGCTGACCGGTGACTACACGGTCGACGAGTTCGGCTTCGACGCGGAGCTGACCGACACACTGCTGATGCCGCCCCTGCGCGCGCTGTACGACAAGTGGTTCCGCGTCGACACCTTCGGCGTCGAGAACCTGCCCACCGACGGCGGCGCGCTGCTGGTGTCGAACCACTCCGGCACGATCCCGCTGGACGCGCTGATGACCTCCGTTGCGGTGCACGACCACGCACCCGGTAACAGGCATTTGCGCGGCCTCGGCGCGGATCTGGTGTTCCAGGTGCCGCTGGTCGGTTCGTTCGCCCGCAAGTCCGGGCAGACCCTGGCCTGCAACGCCGACGCGGAACGCCTGCTGCGCAAGGGAGAACTCGTCGGCGTCTGGCCGGAAGGGTTCAAGGGGATCGGGAAACCGTTCTCGTCGCGGTACAAGCTGCAGCGGTTCGGCCGTGGCGGTTTCGTGTCCGCGGCGCTGCGGACCGGGGTGCCGATCATTCCCGTGTCGGTCATCGGCGCGGAGGAGATCTACCCGAAGATCGGCGACATCAAGCTGCTCGCGCGGCTGCTCGGCCTGCCGTACTTCCCGGTGACGCCGCTCTTCCCGCTGCTCGGCCCGCTCGGCGCGATCCCGCTGCCGACGAAGTGGAGCATCGAGTTCGGCGAGCCGATCCGCACCGACTCCTATGACGCGGACGCCGTCGACGACCCGATGCTGGTGTTCACGCTGACCGACCAGGTGCGGGAGTCGATCCAGCAGTCGCTGTACAAGCGTCTCTCCCAGCGGAAGAGCGTCTTCAAGGGCTAGAACCGCGTCACTAGCGTGATTAGAGCCGTCACTCGCGTGATTGGGGCCGGAACTCGAGAGTTCCGGCCCCAATCACGCGAGTGACGTGTTCAAACACGCGAGTTACGCGTCAGCGGCGCCGGTAGGCCATGCCGGCCGCGACCGCGCCGGCCACGGCGCCGACGCCGAGCACCGACGGAACGCCGATCTTCGCCGCCTTCCGTCCGGTCCGGAAGTCGCGGATCTCCCAGCCGCGTGCCCGCGCGACGTCGCGGAGGCCACCATCGGGGTTCACCGCCACGGCGGTCCCGACGACCGACAGCATCGGCACGTCGTTCTGGGAGTCCGAGTACGCCGTGCAGCGCTTGAGGTTCAGCCCTTCGCGTGACGCCAGCGCCCGTACGGCGTGCGCTTTCGCCCGGCCGTGGAGCAGATCCCCGACGAGACGGCCGGTGTAGACGCCGTCCTTGGTCTCCGCGACCGTGCCCAGCGCGCCGGTGAGGCCGAGGCGCCGCGAGATGATGGCCGCGAGTTCGATCGGGGTCGCGGTGACGAGCCAGACGCGCTGGCCGGCGTCGAGGTGCATCTGCGCGAGGGCCCTGGTGCCGGACCAGATCTTGTCCGCCATCAGCTCGTCGTAGATCTCTTCGCTGATGTCGGTCAGTTCCTGCACGGTGCGGCCGGCCACAAAGGACAGTGCGCGCTCGCGGTGGGTCTTGATGTCTTCCTTGTTCTCGCGACCGCCGAGCCGGAATTTCACCTGCTGCCAGACGAATCCGGCCAGATCGGCGGACGTGAAGAACTTGCGCGCGGCCAGGCCGCGGGCGAAGTAGAAGATCGACGCGCCCATCATCATGGTGTTGTCGACGTCGAAGAACGCGGCCGCGGTGAGGTCCGGTGGCGCGGGTGGGACGGGCGGCTCGGCGGCCGCTGCGGACGCGGTCGCCATGGCGGCCTCGGCCGACGCCTCGCCCGCGAGCGCGGCCAGCCGTTCGAGCTCTTGACTCTTATCCCTGCCCCGCCAAACTGACACGCACACCGCCTCCGGAATCCCAGGTGCCTGTGCACAGCGTAGCGAGCGCTCCACCGGCCTGTCCCGGGTGTGGCGCCTGCCTCATCGACACCGAGTCAGCCGATGATGATCGGCGGTAACCCCGGGATGAGCGGCGGAATCGAAATCAGCGGCGGCGGCCGGGTGGTGGACGTCGCCGGGGGCGGCTTCGTCGGCGTCGGTGTGGCCACCACAGGCGGCGGTGTGCCGCCCGACGGCGGGGCGAGCGGTCCGGTCGGGGTCGCGACGTCCACTCCCGAAGACGGCGGCAGCGCGCTCGGCGACGGCGATCCGGTCGGCACCGAGGGCGGCACGGTGGTCGTCATGGGCGGGAGGGCGGCGTTGGGGGAGTCGGGGTTGCGGACGCAGTCCCCGGCGGCCGGGACGGCGCCCAGATCGTCGGACGAGCCGGTGGTGATCGTGTAGCAGACCAACCGCGAACCGAGGTCCGTCGTGCGGGCCTGGACCTTGTCGAGCAGATCGCGGGCGGCGGTGAACTTGTCGCGCGCTTCGGCGGGCGCTTGGCCGACCTGGACGCCGAGCCGGGCGGACTGCTGCCGCGCCCATGAGCGCAGTTCGGTGAGGCGCGTCTGGCCGCCCTGGTCGGTGACGAGCGCCGTCAGCTGGGTGACCCCGGCGCGCAGATCGGTTTCGAAGTCGGCGAGACCGGTGAAGTAGGCCCCGGTGCCGGCGCCCTGGCGGGTCAGCTCGTCGAGTTCGCCGACGCGGTGCGTGGCGAACTCCAGGTGCTTCTTCGCCTTCTCCTGGTCGTCGAAGGTCAGCCCGAGCGCGGCCGATTCCCCGGCCCGTTTGATGCCGTAGAGCGGATCGCCCGGCAGCGCGTCCTTGGACAGCAGCAGCGTCAGGCCGCCCAGCGCGACCACGAGCGCGACGGCGGCCGCGGCGAGATTGGCGACGGCGTGACCGCGCCGCTTGGGCGGAGCTTCGGCTTCGGCGAGACGTCCGGCGATCTCCTCGCGGATCCGTCGGCGCGTTTCGGCGTCCGGCGCACCGCTCGTCCCCAGCTCGCGCAGACCGCCGACGACGGCCAGTTCGTGCGCGAACTCGTCGTCGTCCGGATTCGCGGCACCGTCGACGAGGTCCGCGAAACGGTCACCGTCCGCTCGCTCCCGCGCGAACCATCCCGGCACGCCCACGGTCCTGCTCCGTCTCCATGCGTTCAGCCGGTCCTGACACCGGTCTGGCTGGAAAACGAGCGGGAACGCCCTGTGGTTACGGAGTTGACCGGTGTCAACGCAAAGATGAGACTTTAACGCAAACCAGTGGGCAGAAGTTGTGCCAAACGGCGTACCGCGCGGTGCTGGAGGGCCTTTATGGCGCCTTCGTTGCGCTTCATGATCGCGGCGGTCTCCGCGACCGAGAGTCCCTGCAGGAACCGCAGCACGATGCACTCGCGCTGGTCTTCACCGAGTTCGGCGACGCAACGCAGCAGCTCGGCGCGGGTAGCGCGGCTGATGGCCTGCTGTTCCGGCCCCGCGACGGCCTGCACGCCGACGTTCCCGAGCGGCGCGCCGCTCGGCTCGGAGACCTCGTCGGTCACCACTTCGAGGCGGAACCGGCTCGATTTCACGTGGTCGAGGATGATGTTGCGCGCGATGGTGACGAACCAGGCGCCGACGTCACGCCCCTGGTAGCTCACGGACGTGATGCGGCGCAGCGCGCGAAGGAAGGTCTCACTGGTGACGTCTTCGGCCAGGTCCCGGTCGCCGAGGCGGAACAGGACGTAGCGGTAGACGACGTCGACGTAGCGGTCGTAGAGCCGGCCGAACGCGGACGTGTCGCCGCCCTGGGCGGCGGTGACCAGCTCCCAGGCTTCGGCCTTCGCGGCCTCGGCCGCCGCGTCGGTGGTGTCTTCGGCCCTGGCCTGCCGGGACGACGGCACCCCGGTGAGGCCGCTGCGACGCAGGATGTGCCCCGCCAGCATCGAGACGGGCTTCGGCACGGGAAAGGTCATGGGGCACCTCCCGTTCCGGACAGGAAGAGTCGGCCCGCATGTCCCACCGCCGCGTGGGCCTGCAAGATCTGCACGTCCGACTCCCTTTCTCACCATCGAGTGATCAACACCACTCGACGACGACCAGCAGCATACGTGTAGTTACCGCGAAGTAGGTAGCGGTGCCGGGGTTACGGAACTGCGACGAAAGCGTGTGGGCCCCATGACGGTGGCCGAGATGACAAACTGACAACGCCGTCCATCTCAGGGAAGAGGTTCGCAGTTGAGCGCGGAGCAGGTTGCCGAACGAAGCGTGCCCACCTTGCTCTCCGAGGCGGCCCGGCAGTGGCCCGGGAAGACGGCCGTCTTGGAGACCGGCGGCGGGGCTTCGCTGACCTGGTCGGAGCTCGACAGCGCCGCCCATGCGCTGGCTCGCGCCCTGCTCGACGCGGGGATCGACCGCGGTGACCGGGTGGCGCTGCGGCTGCCGACGTCGGCAGCCTTCGCCGTCTCGTTGTTCGGGGCCTTGCGGGCGGGCGCGGTGGTCGTGCCGATCTCTCCGCAGGCTCCGGTGGCGGAGCTGACCGGGCTGCTGGAGCACAGCGGCGCACGGATCGTCCTCGAACGCGAGACCACCGAAGAGCTCCCCGATGGAGTGACGAGCCTCTCACCCCGAGTTACCTCGGATGGAGTAGCGGAGCCGGTCGAGACGGTCGGCGCCGGTGAGGACATCGCGGTCCTCTCGTACACCTCCGGGACCACCGGCCCGCCGCGCGGCGTGATGCTTTCGCACCGCGCGCTGCTGTCGAACCTCGACCAGCTGAGCCAGATCGTCCCGACGCCGCTCGTCCACGGCGACCGCGTGCTCATCACCATCCCGCTGTTCCACGTCTACGGCCTCGGCCCGGGCCTGCTGCAGACGACCTCCGTCGGCGCGACGGCCGTCCTGTCCGAGCGGTTCCTCGCCGAGCGCACGCTGGCCGACTGCGCGGAGCTGCGGGTGACCTCGATCGCCGGTGTGCCCGCGATGTACGCCGAGTTCGCCGCGATGGACCCGGAGGAGCTGGGCCGCAGCCTCTCCACCGTCCGCCGGATGACCTCGGGCGCGGCGCCGCTGCACCCCAAGATCCTCACCGCGCTGCGCGGGGCCACCGGGCTGGACGTCTACGAGGGCTACGGCCTCACCGAATGCGCGCCGGTGGTCACCACGACGCTGGTCACCGGCTACCCGAAGCCGGGTTCGGTCGGGCGGCCGCTGCCCGGCGTCGAGGTCCGGCTGGTCGACAGCGACGGCGACGCGACCCCCGTCCCGCTCGACCCCGACGACCTCGTCGACGCCTTCGACGAGGACGGCGGCACCGGCCTGGTGTCGATCCGCGGCGCGAACCTGTTCTCCGGCTACTGGCCCGACGGCTCGCACGGTCCCGACGCCGAGGGCTGGTTCCGCACCGGCGACGTCGGCTACCTCGACACCGACGGCGACCTGCACCTGGTGGACCGGGCCAACGACCTGATCATCGTCAACGGGTTCAACGTCTTCCCGCACGAGGTCGAGAACGTGATTTCGCAACTGGACGAGGTCTTCGAGGCGGCCGTCGTCGGCGTCGTCGACGAGCGCACCGGCGAGGCGGTCAAGGCCGTCGTCGTCCCCGTGTCCGGCGCCTCCCTTTCGGAGCAGCAGGTCGTCGAGCACTGCGCGGAGAACCTGGCGGGCTACAAGGTGCCGCACACGGTCGAATTCGCGGAGTCCCTGCCGCATTCGGCGACGGGGAAACTGCGCCGTATCAAGCTGCGATAAGAATTGAAGGCATGGCACACCAAGTGACCGTCATGACCCGGACGGGCTGCCACCTGTGCGAGGTCGCGGAGCAGGACATCGAACGGATCTGTGGCGAGCTGGGCGTGGCCTGGTCGGCCCAGGACGTCGACAGTGATCCCGAATGGCGGGCCGAATACGGCGACCGCGTGCCGGTGATCCTGATCGACGACGCCGAGCACGGCTACTGGCGCGTCGAAGAGGACAGGCTCCGGAAGGCGCTGGCGTAACACACTCGTAAGGGCGAACAGCCGACCTCAGGCCCTCTCGCTGGTGAAGATGGAGTCGTGGACGACGAACGCAAGCTCACCTACCCGCAAGCCGCGCTGACCAGCCTGCTCGCCCTGGTCGCCGCACTCGGTGTGGGGCATCTCGTCGCGGGCTTCGTCGGGTACACCGCTTCGCCGTTCGTCGCGGTGGCGAACTTCGTCATCGACCACAGCCCGCACGCCGTCGTGGCCTGGGCCGAACAGACGCTGCAGACCTGGGACAAGGTCGTCCTCAAACTCGGCCTCGCCGTGGTCCTGGTGCTGTTCGCCCTCCTCACCGGATGGCTTTCGCAGCGAAAGCCGCTTCCGGGGCAGGTGCTCATCGGCCTGCTCGGCGCGGCCGGCGTCGCCGCCGTCTACGTGCGCACCGACCTCGGCCAGATCGCGCTGCTGGCGCCGGTGGCCGCGGTGGTCGCCGGTCTCGTCGTGTTCACCCGGCTGCATCTGTTCTTCCTGCCGCGCGTGTTCTTCGACGATCGCGAGGGCGACGGGCCGGACCGCCGGAAAGTGCTGATCACCGGGGTTTCCGTCGCCGCCGGAGCCGGTGTCGCCGCGCTCACCGGCCAGTTCGTCGGCACCCGGAAGAACGCCGAAGACTCCCGGGCCGCCGTGGGCAGGCTCGTCGCGGCGAGGACCGCGCCGCCGATCCCGCCCGACGCGGACTTCGCCAAGTTCGGCACTCCGCCCTTCTTCACACCTTCGCGTGACTTCTATCGGATCGATACGGCGCTGGTCGTCCCGCAGGTGCGCACCGAAGACTGGAGCCTGCGGATCCACGGCATGGTCGACCGCGAAGTCACCTATTCGTATGACGACCTCCGCTCGCGACCGCTCATCGAACGCGACGTCACCCTGTGCTGCGTCTCCAACGAGGTCGGCGGCCCGTACATCTCCAACGCGCGCTGGCTCGGCATCGACCTCCGGGACCTGCTGATCGAGGCGGGCGTGAAACCCGGCGCCGAGCAGATGTTCGCGACCAGCGTCGACGGCTGGACCTGCGGAACCCCGGTCGAGGCGGCCCTGGATCCGGCGCGTGGCGCGATGCTCGCCCTCGGCATGAACGGCGAACCGCTGCCGATCGAGCACGGTTTCCCCGCGCGGATCGTGATCCCCGGGCTGTACGGCTACGTGTCCGCCACGAAATGGGTGACCGAACTGGAGATCACCACCTGGCAGGAGCGCGAGGCGTACTGGCTCAACCGCGGCTGGGGCCGCGAGGGGCCGGTGAAGACCCAGTCGCGGATCGACGCCCCCGGCTCGGCGGTGAACGCGGGGAAGGTGGTGGTGTCCGGGATCGCCTGGGCGCAGCACACCGGCGTCGCGAAGGTCGAGATCCGCGTCGACCAGGGTCCGTGGCAGGCGGCTGTCCTGTCGGCCGAGACGTCGAAGGACACCTGGCGGATGTGGTGGACCGAGGTCGACGTCGCTCCCGGCCAGCACCAGGTCGCCGTCCGTGCGACCGACCAATCGGGCTATACGCAGACGGAAGAACGCGTCGGAACCGTCCCCGACGGCGCCACCGGCCTGCACACGGTGTCTTTTGGCGCGCGCTGACGCGCGACTTACGCGCAGGTCGGTGACCATAACGGTCTCCCCAAGGGCGCTCTGCGCCCGACGGAGACTTCACCTCGCGCGCCTCTTTGGCCGAAGGCCACGGAAGCGTTTTGCAGGGCGCCATCTTGCTCGACGTGAGGTGCCTCGGGCCTGCGCCCTGCGGGACGTTTCCGTCAGCGCGCGACCTTCAACACAGCCGCTACCTGTGACTTTGTGCCTGCGTTCACAAATGGCTACCGTAGAGCCATCGCCTCCGATGGGTGCCCGGCATCGAACCGGACTCAGCACTTCGGGTCAAGAGCCGATTTCCTGGTTCAGGCGATTCATGTCGTCAGAAGGATCAGAGGAGCGGACAAGAGTGGTGTCGCAACGAGGCCGGCGCAGCCGGGTGACACCGGATGCCGACAACGCCCCCACCGCCGAGATGCCCGCGGTCGAGACCAGCGGCGAGCCGGAAGCGGTACGCGCGAAGTCGATCCCCGAAGCGGCGGTCGCCCGCCTCGCCGTCTACCTGCGAGTGCTCTCCGGGTTGTCCGAGCAGGGCGCGACCACGATCTCCAGCGAGGAACTCTCGCAGGTCGCGGGCGTGAATTCCGCGAAACTCCGCAAGGACCTGTCCTACCTCGGCTCGTACGGCACCCGCGGCGTCGGCTACGAGGTCCAGGTGCTGGTCAGCCAGATCGAGCGGATCCTCGGCCTGACCCGCAAGCACAAGGTCGCCGTGGTCGGGATCGGTAACCTCGGCCACGCGCTGGCCAACTACGGCGGGTTCCCCGGCCGCGGTTTCCCGGTCGAGGCGCTGTTCGATCTCGACCCGGACCTGGTCGGCGTGCCGGTCGGCGGCCTCCCGGTGTCGCATCTCGACGACATCCCCAAGGTTTGCGCCGAGCGGCAGATCTCGATCGGCGTCATCGCCACTCCGCCCACCGCCGCGCAGTCGGTCTGCGACCGCCTTGTCGCAGGTGGCGTGCAGTGCATCCTGAATTTCGCACCGGTGGTGCTGCAGGTACCACCGCAGATCGAGGTCCGCAAGGTGGATCTCGCCGTAGAGCTGCAGATCCTGTCGTTCCACGTCGCTCGCCGCGCCGATCTGGCCGCTAATGGCAATGGCGAGGGAGACTCTGGCCCCAAGGGAGCCGAGAATGGCAGCGTGAACGGCCACGGCAATGGATTGGTGGTGCGCTGAATGAGCGTGTTGGCGGTCGGGCTCTCGCACCGGAGTGCCGAGCTGAACACCCTGGAACGCGTCGCGGTCCCCGCGACCGATGTGACCAAGGTGCTCCACGAACTGCAGCAGGCCGAGCACGTCAGCGAGGCCATCCTGGTCTCCACCTGCAACCGCATCGAGGTCTACGCCGTCGTCGAGACCTTCCACGGCGGCCTCAACGACGTCTCCGACGTGCTGGCCCGCCAGGCCGGGATGCAGCCCGCGGACCTCTACGACTCGCTGTACGTGCACTACGCCGGCGCGGCGATCGAGCACCTGTTCTCGGTCACCTCCGGCCTGGACTCGATGGTCGTCGGCGAGACGCAGATCCTCGGCCAGATCCGGTCCTCCTACGCCACCGCGCGCGACGCCGGCACCGTCGGCCGCACGCTGCACGAGCTGATCCAGACCACGCTGCGCGTCGGCAAGCGTGTCCACGCCGAAACCGGCCTCGACAAGCTGGGCGCGTCGGTCGTTTCCGAGGCTTTGGCCGCGGCCGGGGACATCGCCGGCAAGCACGCGCTGATCGTCGGCGCCGGCTCGATGGGCGCGCTGACCGCGTCCCAGCTGCGCAAGTCCGGGATCGGCGAGATCACCATCGCCAACCGCACCGAGGCCAAGGCCGCCCGGCTCGCCGCCGCGAGCGTCGAGCAGGGAGTGCCGGCCAAGGCGGTCCAGATGAGCGGTATCGCGGCCGCGGTCGCCGAGGCGGACGTCGTCGTCTGCTGCACCGGCGCGCAGGCCGCGGTCTTCACCGCCGAACACGTCCCGGCCCGCGACGGCCGCCCGCTCGTGGTGTGCGACCTCGGCCTCCCGCGTGACGTCGAGCACGACGTCGCCGCGCTGGCCGGCGTCACCGTCGTCGACCTCGAGACCATCCAGCGCCGCATGCGCGAGGCGGGCACCCCGACCACCGACCGGCAGACCGCGAAGGCCACCGGGATCGTGCTCGACGAGGTGCGCGACTACCTCGCCGGTCAGCGCAGCGCCGAGGTCACCCCGACGGTGACGGCGCTGCGGCGCCGCGCGGCCGAGGTCGTCGACGCCGAGCTGCTGCGGCTGGACAACCGCCTGCCGGACCTCGAAGCCGGGGTCCGCGAGGAGGTCGGCCGCACGGTCCGCCGGGTGGTCGACAAGCTGCTGCACGCGCCGACGGTGCGGGTCAAGCAGCTGGCCGCCGAGACGGCCGACACCGACTACGCCAACGCGCTGCGCGAGCTGTTCTGCCTCGACCCGCAGGCGCCCGCGGCCGTGGCGAGTCCCACGTCAACGCCGAGAGACAGTGATCATCAGTGAGCAGAGTCATCCGTATCGGGACGCGCGGCAGCAAACTCGCCCTCGCGCAGACCGGCACCATCGCCGACGCCCTGCGGGCCACCGGGGCCGAGGTCGAGCTCGTCACCGTGACGACCCCGGGCGACAAGTCGTCCGCGCCCATCCCGACGATCGGGGTCGGCGTCTTCACTTCCGCGCTGCGCGAAGCCTTGCTGCGCAAGGAAGTCGACGTCATCGTGCATTCGTACAAGGACCTGCCGACGAAGCCGGAGGCCGGGATCACGCTGGCCGCCGTGCCGCGTCGCGAGGACCCGCGTGACGCGCTGATCGCCCGTGACGGGCTGACTTTGGGCGAGCTTCCGCCGGGTTCGACCGTCGGCACCGGCTCGCCGCGGCGCACCGCGCAACTGCGCGCGCTCGGTCTCGGTTTGGAAATCGTGCCGATCCGAGGCAATATCGACACCCGCATGCGCAAGGTCGCCGACGGAGAGCTCGACGCCGTGGTCCTCGCGCGTGCCGGACTGGCCAGGATCGGCCGGGCGGAGGAGATCACCGAGACCCTCGACCCGATCCAGATGCTGCCCGCTCCCGCGCAGGGTGCGCTGGCGGTGGAGTGCCGGGCCGAAGACGTGGATCTCGAGCACCTGCTCGGGTCCACAATGGACGATGAAGGAACCCGTGCCACGGCGACGGCCGAGCGGGCTCTGCTCGCGGCGCTGGAGGCCGGGTGCAGCGCACCGGTCGGAGCGCTGGCGGAGATCGTCGAGGACCTGGACGCCGATGGGCGGGTCGTCGAGCGGATCTCGTTGCGGGGTACCGCTGCCGTCGAAGGAGACGGAGACGCGGTCGACATGGTGCGGGCGTCCGCGCTCGCCGACTGCCACGATGCCGAACAGCTCGGCCGGACACTGGCCGCCGAACTGCTGGACCTCGGGGCCGGGGCACTTTCCGGTCCCACTCAGTGAGCCAAGCCAGAACGTTGATGATCCGGCCGCGAACGACTACGGCCGCTTAAGAGGAGAACGTAGAAGATGACCCCCGTGCGAAAGACCACAGGGCGTGTCGCCTTCGTGGGCTCGGGCCCTGGTGACGCCGGTCTGCTGACCGTCCGCGCTCAGGAGCTGCTCGCCAAGGCCGAGGTCGTGGTGACCGATCCGGACGTGCCTTCGGGCGTCCTGGCCTTCACCGCGGAGGGCGCCGAAGTGCGTCCCGCCGTCGGCGAGGCCACCGAGGTCGCCAAGGACCTGGTGAACGAGGCCAAGGCTGGTCGGCTGGTGCTCCGGCTGATCGCCGGCGACCCGCTGACCCAGCCCGCCGTGGTCGCCGAGGTGCAGGCCGTTTCCCGGACCAGCGCCGTCTTCGACATCGTCCCGGGTGTTTCGCCCGGCGCGGCCGTCCCGGCCTACGCCGGCGTCGCGCTCGGTGGCACGCACACCGAGGTCGATGTCCGCGGTGACGTCGACTGGGCCGCGCTGGCCGCCACCCCGGGCCCGATCGTGCTGCACGCGACTTCGGCGCATCTGGCCGAGGCCGCGTCCGCGCTGACCGAGCACGGGCTGCCGGCGTCCACCCCGGTGGCGGTGACGTCCAACGGCACCATCAACACCCAGCGCACCCTCGACACCACGCTGGCCACGGTCGCGAACGAGGCGGGCGAGCTCGTCGGCCCGCTGATCGTCACCATCGGCCAGGCCGTCGGCCAGCGGTCGAAGCTGTCGTGGTGGGAGTCGCGCGCGCTGTACGGCTGGAAGGTCCTGGTGCCGCGCACCAAGGAGCAGGCCGGAGAGATGGCGGAGCGGCTTCGCGGCCACGGCGCCACCTCGCACGAGGTCCCGACCATCTCGGTCGAGCCGCCGCGCAGCCCCGCGCAGATGGAACGCTCGGTCAAGGGCCTGGTCGACGGCCGCTACCAGTGGATCGTCTTCACCTCGACCAACGCCGTCCGCGCGGTCTGGGAGAAGTTCGAAGAGTTCGGCCTCGACGCGCGGGCGTTCTCCGGCGTGAAGATCGCCTGCGTCGGCGAATCGACCGCGGCGAAGGTGCGTTCCTTCGGCATCATCCCCGAGCTGATCCCGGAGGGCGAGCAGTCCTCGGAGGGCTTGCTCGCCGAATTCCCGCCGTACGACGACGTTCTCGACCCCGTCGACCGCGTGCTGCTGCCGCGGGCGGACATCGCCACCGAGACCCTTTCGGCCGGCCTGCGCGAGCGCGGCTGGGAAATCGACGACGTCACCGCGTACCGCACCGTGCGCGCCGCGCCGCCGCCAGCCGACACCCGCGAGATGATCAAGACCGGCGGTTTCGACGCGGTCTGCTTCACCTCGTCCTCGACCGTGCGGAACCTCGTCGGCATCGCCGGCAAGCCGCACACCCGCACGCTGGTCGCGTGCATCGGCCCGAAGACCGCGGAAACCGCCGTGGAGTTCGGGCTGCGGGTCGACGTCCAGCCCGAGAAGGCCGACGTCCCGCACCTCGTCGACGCGCTCGCCGAGCACGCCGCCCGGCTCCGTGCCGAGGGTGCGCTTCCGCCGCCGCGCAAGGCGAAGCGAGCCCGTCGCTCCTGATTCCGTAGCGGAAAACCCCCTTCTCGCCTGATGCGGGAAGGGGGTTTCTTCTTTAGCGAAACCTTTCCTCCGGCTTAGCGGCGAGCGCTAGCTTGGGTGGGAATCCGGTGAACGAGCACCGGGGAATCGCTGGGGAGTGATCATGAGATCTCTTGTTCATGCCGCCAGAATCAGTGTCGCGCTGGGTGCTTTCGCACTCGGTTTCGCCGGGCTCACGGGTACCGCCGCCGCGGTGCCGGCCACGCCGTTCGAGGTTTGCAGTCCACTCGGCTGCGCGGTGCAGAGCGTGAGAGGCACCGTCGAGAACGTCGGAGGCCAGAGCCGGGTGGTGGCCACCGTCAGCGACAGTTCGCCCGCCGCGACGCTCACCGCCCAGTTCGTCCTCGCCGGACCGCCGTCCGTGGCGCACCGGGTCGTCGCCGACAACGAGACGAAGCGGGTCGTCTTCACTTCTCCGACCGTCGCGACCAGGCTGACCGTGACCGCCTGCGCGTCGACCGCCGGATGCAACACGAAGACCATTCCGCTCTAGAAGCGCTTGAGGCCCTTGGACCGCCGCGTTTCGTCCTCTAGTTGCGGTAGTTGCGCGTGCAAGTACCGCAACTAGAGGACGAATTGCGTGGCGGGGCGGGCCCCCGGGGCTCAACTGAAGAACTTCACGACCTCGTTGTAGGCGAGGTAGGCGAACATCGCGAGACAAAGGCCCAGCAGGCCGTTCGAAAGCCAGCTCGACCGTCCGTCGCGCGGGACCCGTGACGTATTGAGCATCACCAGCAACGTCGCCGCGAGGAACGGCATGAACAACGAGCCCAGCACGCCGTAGATCACGGTGAGCTGGAACGGCTGATCGAGGAACAGCAACGCCATCGGCGGAAAAGTCAGCCACAGCACGTAACCCCGGTAGGCGGTGCTGCGTTCGCCGGCCTTCTTCTCGTACGTCTCAAGGCTTTCGTTCTCATTCGCGGGCAGCCGCAGGATGCGCCACCAGTCCGCGAAGAGCAGGCTCACGCCGTGCCAGACGCCGATCACCGACGTGAACGAAACCGCGAAGAAGCCGATGAGGAACGGGATCCGCGCCCACTGCCCGTAGTCGGCGGCGAGGGTGTCGCCGAGGAACAGCAGTCCCTTGTCGCCGGAGATGATCTTCTGGCCCACCAGCAGTTCCGCGCCGACGATCAGCATCGCGATCACGAAGATCCCGGTCATGATGTACCCGACCGCGTTGTCGGTGCGCATCATCGAAAGCCATTTCGACGAACGCCAGCCCTTCGCGAGGGTCCAGTAGCCGTAGGCCGCCATGGTGATCGTGCCGCCGACGCCGCCGACCAGGCCGAGGACGTAGACGAGCGAGCCGTCGGGCAGCGTCGGGATGGCGCCCTTGCCCAGCGCGGCGAAGTTCGGCACGACGAGGATCGCGGTCCCGACGACGGTGATGAACATGACGCCGACCAGCACGGTCATCAACTTCTCGAGGATCGCGTAGCGGCCGAACCACACCAGCGCGAAGCCCAGCAGGCCGCAGATCATCGCCCAGTACCGCACCGAAATCGCGGGGAAGAGCGCGTTGAGCGGCAGTCCCGACGCCGACATCGCCGTCGCGCCGTAGACGAACCCCCAGATCACCGCGTAGATCCCGAAGTAGATGAGCGCCCACATGCCCAGCGAGCGCCAGCCGGAGAGGATCGTCCGGCCCGACGTCAGATGCCAGCGGCCGACCGCTTCGGCCAGCGCGAGTTTGAAGATCGTCCCGACGAGCACCGCCCACAGCAGCGTGTACCCGAAGCGCGATCCGGCCACCATCGTGGCGACGAGGTCGCCCGCGCCGACGCCGGTCGCCGCGGCCATGATCCCTGGCCCGACCTGGCGCAGCCGTGCGCGCCAGCCGACGGGCGGTTCTTCCAGTTGGTCGGTCACCGTTGAGCTCGACATGCGGGGCAATGTAACCCGGATCACAGCGAGGACGAACCGGGCAAAGGCGACTCTTAACCGTCCCTTAGGGAACGTCGCTCGACCGGACCAATCGTCCGTTCATCGCGCCTGAAACCAGTTCTCAAGCGGGCCGGAGTACCGTCGTAAGCGTGTTTCCTGAGCATCGTCCCCGCAGGCTTCGTACCACTCCGGCCATGCGCAGGCTGGTCGGTGAGACGACGCTGCGCCCGCGTCAGCTGATCCTCCCGATGTTCGTGGCCGAGGGCATCGACACGCCCCGCCCGATCTCGAGCATGCCCGGGGTCGTCCAGCACACCCGCGACACGCTGCGCAAAGCCGCCGTCGACGCGGTCAACGCCGGTGTCGGCGGCCTCATGCTGTTCGGCATCCCGAAGAACCGCGACGCCGAAGGCTCCGGCGGCGTCGACCCGAACGGCATCCTCAACGTCGCCCTGCGCGACCTCCGGGCCGAACTCGGCGACTCGACGGTCCTGATGGCCGACACCTGTCTCGACGAGTTCACCGACCACGGTCACTGCGGCGTCCTCGACGCCGAGGGCGGTGTCGACAACGACGCGACGCTGCGCGTGTACGCGGAAATGGGCGTGGCGCAGGCGGAAGCGGGGGCGCACCTGCTCGGGCCCAGCGGGATGATGGACGGCCAGGTCGGCGTCATCCGCGCCGCGCTCGACCGCGCCGGGCACACCGACACCGGGATCCTCGCCTACTCGGCGAAGTTCGCCAGCGCGTTCTACGGGCCCTTCCGCGAGGCCGTCGATTCGCAGCTGAAGGGCGACCGCAAGACCTACCAGCAGGACTCGGGCAACGCGCGCGAAGCGCTGCGCGAGATCGAGCTGGACATCGCCGAGGGCGCGGACATGATCATGGTCAAGCCCGCACTGTCCTATTTGGACGTCATCAAGGCGGCCGCCGAGGCTTCGCCGGTCCCCGTGGCGGCGTACAACATCTCGGGCGAGTACGCGATGGTCGAGGCCGCCGCGGCGAACGGCTGGCTCGACCGCGAGCGCACGATCCTCGAGGTGCTCACGTCGATCCGCCGCGCGGGCGCGGACATGACCCTCACCTACTGGGCCGCCGAAGCCGCCGCCTGGCTCGACTGACTCGTGAGCGGCCTTCACGTAGGCTGCCCCGCGTGAGCGACAGCACAGCGGACGAGACCGACGACGAGCGCCGCGTCCGGGGGATGGCTCCCGACCCGATCCTGCCGGGACAGAAGCCGCCGGCGATCACCGTGCCGACACCGGTCGCCCTCTCCTTCTGGCTCTGGGTCGCGGCCGGCGTCGTCCTGGTGGCCGGGCAGGTCACCCTCCTGGTCATGAAGCAGGAACTGATCGACGGGGTCCTGAAGCAGATCAAGGAGAACCCGGTTCCCGGGCAGCCGGTCGACCCGGCGCAGGTCGCGGGCGGGCTGGAGACGCTGCTCTGGCTCCTGCTCGGCGGCGCGGTCACCTTCGCCGTCCTGTTCGCGTTGTTCGCCTACAAGGCCCGCGAGGGGACACGTTCGGCCAGGACCGTGCTGACCGTCGGAGCGATCTTCCTGGTGCTGGTGGAGCTGCTGTTCTTCCGCGGCGCGCTCAACCTGTTCCTGTTGCTGGCCACGCTGCTGGTCGCGATCGCGCTGCTCCTGATGTACCTCCCCAGCGTCGCGAACCATTTCCCGAAGGTCGGGCGCGAACTGCCATGACGCCTGAGCCGGCCCTCTACGGCGAGCCCGGTGTCGGCTGGACGGCGCTGGTGTGGGCGCCGCTGTTCGCCCTCGCGGGCGCGCTCGCGGAACTGACCACCGGTGGTCCCGTGCACTGGCTGGCCTGGATCCTGGTCGCCGCCGGGCTGGTGCTGATCACCGTGCCGTGGGTGTACGCCCGGCGCCGCTACCTCTCGCTGGAGGTCACCGCCGAGGGCTTCCGGCAGGGCCGGGAAACCCTGGAGGCGGCCCGGATCGCCGAGGTCCTCGAAGACGAGGCGCCGGTCGGCGCACGGGTCCTCGGCGGCGGCTATACGGTCCCCAAGAAGTACGACGAAGTCGGGCTGAAGCTCGACGACGGCGTCTTCGTCCGCGCGTGGGCCAAGGATCCGGACGCCTTGAGTGAGGCTCTCCAGGGTTTGGTGCGTGCTCGCACCACAGAGTCATGAGAAGCTGCTCATTGTGATCGACCTTCCCCAGCCGACCGGCGCCGATCTGTGGCCACCGGAGGACGCCCGGCCGTCGCCCCGGCTGCACAAACCCCTGCGCGCCGTGGTGGGCGCCGTCGAGCTGATCCTGGCCGCGTTCGCCATCTGGGGTGTCTTCGCTTGCTGGAAGGCCGGCGTCGTCCCGGTCCGGATCACCTACGGCGAAACGACGCTCGAATCGCAGCGCAACTTCGGCGGCCCGCTCGCCGGCGCCATCGGGCTGGGCGTGCTGGCCGCGATCCTCGTGGTGGACGCGATCCGCCAGTTCCTGCTCGCCGTCCGGACCAAGGCGCGCAAGCCCAAACCCAAGGACTAGCGCCGTCTAGTTGAGCCAGACGACGGCGGCGTTGACCGCGGTCGAGAACAGCAGCCACAGCAGGTACGGCACGAGCAGCCAGGCCGCGAGCTTCGACCGACGCCCGAAGGCCCCCATCGTGACCAGCACCACGAGGTCCAGCACGACGACGTCGGCCAGCGCCAGCACATGCGCGCCGCCGGCGAAGAACAGCGGCGTCCACAGCAGGGTGAGCAGCAGGCAGACGCCGTAGAAGGCGAAGCCGCGGGTTTCGCCGTCGGTCCGCCAGTAGCACCAGCCCGCGACGGCGAGCAGCAGGAGCATCGCCGTCCACACCGGACCGTAGAGCCCGCTCGGCGGCGCCCACGACGGGCGGGCCAGCAGGTTGTGGGCCTCCGAGCGAGTGGCCACGGCCAGCGCGGCGACCGCCCCGACGATCGCCGACAGGGCGAGGAATCCGGCCAGCGCCTGCCAGCGCAGGCGCCGGTGGTGGGTCGGCCGGGAAGGCACCGTGGACACGTGGATTCCTCCGCGAGGTTTCGACGGGAGTGATCCCACCCTAGTGGGACGGGTCACGCCGCGCCCGTAACCGCGAGGACTCGGCGGCGGGTGTCCTCGGGTATTTGCGAGACTGGGGGACGTGACTACCGGAGTCGATCAGTCCAAGGCATGGTTCGAACGAGCGAAGGCCGTGGTCCCGGGTGGGGTGAACTCCCCGGTGCGGGCCTTCAACTCCGTCGGCGGCACCCCGCGCTTCATGGTGCGAGGCGAGGGTCCGTATCTCTGGGACGCCGACGACAACCGCTATGTCGACCTGGTCTCCTCGTGGGGGCCGATGATCCTCGGGCACGCGCATCCGGACGTCGTCGCCGCGGCGCGGGAAGCGGCGGTCCACGGGCTGTCGTTCGGTACGCCGACCCGCGGCGAGGTCGAACTGGCCGAGGAGATCATCGGGCGCGTCGAGCCGGTGGAGCAGATCCGCCTGGTCAACTCGGGTACCGAGGCGACGATGAGCGCGATCCGGCTGGCCAGGGGATTCACCGGCCGTCCGAAGATCATCAAGTTCGCGGGCTGTTACCACGGCCATGTCGACGCGCTGCTCGCCGAAGCGGGCTCCGGCGTCGCGACGCTCGGTCTCCCGACTTCGCCCGGCGTCACCGGCGCGCAGGCGGCGGACACGATCGTCCTGCCCTACAACGACCTCGACGCGGTCCGGAAGTCCTTTGTGGACAACCCGGACTCGGTCGCGGCGATCATCACCGAAGCGGCCGCGGGCAACATGGGCGCGGTCGCCCCGCACGAGGGGTTCAACGCGGGGCTCAAGGAGATCGCGCACGAGCACGGCGCCCTGCTGATCATGGACGAGGTGATGACCGGCTTCCGCGTCTCCAAGGCGGGCTGGTTCGGCCTCGAAGGCGTCGCCGGTGACCTGTACACCTTCGGCAAGGTGATGTCCGGCGGGCTGCCCGCCGCGGCCTTCGGCGGACGCGCCGACATCATGGCGAAGCTGGCCCCGATGGGGCCGGTCTATCAGGCTGGGACGCTGTCGGGGAATCCCGTCGCCGTCGCCACCGGGCTCGCGACGCTGCGCGCGGCCGACGACGCCGTGTACGCGGCCCTCGACGCCAACGCGAAGCGGCTCGGCGACCTGTTCGGCCGGTCGCTGACCGAGGCCGGTGTCACGCACACCGTGCAGTACGCGGGAAACCTGGTCAGCGTGTTCTTCAGCGACAGCCCGGTGACGAACTACCCGGGCGCGCAGGCCGCCGAGACGTGGCGGTTCCCGGCGTTCTTCCACGCCCTGCTGGACAACGGCGTGTACGCGCCGCCGAGCGCGTACGAGGCGTGGTTCGTCAACGCGGCCATGGGCGACGCCGAGTTCGAGATCATCGAGTCCGCGCTGAGCGTGGCCGCTCGCGCCGCCGCCGAGGCGGTCCAGGCATGAGCGAGACGACGATCGTTCACCTGCTCCGCCACGGTGAGGTGCACAACCCGGACAAGATCCTCTACGGCCGTCTGCCCGGCTTCAAGCTCTCCGACCGCGGACAGCGCCAGGCGCTGACGGTCGCCGAAGCCGTCGCGAAGCACGACATCGTGCGCGTCATCGCGTCGCCGCTTCAGCGCGCGCAGGAGACCGCCGCCCCGATCGCCGCCGCGCACCGGCTCGACGTCGACACCGACGACCGGCTCATCGAGGCGGACAACCAGTTCGAGGGGGAGAGGGTCGCCGTCGGCGACGGCGCGCTGCGCCAGCCGAAGCACTGGCCGAAGCTGGTCAACCCGTTCCGGCCGTCTTGGGGCGAGCCGTACGTCGAGATCGCGCACCGCATGCTGGGCGCGATCTACCGGGCCCGCCAGGCCGCCGAGGGACACGAGGCGCTGTGCGTCTCGCACCAGCTGCCGATCTGGACCGTGCGGCGGTTCCTGGAGGCGAAGCGGCTCTGGCACGACCCGCGCGTCCGGCAGTGCTCGCTCGCTTCGCTGACCAGCCTGGTCTTCGAGGGCGAGGAACTCGTGCGGATCGTCTACAGCGAGCCCGCCGGCACGACCGACCCGAAGGTGACCGGCGCATGAAGCGGCTCGTGGCGGCCGTTCTCCTGCTGGCGCTCGTCGTCACGGGCTGCACCACCGGCAAGGACGCCGTCGTCACGGGCGGCACGTTCAACTTCGTGTCGCCGGGCGGGAAGGTCGACATCACCTACGACGTCGCGGACCGCCAGCAGTCGCCACCGCTGTCCGGCGACGACCTGATGAACGAGGGCAAGCAGCTTTCGATCGCCGACTTCCCCGGCAAGGTCATCGTGCTGAACCTGTGGGGCCAGTGGTGCGGGCCGTGCCGTGTCGAGGCGCCGGAGATGCAGAAGGTCTACGAACAGACGAAGGCGTCCGGCGTCGAGGTGGTCGGCATCGACCTGCGGGACAACGACCGGGCACCGGCGCAGGACTTCATGCGCGACCGGAAGCTGACCTACCCGTCGATCTACGACCCGTCGGGGCGGACGCTGCTGCAGCTCTCGGGCTACCCGCGCAACATCATCCCGTCGACGATCGTGCTGGACAAACAGCACCGCGTCGCCGCCGTCTACCTGCGGGACCTGCTGGCTTCCGACCTGCTTCCGGTCGTCCAACGCCTGGTCGCCGAACCCGCCTGACCGCTTCCCGCGTTTCGTCCTCTAGTTGCGGTACTTGCGTGTGCAACTACCGCCCTTAGAGGACGAAACGCGGAAAGCGGGACAGGACCAACGTCCTAAGTGGGTGCGACGTAGGTCCCGTTCAGGGCGCCCCGGCGTTTTCACCTCGACCACACTGCCTACGCTCAGCTGCGTGAACTCCGTTACCGAGCTGGCGCTCTCCGGGCCGCTGCTGCTCGCCGCGGGTGTCGCGCTGCTGGCCGGGACGATCTCCTTCGCGTCCCCGTGCGTCGTCCCGCTGGTGCCCGGGTATCTCGCGTACCTGGCGGCGCTGGTCGGTGCGGACGCCCCCGCGGTCAGCGCGGGCGAGGAGCGCAAGAAGGGCCGCTACGCCGTCGTCGGCGCGGCCGCGTTGTTCGTGCTCGGGTTCACCGTGGTCTTCGTGGCGACGCTGGGGACACTGGTGTGGATCGCCGACACCGTCCAGCTCAACATGGACCTCCTCCAGCGCCTCGGCGGTGTGCTGACGATCGCGATGGCGCTGGTGTTCCTCGGCTGGATCCCCGGGTTGCAGCGCGAGTTCCGTTCGCATCACGTGCCGCGCGGCGGACTGTGGGGCGCGCCGGTGCTGGGCGCGGTGTTCGGGCTCGGCTGGACGCCGTGCATCGGGCCGACGCTGTCCGCGGTCACCTCGATGGCGAGCGCCACCGGCGGAGCGGCCGTGCGCGGGTACGTGCTGATCCTGATCTACTGCCTCGGCCTCGGTCTCCCGTTCCTTCTCATCGCGTTCGGTGCCCGCTGGGCCGTCCGCGCGACGGACTGGCTGCGCCGCCACGGCCGTCAGGTGCAGATCTTCGGCGGCGTCCTGCTGATGATCGTCGGCATCCTGCTGGTGACCGGGCTGTGGGGCGACATGATCGGCTGGATCAGGAATTCCCTCGTGAACGACCTCAGGCTGCCCTTGTGACCACCACCGAAACACCGTCGCCGAAGAAGGAATACCGCCAGACACCGCTGAAGCGCGTCTTCGCCTTCCTGCGCAACACCTGGCGCGGGTTGACGTCGATGCGCACCGCGCTGGTGCTGCTGTTCCTGCTCGCGCTCGCCGCGATGCCCGGCGCCCTGCTGCCGCAGCGGAACCTCAACGCCGCCAAGACCGACGAGTACATCGCCGCGCACGGCTGGTGGGGCGAACTCCTCGAACGTACGCAGTTCTTCGAGGCCTACGGCAGTGTGTGGTTCTCCGCGATCTACCTCCTGCTGATGATCTCGCTCATCGGCTGTCTCGCGCCGCGCAGTCTCGAATACGCCAAGGCGATGCGCGCGAAGCCGGTGCTCACCCCGCGCAAGCTCGCGCGGATGCCGCACCACGTGTCCACCACGACCGACCGGACGCCCGAGACGGTCATGGAGGACACCCACAAGCTTCTGTCCGGCTGGCGCCGCGTCGAGCGCGAAGAGGCCGATGGCGCGCGAAGCATCTCCGCCGAGCGCGGGTTCCTTCGCGAGACCGGCAACCTCGTCTTCCACTTCGGGATGCTCGGCCTCATCATCTTCTTCGCGCTGGGCAAGCTCTTCGGCTACGAAGGCCAGGTCATCGTCCAGGCCGACAACAGCCAGTGGTGCAACTCCGGCATCCTCGGCTACGACTCCTTCAACGCCGGGCTGCGCGTCGACGGCACCGACCTGAATCCCTTCTGCATCAGGCTGAAGGACTTCGAAGCGCGCTACACCGAGAGCGGGCAGGCGAACTTCTACCACTCCAACTTGGAGTACCAGTCCGGCGAAGACCTGCAGACGGGCGTGTGGAAGCCATACGGGCTCGAGGTCAACTCGCCGCTGCGCACCGCCGGGGACCGCGTCTACCTGCTGAACTTCGGCTACTCCCCGAAGTTCACGGTCACCTTCCCGGACGGCACGGTACGGAACAACATCACTCCGTGGCGTCCCGCCGACGAGCCGACGAAGCTGTCCGAAGGCGCGTCGAAGATCGACCAGCCCGGCATCACCGACCCGATCGAGCGCCGCACCCGGCAGCTGGCGATCACCGGTCTGCTCGCCCCGACCGCGTTCCTGCACGGCAACGTGCTGACGTCGTCGCGGCCGGAGGCGAACAAGCCGGCGGTGGCCGTCGACATCTACCGCGGCGACCTCGGGCTCGACGCCGGCCGCGGGCAGTCGATCTTCCAGATCGACCAGTCGCTCGTCGCGGACGGCAGGCTCAAGAAGCTCACCCGCCAGAACCTGGACCAGGGCCAGGAGACCGTGCTGGACGACGGCACGAAGGTCCGCTTCGACGGCGTCCAGGAATGGGTCGCCATCCAGGTCTCGCACGATCCCGTGCAGGGCTGGGTGCTCGGCTGCGCGGTCGCGATGCTGCTCGGGCTGGCGGGATCGCTGCTGGTCAAACGGCGTCGAGTGTGGGTGCGGGTGACCCCGGCGCGTGAGGGTGAGACGGGTACCGTGATCGAGGTCGCCGGGCTGGCGCGCACCGATCAGGCGGGCTACGGCGAAGAGTTCCAGCGGATCAGCGAGAAGCTGGTCCAGGGGCAGAGAGGCAATTAGAGGTCATGCCGATCAACGAGACGCTGTCCCAGTACAGCGACTACTCCTACACGACCGCGACGGCGATCTACGTCCTCGCGCTGATGTTCACCCTGTTCGAGCAGGGTTTCGGTGCGAAGGGTCGCCTGGCGGCGGAGCGCAGTAAGCAGCGCGTCCGCGAACTGGTCGGCGTCGGCGGGCCGTCGGTGACGACCGTGTCTCCCGCGGAGCCCCCGCGCGCGGTCGGCCGCGCCGAGCGGATCGGCCGGATGGGCGCCGCGCTGCTGGTGCTCGCCGCGCTGCTGCACCTGGCCGCGATCGTGCTGCGCGGGCTCGCCGTGCACCGCGCGCCGTGGGGCAATATGTACGAGTACGGCATGGCCACGACCTTCATCGCGGTCCTCACCTGGATCGTCATCCTGCGGAAGTTCCCGGTCCGCCACCTCACCGGCTTCCTGCTCACGCCCGTCGTGATCCTGATGTTCATCAACGGCACCATGCTGTACACGACCGCCGCGCCGGTACAGCCCGCGCTGCAGTCGTACTGGCTGATCATCCACGTGTCGGCGGCCATCATCGGCTCGGGCGTGTTCCTGGTGCCCGGCGTCGCGAGCGTCCTTTACCTCTTCCGTTCCGCCCACGACGACAACCCGGCCAAGTTCCCCAAGTTCGGCCCGAAGCTGCCCACCGCGGACGTCCTCGACCGCATCGCCTACCGCACCACTATCTTCGCCTTCCCGGTCTTCACCTTCGGCGTGCTGTGCGGCGCCGTATGGGCCGAGGCGGCCTGGGGCCGGTTCTGGGGCTGGGACCCCAAGGAGACCGTCGCGTTCGTCGCGTGGGTCGTCTACGCCGCCTACCTCCACTCCCGCGCCACCGCGGGCTGGCGCGGGAAGCGGGCCGCGATCATCAACATCGTCGGGTTCTCCGCGACGGTCTTCAACCTCTTCTTCGTGAACCTGGTGACCTCGGGACTGCACTCCTACGCCGGGGGCTGACCGGAACCGCTGCGCGCGCGCCGACTACCGTCCACACTGAGGTAATGGGGGAAGACGTGCGCGGAGGAGGAATTCAGCGGTGACCGGACCCAGTGAAGAATCGGCTCCTGGCCTCCCTGAACCCGCCGAGAGCGTGCCGCCCTCGGAATTGTTCTCCGAGGACAGGACGGACTCGGCGCCGCACCCGAACGCGGGTGGCGGGTTCGAATCGGAGCCGACGCAGGCCGTGCAGCCTCCTCAGTACGCGCAGCAGGCCGAGTACCCGCAGCAGGGCCAGTACGCGCAGCAGCAGCCTGTCCAGCCGGCCCAGCAGCAGCCGGCCCAGCAACAGCCGCCGCTGCCGCAGCCGTCGCAGGGTCAGTATCAGCAGCCCTACGACCAGAACCTGCCTCCGCTGCAGCCTCAACAGCAGCAGCCGCCGCAACAGCCTCAGCAACCCCAGTACCAGCCGCAGCAGCCTTTCGCTCCGCAGCAGCAGCCGGTCCAGCAGCCCGGTCCGCCGGGACTGCCGCAGCCGCAGGGCCGGCACGCGCTGCCCGACGAACTCGCCACCGCGAGCCTGGTCAAGCCGCAGAAACGCAAGCCGCAGTCGGGCTGGCGCAAGGCGCTCTACGTGGGCACCGGCAAGCTCGTCAACCCGGGGGAGAGCCCGGCCGACACCCGCAAGCGTGAACTGATCGCGCAGATCAACCAACCGCTGCGCGGGTGCTACAAGATCGCGATGCTGAGCCTCAAGGGCGGCGTCGGCAAGACCACCACGACGACCACGCTGGGCTCGACGTTCGCGTCGCTGCGCGGTGACCGGGTCGTCGCCGTCGACGCGAACCCGGACCGCGGGACGCTGTCGCAGAAGATCCCCATCGAAACCACCGCGACCGTGCGGCACCTGCTGCGGGACGCGGACAAGATCACCCGGTACAGCGACGTCCGCTCGTACACCTCGCAGGGCGGGAGCCGGCTCGAGATCCTCGCCAGCGAGCAGGATCCGGCGGTTTCGGAGGCGTTCTCCGAAGAGGACTACCGGCGCACGGTCAACCTGCTGGAGCACTTCTACAACATCGTGCTCACCGACTGCGGGACCGGTTTGATGCACTCGGCGATGAAGGGTGTCCTCGACGGCGCCGACGCGCTCGTGGTGGTTTCTTCAGGATCCGTCGACGGGGCGCGCAGTGCTTCGGCGACGCTCGACTGGCTCGAGGCTCACGGCTACGGCGACCTGGTCAAACGGTCCGTCGCGGTGATCAACTCGGTGCGGCCGAAGGGTGGCTCCGTCGACCTCGACAAGCTCTCCGCGCACTTCGGCGCACGGGTCCGGGCGGTCTGCCGGATCCCGTTCGACCCGCACCTGGAAGAGGGCGCCGAGATCGAACTGGACCGGCTCGACGCCGATACCCGGCTGGCGCTGCTGGAACTGGCGGCCACGGTCGCCGACGGCTTCGGCGGTCAGCAGTACCGGCAGGTCCAGCCTTAGTCCTTGTCCTCGTCTTTACTCTTGCGCTGCTGCTCGCCGAGCTTGCGCAGGAAGTCTGGGTCGTCGTCCGGGGCCAGTGTCGGCCGTGACGAGGGCACTCCGACCCGCTCGATCCCGAACGCGCGCCACAACACAACGGCGATGGTGAGCGCTCCGATGGCCGCGAGCAGATAGATCATGCTCGGTCCCTTCCACATGGAGGACGTTCCTCGATCCCACGAGGTTAGCCTCTTTGCCGTGCGCGAGGGGCCGCACGGATACCCCAATGTGACGAAGGGCCATTATGCGCCCTTCGTCACCGGAGTCCCTCTTTGACGGCCGAGCCCAGGGAATGCGTGGTCAGACCTTGCGGGTGGGCTCGCTCGCGTCGGTCGTCAACTCGGCGAGGAGTTCGTTCACCTCGGCCTCGCGGAACCGCCGGTGTCCGCCGGGAGTGCGGATCGAGCCGATCCGGCCCGCGGTCGCCCAGCGGGTCACGGTCTTGGGGTCGACCCGGAACAGGGCCGCCACTTCACCGGGGGTGAGCAACCTTCCGCTCATCGTCGCGGTCATTTTCCGCCTCCTTCACGGCTTCACTGCTAAACCGGAGGCGGACCTTGTGCCCGTCGTGCCGGGTAGCCAACAGGGCAATCGTTGCATCTCACCCGTCAGGTACTCGAACGGTTGTCCAAGAGTAAAGAGCCCTTAAAGGTCAAAACCGACAACCGCGACATGAGTCACCGGGACCGCAAGTCTTGTCACAGACGTACGAAAACGCGCCCTGGTCATGCGAATCGCTTCGTGGCCCCTAAGGTGTAGCGGTGGACCAGGTGGATCGGAAGATCATCGCGGCATTGCGGGAGAACGGCCGGGCTACCTACGCCGACCTCGGCCGATCGGTCGGACTCTCAGCGTCATCGGTGCACGAGCGGGTCGGCAAACTCGAAGCCTCCGGTGTCATCACCGGCTACCACGCCATGGTCGACCCGAGCATGGTCGGACTCGGGGTGACGGCGCTGGTCGGCATCCACCCCACCGACACCGCCAGTGAAGACGACGTCGCGGCGGCGCTCGGAGCCCTGGACGAGGTCGAAAGCTGCTACGCCGTCGCCGGTGACGAAGCGTTCGTCGTCAAGGTGCGGGTGGCGACCGTCGACGACCTGGAACGGGCGCTCAACCGGCTGCGGCGGATCCCCGGCGTCGGCCGGACCAACACCACGGTCGTGCTCTCCACCCGTTTTGAGGGCAGGCCCAACAACGCGGGTCTGGACAACGGCCGCGACGGCGGCGCGTAGCCTCCGTTGATGTGAGCGATACGCCGGAAACCGCCTATCACCTGCCTCGTGACCTGACGCTTTACGTCCTGGCCAGGTTCGTCCTGGTCGGTGTCGTCGCGGGCGGGTTGCTGCTGGTCAACGTCCCGCTGCTGGTTTCGCTGCTGATCGGGCTGATCGTGGGGCTGCCGCTGGGCCTGCTCCTGTTCCGCCCGCTCAACGCGCGCGTGACCGAGGGGCTCGCCCGGCGCAACGAAAAGCGTGCTCGCGCCCGTGCGGATCTGCGTGCCCAGCTGCGCGGCGACCGGGCGGACGGGGCGGCGTGAGCCGGCTGCACAGCCGGAGCTGGGTCCGCGAGGCCGTCCGCATCATCGAGGCCGACGCGAACCGCAGCGCCGACACGCACCTGCACGTCTTCCCGCTGCCCGCGGACTGGGGCATCGACCTCTACCTGAAGGACGAGTCCGTCCACCCGACCGGCTCGCTCAAGCACCGGCTCGCCCGGTCGCTGTTCCTGTACGGCCTGGTGAACGGGCAGATCGGCTCGAACACCGTGCTCGTCGAGGCCTCCAGCGGCTCGACGGCGGTGTCCGAGGCGTACTTCGCGCGGATGCTCGGGCTGCGGTTCATCACCGTCGTGCCGCGGAGCACCTCGCCGGAGAAGATCGCGCTCATCGAGTTCTACGGCGGCGAGTGTCACTACGTCGACCGGGCGCCGGACATGTACCCGGAGGCCGAGCGGCTCGCCTCCGAGTGCAACGGCCACTACCTCGACCAGTTCACCTACGCCGAGCGTGCGACGGACTGGCGCGGGAACAACAACATCGCCGAGTCGGTCTACGCGCAGATGCAGTCCGAGCGGCACCCCGTGCCGACATGGATCGTCGTCGGCGCCGGCACCGGCGGGACGAGCGCCACCTTCGGCCGGTACGTGCGCTACAAGCGGCACACCACGAAGATCGGCGTCGTCGACCCGGAGAACTCATCCTTCTACGGCGCCTGGGAGACCGGCGCCCTCGACTACGCGACCGGGATGCCTTCGCGGATCGAAGGGATCGGGCGGCCGCGAGTCGAGCCGTCGTTCGTGCCCGGCGTGATCGACGAGATGCTGCAGGTACCGGACGCCGGATCGCTGGCCGCCATCCGGCTGCTGCGCGAGCGCACCGGGCACTGGGCGGGCGGATCGACCGGCACGAACCTCTACGGCACGTTCGTGCTGATCTCGCGGATGCTCGCCGAGGGGCAGGCGGGCAGCGTCGTCACACTGCTGTGCGACGGCGGCGAGCGGTACGCCAACACGTACTACAACGACGACTGGCTGGCGCAGAAGAACATCGACATCGCGCCTTACCAGGAGATTTTCCAGGAGTTCCTGGCGAGCGGAAAGTTCGCTCCGGAGGTCTAGAGGGGCTTTCCGGCGAGTGCCGCGGGGTCACGTGAGGTCTGGGGCGGGTTTGAGGTGCCTACGTCGGGTGGCGGTTCTGCTGGCCGGTGCGCAGGCGGCGGTTTCGCGTGATTGGAGAGACGACACGCGTGTCCAGGCGGACGGCGAGCGTGTTCAGAGGGACGACACGGGGTGGAAGCCCGGCCGCGGGTGTGTCGTCCGTCCAGTCACAGGTGTCGTCCGCTCAGTCACACGTGTCGTCCGTCCGGTCACGTCCGGGGAGGCGGCGGTTTCGCATGGCACGGACTCGTGAGTGATTTGGGTCGTTAGAACGACCCGAATCACTCACGACCGCGACCATGGACGAGCGGTACCTCAGGATCGCGGGATCACCAAAAGAGCAAGGGACCTTTGCTATCGCCGCGGCCACAAGTAGCGGTCAGTCGGTCGCTCGACCGGCACGGGCGGTGGTCCGAAGCGGGAAACCCAAGGGATGAACGGACCGTTCAGCCAGCTTCAGAGGGCCAGCGCGACGGCGGTCAGGATCGCCCAGCCGAGCGTCGCGAAACCGGTGTCCCGCAACGCCGGGATGAGTGCCCGGCCCTGTTCGCCGCCGCCGACGGCCTTGACCGACTTCAGCAGCAGCGGTGCGGTCAGCAGGCCCAGCAGCGCCCACGGCGTCACGAAGGCGAGCAGCACACTGACGACGTACGGGACGGCGACGAGCGCCAGGTAGAGCCGCCGGGTGCCCTTGTCGCCGATCCGGGTGGCGAGCGTGCGCTTGCCGGACTCGATGTCGGTCGGGATGTCGCGGAGGTTGTTGGCCGTCAGCACGCCGGTCGAGAACGAGCCGACCGCGACCGCGCAGCCGAACGCCGTCCAGCTGAGCTGTCCGGCTTGGACGTACACAGTGCCCAGCACGCCGGCGAGCCCGAAGAAGACGAAGACCGCGATCTCGCCGAAACCGTAGTAGCCGTAAGGCTTCTTGCCGCCGGTGTAGAACCAGGCGCCGAGGATGCAGACGGCGCCCATGGCCAGCAGCCACCAAAGCCCGCTCAGCGCCACGAGCAGGAGGCCGAGGATCCCGGCGAGCCCGAGAGCCGCCAGCGCGGCCACCAGAACGGCCTTCGGCTTCGCGACTCCGGAGCCGACCAGCCGCAGCGGACCGACGCGGTTTTCGTCGGTGCCGCGGATGCCGTCGGAGTAGTCGTTGGCGTAGTTCACGCCGACGATCAGCGCCAGCGAGACCAGCAGGGCGAGGAGCGAGCGTTCCCACGAGAAGCCGTCGAGCGCGACGGCCGCGCCGACTCCGGCGACCACCGGCGCCACCGCGTTGGGCAGCGTCCGCGGGCGCGCCCCTTCGATCCATTCACCAGCAGTCGCCATACCGCCATTCTGGCCCTGGCGACTACCGGCCGGTACGTGGGGATACTCGCAACCAGTCCTCTACTTGCGGTGCCCGAGACACCGCAAGTAGAGGACTGGTCGCGTTACTTCAGATCGTCGATGGTGTCTTCCAGGGTCCAGGTCAGCGTTCCGCTGTTCGGTACGGCTGTTTCCGGTTCGTCCGCCAGCGCGGGCCCGGCCAAAGCGACCAGCCCCATCGTGACGGCGGTGCAGGCCAATACGGTGCGTGTCCAGCGCGTCATGCTTAAGACGTAAACCCGCGGGTAAGGTTTGTGTCAACAACGTCCCAGTAATCGGTGGAGAATTCACGACCTTAGTAGGAGGTTCCGGACAGCCGTCCTATCGACCTTTCCGGGGCCCCGCAAGGGGAGTTCTTCGGTGAATTCGACCCGCTTCGGCGCGGCCGCCGCACCGGCCTCCTCGCGGCACGCGGCGCGCAGGGAATCGACGTCGCAACCAGCGCCGACGACGAGTGCGACGACCGCCTCGCCCCATTCGGGATCAGGTACTCCGACCACGCACGCGTCGCGGATTCCGGGCTGTGCGGTCAAGATCCGCTCGACGGCCGCGGCGGCCACCTTCACACCGCCGGTGTTGATCATGTCGTCGATCCGCCCGAGGATCTCCAGACGGCCTTCAGGTGACAGCCGGCCGCGATCGGACGTGCGGAACTTGCCACCGTCGAAGGACTCCGCGGTCAGGTCGGGTCGCAGCCGGTAGCCATGCGCGACTACCTCTCCCGTGATACAGACCCGCTCGTCTTCGAGGTCGACGTGTACTCCATCCAGCGGTACGCCGTCGTACACGCACCCGCTGGCGGTCTCGCTCATGCCGTAGGCGGGAACGATCTTCACGCCCGCTTCGGCGGCGCGCTCCCGTAGTTCCGTGGTGGTCGCCGCGGCGCCGACGACGATCGCGTCGAACGCGCGGGCCGCGGCCAGTCCCGGCCCGCCGGCATCGAGCAGCCGGCCGAGCTGAGTCGGGACGAGCGCGGTGTAGCGAGGTCCGTCGAGCGCGAGCAGCGGCGCGGCGGCCTCGGCGAAGTCGTCCGGCCGGAAACCGGAGGCGTGCAGCACGACGGGCGTCGTCCCGGCCAGCAGCGAGCGGACGAGCACCTGCAGCCCGCCGATGTACTGCGCCGGTGTCGCGAGCAGCCAGTGGCCCGGGCCGCCGAGACGCGCGTGGGTGGCGTGCGCGGACGCGGCCAGCGCGGCGGCCGAGAGCAGGACGCCCTTGGGTTCGCCGGTAGACCCGGAGGTGGCGATGATCACCGCCGTCCCGGGCTCGGCGGGACGCGACGGCTCCATCGCGTCCCGCAGGGTCTCCGAGGCGTAGGGGAGGACCGCCGGCCCGCCCGCGAGCGCGCCGGCCAGGGCCTCGGTCAGTTCGGCGACCGACCCCGGCCCTCCGTCCACCTCCACCGCACGCATCCCCCGACCCTAATCGCCCGGCCGCCGGATCGCGTTTAGTCCTCTAGTGGCGATCGTTGCGCACGCAACTACCGCGACTAGAGGACTAATTGCGGGTAATCAGTAGTAATACGGGAAAGCGGACCAGTCGGGGGCTCGCTTCTCCAGGAAAGAGTCACGGCCTTCGACGGCTTCGTCCTGCATGTACGCCAGTCGAGTGGTCTCGCCGGCGAAGAGCTGCTGGCCGACCAGGCCGTCGTCGGTGAGGTTGAACGCGTACTTCAGCATCCGCTGCGCCGTCGGCGACTTGCCGTTGATCGCCCACGCCCAGTCCAGCGCCTCGGTCTCGAGGTCCGCGTGCGGGACGGCGGAGTTGACCGCGCCCATCGCCTGCATCCGCTCGGCCGTGTACTCGCGGCCGAGGAAGAAGATCTCCCGCGCGAACTTCTGCCCGACCTGCTTGGCCAGATACGCCGAGCCGTAGCCGCCGTCGAACGAGCCGACGTCGGCGTCGGTCTGCTTGAAGCGTGCGTGCTCGGCCGAGGCGAGCGTGAGGTCGCACACCACGTGCAGCGAGTGCCCGCCGCCCGCGGCCCACCCCGGGACGACGGCGATGACCACCTTCGGCATGAATCTGATCAGCCGTTGGACCTCCAGGATGTGCAGCCGTCCGGCCCTGGCCGGATCGATCGTGTCGGAGGTCTCCCCATCCGCGTACTGATACCCGGAGCGTCCGCGAATACGCTGGTCACCACCGGAACAGAACGCCCAGCCGCCGTCCTTCGGCGACGGGCCGTTCCCGGTGAGCAGGACGCAGCCGACGTCCGAGCTCATCCGCGCGTGGTCGAGCGCGCGGTAGAGCTCGTCGACGGTGTGCGGACGGAAGGCGTTGCGGACCTCGGGACGGTCGAACGCGATACGCACGACGCGTTTGCCTGAGCGGCTCTCAGAGGAGCGGTGATAGGTGATGTCGGTGAAGTCGAAACCTTCGACCTCAGTCCACAAGGCGGGGTCGAACAGCTCGGAAACCTGGGCGTCATCCACGTTTGGGAGAATAGGACGTGTGGCCGTGAGTCGTAGTGTGAAACCCGAGGTCTGCCGGTGAATCCTTCCACCGCGCAGGCCAGGGTCATCGTCGACGAGCTCGTTCGCAACACCGTTTCCCATGTCGTGCTCTGTCCTGGCTCACGCAACGCCCCGCTGTCGATCGCGCTCTACGACGCGGCGGCCGCCGGACGCCTGCAGCTGCACGTCCGCATCGACGAACGCGGCGCCGCGTTCCTCGCCCTCGGCATCGCCGCGCGCACCGGTCGCCCGGTGGCCCTGCTGTGCACGTCGGGCACCGCGGCCGCGAACTTCCACCCCGCCGTGCTGGAGGCCGACCGCGCCGGCGTCCCGCTGATCGTGCTCACCGCCGACCGTCCGCCCGAGCTGCGGGCCGCGGGCGCGAGCCAGGTCATCAACCAGCACCAGCTCTACGGCGACGCGATCCGCTACTTCGACGAGCTGGCCGTCGCCGAGCGCCGCGCCGGGCAGAACTCGTACTGGCGCAGCCAGATCTGCCGCGCCTGGAACGCCGCGTACGGCGAATGGCGCTGCGGGCCGGTGCACCTGAACATCCCGTTCCGCGAGCCGCTCGTGCCCGACGTCTCCGGCGGCGCCGATGACGACGAGTGGTACGAGTCACTCGAAGGGCGTCCCGACGGCGCCCGTTGGACGGAGCTGCCCGACTTCGGCGCGCTTCCCTCGTTCGTGGTTCCTTCGGCCCGCTCGGGCCTGGTGATCGCGTGCGACACCGGAGTGCAGGCCGCCAGCGAGTGGGCGGAGCTGCACGGCTGGCCGGTGGTCTCCGAGACCGGCGGCATCGGGCTGGCCGGGGCGACCGCGATCTCGTCCGGAGCCTGGCTGCTCGGTGTCGAGGAGTTCATCTCGCGGCACAAGCCCGAACAGGTCCTGTGCATCGGCCGTCCGACGGTGTTCCGGCAGGTCCAGCGGGTCCTGTCCGATCCCGACGTCGAGGTCCTGCTGGTCCGGCCCGATTCGGACTGGCCCGCGCCCGCGCACAACGTCCGCCAGGTCGGCCAGTGGTTCGACGAGCCGACCAAGCCTTCTGACCCGGAGTGGCTCGCCAGCTGGCAGCGCGCGGACAAGGCGGCGTCGGCGGCGGTGGCCGAAGCGCTGGCCGCCGAACCGTGGCCGAGTGGGCTGCGCCTGGCCTCCGAGCTGATCGACGCCGTCCCGGAGGGGTCGCTGCTGGTCGTCGGCTCGTCCAACCCGACCCGCGACGTCGCCCTGGCCGGACGGCTGCGGCCGGACGTCCTGGTGCACCGCAACCGCGGCGTCGCCGGGATCGACGGCATGGTCTCGACCGCGATCGGCGCCGCGACCGTCCACAGGGGACATTCGTACGCCCTGCTCGGCGACCTGACCTTCCTGCACGACGCGAGCGGCCTGCTGACCGGTCCCGCCGAGCAGCGCCCCGACCTGACGATCGTGGTGCTCAACGACGACGGTGGCGGCATCTTCTCGCTGCTGGAGCAGGGTGCGCCGGAGCACAACGCGAGCTTCGAGCGGGTCTTCGGCACGCCGCACGGTGCCGATCTCGGCGCGCTGTGCGCGGGCTACCGGGTCCCGCACGTCGTCGCGGAGACGCTCACCGAGTTCCGGGCGGCTTTGAAGCCCGGGCCGGGTCTGCGAGTGGTGGAGGTCCGGGTGGACCGGACGCGCCATCGCGAGCTGCACGCGCGACTCCGTACGGCGGTTTCCTCCGCGGTGCGCGCTGTCTAGCGGATTTCCGTCTCAGTCCAGCAGGTAAGAACCCCTCCTTCGGACGTGTCTGGCCGGTGATCACCTGGCTACGTTCGAGCGCGCAGACAAATCCTGGGAGGGATTCTCCATGCGCTTGAACACTCGCGCCGGCTTCGCCGGACTGACCGCGGGCGTCGTCTCGGTGCTGCTCGTGGGCACCGCGGCCGCCGCACCCGCGCCCGGCTCGATCGGGATCGGCGACCCGTACTACCCGCACGCCGGAAACGGCGGCTACGACGTCGGGCACTACGACCTCAGACTGACCTACGCGCCTTCGACGGACCTGCTGTCCGGGGCCACGACGATCCTGCTCACCGCGACACAGGACCTCTCGCGGTTCAACCTCGACTTCGGGCTCAAGGTGTCGAGCGTCCGGGTCAACAACCGGCCCGCGCAGTTCGCGACGTCGACCGACGGCACCGGTGAGCTGAGCGTCACCCCGGCGACCCCGCTGAAGAAAGGCCAGACGGCGACCGTCGTCGTGGCCTACGCGGACACGCCGTCGAAGGTGAAGATCGACGGCTTCACCGCCTGGAAGAAGACCCCGGACGGCGCGCTGGCCGTCGACGAGCCGCAGAGCGCGGCCTGGTGGTTCCCGTCCAACGACCACCCGACCGACCTGGCCACCTACGACGTCTCCGTCGAGGTCCCGAACGACGTCTCGGCGCTGTCGAACGGGTCGCTCGTGCGCAAGACGGTGCAGCGGCCGGGCTGGACGCGCTGGAACTGGCGCAGCACCAAACCGCAGGCGCCGTACCTGACCTCGCTCGAGGTCGGCAAGTTCGAGGTCAACGAGCAGACCACGCCGGACGGCAAGCCGTTCATCACCGCGTACGGCGCGGACCTCGGAGAATCGGCCGGTGCGGCGAAGGCCAGCATCGAGCGGACGCCGGAGATCACCGAGTTCCTCGCCTCGAAGTTCGGGCCTTACCCGTTCGAGGCGCAGGGCGGGGTCGTCACCACCGGCATCACCTTCGCGCTGGAGAACCAGACACGGCCGGTGTACGGCGCGCGGGCGTTCCGGTCCGGGTCGAACACCTCGATCGTGGCTCACGAGCAGGCGCACCAGTGGTTCGGCGACAACGTCACGCTCGGCAAGTGGAGCGACATCTGGCTGAACGAGGGCTTCGCCTCCTACGGGGAGTTCCTGTGGTCGGAGGAGACCGGCGAGGGCACGGCCGACGAACTCGCCCAGTACATCTACGACTCGGCGCCCGCCGAGGACCCGTTCTGGCAGGTCCTGCCCGCCGACCCGGGTGCGGAGAACCAGTTCCACGCCGCCGTCTACGACCGCGGAGCGCTCGCGGTGCACGCTTTGCGCAAGGCTGTGGGTGACGACACGTTCTTCCGGATCCTGCAGACCTGGCAGCAGGCCAAGAAGAGCAAGTCCGCGGTGATCCCGGAGTTCATCGCGCTGGCGGAGAAGATTTCGGGCAAGCCGCTGTTCGACCTGTTCCAGACCTGGCTCTACACCAAGGGCAAGCCCGCGGCCGGTCCGAACGGGGTGGCGGCGAAGGCTGTTTCGGCAGCTGTTGCGCCCTCCGCACCGAAGTCCTACTCGAAGATCAAAGCGACCCACGAAATTCTCGGCGAGCGACACGCCCACTGACGGGTAGCGCTACGCTCGCGGCGTGACGGCCAAAGCGGAGCGGGTGAGGCGCATCGGGTGGTATGCCGCCCTCGTTGTCGCCTCACTCGTCACCGTTCTCTGCGTCTCGCTGCTGTTCGCCGCCTTCCGCAACGACAGCTCGATCGAAGCCGAACTCGGCCAGGCGACCGCGCAGGTGGAGTCGGTGACGTTCGACCGGACGATCATCAACTACGCCACCCCGGACGGCATCATGCACAGCCCGGCCAACGGCGTGCTCTACCCGGCAGGCCTGGCCGCCGGGCAGCTGGTGAACATCGAGTACGACGTCGGCGACCCGGAACTCGCGCGGGTGGCCGGGCGGTCGGCGATGAACACGCTGCTGCCGCTGGGCAGCATGATCTTCTTCACCTGGATGGTCGCGGGTCCGCTGCTGTGGTGGATCCGGCGGCAGCGGACGGCTTACCGGCGCTCTCTCGCTCCGGCCCCGGTTCCGGAGTCCTCCTCCTGACGGCTCCGCCCACCTCCGCACGGATGCTATGAACGACTCGTTACTTGCCAAATTTGCAAGTAACGAGTCGTTCATAGCGTGCGCGGGACCCTCAGCCGACGGAGTCCTGCCACCATCCCAGCACCTCATCGGCCACCCCCGGAGCCGCCACCAGTAACGCGTCGACGGGCAGAGCGGCACCTTCACCGTGCCGGTCCAGCACCACGGCCCCGGCCTCGATGGCCAGCGCGACCGAGCCGGCGACGTCCCATTCGCGGTAGCTGTGCAGTACCGCGGCGGCCGCGTGGCCCAGCGCGACCTGCGCGATCGACAGCGCGGCCGAGCCCAGCACCCGCACGCCGGCGTGCGCGGCGGCGGCGCGTTCGATGAAGTCGCCCATGCCCGGCCAGACGCCTTTGCGTGTGAGTTCCGTGCACACGATCGCCCCGGCCGTCCCGTGGCGGTCGGTCAGCGTGATCGGCTTGCCGTTCGCGCGGGCGCCGCGGCCGCGGGCGGCGGCGTAGATCTGCGCGCGGTACGGGTCGGCGACCACGCCCACCACCGGGCCGGACGCGTCGATCAGCGCGAGGCTGTAGGCGCACCAGGGGACCCCGGCGACGTAGTTCGCGGTGCCGTCGACCGGGTCGACCACCCAGCGGTATTCGGCGACGTCGGCACCGTGGTCGGCGCCGAACTCCCCGCCGACGACGGGGATGCCGGGGAATTCCGCGGTCAGCACGCGGCGGGTGTGGCGTTCGAGGATCCGGTCGGTGTCGGTGACCCAGTCGAAGGGTGAGTCCTTGAGGTCGGGGTACGCGCCGCGTCCGGCGGTCGCGGTGATCACGTCGGTCGCGTCGTTGGCCAGCCGTCCGGCCACTTCGAGCGCCCTCGACAGCAACCCGGGCTCGACGGGCTGAGGCGGCCTTGACGACAGAAGGGTCATGCCTGCCTAGTGTGGCCGAAACTGGTTTCCGGAACACGACCTTGAGATGACATGTCGGCTCGAGTATCCGCCGCGACTGTTCCGTTGCTGTTGGCGTGGGTGTCACAACCGGATGCGACAGTGAGGCCGTGCGAGTCGCGATAGTCACGGAAAGTTTCCTGCCCCAGGTGAACGGCGTGACCAACTCCGTGCTCCGCGTCGTGGAACACCTCCGCGACCGTGCGCACGACGTGCTGATCATCGCCCCCGGGCCGGGTCCCGAGGAGTACCTCGGTGCCCCGGTCGTGCGCATTCCCGCCCTCGACTTCCCCGGTGTGAACTCCCTTCCGGTCGGCGTGCCGACCCGCGCAGTGCTGACCGCGCTGGCCGATTTCGGCCCGGACGTGGTGCATCTGGCGTCGCCGTTCGTGGTCGGCGCCCGCGGGCTCGCCGCGGCCAGACGCCTGCGGGTGCCGTGCGTCGCGGTCTACCAGACCGACATCGCCGGTTTCGCCGCCGCGTACGGCTTCGGCCTCGCCGCCCGCGCGGCCTGGCGCTGGGTACGCCGTCTGCATTCGCGGGCGGACCGCACGCTCGCGCCGTCGTCGGATTCGGTGGAACAGCTGAAGCTGCACGGCATCCCGCGGGTGCACCGCTGGGCGCGGGGCGTCGACATCGAGCGTTTCTCGCCGGTGCACGCCGATCCCGCGTTGCGCGCACGGCTCGCCCCGAACGGTGAACTGCTGGTCGGTTTCGTCGGCAGGCTCGCGCCCGAGAAGGAGGTCCAGCGGCTCACCGCGCTCGCCGGGATCGACGGGATCCGCGTGGTCGTCGTCGGCGACGGGCCGGAGTTGCCGATGCTCCGCGAGCGGATCCCGGGGGCCGCGTTCCTCGGCGCGCGGTACGGCGACGAGCTTTCCGCCGCCTACGCGAGCCTCGACGTGTTCGTCCACACAGGACCGCACGAGACGTTCTGCCAGGCCATCCAGGAGGCTATGGCGTCCGGCCTGCCGGTGCTCGCGCCGAATGCGGGCGGCCCGAAGGACCTGGTCCTGCCCGGCCGTACCGGCTTCCTGCTGCCCGCCGACCGGGCCGAATTCGCGACGGCGCTGGTGGACAAGGTGAACGACCTTCGGGACGACGCCTTGCGCGCCAGGCTGGGGGAGAAGGCGCGCAAGGTCGTGCTGGGCCGGACCTGGCCCGCCGTCTGCCAGGAACTGGTCGGCCATTACGAAGCCGTACAGGGCAAGATCGCCCGCGCCGCCTGATCAAAGGCACAGGAATGCTCTCTGTATCTGGCTGATCACCCCAAGATCATTTGTATCACTTTTGTACAACCGGCATTCATCGTCCCCTCAGCCATCGAGCGAGAGGACGGCACGTGAGGTTCGAAGTACTGGGGACGTTCAGCATCTCTTCCGGTCCGCGGTCGGTCCCGCTACGCGGCCGGATGAGAAGAACACTGCTCGGAGTACTACTGGTCCGGGCGAACACCTTCGTCCCCGTCGACGTGCTCACCGAGGCCTTGTGGGAGAGCCGGTGGGAGCCGCGGGCGGTGCCCAAGCTGCACTGGCACGTCCACAAGCTGCGGCAGGCCCTGCCCGAGGGCGAGCGGCTCGGGTTCGACAACGGCGGCTACCGGCTGGAGGTCCACCCCGGCGAGCTCGACGTCGAGACCTTCGAGACGCTCGGAAGCCAGGCACTGAAGTCGTCGGATCCCGCGCTGCGCGCTTCCCTGATCCGGCAGGCGCTCGCCCACTGGCAGGGCGCGCCGTACGAGGGCTTGGACGTCCCGCTGTTGTCCGACGAGACGATGCGGCTCTCGGAGCACCGGCTGGTCCTGCTCGAAGAGCTCTACCAGGCGGAACTGGCCCTCGGGCGGCACGCGAGCGCGGCCGTCGAACTGGCGGATCTGGTGCGGCGGCATCCGCTGCGTCAGCGCGCCCAGTACCTCCTGATGGACGCTCTCTGGCGGGCCGGGCGCACGTCCGACGCGCTGGCCGCGTACCGGCGAGCTCGCCGGGTCTCGATCGGTCAGCTCGGTCTCGAACCCGGTCCCGAGCTGCGGTTCCTGGAGCGGCGGATCCTTTCGGGCGAGGCCGCCGGGACCGGTGCGCACCGATCCCCGGAACTCCTTCACCCGGCCAGATAAACGCTACGGGAGCCACTTTGCTCCCGCTTGGCCGAAGGTCCGTGAAGGCCTCCTTGAGGGACTCAGAGTCCCTCAAGGAGGCCTTCACGGAAAGTCCCTCAGGGGCCGCGAAGTAGTGTTCGGGGTATGTCCCGAGCGAGTCTTGACAAGGATCCGCACGAAGTCGCCGCCATGTTCGACGACGTCGCGGACGGCTACGACCGCGCGAATTCGTTCATGACCTTCGGCTTCGACCGCCGCTGGCGCACCACCACCGCGCGGGTGCTGGACGCCAAACGCGGCGAAAAGGTGCTGGACCTCGCCGCCGGCACGGGTGTGTCCACCGTCGAATACGCGCGCAACGGCGCCTGGTGTCTCGCCGCGGACTTCTCGGTCGGCATGCTCAAGGCGGGCAAACACCGCGGCGTCCCGATGGTGGCCGCCGACGCGCTGAAGCTCCCCTTCGCCGATGAAAGCTTCGACGCGGTGACGATCTCGCTCGCGTTGCGGAACTTCGTCGACACCAAGGCCGCGCTCACCGAGATCGCGCGCGTGGTCAAACCGGGCGGCCGTCTGGTGATCTGCGAAGTGTCGACGCCCACATTCCCGCCGATCCGGTTCCTGCACCGGACGTTCATCGCGAAGCTGCTCACCTGGGTCGGCAGCCGGACCTCCTCGAACCCCGAGGCCTACTCCTACCTGGCCGAATCCATGCTGGCGTGGCCGGATCAGCGCACGCTGGGGGAGATCATCGCGAGCGCCGGGTGGACCGAGGTGGAGTGGCTGAACCTCACGTTCGGCGTCGTCGCCATCCACCGCGCGAAAAAGCCATCCGTAAACTCACGCGCATGACCACCCGTCGCAACGCAGACCACGACGCCGAAGTCATCGTCGTCGGTGCCGGACCGGCCGGCTCCACCGCCGCCACGTACCTCGCCCGCGCGGGCGTCGACGTGCTGCTGCTGGAGAAGACCGAGTTCCCGCGCGAGAAGGTGTGCGGCGACGGCCTGACCCCGCGCGGCGTCAAGCAGCTCATCGACCTCGGCATCGACACCAGCGAGGACGCGGGCTGGGTGCACAGCCGCGGTCTGCGGATCCTCACCGGCGAGCTGACCCTCGAACTCGACTGGCCGGACCTGACGAGCTACCCGCCCTACGGCGTTTCCCGTACCCGCCAGGACTTCGACGACCTGCTCGCGAAGACCGCGGTCACGGCCGGCGCGCGGCTGTACGAGCGCACCACCGTCACCGGTGCGATCACCAGCCCGACCGGTCGAGTGATCGGCGTCGAGGCGAAGGTCGGCCCGGAGAAGACGCCGGTGAGCTACCGCGCTCCGCTGGTCCTGGCCTGCGACGGCGTCTCCGCGCGGCTCGCGCTGAGCGTCGGCATCCAGAAGAACGAGAAGCGCCCGATGGGCGTCGCGGTCCGTCAGTACTACAAGAGCCCGCGCCACGACGACCCGTTCATCGAGGGCCACCTCGAACTGTGGGACCGCTCCGACCCGCGCGACCCGAAGCTGCTGCCCGGCTACGGCTGGGCGTTCCCGCTCGGCGACGGCACGGTGAACGTCGGGCTCGGCATGCTGTCGACGTCGGCGGCGTTCCGCAGCACCGACTACCGCGCGCTGCTGCGCCAGTGGCTCGACGGAACCCCCGAGGAATGGGGCTACCGCGAGGAGAACGCCATCGGCAAGGTCGGCGGCGCCGGTCTCCCGATGGGCTTCAACCGCACCCCGCACTACCGCGACGGCCTGCTGCTGCTCGGTGACTCGGGCGGCATGGTCAGCCCGTTCAACGGTGAGGGCATCTCGGCGGCGATGGAGTCCGCGCAGCTGGCCTCCGAGTTCGTCGTCCAGGCGCTGGCGCGGCGTGAGGGCCCGTCGCGTGAGCGGGCGCTCGAGGGCTACCCGCGCGCCGTCGCGGAGATGATGGGCGGCTACTACCGCCTGGGCAACGTCTTCGCGAAGCTGATCGGGAAGCCCAAGATCATGCACGTCGCGACGAAGTACGGGTTGCGGGTCAACGCGCTCCTTCCGCTGGTCTACAAGGGACTCTCGGGTTGCTACGACGCGAAGGGCGGCGACGGCGTCGATCGCCTCATCGCCGCACTCGCCAGGGCCACGCCCTCACCTCGCTGACAGAAGTACGTGAAGGCCCCCTTTCTTACGCCAGACGCAAGGAAGGGGGCCTTCACGTGCTTGGGAACAGTGCTTTCGGTCACAGGACAGCACCGGACATTCGGGGCACCCGAGTCGATCTTCGGAGCGACGTCGCAGGTCACCGGTACCGCGCGCCCGAAGAAACCGTACTGGCCGTGCGGCCAAGTTAGGGCAGCCTTATAGCACGGGGCCTAGGGACAAGAATGTGAGTCACGTCCTACACTCCCCCCATGCTTTGTGAATCCCTTCACATCCTCGACGAGAGGCTTGTGAACTATTTCACAAGCAAGGGGGCCGTCATGCACGGCCCGTAAGGGTTGCCTAACCCTCGGCGGTGTGACCCAGGTGACTTAGGGTGCCGACCGAGGGAAGCGGTGAACCCCGACTCGAAAACCGCAGCGGCGCGGAAAGGATGGCGAAAACCCCGTGCTGATGTTGCCCGTGCTGACCCAGGCAGGCACCCCTTCGGTGCCCAACCTGGATATGTACCTCCCCCTGGTCCTCTTGTTCGTCCTCGCACTCGGATTCGCGGTGCTGTCGGTCCTGCTGGGCCCGCTCGTCGGCCCGAGCCGCCCCAACAAGGCGAAGACCGCGGCCTACGAATGCGGTATCGAACCGTCGCCGCAGCCGGTCGTCGGCGGCGGCCGGATGCCGGTCGCGTACTACATCACCGCGATGCTGTTCATCCTGTTCGACATCGAGATGGTCTTCCTCTACCCGTTCGCGGTCTCCGCGGACGCGCTGGGCATGTTCGGCCTGGTGGAGATCGTGCTGTTCATCGCGACGGTCGGTTTCGCGTACGCCTACGTATGGCGTCGCGGCGGCCTGGATTGGAACTAGAGACGCATGGGCCTCGAAGAAAAACTCCCCAACGGCATCCTTCTCGCCAGTCTTGAAGGCCTGGTCAACTGGGCGCGCAAGAACTCGATGTGGCCTGCCACCTTCGGTCTTGCCTGCTGCGCGATCGAGATGATGACCGTCGGCGGCTCCCGCTACGACATCGCCCGGTTCGGCATGGAGCGCTTCAGCGCGACGCCGCGCCAGGCGGATCTGATGATCGTCGCCGGCCGCGTCACGCAGAAGATGGCGCCGGTGCTCCGCCAGATCTACGACCAGATGGCCGAGCCCAAGTGGGTCCTCGCGATGGGCGTCTGCGCCTCGTCGGGCGGGATGTTCAACAACTACGCCGTGGTGCAGGGCGTCGACCACATCGTCCCGGTCGACATGTACCTCCCCGGCTGCCCGCCGCGCCCCGAAATGCTGCTCGACGCGATCCTGAAGCTGCACGCCAAGATCCAGGACGAGCCGATCAACGCCCGCCGGGCCGCGATCCGCGCCGCCAGCGGTGAGCGCACCGAGCTGATCGCCTCCTCGATCAAGTACGCGAAGAAGTGAGCGACGTGCCTGACGACAACGCAGAAACCCCCGAAACCCCGGAGACCGGCGGCGAGCAGTCCAGCGCCGACCGGCCCGAAGGCGGCCTCGAGCCCCAAGGCGCCCGCCCGGCCGAACCGGTCGTCACCGGTAAAGAGCGCCAGGGCATGTTCGGCGTGCACGGCACCGGCGACACCTCCGGCTACGGCGGCGTCCGTCTCCCCGCGTACAGCCCGCCCCCGGCGGAGCGCCCGTACGGCGGCTGGTTCGACGAGTTCGCCGACGAGTTCTACGCCGCCTTGGCGGACAACAAGGTTCCGTCCGACGCGATCCTGCAGACCACGGTCGACCGCGGCGAGATCACCTTCTACGTCGCCCGCGAGCACCTCGTCGAGATCGCGCGGACGCTGCGCGACGACACCGGTCTCCGCTTCGAGCTGCTCAGCTCGCTGTCCGGCGTGGACTACGGCGTGGACGTCCCGCAGCGGCTGCACTCGGTCTACCACTTCACGTCGATGACCTACCGCCGTCGCATCCGGCTGGAAGTCACCCTCGACATCGAGGACCCGCATGTCCCGTCGCTGGTCGGGCTCTACCCGACGGCCGACTGGCAGGAGCGGGAGACCTGGGACATGTTCGGCATCGTCTACGACGGACACCCGGCCCTGACCCGCATCCTCATGCCGGACGACTGGGACGGCCACCCCCAGCGCAAGGACTACCCGCTCGGCGGGATCCCGGTCGAATACAAGGGCGCGGAGATCCCGCCGCCGGACCAGCGGAGGTCGTACTCGTGACTGTCAACGAAGAAACCACCGAAGTCCCCGAAGCCGACTCCCGCGACACCACCGAAGGTCGCGTCTACACCGTTTCCGGCGGTGACTGGGAAGACGTCATCGAGGACTCGCGCCACGACGAGCGCATGGTCATCAACATGGGCCCGCAGCACCCGTCGACGCACGGCGTGCTCCGGCTCGTGCTGGAGATGGAGGGCGAGACCGTCACCCAGCTCCGCTCGGTCATCGGCTACCTGCACACCGGGATCGAGAAGAACTGCGAGTACCGCACGTGGACCCAGGGCGTCACCTTCGTGACGCGCATGGACTACCTCGCGCCGCTCTCCACCGAGCTCGCCTACTGCCTCGCGGTCGAGAAGCTGCTCGGCATCCAGGCGCCGCGCCGCGCCGAACTGCTGCGCGTGATGCTGCTGGAGATCAACCGCATCGGTTCGCACCTGGTCTACATCGCCACCGGCGGGATGGAACTCGGCGCCACCACGGCGATGACGCTCGGTTTCCGTGAGCGTGAAGAGGTTCTGCACCTGCTGGAGCACCTCACCGGCCTCCGGATGAACCACGCGTTCATCCGTCCCGGCGGGCTCGCGCAGGACATGCCCGACGACTACCAAGAGGTCGTCAGCGCGTTCGTCAAGACGATGGACGAGCGGCTTCCCTTGTACGACAAGCTCTTCACCGGTCAGCCGATCTGGCGCAACCGGCTCAAGGGCGTCGGCTACCTGCCGGTGGACGCGTGCCTCGCGCTCGGCGTCACCGGTCCGGTGCTGCGCAGCGCCGGTCTCCCGTGGGACCTGCGCAAGACCGAGCCGTACTCCCGCTACGACGAGTTCGAGTTCGACATCCCGACCTCGACCGACGCGGACTGCTGGGCGCGGTACCTGATCCGCGTCGAGGAGATGCACCAGAGCCTGCGGATCATCAAGCAGTGCCTGAAGAAGCTCGAGCCGGGCCCGGTCATGGTCGAGGACAAGAAGGTCGCCTGGCCGGCGCAGCTCTCGCTCGGCAGTGACGGCATGGGCAACTCGCTCGAGCACGTCCGCAAGATCATGGGCCAGTCGATGGAATCGCTGATCCACCACTTCAAGCTGGTCACCGAGGGCTTCAAGGTCCCGGCGGGCCAGGCGTACTCGACGGTGGAGTCGCCGCGCGGCGAACTCGGCGCGCACCTCGTGTCCGACGGCGGCACCAGGCCGCTGCGGGTCCACGTCCGCGAACCGAGTTTCATCAACCTGCAGTCGATGCCTGCCATGGCCGAAGGCGGTCTGGTGGCGGACGTCATCGCCGCCGTCGCCTCGATCGACCCCGTCATGGGGGGAGTGGACCGTTGAGCAACCAGCCCGAAAAGACGCCGACACCCGAACCGGGCAACCGTCAGGCGGAGCAGACCCACGTCGCCGCCGGCGGTGATGTCGACGTCATCGCGATCTCGCCGGATCCCGCCCTCGCGGCAGGGATCCTGGAGAACGCGAAGCCCGAAGACATCTTCGACGCCGACACGCATGCCAAGGCGCAGAACCTGATCTCGCGCTACCCGCAGTCGCGCTCGGCGCTGCTGCCGATGCTGCACCTGGTGCAGTCGGTGCAGGGTCACGTGAGCCAGGAAGGCATCGCCTTCTGTGCCGCGCAGCTCGACCTGTCCGACGCCGAGGTCACCGCGGTCGCGACGTTCTACACCATGTACAAGCGCCGCCCGTGCGGCGAGCACCTGGTGAGCGTCTGCACCAACACGCTGTGCGCGGCCATGGGCGGCGACGCGATCTACAAGAAGCTCCAGACGCACCTCGGTTCCGAGGAGAAGCCGCTGGGGCACAACGAGACCGCGGGTACGCCGAACGAGCAGGGCTCGATCACCCTCGAACACGCCGAATGCCTCGCGGCCTGCGACCTCGCCCCGGTCATCCAGGTCAACTACGAGTTCTTCGACAACCAGACCGAGGACAAGGCCGTCGCGCTGGTCGACGCGTTGCAGGCGGGCAAGAAGCCCGCCCCGACGCGCGGCGCGCCGCTGACCAGCTTCAAGGGCGCCGAACTGCAGCTCGCCGGGTTCTTCCCGGAGGACGCGCAGCAGTACCGCACGGACGTCGACGGTCCTTCGCAGGCCGTCGAAACCCTGCGGGGCGCGCAGGTCGCGCAGGACCGCGGCTGGACCGCGCCCGCCATGAAGGACGTAGCGCTTCCTACTGTTAACACAGGGGAGAAGAAGTAATGGCAGACCCCATCACTCCGGTCCTCACGAAGCGCTGGCTTTCGCCCAACTCCTGGACGATCCAGTCCTACGAAGCCCTCGAGGGCTACACCGCGATCCGCAAGGCGCTCAAGGGCACTCCCGAGCAGATCGTGCAGCTGGTCAAGGACTCCGGCCTCCGCGGCCGTGGCGGCGCGGGCTTCCCGGCGGGCATCAAGTGGTCCTTCATGCCCCCGAACGAGGACAAGCCGCACTACCTCGTCATCAACGCAGACGAGGGCGAGCCGGGTACCTGCAAGGACATCCCGCTGATGATGGCGGACCCGCACTCGCTCATCGAGGGCTGCATCATCGCCTCGTACGCGATGCGTTCCCACCACTGCTTCATCTACGTCCGCGGTGAGGCGCTGCACTGCATCCGCCGTCTCAACGCGGCCGTGCGCGAGGCGTACGAAGCGGGCTACCTCGGCCCGAACATCCTCGACTCCGGATTCGGCCTCGACATCACCGTGCACGCGGGCGCCGGGGCATACATCTGCGGTGAGGAGACGGCGCTGCTCGACTCGCTGGAAGGCCGTCGTGGCCAGCCGCGGCTCAAGCCGCCGTTCCCGGCCGCCGCGGGTCTCTACGCCGCGCCGACCACGGTCAACAACGTCGAGACCATCGCGAGCGCGCCGTACATCATCAACGGCGGCTCGGACTGGTTCCGCCAGATGGGCCGCGAGAAGTCGCCCGGTCCGAAGATCTACTCGATCTCCGGCCACGTCGAGAAGCCCGGCCAGTACGAGTGCCCGCTCGGCACCACGCTGCGCGAGCTGCTCGACATGGCGGGCGGCATGAAGGACGGCGTCCCGCTGAAGTTCTGGACGCCGGGTGGCTCGTCCACACCGATGTTCACCGCCGAGCACCTCGATGTTCCGCTGGACTTCGAAGGCGCGGCGGAAGCCGGGTCGATGCTGGGCACGACGGCCGTGCAGGTCTTCAACGAGACCGTTTCCGTGCCGTGGGCCGTGATGAAGTGGACGCAGTTCTACGAGCACGAGTCCTGTGGCAAGTGCACGCCGTGCCGCGAGGGCACCTACTGGCTGGCGCAGATCCTGGAGCGCATGGTGGCGGGCAACGGCACCGAGGAAGACATCGACACGTTGCTCGACGTCTGCGACAACATCCTCGGCCGCTCGTTCTGCGCGCTCGGCGACGGCGCGGTTTCGCCGATCCAGAGCGGGATCAAGTACTTCCGGGATGAATTCCTGGCTTTGTGTCAGGCAAACAAGCGCGAATTGGTGGGGGCGCAGGCATGACGATCGCACCCGACAAGCCCGAAACGGCGGCGGAAGAGACTCCGGTGCCCGAGGGTCACGTCAAGCTGGTCATCGACGGTGAAGAGGTCATCGCGCCCAAGGGCGAGCTGCTGATCCGCGCCGCCGAGCGGCTCGGCACGGTCATCCCGCGCTTCTGCGACCACCCGCTGCTCGACCCGGCGGGCGCCTGCCGCCAGTGCCTGGTCGAGGTCGAAATGGGCGGCCGTCCGATGCCGAAGCCGCAGGCCTCGTGCACGATGACGGTCGCCGACGGCATGGTCGTGAAGACCCAGCTGACCTCGGCCGTGGCGGACAAGGCCCAGCAGGGTGTGATGGAGCTGCTGCTCATCAACCACCCGCTGGACTGCCCGATCTGCGACAAGGGCGGCGAATGCCCGCTGCAGAACCAGGCGCTGGAGCACGGCCGCACGGAATCCCGGTTCGTCGACACGAAGCGGACGTTCGCGAAGCCGCTGCCGATCTCCTCGCAGGTGCTGCTGGACCGGGAGCGCTGCGTGCTCTGCCAGCGCTGCACCCGGTTCTCCCGCGAGATCGCCGGTGACCCGTTCATCGAGCTGCTCGAACGCGGTGTCCACCAGCAGATCGGTACGGCCGAGACGGCCGACGTCCTGGACCTGGCCTCGCGGACCACCTCGGGGGACCCGTTCCAGTCGTACTTCTCCGGCAACGTCATCCAGATCTGCCCGGTCGGCGCGCTGACGTCGGCCGCGTACCGGTTCCGTTCGCGGCCGTTCGACCTGGTTTCGGCGCCGAGCGTGTGCGAGCACTGCTCGTCCGGCTGCGCCGAGCGGACCGACTTCCGCCGCGGCAAGGTCACCCGCAAGCTCGCGGGCGACGACCCCGAGGTCAACGAAGAGTGGATCTGCGACAAGGGCCGGTTCGCCTTCCGCTACGCCACCGCCGAAGACCGCATCCGCCGTCCGCTGGTCCGCAACGCCGACGGCGTGCTGGAAGAGGCTTCCTGGACCGACGCGCTGCGCGCGGCCGCGGCCGGTCTCGCCGAGGCGCGTGACGGCAAGGGTGCCGCGGTGCTGACCGGTGGCCGCCTGACCGTCGAGGACGCCTACGCGTACTCGAAGTTCGCGCGGATCGCCTTGGGCACCAACGACATCGACTTCCGGGCCCGCCCGCATTCGGCCGAGGAACTCAGCTTCCTCGCCGCGCACGTGGTCGGGACGACGCCGGAAAGCGGCGTGACGTTCGGCGAGATCGAGCGGGCGCGCACGGTGCTGTGCGTGGCGTTCGAGCCCGAGGACGAGGCGCCGATCGTGTTCCTGCGGCTGCGCAAGGCGGCCCGCAAGAACCGCACCCGCGTCGTCCACTTGGGACAGTGGACCACTTCGTCGGTCCGCAAGACCTTCGGTGAGCTGCTGGCGTGCGCGCCGGGCAGCGAAGCCGCCGCGATCGACGGCATCGCGCAGCACGCGAAGGACGTCGACGAGGCACTCCTCGCCGAGGGCGCGGTGATCCTGGTCGGCGAACGTGCCGCCGAGGTCCCCGGCCTGTTCTCGGCCCTGCACCGGCTGGTGGAGCGCACCGGAGCCCGGCTCGCGTGGATCCCGCGTCGTGCGGGTGAACGCGGTGCCCTGGCGGCCGGCGCGGCGCCGACGCTGCTGCCGGGTGGCCGTCCGGTCACCGACGCCGCGGCTCGCACCGAGGTCGAAAAAGCTTGGGGCGTCACGCTTCCCGCCGCTGCCGGTCGTGACACCACCGCGATCCTCAAGGCCGCTTCCGGTCAGGACATCGACGGCCTGCTCGTCGGTGGCGTCGACCCGGACGACCTGCCGGACCCGGACCTGGCCCGGCGCGCGCTGGAGAACGTGAAGTTCGTGGTGAGCCTCGAACTGCGGCACAGCGCGGTCACCGAGCACGCGGACGTCGTCCTCCCGATCGCCCCGGCGGTCGAGAAGGCGGGCACCTACCTGAACTGGGAAGGCCGCCGCCGCGAGTTCGCCGTCACCCTCGAAGGCACCGGCACCCTGCCGGACTGCCGGGTGCTCGACACCCTCGCCGTCGAGATGGACGCGGACATCTTCACGCAGACCCCGGCCGCTGCCGCTGCCGACCTCGCGAAGCTCCCGTCCGGTGCTATGAACGACTCGTTACTCGCAAATTTCGCAAGTAACGAGTCGTTCATAGCGCGTCCCGAGCCCACCAACGGCAAGGTCCTGCTCGCCACCTGGCGCCAGCTGCTCGACAACGGTTCGCTTCAGGACGACGAGCCGCATCTCAAGGGCACCCGGCGCGACGTCGTCGCCAGGCTTTCGGCGAAGACCGCCGAGGGGTTGGGCAAGACCGTGAAGGTCTCCACCGAACGCGGTTCCATCACGCTGCCGGTCGAGATCACCGACCTGCCGGACGGCGTCGTGTGGCTCCCGGGCAACTCCGACGGCTCCGCCGTCCGCGCGGCGCTGGCCGCGGGACACGGTTCGCCCGTCAACCTCACCGGAGGTGAGAAGTGACTCCGTTGCTCAGTCAGATGCCGGACGCCGCCGAGCGCGCCGCGCTGCTGGCGGACGACCCGTTGTGGCTGGTCCTGATCAAGACGGTCGTCATCCTGCTGATCGGCCCGATCCTGACGATCTTCCTGATCGTGTGGGAGCGCAAGGCCGTCGGCCGGATGCAGAACCGTCCCGGCCCCAACCGGGTCGGGCCCGGCGGCTACCTGCAGTCCCTGGCGGACGCGATCAAGCTGCCGTTCAAGGAACAGATCATCCCGGACACCGCCGACCGCAAGGTGTACTTCCTCGCCCCGGTCATCTCGGCGGTGCCGGCGCTGATCGCGCTGGCGGCGATCCCGTTCGGCCCGGTGGTGTCGATCTTCGGTGAGCGGACCACGCTCCAGCTGGTCGACCTCCCGGTCGGCGTGCTGGTGATCCTGGCCTGCTCCTCGATCGGCGTCTACGGCCTAGTGCTGGCCGGCTGGTCCTCCGGTTCGCCGTATCCGCTGCTCGGCGGGCTCCGCTCGGCCGCGCAGGTGATCTCCTACGAGATCGCGATGGGTCTGTCCATCGTGGGCGTGATCCTCTACGCGGGTTCGATGTCGACCTCGCAGATCGTCGAGTCGCAGCAGAGCGGCTGGTACTTCTACCTGCTGCTGCCGAGCTTCGTGATCTACCTGATCTCCATGGTCGGTGAGACCAACCGTGCGCCGTTCGACCTCCCCGAGGCCGAATCCGAGCTCGTCGGCGGTTTCCACACCGAGTACAGCTCGATGAAGTTCGCGATGTTCTTCCTCGCCGAGTACGTCAACATGGTGATCGTTTCGGCGTTCGCGACGACGTTGTTCCTCGGTGGCTGGAAGTTCCCGTTCGTCGGCGCCGACCACGCGCTCAATCAGGGCTGGCTCCCGCTGCTCTGGTTCACCGCCAAGCTGTTCATCCTGCTGTTCGGCTTCATCTGGCTGCGCGGCACGCTGCCGCGGCTGCGGTACGACCAGTTCATGCGGCTGGGCTGGAAGGTCCTGGTTCCGGTCAACCTGGTCTGGATCGTGGTGATCGTCTCGGTCCGCGCGGTCAAGAACTCGGGCGGGCTGAGCACGCCGCAGATCCTGATCGGCGGCGGCGCGCTCATTCTCGTCGTCGTCATCCTGAGCCTGCTGCTGCCGGACAAGAAGGTGCCGGACGACGACTACGTCCCGGTCACCGGCGGCGGTTTCCCGGTGCCGCCGCTCGACCTGCAGGTCCCGGATCAAACCCCGCGCCAAAAGGCCCTCGCGAAGGCCGAAGCCCGGGCTGCCAAGCGCAAGCCCGCGGCGGTTTCCAGTGGAAGGGAGGCCGGCGATGGGGATGTTTGATCCCATCAAGGGTTTCGGTGTCACCTTCGGGATGATGTTCAAGAAGGTCGCCACCGAGGAGTACCCGGAGGCAGGCGCCCCCGCCGCTCCGCGTTACCACGGCAGGCACCAGCTCAACCGGCATCCGGACGGGCTGGAGAAGTGCGTCGGCTGCGAGCTGTGCGCGTGGGCCTGCCCGGCGGACGCGATCTTCGTCGAAGGCGGCGACAACACCGAAGAGGCACGCTTCTCGCCTGGTGAGCGTTACGGCGCCGACTACCAGATCAACTACCTGCGCTGCATCGGCTGCGGGTTGTGCGTCGAGGCCTGCCCGACCCGGTCCCTGACGATGATCAACTTCTACGAGCTGGCCGACGACGACCGGCAGAAGCTGATCTACACCAAGGAAGACCTCCTCGCGCCGCTGCTGTCTGGCATGGAGCAGCCGCCGCACCCGATGCGGCTGGGCGAGAACGAGCAGGACTACTACGTCAACGGCCCCGAACTGGCGCGGCAGCAGCCCTCTGGCGCCACTGACGCAACGGAGGCCGTCAAGTGATCACGGCTTTCCTCGCCCAGGCGGACGTTTCGGCCGGGATCACCACCGGCGAGACCATCGCCTTCTGGGTACTCGGCCCACTCTCGCTGCTCGGCGGGCTCGGCATGATCTTCTCCCGCAACGCCGTGCACTCGGCGTTGTGGCTGGTCGTGACCATGCTCTGCCTCGGTGCGCTGTACATGATCCAGCAGGCGCCGTTCCTCGGCTTCACGCAGATCATCGTCTACACCGGCGCGATCATGATGCTGTTCCTGTTCGTGCTGATGATGGTCGGCCGGGAGAGTTCGGACTCGGTCGTCGAAGTGCTGCGCGGCCAGCGGGTCATGGCGACCCTGCTCGGCATCGGCGTCGGCGGGCTGCTCGCGGCGGGTCTCGCCCGCGCGATGGCCAACGTCACCCCGGCGCTGCCGCTCGACCCGGCGAACGTCGACGGCGGCGGCCCCGGTGGCCTGGGACGGCTCATCTTCACCAAGTACCTGTTCCCGTTCGAGCTCACCTCGGCGCTGCTGATCACCGCCGCGCTCGGCGCGATGGTGCTCGCGTTCACCGACCGGCACGCCAAGGGCGGCAAGAAGTCGCAGAAGGAACTCGTCGTCGACCGGTTCACCGGAAAGCACGCCCGGCCTTCACCGCTGCCCGGCCCGGGTGTCTTCGCGACCGCCAACTCGGTCGCCACCCCGGCGCTGCTGCCCGACGGTTCGATCGCCCCGGAGTCGCTGTCCGACCTCATCGAGTCGACCTCGGCCGCGCGTTTCGACAACGAGCGCAAGCAGGTCGCCGGAACCGAAGACGTCTCGGACGCGCACGCGCTCGTAGGTAAGAAAGAAGGGGACGAGGAATGACCCCGACGTACTACCTGCTCCTGTCCGCGCTGCTGTTCACCATCGGCGCTGTCGGGGTTCTGGTGCGCCGCAACGCGATCGTCGTGTTCATGTGCATCGAGCTGATGCTGAACGCCGCGAACCTGTCCCTGGTCACGTTCGCCCGGATCAACGGCGGGCTCGACGGCCAGGTGATGGCGTTCTTCGTGATGGTCGTCGCCGCCGCGGAGGTCGTGGTGGGGCTGGCGATCATCATGGCGATCTTCCGCACCCGGCGCTCGGCCTCGGTCGACGACACCAACCTGCTGAAGTACTAGGGAGCACCGAGAGTGACCGCATCATCGTGGCTGCTGGTGGCCTTCCCGGCTCTTGGCGCCCTTATTCTTCTGCTGGCCGGTAAACGCGCCAGGGGCTGGGGACATCTCCTCGGCAGCGCGACCGTCTCACTGTCCTTTGTGTACGGCCTGATCCTCTTCTTCACGGCCGACACCAAGAACATCGCGGACGTCAAGCTGTTCTCGTGGATCCCGGTCTCGGCGCTGCAGGTCGACTTCGGGCTCCGGATCGACGCGCTGTCGCTGACGTTCGTCCTGCTGATCACCGGCGTCGGCATGCTGATCCACTTCTACTCGATCGGCTACATGGCCGAGGACCGCGATCGGTCGAGGTTCTTCGCGTACCTCAACCTGTTCGTCGCCTCGATGCTGATCCTGGTGCTGGGCAACAGCTTCGTGACGCTGTACCTCGGCTGGGAAGGTGTCGGCCTCGCGTCCTACCTGCTCATCGGCTGGTACCAGGACCGCCCGTCCGCCGCCACCGCGGCGAAGAAGGCGTTCCTGATGAACCGCGTCGGTGACGTCGGGCTCGCGCTGGCGATCTTCCTGATGTTCAAGTACGTCGGGAGCACCGGTTACGCCGAGGTCTTCGGCGCGATCGACAAGATCCCGACCGGCGCCATCACCGCGATCGCGATCCTGCTGCTGCTGGGAGCTTGCGGTAAGTCCGGCCAGTTCCCGTTGCAGGCCTGGCTTCCGGACGCGATGGAGGGCCCGACCCCGGTGTCGGCGCTCATCCACGCGGCGACGATGGTCACCGCCGGCGTCTACCTGGTCGCCCGCGCGCACGAGATCTTCAACGCCACCCCGGACGGCCGCTTGATCGTCACCCTGGTCGGCACGGTCACACTGCTGATCGGGTGCATCATCGGCTGCGCCTACGACGACATCAAGAAGGTCCTGGCCTACTCCACGGTCAGCCAGATCGGCTACATGATGCTCGCCGTCGGCCTCGGGCCGATCGCCTACGCGCTCGGCATCATGCACCTGGTGGCGCACGGTTTCTTCAAGGCCGGGCTGTTCCTCGGGGCCGGTTCGGTCATGCACGCCATGAACGACGAGGTCGACATGCGGAAGTACGGCGGGCTGCGCAAGCACATGCCGGTCACCTTCTGGACCTTCGCGCTCGGCTACCTGGCGCTGATCGGCATCCCGCCGCTTTCCGGCTTCTTCACCAAGGACGCGATCATCGAAGCCGCGCTGAGCCAGGGCGGCTGGCGTGGCTGGGTGATGGGCGGTGCCGCACTGCTCGGCGCCGGCCTCACCGCGTTCTACATGACGCGCCTGATGGTGATGACCTTCTTCGGCAAGGAACGCTGGAAGGAGATCAAGAGCAGCGACGGCCGCGACTTCCACCCGCACGAGTCTCCCGCGGTGATGAAGTGGCCGATGATCATCCTGGCCGTCGGTTCGATCGGCGCCGGTGCGTTCTTCGCCCTCGGCGACCGGTTCGCCGAATGGCTTTCGCCGGTGGTCGGTCCACTGCAGGAGGGTGGCCACAGCGTCATCCCGCACCTGCTGGTCCCGTTCCTCACCGTGGCGCTGTCCCTGCTGGGTGCGCTCGCGGCGTGGCTTTTCGTCGGCCGTAAGGACGTTCCGGTGGAACGGCCCGAGCGGGTCTCGGTCGTGGTCAAGGCCGCGCGCAACGACCTCTACGGCAACACCCTGAACGAGACGCTGGTCGGCCGCCCGGGCACCTGGCTCGCCCGCGCGCTGGTCTACGTGGACAACCGTGGGGTCGACGGCGCGGTCAACGGCCTCGCCGCCGCGCTCGGTGGCGGATCCGGGCGCCTGCGCCGCCTGCAGACCGGCTTCGTCCGCTCGTACGCACTGTCCATGCTGGGCGGCACATTCCTGCTTCTGGCGGCACTTCTGCTGGTGAGGTTCTCCTGATGACTTGGCTCCTGGCAACCATCCTGGTGCCGCTGGTAGGTGCAGCGGTCGTCGCGGGGATGAAGAAGAACGACAGGCTGGCGACGCTCACCGCGCTCGGGGTGTCGATCCTGACCTTCCTGCTGGTGATCCCGCTGTGGGCGAGCTACGTGCCTTCCGGTGACCGGATCCAGCAGAAGTCCTCAATGGACTGGATCCCGAACTTCGGCGTCCACATCTCGTTCGGCATCGACGGCATCGCGCTGGTGATGATCGCGGTCATCGCGCTGCTGGTGCCGATCGTGGTCGGCTCGCTCGGCCTGACCGACAAGCTCCCGGCCGGGCGCACGGCGGGCGGGTACCTCTCGCTGATCCTGGTGCAGCAGTCGCTGACCATCGCGGTGTTCGCCGCGACCGACGTCTTCCTGTTCTACGTGCTCTTCGAGATCATGCTGATCCCGATGTACTTCCTCATCGGCGGCTACGGCGGCGCGAACCGCCAGTACGCGGCGGTGAAGTTCTTCCTGTACTCGTTCCTCGGCGGCCTGATCATGCTGGCCTCGGCCATCGGGGCGTACTCGATGGCGTCGGACGAACTCGGCAAGGGCACCTTCGACTGGGAAACGCTCGTCACGGTCGTCCGCGACGCTCCGACGGGCACCCAGATCTGGCTGTTCCTCGGGTTCTTCCTCGCCTTCGCGATCAAGGCCCCGCTGGTGCCGTTCCACACCTGGCTACCGGACGCCGCGGGCCAAGCGCCCATCGGCGTCGCGGTGCTGCTGGTCGGTGTGCTGGACAAGGTCGGCACGTTCGGCTTCCTGCGCTACTGCCTTCCGATGTTCCCGGAGGCCAGCAAGGAACTCGCACCGTGGGTGCTGGTGCTCGCCGTCGCGGGTGTCCTTTATGGATCGATCCTCGCGGCCGGGCAGCGCGACATGAAGCGGTTCATCGCCTACGTGTCGATCGCCCACTTCGGCTTCATCGCGCTGGGCATCTTCACCTTCAACGAGCAGGCCATGGTCGGCTCGGTCTCGTACATGCTCAACCACAGCCTCGCCACCGGGATGCTGATCGTGGTGGTCGGGCTCATCGTGATGCGCGGCGGGTCCACCAAGATCTCCGACTACGGCGGCATGGCGAAGGTGACCCCGCTGCTCGGCGGGATGTTGCTCATCGCCGGTCTTTCCACTTTGTCCCTGCCCGGCACGAACTCCTTCATCAGTGAGTTCCTGGTGCTGCTGGGGTCCTTTGTGGACTACCCGGTCTACACGATCATCGCGACGGTCGGCATGGTGCTGGCCGCGGCGTACGTGCTCTGGCTCTACCAGCGCGTCATGCAGGGCCCCGTCCGGGGCGACGCCCTGATCGGCGCCGGTGGCGGCCCCGGTACCGCGATCGCGCCCGAACTCGGGGCGACCAAAGCCATCAAGGACCTCGGCGGCAAGGAGATCGCGATCCTGGCGCCGATGGTCGTGCTGATCATCGCGCTCGGGTTCTATCCCAAGCCGGTGCTCGACACGATCACCCCGTCGGTGCAGGCGACGATGTCGTCCGTACAGGGAGGCAAGTAAACCGTGCTCTTTCTGACTCAGGCGCCGGCGGTGCAGATTCCGTCGATCGACTACTTCGCCGTCACGCCGATCCTGATCATCCTGGGTGCGGCATGCGTCAGCGTGCTGTTCGAAGCCTTCCTGCCCAAGCACATGCGGTGGCCGTCGCAGGTCTTCCTGTCCCTGCTCGGGATCGGGGCGGCCGGCGTCTTCCTGGTCTGGTACGCGAGTTCGTCCGCGCCGAAGAGCGGCGTCACGACCTTCAGCGGCGCGATCGCCGTCGACCGCCCGTCGCTGTTCCTCTGGGGCACGCTGCTGGCGCTGGCGCTGGGCGCGGTGCTGCTGATCGCGGACCGCTCGGTCGAACCGGGCGGCGCGTTCGTCGCGCAGGCCGGTATCCGTCCCGGCACGCTGCAGGACCGCGCGCAGGTCGGCACCACCGGTATGCAGACCGAGGTCTTCCCGCTGACGCTGTTCGCGCTCGGCGGCATGATGTCGTTCGTCGCGGCCAACGATCTGCTGACCATGTTCATCGCCCTCGAAGTGCTGAGCCTGCCGCTGTACCTGATGTGCGGTCTCGCGCGACGTCGTCGCCTGCTCTCGCAGGAATCCGCGGTCAAGTACTTCCTGCTCGGCGCGTTCTCGTCGGCGTTCTTCCTCTACGGCCTCGCGCTGCTCTACGGCTACGCGAACTCCGTGAAGCTGTCCGACATCGCGAACGCCGCCGCCGGGTCCGACCGCTCGGACACGCTGCTGTTCGCCGGTCTCGGGCTGCTCGCGGTCGGCCTGCTGTTCAAGGGTTCGGTCGGTCCGTTCCACACCTGGACCCCGGACGTCTACCAGGGCGCGCCGACCCCGGTCACCGCGTTCATGGCCGCCTGCACCAAGGTCGCCGCGTTCGGCGGGATCCTGCGGGTGTTCTCGGTGGCGTTCGAGTCGACCAGCTGGGAATGGCGCGGTGTCCTCTGGGGCGTCGCGATCATCTCGATGCTGATCGGCGCGGTGCTGGGCCTGACACAGACCGACGTCAAGCGCATGATCGCCTACTCGTCCATCGCGCACGCCGGGTTCCTGCTCGTGGGTGCGATCGCGATGACCGAGGAGGGCCTCTCGGGCACGTTGTTCTACCTGCTGGCCTACGGCTTCACCACGCTCGCCGCGTTCGGTGTGGTTTCGCTGGTGCGTGACGGCAACGGCGAGGCGACGCACCTGTCCGCGTGGGCGGGGCTGGCGAAACGGTCGCCGGTGCTGGCCGCGGTGTTCACCTTCCTGTTGCTCGCGCTGGCCGGTATCCCGCTGACCAGCGGGTTCGTCGGCAAGTTCGTGGTGTTCTCGGCGGCTCTCTCCGACGGGATGGCGCCGCTGGTCGTCATCGCGCTGGTGTTCAGCGCCGTCGCCGCGTTCTTCTACCTGCGGGTGATCGTGCTGATGTACTTCTCCGAACCGGCCCCGGACGGCCCGACCGTCACCGTGCCCGGCGCGTTCACCACCACCGCGATCACGATCGGCGTCCTCGTCACGCTGGTGCTCGGACTGATCCCGGCGTTCGCCCTGGACTGGGCTGCCTCCGGCGGTTTCGCGATCAAGTAGCGCTCTCGTGAGTGGTGATGACGGTTAGAACCGTCATTACCACTCACGAGGAGTGCCTTGCCGGGGCGCACCTGGCAGGTTGCTCGCCATGCCGAAGCCGAAGCCCACACCCCAGGCTCGGGGCCTCGCCGAGGGACTCCGGGACGCGCGGAGGGCCAGCAGACTGGCGATGACGGAGGTGGCGGACAAACTGGCTTGGTCACAGTCGACGATCAGCCGGATCGAAACCGGGGCGCGCGCCGCGTCCGGCGAAGAGGTGTCCGCACTGCTCGCGGTCTATCAGGTCACCGGCGAGCAGCGACACGTACTGATCGAGATGGCGCGCGACGCCGACCGGCCCAACTGGCTCGAGACCCGCTACGCGGACGTGCCCTGGCAGGCGAAAACCCTTGCGCGGTACGAACTCGACGCGACCAGGATCATCGAGTCCTGCACCGCGCTGCTGCCCGTCCTGCTCCAGACCCCTTCCTACGCGCGGGCCGCGCTGGTCACGGCCGGCGTACCCGCCGCCGAAATCGAAGCGCGGCTGGAGCTGCGCCGGGACCGCCAGAAGGTGCTGGACGGGAAGAAGTCACCGAACCTGATCGCCTACCTCGATGAGGGAGTTCTGCGACGGCGGATCGGCGGTCCGCGGGTCATGGCGAACCAGCTTCGGCAACTGGTCTCGATGGCGCAGCGGCCGGCCGTCGAACTCCGGGTCATCCCCTTCGACGCCGGCGTTCATCTCGGCGCTTATGTCCTGCTCGACTTCCCGGACGGCAGGCCGGTCGTGCGGCTGGAACACCGGCGTTCCGGCCTGTTCCTGCATCAGCCCATCGACGTCGAGCCCTATCTCCAGGCGGTGGCGAACTCGCACGCGGTGGCGCTCGACCAGGCGCGCTCGATGCGCTTGATCGAGAAGCTGATGTCGCCTGCCTAGCGCAAGGCAGCGAAACCACGCGTTTAGTCCTCTAATTGTGAATCACCCGGCGGTGTTATTTACGCTGATTCTCAGCTATCTAAAAGTACGAACACATGTTCGATAAATACGCGGTATCATGGAGGGGTGTCCGAGACCTCCGTTCTTCCCCAGCTGCCGCAGGAGTTGTGGCGTGTCGGGAAACTGGAGCTCGCTCACGGAGTGACTGAGACGTTGACGCTGATGCGTGCCGCGTCCGCTGTACTGGGCACCTATCTTGCGGAGATCGAATCCCGCGGCGCGAAAGACTTGTACGGGTATGCGAGCACGAAAATGTGGTTTGCGGATGTTGCGCGGATCGCTCCCGCCGACGCGAAGAAACTCGTGGATCGTGCGGTGGCGCTGCACCCGACCCGCGCACTCGACGGCACCGAAGTTCCGGCACTCGCACCCGCCACCGCTGTCGCGGCGGCAGAAGGCGCGGTCGGAGAGCAGCACATCGACCAGATCATCGGAGTGTTGAAGAAGATCCCCGCCCACGTCACGGTCGAGAACCGTGATGCCGCCGAGAAGATCCTCGCTGATCTCGCTCGTGACGGAGGGCCTTCACAGATCGCGCGGGCTGAGGCAGGTTTGATGGCGTGGCTGGATCCGGACGGTGCAGAGCCGAAGGATCCCGAACCCGTCCAGCCTCGTCGCGAGTTGAGAGTGCACCGCCGCAAAGACGGGTACTGGAAAATCACCGGCCTGCTCGACGACGAAGCAGGCGCCCGAACCATGGCGGCGATTGAGGCCTACGCGAAACCCCGCCCTGTCGACGACTTCGGCCAAGCCGATCTCCGGACCGTCTGGGAACGCCAGGGCGACGCCTGGGTAGATCTACTGGACCTGGCGATCGCGAGCCCGGACCAGCCCGGCACCTGCGGCTACCGGACGATGGTGCACGTCTTGATCGGCTTCGAGGAACTGAAGACCGGGCTCGGCACCGCGAGTGTGGACTTCGTGGGTGAGATGACGGCTCGTGAGGCACGCATGGCTGCCTGCGACTGCTTGATGCTGCCGATCGTGATGAGTGCCGCCGGTGAACCTTTGGATGTGGGGCGGATCAAGCGGTTCGTCACCCCAGGGCAGCGGAAAGCCTTGAACGCGCGTGATCGGGGCTGTTCGTTCCCTGGGTGTCTGCGGAGACCGAAGCGCTGTCACGCCCACCATATTCACCACTGGGCAGACGGTGGCCTCACCGACTTGTGCAATATGTGCCTGCTCTGCAGCTTTCATCACCGCCTGATTCATCACGGTGATTGGGAGGTCCGGATGGCCGTGGATGGGCTGCCGGAGTTCATTCCGCCGCAATATCTGGATCCGTTACGACAGCCGAGGCGAAACACGCTGCACCCCACTCTCGTCTGACCCGAGGAGCCCGCCAGCCACACCGGCGACGGGCTCCTCGGCATGCCTCGGTCTCTAGTGGTCGAGGCATGCCCGCAACGCGGCGACTTTTTGGGCCAGCAGAGTGGGTTCGCCGGGCAGGACGGTGATGTACCGGTTCCTCTGCGGGCCAGTCACGTGCATGGCCACCCGTCCGGCGTCGATGTCCAGGTAGGTCAGGTCGTCGGTGGCTTCGGTGCGTCTTCCACCGTCGGGATGCTTGGCCGCGGCGATGAAGCCGACGCCGAAGTAGGGCTGATCGAAGACCTCGTCCAGCCGCCGCGCGTCCCGGCTTCGTGACTCGGCTTCGTCGTCATAGAGGGCACTCCCGCCGCCGGGCTTGAAGTCGCCCTGGGGCAAGGAGAACGGCGCGAAACGCGCCGCCGGGTACTCCGGCAGGTTCAGCACGAGCGCGGCCGCGCGGTCGTCGGTCCGCACGCTCTTCAGCCACACGCGGCCACCCTGGCAGATCGCGGTCACTGCGGCACGCCCGCGCACAGCGACGAGCACGCCGTACTGTTCGGCTTCCGTCCGCACCGTCGCGTAGTACTCGGTGTTCGGCCGGTCGAGGATGTGCAGGACGTCCTCGAAATCACTCGTCAACCGTGCGCCCGCGGTGAATCCGAGCCCGCCGAGTTCCTCGAACGCCGCCCTGTCCTCGCCGCCACGCGACGACGGCGGGATGTACCGCAGGCCGCCCGCGAAGATCAGATGCGGATCTCCGCGGCCGGCGTGGCGGAACGCGGTCAGCAAGGTGTCGAGCGTGATCTCGACCGGGCGCCCGAGCACCACATTTTCCTCCCCTGGAACGTGGTGCTACCGGTTCGGCTTCTTCTCGCCGATCACCGGCGGCATCGGTTTTTCGATGTAGCCGCCGAAAGTCTCTTCGGGATCCGGGTTCTGGAGGTAGTCCGGAGCCTTCTTCTCCTTGTCCTCCTCGCCCTTCCCCTTGGCCGCGCCGGGCGCCATCGGCATCCCGTTCGCCCCACCACGGCCGCCGGCCCCGGCCGTTCCCGCTGTGCCTCGGCCGCCCATCGCCTCACCCGGTCGCCCAGCGCCGCTCTGGCCTCCCATGCCGGGCTGACCGGCGCCGCCGGAGCCGGGGCCGCCGGGGACGCCGCCTCGGTACCCGCCGCCCGGCATTCCTGGAGACCTGCCGCCGGTGCCCGGTCCGCCTGTGCCTGGTCCGCCGGTTCCCGGGCCGAACGGGCCGTACCCGGGCGGGAAGGAGCCGGGCTGGTTCAGAGGATTGCCCGGCTTGCCGTTCGGTCCGAAGTCGAGATTCGCCGCCGGCGGCACGACCGGGTTGACCTGGGGCGGGGTGTACGAGTTCGCGCGGGTTCCGTCGTCGGGCGGCGGAACGTGCGTACCCGGCTGGACCTGATGAGGACCGCCTTGCTGCGGACCGCTCACGCCAGGACCACCGGTACCCGGACCGCTGGGACCACCGGGTCCGCCCGGCCCGCGGTACGGCTCGCCGATTCCGGGGCCGCGTTCACCGGAATCGTCGCCGAAGCCCTTGGCCGACGGCTTTCCAGAGCTGCCGTCATCCATCGTGATGGTGCCGCCGGGGTCGTTCAGCTGCGCGTACTGGGCGGGCAGTTCGTCGCCGTTGGCGGTGCTGGCCGAGTGGTAGCCCGCGAAGGTGTCGATGTTGTGCTGGCTGTCGGCCTGGTAGCCCTTGACCTTGTCCCAGTAACCGCCGTTGCCTTCGAGGACACCCGCGACGTCCTCGGCCGTGGGAGCGGGCTGCTCCGGCGGAACGGGTTTGACGGAGTTCTTCGCCGTGCCGAACGCGTCCATCTGGGAGTTCATGGCCGTTTGAGCCCTGGCCAGATGCATCGCGTCGTCCATTGCTGCCTCTACGACCGGCTTCGTCGCGTCGGCGGCCGCACCGCCGGACGCGCCTTGCCAACCGGCCATGCTCTTCTGGCTGAGCGCGGTGATCCGCTGTGCGCGTTCGTGGTGCCGTTCGGTCAGGTTGTAGGCGGAACGCTGGGCGTCGGAGAGTGAGCCGGTGCCTTCGCCGCCGGTGATCTGCTCGTAAATTTGGGCAGCGGTGAGTGGTCCTTCTTCCATCAGTTGCCCCCGCGAACTGTGGCCAAGACCCTGATCGCCGCTTCGCGCGCGGCGGCACAGGGATCCTTCTTGCCGATGTTGGCTTCCGACTGTTCGAGCGAGATGCCGATGGTCTCGATGTCGCTCGTTCCCAGCGCCACAGAACAGCGGCCCTTGCTGGCTCGCTCGTCTCTAGTGTCATAGGCAGTTACTGGATAGCCGTCGATGGGCTGAAGCGGTTCGACGAGTTGGTAGGCGTGCCCCTTAGCCGCGTAAACGCTAGCGGTGCCGCTGTCGTGCATGTTGCTGAAGAGCACGTCCACGATAGGTCGCACGGCCGAAGGTAGGGACCACATACAGGCAGGCCCCGCCGCACCCTCCCGCGCCTTGGTTTCCAGCTGCGGACCGAGGAGTTCCTTAGCCTGGGTGTCGGTGAGGGCATCGCAAGGTGCCTGTTTGAACCGTGCCAGGTCGATCGGGTCGGCGACCTTAGGGGCGTCAGGAGCCGAATTCGATGGGCTCGGGCTCGTTCCACCGCTGGCGGGTGTGGGTGTGCCGTTGGTGGTCGGAGTGGAGCACGCGGAGAGAACGAGAGCGGCCGCGCTAAGGACAAGGATGGTGCGACGCATCAGGCGATGCCCTTCGGCTGCTGGTTGATGACTGCGGTGGCGTGGTCTTCCGCCGTGGCGTACTTGCCGAGAGCGGCCACGTACTTGTTGGCCATGTTCTCGCAGTAGGCGATGCGCTGGTCGAGGGCTTCCTCGAGCGCGGTGCCGGACTGCTGGGTGATCTCGGCGTTGCCCCCGCTGGCGAACTCCAGCCCCGGCGGCCGGGCCAGGGCGATCCTCCTGGCATCACTGAGGTCCCCCAGGTACTCCTTGGCCAGGCCGCGCCACTCCTTCACCAGGTCGTGAAGGGTCGCCTCGTCGTACTTGAACCCCGCGCCCTCAGCGACAGGCGTGCCGTACGAGCCGCCGGACGGACGGAAACCGGTGACCGCGTTCCAGTCGAGCCCGGGCTCATAGGTCGGCTGGCCCTCAGGCATCGGTATTCACCCCGGATGCCTCGAACCGATCCCCGCTGACTGGGCGAAGCCGCCCTGAAGTCACCGTCGTCATATGCCCCTCCCGTGGCTACAAGGTGCACTACCCCGATACACCCTGCGTAATCCGACGCCGGGAAGATTACCAGGGTTCCCGAGCGCGCGAGCACGTCCGCATAAAGATCCGTTCCCCGCTGAATAGCGATCGGGAACCTGGTGACCATCCGTGAAAACCGATCGTGTGAATGCACCGCGAAAGCCAAGGTTCTGCCTGGTCGGTGCCACCAAGAGTTCGCATACTCCGCGTAATGAGGTTTCGAAGAGTGATTCTCGTTGCACTACTGGCCGGGCTGTCGGCGGCTTGTACGGATTCCGTGGCGACGAGCCCGCCGCAACCGTCGTATTCGAAGTGGCAGCCGAAACAACCGCGTCCCGCCGATCGTGACGAACGGGCCGTGGACGGCGCGCTGGCCGCACTCGACTTCTGCGAGCTGATCGACCTGGCCGTCTACGCGCTCCATCAGCCGCTCGACGCGACCCAGGCATCGCTGCAAGCCGAGGTGAAGGACGGCAAGAAGCAGTGCACGCTCTACCGCGATGGCTACGAGGACATCCTCGACGTGCGCGACGTGGACCCGAATCACGCCGCGCTCCGGGACGACGGTGCCGTCATCGACCTGGGCGGGGTGAAGGGCTACCAGGTCGAAACCCGTCGTGAGGGTGCGGTCAGCGGCTGCAAGATCACGGTGCCGGTCAGCTTCCGGCGCGCGATCGGTTTCGAACTCGGGCTCCAGAGCCGGAGCAAGGACTGCGCGCTCCTCGGTGACTTCGCCGCCGCCGGGGCCGCCAAACTCTCCCGCGATCTCGTCTACCCGCCGGACGGCCAGGACAGCGGCCGCGTCGGGGCCTGCGCGAACTGGGTCTCCGACAGCAAGGGGGACAACTGCGATCCGGCCGTCGACGCACAGGTGCCCACGGGTGCCGGGCAGATCCTCGCGGCGGGTGCGGCCGACCCGAACTTCGAATGCGCGGTGTTCCACGGCGCGGTCAAGAAGGTCTTCGGACCGGACTTCGCGCCGATCGCCACGCCGGGCTCCTGCTACTTCGTCGAACCACGACATCGGCTTCAGATCGAGGCCGGGGCCACCGCGAACGGCGGCGCGCCGGGGGAGTGGCTCGCGGATCCGAACGGGACCTTCAAGGACCACAGGCAAACGTCGTTGAGTGGAAACCCCGGAGTCACGTTCCGCTCGAAGGACGACCGCGAGTTCTCCCTTTACGTCTCACCGCTCGGAAATCTCGACTCGCGTGGCCATGTCCGGCTGCGGATTTCGCCCCAGCGAGAGCGGGGGATCGACGACTGGGAGCGCTCGAAGGTGGTCTCGGCCGTGGACGTCGCGCGGGCGCACGCCGTGATGGAACTGGTGATGGCCACCCACTTTCCGACGGACCGGTGAGCGCCACCTCGTCGTCGTAAGCTTTCGGGCATGTACATCGAGCGGGTCCGGCTGGAGAACATCCGCGGTTTCCGCGGTGCCCGCACCGTCGATCTCCGGCTGCCCGGGCCGGGCTGGGTGGTGCTCGCAGGGCGCAACGGCTCGGGCAAGACGTCGTTGCTGCGCGCCATCGCGGTCGCGGCGGCCCCGGACGTCGCCTGGGGCCTGCTGTCCGACGCGGGAAGCTGGATCTCGACCGATCAGACGTCCGGGTCGATCCAGCTGTCGGTGATGCGCGAGGAGGGCCCGGCGCCGGTCGAGGTCCGCTGGCTCGACTCCGGGCTGCTGCCGATCTCCGGGCTTCCGCCGGGGCAGCCGTTCTGTGCCGCGTACGGGCCGTTTCGGCGGCTCGCGGGCGGCAGCGGCGAGGCCGAGTCGTGGATGCGCGGCGCGGGGTCGCTGGCGCGGATGGCCAGCCTGTTCCACGAAGACGCCTCGCTCGCGGAGGGTGTCAACTGGCTGATCACTCAGCATCTCCGTGCTCTGGAAGGAAAAGCGGGCGCTCGCGAACTCAAGGACGCGGCGCTGGAGATCCTCGGCGACGGCCTCCTGCCCTCCGGCTACCGGATCCAGGACGTCGACTCGGACGGCCTCTGGGTCGAATACCGCGGCGAGAGGTTCCCGTTGCGCGAGATGAGCGACGGCTACCGCACGGTGACCGCGCTCGTCGTCGACCTGCTCAAGCAACTCGACAACGCCGGGCTCGATCACGAGAGCCCCGGCGTCGTGATCATCGACGAGGTGGACGCGCATCTCCACGTGTCGTGGCAGAAACGCATGGGGTCGTGGTTCAAGGCGCATTTCCCGCGGATCCAGTTCATCGTCACCACGCACAGTCCTTATGTGTGTCAGGCGGCGGATCCCGGCGGGCTCATCCGGCTTTCCGGTCCGGACGAGGAAGTTCCGCCGCGGGTGGTCTCCGACGAGCTGTACGAACGGGTCGTGTTCGGCACCGGGGACGACGCCGTGCTTTCCGATCTCTTCGGCCTGGAAACGCCTTATTCGCCGCGGGCGGTCGAATTGCGGGAACACCTCGCGGAACTCGAGTTCCAGGTGGCGTCCGGGCGGGCCGACGCGAACGACGTCCGGGAATGGGAGCGCCTGCGGGACAGGCTGAGCAGTTCGCCACCGAGCCGGGTCGACGAGGTGGCCAGGCGGTTCGAGGCCGACGATCGGTGATCGGGATCCGCCGGATCGCGCTGCCGGGGCGGGTGGTGGCCGATCTCGAAGAGCTGACCGATCGGATTCCGGCCGGTGACAGCAAAGAAGCGCGTCGGCTGTGGCGGGTTTCCCGTGCCGTACGGCGTTCTTTACGTGAAGGCCTGGACGTCATGGCCTCCGGACGCGGCTACTGCATGTACTGCGGCGACGAGCTCGGGTCCACTGTGGACCATTTCGAGCCGATCGCGCGGAATCCGCGGCGCGCGTTCGATTGGCTCAACCACGTGCTCGCCTGCGAGTACTGCAACAGCCACCACAAACGGGATCTGTTCCCGGTGGACGCCCACGGGAACGTTCTGCTGATCGACCCGACCGTCGAGGATCCGCTGGAGCATCTGTTCCTGGTGCTGTCGATCGGCACCTACCGGGCGCTGACCGCAAAGGGCGAACAGACGATCAAGGTGTGCGGGCTGAACCGGGCCCAGCTGGCGCGCGGGCGGGAGACGGCGGTCAACCAGGTGAGCGCGCTGGTCACCGGCTGGTGGAACGCGCGCGAACGGGGCGACGAGGTGAAGCGGCGCGCGATGATCTGGACCCTGCTCGACCAGCCGCACGCCGACGTCCTCCACGCGATGCTCCGGCAGGCGGGGATGCCGGGCGCGCGTGCCGTGTTCCGGGCGGACGACGTGCTCATCGGCCTGCTGCGCGCCCCGGAACTCACCGAAGATCTTCAGCACTCCGGCGAAGCTGTGTAAGCGGCGAGAGTCGCGTCGGCGCGAGTACGGGCGCTGACCGCGTCGGTGCCATTGGAGACGTCGGCCTCGTACCAGCCCTCGCTGCTGAGGGTCATGAACCGGACGCCTTCTTCGCTCGTCGTCCATTCCATGGCCGCCGCCGGGTCGTTGGTCTCGCCGGTCTCGAGGTGTATAGCGAGGGCGTTCAGCATCATGTCCCAGCCGACGCCGACCGCGCCCGGGCCGTACTGCTTCCAGTGCTCGTTCGGGTGGGCGGTGTGGTCGAGTTCGAACCGCGTGCGCCCGTCGGGTTCGGCGCTCAGCCGGACCTCGATCCAGCTGACGTCGCCGCCGTACTCCCAGGTCGCGGCGAAGCTCTTCGGCGGATCGCACCGCTCGACCGTCCCGCCCGCATTGCCTTCGAGCTGGTACTTGCCGCCGGCGCGCAGTTCGCCGCTCACCGGCAGGAACCAGCGCGGGATGCGTTCGGCGTTGGTGCAGGCGTCCCAGAGGTCGTCGAGGTCGGTGTCGTAGACCTGGCTGACCGTGAGTGTCACTGCCTCTGATGTAACTGCCTCACCGGCCTCGAGCACGCGTCCGCCCAGCTTGCGCTGGACGGAGCTGATCTGGCTGGTCACGTCGACCATGGAAGTCCTCCTCGGCTCGGCTGCCGCCAAGATATCAGCGAAGGCTTATATAAGCCAGAACAGAAAAGGGGCGCCCGGGATGATCCCGAACGCCCCTTTCCCCGGCATGCCGACTACGGAGTGGGGGAGCAGGCCGTGCGCCCGAGGATCACCTCGCCGGTGATGTTCGAGGCCGGGGCGAACTTGATCCGCAGCATCGTCAGCCCGATGCTGCCGTCGCCGGGCAACGTCTGCTCGTTGAAGATCGCTTCGGCGAGCAGGGTCCCGTCGGACTTGGTGATCGGCTTGACGTAGCCCACCGGCACCGGCGACGGCAGTGTGCCGAGTCCGGTCGCCCCGCCGTACGTCCAGGTCGCGTTGGTGGTGTTCTGCGTCGCCGAGCAGCTGACCGCGTAGGTCCTGATCTTGATTCGCGGCCCCCTCGACGTGACCAGCGCTGACAGTTCGAAGTCGTTGCCCTTGGCTTCGGACTTCGTCGTGGTCACGTCGTTCGCCGGGTCGACCACGGTGGTCGTGCAGGTCGAGGTGCCGCCACCGAACGTGATCCCGGTCTTCGAAACGACCCCGGACGAGTTGGTCGTCGGTCCCTCGACCGCGCACTCGCCGAGCGACGCGATGGAGATCGGCGTCGCGCTGCCCTTGGTGAAGGCCGCGGAACCGAGCGACGCGACGCCCGCGGGGTTCGATGCGGCGGCCGGCGACACTCCGACGCCGAGACCGACCAGTAGCAGCGTGCCGACCAGGCCGGCCCGACTTGCGATGGTGATGCGCATTCACTTCCTCCTTACGCGATGGAGAGCGAGCCGGATCGGCCGTTCTTCCCTTTGTGATCACTATCTGCGTGTCGGATTCGCCCGTTGCGTGCGTGACGGTCGTTTCACTCGACCGTGGATCATGGACACTCGTTGGATATTCGGGTTCGTATCCGGATGCAGGTCTGTATATTCGGCCGTATGCCGACCTATCGCGTCCTCGTCAACGGCAAGTTCGACCACCCCGACGCCGAGACCCGCGCCCGGCTCATGGCTGGGCTCGGTCACCACCAGGCGTTGGGCTTCACCGAGGAGGGCCTGCTGACCTACAGCGCGCACCTCGGCGGGTTCACGTTCCGCATCACGTTGCCGGGCGAGGAAGAGCGCGCCGTGCTCGACGAGGCCGAGCTGAAGGTGATGGAGTTGCTGGACGCGAAGGGGTATCCCTATCGCGACGTGGCGGGCAAGGCGACCTGCATGGACGACATCAAGGTCCGGCGCCGTCCGTGAAGGCCTCGGATGTCATGCAGGTCGGTCGCCGTCCAGGGTCCGGAGGATCTCTTTGGCCAGGAAGAGTCGCACGCGGCCGCTCGACCGGATCTCCGTAAGTACTCCCGCGTCGACCAGCTTGAGCACATTCTGAGTTGCGGCCCGGTGGGTGATCCCGAGGACGTCCGCGGCCCGGTTGATCGTCATCGCGGGCGTCTCGAACAGCGCGTCCACCAGTCGCGGGAGCAGACTCGAAGTGCGTGCGGAAGTCGCCCGTGTCCGATGCTCCTGCCGGAGCGCGTGGAGGGACACGGCGCGGTTGCGCGCGTCGATCGCCTGGTTCTCCAGTACTTCGAGGAAGAAATGGATCCAGCCGGTCCAGTCTCCTTGTGTGCTGACCGCGAGCAGGCGGGCGTAGTACTCGTCACGCCGTGGTTCCAGGTATGCCGAAAGGTCGAGGAGCGGCGCCGGCAGGAGACCCCATTCGACGAGGAGCAGAGTCACCAGAAGCCTGCCGACCCGGCCGTTGCCGTCGATGAACGGGTGGATGGCCTCGAACTGGTAGTGAAGGCAGGCGATCGTGATCAGCGGCGGTAGTGCGTGGTCTGCGTGCAGGTACTTCTCGAAGGCGTCGAGACACTCCCAGAGTCGCTCCGGCGGCGGCGGAACGTAGGTCGCGGTATCCAGAACGCAGCCGGGTGGTCCGATCCAGTTCTGCGACCGGCGGAATTCGCCAGGTGTGGCGTATCCGCCGCGGACCCCGGTCAGCAGGACTTCGTGAGCTTCGCGGAGCAAGGGAAGACTCAGTGGCAGCCTGCGTTCGGGCGCGAGCACGTGCCCCAGTGCGGTGACGTAGTTGAGCACCTCCTCGACGTCGGAGCCCTGCTTGGAGGCGGTCGGCTGCAATTCGAAGAGCACGAGGTCGGACATGGTCGCTTCCGTGCCTTCGATCCGGCTGGAAAGCACGGCTTCGCGCCGCATCATCGAGTGGACCAGGAAGGCGGCGCTAGGCAGGGTCCGACCGATTCCCGCGAGCTCTCCGACGGCCCGGTCGGCGGCGGAAAGAGCGCCCGCCAGGCGCAGGTCGAACTCGACGTCGGGCGGCAGGGGAGGGGGCACGAAAGCGTGGTAGCCGCGATCCGTGCGAACGATATGCGTCTTCTGTCGATCAGAGACCGCTTCAGTGCGCATTGATACTTACCTACCCCGATCCTTCCTTTGTGATACCTAAAGCCTTAAAAGTATCATAGTGGGCGTGCAGTGCTACTTAGCTGCGCCTCGCGACAGCTCCGGAGCCGGTGTCACGGGCGGTAAACGGGCACTGTCATGTTCATCACCGTTTCCCCTGGACAGCGCGTCAACAGGCCCGAGCGGGTAGCCACTACGCTGGAAGCAACCCCGAACGGTGTCAAAGAGAGCGGAGCCGACGTGTCTGTGTCTTCACCTGCCCCAGGTGGTGCCATCGAGGACCTGCGCGCGTCCGTGGGACTCCAGATCGCCGACGAGCAGCTTCTGCGCACTCTCGCGACCGGTCTCGCCGATGTCGAGACCCTGCTTCGCGAGGTCGTCCGCAGTGACGTCAAGGCGGTCGAGGACGCCGCTTCGCACCTGGTCGAGGCGGGGGGCAAACGTTTCCGTCCGTTGTTCACGCTGCTGTCGTCCCAGTTCGGGCCGAAGCAGGGCGACCAGGTGGTCATCGCGGCCGCCGCGGTCGAGCTGGTGCACCTCGCGACGCTGTACCACGACGACGTGATGGACGAGGCGACGATGCGCCGCGGCGCGGAGAGCGTCAACGCGCGCTGGGACAACACCATCGCGATCCTGACCGGCGACTTCCTGTTCGCGCACGCTTCGCGGCTGGTCGCCGACCTCGGCACCGACGCGGCCCGGATCATCGCCGAGACCTTCGGCGAGCTGGTCACCGGCCAGATGCGCGAGACGGTCGGCCCGGCCGACGGCGACGACGCGGTCGAGCACTACCTCCAGGTCATCGCCCAGAAGACCGGTTCGCTGATCGCCACCTCCGGCCGCTTCGGCGGGATGATGTCCGGCGCCGCCGATGAGCACATCGACGCGCTTCGCCGCTTCGGCGACATCATCGGCACGGCGTTCCAGATCTCCGACGACGTCATCGACATCGCGTCGGCCTCGGACGAGCTCGGCAAGGCGCAGGGCACCGACCTGCGCGAAGGCGTCCGCACGTTGCCGATGCTGTACGCGCTGGCCGACCCGGCCACCGACCCGCGTCTGGTGGAGCTGCTGTCCGGCCCGATCTCCGACGACGGGCTCGTCGCCGAGGCCCTGGACCTGCTGCGGGCTTCGTCCGGACTCGAACGGGCACGCGAAACTCTTTCCGACTACGCTCGGCGGGCGCGTTCCGAGCTCGCGGCGCTGCCCGCGTCTTCCGCGCGGGATGCCTGCGAATCGGTCGCCGACTACCTGGTCGCGCGAACGCATTAACAAGGGGCAAGAGAGATGTCCATTTTCGGACAGGTTTGGCTGTGGAGTCTGCTGGCGTTCGTCGTCGGCGCGCTGCTCACCTGGCTGGTACTGGTGCTTCCCGCGCGCAAGCGCATCCGTGAGCTCGAGAGCTCGCTGGCCACCGCGCACGCCGAGACGTCGCGTGTGCCGGCCGGGGTGACCTTCGGCGCGGGTGCCGCGGCCGCCGCGGGCGGGACGACGTACTTCACGAAGCCGCCGTCCCACGACGACGAACTGGACGAAGAGTTCGCGGCCGCCGAGGCGCCGCCCGCCTACCCCGAGACGCTGGCCGAGCACGAGCCCGCGCCGCGGTGGTCCGAGCCGGTCGAGGAGCACGCTCCGGAGCCCGTCCGGGACACCTACGAGGACGTCGTCGGGGAGACAGCGCCCGAGCCGGTGCACACTCCGCTTGAGACGCGGACCTTCGAACCCGCTTTCGAACCTGAAGCGGAGTACGAGGCCGAGTACCGCACCGCGCCCGAAGCGGAGCCGGAGCCTGATCTGGAGCCCGCCGCGGCCGAGCGGACGCAGTACATCCCGGCTGCCGTGCTGGAGCCGGAACCCGAGCCTGAGCCGGAGAACCCGTACGTCTCCGCCGCGACCGAGTACCTCCAGCCGGCGTCGCAGCTGGACGTCGAGCCGGAACCCGAGCCGGAACCCGCGCCTGAGCCGCTGCCCGGTGAGGGTGCGTACCGCTCCCGCCTGGAGATCCAGCTGGACCCGGAAGGCGTCGAGACGCAGCCCGAGCCGGTTTCGCTCTTCCATCCCGCGTCACGCGTGGACACGGAGCAGCCTGCCGTCGAGACCAACTGGTTCGAGCGGGAAGAAGAGCTGCAGGAGCCGCCCGCGTACGCCTTCGGTTCCGACGAAGAGGCGCAGGCCGGTCTCCTCGACTCGACGCCCGAGACGCCCGCCGAGGCCACCCAGATCCTGCCCAAGCGCACGCCGCGGGGCACGGTTCGCGGCGGTTTCGAGCCGCCGCAGCCGATCCAGCCGTCGATGCGGGCGATCGAACGCCGTGAGCCGGACCTGTCCGGCGGGCAGAGCGGTTCGCTGTTCGAGCCCGCCGTCCAGCCGGGCGACGCGATGCCCGCGCCGGAACCCCCGCCCGCACGGGACGCGGCGGCGGGGGCATCGACAGTGGAGTCGGTGCCGCCGGGCCCGTTCGGTCCCGGTTCCGCGATGCCGCGGCCGGGTGGTGGCCGTCCCGCCGACGACTTCGCGGTCAAGGCCAGCGTGACGGCTCTGCGGTACTGCACCGACGATTCGGCCCAGTTCCCCAAGATGGTCGCCGAGGTCTGGTTCCGCTCCGCCGCCGACGCGGAACGGGTCGGTTTCCGCCCACTCGGCTGAGAAACGCTATGAACGACTCGTTACTCGCAAAATTTGCAAGTAACGAGTCGTTCATAGCGTCCGGGAGCTAGCTGACGACGGTCCAGGTGTCCTTGCCGCGTAGCAGGGACTGAAGGTTCGGCGCCTTGGCGGCGCGGGCCTCGTCGACCTGGGCGCGTGCCTGGTCGTCGTAGGTGGGCCGCTCGACCTGCCGCAGGATGCCGGTCGGCACGTGGTTCAGGTTCTGGTCGCCGATCCGCGACAGCGCGAACGAGTAGGCCGTGTCCTCGATCGTCGGGTCGTGCACGACGAGGTTCTCCTCGCCGATGTTCGCGACCTTCCCGACTTCGAGGCCGCCCCAGCCGCCGCTGGTGACGCCGAATTCGCCCTGCGGCCCGAACTTGATCGGCTCGCCCGCCCGCAGCGGGATGAGCCGGGACGCGGCCTCGTCCTTGTCCTTGAGCACGTCGAACGCGCCGTCGTTGAAGATCGGGCAGTTCTGGTAGATCTCCACCAGCGCCGACCCGCGGTGCTTCGCGGCGGCCTCCAGCACCTCGGTCAGGCCCTTCTTGTCCGAGTCGAGCGCGCGGCCCACGAACGACGCCTCGGCGCCGATCGCCAGCGAGAGCGGGTTGAACGGGGTGTCGACCGAGCCCATCGGAGTGGACTTGGTGACCATGCCCTGCCCGGACGTCGGCGAGTACTGGCCCTTGGTGAGGCCGTAGACCCGGTTGTTGAACAGCAGGATCTTGATGTTCACGTTGCGCCGCAACGCGTGGATCAGGTGGTTACCGCCGATGGAGAGCGCGTCGCCGTCACCGGTGACCACCCACACCGAAAGGTCCGGTCGCGCGGTCGCGAGCCCGGTCGCGATCGACGGCGCGCGGCCGTGGATCGAGTGCATGCCGTAGGTGTTCAGGTAGTACGGGAACCGGGACGAACAGCCGATACCCGAGATGAACACGATGTTCTCGCGCTTGAGGCCGAGCGTCGGCAGGAACGACTGGACGGCGTTGAGCACGACATAGTCGCCGCAGCCGGGGCACCAGCGGACCTCCTGGTCCGACTTGTAGTCCTTCGCCTTCTGCGGTTCGGTTTCGGTCGGCACAAGGTCTAAGCCGCCGAGAGTGGGAAGCCCCAGATCGATCGCGGTCACTTCGTCGCCTCCGTACTGGTGATGATCTCCGTGAACACGCCTTGCAGCTCTTCGGCCTTGAAGGGCAGTCCGGCGACCTTCGTGTACGACTTCACGTCCACGAGGTACTTCGCCCTCAAGAGCATCGAAAGCTGGCCGAGATTCATTTCCGGAACGACCACGGTGTCGTACGAACGGAGTACATCGCCGAGGTTGCCGGGGAACGGGTTGAGGTGCCGCAGGTGCGCCTGCGCGATCGGCAGGCCCTCCTTGCGGACCCGGCGGCACGCGGCGCCGATCGGCCCGTAGGACGAGCCCCAGCCGAGCGCGAGGATCCGCGCCTTGCCGCCGCTCGGGTCGTCGACGACCAGGTCGGGGACGTCGATCCCGTCGATCTTGGCCTGCCGCAGGCGGACCATTTTCTCGTGGTTGTCCGGCTCGTAGGAGATGTGGCCGGTCTTGTCGGCTTTCTCGAGTCCGCCGATGCGGTGCTGCAGACCGGCCGCGCCCGGGATCGCCCAGGCGCGGGCGAGGGTTTCAGGGTCGCGTACATAAGGCCAGAATTCCCCGGAACCGTCTTCGGCATTCGGCTCGGTGGCGAATTCCACCCGCAGGTCCGGCAGCGTCTCGACATCCGGGATCAGCCACGGCTCGGAGCCGTTCGCGATCGCGCCGTCGGAGAGCACGAAGACCGGCGTGCGGTACTTCAGCGCAATCCGGGTGGCCTCCAGCGCCGCGTCGAAGCAGTCCGCGGGCGACAGCGGCGCGATGATCGGCACCGGGGATTCGCCGTTGCGGCCGAACATCGCCTGCAGCAGGTCGGCCTGCTCGGTCTTGGTCGGCAGACCGGTGGACGGGCCGCCGCGCTGGACGTCGATCACGACCAGCGGCAGTTCCGTCATCACCGCGAGGCCGATGGCTTCGGACTTCAGCGCGACACCGGGTCCCGACGTCGAGGTGACGCCCAGCGCTCCGCCGTAGGAGGCGCCGAGAGCCGCGCCGATACCGGCGATCTCGTCCTCGGCCTGGAAGGTGAGGATGCCGTAGTTCTTGTGCTTGGACAGCTCGTGCAGGACGTCCGACGCCGGGGTGATCGGGTACGTGCCCAGCAGGATCTGCAGGCCGGACTGCTGCCCGGCGGCGACGAGCCCGTACGCCAGCGCGGTGTTCCCGGTGATCTGCCGGTAGGTGCCCTGGTTCAGCTTCGCGGGCGCGACCTCGTACGTCGTCGCGAACGACTCGGTCGTCTCGCCGTAGTTCCAGCCGGCGCGGAAGGCCAGGATGTTGGCCTCGGCGATGTCGGACTTCTTCGCGAACTTCTCGCGCAGGAACCGTTCGGTGCCTTCAGTCGGCCGGTGGTACATCCAGGAGAGCAGGCCCAGCGCGAACATGTTCTTCGCGCGTTCGGCGTCCTTTTTGGACAGTCCGGTCTCGGCGAGCGCGCCGCGGGTCAGCGTCGACATGGCGACCCGGTGCACCTGATAGGCCGAAAGGGTGTCGTCGTCGAGCGGGTCGTGCTCGAAGCCGACCTTGACCAGGTTCCGCTTCGTGAACTCGTCGGTGTTGAGGATGATGGTCCCGCCGGACGGGACGTCGGCGAAGTTCGCCTTCAGTGCCGCGGGGTTCATCGCGACCAGGACGTCCGGCCGGTCGCCCGGCGTCAGGATGTCGTAGTCGGCGAAATGCACCTGGAAGCTCGAGACGCCGGGGATGGTGCCCTGTGGCGCGCGGATCTCCGCGGGGAAGTTCGGCATGGTGGACAGGTCGTTGCCGAAGGCGGCCGCCTCCGAGGTGAACCTGTCGCCCGTCAGCTGCATGCCGTCACCGGAGTCGCCGGCGAACCGGATGACCACCCGATCCAGTTTGGCGATCTCAGTGGGCCTGACGGCCGACAAGGAACCGTTGCCGTTCTCACTCGTGCTCATAGGTCAGGGAATCCCTCTCTCCCGACTGCGTCGTCCCCGGCAGTGCCGGGAATCGGAGTGCCTCGCCCGGCGATGTCGGCCAGGTCACAGGTGCCCTGTTCCGAGGCTAGTCCCCGGCACGGGTACCCGGTTGTCCCGAGTACGGCGCTGACCTACTTCTCGAGTGTCCTGGCTCGTCGCTGAGCGGGGTTTTCCGGTTTATGTGTTACCGATGGTAACGGCTAAGGACGCGGCTCGATTGTGAGCCGTATCTCGTTCCAGGATAGAGAAGTCTCCTGGAGGACCGGTCAGTGGCCGCTGATTCTCGCTTTGAGGCGAGCGAGCCGTTCGGTGAAGGCGGGTGCGGTGAGTGACGTCAGCTGCGGCGCGATCTCGGCGTCGACGGCGGCCGAATGGTCGGTCAGCGCGGCCGTGTGCCGGAGGGTGCGTTTCGTCGCGAGGAGGACGTCGCGAGGAGCGTCGACGGCGGGTTGTGCCAGCTCACGGGCGGCATCGAGGAGATCTCCGTCGACGAGCCGGAGCGCGAGCCCGGCTTCTACGGCGGCTTCGGCGCCGACGACTTCGCCGAAGAGTGTCATCGCGGCGGCCCGCTGGGGGCCGACGAGGCGCTGGATCATCCACGTCATCCCGCCGCCGGGGTGCACGCCGAGTTCCAGAAATCTGGCCACGAACTTGGCCTTCGGTCCCACGATGCGGACGTCCGCGGCCAGTGCGAGGTTCAGGCCGGCGCCCACCGCGGCCCCGCCGACCGCCGCGATCGTCGGCAGCGAGCACCTGGCGACCGAGAGGAAGCCGTCGTAGATCGCGCGGAGGCCGTCCTCCTTCGCCGCCGAGAGCGTGTCGAGGTCCGCGCCCGCACAGAACGCCGGCGGCGCGCCGGTGATGATCACCGCGTGGACGCTCTCGTCGGCTTCGGCGCGTGCGACGGCGTCGGCCAGCTGGGCGGACAGGTCGAGGGTCAGGGCGTTGCGTGTCGCGGGGGCGTCGATGGTGAGCAGGGCGACGCCGCCGTCATGGCTGGAGCGGATCTGATCGGTCACGACTCCGAGGGTTTCACGCCTCGGGGGTCGGCGGACGTTCCAGCAGCCGGGAAAGGACGACGGTGGACACCGTGCGGTCCACGATCTCCAGCCCGCGCAGCCGTTCCAGCGCGGTCTCCAGATGGTGGATGTCGGCCGCGCGCAGGTGGACGATCGCGTCCGCCGCACCGGAGACGGTGTAGGCCGCGACGACCTCCGGCAGCGGCTCCAGGCGGGCGCGGATCCGGGCCGGGGTGATGTTGCCGTGGCAGGTGACCTCGACGAACGCCTCGGTTCCCCAGCCCAGCGCCTCGGGATCGACGACCGCGGTGAAGCCTCGCAGGACGCCGGTTTCGAGCAGTCTGTCGACCCGCCGCTTCACCGCGGGCGCGGACAGGCCGACGACTTTTCCGATGTCGGCGTAGCTGGACCTCGCGTTGGCCATCAGACATGAAACGATTCGCTGGTCGATGGTGTTCACACGCAATGTTTAGCAGGTATATGCGCAGCGAACAGCGATTGATTGCGAATTAGGTGAGCCTTACCCTTCGTGTATGCCGGTACTAGAGCAGCCCCGTGTGCCCACGACGCGCCGCTACCTCATGTGCCCGCCGCGGTACTTCGCGGTGGATTACGTCATCAACCCCTGGATGGACCCGTCCGTCGGAGTCAGTGTCGCCACCGCGATGGCGCAGTGGACCGAACTCCGGGACACCTACCGCCGCCTCGGCCACACGGTCGAGGAGATCGACGCCCGGCCCGGCCTGCCCGACATGGTGTTCGCCGCCAACTCCGGCACCGTCGTCGACGGCCGTGTCCTCGGCTCCCGGTTCCGCGCTCCGCAGCGCGCCGCCGAGGCCGAGCACTTCCGCCGCTGGTTCGTCGAGCACGGCTACCGCGACATCACCATGCCGGAGAAGATCAACGAGGCCGAGGGCGACTTCGCCTGGACCGGCAAGGTCCTGCTCGCCGGCACCGGTTTCCGGACCGACCCGGCCGCGCACGCCGAGGCGCAGGAGGTCCTCGGGGTTCCCGTCGTCTCGCTGCGGCTGATCGACCCGAGCTACTACCACCTCGACACCGCGCTCTTCGTGCTCGCCGAGGCCACCGACACCACGTCCGCTCAGATCGCCTACTACCCGGCGGCGTTCTCGGCCGGGTCGCGGAAGGTGCTCGAGCGGATGTTCCCGGACGCGGTAATCGCGAACAAGGCCGACGCGGAGTGCTTTGGCCTGAACGGGGTTTCCGACGGCCGCAACGTCGTCCTCCCGGTCGAAGCCACCGAACTGGCGGTACGGCTCGCCGAACGTGGCTACGAACCCGTCTTCGTCGACATTTCCGAACTCCGGAAGGCGGGCGGCGGCCCGAAGTGCTGCACTTTGGAGATTCGTAAGTAATCCATTAGTGGACACCTTGCTCGATCATGTAACTGCTCCATTCGCCAACGCGATTAATCGGGAAACACACTCGGTCCCGAATGAGGCGCGGATGGTGATCCTGGCGATTGGCGGCGTGGGCAGGCCGGTGCGCGCGCTGGACCCGGGGGAGGACGAGACCTGGGTGACCGTCGAGCAGCTGGAGCGGGTGCTGGACGCGGTGACCGGGCGTGAAGACGTCCGGCTCACCTTCGACGACGGCAACTCTTCGGATGTCGAGATCGCGCTGCCCCGGCTGGTGGAACGCGATCTCACGGCGGAGTTCTTCCCGCTGGCCGGCCGCATCGGCCAGCGGGGCTTCATCGACGCCGCCGGTCTCCGCCGTCTCGTCGAGGCCGGGATGTCGATCGGTTCGCACGGCTGGGAGCACCACGACTGGCGGCGGCTCGACGGCCGGCTCGCCCGGCGGGAACTCGAAGCGGCGCCGAAGCTGCTCGCGGAACTGAGCGGCAAACCGGTCCAGGCGTACGCGCCACCGTTCGGTGCTTACGACCGCCGGCTACTGAGCCGGCTGCGGCGTTCCGGCGCGACGCGGGTCTACACGACCGAAGGCGGTCTCGCGTCCCGGGACGGCTGGCTGCAGCCGCGGACGGAGCTTCGCCACGACGTCGATCAGGAATGGATCGACGCCGTGCTCGGTGAACGGGACGGCCTGTACCGCCGAGCGGGACGGTTCCTGTCGCGGGTCGCCAGGCTTGCCCAGATTTGACCGATTTTCGTTGCGTAGTGGGAAAACAACACCCCGTCAGCCCTTGAGTCACCTCGTGTGCGGCGGCATCCTGAGTGCCCTCGGTTCAGGTAAGGAAGTTTTACTTACAAAAGGGGTCGTCAGATATGCGGAAGTTGCTCCTGCTCTCGACGATGATGTTGGCCGCAGGACTCGCCCCGGCGGCGATGGCCGCTGCTGCACCCGCCGGTGACGTCTCCATCCAGGCGGGCCCGACGGCGCAGCAGTTGCTCGCGAAAATGAGCGGCTGCAAGCAGATCTCGAACGGCAAGTACAAGACCGACAGCGAGACCGGCCGGACCGTCCCGGTCTGCGACGCCAACGGCGCCGTGTTCTGGAAAGCCGACATGGACATCGACTGCGACGGGCAGCCGACCGCGCGATGCAACAAGGACACCGACCCGTGGTTCCAGCCCGACACCGCTTTCCCGCGGTCCGACGGCAAGGCGCTGGTCGCCGACCAGACGCCCTACATCGTCGTGCCGAGCGTCAGCGGCACCTGGAACTTCGGGAACTCCGGCCTGAAAGGCGCCGGCTCGTGCGCGGTCATCTACAACAACAAGGTGCTGTACACCGTCATCGGTGACACCGGCCCGAACGACATCATCGGCGAAGCGTCCTACGCGACCGCGAAGTCGCTGGGCATCAACCCGGACCCGGCGAACGGCGGCGTCGACTCCGGCGTGACTTACGTCTGCTTCAAGAACTCGAAGGTTTCGCCGATCGAGGACCACGGGAAGGCGACCTCCGTCGGCGAGGGACTGGCGACGAAGTTCGTCCAGAACAACTGAAACCGTTGTACGGCAACGGCCCCGGGAGTTTCGCTCCCGGGGCCGTCCGTCCGCTTCGGATGGTCAGCGTGGTGCCACTTGCTGGTACCAGTCACCGAGGCCGTAGGGCGGCGCGACGACGTACACAGTGGTGTCGCCGTTGTCGCCGACCGGCTGCCACGGCCCGGCTACTTGCAACCGATAGACACCGACACCGACGTTCGGGAAGGTCAGCGAACCGTTGGCGTCAGTCCTCGCGAGCGCCACGAACTTCCCGCTCTCGGTGCCCAGCGTGACGGTCGTGTTCGGCACCTGTTCGCCGGAATCCCACTGGCGATTGCCGTTCTTGTCCGTCCAGAGCCTGCCGCGGGAGTCGGCCCGCTTGCCCGGCACGGTGCCGGAAGCCGACAACACGGGCCCGGAGGTGGCGTCCATGTCCGCGGTGTAACAGGTCAGGCCTGTCCGGCCGAAGTAACTCGCCTCCGTCGGTACTTTGCCCGAAACCTGGATCTCCAGGCGCTGGCCGGGTTCGAGTACGCCCGCTTGCTTCAGCGGACTGAAGTCGCCCCACTGGGTGTTGGGGACCTTGAGGTGCTGTTCGGTGCCCGCCGGGTCGCAACCCGCCCAGAGGCCGGTGAGCCGCCGGTCGCTCGTGTTCGTGAGGACGACCGTCGCCTTCGCCGTTTCTCCTGCGGCGTAGCTCTTCTTGTCGAGAGTCGCGCTCGCCGTGAGCGCCTCGGTGAGTGGCCGGGTCGCCTTGAGTTCGACCGCGGTGTACTTCCCGGACCCGTCCAAGCGCAGGTTCGGGCTGGTCGGTTTCACCCAGCCGCCCGGGAAATCGCCGATGTTCAGCCAGCGGACGCCCGCGGGAACCGTTTCGAACGTGAAGTGCCCCGTCGAGTCGGTGGTCGTCGTGAGTTCGCCCGGCCCGGTATACAGCCGGATCGGCACTCCGGCCAGGCTTTCGCCCGGGGAAGGAAGGCCGTTGTGGTCCGCGTCGCCGTAAAGATGTCCCCCGACGCGGTCGGTGGTGCCCTGCTGGACCACGTCGACCCGGACCTCAGAGGTGTTGTCGGCCTCGTTCGCGTCGGCCGAGCCCCTTACCCGTAGCTCGAAGATCGAATCGTTGCCGAGGTCGCCGACACTGCCGAGCAGCCGGTACATCCGGGTCTGCCCGGGATCGAAAGTGGCCCCCGCTCCCTGTGCGTCCAGGTCGCCCCACTGGTCCGGCCTGACGTAGAAGGACGGGCCGGAGGTCATCGTGAGCACGCCTTTGACCGCTTCCGCCTTCGTGTCGCCGACGTTGGTGATCGTCAGGTCGAGCGGGACGTTCTCGTTCTGCAGCCAAGGCCCTTCCGGGAGCGTCACGGTCACCTTGAGATCCGGCCCGACGGCCGCGTTCGCGGGCACGGCGGTCGCCAGCCCGGCGAGCGTGAAGGCCGCGGTCAGCGCCCCGATCGCGCGCAGCGATGTTCTTCGCATGGTGTTTCCCCCAGTCCCGCCTGACGCGCACCCGTCCGTAACGGACGCCCCCAGGCGATCGTTGACGGTTCGAACCTAAAGTCCGGATCTCTCGAGCGACCAGAGCGGAACATTCCGGTGCCGTGACCGGGCAACCGTACGGGCGTCTTGGACGTGCACCACCCCGTGTCGTCCGGCTAGACACGCTCGCCGTCCGTCTGGACACGCGTGTCGTCCCTGCAGTCACGCGTAACCGCCGCCCGCGCACCGGCCATCACTCACGACCCGCCTCGAGATCGAGACGAAACCCTTACGCCTGTCCTGTAGCGTTTCGGACCCCTCGAACGATGAGGTGGATCCCTTGCGCGGCAGGGATTCCGCCGAATGCAGGGAGTCGGTAACGAACCCCGGCCCTTCGCCGACCAACGGTCAGCGGAATGCGGCTGGAGGAATTCGTCATGAAGATCAGTGTCTTCGGGCTCGGTTACGTCGGTTGTGTGTCGGCGGCGTGCCTTGCCGGGCGCGGGCACGAGGTCGTCGGGGTGGACGTGAACCCGGTGAAGATCGACCTCATCTCCAGCGGCAAGGCGCCGGTGGTGGAGGAGCGCATCGGTGAACTGACCGCCGAGGTCGTCGCCAGCGGTGCGTTGAGAGCCACGACCGACGTCGGGGAGGCGATCGCGGAAAGCGATGTCTCCCTGATCTGCGTCGGTACCCCGTCGTCGCCCAACGGCAGCCTGTCGACGGCGTTCCTCGAGCGCGTGGCGGAGGAGATCGGCGAGGCGATCAAGACCAAGACCCGAAGACACACCGTCGTCTTCCGCAGCACGATGCTCCCGGGAACCTGCCTCGACCTGCTGGTCCCGATCCTCGAGAAGTCCTCCGGCCTCACCGCCGGCGCCGACTTCGGTGTCGCGGTGAACCCCGAGTTCCTGCGCGAGGGCAGCAGCGTCAAGGACTTCTTCGACCCGCCCAAGACCGTCATCGGCGAGCTCGACGCGGCCAGTGGCGACGTCGTCGCGGCGCTCTACGAGGGGCTGCCCGGCGAGGTCTTCCGCGTCGCGATCCCGGTCGCCGAGATGACGAAGTACGCCGACAACTCGTTCCACGGGCTCAAGATCGGTTTCGCGAACGAACTCGGCGCCATCTGCCGGGCGCTGGGGCTCGACTCGCACAAGGTGATCGACGTCTTCCTGGCCGATCGCAAGCTCAACATCAGCCCCGCCTACCTCCGGCCCGGGTTCGCCTTCGGCGGCTCCTGCCTCCCCAAGGATCTGCGCGGCCTGGTCTACGCCGCGCACCGGGCGGACGTCGCGGTCCCGATCCTGGCGCACGTGCTGCCGTCCAACGAGGAGCACCTGCAGCGTGCGCTCGACCTGGTCGTGCGCAGCGGTAAGCGGAAGGTCGGGCTGTTCGGCCTGTCCTTCAAACCCGGCACCGACGACCTCCGTGAGAGCCCGCTCGTCGAACTCGCGGAGCGCCTGCTCGGCAAGGGTTACGAACTTCGCATCTACGACGCCAACGTCAGCCTTTCCCGGCTGATGGGCGCCAACCGCGAGTACATCGAGGGCAGGCTGCCGCACCTCGGCCAGCTGCTGGCCGGGTCCATCGACGAAGTCCTCGACCACGCCGAGGTCTGCCTCATCGGCTGCAACGACCCGGACGTCCTCGCGGCGCTCCCGGCGGGCGGCGGCCGCTCCATCATCGATCTCATCCGCGTACCCGATGCCGACCGGCGCCGGGCTGAAGAGGGATATGTCGGTCTTGCCTGGTAAAGCGCTGATCCTCGTCGAGAACCTGTCCGTTCCCTTCGATCGCCGTGTCTGGCAGGAATGCACCACCTTGCGCGACGCCGGGTGGGATGTCCACGTCATCTGTCCACAAGGGACCAAACGCGACACCGAGGCCGAAGTCACCATCGACGGCGTCCACATCCTGCGGTACCCGCTGAAGGCCGCCACCGGCGGTCCGGCCGGGTACGTCCAGGAGTACGGCTCCGCGCTGTGGCACACGCTCCGGCTCGCCCGCAAGGTCGCGCGCGGCGGCAAGATCGACGTCGTGCACGCCTGCAACCCGCCGGACATGCTGTTCCTGGTCGCGTTGTACTTCAAGCGCCAGGGCGCGAAGTTCATCTTCGACCAGCACGATCTCTGCCCCGAGCTGTACCTCTCGCGGTTCGACCGCGGCGAGGACCTCCTCTACCGCGCCGTCTGCGCGCTGGAGCGCCGGACGTACAAGACGGCGAACGTCGTCATCGCGACCAACGAGAGCTACAAGGACGTCGCCGTGAAACGCGGCGGCAAGTCGCCGGACGACGTCTTCGTCGTGCGCAGCGCGCCGGTGGTCGAGCGGTTCCAGCAGGTCGAGGTCGAGCCCGAGCTGAAGAAGGGCAAGCCGCACCTACTGGCCTACCTAGGCGTGATGGGCCCGCAGGACGGCGTCGACTATGCCTTGCGTGCGCTGGCTTCCCTGCGTGACGAGGTCGGCCGCACCGACTGGCACGCGGTGTTCATCGGTTCCGGGGACGCCTTCGACGCCATGGTGGCGTTGTCCAAGGAACTCAAGCTGGACGACCAGGTCGAGTTCACCGGCCGGATCTCCGACGAAGACCTGCTGCGCTACCTGTCCGCGGCCGACGTGTGCCTTTCGCCCGACCCTCTGAATCCGCTCAACGACGTGTCGACCATGAACAAGATCATGGAGTACATGGCGATGAGCCGTCCGATCGTCTCCTTCGAGCTGCGCGAAGCGCGCGTCTCCGCCGGAGAGGCCGCGCTCTACGCGCCGGCCAACGACGAACCCGAGTTCGCGAAGCTGATCGCGCACCTGCTGGACTCGCCGGCCGAGCGGGAAAAGATGGGTGAGCTGGGCCGGGCCCGCGTGGCCGGGGAGCTCTCCTGGGAGAACTCCCAGAAAGCCCTGCTCGCGGCCTATGCGGCGGCGGTTCGTTGATCGATTTCCCGGTCGCGTTTTGAACAAGACTCGGGCAATCCTGTAACCAACGCCGTGGCCGGTCCGACGGGGTTTGTGATACGCCATCTGCGGCGGTGCGAGGCACCGATGGGAGATCCCGGCTGTGACTGACGATACGGTGCGCCTGTCGATGATCGGACAGGTTCTGCGCGGACGATGGCGGACCTTGGTGGTCCTCGCCGTCCTCGGTGCCCTGGTCGGCGCGGGATCGTCGGTGATCCTTTCCCCTGGCTACCGGACCACGTCCAGCGTGCTGCTCCAGGGGCCGCGCGAGGCGGACGAACTGCTCACCCAGGCCGAGGTGGCGACGAGCTCGGTCGTGCTCGATCGCGCCGCGGCCGTGCTCGGCGACGGCGAGACCGGCTCCGACCTGCGGGACAAGGTCGCCACGACGGTCGCACAGGGCAATGTCATCACCATCGAGGCCACCGGCGACACCGCCGAACAGACGCAGCGGATGGCCGACCAGCTCGCGCAGGAGTTCGTGAAGTACTCCACGCAGATCATCGCCGGTTCCGGTGACGCCGCGGTGCAGCTGGCGCAGGAACGCCGCGAGACGCTCCGCCAGCAGGTCACGCAGACGAACCAGCGGATCAGTGAACTTTCCACGAAGGTCAACGAAGGCAAGACGACCGTGGAAAGCGTCCAGCTCCGCACCGAACTGCAGGGCCTGCGCTCGTCGATCGAGCAGGCGATGTCCACCCTGAACGCGGCAGACACCGCCAGCGGGCTCGGCAATATGGTCGTGCTCGGCTCGGCCGAGCTGCCCGCCTCCGCGGCGGCGCCCACACTGCCGCAGCTGGCCGCCGGCGGCGCGGCGCTGTTCTTCCTGCTCGGGCTGCTCGGGCACCTCTTCACCGCCCGCACCGACCGGCGGCTGCGGGACGAGGAGGAGATCGCCGCGGCGATCGGCGGGCCGGTGCTGGCCACCGTCGAGGTCGTGGAGGACCAGTCCTTCAGCGAGGACGGCCGGTCGCTGCGGGCCAAGCTCCTCGGCGACGACCGGCCGTGGAACGTCCCGCGGGTCGATGTCTTCCCGGACGAGATCGACGACGACGTCCACTTCCACCGTCTGGTGTCCCGGCTTTCGCAGCGGCGGCTGCTGGTGCTGACCGCCGAGGGCGACCACGCCGGGCTGAAGGCCGCCGGGCGGATCGCCGATCTCGCCGGACGCTGGTTCACCGTGGTGACGGTGAACCCCACCCGGCCCGTCGTCCAGGACACCGACGCGGAAGAGGTCCTCGTCGTGTCGAGTCTCGGCGCCCGGTCGGCCTGGGAGCTGGTCGGGATCGCCGAAGCCTGCGCCGACGCCGGGCTCACCCTGGTGGGCGCCGCCCTGATCCGGCCGGTCCGGCCGACCCGCACCCGCTCGGGGGAGTCCGCTCCCACCCAGAACGAAGCACTGGCAGGTACCCCGTGACGAGCGTCGAAAAAGCCAAATCCGAACCGCTCATCGACCTCCAGCGACTGGTCGTTTCGATCCGTCGCCGCCGTCGCCTCTGGGTGGCCACCGCCCTGCTGGGGCTGATCGTCGGCGGGCTGGTCGCGGTGTTCCTGCCGGCGCCGCCCACCGCCGTCGCGCAGATCCTGGTCGTCCACCCCGACGACTCGCCGACCGACAGCGGGACGCTGATGCGCACCGACGTCGCCGTGATGCAGACGACGAAGATCGCCACCGAGGCGCTCAAGAAGCTGAACAGCACGCAGGCGCCGGAGGAGTTCCTCAAGGACTACGAGGGCCTGGGGCTGACGAACAACGTCCTTCAGCTCACGGTCAAGGGCAAGACCAACGATGAGGCGGTCGCCCGCGCGCAGGCGCTTTCGGACGCCTTCATCACCGAGTACGTCGCCCGCAACCAGGCGGCCGCGTCGGCGGAACAGCAGGCCCTGCTCGATCAGCGGAACAAGGCGCAGGCCGAACTCACCCCGATCGAGTCGGACATCGTCGCCGAGGAGGCCAAGGGCCGCAACGCGAACCCGGCCCAGCTGGAGCGGCTGTACTCGCGCCGGGCGGAACTGACCACGAAGATCTCCGACTACGACGGCCGTGCGCAGGAGGCCGGGATCGGTACTCCCAAGGTCGCCGCCGGTACCGGAATCGTGGACGCGCCGAGGATCCTGCCGCACTCGCTGCTCAAGACCATCGCCACCGACGCGGGCATCGGCTTCGCGCTCGGGCTGCTCGCCGGGCTGGCGCTCGCCGCCGTCACGAGCGTGGTGAAGGACCGGCCGGTGCTGCGGCGCGAGATCTCGAACCACCTCGGTGCCTCGGTGCTCGCGCAGTTGTCCGATCCGCCGCGATTCTGGCGGCGGTCGCACGCGGTCGCGCGGCGGCAACGGGTCGCGGCGACGCTGGCCAGGGCCGTCCGCGACGGCGGCGGCTCGGTGTCGCTGCTCGACCTCGGCGCCCGCAAGGTCACGGCCGCGCTCGCCGTCGACATGGGGCGCGAACTAGCGGCGAAGGGTCCGGTCTCGCTCGTGGACGACCTGCCCAAGACGAACCTTCGCGAGCTCGCCGGCGACGCGCCCGTCCAGGTGCTGGACCGCGGCGACGCGCCGGCCGCCGGTGACGAGCGCCGGGTCGGCGTCGGTTCGATCGAGCCGGGGACGTCGTGGACCGACCTCGAATTCCTCGGTGAGGAGACGATCCTCGTCGTCCGCACCGGGCACGCGAACACCGAATGGATGCACACCGTCGCGCGGCAGCTGGCCGACCGGCGGATCCCGATCATCGGCGTCGTCGTGGTGGATCCCGATCCTCGCGACCACACCGACGGCACCCTGTGGAACGGCCTGCACACCGCCCTGCGCGGACGGGGCGGCGTCGTGCCGGAGCCGGTGGTAGTGCCGGAGCGCACTGCCGTACCGGAGAGGACCGCCGTGCCCGAGCGGCAGACCGTGCCGGAGCGACGCGTTCCCAGGCCCGCGCCGAAGCCGGTGGAGATGTTCCCTGAGGACGCCCCTGTGCGGCGGCTCTCCACGGTCGCGCCCGTCGAGAAGGACGAGGAGCGCACCGTCGAGCGGGTCCTGGACCCGCAGCGTGAGAAGAAGAGCGTCCGACGGCGTCCGCCGACGCCGTACAAGCGGCCCGAAGACCACGACAACGCCGATCAGCCGACCAAACGTTTTGCGCCTGTATCTCCGGATAACGCCGAAGCTTTGTAACGACCAAGCCTTGTAAGGGGAGCGAAAGCAGATGTGCGGCATCGCAGGCGCTTATTTCTGGCCCGACGGGGGACCGCTCACCGATCGGCTCACCAAGACGCTCGCCCATCGCGGACCGGACGGTTCGGGGCGGTACGACCATCGCGCGGGCGACGGCGAAGTCCACTTAGGACACCGCAGGCTGTCGATCATCGACCTGTCGGAGACCGGCGCGCAGCCGATGGTCAAGGACGGCCTCGCGCTGACCTACAACGGCGAGCTGTACAACGCGCCGGAACTGCGCAAGGAACTCGAGGCCGCCGGTGTGCGGTTCCGGGGGACGTCGGATACCGAGGTCCTGCTGGAGGCGTGGCGCGAATGGGGCACCGAAGGCCTTTCCCGGCTGCGCGGCATGTTCGCGTTCGGTGTCTTCGACGAGCGTTCCGGTGAGCTGGTGCTGGTCCGCGACCAGCTCGGGATCAAGCCGCTGTTCCTGGTGCGCCGCGGCAAGGGCGTCGCCTTCGCGTCCGAGCTGAAGGCGCTGGCCGCCGAACTCGGCGGATCGCTGACCGTCGACGACACCGCGCTCGTCGCTTCCCTGCTCTACTACTGGGTTCCGGACGGGCGCTGCGCGTTCCGCGAGGCCGAGAAACTGCCGCCGGGCAGCTGGGCGCGCTTCCGGCCGAACGGCGACGTCGAGCGCGGCACGTTCTGGTCGCTGCGCCAGGTCGCCGAGGAAGGCGCCGCCTATGAGGGCGAATTCGACCTTAACGCCGTCATCGAGGACTCCACGCGCAAGCACCTGCTCTCCGATGTGCCGGTCGCGACGTTCCTCTCCGGCGGGCTCGACTCCAGCTACCTGACCGCGATCGCCGCGCGGGAGCAGCCCGGGATCTCCGCGTACACCATCGGTTTCCGTGCCGAGGACGCGAAGTTCGAAGCGATGCCGGACGACCTGATGTACGCCAAGAAGGTCGCCGCCAAGTTCGGCGTCGACCTGCACGAGATCGAGATCGCACCGCAGGTGCTGGATCTGCTGCCGCGGATGACCTACCACCTCGACGAGCCGATCGGCGATCCGGCGGCGATCAACAGCTACCTGATCTGCACCGCGGCCCGCGAGGCCGGCGTCAAGGTGATGCTCTCCGGGATGGGCGCCGACGAGCTGTTCGCCGGGTACCGCAAGCACCTCGCGAACAAGATCGCCGTGCGCTACCAGCGGGTTCCCGGCCTGGTCCGCCGTCCCATCGAGTCCGTTGTGGACAGACTGCCGGTGGCGACGTCGAAGCGCGGGTTCCGGTCGGTCCGGTTCGCCAAGCGGTTCCTCTCGTTCGCGGAACTGCCGGAGGAGACCGCGTTCCGGCGCAGCTACACGATGTACGACCAGGCCGAGCTCGTCGGCCTGCTGAACCCGGACCTCGCGGGCGCCGTCGACGACGTGATCACCGAGCACGCGGACACCTACCACGACAACACGTTGTCCGACTTCGTGAACCGCATGTGCCTGGCCGATTCCCGGCTCTTCCTGCCCGGACTGAACCTCGCCTACACCGACCGTTCCAGCATGGCCGCCTCCACCGAGGTGCGGACGCCGTTCGTCGACGTCGAGGTGGTCAAGGCCGCGTTCCGGATCCCCGGTGACCGCAAGATCGTGGGGCGGCAAGGGAAAATGGCGCTCAAGGAAGCCGCGCTGTCGATTCTCCCGGCCGAGATCGTGCACCGGCCGAAGGGGCTGTTCAGTGCCCCGCTGCGGGCTTGGATGAGCCGCGACCTCGCGCCGCTGGTGCGCGAGGTGACGAACGAAGGCGAATTGGTGAAGGCCGGATTCCTGCGCCGTGAGGCCCTGCAACGACTCGTCGACGAAGACGCGTCGGGGCAGCAGGACCGGTCCAAGCACCTCTGGCACATCTTGACCCTCGAGTACTGGTATCGCGGCGCCATTTCGGCGCGCGCGACGAACAACACCGCCTCCTAGGAGCGAAGTGAAGCAGGTAGTGCAGAACTACAAGAGCGGGGAGCTGGCGCTCCTCGACGTCCCGGTGCCCGCGTGCAAACCGGGAGGTGTGCTGGTCCGCACCGCCTATTCGCTGATCTCCACCGGCACCGAGATGATGAAGGTGTCCGAGGCGAGCCTTTCCCTGGTGGGCAAGGCGAAGGCGCGGCCGGACCAGGTCGCGAAGGTGATGCAGAGCGTCGCGACGAACGGGCTCACCGCCACCTACCGCAAGGCCATGAACAAGCTCGACTCCTACACGCCGCTGGGGTACTCGCTGTGCGGTGTCGTGGAAGAGGTCGGCCCGGGGATCGACGACGTCTCCGTCGGGGATCTCGTGGCCTGCGCCGGAAACGAGCACGCGCTGCACTCGGAACTGAACTGGGTGCCCAAGAACCTCTACTCCCGGGTGCCCGACGGCGTCGACCCGCGGCACGCCGCGTTCGGCACGGTCGGCTCGATCGCGATGCAGGGCGTCCGGCGCGGTGAACCGCAGATCGGCGACATCGCGCTGGTCATCGGGCTCGGCCTGATCGGCCAGCTGGTGGTCCAGCTGCTCGTCGCCTCCGGGGTGCGGGTGCTCGGCGTCGACCCCGACCCGGGCCGATGCGCGCTGGCCGAGCAGCTGGGTGCCCTCAAATGTGCCGACCCGGCATCGGGCGTCATCGACACCGCCGTCGCGGAAGTCACCGCGGGGCACGGTGTCGACCAGGTCTACCTCGCCGCCGGCGGCAGCACGAACGAGCCGGTGGAGCTGGCCGCGAAGCTGAGCCGCGACCGCGGCCGGGTGATCGACATCGGCAAGTGCTCGCTGAACCTGCCGTGGAACGCCTACTACGAAAAGGAACTCGACGTCCGGTTCTCCCGCTCGTACGGCCCCGGCCGCTACGACCCGGAGTACGAACTCGAGGGCCGCGACTACCCGATCGGCCAGGTCCGCTGGACCGAGCGCCGCAACCTCGAATGCGTCGTCGACCTGATGGGCAGCGGCCGTCTCGACGTCGAGCCGCTGATCTCGCACGTCTCGGACTTCTCCGACGCCGTCGAGACCTACCGGAAGCTGAACGAGGGCGAACTCAAGGCCGTCGCGGTGCTGTTCGAGTACGAGAAGCGCGTGGCGGGCGCGACCGAGCACGCCGTCACGTCGGTTTCCGTGCCGAAGCCGGTGTCGGCGCGCGCGGTGCCGAAGACCGGTGGCGTGAAGGTCGCCTTCATCGGCGCGGGCAACTACGCGTCCTCGATGCTGCTGCCGCATTTGGCCGAGATGGAGCACATCGACCTCAGCGACGTCGTCACCACCTCAGCGCTTTCGGGCGCGAACGCCCAGCGCAAGTTCGGCTTCACCCGCGCCTCCACCGACCTCGACCCGGTGCTCGAAGACTCCTCGGTCGACGCGGTGTTCATCGTGACCCGGCACAGCTCGCACGCCGAGTTGACCCGGCGCGCGCTGCTCGCGGGGAAGGCCGTCTTCGTCGAGAAGCCGCTCGCCCTGTCGGAGAAGGAACTCGAAGTCGTGCTCGGCGCGATCGAGGAGTCCGGCAACGACCGGCTGCAGGTCGGCTTCAACCGCCGGTTCGCCCCGCTGCTGACCGAATCGGTGCTGAACTTCGGCCCGCGGATCGGCCCGGCGTCGGTGCGGTACCTGGTCAACGCGGGCCGGCTGGACTCCGGGAGCTGGTACAACCAGCAGGACAGCGAGGGTTCGCGGTTCGCCGGTGAAGGCGGGCACTTCATCGACACCGTCAGCTGGCTGCTCGGCGCCGACCCGGTCTCGGTGTACGCCACCGCGACGCCGGGGCATCAGGACCTGCAGATCCTGCTGCGCTACCCGGACGGCTCGACCGCGTCGATCGCGTACACCACCAACGGTTCCTCGGCGTTCCCCAAGGAGACGATCGACGTCACCGCCGACGGCAAGGTGCTGAAGTTCGACGACTTCGCGCGGGCGTCGGTGTTCGGCCGCAAGAAGTGGGCGAGTTCCCGTATCCCCAAGGGGCGCGACAAGGGCCAGGCCGCCGAGCTCGAAGCGTTCGTCAACTCGCTGCGGACCGGCGTTTCGATGCCGGTCTCGATCGACTCGCTGGTGTCGACGACTTTGGCCACGCTCGCGGTCAACCGCAGCCTGGAGACCGGTGTACCGGTGCGGATCAACGCCAAAGAGGGTCTGGGCTGATGGATCCCTCCTGGTACCTGCGAAGACTGTCGCGGATGGGGCCCGCCGAGATCGCGGGCCGCGTCACCGACGTCGTGCGCAAACGCCAGTGGCGCGGGGTCGCCGGGGAACAGGCGGCCTGGCTGCCGGACCGGCGGTTCGCGCGCGTGCCCGGGGAGGACGTCCTCGCGGCCGTGCCCGGGGAAGCGGTGAAGGATCTGCTCGACACCGCGGAAAGGCTGATGGACGGGCACGCCGAGTACTTCGGCGTCGAGCGGGACGACCTCGTCGACCCGGACTGGTCGTACGACCCGAAGACGGGGCGCCGCGCACCGTCCGACGTGTACTCCTTCGACATCCAGTACCGGAGCGAGGAGACCGTCGGCGACATCAAGCAGATCTGGGAGCCGTCGCGGCACCAGCACCTCACCGTGCTGGCCGCCGCATACGCGCTGACCGGCGAGGACCGGTACGCCGAGCGCGTCGCCGCGCATCTCAAGTCGTGGTGGGCGGCCAACCCGCCGATGCGCGGGGTGCACTGGGTCAGCGGGATCGAAATCGGCATCCGGTTGCTGTCCTGGGTCTGGGTGCGGCGGCTGCTCGGCGGCTGGGCACAGGCGCCGGCGTTGTTCGAGGACAACCCGGTGGCGCTGAACCAGATCTGGCATCACCAGCGCTGGCTGGCCGCATTCGGAAGCCGGGGTTCGTCGGCGAACAACCACGTCATCGCCGAGGACGCCGGACAGCTCGCCGCCGCCTGCGCGTTCGACTGGTTCCCGGAATCGGGCCGGTGGCGCGCGTCGGCACTGGAATCGCTGGACAAGATGCTGCGGCACAACACCTACGACTCCGGCCTCAACCGCGAACTCGCCACCGAATACCACGGGCTCGTGCTGGAACTCGGGCTCGCCGGGGTGCTGGAGGCGAAAGCCGCCGGCGTCGCCGTGCCCGAGTCGACCTGGCTCGTGCTGCTCCGGATGACCGACGCGCTCGCGTCCATTGTGGACAACAGACTGCGGCCGCCGCGCCAGGGTGACGCGGACGACGGCTTCGGGCTGATCGTGGACGGCGACGAGACCAGCCGCTGGGCGTCGCTGCTCAACACCGGCGAAGTCCTTTTCGGACGGTTGGACTGGTGGCCGGAGGTCCGGTCCGGAGACGTACGGACACAGCTGTTCTCCGCGCTGGCCAAGGATATTCGTGTCGACGCCACGCGCCCGGTCCGGCGCCGGGACGACTTCGCCGACGCCGGGATGACCATCCTGCGCGACGGCGAGATCTGGGCCCGGTGCGACGGCGGGCCGCACGGCTTCCTGTCCATCGCCGCGCACGCGCACGCGGACGCGCTTTCGGTCGAGGTCCGGCACGACGGCGTCGACATCCTCGCCGACCCGGGCACCTACTGCTACCACGGCGAACCGAAGTGGCGGTCGTACTTCCGGTCCACGGCCGGGCACAACACGCTCGAACTCTCCGGCACCGACCAGTCCGTCTCGGGCGGCCCGTTCCTGTGGACGAAACACGCCGCCACCTTGGTGATCGCGGCGGGCACGCCGTCGCGCTGGAGCGCCGAGCATGACGGCTACTCGCCGTCGGTCCACCGGCGTTCGGTGGAACTGGACGACTCGAAGCTCCACATTTTCGACGACGTGCGCGGCGAGACTCGTCCGTGCCGTCTCGCGTTCCACTTCGGCCCGGCCGTCGAGGTCGTTCTTTCCGGCGGGACGGCGACGCTGTCCTGGACGGTCGACGGCCAGGACCGCACCGCCTCGATCGACCTGCCACCCCAGCTCACGTGGTCGGCGCATCGCGGTGAAACCAGCCCGCCGCTCGGCTGGTACTCGGCCGGCTTCGGCCGCCGCGAGCCCGTGTGGACGTTGCTCGGCACCGGAACCGCCGGTGCGGAAGGCACGTTGACCACCGAGCTCACCTTCGACCCCGTTGGCGAGGATCCCCCATTGTGACCGCACGTCCGCACCGTCTCCGCCGGGCCGCACTGCTGGTGCTGCTCAGCCCCTTGCCGCTCCTCGCCTGCACCGCCGAACCGGGCGATGAGGCCGGGCAGGCGCCGGGCCCGGGGCAGGCGCCGTCCGGTTCGGTCGCGCAGGTCTGCGACAAACTGCCGGCGGGCCCGGCGGAGGCACCGGCCGGGGCGGTGAAGATCGACCCGGCCGTCGCGGGCGACGTCGCCACCAAGACGCGCTCGAGCCCGGCCGGGACGACGTTCTGGCTGGCCCCGGGCACGCACAAACTCGGCGACGACCGCTACGACCAGGTCAACCCGAAGGCGGGCAACGTCTACATCGGCGGGCCGAACGCCGTCCTCGACGGCCGGAAGATCAACCAGTACGCCTTCTCCGGCGACGCCGCCGACGTCAAGATCCGGAACCTTGTCGTGCAGGGCTTCGCCGCACCGCACGACGAGGGCGTGGTCAACCACGATTCGGCCGACGGCTGGGTCATCGAGCACAGCGCCGTCCAGGACAACGAGGGTGCGGCGCTGATGGCGGGCGCGCGGCAGCAGGTGCGGGGCAACTGCCTGCGGCGCAACGGGCAGTACGGGATGAACGCCTACGCGCAGAGCGGCGCGATCACCGGGCTCGTCGTCGAGGGCAACGAGATCTCCGGCAACAACACCGGCGACTGGGAAGCCAAGATCGACGGCTGCGGCTGCACCGGCGGGATCAAGTTCTGGTCGGTGAACGGCGCCGACATCCGCGGCAACTGGGTGCACGACAACCGCGGCGTCGGCCTGTGGGCGGACACGAACAACAACGACTTCCTCATCGAGGGCAACGTCATCGAGAACAACGACGGCTCCGCCCTGATGTACGAGACCAGCTACAACGCCGTCATCCGCGGCAACACCATCCGGCGGAACAACTGGGTGGACGGCAAGGGCTACATCGACCGCGGCGACAGCTTCCCGGTGGCGTCGATCTACATCTCCGAGTCCGGCGGCGAGCCGAGGGTGAAGGCGCGCACGGACAAGCTGGAGATCTCCGGGAACTCGTTCGAGAACAACTGGAACGGGATCACCCTGTGGGAGAACTCCGACCGGTTCTGCAACAGCCCGGCCAACACCTCGTCCGGTTCGTGCACCCGCCTGGTGCCCGAGCAGGAGAAATGCGCGCAGCCGGGGATCGCGGCGGGCGCGCTGAACGCCGACTGCCGGTGGAAGACGCAGCGCGTCGAGGTCCACCACAACCGGTTCGTCCTCGACCCGGCCGTCGCCGGCTGCGAGGAGAGCTGCGCGAAGATGGCGATGCTCGCGAACTTCGGCACGTTCCCGGAGTGGTCGCCGTACAAGGGCGAGGTCGTGCAGAACGCGATCACCTTCGCTCAGGGCAACCGGCTCTACGACAACACCTACGCGGGGCCGTGGAAGTTCGTCGCCTTCGAGCCGAGCCGCGTGCTGGGCTTCGGCGAATGGCAGGGCGCGCCCTACAAACAGGACACGGGCAGTAAGTTCACCCGAGCGGGAGGTGGCTGACATGCTCGATCCCGCCGTCCGGCCGGAAGCCGTCGCCCGGCCACGTATGCCCAAGGCCGTCGGCATCGCCTGGGCGCTGCTGATCATCAACACCCTGGGCTCGGCCGGGGCGAAGACGGTCCTGCCGTTGCCGAGGTCGGTCAGCCAGCTGATCACGATGGGCTCGCTGGGCGCCGCGTTCCTCATCGCGCTCGCCCTGAACAGCAAGCTCCGGATCAGGCCGAGCGCGTACCTTTCCCTGCTCACCCTGTTGCTGGTGCTGAGCACGGTCGCGAGCCTGAACCTCGAAGGCGGGTTCGGTGCGCTGTTCCGCTGCTTCCGGTTCGCCCTCTTCCTCAGCACCCTGTGGTTGCTGACGCGCTGGTGGAACGGCGGCCTCGACCTGGTCCGCCAGCACATCCGCGCGTACGGCGTGGTGCTGGTGACCGTGGTGATCGGGTTCGCGCTGAGCCCTGGCAACGCGATGCCGTTCGAGTACGGCGGCCGGCTCACCGGGGTGCTGTGGCCGCTGACGCCGCCGCAGGTCGGCCAGTACTCGGCGATCGTCGTCGGGCTCACGACCCTGCTGTGGCTCGGCGGAAAGCTCGACCGGCGGAACGCGCTGATCGTCATCGTCCCGGCGATGGGGATCCTGCTGCTGACCCACACCCGCACCGCGATGCTGGGGCTCGTGGCCGGGACCGTGGTCGCGCTGATGTCGCAGTGGATGTCCAGCGCCCGTGCCCGCAAGGTGTTCACCGGGCTGGTGCTCGGCGGCGTGTTCTTCGTGGTGGCGCTGGGCGGGCTGCTGCAGACGTGGTTCCTGCGCGGCCAGTCCGAGGAGAACTTCTCCAGCCTCACCGGCCGCGCGAAGGTGTGGGACGCGCTGCTCGGCGCGCCGCGCTCGACGCTGGAGTACCTGTTCGGCGTCGGCCTGACCGACAAGTCCTACGACGGGCTCCCGATCGACAACAGCTGGCTCGCGGTCTACCACGAACAGGGTTTCGTCGGGATCGCGATCGTGGCGGCGTTCCTGCTCGTGCTGGTCGTGGTCGCGGTCCTGCGGCCGCCGTCGCTGGCCCGTTCGTGCGCGATCTTCCTGATCACCTACTGCCTTTCCGCCTCCTACACCGAGGCGGGACTCGGCGACGCGTCGCCGTACCTGCTGCATCTGGCCCTGGCCGCGTCGCTTTTGGTGCGCGCACCAGCCGAAGAACCGGAATTCCTCACGGCGAAGGAGACCGCGTGAAGGTCCTCGTGGTCCACAACCGCTACCGATCCGAGCAGCCGAGCGGGGAGAACAACGTCGTCGACCAGGAGGTCGCGCTGCTCGCCGAAGCCGGGCACGACGTCAGCCTGTTCGAACGGCGCAGCGACGACATCGCCGAGATGTCCTTGCCGCGCAAGGCCATCGTCCCGCTGCAGGTGCCGTGGAACCGGGCGGTGCGCGCGGAACTGGCGCGGCTCCTGAACGACGACCGGCCGGACGTCGTCCACATCCACAACACGTTCCCGTTGCTTTCGCCGTCGGTGCTGGCCGCGTGCGCCGAGGCCGGGGTCCCGACGGTCGCGACCGTGCACAACTACACGCTGATCTGCCCGCCCGGCACGCTGTACCGCGAGGGTTACGTGTGCACCGATTGCGTGGGGCGCAAGCCGATCCCGGCCGTGCGGCACGGGTGCTACCGCGGTTCGCCGCTCGCGACCGTGCCGATGGCGGCGAGCATGGTGCTGAACCGCAAGCGCTGGTGGTCCGGCGTCTCGCGGTTCTTCTGCATTTCGCGGGCACAACGCGAGATCCTGATCGCCGCCGGGATGCCCGCCGAACGGCTCGCGGTGAAGTACAACTACGTCGCCGACCCGGGTGCCACTCGCAAGGGGGCGGGGGAGCACGTGCTGTTCCTCGGCCGGATCACCGAGGAGAAGGGCGTCGGGCTCCTGATGACGGCGTGGGACCGGCTCGCCGCCACCGGCTGGATCGGCCTGCCGCTGGTGATCGCCGGCACCGGCCCGATGCAGGACGAGGTCGCCCGCTGGGCCCACGGCCGCGACGACGTGTCGTATGTCGGGCTCCAGTCCAAAGAGGGCTGCCGCGACCTGATCGCCCGCTCGAACGTCGTCGTCGCCCCCTCGGAATGGCTCGAAGCGTTCGGCCTGGTCGTGGTCGAGGCGATGGCCGCCGGTGTCCCCACGGTCGCCGCCGCGCACGGCGCGTTCCGCGAGCTCGTCGAGGACGGTGTCACCGGCCTGCTGCACGAACCCGGGAACCCCGACTCCCTCGCGGCACGGGTACGGGAGATCGTCGGCGACGCCGAGCGGAACTACGAGATGGGCTGGGCGGCCCGGCTGGTGTACGAGCAGGAATTCACGCCGAAGGTCGGCCTCGAACGACTTATCGGCGGGTACCGTGCCGCGATCGACGCCGCTGAGGGAGTATCGGCCGAGTGATCACCGGCCCACCCGCACTCCCGCCGCAGTCGCGGGCACCGCTGTCGATCCTGGGCGTTTTCGGTTTCCTTGTCGCACTCGTGCTCGGCCTGCGCTACGCCGGGACCTCCGACACCACCGGGCTGGACGCCATCCTGCTCCCGGCCTTCGAGCGGGTCGAGGGGCCTTTTTGGTACGTGGCGACCGTCATCGACTTCGCCGGCGAACCGGTGGGCGCGGTGGTGGTCATCTCCGCGTTCGGCCTGGTGTGCCTGCGCCACGGGCGGCCGCGGACCGCGATCCTGCTGATGGCCGCGTCCGGCGTGACGGTGGCCCTGACCACCGGCCTCAAACCGATCATCGGCAGGCTGATCCACGGCGAGTTCCTGTCCTTCCCCAGCGGGCACACCGCCTTCGCGGTGACAGTGACGACGGTGGTGGGTCTGCTGGTCATCGACGTGCGCGACCTGGGGCCGGTCGCCGGGGCTTCGGTGCTGGTGGGGCTGGTCGCGTTCTCGGGGCTGGCGATGGGGTGGGCCGAGGTGGCGCTGGGGGCGCATTTACCGACGGACACTTTCGGGGGCCTCGGGGTCGCGCTGGCGGTGGTTCCGGTGGCGGGGTGGGCGGTGGACCGGCTCACGGACCAAGGGCAGTGACGATGTGGGAATTGGGACGTTGAGTGTCCCAATTCCTACATCGTCGAGCAGTTCCTGAGCAGGATGTTCGGGCGCGGGCGGGCTTGCGCGGTCCGGAACGCGGCGTGAAGCTCGCCGAGTACCAGGTCGGGCTCGGTGCGCAGGCGCGACGGCAGGGTCTGGAGCACGACGATCCCGGCGCGGACGTACCTGGCGTTGCGGGCGACGGTGGCGCGGTGGTCGTCGAGACTCGTGTGATGGCGGTAGGAGTCGATCTCCCAGGCGAAGGCGACGCGGTCGTACCAGAAGTCCGGGGTGGCGATGTAGGTTCCGTCGGCGTCGTAGATCGGGACGTTCCATCGGCCTGGCGGGAGGCCGGATCTTCGCCAGAGTCGCCAGGCGTCGGCTTCGGCGACGGAGTTGGCTCCGGCGAGGAGTGGGGTCAGGGCTCGCCTCGGGATGGCAGTTCCGGCTCGGCCTGCTTGGTCGAGTTCGTCCTCGAGCATCGCGGTCGTGCAGAAGCGGCGTTGGACCGACTCGGCCATCATCGCTTGGATCTCGTCGTCGTCCGTGAGCCTTCTAGCTGCGTCGATGACCGCTCGGGGCACGGGCGCGGCAGGTACACCTTCCCTCAGGCGCGGGCGTGGTAGTCGGTGAGTCCGCTCCACATGGGCGAACCCGACGTCGGCGACGCCACGGTTCGCCGGAATGAGGACATGGACTTCTTCCTTGGCGGGGACCCTTTCCAGACCGTAGCGACGGAGCGCCCAGGTTCCGGTGAGCACCGCGTCGTTCCGAGCATGGAGCAACGCGCCACGGACGCGGTGCTCGTCGGTCGGTTCGCCGTTGCTCAGCAGGATGATGCCGGGCAGCAGTGTTCGCCAGGGGCCGTCCGGCGCGCATCGACGGGAGATGGTCCGGCGCGGCACGCCGATCTGTTCGAGATCGGTCGCGCGGACCACTTCCGGTCGGTCCGGAGCGGTGAGTAGTGGGTCGGTGGGCCAGGTTCCTCGTCGCACCTGATCATCGTGCGACCACGCACCGACAATTCCCGCTTCTCGCTTGCACCAAAGTCCCAGTCACGCTCGCCCTAACACCCACCGTCCCCGAAGGAACTGCAAGCGTCCTGAAGGTAAGGAGCCTCCTGCCAGGCCGAAGCTCCCACAACCCGCGAAGTGTCATGAACGACGAACCGCCAGTCGCCCACATAAGCGTTGTCGTACCACCGGTTGTCCTGCCGGAACGTGACCGCGTCCGAGACCACGGCACCCTTGTACGGCGACCACTCCGGATAGGTCCCGTAGTTCGACAGCATCGCCATCCGCCCGCAGAATCCCGAGCAGCCGGACCCGATCCGGAAAGCGTTCCCGTGCACCGAAACCCGCTGCGTCTTCCACCGGCAATCGTCGTATAGCGGCTTCGACGCGATCCCCGGCGAAGAACAAGACGAGACCGAAGAAACGAGACGTGTACAAGAGCCGGAGGAAGTGTTCGCCGGGCTGTTGCAGAACCGGTCCGCGTTCTCCCACAGGGTGATCCCGGCCCAGTTGTCCTCGAAGACGTTGTCCGTGATCTCCACCAAAGACGTCCGCGCTGGAACACGCGGTTCCCCGCCGGCTTCGGACAGGTAGATCGTCCCGACCGGGAAGTCGTCCCCGCGCGCGGCGAACTCGCGTCCTTGCGTAAGGGTGTTCCGCCGGAAGGTGTTCCCGCGCACCACCAGGTTGTAGGAGATTTCGTAGAACAACGCCTCCGCCGCGTTGTCCTCGATCAGGTTGTCCTCGATGAGGAAGTCGTTGTTGTTCGTGTCCGCCCACAGGCCCGCGCCGTGGTTGTGGTGGACCCAGTTGCCGCGGACGTCGGCGCCGTCGACCGCCCAGAACTTGGCGCCACCGCTGCAGCCGCAGCCGGGGACCTTCTTCTCCCAGTCGTCGGTGTTGTTCCCGGAGATCTCGTTGCCCTCGACGACCAGCCCGGTGATCCCGTCGCCCGCGCGGTAGGCGTTGATGCCGTACTGCCCGTTGTCGCGCAGGCAGTTCCCGCGTACCTCCTGCCGCGCGCCGGCCATCATCGCGGCGCCGCGGTTGTCCTCGATGGTGTTGCCTTCGATGATCCAGTGCTCACCGGAGTCGTGGTTGACCACGCCCTGGTCCTGCGGTGCGGCGAAACCCCGGATCGTCAGGCCTTTGATGACGACGTCGCGCGCTTGCTGGGTGAACGCGTAGCGGTTGACGCCGGCGCCGTCGAGGACCGCGCCAGGCGCGCCGAGGTAGGCGTTGCCGTCCTTCGGGATGATCTGGCCGAACTCGTCCGCGCCCAGCGTGTGCTTGCCCCCGGCCAGCCAGAACGTCGTGCCGGCCGGGAGCTCGCGGGTCTTCAGCGATAGGTCGGTCCCTGGTTCGACGACCACCGCGCCCTCCGGGAGAGACGGGCTCGCCGGTCCTCTCTCACAGGCCGCCGCGGGCGCGGCCGAAGCCGGTAGGGCCGAGACGAGCCCGGCCACGAGCAGCATCGACAGAACCACGGACACGGGTCTCCACGAAGGCATACCCGAAACGGTAGGCCACCTGGGACGGTCCCAGATGGACACTTACAGGTGAATTCAGCAGGTCTCGGACTCGCCGAAGCCGCTGCAGACGTCCTGCAGATATGGCGCGGCCTGCCACTGCGCCGGGGTCAGCCGCCGCGAAGTGTCGTGGGCGACGAACGTCCACGGACCGTAGTACTTGTTGTCGTGCCACCGGTTGTCCTGCCGAAAGGTGACCGCGTCCGAGACCACGGCACCCTTGTACGGCGACCACGCCGGGAAGGTCCCGTAGTTCGACAGCACCGCCATCCGCCCGCAGAGTCCCAGGCAGCCTTCCATCGACGAATCGAATTCGAAGGTGTTGTCCCGCACCGAAACGCGCTGGGTCTTCCAGCGGCAGTCGCTGTACAGCGGTTCGGTGGCGATCCCCGGATCGGAGCAGGCGGGAGTCGGTGATACCAGCGCCGTGCAGGACAGCGTCGACGTGTTGGCCGGACTGTTGCAGAACCGGTCCGCGTTCTCCCACAGGGTGATCCCCGACCAGTTGTCGGAGAACATGTTGCCCCGGATGTCGATCCGGTCGGTCCGGGCCGGAAGCCTGGGTTCTCCGCCGGATTCGCTGATGTACACCGACCCGACCGGGAAATTGTCGCCCTTGGCCGCGCGGGTGCGGCCCTGGACCAGGGCGTTCCGGTTGAAGGTGTTCCCGACCAGTTCGAGGTTGTAGGAGATCTCGTAGAACACGCCTTCGGACGCGTTGTCCTCGATCAGGTTGTCCTCGATGAGGAAGTCGTTGTTGTTCGTGTCGGCCCAGATCCCGACACCGTGGTTGTGGTGGACCCAGTTGCCGACGATGTCGGCGCCGTTCACGGCCCAGAACTTGACCCCGCCGCTGCAGCCGCAGCCGGGGATCTTCGTTTCCCAGTCGCCGGTGTTGTTCCCGGCGATCTCGTTGCCCTCGATGACCAGATCGGCGAGCCCGCCACCGAACCGGTAGGCGTTGATCCCGTACTGGCCGTTGTTCCGCAGGCAGTTGCCCACCACCCGCTGGCCGGTCCCGGCCATCATCGCGGCGCCCTCGTTGTCCTCGATGACGTTGCCTTCGATGACCCAGCGTTCACCGGAATCGTGGTTGACGACGCCCTGGTCCCGTTCGGCGACGAAACCCCGGATCGTCAGCCCGCGGATCACCACGTCCTTGGCCGCCGTGGTGAAGGCCGCGCGGTTGATCCCGCGTCCGTCGAGAATCGCCCCGGGGGCACCGAGGTAGACGTTGCCGTCCTTCGGCATCACCTGCCCGAACTGGTCCGAGCTGAGCGTGTGCGTGCCGGGGGCGAGCCAGAACGTCGTCCCCGGTGGACTGAAGCGGGTCCTGTCGGTCAAGTCGGTACCTGGTGGGACGACCTCGGCGCCTTCCGGTGCGGAGGGGACGCCGACAGCGGTGCCGCAGGCCCTGGCCGCGGCTTCTTCGGATGCCACCGCTGGGGATGCTATGCCCGCAACGGTGACCTGGAGCAGTAATACCGACAGCGCGATCGACAGTGCCGTTGAAAGCACGCGCGAACCGGTCGAGCGACGGGAGAACCCGAACGTCATACCCTTCTCCGAAATACCGGCTTCACCGGACGGCCACCCAGCCACGGCGCCGGATCATCCGCGTCGAGCGCTTTGCGGTACACAAGACAAGCCTGCGAGACCACTTCGACCGTCCGGTCGATGTCTTCTTCGGACAGTGCGCTGCTGACCACAAAGGACGGTCCGATGATCCCGCCCGTGACCAGTTGCCGCAGGAACAACGTTCGGTAGTCCTGCGACGGTTTCTTCTCCGCGTCGAGCGTGCCGAAGACGAGGTTGCTCGCCCGGCCGCGCACGACGACGTTTTCCTCGACCCCCGCCGAGGCCGCGACCTCGCGGACGCCGGCGGCGAGCCGTTCACCGAGGGCCATCAGGCGCGCGGAAATGCCTTCCTCGGCGTAGGTCTCCATGACCGCGATCGCCGCGGCCAGTGAATGCGTCTCGGCGCCGTGTGTGGTGGAGAGCAGGAAGACCCGCTCCCCGCCGGTGCGGAGCCCGCCGAGTTCCATCAGTTCCCGTTTGCCCGCCAGCGCCGAGACAGCGAACCCGTTGCCGAGCGCCTTGCCGAACGTGGAAAGGTCCGGCGTGACGCCGTAAAGTCCCTGCGCTCCCGCCTCGGACCAGCGGAAGCCGGTGATCATCTCGTCGAAGATCAGCACACAGCCGTACCGGGTGGTGAGTTCCCGAAGGCCGGCCAGGTAGCCGGGCGGCGGTTCGTGCTGGGTCGACGCTTCCAGGATCAGGCAGGCGATCCGCCCGGCGTTGTCCTGCAGCACCTTTTCCGTGGCCGGAAGGTCGCCGTACGGGAACGACACGGTCAGATCCGTGATCTCGCCCGGGATCCCGGCCGACATCGGCGTCGTGCCGATGAACCAGTCATCGATGGAGAAGAAGGCGTGGTCAGCACAGATCGCGACCAGCGGCCTGCCCGTGGCCGCCCTGGCGAGCTTGACCGCCGCCGTGGTGGCGTCCGAGCCGTTCTTGGCGAACTTGACCATCTCCGCGGTGGGTACGGTCGACAGGAACTTCTCGGCCGCCCTCTCCTCCACAATGGACGGACGGACGAAGTTGGCGCCCCGGTCGATCTCGCGGCGGGCGGCCTCGGAGACCCGCGGATGGACGTGCCCGAGGCTGACCGCGCGCAGCCCCGAGCCGTACTCGATGTATTCGTGCCCGTCGACGTCCCAGACGTGCGAGCCGCGCCCGTGGGAGATGACCGGTGCCAGGTTCTCGGGGTACTGGTCGTCGCCCTTGGCGTAGGTGTGGGCGCCTCCGGGGATCATCGCGTGGAGGCGTTCGTTGGCTCGCATGGATTGGGGAAGATGCCGGTGCACCGGTCTCACCTCGTCTTCAGTAGGGCCTCGGAGAGAGTGAGGGCCTTGCGGTCCCGCTCCGAGATGAGGGACACCGGAAGCGGCCAGGAGATCGCCAGTTCGGGGTCGTCATGGGCGATCGCGACGTCTTCGGCGGGATCGTGCGCGCGGTCGATCCGGTAGGAGACGTCGGCGATCTCGGTGAGCGCCTGGAATCCGTGCGCGCACCCGGCCGGGATGTAGAGCGAGACCTGGGTTTCCCCGGACAGCTCGAACGTCTCCTTGCCGAGGTAGGTCGGCGAATCCGGCCGGAGATCGACGACGACGTCGAAGACGGCGCCCCACGAGCACCGGACCAGTTTCGCCTCGCCGAGGCCCGAACGGAGATGCATCCCGCGCAGTACTCCCTTGCGGGAGCGGGAAACGCTGTCCTGGAGGAAGCCGTTCGGGTCGATCCCGGCCGATCGGACGACGTCGGCGTCGAAGGTGCGGCTGAAGAAGCCGCGTTCGTCGGCGTGCGGCGTCGGTTCGAACAGGTACGCACCCGCGATGGCGGGTACTCCGGTCGCCTTCATCGGACTCCCATCGGCAGGAAGGTGGCCGACAGTTCGGAGAACTGCCGCTCCAGGAGCCGTGTCTGCTCGGCACCGCGTTTCGCCAGCGTCTCGGACAGCTCTTCCGCCCGGCTCTCGAGTTCGGTGAACTGGCCGACCAGCCCGTCGACATCGATGTCCCGGGCCGACTGGCAGAACTCCCCGAGGCCCAGCTGGGCCATCAGGACCTCGTTCTTGCGGGCATAGCCGACGGACAACGTCGGTTTCGCCAGCTTCAGCGCGCACAGGATGTTGTGATACCGGGTGGCGACGACGGTTTCGACCGTCGACATCGCCCGCATCACGTCGTCCAAAGTGGACGTGTCGGCGGCGGAGATCAGCGGCGAGTCGAGCTCCTTCATGATCTCGTCGACGACCTGATGGTCGGCCAGGTCCCCGATGAACAGGCGGACCGGGCGGCCGTCCTCGACCAGATGGGCGACGAACTTGGTCATCTTGTCCACATAGGACTCATAGATTTCGTGGGCACGGGCCCGGTCGTCGTTCCCGCCGTGGTAGGCCATCACACCGACCCCGACGGAACGGGGGACCACCGGTTCCGACGGTGCCTGGAGGGCGAAGGCGAGGTCGGGGTAGACGCGGTCGTTCGTGACGTCCACCCCCATCTCCCGCATCGCCTCACGCGACGGCTCGTCCCGGTAGGACCGGAACGACGCCAGCCGCGCGGCCCGGCCGATGATCGACCGCGTGGCCCGGTGCCCGCTCACGTTGGCGCCGACGCTGACCAGCGCCACCTTGGTGCCCACGAGCCTGCCGGACGCCGAAAGCAGCAACAGCGAGTACGGGAAACCCCACGGGCGCAACGGAAGCGTGGATTCGAGGACACCCATGCCCGGCACGATCACGACGTCCTGTTTACGTACCCAGGACGCCGTGCGGCCGATGTCGACGAGCTTGCCCATCGCCTTCGTGGCGATGGCCCAAGGTCTCGACGCCGTCCGGTATTCCCCCTGGTACCAGTTCAACGCGATCGTCTCGATTTCGTGGCGTGACGCGACGATTTCCGGACCGCCGCACATGACGCTGATCGCGGCGTCCGGATGTTCCGCACGCAGGTAACCGAGAACCGCCTCGAAGGAACCGTCGTTGCCGAGGTTCCCGGACCCGAGGAGCCCGAACAGCCCGATCCTGACGGACGGGATCAAGGGACTCTTCCCTCCTGGCCGGCGACGACCGAGACCACGGACACCTGGCGCGGTCCGAGTTCCGCCTCGGCCTGCTCCGGCATCTTGCCCATGGCCGGGTTCCCCGCCCGGTTCAGCATCCATTGCCGCAGGTAGCGGAAGCACTCGCGTTTGTCCGCGGCGGAGATCGGCGCGCGCCGGATCCCGTTGACGTAGCCCAGCACGTACTCGCCGAGCAGCCGGACCATCGGGTGGCGCAGCTTGTCGGCCCGCTTCGGGTCCAGGTTGCTGGCCCGTTTGCGGACGGTCGGGTACTCGTGCTCGGACCGCCCGGGGTGGTCGCGGCGGAAGTACAGCCAGTCCGGCACCTGGTGGAACGGGCCGTGCAGGGCCAGTTCCGTGATGATCGTCCGGTCCGCGTGGTGGTAGCTGTCCAGCGGCGCGACCCGGCGAAGCACCTTGGTCCGGATGACCGCCCCGTCGTCGTCCCCGCCGGGGGCGAAAAGCGTGCTGCGGAAGCGTTCCGGGGCGTTCGGCGACATCGTGTTGAGCGGGTATTCGAGCGCCTGCGTGACGACGGCCTTCTCGTCGATCATCGCGGTCCACGAGTGCGACAGCACGAACTCGGGGTGCTCGTCGAGCGCCTCGATACAGCGTTCGAGCAGGTCACGCGCGTAGAGATCGTCGTCGGAAGCCCACTTGAACAGCTCGCCGCGGGCAACGTCGAGACAGTAGTTGTGGTTGGGCGCGCAGCCGATGTTCACCGGCTGGCGCACATAGCGCACGCGGGAATCCAGCTTCGCGTACTCACGGCTGATCTCTTCGGTGCGGTCCGCCGAAGCGTTGTCCGAAATGATCAGTTCGAAGTTCTCGTAGCTTTGGCCGAGGAGCGCGTCCAGTGATTCGGCGAGGTAGTCCTCGCCGTTGTAGACCGGGAGCCCGATGCTCAGCCGAGGAGCGGTGCTCATGACGTCCTCATCTCTTTCTTCTCCGAAGTCAGGTGGTCCTGAAGAGTCAGGTGGTCCTTGATGCCGGCGTGGAGCTGGAGCCACCACACCGCTGAACCGCTGGTGATCGCCAACGCGACCCCCCAAGCGGATCCGGGCGCCCCGGCCAAGAAGGCGCCAATGAGCCCGAAACCGACATAGCCGGCCGAGTTGATCAGCTGGGCGCGAAGGCTCCTTTTCGCAGCGCCGAGCGCACGCAGTCCGGCTGCCGCTCCGGTGTTGAATCCCGCCGCGGCGATACCGATGGTCACCGGGAGGATCAGTTCCGACGCGGGATCCCAGACGTCACCGAGCACGAATCGGCCGGCGTCATGGGGTACCAGAAGCAGGGCCAGACCCCAGAGCAGGGCCGCGGCCGCCTGGCCGGCACCGAGAATGGCGCAGAAGTTCCGAAGGCGGTGCGGGGCCCGTTGGAGCACCCGTGCGCTTTCGGCCACCGTGACCAGGGAAAGTCCCATCAAGAGGGCGAAGAACGGCCCGAGCAGCAGTTCGGCGCCGCGCACCGCGCCGACGCTCGCCAGCCCGGCGATCGCGCCGAGGCCGTACATCCGCAGTTGCGTCGAGCCGCTGTTGCTGACGTTTTCGATCAGGTACCGGGTGCCGAGGTCGCGGTGCCGTTTGAGCCATTCGCGCGCGCCGCGCGGATCCGGCCGGACCCCCGCCTGCAGGCAGCCGTAGACGGCGGCGACCGCGCCGGACAGGCCCCACGCCAGGATGAAGGCGACGACCGTGTCGAACCACCGGTGCGCGATGAACAGTGCCGGGAGCAGGGCGATACCCCAGACGACGTCGTTGATGAACGCCTTCTTCCCGTGCCCCGCGGCGAAGAACGTGAACCGCCAGGCGTCCTGCAGCAGCAAACCCGGGATGACGAACCCGAGCGCGACGAACGCCATCCCGATGTCCGCGCCGACCAGGAGCCCGGCCGTCACACTGACGGCGCTCGCCGCGACACCCGCGGTGAGCGCCGTGCCGGTCGCCTGCGCGGTCGCCCTGCGCCAGGACTCGGTGGACACCCCGGAGAACCGCACCATCAACGGGTCGGTCGTCAGGCCGCGCGACAGGTTGAGCACCACGCCGTAGCTCACCCACGCGAGGCTGAACATGCCGAACGCCGTCGTGCCGAGCGATCGCGCGACGTACAGGCCGACGACGAAGTTGGTGATGCTGGAGACGGCCTGGTCGCCCAGGCCCCAGCTGAGCCGTCCGGCCATCGCCCGGACGGCCTGGGAACGCAGAAGTGATCGCATGGGCCTCAATCCTTGAGCAATCCGGCGTCGTGCAGCGCCTGAGCGGCGGCGGCGACGGAATCGAACGGCAGCCCGGACCGCTCGGCGACGTCGAGCAGGCTGTGCTCGCCGTCCGAGAGGTTGAGCACCCAGAGCATGGCCATCTGGGCGTTTTTGGCGTCACTGCGACCGCCGAGCGAGTCGTACAGCCCGCGCTTGCCGAGTTGCGGCTCGCCGTAGGGGCTGAGGTTGACGTAGCTGCGGTTGCGGTCGAGGACGGCGTGGGTGTCCCGCAGGGTCTGGAGGGTTTCCTCCATCGCCTCCGTGGAGAGGAAATCGAGGTTGTCGGCCGACGTGTGGTACTCGGGATAGCCCGCGTACGGCGTCCTCGTCAGCGATCCGACACCGAGGTTGAAGCCGGGGGAGCAGAACTGCCGCTCGTCGTACCCGTACGGCGAGAAGTCGACGATCTTGTGCGTGCGCCCGGAGAGGACGTACTCCAGCACACGGTCGATCTCGGCGTCGCCGCGGCGGCTTCGCTTGTAGGTCAGCGATCCCGGGTCACCGGCACACGCCAGCACGAGCCCCGCCTTGATCCGGCCGACGCGCTCGTGGTTGCGCGCGAGCCAGGTGATGGCGCCGATCGTGCCGGGCATGAACAGGAACCGGTAGGTGTAGTACGGGTTTTCCAGCTTCTGCGCGAACGCGGCGGCGATCGCGATCCCGGCGACGTTGTCGTTCGCCAGCGAGGGATGGCAGGTGTGGCAGGAGATGATCACCTCTTCGGCGACCTGGCCCGGCACGACGTGCTCGGCGTAGGTCAGGTGCCCGTCGTCCAAAGTGGAATCGACGCACACCTCGTAGTCGCCGTCCGGCAGCGCGTCGAGGGTGTCCTGCGCCAGGCAGAAACCCCACACCGGCGAGTAGTAGCTGGTCCGGTACGGCACCCAGGCCGGGTGGTCGGGCAGCGTGTGCAGATGTTCGCGCAGTTCGGCCAGCGGCATCGTCCGCGAAACCGGGACGCTGTAGCCGACCACGTGCAGGTTCGACTCCTGGAAGTCGATCACGCGGCGGCCGGCGGCGTCCTTGACATAGGCGTCGCGGATGTTCCATTCCTGCGGAACGGTCCAGTCCAGCACCTGAGTCCCGGTGGGGACCTCGTGGACCTCCAGCGGGATGTACTCGCCGAGGATCTCCAGCGTGCGGCGGACGCCGTCGCCGGTGATGCTGCGGCAAAGCGGATACAGGCGCGCGACCAGCTCTCGCAGGTCGGCGCCCGTCTCCAGGTCCCGGTGTGTCGTCACCGTCGTCGCAGCGTTTCGTCGATCTCGCCGGCCGCGGTCCGTGCGTTGAGCACGCTCAGCCGGGTGAAGCGCTGCTTGAAGTCCTGCTCGGTCAGGCCGTGCCGCCGGTAGGCGTAGATCAGGTCGAGCGCGCCGTCCTTGACCGACCAGTCGCATTCGAAGCCCGGGATCGCCTCACGGAACCGGGCGAAGTCGACGCGGTAGGACCGCGGGTCGGCGCCGGACTCGCCGGTGATCCGCAGGGTCGCGCTGGGCATGGCCTCGACGACCTGCTGCGCGATCTCGGCCACGGTCACGTTGTTGCGTTCGGTGCCGATGTTGAACGCCTTGCCGTGGACGGCCTCCTTCGGCGCGTCCAACGCCGCGGTGAAGGCGCGCGCGATGTCCTTGGCGTGCACCAGCGGCCGCCACGGGGTGCCGTCGGACAGCACCAGGACCTCGCCCGAAACGTAGGCGTGGGCGGTGAGGTTGTTGAGCACGATGTCCGAGCGCAGCCGGGGCGAGAAGCCGAACGCGGTGGCGTTGCGCATGAACACCGGGGAGAAGTCGTCGTCGGCGAGGTCCTGGACGTCGTCCTCGACCCGCACCTTCGACTCGGCGTACGGCGTCACCGGGCGCAGCGGCGCGTCCTCGTCGACCAGGCCGTCGCCGCCCGAAGCGCCGTAGACCGAACACGTCGAGGCGTACAGGTAGCGCTTGACGCCCGCTTCCTTCGCCAGCTTGGCCAGCCGGACCGACGCGTGGTGGTTGATGTCGTAGGTCAGCTCTGGCGCCAGCGAACCGAGCGGGTCGTTGGACAGCGCGGCGAGGTGGATCACGGCGTCCACACCGGACACGTGCTCGGCGGTGACGTCGCGGAGGTCGACCTCGTAGCCGTCGGGATCCTTGGGGAGCGGACCCAGCACGCACGACTCGAAGAGGCCGGAGTCGAGCCCGATCACCTCGTGGCCGGCTTCGGCCAGCACCGGGGCCATCACCGTGCCCAGGTATCCCTTGTGCCCGGTCAGCAGCACACGCATCGCTTTCAGCCTTTCGAGGAGAGATCGAGCGTCATTTTCTTGATGTCGAAGGCTTCCGCATAGCGTTGCCCGCATTCGATGCCACGAATGCGGGCCAGGCCGAGGAAGGCTTCCCGGTCGTACCAAGGGCGGTGCCGCTGCGAGGCGTAATGCTCCTGCAGCAGACGGACCTTCTCCTCGGCGCGTTCCGGGGAAAGCGGGACGTACGCGGAGGGTTTGCCGAGGTCGCCGTCCCATTTGGCGATCTCGTACTCCAGGTGCAGATGCGTGCGGAAGACCGTCGGCACCAGCGTGGCCAGGCCGCGGTGGTCCTGGTGCGCGTCGGCCGTGCGCGGCGACAGGACCAGGTCCGGATCGGTGCGCCGGCGCAGCTCCTCCAGCCCGTTCTTGGCCTCTTCCCAGTGCGCGGGGAACCGGCCGTCGGGCAGTTTGAGCACGGTGACCTCGACGTCGGCGCCGGGGCAGAAGGCCGTGAGCGCGGCGCGCTCCTCGGCCTCCCGGTCGGTACCGCCGCCGGACAGGACGAGCGCGTCGACCCGGACACCCGGGTTGTCGCCGCAGATCGTCAGCAGTGTGCCGCCCGCCCCGATGGCGATGTCGTCACAATGCGCTCCGAGAGCGACGATCCGCTCGAGCCCGCCCGTTCCGAGTCCGATCACGCCGAGCTCGCCGGCGCCGGTTCGTGCTCCCACAGCGCCCACGGCTTGTTGCCGTGCGCGTAGGCGTCGTCCAGCTGGACGCGCTCCTTCACGGTGTCCGTCGGTTTCCAGAACCCGCGGTACGGGTAGGCGAGCAGCTTGCCCTGCTTGGCGAGTTCGCCGCAGCCGTCGGCGACCAGGTCGCCGCCCTCGGGGATGTGGTCGAAGACCTCCTGGCGCAGCACGAAGTAGCCACCGTTCTCCCACAGCGGCATTTCGCTCACCGGGGTCAGCGCGTCGATCCGGCCGTCTTCGCCCATTTCCACGCAGTGGAACGACGATTGCGGCGGCACGACCATCATCGAGGCGCCGGCGTCGGAGGCGGTGAACCGCTCGATCATCGCCGGCAACGGCGCGTCGGTGAGGACGTCCGCGTAGTTGGCGAGGAACATCTCGTCGCCGTCGAGGTGCGGGCGCACCCGGCGCAGCCGCTCGCCGATGGCCGATTCGAGGCCGGTCTGCACGAACGAGATCGACCAGTCCGAGATATCGGTCGAGAGGAGCTCCGCCTTGCCGCCCTTGAGGACGAAGTCGTTGGAGGTGGTCTCCTCGTAATGGAGGAAGAATTCCTTGATGTGGTGCGCGCCGTAACCGAGGCACAGAATGAACTCGGTATGCCCGAAATGCGCGTAATAGCGCATCACGTGCCAGATCAAGGGTCTCGGACCGACCATGGCCATCGGCTTGGGTACGTCGGACGCGTCACCATTGCGCATCCGCATGCCGTACCCGCCGCAGAAGAGGACTACCTTCACGACTTCACCTCGACGATTTCCAGGTGCGGGATGGGGAAGACCAGTTTTCCGCCCCATTCATCCACAAAGGACAATTGGGCGGTGAGTTCCTTCCGGAGGTTCCAAGGAAGGACGAGCACGTAATCGGGCCGGTCCGCCTCGATGTGCTCCGGCGGGAGGATGGGGATCCGGGTGCCGGGGGTGAACCGGCCATGCTTGTACGGGTTGCGATCCACGGTGTACCGCAGGACGTCCGGGCGGATGCCGCAGTGGTTCAGCAGCGTGTTGCCCTTGCCCGGCGCGCCGTAGCCGACGACGGTCTTGCCTTCGAGCGCCGCGTCGGTGAGGAACTTGTTCAGGTCGAGCCGGACCTTGGTGACCCGCTCGGAGAACTCGGTGTACCCGGACATTTCGTGCAATCCGGCGGCCTTCTCGGCGTCGAGGATCTCCATCATCCGCTGGCTCGGCTCGCCGGCCACGGCGTCCGGGCGAGCCCACAGGCGGATGGACCCGCCGTGGGTGGGGAGGAGTTCGACGTCCACAACGGACAAACCGCCGCGCGAGAGGGCCCGGCGCGCCGATTCCACCGTGTAGTACTGGAAGTGCTCGTGGTAGATCGTGTCGTACTGGTTCTCCTGGATCAGCGTCAGCAGGTGCTGCACCTCGATGCTGACCCAGCCGTCATCGGCGACGAGGGCGCGGAGCCCGTGCGTGAAGCCGATGATGTCCGGAATGTGCGCATAGACGTTGTTCGCCACGACGAGGTCGGCGGGACCGTGTTCCTCACGGACGTCGCGCCCGGTTTCGGGGCTGAGGAAAGCGGTCTTCGTCGGCACCCCGGCGTCACGCGCGGCTTGGCCCACGTTCACCGAAGGTTCCACGCCGAGACACCGGATCTGCTGCGCCACAACGTGTTTCAACAGGTAGCCGTCATTACTGGCGACCTCGACGACGAAAGAGGACTCGTCGAGACCGAGCCGTTCGACGGCGCCGTCGAGGAACGTCTTGGCGTGTTCGACCCAGGAGGCGGAATACGACGAGAAATACGCGTATTCGGTGAAAGTCTCTTCCGGGGTGATCAGCGGCGGGATCTGGGCGAGCCAGCATTCCGTGCAGACCTGCAGGTGCAGGGGGTACGTCGGCTCCGGTTCCGCGAGCTGTGCCGCGGTCAGAAAACGTTCGCACGGCGGCGTCGCCCCGAGGTCGACGACACTGGCGAGATGGGCCGAGCCGCAGAGTCGGCAGGTGGTCATCGAGAAGCTCCTTGGCTCGCGTCACGTATCCCAGACGTCGGCACCTCGGGTCGCCTCGTTACATGCCTTCCAGGGCTCTCACGCTTCTGTCTCACAACCGAAACCTGACGTCTCGGCCATCGGCGCAGACGTCTCGCCCATCCGGGCGCGGGCAATGCGCAATTTATGCGCGTGAAGGCCCCCTTCCCTCGACTGAGCCGAGGGAAGGGGGCCTTCACGTACTAAGGATTGAGGTGCCTCTCACATGTCAAGAAACCACCAGCGCGTAGTCGGCATCGGTCGCCGACGTTTCCGGGTGCCCGTCCGCGTTGACCTGCGTCGCGACGACCTCGACCGTCCACGTGCCCGCGGCCGGCCTTTCGAGGATGACGTTCTCCACCGTGTCGAGGGTGTTCGGCGAGCCGCCCGCGGTCGAGAAGTTGCCCGCACGCAGGCCGTTGTTGCCGTAGTAGACGGTCCCGTTCGGAGCGGTGACCTTCAGTGTCAGGTCGTTGACCCGGGTGACCGAGGCGCTCGGGGAGCCCGCCGGGTCGGTGTAGGCCAGCGTCGCCTTGAACTGCTTCGATCCGTTCACCGCGACCGTGTACTTCTTGGCCTGGCCGGTGCTCAGCAGGTCCGTCTCGTTGACCAGCACCGGCAGCTTCCACCCGTTCGCCTTGGCCTGCTCGTGCAGGTAGCGCACGTTCGCGGTACCCCAGCCCTGGTGCGTCCGGGTCATGTCGTGCGCGGTGCCGGTGAACGCGAACTGGTCGGCGCCGTTGATCAGCAGCGCCTTCGCGGTCGAGGCATGCGGGCGGCTCGTGAAGACGTCGCGGGCCTTGCCGGGGGCGCCGTCGAACACGCCGTCGGCCCACATCTGGAACAGCAGGCCGGCGTTCCCGCAGGTGATCGGGGTCGCGCCGCTCGTCCCGCCGAACGACGTCGTGTACGAAGTGTCGCTAGTGGACGACGTGGTGTCGATCCGGTCGTAGTAGTTCGACAGTTCCGGCTTGATCCGGCCGTCGGCGGCCGGGCCGATGCTGGCGCCGCCGCTCCACTTGTCGTCGGTGCGGCCCAGGGTGTTGTAGTGGTACTGCCCGCCGACCGAAAGCACGTTCTTCGACCACGCCTGCGGCCGCGACTGCTGCGTGCCCGCGTTGCTCTGCGACTGGCAGATCAGCAGGTCGTGGTCGAAGACGATCTTGTCGAGTTCGGCCGAGACCGAGTTGTACGCCGTGGTCAGCCCGCCGCCCCAGCTGTTGCTCTGGAACACCGCGCGGTACTTGCCCGCCGGGTCGACCAGTTCCTTGGTGTGGGCGTAGCGGTCGGGCTTGTTGTAGGTCGCGAAGATGCCCTGGGCCTCGGGCAGCAGACCGCGCTGCGGCGCGCTCACCCCGGAGGCGAAGATCTGCCCGTACGTCGACGTCCCATGGCTGGTGCTGGTCGAGTTCGAGCCGTGCAGCACCGTCGGCCGCGCCTTGAACTCCTGGTGGGTGACGCGCAGGCCGCCGTCCATCACCTCACCGCGCACCCCCTGCCCGCGGTAGCCGCCGACGCTCTCGATGTAGTTCGCCCCGCTGCTTTCCCGGGCGTTGGCCATGTCGGTCTCCGGAGCGGTCACCGCGCCGACGGCGAGCACCTCGGCACCTTGCGCCACGGCGGCGACCTGGCCGGAGCCGAGCTTGGCGACGATGTGCTGCCCGCTCTGTGAGATCGCCTCGATGCCGCCACCGAGCCGGAGGATCCTTTCGGCCACCGCGCGCTGGTCCCTCGCATCGGGCTCGACCAGCGTCACCAGATAGCTTCCTGTCCCGCTCACCGAGAATGTCGACGCCTCGATCTTGTCGTCCGGCCGGTATTCGCCGACCCAGCGGACGAAATTCAATTTCTCGACCGATTGCCTGCTTTGTGCCGGTAGCCGGACCACGTACGCGAAATCGGGAATGTAGGTGCCGATTCGCACGCCGAGTCCGCGCAATCGCGTGCGCTGGGCGTCGGTCAGCGCGCTCCGGACCTGCAGCAGGTACGCGCCCCGCCAGTCCTGGCTCGCGGCGCCCTGACCTGCGTTTAGCCGCCTAATCGCGATCTGGCCGGAGGCGGTCTCCTGGGTGAGTGGATCGAAGGTTCTGCTGGCCAGGCGGATGAACTGGGGATCGCCGTCGGGTGGTGCGGCGGCGGCCGTCGCGGCCACCCCGCTCGAGAGGAGTAGTGCGCCGACCAAGGGCGCGAGAATGCGGACAGACTTCGGCCGTGGCATGAAATACCTCCGGGGGTCTCTGCAGGGAGAGGCTCTTTCGAAGGTACCGGCCAAAAGGGGTGATGATCAGCCGCTGAACGGCCCAGCCGTATTCGACGGGCTGAGGGAAATGGAGCATAAACTGTTAAAAAGAATTCCGGCCCGGGTCTTGCTCAGTGTGCGGGGATCTCGTCGACCGTCCCGCTGAACCGCGTCAGCCGTGCGCGCTCTTCCTCGTCGAGCCGCCGCGCCGTGCCTTCGGGCAGGGTGCACGCGACCCAGATGGTCCGGCATCGCGAGTAGACGAAACCCCGGTCGTGCAGCCTGCTGCTGACCACGATGTCGCAGGTCCCGATCCGGCTGACCACGGTTTCGACCTCGACCGGGTTGTCGCGGAACGTCAGTCGTCGCACAAAGCTCACGTTGTGCTTCGCGATCAGGAAAGCGGGCCCCCGGGTCTGGAAAAGATGCTCACGGCGCGGGTCGAGCAGGGCGAACTGCGCTTCCTGGAAATAGTCCAGCAGCCGGGCGTTCCCGACGTGCCCGAGGTGGTCCAGGTCGGTGACACGCAGGCGATGACGGTGAAGGTGGATCTCGGGAGCGGGACGCGCACTCGTCGTCCCCAGTGGATGTGCGTGCACGAAGTGGATCTTCAACGATCACGCCGTTCCGGCCGCGCGGCGCAACGAGCGCCGTCCCGGGTTCACTCCATCAGGGCTTCGGAGAGTTCACGGATCGCGGCGGTCTCGGCCTCGTGGATGTCGTGGATCTTCGCGCTCAAGGTGTCGAAGAGTTCCCTGGCCTCGGCCGAGGTGAACGGCGTTTCGTCGTTGTAGTGCGCGCGCAGTTTCCACATCTCCTCGCCCGCGGCGGCGGCCGCCTCCTGGCCCGCGTCGCCTTCGCGGACGCCGGCCGAGACCGCGCTGACCAGGCCTCGCACCCAGGCGAACTCCGCGTGGGAGGCCGGGACGGCGACCTCGGCCAGTTCGGCCCAGCGCTCGGCGATCCCGCGCCAGGTCGACGCCTGTTCGCCCAGCGCCGGGAGGTCCAGCAGCCCGGAAGCCTCGGTGAGCGAGTCGGCGAACAGCCCGCGCAGGTGCCCGCCCTCCATGCCGGCCGGGGTGACGTTCTCCCAGACGTTCAGCAGCGCCCCGACGAGCCCGCGCCGCTCGCCGAACGCCCGCGGCCAGCCCTTGGGATCGCGTTCGTCGGTCAGGGCCTTCGCCCAGCGGCCCCAGGCCGGCAGCGAGAACGACTTCGACGGCGCCGAGAGGTTCTTCGCGCAGTCGGCCAGCCCGCCGCGCACGGCCGCCGGCCAGTCGGTGACCTCGCCGGGCTCGATCGTCGCGAGCAGGTTCTTGTACGAGCCGACCCGGGCACGCGCGGCGTCGAACGCCTTCCGCTCCACGGTCAACGGCGCGAGGTTCCGGTCGTCGACCAGGACACGGCCGTCCTCTTCGCCGTACGCGACGACGAAATGCCCGCCGCCACCGGACCTCTCCGCGGGCAGGTGCCAGTAACCGAGCGCGTGCAGGTCGGGGAGGACGATCACCGGCCGTCCCGCTTCGAGGTCGGCGGTGAGCCGTTTCGCGGCGGCGCGTTTGCCGCCGGTGGTGTGGATGTCGACCGCGAGGCCGAGACGGTCCACTGTGGACTTGAGCCAGTCCTGCGGATACTGCCAGCGCGCGCGGAAGCCGAAGACGACCGTCGACATCGTCTCGTGCGCGAAGTCCCAGAGGATGTAGCCGGCCCCGATCCCGCCGGACGCGGCGAACACCAGCGCCTCGCCGGGTGCCGTCCCGTCCGGTCCTTCGACGCCGTAGTGCGCCAGCACGGCGGTCACCGCCGAGACGTCCGGTTGCAGTCCGCCGCGCAGTTCGTACTCGCTCACCCCGCCATCATGCCTTCCGGCGGCGGGGTGAGCGAGCGTCAGAGTTTCCCGGCCGCGGGAATGACGTCGGTGGCGAACTTCTCGATCAGGATCGGCGGACTCGGTTCCGAAAGCGCCTGCGGCACGTTCAGCAGCCGCTCGGCCTCGACGTGCGTGCCCTGGAACGGCCCGTCGTCGGCCGACCACATCCGTTGGAAGAAATGGTCCATCACCGAGAGAGAGGCGAATCCGGCGTCGTCGGTCGCGCGGGCGACGGCGGCGAGGTCGGTGCGCAGCCCCGGAGCCCCGTTCGGCCAGGTGAAATCCGGCAGGTGCAGGCCCAGTTTCACAGGTCCTCCAGTTTCACAGCTTCGCGGCGACCGGGATGACGTCGCTGCCGATCTTCTCGATCAGATCGAGATCGGGAAGGCCGGGGATCGCACCGAGCGCGACGTCCACGCCGAGTTCGGCCAGCTTGCCCAGCGCGTCGTTGAGTTCGCCGGCCTTCTCGCCCTTCGGCCCGACGTCGAGGATGTGGTAGACGGTTTTGGTGATGTCGTTGTAGTCGCGGCCCTCGTTCTCGCAGTGCTGCTTGAGGACATCGAGTTTGCGTTCGAGGTCCGGGCCGTTGAAGAGATTGCACATGTCGCCGTACTTCGCGACGAAGCGCAGCGTCTTCTTCTCCCCGCCGCCCCCGATCATGATCGGCGGACGCGGTTTCGCCAGCGCCTGCGGCACGTTCAGCAGCCGCTCGGCCTGATAGTGCTTGCCGCGGAACGGACCGTCGTCGTCGCTCCACATCTGCAGGACGTACTGCAGCGTCTCTTCGAGCCGTTCGAACCGCTCGGCGGTGGAGGGGAAGGGAAAACCGAGCCCGAGCGATTCCTCTTCGTTCCAGCCCGCGCCGATCCCGAGAATGGCGCGACCGCCGGAAAGGACGTCGAGTGTGGTAACTGCTTTGGCCAAGAGTCCGGGCTCGCGGTAGTGCACACCGGTGACGACGGTGAGCAGCTTCGCGCGTTCGGTGTGCGCGGCCAGGAAACCGAGCGCGGTGTAGGCCTCGATCATGTCGTTCTCGGGCGGGCCGACCACCGAGATCTGGAAGAAGTGGTCCATCAGCGCGATGGAGTCGAAGCCGACCTCGTCGGCCTTCCTCGCGACCGCCGCCAGATCGGCGCCCAGCGCACTCGCGCCGTTCGGCCAGGTGAGGTCCGGGATCTGCAAACCGAGTTTCATGCCTTCGACGGTATACCCGGAGTTACTCCACGTGAGAAGTCAGAAATCCCTGATCAAGGAAACCCTGCCACGTAAGGGATCCGTCACGTACACCGCTTTGGAGCGCTGATCGACCGCGACCGCACCGGGGTTCACACCGAGGGAAAGATCGCCGGTGAGCAGGTTCGTCACGCCGTCGATCCGGGCGACGCCGTTGGGGCCTCCGTTGGCGTACACGGTGTTCGAGCTTTCGTGGATCGCCACCGCCGAAGATTCGGAGCGCAGCAGCACCGTCGCCTTCTCCTTGCGCGCGGCGGAGTCCACAACGGACAGATGATGGATCGCCGAATTCGCCACGAACACCGTCCCGGACCCGCGGTGCACGGCGACACCGGTCGGGGCCTTGCCGACCTTGACCCCGGCGGTGAACGCGCCGGCGCCGGCGTCGAAGACCTCCAGGGAATCGGTGGTCGTGCTGGTGCAGTGCACGAGTTTGCGGCCGGTGTCGACCGCGACCGCGGACAGTCCCGAGGTGGGCCCGGGGACCATTTTCAGCAGGCGGCAGCCGACCCCGTCGATGACGGCGAGCATGCCGGTGGTGCCGCTGACCGCGTAAATCCGGTTCGCCTGCTCGTCGACGCCGATACCGGACGCGCCGGGCCCGGCGGGGACCACGCTGACGACGTCGTGGGTCAGCCCGTCGACGACGAGGACGGTCCCGGCGGGCGGGTTGGTGACGTAGACGCGGTTGGTCACGGTGTCCACGGCGAGATCCCCGGGCTCGCCGCCGACCTGGATCACCGCGCCGACGGTCGCGGTCCGCCCGTCGATCACGACGACCGTCCCGGTGCGGGGATCGGAAACGTAGGCGAAGCCGGTGACGGAATTCACCGCGATGGCTTCCGGAGCGCCTCCGACCTCGATCAGGAGGACCTTCTCGGCTCTGGCCGCCGGCGCGAAGGCGACCGCCGACGCACCGGCCGCGGCCAGCGTGAGCAGGGCTCGGCGGCTCAGTTCGGGTCCTCGCATGCGCGCCTCCCCATGATCGTTCCGGGGCTCGACGATAACCCGCCCCACGCCGGAGTGAAGGAACTTCGCGTCCCCCGATCGCGTTGTTTCCGGTGAGTAACCACCCTCGTGGGCAGACCCGGAGAAAGAAAGGAGCAGGACGCCGTGCACAAACACCAGAACGAGCTGAAGACCGTCGTCCTGCTGGGCGTGCTGTCCGCGATCATCGTCGGGATCAGCGGATTCTTCGGCCGGGGAGCCCTGTTCATCGGCCTGGTGGTGGCACTGAGCGTCAACGCCTACGCCTATTTCAAGTCCGACAAGCTGGCTCTGCGGGCGATGCGCGCGCGGCCGGTCTCCGAGGCCGAGCAGCCCGCGATGTACCGGATCGTGCGTGAATTGGCGACCACCGCGCGCCAGCCGATGCCGCGGCTCTACATCAGCCCGACACAGGCCCCGAACGCCTTCGCCACCGGCCGCAGCCCCCGGCACGCGGCGGTGTGCTGCACCACCGGCATCCTCGACCTCCTCGACGAGCGCGAACTGCGGGCGGTGCTCGGGCACGAGCTGTCCCACGTCTACAACCGCGACATCCTCATTTCGTGTGTCGCGGGCGCGCTGGCGAGCGTGATCAGCGTGGTCGCCAATATCGCGATGTTCTCGAGCATCTTCGGCGGCAACGACCGTGAAGGGGGTGCGAATCCGCTGGTCACGGTGGTGCTGGTGCTTCTCGGGCCGATCGCGGCCGCCGTCGTGAAGCTCGGCGTGAGCCGGTCGCGCGAGTACCAGGCCGACGCGTCGGGCGCGGAGCTGACCGGCGACCCGCTCGGGCTCGCGTCGGCGCTGCGGAAACTCGACCGGGGGACCCGCGCGGCGCCGCTGGTCCCGGAGCCGAAACTGGTGTCGCAGTCCCATCTCATGATCGCGAACCCCTTCCGTCCGGGTGAGGGCCTCTCGAAGCTCTTCTCGACCCACCCGCCGATGGACGAGCGCATCCGGCGCCTCGAAGAGATGGCCCGCCGCCCCTTCTGAATCCCGCCCTGACCCGCGTTTCGTCCTCTAGTTGCGGTAGTTGGCGATACGAACGACCGCAACTAGAGGACGAAACGCGAGGGTAAAGGCGGTGTCTCACCTCGTGGGAGCGGGAATCGAGGGTCCGGCGGGGGAGTTCCCCGGGCATGGGATCCGCACAGCAGTTGCACTTCGGGGTCGCCCTCGACGGCGCCGGGCAGCACCCGGCCGCCTGGCGGGTCTCCGCCGTCCCGCCGGCCGCCTTGTTCACCGCCGCCCACTACCTGGCCCACGCGAAGCTCGCCGAAGCGGCTTCGCTCGACTTCGTCACCCTCGACGACACTCTCGGGCTTCACCCCGGCGGTGAGGACGTCGTCCGAGGACGGCTCGACGCACTACTGACCTTCGCCGCCATAGCTCCCGTGACCAGCGGAATCGGCCTGGTCCCGACGATCACCACCACGCACACCGAGCCGTTCCACGTCTCGACGGCCGTCGCGTCGCTCGACCACGCGAGCCGTGGCCGTGCCGGGCTGCTCGCGGTGCCGTCCCGGACCGAAGCGGAGGTCGCTCACTTCGGCAGGCGAACCCTTCCGTCCGAGGTGGACGCCGAGGCGGAGAACGCCGAGGTCGTCGACGTCGTCGCCCGCCTCTGGGACAGCTGGGAGGACGACGCGATCATCCGCGACGAGCCGACCGGCCGGTTCATCGATCGCGAGAAGCTCCACTACGTCGACTTCGAGGGCCGCTTCTTCAGCGTCAAGGGACCTTCGATCACGCCGCGTCCGCCGCAAGGACATCCCGTGGTCGCGGTGTACGGCGACTCGCCGTACGCGCACGGCGCCGACGTCGTCCTGGTCGACGAGGTCCGAGGAGCCCGCGAGCGGTTCCCGGACGCCAAGCTCCTCGCCGGTCTCACGATCGTGCTCGCCGAGACCGAGCAGGCGGCGATCGACCGGCGACGCGCACTGGAGGCCTACGCACCCTTCCCGGCCGGCGGCCGCACCTTCACCGGTACCCCGGCCGAACTCGCCGACGAACTGCCCCGCCTCGCCACCGCGAACGGTCTCGACGGCTTCCACATCCGGCCCGCCGTCCTGCCCGACGACCTGGAGCTCTTCACCGCCGAGACCATCCCCGCGCTCCGGGCCGCGGGCGCGTTCCGGCAGGCCTACACCGGCACCACCCTGCGCGAGCACCTCGGCCTCGGGGTCGCCGCCAACCAGTACGCGGAGGCGTGACAGATGCCCAAGCAGGTCAAACTCGCCGCACATTTCCCCGGCGTCAACAACACGACCGTGTGGAGCGATCCACGCTCGGGTAGCCAAATCGACTTCTCGTCCTTCGAGCACCTCGCGCGCACGGCTGAGCGGGGCAAGTTCGACTTCCTGTTCCTCGCCGAAGGCCTGCGCCTGCGCGAGCACGCCGGCGAGATCCTCGACTCCGACGTCGTCGGGCGGCCGAACACCACCACCGTGCTGGCCGCGCTGTCCGCGGTCACCACCCGGCTCGGGCTGGCCGGAACGCTGTCGTCGACCTTCAACGAGCCGTACGAGGTCGCGCGGCAGGTCGCCAGCATCGACCACCTCTCCGGCGGCCGCGCCGCCTGGAACGTGGTCACCTCACCCGACGGGTGGACCGGGCAGAACTTCCGGCGCGGCGGCTTCCTCAACCGCGAGGACCGCTATCACCGCGCCGAGGAATTCCTCGCCACCGTGAGGGAACTCTGGGACAGCTGGGCGCCGGACGCACTGGTGGGGGACAAGGAGAACGGCGTCTTCGCCCGCGGTATCTCCCGGTTCGTCCACAAGGGACCGCAGTTCGACATCCACGGCGAGTTCACCGTGCCGAGGACACCGCAGGGGCAGCCGATCGTCATCCAGGCCGGGGATTCCGACGAGGGCAGGGAATTCGCCGCGAAGACCGCCGACGTCATCTTCAGCCGCCACGGTTCGCTGGAGAGCGGCAAGGAGTTCTTCGCCGACGTCAAGCGGCGGCTGGGTACCTACGGTCGTGAGCCCGGCGAGCTGCTGATCATGCCCGCCGCGACGTTCGTGCTCGGCGACACGGAGGAGGACGCGCACGAATACGCGCGCGAGATCCGCTACCAGCAGGTGCGCCCGGCGACCGCGATCCAGTTCCTCGAACAGGTCTGGAGCCGCGACCTCTCCGCCTACGACGCGGACGGCCCGCTACCCGAGATCGACCCGGACCCCGACGCCGAACCGCTGACCTGGGGCCGGGTCCGGCACGAGAAGGATCCGCTTGCGGTGGCGGCGAAGTGGCGCGTGATCGCGGAGGAGAAGAAGCTCTCGATCCGCGAACTCGTCATCGAGGTGACCGCGCGCCAGCAGTTCGTCGGCACGGCCCGGCAGATCGCCGATTCGGTCAACGAATACGTGCAGAGCGACGCCGCCGACGGGTTCGTGCTGGTGCCGCATCTGACCCCGGGCGGGCTGGACGAGTTCGTCGACGACGTCGTCCCGCATCTGCAGGAGCTGGGTGTCTTCCGGACCGATTACACCGGAGACACCCTGCGAGAACACCTGTTCAGCTAGGGCGGGTCGCTTGGCAAGGGCTCGTGAGTGATTCGGGTCGTTCTAACGACCCGAATCACTCACGACAACCCAGGCGCGTAGTTCAGCCGGTAGCGCCTTGCGTCCTCGCGACGTTCATCAGGTATTCGCCGTAGCCGGACTTCGCCAGCTTCGCGCCCAGCGCGAAGCACTGGTCCGCGTCGATGAAGCCCATCCGCAGCGCGACCTCTTCGAGGCAGGCGATGCGGACTCCCGTCCGGTGCTCGAGGACCTGCACGAACTGGCCCGCTTCCAGCAGCGAGTCGTGTGTGCCGGTGTCGAGCCAGGCGAACCCGCGGCCGAGGTCGACCAGGGTCGCGCGATCCTGCCGCAGGTAGGCGAGGTTGACGTCGGTGATCTCCAGTTCGCCGCGCGGGGAGGGCTTGAGGTCGCGGGCGATCTCGAGGACGTGGTTGTCGTAGAAGTACAGGCCGGTGATCGCCTTGTTCGACTTCGGCTTCTCCGGTTTTTCCTCGATCGAAAGGAGTTTGCCGTCGGCGTCGATCTCGCCGACGCCGTAGCGCTGCGGGTCCTTCACCGGGTAGCCGAACAGCACGCAACCGTCGAGCGCGGTCGCGGCGGCCTGCAGCCTGGTGGAGAAACCCTGGCCGTAGAAGATGTTGTCGCCGAGCACCAGCGCGACGTCGTCGTCGCCGACGAAGTCCGCGCCGATGACGAACGCCTCGGCCAGCCCGTTGGGCGCCGCCTGCTCGGCGTAGCTGAAACTGAGCCCGAACTGGCTGCCGTCACCGAGGAGTTTGCGGAAACTCGGCAGGTCGGCCGGGGTGGAGATGATCAGGATCTCGCGGATCCCGGCGAACATCAGCACCGAGATCGGGTAGTAGACCATCGGTTTGTCGTAGACCGGGAGCAGCTGTTTCGAAATCGCCTGGGTGATGGGATGCAAGCGCGTCCCGCTGCCCCCCGCCAGCACGATGCCCTTCATCCAGTGCCCCCGCTTCGTAGCCCGTTTCAGTCAACGGATCACACTACCGGGTAAATGCCGGGTACTGCTTCTCGCTGGACGCGACCTAGAAAGCCGGTCCCTTGGCGAAGTACGCCTTGCAGCCCTTATCGAATTCAGTGGAGATCTGCACCACATTCTTGCCGCCGTCGACCGGGAGCAGCGTCGAGCTGTAGTTGGGGCAGAAGTTGTCGTAGATTCCGGTGATGTGCAGCGGCGCGGGCAGTTCGTACCAGTTGCCGGAGCCGAAGTTGTCGTTCGCGAGCAGGACCCGGCCGTTCTTGTCCTGCGGGACGCCGCGGGCGTTGGTGTAGATCTGCCCGACCATCACCAGCCGTACCCCCTTCGGGCCGCCGGGGAACAACGTGATGGTCTGCGCGTGCTGGAAGTGGTTGCCGTTGGCGGTGTCGACGCGGGTGCCAGGATCGGCGGGGTCGCCCCAGTTCGCCCCGTCGGCGGAGATCTTGAAGTACGGATCGCAGAAGCGGTCGCGGAAGTTGCAGATCTCGTAGGCCAGGTAGTACCGGCCGTCGGGCAGCCGGCGGATGATCGGCATACCCGGGCGTACCCGGTGCGGCGGGATGGCCATGGTGCGCTGCTTGGTGCCCCAGTTCACCCCGTCGGTGGTCGCGACCCGGTTCATCACCTGCGCGTGCTGCGGCGACTCGGTCTCGTCGGCGTAGTGCAGCCACAGCGTGCCGCCCGCGTCGACGACGAACTCGGGCTCCCAGATGCCGTCGTGGTTGTGCGACCGGGCGGCCTCGGACAGGAACGACCAGCTGCGGCCGGCGTCGCGGCTGTACCAGATCCGGATGCCGATCCGGCGCTGCGGACCGGCCTCCTGGCGGTAACTCGCGGCCCACAGCAGTGTGCCCGCGCGCAGCCTGCCGACGCGTTGCGGCAGCTCGTACAGCGTTCCGCAGCACATGCCGACCCGGCCGTCGGGATCGCGGACCTCGCCGATCTTGTGGAAGCTCTGGCCTTCGTCGGTGCTCTCCATGATCGGCGTGAACTTGCCGCGCTCGTCCGCGCTGGTCAGCGACGCGACGATGCGGCCACGGCCGATCGGCGAGTGCTCCAGCCGGATGAGCCGCGCGTAGGAGCCGTAGCCCGGCACCAGCTGTTTCCGCTCGCCGGCCTGTGCGGACGTGAGCAACGACGCGATCACGGTAAGTGACAGCGCGAGGGCGAGTGCGGAGCTGAAACGGCGCTTCATGGAAACCTTCCTTTACGCAACCGCGCGATTACAGCACGTGTATTTGCCCTCCTGCGGGGGCGCGCGGAGGCGTTGCGGGAGAAACCCTCGCCCGGGTGGTCCCCCTCGCCCGGCCGGGTCACCCGGTAACGCTGGGCTACCGGGCGGCGAAGATTCATTGACTGCTCGAATTGGGGGAAATCACGTGATCAGGCGCCTTTGCGCGGCCTTGGGTGCCGTGCTGCTGACCGTCGGCCTGGCGGCCTGCTCGACGGAGAACTTCGGCCGCGTCGTCCCACGCGCCGCCGCCGACGGACTGCACTCGCCCGGCGCCCCCACGCCGTCGTCCCCGCCGACGTCCACGACCACCCCGCCGCCCGGCCCGCAAGAGACGGAAACCCACTCGGGCAAGGGGAACGCGACGGTCACCACGTCCTGGCCCGCCCGCCTCGGCTTCGTGAGCTTCGACTGTCCTAAGTGTTCCGGGCACGTCGCGGTCAACACCGAGAACGAGCTGATCGTGAACGACGTCGGCCCGTACAAGGGCACGCAGTGGATCAACGACATGCCCGACGACCAGGCGAAGACGTTCACCGTCAAGGCCAACGCCGCCTGGACGCTGACCATCACCGACGAACGCGGCGTGCCCATGCTGGAGAAGGGGAAGGAACTCAAAGGCAAGCGCGACGCCGTGCTCACCGTTCCCGCCGGCGCCTCGGCGGTCGCCGTCACCACCAAGGGCAACGGCAACACCGCGATCTGGGTGCACCACAGCGGCGACTACTCGGACCTGCCGGTGAACCAGCTCGGTGACTACAAGGGCACCGTGCCCGTCTCGGGCCCGGCGTTCGTCTCGCTGGAAGGCGACGGCACCTGGACGATCACCGCGTCGTAGACAGGGCGAAGGCCACCTTCGGACGTCCGAAAGTGGCCTTCTGCCGCGCTGGGATCAGCGGAGGAGCGCCCGAAGTGCGGTGGCTTGTTCGGCGAGCAGAGCGGGAGCGATCGGAGCTTCGTCGCCGCGCTGGGGCAGCGGGAAGGGCCGACCGGGGGCGGGGTCCTCGACAAAGCGGGGGAGCAAGTGAGTATGGAGATGTGGAACGGTGTTCCCCAGGGTCTGGTAGTTCATCTTGAGTGGTTGGTAGAAGGCGGCTAAAGCCTTCGCCACGGTCAAAGTCGCCTTCCCATAGGAATTCGCCTCTGACTCGGTCAATTCGAACGGTTCGACAACATGGCGTCCACGCCAGATAATGATTGTGTACCCGCGTTGAATATCTGCCCGCTGGAGAACCGCGTCAACCTCCGGCGTGCTGTAAATGCGCACGCCATAGGAGTCTTCATCCAGTCGTGGAGATTGGCACATCTCGCAGGCGTGACCACTGATTCGATCGATCCAGTTGCTCGGCCATTCCATTCTCATGGCTCGATTTTACCTTCTCGTCAGCCAAAGACGAGCTCATGCTCGGCTCCCGCGTAGACGTCATGGGCTACCTGGAGTGGCTTGTCATCTCTGTCGGTTTCTTCCGGTTTTGGCATGTGGGTGCCGAATACTTCGACCCTTGGAAGAAAGACGTGCCATAGCGGGGTAGTAGCGGGCCCGTCGACCTTGTGTTCACCCGGGGTGACGGTCGCCCGATCCGCCGGGGCCGGCTGGTCGTACATCTGGCATCCGGCTGCGAAGGCTGTGGGTCACACCACGCCTACAGTGACGCTCAACACCTACGTCGGCTACTGGCCGGACGTCGTCACCAGACGCGCACGCGCGCCGAGTTGTACCGGGGTTGTACCCACGGGCACCCGTTGACGGATACCCGCAGGTCAGAGCCCGTCGATCAGCGGTAGTTCGTGAACTGCAGCGCGATCTCGAAGTCCTTGCCCTTCAGCAAGGCGATCACGTCCTGCAGCTGGTCCTTCTTCTTGCCGGACACCCGCAGCTGGTCGCCCTGGATCTGCGCCTGGACACCCTTCGGGCCCTCGTCGCGGATGAACTTGGCGATCTGCTTCGCCTTGTCCGACTCGATGCCCTGCAGGATCTTGCCGCTCAACTTGTAAATCTTGCCGGACAGGGCCGGCTCGTCCGCCTCGAAGGCCTTCAGGGAGATGTTGCGCTTGATCAGCTTCTCCTTGAACACCTCGACCGCCGCCAGAGCCCGCTCTTCGGTCTCCGACTCGATCGCGATCGCCTCTTCACCGGACCAGTCGATCTTCGTCCCGGTACCCCGGAAGTCGAACCGGGTGCCGAGTTCTTTGCTGGCCTGGTTCAGGGCGTTGTCCACCTCCTGGCGATCGACCTTGCTCACCACGTCGAAAGAGGGATCCGCCACGTGTTCTCACACCTCGTACTCGCTTGTCAGGAGCCTCCACCCTAGCCCTGTGCAACCCGGTTGACCGGGCCGCCACGGCGTTGGGTATTCTTTCGTCTCGGCCGGGCTTGCTCGGCCACGGCGAGTTGCCCGAGCGGCCAAAGGGATCTGACTGTAAATCAGACGGCTCAGCCTTCGGGGGTTCGAATCCCTCACTCGCCACCCGCGATCGCCTCGTGACCGAACAGGTCACGGGGCGATCGTCTTATGCGGGCCGGTACCGCGACAGCACGATTCGCGAGGTGAACGCCCGGTTCTCGACGAGCCGCAGCTTCGGGACCGCGGTCGCGCCGTCGAACAGCCGGTGTTCTCCCACTCCGGCTCCGTCCCGCATTCGAACTCCCGCCCACCGGTCCGCCAAAGCCCGACCGTACCGCCGACGTCGGACAAGAACGGGCTGCTTCTCTAGGTGTCCGAACGGCCGTGAACGGCTCGCCTCGACTCGTACCAGGTCTCGCCGACGGGTTCACCCGCCATGTTCCAGCTCCACGACACCGTCGGCGTGACGCGCGCGTAGATCCCCGGGCCGACGACGCCCACGCGCTCGACCGGGTCGGCGGCCTCCCCGTAGATCCGGATCCCGCGCGCGACGAACGGCTCGAACGAGACCATGTCGTCGACGACGAGGGCCACCTTCCGCTTACCCGCCTTGATGTTGCGGAACTTCCGGGTCGCCAGGACCGATTCGCCGCCTCCGCCCACCCAGAAGTCCGTTCCGTCGAACTCGAACGACAGCGGGACGACGTCGGGCTGCTCGCCGTCGGGGGACAGGGTCGCGACGCGGGCCAGAGGCTGCGAGCGCAGGTAGGCGATTTCTTCGTCGGTGAAGGACATGGCGGACTTCCTTTCCCTAGGATGGCTCCCTCGATGAAGGGGGACTTGAGTGTTCGCGATCCAGCCGTGGCATCTGATCATCCTGCTCTTGGCGGTCGTTTTCGTCGCGGCCGTGGCCGTCGCGGTGGTGCTGGCCACGAAGAAGCGGTGACTCACTCCGTTCGGATCGCGTAGTCGCCGAACGACGGCTCCAGCAGCTCGAAGGCTCGCTTCGTCGCCTTGGTCAAGGCCACGGCGATGTCCTCGTTGCTCTCCCCGGCGCCTGAGCGCCGAAGCACCTCGCGGAACAGCACACGGTCGATCGCGTTGAGTTCGGCCGCGGCCATGATCGGGGTGACGTCGTCCGCGGCGGCGCCGGTCTCGGTCGCGAGTTGCGTGGCCAGCGCCTCCTCACGCAGTTCGTGCAGCTCTCGCAGGCGCGCCGTCAGCGTCGGGCTCTCCAGCACCATTTTCGCGAACACCGGACCGGTGAACCCGATCACCGGCGAGTGTTCCGCCACCGCGTCCAGGAAGGTGTGCCGTAGCGCGGCCAGCGCCGACTCACCGGCCTTCCTGGAGCCGACGGCCTTCGCCAGTCCGTTCGTGAACTCCTCGTGCTGGTCCAGCGCCAGATCCTCCTTGCGGGGGAAGTAGTTGGTGACGGTCTTCTTCGCGACCCTCGCCGACGCTGCGATCTCCGCGATCGTCGTCTCTTCGAAGCCCTTCGCGATGAAGAGGACGGTCGCGTGGTCGGAGATCAGCTGCCGCGTCTCCTGCTTCTTGAGCTCTCGCAAGCCCACATCCGTGCTGGTCATGAGCGAACTTTACCACCGGCGTAAAAATATCCTTGACGTTTGGTAGTTCCGATGTAAACTTACGTCCGTACTACCGACCGATGAGAGAGAAGAGGCTCCTTGACTGCTCGAATCCCCCAAGGCAACGAAGGCTCCAACCGCGCTCAGGTCCGCCGGAACGACCGCCGTCACCAGCAGCCGTTCACCGGCCGCACCCTGCCGGCGCGCCGCTCGACCGGTGTCCCGCGGCGCCGGTCGTACTGACCGCCCGCTCGTCCGAAATCACTCGCTGACCAAAGGGGATCGCCCATGAACGTCCTTGCTTCCACTCTTTCGCTGACCGTCGACGACGTCGCCGCTTCCAGCCGCTTCTTCACCGAGCACTTCGGCTTCACCGAGCAGATGGCCGCGGAAGGTTTCGTCTCCCTCGGGCACGAGACCGCCAAGCTGTCGATCGTCCTGCTTGCGGCGGGGATCGAGGTCCTGCCGGAGAACCTGCGGCAGCAGCGTGCGTCCGGAGTGATCGTGGCCTTCACTGTCGAGAACCTCGAAGCCGAGGAGAAGCGACTTCGCGAGGAAGGTGTCGAGATCACCTTGCCGCTGCGGGAAGAGCCGTGGGGTGAACGCCTCTTCATGGTCACCGACCCGAACGGGGTGCCGGTGGAACTGGTGGAGTGGGTTCAGCGGTAAAGGAAACGCCGAAACGGGGCTTGGTCCGCAATGTCCATAGTGGACACTTCGGATCAAGCCCCGCTTTTCGTTGTGCGTCAGGCGACCGGCCGGTCGAGGAAGGCCGGGATGATCGGCGTCAGCATCGCCGCCTGGTGTACCAGCGTGACGTGCGTCGTGCCGGGCAGAATGGCCAGCTGCGAGTCCGGCAGCCCGACGTTGTCCCCCACGACGCCGCCGCCGAGCAGGCGGAACAGCTCCACCGAATGCTCGGGCCGCACGATGTCCGAGTCACCGGTCAGCAGCAGGGTCGGCTTCTTCATCGCGCGGATCCGCTCGTCGGCGATGGTCGGCATGTGCCGGTTCATGTCCTTGACCTGCTCCACCAGCCGAGGGAAGTCCTCCGGTCGCGGCGCGGTCCGCAGGTACTCCTCGTGGAACGGCGACCCGTGCAGGTCTTCGGGCTTGAGCTGGTCGAGTCCTTCGAGCAGGCCTGGGTGCAGACCACCCGGCTTCGACGTCACCGACGCGAGTACCAGCTTGCCGACGATTTCAGGCCGGCTCACGCCGATCTGCAGCCCGATACCCGCGCCCATGCTGTAGCCGAAGAAGTCGGCCTTGCCGACGCCGATCTTCCGCAGGAGCGCGGTGGTGTCCTCGGCCATCTGCTCGATCCGCAGCGGGCGGTCGATGTCCGCCGTATGGCCGTGTGCCTGCTGCTCGATCGAGATGATCTTGCGGTGCTTCGCGAGCGCCGGGAGCAGTTCGCCGAACGAGGTCCCGGTCGCCGAAAAGGCGCCGTGGAGCAGGACGAGCGGCCGCTGGCCGGGTTTCCCTCTGCCATGGACCTCGTAGTACATGTTCAGCCCGTTGACCTGCTCGTAGTGCCCTCGGCCGCGCGAGCCGGAGTCTTCGGTGCCCGCTTGGGCGGCCCCGGCCGCCAGCAGTGACGTGACCAGCGTGATCGCGGCGAAAATCGTCTTCTTCATGTGGTGTCCCGCTCCCTCGGTAGGCGTTTCTGCCTACGCGTCGATCGCGGGACGGCGGATTCGACAAGCCGCCGGGACTTTCTGTTCCCGCCGGTCAGGAGCCCAGATACCGCAGGATCGCCAGCACCCGGCGGCTGTACCCCGAGGTGTTGGCCAGGCCGAGCTTGTCGAAGATCGCGTTCACGTGTTTCTCGACGGCGCTCTGCGACACGTAGAGCGACTCGGCGATCCCGGCGTTGGTGTGCCCCTGCGCCATCTTCTCCAGCACTTCGCGTTCGCGTGCGGTCAGCTTCGCGAGCGGGTCGGCGTGCGTGGTCCGGGCGAGCAGCCGCCGCACCACCTCCGGATCGAACGCCGCCCCGCCCGCGGCGACCCGGTCGAGCGCGTCCAGAAACTCGCCGACCTGGGCGACCCGGTCCTTCAGCAGGTATCCGACACGTTCGCCGTCGCCGGTGATCAGCTCGGCGGCGTAGCGCTTCTCGACGTACTGCGAGAGCACCAGCACCCCGATCTCCGGCCAGCGGCGCCGGATCTCCAGCGCCGCGCGGAGTCCTTCGTCGGTGTGGGTCGGCGGCATGCGCACGTCGGTGACGATCACGTCCGGCTGATACGCGGCCGTCGTCGAGAGGAGCGCGTCGCCGTCGCCGACCGACGCCACCACGTCGTGTCCCTCTTCGACCAGCAGCCGGACCAGGCCTTCCCGCAGCAGAGTCGAGTCCTCGGCGAGGATCACTCGCACGGCAGCACCGCCGTCACCACGGTCGGACCGCCGTGCGGACTGTCCACAGTGAACTCCCCGTCCGCCGCCGCGACGCGCCGCGCGAGACCGGAAAGGCCGCCCCCGGACTCCTGCGCGCCACCCGTGCCGTCATCGGCGATCCGCACCCGCACCCTGTCCCCGTCCCGCTCGGCCTCGATGTCGATCCGCGTCGCCGCGGCGTGCTTGATCGTATTGGTGACGGCCTCGGACGCGACGAAGTAGACGACGGTCTCGATCGCGGCCGGTGGGCGTTCCGGCAGGTCGACGCGGAGATGGACCGGGACATCAGAGCGTTCCGCGAGCGCTTCCAGCGCCGGGTGCAGCCCGTCGGTGTCCAGGGCGATCGGGTACACCCGCCAGGACACTTCCCGCAGGTCGTGCAGGGAACGCTGGGATTCCTCGTGCGCCTGCCGCAGCAGTTCCGACGCGTGTCCGGGGTCGCTCGTGCGGCGGGCCCGGCCGAGCAGCATGCCGAGCGCGACGAGCCGCTGCTGGACGCCGTCGTGCAGGTCCCGTTCGATGCGGCGGCGTTCGTCGTTGACCGCCTCGACCACTTCGGCGCGGCTGGTCGCCAGCTCCGACACCCGGCGGCGCAGCTGTTCCTTCTTGCTGGGGCCGAAAAAGCGCCTGGCCAGCTTGCGTTCCAGTGTCGCGATCCCGATGAGTCCCTGCACGGAAAGGAAGATGAGCAACGCGCCGAAGAGGCCGGTGGTGATGAAGTCGTACCAGTCCGCGGGCGCCCCGCCGCCGGGCGACTGGCCGTTGAGGAGCTGATAGACGATGACGGCGCCGGATCCGGCGCCGAACAGGATCAGGAGGAAGATCCCGGCACCGAGCAGGCCGACGACGCTGCGCGGGATGAGGTAGGCCATCGCCCGGCGCCCGGTGTAGTCGGTGGCGTTCTCGGCGTCGAGGTATCTCTCCAGCCGTCGTCGCTCCACTTCGGACAGAACGCGGGCGCCGGCGAAGACGGGCCCTCGCAGGTGAGGGATCGCGAGCGCCAGGCCGCCGAGGACGACGTAGAAGAGCTCCGCGAACGCGGTCGCGGAACCGATCGCCAGGCCCAGCGTGCCGCGGAGCATCTTGCGCAGGTAGCGGCGTGAAGGGGCCGGAACAGGCATTACGCCAGGTTAGCGGGGTATCCGGAGGCCGGTACTGCGGTTTTCCCCAGTGATCTGTGCCGCTTCACCGCAGGGTGTGGAACTCGGGCAATTCGTACGTTCGTTGGCACCAGCAGACGACCACGAAAGGCCGCCATGAACCTCCACCTCGCCGATGCCGCCAACGAATCGATGGGCGGCCTCGCCGGCTGGGCAGTCTCACTGATGGACTCACTGGGAGGTCCGGGGGCCGCGATCATCGTCGGCCTCGACAACCTGTTCCCGCCGATCCCCAGCGAACTGGTCCTGCCGCTCGCCGGATTCTCCGCCAGCCAGGGGACGTTCTCCCTGATCGAAGCGCTGGTGTGGACCACTTTCGGCTCGGTGGCGGGCGCGATCATCGTGTACTACCTCGGAATGCTGCTGGGCCGTGACCGTACGCGCCGCTGGATGGCGAAGATCCCGCTGATCAAGGCCTCCGACTTCGACAAGACCGAAGCCTGGTTCCAGAAGCACGGCGCCAAGGCGGTGTTCCTCGGCCGGATGGTGCCGATCTTCCGCAGTCTCATCTCGCTGCCCGCCGGGATCGAACGGATGCCGTTCTGGCGCTTCCTGACCTTGACCACCCTCGGCAGCCTGATCTGGAACACGGGATTCGTCCTGGCCGGATACGGGCTCGGCGAGAGCTGGCACCTCGTCGAGGAGTACGCCGGGTTCTTCCAGTACTTCGTGGTCGCGGCCGTCGTGATCGCGCTGTCCCTGTTCGTCATCACCCGGCTCCGGGACAAGTCCCGCACCGACGCCTGAGAAGTCCGTGAAGGACTCCTTGAGGGACTCAGAGTCCCTCAAGGAGTCCTTCACGGAACATCAGGAGCGGAAGGGACCGGTCACCTCGTAGGTGATCCCGCCCGAGGAAGAGCCGGAAGTGCCACGCTGCGAGGAGAAGTACAGCCGCGTCCCGGCCGGGGTGAACGCGGGACCGCAGATCTCCGACGAACCCTGGCCGCTGATCCGCAGGAACGGCGCCACGATGTCGTTCGGCGTGATGATGCAGATCTCCATGTTCCCGCCGTCCTCGGCGACGAACAGGTCACCCGACGAGGTGCCGGTGACGTTGTCCACGCCGGTCAGGGGCGCCGAACCGGGGCTGACCAGCGAATCGTCGTAAGCCAGCTCATACGTGTTGTTCGTCAGGTTGAGCTGCCAGACGCGGTTGTCGCCCTTGGTGGTGAACCACGCGGTGTCGTTCGCGTAGTGCAGGCCTTCGCCGCCCGTGAACCGCTTCGCGCCGGACACCTGATTGCGGGTCGCGGTGGGGGAGCCGTCGGGGTCGGGCACGTTCGCCCAGGTGAAGCTGCCCGACGTCGCCGAGCCCGCCTTCAGCACTTGCAGTGTTCCGGCGGCGAGGTTTCCCCAGGTCGTCGGGATGAAGCGGTAGAAGCAGCCGTCCGAGACGTCTTCGGTCAGGTAGACGACCTTGCGCACCGGGTCCGCCGCGGCGGCCTCGTGCTTGAACTTCCCCATCGCGGGCCGCTGGACCGCCGCCGAAGCCGGCCCGTTCGGCTGGCATTCGTAGACGAACCCGAGGTCGACCTCCTCGCAGGAAAGCCAAGTGCCCCAAGGGGTCTTGCCGCCCGCGCAGTTCTGCCTGGTGTTGGCGAGGATGCGGTGGGCGCCGGTGATGTTCGCGCTCGCGTCGAATTTGACGGCGCTCGCGCCGCCGCTCGGGGTGATCTCGGAGTTCGACACGTAGATCCAGCCGCTGCCGTCGGCGAACACCGCACCGCCGTCGGGCGCGCTGTGCCAGGTGTAGCCGGTGCTCGCGACCTGCCGGCCGGAACGCGCGATGACGCGGCTGGTGAACCCCGCCGGCAGCTGGATCCCGTTGGCGTCGGCCGCCTGGAGCGCGCCGTACGGGCTGGGGCCGTTCTGCGCGGGCGCCGCCAAAGCTGACCCCGAGAGCCTGTTGCCGAACGCCGTCACGCCGGCGCCGACCACGGCCGCGCGCAGGAAATTCCGTCGCTTCACTCATGCCTCCAAGACATCCGCTGATGTGGTGGTGCGGGAAGGAGCGGATCGGAGGTTACGGGCGAAACGGGGCCGATAGGTGAATTCCCGACGTACTCCATGGTAGGTCGGAACTTTCGTAGTACGCGGGAACCCCGTGCTTCGTCGACGAAGCACGGGGTTCCGGGCACGTCAGGCCGCCTGGGCGACCGGAGCCGACGCCGGAGTCAGGGCGATGTCCAGCACTTCGCGGACGTTCGCCACGGCGTGGACGTCCAGCTGTGCCAGCACCTCGGCCGGGACGTCGTCGAGATCCGGCTCGTTGCGCTGCGGGATGATCACCGTCTTCATCCCCGCCCGGTGCGCGGCCAGCAGCTTCTGCTTGACCCCGCCGATCGGCAGCACCCGCCCGGTCAGCGACACCTCACCGGTCATCGCGACGTCCGTCCGCACGACCCGGCCCGAAAGCAGGGACGCCAGCGCGGTCGTCATCGTGATCCCGGCGCTCGGCCCGTCCTTGGGCACCGCGCCCGCCGGGACGTGCACGTGGATGCCGCGGTCCTTCAGGTCGCCGACCGGCAGTTCCAGCTCCGCGCCGTGCGAGCGCAGGTAGGACAGCGCGATCTGCACCGACTCCTTCATCACGTCGCCCAGCTGGCCGGTCAGCGCCAGCCCGGTCGCGCCGGATTCCGGATCCGCCAGCGACGCCTCGATGTAGAGGACGTCACCGCCGGCACCGGTCACCGCCAGGCCGGTCGCCACGCCAGGGGTCGACGTGCGCTGCGTCGACGCGGGCAGCGAAGACTCCGGCAGGTGCCGCGGGCGGCCGAGGAAGGTCTCGAGCCCGTCGGCGTCGATCGTCAGTGGCAGTTCGACCTCGTCGAGCGCCACCTTGGTCGCCACCTTCCGCAGCACCTTCGCGATGGTCCGGTTCGCGTTGCGCACCCCGGCTTCCCGCGTGTACTCGGCGGCGATGCGGCTGAACGCGTCGTCCGTCAGCGTGACGTCACCCTGGTCGATGCCGGCGCGTTCCAGCTCGCGGGGGAGCAGGTGATCGCGGGCGATGGTGACCTTCTCGTGCTCGGTGTAGCCGTCGAGGGTGACCAGCTCCATCCGGTCCAGCAGCGGGCCGGGGATGGACTCGAGCGCGTTCGCCGTCGCCAGGAACACGACGTCGGACAGGTCCAGCTCGACCTCGAGGTAGTGGTCACGGAACGTGTGGTTCTGCTCCGGGTCCAGCACCTCCAGCAGCGCCGCCGTCGGATCGCCGCGGTAGTCGGCGCCGACCTTGTCGATCTCGTCGAGCAACACGACCGGGTTCATCGAGCCCGCTTCCTTGATGGCGCGGACGATCCGGCCGGGCAGCGCGCCGACGTAGGTGCGGCGGTGACCGCGGATCTCGGCCTCGTCGCGGATGCCGCCGAGCGCGACGCGGACGAACTTGCGGCCCATCGCCTTCGCCACGGACTCGCCGAGCGACGTCTTGCCGACCCCGGGCGGACCGGCGAGCGCGAGCACGGCACCCGAACGGCGTCCGCCGACCGGTCCCAGCCCGGATTCCGCACGGCGCTTGCGCACGGCCAGGTACTCGATGATGCGTTCCTTCACGTCGTCGAGGCCGGCGTGATCGGCGTCGAGGATGTCGCGCGCCGCGGCGATGTCGTGGACGTCGGTGGTGCGCTCGGTCCACGGCAGTTCGAGGACGGTGTCGAGCCACGTGCGGATCCAGCCGCCTTCGGGGGACTGGTCGGAGGTCCGCTCCAGTTTGTCCACTTCGGACAGTGCGGCCTTCTTGACGGCGTCGGGAAGTTCAGCACCCTCGACCCTGGCCCGGTAGTCGTCGTCGCCGGCGGTGCCGTCGAGTTCGCCCAGCTCCTTGCGGATCGCTTCGAGCTGGCGGCGCAGCAGGAACTCCTTCTGCTGCTTCTCCATGCCCTCCTGGACGTCCTTGCGGATGGTGTCGGTGACCTCCAGCTCCGCGAGCTGCTCGCGGCTCCATTCCAGGGCCTTTTCGAGCCGCGTCGAAACGTCGAGGCCGGTGAGCAGTTCGAGCTTCTGCTCGGTGCTGAGGTAGGACGAGTTCCCCGCGAGGTCGGCGAGCGCGGACGGATCCTCGACCTCCTGGACGGCGTCGATCATCTGCCAGCCGCCGCGCTGCTGGAGGATCGCGAGGACGACGGACTTGTACTCCGACGCGAGCTTCGCGGAACGGTCGTCGGTGGTCTCGGTGGCGACGTCGGCGTGGACCCAGCGGGCGGCGCCGGGGCCGTCGGCGATGCGGCCGACGACGGCGCGGCGGGTACCGCGCAGCAGCACCGCGGTCTTGCCGCCGGGCACGCGCCCGATGCGTTCGACGGTCGCGATGGTGCCCACTTCGGCGTACTCGCCGTGGACGCGGGGGACGATCAGGACCTCGGCCTTGGCCGTGGCGGCGCCGGACCGGATCCCGGGGAAGGAAGCCTGGGCAGGCGTGTTGGCCTGGGCGGACTCCACCGCGGCCCGCGTCTCCGTGTCGGCGAGGTCGAGCGGGACGATCATGCCCGGCAGCACGACGTCGTCATCGAGCGGGAGAACGGGCAGGAGGCGGTTGTCGGTCATCTGTGCACTCCTCGGGTAGTTGAGTCTGTCTACCTCAACTCTCCGATCGACCCGTTTGTTTCCTTTCGTTGTTCGCCCTCAGCGGATTGCCCACCCCTCCGACCTCTGCGCGCAAAAGCATCGCGATTAGGGGGCTAAACGCAAGTGCTCGGGGTCAGAGGTCGGAGGTCAGGGGTGGACGGAGACGCCGCACCAGGCGAAGGGCCGGGCGCCTTCCTCGTCTCGCCGGAGCTCGCGCACGGGGCGCCAGTCGGGCAGGTGGACGACGCCGGGGTCGAGAAGCGGCCAGTTCGCGAAGAGCACTTCGATCTCTTCGCGGTCCCGCATCCACACCGGGTTGCTCGTCTTCCGATACTGCTCGACGAGCCAGTGGAGCCCGTCGGCGTCCTCGCCGGTCTGGCCGCCGAAGCTCATGTGCGAGAGCCCGAGCCAGCTGCCCGGAGCGAGCGCTTTCCGATACGCCGAGACCAGTCCCGGCGGATCGTCTTGCGGCCCGGCGAAATGCAGGACGGCCATCATCATCAGGCATACCGGCTGCTCGAAGTCGATCAGCCGCCGCGTCTCCGGATGCCGCAGGACGTCCTTCGGCCGCCGCATGTCCGCCTGCACGATCCCGGCCCAGTCGGTCGCCTCATGCCGTTCGAGGATCAGCTCCGCGTGCGCCACCGCCACCGGCTCGTAGTCGACGTACACGACCTTCGCCTGATCGCCCGGCTCCAGTTCCTCCTGGACGATCTCGTGCACGTTCCCGGAAGTCGGGACACCGGAACCCAGATCGACGAACTGCCGGATACCCGCCTTCAGCGCCGCACGCACCACGCGGTTCATGAACTCTCGGTTGTGCTGCGCCCCGGGTTTGACCCAGCGCCACTGCTGTTCCATCTTGCGGGCGAACTCGCGATCGACGGCCCAGTTGTGGGTCCCGCCGAGATACCAGTCGTAGATCCTCGCCGCGGACGGCTTTTCGGTGTCCACCCCGGTCGGCGCCACCGGCGCCGAATCTTTGTCGCTGGTCAAAGAAACCCCCTGATCTCCCGTAGATCAGCGTAGCGGGATCAGTACACCGCCGGCCGCCGCTGCCAGTACGTCCACAGCGGCCGGTAGCCCTGCGCGTACCAGAACGGCGTCGAGCGCGGATTGGCCAGTGCGTGGTGCAGCAGCACGGCTTCGGTCCCGGATTCGTCGAAGACCTGGTGCGCGTGCGCGGCGAGGGCGGTGCCCACCCCGCTCGACCGCGCCTCCTCGGCCACCGCCAGCGACGACAGGTAGCCGACCCGGTCGGCGGCGACCCGGTCGCGGATCCACGCCGTTTCGGCGGGGAACTGCACCTGGACCATGCCGAGCGGGCGCCCGTACAGCTCGGCGATCCACAGCGTGGGATTTTCCCGCTTCAACTGTTTCGACAGGTCGGCCGTGATCGCTTCCTTCGCGCCCTCGCGCAAAGTGACAGAACCGAACTGCGCGTCATAGCGCTGCAATTCCAGCTGGAGTCCGACGGCGGTTTCGAGATCATCCGCTTCGGCCGGCCGGATGTGCACTCCAGGAGTCTTGGGAGGACCGGTCGCGGCGAGCCGGTCGGCCGGGCGGACCGCGATCACCAGCACCGGCGCGAATCCGCGGCGCAGCAATTCGGCCGATCCCGGCGAATCGCGACTCGGCCGTACGACGGTCGCCGCCGTTTCGACATCCCCCGCTGGGGCGACGGTCTTCAGATGTTCATCCCATCGGGTGAGTAAGGCGTCAAGAGCCGCTTCCGGGCGGGGTCCGGTGAGCCTGGCATCGAGGCGATGTTCGACGAGGGCCCGCCACGGAGCGTCAACAGAATCGGGGCCCGCCTCGGTCCGTACCGACAATCCGGCGGCGGCCGAGTCGCCGTCTGTCGCGGAGAGTGACACGGCGCCGTCCGCAGGCTCCAGTGCAGGCATTTCCGGGAGCAGGGCGTCCACAGTGGCGAGCCGCGCGGCATGGCCGGCGGCGATCGCGTGGCTATTCATAGGACTATTCAAGCCCCTGCCGACCGACACTGACAGGTCGGCGGGGAACTTCACGAGATTGGCTCGACCGTGGCGCCAGGTGACTTCCGGTAGTCGGCGGGAACGCGAATAACGCTCCCATTTCACCCCTTGGTCCACGCAGGTCAGCGCGACGAGCCCATTGTTAACCCTGGGGTGATCTCATACTGTCTCGAATGGGACTTGGGTACGCCCTCCGGGGTACTGTATTGCCCCTGTCCCCGAGGTCGCGGTAGGACAAGGCCGGTTGGGCAGCCGGGAAGGAAGGTCGGATGCCGGACACGAACGGCAGGCCCGGGAGCGCCGCACAGGCGGCACCGGGCAAGGGAGGCGCCGTTACGGAGGCTCGTACCGACGAGCGACGGTTCCGCGTCTACACCTTCGCGGTACTCACCATGGGCATCGCCGCCGCCGCGGCGGTCAGCCTGTGGCTGGACTTCGAGGCCTCGGACGACCTGTTGTGGATCGGGCCGATCCTCGCGCTCGCCTTCCTCCTCGCCGAACAGCTCGGGATCAACGTCGACGTCCGCAGCGGCATCTCCTGGACGATCTCGTTCACCGAGATCCCGCTGGTCATCGGATTCTTCGTCGCACCTTTCGAAGTCGTCCTCGCCGCGCATCTCGCGGCGGGCATCGGAACCCTGCTGGCACGCAAGGTCGCCGGCCGTGTCCTCTACAACGCGGGCGCGTTCCTGCTGGAGATCACCGGCGCGTTCGCCGTGGCAGGCCTGGTGAAACAGGCCTCCGGCGCCCACGACATGACGTGGATCGCCGCGCTGGCAGGCACTTTGACCGCACCGCTGGTCAGCACGCTGCTCGCGCTGGCCGCCGTCCGCGTGCTGCGCCGCCGGATGCGGGTCAGTACCGCCATCCGGCTGACCGGCCGCATCCTCGTCGTCGGTTTCGTCAACGCCTCGGTCGGCCTTTCCGGCTACCTCGTCATTTCCGGCACGCCGAAGGCCTGGCCGCTCGTGCTGGCCGTGTTCCTCGGGCTCACCGCGTTGTACTGGGCCTACTCGGATCTCCTCCGCGAGCAACGCGACATGGAAGCGCTCTCCGACGTCAGCCTGATGGTCGCGCGATCCGGTCAACAGGCCGCCGCTCGCCCGGCCGGGCGAGCGGACGAACTCGTCGGCGGTGTGGACGTCCGCGAGTGGGCGACCATCGCCGAACGCATCAAGGACCAGCTTGCCGCCGGCCGCGTCGTGCTCAGGCTGCGGCTGGAACCCAAGGACACCATGCGGATGGTCGTCGCGGGCGACGAACTGCCGCCGGTCGACCCGGCCGCCGACGACCCGTTGCTGCGCCTGCCCGGCGCGCACGTCCGGCATTTCCGGATCACCGAAGCCAATCCCGACGTCCGGTCCGCGTTGCTCGACCGCGGCGCGCAGGAGGCGCTGGTCGTCCCGTTGCGCAGTGCGAACCAGCTTCTCGGCGTCGTCGAGGCGCACGACAGGCTTTCCCGCTGGCGTGGTTTCGGCAAGTACGACGTCCAGCTGCTCGGCACGATGGCCAGCCACCTCGCGACGTCGCTGGACAACCGCCGTCTCCTCGCGACCCTGCGCCACGACGCCTACCACGATCCGCTGACCGGCCTGCTCAACCGGCCGGGCTTCCGCCAGGTCGCCAAGGAACCGTTGCGGGAACAGGTCAACGCGGTCGTGCTGCGGGTCGACCTGGACGTCTTCTCGACGGTCAGTGACGCGCTCGGCTACGTGTGGGCCGACCGGATGGTCATCGCCGCCGGCCGCCGCATCCGCGACGCGCTCGGCCCCGACGTCCCGCTCGCCCGCCTCGAAGGCGCGTCGTTCGCGGCGCTGCTGGTCGGCTGCCCGCCGGAACGCGCGCAGGCCGCCGCGGAACTGCTCCGCGCCGAACTCGTCGCGCCGTACCCGGTCGACAGGCTGTCCGTCGAAGCCAACGCGATGATCGGCTACGCCACGTCGTCGGCGGACGACGAAGGCGACCAGGTCGACATCGACGGCCTCCTGCAACGCGCCGACGTCGCTGTCCGGGCGACCAAGGGCGGCGAAGAGGTCAAGGGCTACATGGCCAGCATGGGCCACATCTTCATGCGCCGGTTCCAGATGGTCACCCAGTTCCGGCAGTCGCTCGAAGAAGGTCAGCTCAGCGTCCACTACCAGCCCAAGATCACCTTGCCGAACCGGCAGATCCAGGGTGTCGAGGCGCTGGTGCGCTGGGTGCACCCCGAGTTCGGCAGGCTCGGCCCGGACGAGTTCGTCCCCGCCATCGAAGCGGCCGGCCTCATCGGCGTCCTGACTTCCTTCGTGCTCGAAGAGTCGCTGAAGCGCGTACGCAAGTGGCTCGACGAAGGCCTGCGCATCTCGGCGGCGGTCAACCTGTCGGTGCGGAACCTGGCCGACGAGGACTTCCCGACGAAGGTCGCGCGCGAACTCGACCGCTTCGGCATCCCGCCCGAACTGCTCACCTTCGAGCTGACCGAGTCCGGTGTGATGTCCGACCCGCAGAAGGCGCTCCCGATCCTGCGCGAACTGCACTCGCTGGGCATCGTGCTCGCCGTCGACGACTTCGGCACCGGGTACTCGTCGCTGGCCTACCTGCGGCAGCTCCCGGTCGACCAGGTCAAGATCGACAAGAGCTTCGTCCTCGGCATGGGCACCGACCTCGGCGACCTCGCCGTCGTGCGGTCCATCGTCGAACTGGGCCACTCGCTCGGCCTCACCGTCGTCGCCGAGGGCGTCGAAGAAGACGTCGCGAGGGATCAGCTCGAGGCGATGGGATGTGACGTCGCCCAGGGCTACCTCATCTCGCGGCCGTTGCCGGAGGACCGCCTGGAGGCGTGGCTGCAGGCGCGCACGGCGCGCTCGCCGGGCCGACACTCCGAGACCGTCTTGACCCTGCTGACCTGAGGTTTTCCGGTAAAGTGACCCCTCCTTCACGGGGCTCGCGAAGGTGTTGCTAGTCTTTCCAAGTCCTCGCGAGAGGCCAGGCCCCTTTAGCTCAGTCGGTAGAGCGTTTCCATGGTAAGGAAAAGGTCTACGGTTCGATTCCGTAAAGGGGCTCGCAACCTCAGCCGCGTCACGCATGCGTGTCGCGGCCAGGGTTATGTAAGGGCGGTGTAGCTCAGCTGGCAGAGCAAGCGGCTCATAATCGCTGTGTCGCCGGTTCAAGTCCGGCCACCGCTACGCGGTAACCCTGGGTTTCCCAGGCCTAGTAGAGAAGGAAATGCTGTGGCTGCCACTGACGTGCGACCGAAGATCACGCTCGCGTGTGAGGAGTGCAAGCACCGCAACTACATCACCAAGAAGAACCGGCGGAACGACCCGGATCGCCTGGAGATGAAGAAGTTCTGCCCGAACTGCGGTACGCACCGGACTCACAAAGAGACCCGCTGAGCGACTAGCGGTTCTACACGCCTCACCCGAAGCCGTCCTGGTTCACCAGGGCGGCTTCGTGCTTTGTAGGGGTTCTGTAGCCTGCTCGGGTGGCCTTGGACCAGTCGTTCACCGGGCGGGTGTACCCGCCGACAAGCACCTATGAAGTGAGCCGCGAGAAGATCCGGGAGTTCGCCGACGCACTCGGCGACGGCAACCCGCTCTATCGCGACGCCGAAGCGGCGAAGGCGGCCGGGTATCCCGACGTCATCGCGCCGCCGACGTTCCTCACGATCATCAACCTCGCCTCGATCAACGCGATCGTCACCGACCCCGAGCTCGGCCTCGACTATTCGCGGATGGTCCACGGCGACCAGCGCTTCACCTATGTGCGGCCGGTGCACGCGGGCGACGTCCTGTCGCTCACCACGCATATCGACGGCATCATGGCCCGCGCCGGGAACGACTTCATCAACCTGCGCGCCGAGATCGCCGGCGCCGACGGCGGCTCGATCGCCACCACGCACGCCCAGCTCGTGGTCCGAGGGGAGGGCGCGTGAGCACGTTCACCGCCGGGGAAGAGCTGACGCCGCTGACCGTCGACATCACCAGGGAACAGCTGGTGCGCTACGCCGGGGCTTCGCTGGACTTCAACCCCATCCACTGGAACGAACCCTTCGCCAAGAACGTCGGGCTCCCGGACGTCATCGCGCACGGGATGCTGACCATGGCGCTCGGCTCGCGGCTCGTCACCGACTGGCTCGGTGACCCGGGACGTCTCATCGACTACTTCGCGCGCTTCACCCGCCCCGTGGTCGTGCCCAGCGACGGCGCGGCGCGGGTCGAGTTCACCGGCAAGGTCGCCGTGGTCAACGACGACGGCACCGCCCGGATCGACATCACCGCCAAGTTCGACGGCAAGGCCATCCTGGGCAAGGCCCAAGTGGTCGTCCGAGCCTGACCCGAAACAGGAGCAAGGGACCTTTGCTCCCGCTCGCTTAGCGTGCCTAAGTAAGCGGTAGCAAAGGTCCCTTGCTCTCTTTCCGCAGGTCAGTCAGGTCAGTCAGGTCAGGGGAGCTTCAGCAGCTTCTGGATGACCTCCGCCATGCCTTCCTCACCTCGCGCGTTCGGATGCAGCGGAGCCGCGGGGACGGCGGGCGCGGGGCCTTCGACCCAGCGCCGGTTCGCGGCGCTGCACATGTCGCGCCCCTTGCTCGCGGTCGACATGTCGGCGAAGCCTGCTTCGTGCGACTTCGCGGTCTCCTGCAGCGCGGTGTTCAGCCGCTCCAGCGAGTCTCGGAAGTAGGCGACGTCCCCGGCGCCCACCGGCAGGACCGGCCAGCAGCCGCTGTCGTCGTCCGGAAGCACGGTCGGGTACCCGACGACCACGATGCGGGCTTCGGACGCCTTCGCGCGGATCTGATCGAGGATCCCGCCGAGCCGGTCGGTCGCGGCCTTGATCCGCTCGGCGAGCTGATCACGTCCGCCTGCGGTGAGCTGGGTCTTGCAGGGCGAAGCGGTCGAGTGCTGCGTCGCGCATTGGGCGGCGAAGCCGACGAAGCCCACGTCGTTGCCACCGATCCCGACGGTCACCAGGGTGGTGTCGCCGTTGATGGCGTCGAGCTGTGCCGCGTTCGTGCCGTCGCGGGTCTTCTGTTCGCCGGTGAGGTGCTCGGTGGTGGCGCCACCGCAGCTGACGTCGGCGAACTCCGCGGGACGCAGCTTCGCCGACAGCAGGTTCGGGTAGTTGTTGTCCGAGCGATCGCACCCCTTGGGCGTCCCTGTCGGCCGCCCGGTCCCGGGCGAAGACGTGTACGAATCGCCCATCGCCACGTATCGGCCCGCTCCGCCCGGCGTGCTGACCCCCGGTGGCGTGTCCGACGTGCCGCTCTCCCACAGGTGATAGGCGATCCCCAGAACGGACAGCACGATCACCAGGAACAGACAGCCGCCGCCAGTTCTCCGCTGCGTCACCCATTCGTTGTACGCGAGCCAGGTCACATTTGTCATCGGTACTACCGTCGGTGAACTTCGCGTGAACGGGTGATCACCGGTTGCTTAGATCGTGGATCAAGTTCAGGGTTGGGCACGTACCTAGCCCCGAGGAAAGGCGAAAGACGTGAGCCTGAACTTGAACAAGCTGGTCGACAAGGCGTGGGAGGACAAGAGCATCAACGAGCTGCTGGACGCACCGCCGTCCGCGCTCGAGGGTCTGACCTCGAAGCATGACGAACTCCTCGCGGAACTCAAGATCAAGACCGTCCGGGACCTCGGCAACTGGAAGTACGCCGCGAAGGCCCACGCGCTCATCCAACTGGCCGACGGCGAATCCTGAGCCCTCTGAAGGCCTCTTCCCGCCAGGGGAGGGGCCTTCAGTCGTTCGGGACGAGAGCGCGCAGCTCGGCGGCGATGTCGAGGGCGTGGTCGACGTCGCGGGCCAGGTAGTGCGGGTCGACGAAGGCCTCGCCGATCCCGGTTTCGGAAGCCGCGGCCAACTGCGCCGCGACGTCCTTGAGATCCGTGCCGGGCTTCGGGTTGATCCGCAGCACCCGGCGCAGTGTCCCGGGATCCCGGCCGGCCTTCTCGGCGGCGCCCACCACGGTATCCCAGAGCTTCGCGAGACGGGGCGCGGGCAGCCCGGCGGGCAGCCAGCCGTCCGCGCGGCGGCCGACGCGGTCCAGCGCCGCCGCCGACAGCCCGCCCAGCAGTACCGGCGGATGCGGGCGTTGCGCGGGCCGCAGACCCACCTTCGACGCGGGGATCTGCCAGCGCTCGCCCTTGTGCTCGACCGGATCGCCGGTCCAGAACTCCCGAAGGACGTCGAGCAGCTCCTCCAGCTGCTTGCCGCGGCCCTTCCACGGCGTGCCGGTCGCGGTGTATTCGTCCCGGAGCCAGCCGGTGCCCAGGCCGACGTCCAAGCGGCCGCCGCTCACCTGATCCAGTGAAGTGAGCATCCTGGCGAGCAGCACGGCGGGATACACCGTCCCGGTGAGCGTGCTGGTTCCCAGCCGCACCGTCTTCGTGGCGCCGGCCGCGACCGTCAGCAGGATCAGCGGGTCGGCGAAGGTGACGAATTCGGGCGGATACGGCCGTTCGGGCGTGCCGCCCGGATAGAGGTCCGACGGCGAGACCGGGGTCAGTACCCGATCGCCGACCCAGAGTGACGTGTAGCCGAGTTCCTCGGCGGCCGTCGCGAAACCCGCGACGGCGTCCATCGTCGCAAGTGGACCGTACTGCGGAAGGGTGATTCCCAGGCGCATAGCGGTCACCGTGCTTCGGCGAGCAGGTCCGCCATCCTGGTGATCCCTTCGACCAGATCGTCTTCCGCCAGCGCATAGGAAATCCGGAAGTACCCGGGCGTCCCGAACGCCTCACCGGGGACCACGGCGACCTCGGCCTCACGCAGGATCAGGTCGGCGAGGGCCACCGTATCGGCCGGTCGTTCGCCGCGGATCTCCTTGCCCAGCAGGGCTTTCATCGACGGGTACAGGTAGAAGGCGCCGAGTGGCACCGGAATCTCGACACCCGGGATCGCGGACAGCAGGGAAAGCGCCCTTTTACGTCGCGTATCGAACGCCGAGCGCATCGCGAAAACGGCGTCGAGCGGCCCGCTCACCGCCGCCAGCGCGGCCCGCTGCGCCACGTTCGAAACGTTGCCGCACAGATGCGACTGGTACGCCGTCGCGGCCTTGACGACGTCCTGCGGACCGATCAGCCAGCCCACCCGCCAGCCGGTCATCGAGTACGTCTTCGCGACGCCGTTGAGCACCACCGTCCGGTCCGCGAGTTCCGGCACCACGACGGGCATCGAGGGTGCTTCGGCGCCGTCGTAGACCAGGTGCTCGTAAATCTCGTCGGTGATCACCCAAAGGCCGTTCTCGTGCGCCCAGCGCCCGATCGCCTCGACCTGCTCGCGCGGGTACACCGCTCCGGTCGGGTTCGACGGCGAGACGAACAGCAACACCTTCGTGCGCGGCGTCCTGGCGGCTTCGAGCTGCTCGACGGTGACCAGGTAGCCCGTCGTCTCGTCCGCGGTGACCTGCACCGGAACGCCGCCGGCGAGCACGATCGACTCCGGATACGTCGTCCAGTACGGCGCTGGCAGCAGCACTTCGTCGCCTGGGTCGAGCAGCGTCGCGAAGGCCGAGTAGACCGCCTGCTTGCCGCCGTTGGTCACCAGGACACGCCCCGGGTCCTGGTGACCAACGTCGAACCCGGAGTCGCGGACGGTCTTCGCCGCGATCGCCTCGCGCAGCTCCGGCAGCCCGCCCGCCGCCGTGTAACCGTGGTTCCCGCGATCCCGCACGGCCGCCTCCGCGGCTTCGAGCACGTTGTCCGGGGTGGGGAAGTCCGGCTGACCCGCACCGAACCCGATCACCGGCCGGCCCTGCGCTTTGAGCTCCCTCGCCTTCGCGTCGACAGCCAGCGTCGCCGACGGTGTGATGCCGCCGATCCGGGCCGAAACGCGGGAGGACGAGGGTGCGGGAGCGCTCATGGCGACATCGTGGCACGATCATGAGGTCGGCCGCGGGGGAGTTTCCTCACGGAAGGCTGCTCCGCGCCGGTTCGAGGGGCGCGGTTGCGAAGCTGTTCGGGGGTTACCGTAGACTTCTGGTCTTGGAACGCACTACGGTCATCCCCGCCACGGCGGTGGGGATGCTGGAATGTGTCCTCGGGAGCCCCAGACAGCGGGGCTTCAAAGGGGTGTAGCTCAATTGGCAGAGCAGCGGTCTCCAAAACCGCAGGTTGCAGGTTCAAGTCCTGTCACCCCTGCGTAAGCGAACTGGTGAAGGCGGAGGAGTGGTCGTGAGCGACAGCGACGCCAACGGCGATAAGGCGCGGGACGGCGCCGGGCAGAAGCCCGAGGAGCAGTCCCGTCCCCTGACCGCCGCTGCCCGGCGTGAGCGCCGCGCGTCCGCGCGCCCATCCGGTAAAGCCGACGCGAAGTCGGACGACAAGACCCGCCCCGCCGGCAAGGCGAAGGCCGGGGACAAGACCGACAAAGCCAAGGACGCCAAAGGCACGGCGACCCCCAAGCGCGACCGCAAACCGAAGCAGGCGTCGATCTTCGCCCGCCTCATGCGGTTCGTCCGCGAGGTCTGGGCCGAGCTGCGCAAGGTCATCTGGCCGAACCGCAAGCAGATGGTCACCTACACCGCGGTGGTACTGGTCTTCGTGGTGTTCATGGTGGCGCTGGTGAGCGGCCTCGACCTGGCCTTCAAAGAGGTCGTCGGTGCCGTTTTCGGCTGAGGCAATCGTCGGCGATGTCTTGTAGCACATCGCACGCCTGCCTTACGCCACGGCAAGCGATCAACTGAGAGGACGGAACGTGACCTCCGAAAACGGCACAGCAGCCGGTCATGAGCTGACCGAGCTTTCCGACGAGCAGGTGCACGCGGCACTCGGCGACGAGCAGTCCGAGCACCTGGACTCCGTCGAGGTGCCAGCCGCAGGCGACGAGGTCGACGAATCCGGAGATGTCGCGGAGGCCGAAGAGGCTTCCGACGAGACCGAAGACGCCGCCCCCGCCGAAGAGGCCGAGGAAGAGGACGTCGACCCGGTCGCCAAGCTGCGCGCGGAACTCAACGCCGCTCCCGGCGAGTGGTACGTCGTGCACTCGTACGCGGGTTACGAGAACAAGGTGAAGACCAACCTCGAGACCCGTACGCAGACGCTGGACGTCGAGGACTACATCTTCCAGATCGAGGTCCCGACCGAAGAGGTCACCGAGATCAAGAACGGCCAGCGCAAGCTGGTGCAGCGCAAGGTGCTGCCCGGTTACATCCTGGTCCGGATGGACCTCAACGACGCCTCGTGGAGCGCGGTGCGCAACACGCCGGGCGTCACCGGGTTCGTCGGAGCCACCTCGCGTCCGTCGCCGCTGACCGTGGAAGAGGTGCTGAAGTTCCTCGCCCCCAAGGTCGAGGCCGCCGCACCCGCCAAGTCCGGCAAGGGAGACTCCTCCGCCGAGTCGCAGCTGGGCGGCCCCGCGGTCGAGGTCGACTTCGAGATCGGCGAGTCGGTCACCGTCATGGACGGCCCGTTCGCGACGCTGCCCGCGACGATCTCCGAGGTCAACGTGGACGGGCAGAAGCTGAAGGTCCTGGTGTCGATCTTCGGCCGGGAGACCCCGGTCGAGCTGTCGTTCACCCAGGTCTCCAAGATCTGACGGCCGCCAGACGGCCGGCAGTCCCCGCGTACTGGCAGGTGTGCGGGGGACTCAAAGTCAGTAAGAAGGAACAAACGAAATGCCACCCAAGAAGAAGAAGCTTGCGGCGATCATCAAGCTGCAGATCAAGGCCGGTGCGGCCAACCCCGCGCCGCCGGTCGGCCCCGCGCTGGGTCAGCACGGCGTCAACATCATGGAGTTCTGCAAGGCCTACAACGCCGCGACCGAGTCGCAGCGCGGGGACGTCGTCCCGGTCGAGATCTCCGTGTACGAAGACCGTTCGTTCGACTTCAAGCTCAAGACGCCGCCGGCCGCGAAGCTGCTGCTGAAGGCCGCGGGCGTGGAGAAGGGCTCCGGCGAGCCGCACAAGACCAAGGTCGCCAAGGTCACTTGGGACCAGGTCCGCGACATCGCGAAGACCAAGGAATCCGACCTGAACGCGCACGACGTCGACCAGGCCGCGAAGATCATCGCCGGCACCGCCCGCTCCATGGGCATCACGGTCGTCGACTGAGCTTTTTTCCAGCACCACGTGGGAGAGCCCGTGCCGGCTCAAGCACCACACTGATCCGTTTGAAGAGTTAAGGACAGAAGCATGACCAAGCACAGCAAGGCCTACCGTCAGGCCCTTGAGCTGGTGGACCGTGAGCGGCTGTACGCCCCGCTCGAGGCCGCGAAGCTGGCCAAGGAGACCTCCAAGACGAAGATGGACGCCACCGTCGAGGTCGCCATGCGCCTCGGTGTCGACCCTCGTAAGGCCGACCAGATGGTCCGCGGCACCGTGAACCTGCCGCACGGCACCGGTAAGACCGCTCGCGTCATCGTCTTCGCCGTCGGCGACAAGGCCGCCGAGGCCGAGGCCGCCGGCGCGGACGTGGTCGGCACCGACGAACTGATCGAGCGCATCCAGGGTGGCTGGCTCGACTTCGACGCCGCGATCGCGACGCCGGACCAGATGGCGAAGGTCGGGCGCATCGCCCGCATCCTCGGCCCGCGTGGCCTGATGCCGAACCCGAAGACCGGCACCGTGACCCCCGCGGTCGCGAAGGCCGTCTCGGACATCAAGGGCGGTAAGATCAACTTCCGCGTCGACAAGCAGGCCAACCTGCACTTCGTGATCGGCAAGGCGTCGTTCGACACCGAGAAGCTGGTGGAGAACTACGCGGCCGCGCTGGACGAGGTCCTCCGCGCCAAGCCGTCGTCGGCCAAGGGCCGTTACCTGCGCAAGGTCGTCGTCTCCACGACGATGGGCCCGGGTATCCCGGTCGACCCCTCCCGGACCCGCAACCTCCTCTCCGAGGAAGCGTAAGTCTGATTGTCTGTTGTGGACCTGTGTGGCTGATTTCCGCTGCCGCCCAGCTCCGCCACCGGCTCTGAGTCACACATCACTGATGAAGGGGCGGTCCCGCTACAGCGGGGCCGCCCCTTTTTCGTGTTTGCTGAAGGGCATGCCTACTTTCGCGTCGTTCGACGGGCTCCAGCTGAGCTACACCGTGTGGGAGGGCGAAGGACGTCCGGTGCTCCTGCAGCACGGATTCGCCGCCGACACGAACGCCAACTGGATCGCGCCCGGCGTCGTCTCCACCCTCCAGGTGGCGGGGCTGACCGTGATCAGCCTCGACGCGCGGGGGCACGGGCGGTCGGCGAAGCCGCATGACGAGGCGAGCTACGGCGACAACGCGATGGTCCGCGACGTCTCCGCGCTGCTCGACGAGCTGGGGCTCGACGAGGTGTCGATGGTCGGCTACTCGATGGGCGCGATGATCGCGCTCGGCGCGGTGGCCGCCGACCCGCGGATCCGGTGCCTCGCGATCGGCGGCGTCGGCTCGGGGATCGTCGACTTCGGCGGCGTGGACACGCGAGTCGTGACGCCGGAGGCGATCAGCGAGGCGCTGCTCGCTTCGGACCCTTCGACGCTGCCGCCGTCGTCGGCGCCGTTCAGGGCGCTGGCCGAGGCAGTCCGCGCGGACCGGGTCGCGCTGGCCGCCGTCGCCCGTGGGACGGCGAACCCGAAACTGGACCTGACGGCGATCGCAGTGCCGACGCTGATCCTCGCCGGCGACACCGACCCGCTGGCCGCCGAACCCGAACGCCTGGCCGCCGCCATCGCGGGCGCCCGGCTGGTCCGGATCCCCGGCGACCACATGACCGCGGTCCTGCACCCCGCCTTCGGCTCCGCCCTGACCGGCTTCCTCACCTCGCACGACCTCTGACTTGCGTTTAGCCCCCATATCGCGATCTGTCCGGCCCGGCGACCTGATCGCGATATGGGGGCGAAACGCAAGTCAGCGGGGGGTGGTGGACGGGGGCGGCGGGGGGCAGATCTTGGGGCCGGGGGCGTGCCTGGTGATCAGCCACTGGCCCTTGTCGACCTGGGTGACGGTGAACGTGCCGAGCGCGGGGCCGCCCTTGACGGCATAGGTGCACGAGTCGATGGTCAGGGTGGTCCCCTCGACCGGCACGGACGTGTAGGACGGCAGCGATTCCGCGTAGTCGTTCTTCTTGGTCACCTGGGCGTGCAGGCCCTCGACGGCGAGACGGCAATCCTCGTAGCCCAGGTCGAGGGCGAAGGTCGTCTGGATGTTCTCTTCGAACCGGCCGCACGCGTCGTCGACCCGGCCCTGCGCGACGTTGTGATAGACGAACCGGACGGCTTCGTACGGGCTCGTCGAGAAGACGTGGTTGGTGCGGTACCTGCCGCCACCCTCCGCGGCGATCTGCTCCGACGTCTTGCCTTCGTCACTCGGGAAGATCTGCCGGTAGACGATGGTGCCCGCGATGGCGATGAGCAGGATCGCGATCAGCCAGGCGACGACCTTGCCGCCCAGGCGCCGCAGCCAGCGTGGGGCGCGCGGCCGGGGCGGCTTGACGAGCTCGCCGGGAGGTGGTCCCGGAGGCGCCGGAGGTTGCCCTCCGTAGTGCTGGGTCAGGGGCTGCGCGGGCTCGGACGGCGTGAGGCCCTGCTTCTGCGCCTCGGTGAACTTCAGATAGTCCTGGAACTGCTGAAACTGCTGGAACTGGCGCAGCTGCTCCTCGTCGATCCGAGGCGCGGGCTGACCTCCCGCCTTGGGCTCGATGTCCGTGCCGGGCTCGTTGCCCGGCTTTCCGTCATCACGCTGCTCCGCCACGTCACCATGATGCCCCGCGACACCGCCGGGGAACTCCGCCGGTCGCGTTTAGCGAGCTGAACGCAACTTGGGAGGGGGTGTGTGAGGAGGTCAGAGGGGTGTCGTATTCTTATCGAGGTTCTACCGAAGACCGCTGGTCTTCTCCTGGTCATCTGGCCTGGAGAACGAAGGCCCCGCTAGGGCGGGCGACCCGCGCAGGAGGAACGAGGCTCGCCCGCGATGCTCGTCATCGTGTGCCCCGACGCCCCGCGCCTGTCTGCGCTGGGGCGTTTCGTCGTTTCAGGGCTCTCAAGGCCAGTGGCCACTAGCCAAGAGAGGAGGCGACCATGGCGAAGCCCGATAAGGAGGCGGCCGTCGCCGAGATCGCGGAGAGTTTCCGCAGCAGCTCGGCCACAGTCGTTACCCAGTACACCGGCCTCTCCGTGTCCCAGCTGTCCCAGCTGCGCCGCGCTCTCGGCACCAGTGCCAAGTACCGGGTCGCGAAGAACACCCTCGTCAAGCGTGCCGCCACGGACGCGGGCATCGAGGGCCTCGAAGACCTGTTCGTCGGCCCGACCGCCATCGCCTTTGTCGAAGGTGAAGCTGTTGACGCCGCGAAGGCGCTTCGCGACTTCGCGAAGGACAACAACGCGCTTGTGATCAAGGGCGGCTTCATGGACGGCAAGACGCTGTCCGTGGCCGAGATCAACCAGATCGCCGATCTCGACAGCCGTGAGGTCCTGCTCGCCAAGGCGGCGGGCGCGTTCAAGGCGAAGCTTTCCCAGGCCGCCGCGCTGTTCCAGGCGCCGGCGTCCCAGGTCGCTCGCCTGGCTGCCGCGCTGGAGGACAAGCAGCGCAACGCCGGTACCGAAGCAGCCGAAGCACCCGCCGAGAGCTGAACAACCCCCACCTCGAACTTTTAGTTCGTTTCAGAGAGGAAAGCCACCATGGCGAAGCTGAGCACCACCGAGCTGATCGACGCTTTCAAGGAGCTCACCCTTCTTGAGCTGTCCGATTTCGTCAAGGAGTTCGAGACCACCTTCGACGTGACCGCTGCCGCCCCGGTCGCCGTCGCCGCCGCCGGCCCGGGTGCCGCCGCTGCCGCGCCGGTCGAGGAGCAGGACGAGTTCGACGTCGTTCTCGAGTCCGCCGGCGAGAAGAAGATCCAGGTCATCAAGGTCGTCCGTGAGGTCGTCTCGGGTCTGGGCCTGAAGGAGGCCAAGGAGCTGGTCGAGGCCGCTCCCAAGGCCCTCCTGGAGAAGGTCGACAAGGAGGCCGCCGAGGCCGCCAAGGACAAGCTCGAGGCCGCGGGCGCCAAGATCACCATCAAGTGATCTCGGGCGCGTCAGCGCCTACCGCAGCATCGCCGAAGGGGCGGGCATCCATCACGGGTGCCCGCCCCTTTCGCTGTCTCCAGGCCCCCGCCCGACCTGCGTTTCGCCCCCTAATCGCGATCCGTCGGCGCCTCGACCTGGGGCGGGACGGGGAGTTGTGGATCTGCGCGCCCGAGTGACGTGCACTACGGTGCCGCTAGCGGTGCACGGGCCGGTAGCGGGCTGCGCGAAAAGTTACCCGCGGGTCTGGCCAGAAAAGAAAACTCGTGAGTAACCTGTTCGGACTCAGCTCGTTGCACCTGGTTGACGCGGGTATCGCTGCGCGGACGCGTGCGTTCTCCCGAGCCAGTGGCGCGGGACGGCAGTGCGCGACGACGCGGAACAGCTCCTGGAGGTGCGATGGGTGCCGAGGTGGTCATCGAAGGTCTGAGTAAGTCCTTCGGTAAGCAGGCCATCTGGCGGGACGTCACGCTGACCCTGCCTCCGGGCGAGGTTTCGGCGATGCTCGGTCCGTCCGGAACCGGTAAGTCCGTTTTCCTGAAGTCGATGATCGGGCTGCTCAAGCCCGACCGCGGCCGATGCATGATCAACGGCGTCGACATCGTGACGTGCTCCGAACACCAGCTTTACGAGGTGCGAAAGCTCTTCGGCGTCCTCTTCCAGGACGGTGCGCTGTTCGGCTCGATGAACCTCTACGACAACGTGGCGTTCCCCTTGCGGGAGCACACGAAGAAGTCGGAGACCGAGGTCCGCCGGATCGTGCTCGAGAAGCTCGAGATGACCGGTCTCACCGGCGCCGACAAGAAGCTGCCCGGCGAGATCTCCGGCGGTATGCGCAAGCGCGCCGGCCTCGCCCGCGCCCTGGTGCTCGACCCGCAGATCATCCTGGTCGACGAGCCGGACTCCGGTCTGGACCCGGTCCGCACCACCTATATCTCCCAGCTCTTCCTCGATGTCAACGCGCAGATCGACGCGACGTTCCTGATCGTCACGCACAACATCAACCTCGCCCGCACCGTTCCGGACAACCTGGGCATGCTGTTCCGCAAGGAACTGGTCATGTTCGGCCCGCGCGAGGTGCTGCTGACCAGCGAGGAGCCGGTCGTCAAGCAGTTCCTCAACGGCAAGATGGACGGCCCGATCGGCATGAGCGAGGAGAAGGACTCGGCTCAGCTCGCCGCCGAGCGCGCGTTGTTCGAGGCCGGTCACCACGCGGGTGGTGTCGAGGACGTCACCGGTGTGCCGCCGCAGATGCAGCCGACGCCCGGTGTGCCGACCCGGATGGGCGCGGTCCGCCGTAAGGACCGGGTCATGCAGATCCTGTCCGGTCTTCCGCACGAGGCGCAGCAGAGCATCATCGAGTCGCTCTCGCCGGAGGAGCAGCAGCGGTACGGCGTCCGCCCGGAGCGGCTCGCCACCGCCGGAGCCCGGTCGCAGCAGTCCGCGCCCGCCGACTCCGGCCCGGTGCCGAGCCACCACCAAGGCCAGTTGCCCGACGACCAGGTCGCCCACATCCCGCATCCCGGGAGAGCGGGCAACCACCGCTTGCGGCCACATGATCCGGGGTCAGGTGGCGCGTGAGTTCTCCCGCTTCATCGGCGAAGATCCCCGGAATCGGCATGCTGCGCGAGACCGGGAACCTGTTCGCCTTGGGCCTCGACATCGTTCGTGGCATCTTCCAACGCCCGTTCCAGCTGCGGGAGTTCATCCAGCAGGCCTGGTTCATCGCGAGCGTCACGATCCTGCCGACGGCGCTCGTCGCGATCCCGTTCGGCGCTGTCATCTCGTTGCAGTTCGGTTCGCTCGCCCGCCAGCTGGGCGCCCAGTCCTACACCGGCGCCGGTTCGGTGCTCGCCACCGTGCAGCAGGCCAGTCCGCTGGTCACCGCGCTGCTGGTGGCGGGCGCCGGCGGTAGCGCGGTCTGTGCCGACATCGGCGCGCGGACGATCCGTGAAGAGATCGACGCGATGGAGGTGCTCGGCGTCTCCGCGGTGCAGCGGCTGATCGTGCCGCGTGTGCTGGCGATGATGCTCGTCGCGCTCCTGCTGAACGGCATGGTCAGCGTCATCGGCGTGCTCGGCGGCTACTTCTTCAACGTCGTGCTCCAGGGCGGGACGCCGGGTGCGTACCTGGCGAGTTTCTCCGCGCTGGCACAGCTACCCGACCTTTGGGTGGGTGAGCTGAAGGCGCTGATCTTCGGCTTCATCGCCGCCGTCGTCGCCTCCTATCGGGGACTTAATCCGTCCGGCGGCCCGAAGGGCGTCGGGGACGCGGTGAACCAAGCGGTCGTCATCACGTTCCTCATGCTGTTCGTGGTGAACTTCGTGATCACGCTGATCTACCTGCAGATCGTGCCCGGAAAGCTGGACTGATGACTTTTCTCCAGGGCGCCAAGCGGGTCGCCAACCGTCCTTTGCAGACTCTGGACAACCTCGGTGACCAGATGTCCTTCTACGGCCGCGCTTTGCTGTGGACGCCGAGGACACTCCGCCGCTACACCAAAGAGGTCCTGCGGCTGCTGGCCGAGGTGAGCTTCGGTTCCGGCTCGCTCGCGGTCATCGGCGGCACGGTCGGCGTCATGGTCGGCCTGACCTTGTTCACCGGTGTCCTCGTCGGCCTGCAGGGCTATTCGGCGCTGAACTCGATCGGCACGTCGGCCTTCACCGGCTTCCTGACCGCGTTCTTCAACACCCGCGAGATCGCCCCGCTGGTCGCGGGGCTCGCCCTTTCCGCGACGGTCGGCGCCGGGTTCACCGCCCAGCTGGGCGCGATGCGGATCTCTGAGGAGATCGACGCGCTCGAGGTCATGGGCGTCCCCAGCCTGCCGTATCTGGTGACCACGCGGATCATCGCGGGGTTCGTCGCGGTCATCCCGCTGTACGTGATCGGGCTGCTGAGTTCGTATCTGGCGTCCCGCTTGGTCGTTATCTATATCTACAACCAGTCAGCGGGTACCTACGACCATTATTTCGACCTCTTCCTACCTCCACAGGATGTGCTCTATTCGTTCATCAAGGTGCTGTTGTTCAGCGTCCTGATCATCCTGTCCCATTGCTATTTCGGTTACCGGGCCACCGGTGGCCCCGCCGGTGTCGGTGTGGCGGTCGGTAAGGCGGTCCGGCTGAGCATCGTCACGGTGTCCATCATGAACTTCTTCATCGGTTTCGCGATCTGGGGAACCGACGTCACGGTGAGGATCGCAGGATGATCGCGACTGTGCGGCGCAGGCTTCTGGGCCTGCTCTTGGTCGCCGTGCTCATCGGCGGGGTGGCGCTGAGCATCGCGCTGTACCAAAGGGCGTTCACGCCCGTGGTCAAGGTGAAACTCCAGTCGAGCAGTATCGGGAACCAGCTGCTGGTGCAGTCCGACGTGAAGGTGCGCGGGCTGATCGTCGGCTCGGTGCGGGACATCGCCGCGACGCCGGACGGTGCCGAACTCACGCTCGCGCTGACCCCGGAGTCGGCGAAACTGATCCCCCAGAACGTTTCGGCGCGATTCCTGCCGAAGACGCTGTTCGGTGAGCGGTTCGTTTCCCTTGAGATCCCGGACGCCCCTTCGACGACGACGATCGCCGAGGGCGACGTCATCACGCAGGACCGCACGTCCAGCGCGGTCGAACTCGAGCAGGCGTTCTCGCATCTGATGCCGGTGCTGCAGGCGGTCCAGCCGCAGAAACTGTCGAGCACCCTTTCCGCCATTTCCACCGCGCTCAACGGCCGCGGCGACCAGCTCGGCGACACCCTGGCGAAACTGGGCACCTACGTCGGCGACCTGAACCCGCACGAGCCCAAGCTCCAGCAGAACCTCAAGGAGCTCGCGGAGTTCTCGGACAACCTCAACGCCGTCGCCCCGGATCTGGTGCAGACCTTGGACAACCTGAGCACGACCACGCGCACCGTGGTGGACCAGAAGATGAACCTGGCGAACCTCTACGGAAGCGTCACCCAGGCCTCGGTGGACCTGCAGACCTTCCTGCAGAACAACGCCGACAACCTGATCCGCCTCGCCGACACCGCCCGCCCGACGGCGGAGCTGCTGGCGAAGTACGCGCCGGAGTACCCGTGCGTGATGGGGCAGATGGCCGGGGTGCTGCCGAAGATCGACCAGGCGCTCGGCAAGGGGACCAATCGGCCCGGGCTGCACGCGACCATCGAGATCACCGTCAACCGCGGCCCGTACCTGCCGGGCAAGGACGAGCCGAAGTTCGAGGACAAGCGCGGACCGCGTTGTTACGACCTGAAGCAGTTCCCGGACCCGTTCCCGCAGGACCCGCCGGACGGCCCGATCCAGGACGGCACGACGCACAAGCCGCCGGCCCGCTCGACCAACGACGGTCTCTCGCCGTCCAACAACTTCGCCAACTACGGCGGCTACAACGGAAACGGCGGCGGCGCTCCCGCCGGTAACCCGGCTTACAGCACGTCCGAGTCCGACTTCCTCGCGCAGCTGGTCGCCCCGCAGGTCGGGATGGACGCCGCCGAGGTGCCCGGCTGGGGCTCGCTGCTCGTCGGTCCGCTCTACCGTGGGGCGGAGGTGCACGTCCAGTGAGGGGATTGCTCGCTCCGCTGATCAATCTCTGCGTGTTCGTCGTGGTGACGGTGCTGTTCACCACGATCCTCGGGATCAGCATCGCCAACATCAACACCACCAGCACCAACGCCTACAAGGCGCGGTTCACCGACGCGACCTTGGTGCTGCCCAACGACGACGTCCGCATCGCGGGGGTCCGGGTCGGGCAGGTCAAGGAGGTCCGCATCGTCGACCGGCGCCAGGCCGAGGTCGAGTTCGAAGTCGACGCCGGCCGCAAGCTGCCCGCCGGGGTGCTCGCGCAGATCAAGTTCCGGAACCTGGTCGGCCAGCGCTACGTCTCGCTCGAACAGGGCACCGACACCTCCGGCAAGACTCTGGCGCCCGGCGGCAACATCCCGCTGGAGCGGACCAAGCCGGCGCTGGACCTGACACAGCTGTTCAACGGCTTCAAGCCGCTGTTCACCGCGCTCAACCCGGACGACATCAACAAGCTGTCCTACGAGGTCATCCAGGTCCTGCAGGGTGAGGGCGGCACGATCGAAAGCCTGCTGCAGCACACCGCGTCGCTGGCCACCACGATCGCCGACAAGGACCAGGTGATCGGTGAGGTCATCGACAACCTGAACTCGGTGCTCGACACGGTCAACCAGCACACGCCGCAGCTGAACGACCTGATCGTCAAGCTGCAGCAGCTGGTCTCCGGGCTGGCCGCGGACCGCGAGCCGATCGGCGACGCCATCGAATCGCTCGGCGGCCTCGCGCAGACGACGTCCGGCCTGCTCGGCGAAGCTCGCGAGCCGCTCAAGCAGGACATCGCCGCGCTCGGCACGCTGACGAAGAACCTCAACGACAGCCAGCCGATCGTCGAGCACTTCATCCAGTTCCTGCCGCAGAAGGTGACGGCGCTGACCCGCACCGCCGACTACGGCTCCTGGTTCAACTTCTTCGCCTGTGAACTGACAGGAGCCGTCGCCCTGCCTCCGCTGATCAACGAGCCGATCAACCTGCCGCTGCTGCCGGTGAACCGGGCGAGGTGCACGGCATGAAGTCCTTCCAGAAACGCAATCCGATCCCGATCGCGCTCGTCGGTATTTCGGTGCTGCTGCTCGGTTTCCTCGCCGCGCTCAACTCCGAGGACCTGCCCGTGATCGGTGGCGGGACGACCTACAGCGCGGACTTCGCCGAGACCTCGGGCCTGCAGAAGGACAACGACGTCCGCGTCGCCGGGGTGAAGGTCGGCAAGGTCTCCGACATCGAACTCGACGGCGACAAGGTCCGGGTCTCCTTCAAAGTGAAGGACGCCTGGCTGGGCGACAAGACCAGCGCGGCGATCAAGATCAAGACCGTCCTCGGCCAGAAGTACCTCGCGCTCGACCCGCAGGGGCAGCGCAACCTCGACCCGAGCGCGACCATCCCGCGTGAGCGCACGATGTCGCCGTTCGACGTGCTCGACGCCTTCCGTGGGCTTTCGCAGACCGTCGACGACATCGACACCACGCAGCTGGCACAGAGCTTCGACGTCATCTCGCAGACCTTCGCCGACACCCCGGCCGACGTGAAGGGCGCCCTGACCGGCCTTTCGCGCCTTTCGGACACGATCGCCACGCGCGACTCGCAGCTGGCGAACCTGCTCTCCAACACGCGGCAGGTCTCGCAGACGCTGGTCGACCGCGACGCCGAGTTCCAGAAGCTCCTGTCCGACGGCAACAAGCTGCTCGGCGAGGTGTCCCGCCGCAAGGACGCGATCTCCGCGCTCCTGGACGGTTCGCGCAACCTCGCCACCCAGCTGAAGGGCCTGGTCGACGACAACGACCAGCAGCTCGACCCGGTGCTCACCCAGCTCGACCAGCTGACGTCGATGCTGCAGCGCAACCAGGACGCCCTCGGCCAGGGCATCGCCCGGTTCGCGCCGTTCATCCGGGTGTTCACGAACACGATCGGCAACGGCCGCTGGTTCGACAACTACATCTGCGGGCTGGTCCTGCCGTCGTTCGGGCCGATCAACGAGAAGGGGTGCTACGAGAAATGAGTACCCGTCTCGGACAATCGCTGACCCGCGGGTTCACCGTGGCGATCGTCCTCGCGCTCGTGGTCGCCGGCGCGCTGTGGTGGACCCTCAAGGACGCCGGCCGCAACCACCTGACCGCCTACTTCGCCGGTACCGTCGGCCTTTACGAGGGCAACAGCGTCCGCATGCTCGGCGTCGACATGGGCACCATCACCCGGATCCAGCCGATGGGCAACCAGGTCCGCGTCGAACTCGAATACGACCGCACGGTGGCGGTGCCAGCCGACGCGAAGGCGATCATCGTGTCGCCGTCGCTGGTCAGCGACCGCTACGTGCAGCTCGCCCCGGCCTACAAGGGCGGCGCGCGGATCGACGACGGCGCCGTCATCGGCCTGGACCGCACCGAGGTGCCCCTCGAAGTCGACGAACTCGCCGCCAGCCTCTCCCGGGTCAGCAAATCGCTCGGACCCAACGGCGCCAACAAGAACGGTTCGCTTTCGGACCTGCTCGACACCGCCGCGAAGAACTTCGACGGCAACGGGCAGGCACTGCACGACACGATCACCAAACTCGGCCAGGCCGCGGGAACGTTGTCGGGCAACAAGGACGACCTGTTCAAGACCGTCGAGAACCTCGGCTCCTTCTCCCAGACGCTGGTGAACAGCGACAAGCAGGTCCGCGACTTCGAGCGGCAGCTCGCCGACGTCAGCGGATTCCTCTCGGGGGAGCGGGAAAACCTCGCGGCCACGGTGAAACAGCTGTCCGACACACTCACCGCGGTGCAGGCGTTCGTCGAGAAGAACCGCGACCGGCTCAAGTCCAATGTGGACAAGCTGGCCAGTGTGACCAAGGTGCTCGTCGACCAGCGCGGCGCGCTCGCCGAGATCCTCGACGTCGCCCCGGTCGGCCTCGGGAACCTGGTCAACACCTACAACGCCTCGTCGGGCACGCTCGACGCGCGGGCCAACCTCAACGAGCTCACCCAGCCGCCGCTGGTGATGGTGTGCAACCTGCTCAAGCAGACCCCGGAGGCGCTCGACGTGCTGGGTGACGCGTGCAAGGGGATCGCCGGGCTGGTCGACGGGCTGGTGCCGCTGCCGTCGATCGCGCAGGTGATCCAGTCCTCTCAGGCGGGCCAGCTGCCGCCGCTTCCGCTGCCCATCGCGGGTCAGCTCTATGGAACGGCGGCGAAGTGATGAAGAAGAGGACTCTCGCTCTCATTGCTGCCGGAACGGTCGCCGCGCTGACCCTGAGCGGCTGCGGGTTCAGCGGGATCTACGACATCCCGCTGCCCGGTGGCGCCGAACTCGGCGACCACCCGTACACGGTCAAGGTGCAGTTCCGCGACGTGCTCGACCTGACCCCGCAGGCCGGGGTGAAGGTCAACGACGTCGCCATCGGCCGGGTCGAAGCGATCGGGCTGACCCAGGACGGCTGGAACGCCGAAGTCACCCTCCGGGTCAACGGTGCGGTGAAACTGCCGGCGAACGCGCTGGCCAACGTCAGGCAGTCGAGCCTGCTCGGTGAGAAATACGTCGAGCTGGCCGCACCCGCCGACGGACAGGGCAAGCTCGCCGACAACGCGGTGATCCCGCTGGGCCGCACGAACCGCAGCGTCGAGGTCGAGGAGCTGCTCGGCGCGCTTTCGCTGCTGCTCAACGGCGGTGGCGTGGAGCAGCTCAACACGATCACCAAGGAACTCAACAACGCCACGAGCGGCCGCGCGCCGGAACTCAAGGCGCTGCTCAACAACACCAACCAGCTGGTGACGAACCTGGACAAGCAGTCCGCGAACATCACGCGGGCACTCGACGGGCTGAACCGGCTCTCGCTCACGCTGAACGGCCAGAAGGACAAGCTGGTCGGCGCGGTCGACAACCTCGGGCCCGGCCTCGGCGTGCTCGAACAGCAGCGCGGCCAGCTGGTGACCATGCTCAACGCGCTCAACAACCTCTCCGGCGTCGCCACCGACACGGTGAACAAGAGCAAGGACGACCTCGTCGCCGACCTCAAGGCCCTGCAGCCGACGCTGCAGAAGCTCGGCGAGGCGGGTTCGGATCTGCCCAAGGCGCTGGAGATCCTGTTGACCTTCCCGTTCAGCGACGCCTCCTACGACGGCGTCAAGGGCGACTACTTCAACCTGTTCGCGAAGGTCGACCTGAATCTCAACGAGATCCTCGCGAACCTCGGCCGCAGCCGCGAAAACCCGCTCAAGGACGTCATCCCGGTGCCCGGGCTGACCGGCGGGACCGAAGGGCCGGGGGTGAATCCGCCGCTGCCGATCCCGGACAGCGTCGGCGGTGTCGCCGGTAACCAGGCGGGGGCGCCGCAGGGCGGCGGGCAACCGCAACAGACCGGACCCGCCGGAATCTTCGGGCTGCTGTCGGGAGGTGCGGGCTGATGCTGATCCGCAGGACGAAGATCCAGCTGGTCGCTTTCGTGATCATCTCCGTCGTCGCCATCGTGTACGCGCTGATCCGGTTCGCCGGCCTCGGCCAGGTCTTCGGCAACGAGGGCTACACGGTGAAGCTCGAACTCAAGCAGTCGGGCGGCATCTTCCAGAACGCCGAGGTCACCTACCGCGGCTTCAACATCGGCCGCGTCGGCGAACTGCGCCTGACCAAGACCGGGCTGGAAGCCGACCTCAACATCGCCCCGGACGCCCCGCAGGTGCCGAGCGACCTCGACGCCGTCGTCGCGAACCGGTCCGCGGTCGGCGAGCAGTTCGTCGACCTGCGGCCCCGCGGCGATGCCGGGCCTTTCCTGCGGACCGGGTCGGTCATCCCGGCCGACAAGGTCAAGACCCCGGTGCCCACCGAACAGCTCATCGGCGACCTCGACAGCCTCGCGGCGTCCGTCCCGACCGATTCGCTGCGCAAGGTCGTCGACGAGTCGTACAACGCCTTCAACGGCACCGGCCCGGACCTGCAGACGCTGCTCGACACCGCCCGCAGCTTCACCGCGACGGCGCAGGAGTACCTGCCGCAGACCGTCCAGCTGCTGGAGAAGGGCGGCCAGGTCCTCGACACGCAGAACGACATGGCGAGCTCCATGAAGTCGTTCAGCGCCGACCTCAACAAGCTGTCCGGCCAGCTCAAGAACTCCGACGCCGACATCCGGAAGCTGATCGGGATCACGCCGCAGGTCGCGACCCAGATCAGCGAGGTCCTCGCGGAATCCGGTCCGGGACTCGGCGCGCTGACCGCGAACCTGCTCACGACGTCGAACCTGCTGGTGACCCGGCTCGACGGCCTCGAGCAGGGCCTGGTGACCTACCCGGTGCTGGCCGCGGGCGCGAACAGCGTCGCCAAGGACGGCACCGCGCACCTCGGGCTCGCGCTCAACCTGTTCAACCCGCCGTCCTGCACGAAGGGCTACGTCGGGCTCGACAAGTACCGCGAAGGCACCGACACGACGGTGCGCCCGCCGAAGGACGACGCGTACTGCGCCGAGCCGAAGGGCAGCCCGATCAACGTGCGCGGCTCGCAGAACGTGCCGTACAACGGTGTTCCGCAGATCCCGTCGCAGGGCGAGGTCGCCGCGAACGCCGGCCGCTCGGCCGAGGAACTGGCGAGCCTGCGTGCGGCGCAGGGCATGCCGAGCGTCCTGCAGAGCCCGGGTGTCAGCCTGACCAGCCTCGGAGCGTTGCTGGGCCTGCCCGGCTGAGTACGAGACCGCATACCTACCCTGGAGTGTCATGAGTTCTTCCCGATCGCGGACCCTGGTCCTTGGCGCGGCGGCGTTCGCGCTCGCGGCGTTCATCGCCGCTGCGATCTTCGGTGCCCTGTGGGCGGTGGCCTCCGCCGACGACAACGCCGATCTGGCTCGCTCGCGGGACGACGTCGTCAAGGCGGGCGGCACCGCGATCAAGGCCTACACCGAGGTCGACTTCGAGAACCTCGACGAGTTCTTCAACCGGCAGAAGGCCGTCTCCGACGACAAGATGGCCGAGCAGCTGAAGCAGCTGGAGCCGACGTATCGCAAGGCGCTCGGCGACGCGAAGACCAAGGTCGCGACCACGATCCAGGACATCGCGGTCGAGGAACTCGACGACCACGAGGGCAAGGCGAGCTTCCTCGCCGCCATCACCACCCAGGTCACCCAAGGCGACAAATCGAGCTCGAAGGCGCTGCGCCTGGAGGTCTCGATGACCCGGGTCGGCGAGGAGTGGAAGCTGTCCGGGATCGACAACGTGCCCCTCGTCGCGGCCGGCCAGTAAGAGCGTCACCTAGAACGGAGTCCTGTAGTGCCCCCCTCCCGCCGCCAGCCCCCTCGCAGCACTCCGCCGGTGCGCCGCCCCCGGGTGGCCGGTCTGCGCCGGCCCGGTGCCGCCGAGTCGCCGGCCTCGTCTGTCGACTCCGTGGACTCCGTTTCCGAGGTTTCGGAGGAGACGCCTGCTCCGGTCCGGCGTCCGTCGCCGCGACCCGCGCCGCGTCCGGAGCCCGAGGTCGCCGCTGTCGAGGCCCCAGAGGCTCCTGAGGCCGACGAGATCGCCGTGGAGGAGGTTCCGGAGGCTGTTGAGGTCACCGAGGCTCCTGAGGCCACTGAAGCCACTGAAGACGCTGAGACCGCCGAAGACGCTGAGGCTCCTGAAGACGACGAGACGCCCGCGAAGCCCAGCCCGCGCGCGAAGGCTCGCGCCGCCGTCCAGGCGAAGCCGGACGACATCGAAGAGGCCGAGGCGGAGGCCGCCGGTTCTGCCTCCGATGCGGAGCCGGTGAAGACGAAGCGGCCGGTGTCCAGGCAGCTGGTGCTGGCGGGCGCGCTGGTCGTCGTCGGGTTGCTGCTGGCCGCGGCCGCGGTGCTCTTCAAGATCCAGGGCGACGACGTGTCGAACTCGACGGACAACACCGCGCTGCTGGACGTCGCGAAGACCGCGCAGGTCAAGGACCAGGTCGCGAAGGCGACCGAGGCGCTCTTCTCGTACGACTACAACAACATCGCGAAGACCGAGACCGCGGCGGGCGATCTGCTGGTCAACGACGACGTCCGGGCGAAGTACAACCTGCTGATGGGCGAGGTCAAGCGGCTCGCTCCGCAGCAGAAGATGGTCGTGACCTGCAAGGTCACCCGCAGCGCCGTCATCCGGCTGGAGGGCGACCGGGCCGACGTGATGGTGTTCGTCGACCAGAGCTCGACACGGGCCGACACGAACAAGACCACCGCCGGGAGCGCGCAGCTTCACTTGAACGCCGAGCTGCAGAGCGACAAGTGGAAGATCACGGCGATGAACACCTACGCCGCTCCGCCCACCCCCGGCGCCCCTGCCCCCTCGGCCCCCGCTTCCCCCGCCCCCAGCAAGTAGCCCGGACCTGCGTTTAGCCCCCAAATCGCGATCCGGTGCCCTCGGTCTCGACCGTCGGTGCCGCGAGCGATGACGGCCGCGATTAGTCCTCTACTTGCGTCAGACCCTCCCGCCCGTGCGCAAGCGTCGTGATCGCCGTGAGGGCCACCCTCAGGGACTCAGAGTCCCTGAGGGTGGCCCTCACGGCCTAACGCCGCCCGACTCCAGCCCGCAGGCGCCCGGACTTGCGTTTAGCCCCCAAATCGCGATCTGGGGGCCTTTCCTGTGTGCCGCATCAGACGGCTCACCGGTCACAGCGGCCACACGAGAGCGGTCCCTCGCCGGACCTGACGTCCCCGACTGGTGACTCTGCGGATCGCTCCGCCCGCCGGATCGCGATTTGGGGGCTAAACGCAGGTCGGCACCCCGAGGCCGTCACCTGCGGGTATCGGGCGGTAACCGGGATGAGCGCCGCCGTTCGTCACCCTGTGCGTGGCTTCTTCGACGCTGCGCCAACCGGCGGGACCACTGCGTGGCATCTTGACTCCGAGCCCGCCTGGGGTCACGCTTACTGCCAACGGTGAGAACCGGCGGTGCCCTTGCGGGAGGGACGGTCCGGGGAAGCCGAGGAGAGGCATACCTGAAGACGTTGCGATGCAGGCTGGGCCCCATCAGGAGCGCCCCCTGGACATACCGTGACGTTCGGGCTAGACTGCTTCTTTGCGCTGCCCTCTTTCAGGCTGCCCGGAGCCGGTAGTTAGAGTAGTGGGCACACGGCACCCTTGACAGACCGCATCAGCTGTTGCTGACACGGCTGCTCACCGCTCATTGTCCCCGGAAGGACGCATCTTGGCAGTCTCTCCCGCGAACCAGGCCACTGCTGCGACCACCTCGGCTGTATCTCGCTCGGAGTCCACGGGAATCCCGGGAGCCCCCACACGGGTCTCCTTCGCAAAGATTCGCGAGCCGCTCAGCACCCCGAACCTGCTCGACGTGCAGATCAGGTCCTTCGAATGGTTCACCGGCGACGAGGCGTGGTTCGAACGCCGCGTCGAAGAAGGTGAAGAAAACCCGGTCGGTGGCCTGGAAGAGGTCCTCAACGAGATCTCGCCGATCGAAGACTTCTCCGGATCCATGTCGCTGTCCTTCTCCGACCCGCGCTTCGACGAGGTCAAGGCCTCCGTCGAGGAGTGCAAGGACAAGGACATGACGTACGCGGCCCCGTTGTTCGTGACCGCCGAGTTCGTGAACAACAACACCGGCGAGATCAAGAGCCAGACGGTCTTCATGGGCGACTTCCCGGTGATGACCGACAAGGGCACCTTCGTCATCAACGGCACCGAGCGTGTCGTCGTGTCGCAGCTGGTCCGTTCGCCTGGCGTGTACTTCGACACCAGCGTCGACAAGACCACCGACAAGGACGTCTTCAACGTCCGCGTCATCCCGAGCCGGGGTGCCTGGCTCGAGTTCGACGTCGACAAGCGCGACACCGTCGGCGTCCGCATCGACCGCAAGCGCCGCCAGCCCGTCACCGTGCTGCTGAAGGCGCTCGGCTGGACCACCGAGGCGATCCGTGAGCGTTTCTCCTTCTCGGAGACGCTGCTCGCCACCCTCGAGAAGGACCACACCGCCGGCACCGATGAGGCGCTGCTCGACATCTACCGCAAGCTGCGCCCGGGCGAACCCCCCACCAAGGAGAGCGCGCAGACGCTGCTGGAGAACCTGTTCTTCAAGCCGAAGCGCTATGACCTGGCCAAGGTCGGCCGGTACAAGGTCAACAAGAAGCTCGCCCTCACCACGCCGTACGACACCGGGACGCTGACCGAAGAGGACATCGTCTCGACGATCGAGTACCTGGTCCGGCTGCACGCCGGCGAGGACAAGGTGACCGTCGGCGACCAGACCATCCCGGTCGAGACCGACGACATCGACCACTTCGGCAACCGTCGTCTCCGCACCGTCGGCGAGCTCATCCAGAACCAGATCCGGGTCGGTCTGTCCCGGATGGAGCGCGTCGTCCGCGAGCGGATGACCACCCAGGACGTCGAAGCGATCACGCCGCAGACCCTGATCAACATCCGTCCCGTCGTGGCGGCGATCAAGGAGTTCTTCGGTACTTCGCAGCTGTCGCAGTTCATGGACCAGAACAACCCGCTGTCGGGGCTGACGCACAAGCGTCGTCTGTCCGCCCTCGGCCCCGGTGGTCTGTCGCGTGAGCGCGCCGGCATGGAGGTCCGTGACGTTCACCCGTCGCACTACGGCCGCATGTGCCCGATCGAGACGCCGGAAGGCCCGAACATCGGCCTGATCGGCTCGCTCTGCTCGTACGCGCGGGTCAACCCGTTCGGTTTCATCGAGACCCCGTACCGCAAGGTCGTCGAGGGCCGGGTCACCGACCAGGTCGACTACCTCACCGCGGACGAGGAAGACCGTTTCGTGAAGGCGCAGGCGAACGCGCCGATCTCCGAGGACGGCACCTTCGTCGAAGACCGCGTCCTGGTCCGTAAGAAGGGCGGCGAGGTCGAGCTGATCGACCCGCTGGACGTGGACTACATGGACGTCTCGCCGCGACAGATGGTCTCGGTCGCGACGGCGATGATCCCGTTCCTCGAGCACGACGACGCGAACCGCGCGCTGATGGGCGCGAACATGCAGCGTCAGGCCGTTCCGCTGCTGCGTAACTCGGCCCCGCTGGTCGGTACCGGCATGGAGCTGCGTGCCGCGGTGGACGCCGGTGACGTGCTCATCGCCGAGCAGTCCGGTGTGGTCGAGGAGCTTTCGGCCGACCTGATCACGGTCATGCACGACGACGGCACGCGGAAGAGCTACGGACTGTACAAGTTCCGCCGCTCCAACCACGGCACCTGCTTCAACCACCGCCCGATCGTGAACGAGGGCGACAGGGTTGAAAAGGGTCAGGTCATCGCCGACGGCCCGTCCACCGAGAACGGTGAGATGGCGCTCGGCAAGAACCTGCTCGTCGCGGTCATGCCGTGGGAGGGCCACAACTACGAGGACGCGATCATCCTCTCCGAGCGCCTGGTGCAGGACGACGTGCTGACGTCGATCCACATCGAGGAGCACGAGATCGACGCCCGCGACACCAAGCTGGGCGCCGAGGAGATCACCCGGGACATCCCGAACGTCTCCGAAGAAGTGCTAGCGGACCTGGACGAACGAGGCATCATCCGCATCGGTGCCGAGGTCCGCGACGGCGACATCCTCGTCGGCAAGGTCACGCCCAAGGGCGAGACCGAACTGACGCCGGAAGAGCGCCTGCTCCGCGCGATCTTCGGTGAGAAGGCCCGCGAAGTCCGCGACACCTCGCTGAAGGTGCCGCACGGCGAGACCGGCAAGGTCATCGGCATCCGCGTGTTCTCGCGCGAGGACGACGACGAGCTGCCCCCGGGCGTCAACGAACTGGTCCGCGTCTACGTGGCCCAGAAGCGGAAGATCCAGCCGGGCGACAAGCTCGCCGGCCGCCACGGGAACAAGGGTGTCATCGGCAAGATCCTCCCCGCCGAGGACATGCCGTTCATGGAGGACGGCACGCCCGTCGACATCATCCTGAACACCCACGGTGTCCCGCGTCGTATGAACATCGGTCAGGTCCTGGAGCTTCACCTGGGCTGGCTGGCGTCGCAGGGCTGGAAGATCGAGGGCAACCCGGACTGGGCGAAGAACCTCAACGAGGAGCTCTACGACGTCGAGCCCGGCACGAACACCTCCACCCCGGTGTTCGACGGCGCCAAGGAAGAGGAGCTCACCGGGCTGCTCGGCGCGACCAAGCCGAACCGCGACGGCGAGCGCATGGTCAAGCAGAACGGCAAGGCCACGCTGCTGGACGGCCGCTCCGGCGAGCCGTACCCGTACCCGGTCGCCGTCGGCTACATGTACATCCTGAAGCTGCACCACCTTGTCGACGACAAGATCCACGCCCGGTCCACCGGTCCGTACTCGATGATCACGCAGCAGCCGCTGGGTGGTAAGGCGCAGTTCGGTGGCCAGCGCTTCGGTGAGATGGAGTGCTGGGCGATGCAGGCCTACGGCGCGGCTTACACGCTGCAGGAACTGCTGACGATCAAGTCGGACGACGTGGTCGGCCGCGTGAAGGTGTACGAGGCGATCGTCAAGGGGGAGAACATCCCCGAGCCGGGTATCCCCGAGTCGTTCAAGGTGCTCCTGAAGGAGCTCCAGTCGCTCTGCCTCAACGTCGAGGTGCTATCCAGCGATGGCGCCGCGATCGAGATGCGCGACTCCGACGACGAGGACCTCGAGCGCGCCGCGGCGAACCTCGGCATCAACCTGTCCCGCAACGAGTCGCCCTCGGTGGACGACGTCGTGCACTGACGGCCGGCTGAGGCGGGGCCTGCCTCCCGTGGGTCCCGCCTCGACCGCCAACCCCTCTAGTCGAATCAACCCCAAGGGGATGCAAAGACGTGCTGGACGTCAATTTCTTCGATGAGCTCCGGATCGGCCTTGCCACCGCTGACGACATCCGTCAGTGGTCCTTCGGTGAAGTGAAGAAGCCGGAGACCATCAACTACCGCACGCTCAAGCCCGAGAAGGACGGCCTCTTCTGCGAGAAGATCTTCGGCCCGACCCGGGACTGGGAGTGCTACTGCGGTAAGTACAAGCGCGTCCGCTTCAAGGGCATCATCTGCGAGCGCTGTGGCGTCGAGGTCACCCGCGCCAAGGTGCGCCGTGAGCGGATGGGCCACATCGAGCTGGCCGCGCCCGTCACCCACATCTGGTACTTCAAGGGTGTTCCCTCCCGCCTGGGTTATCTGCTCGACCTGGCGCCGAAGGACCTCGAGAAGATCATCTACTTCGCGGCCTACGTGATCACCGGTGTGAACACCGAGCTGCGGCACACCGACCTCCCGACCCTCGAGAACGAGATCGGTGTCGAGCGCAAGAACCTCGAGACCAAGCGTGACTCGGACATCGAGACCCGGGCGCAGAAGCTGGAAGCCGACCTGGCCGAGCTGGAGGCGGAGGGCGCCAAGTCCGACGTCCGCCGCAAGGTCAAGGAAGGCGGCGAGCGCGAGATGCGTCAGCTGCGTGACCGCGCCGGTCGCGAGCTGGACCGTCTCGAGGAGGTCTGGACGACCTTCACCAAGCTCGACGTCCGTCAGCTGATCGCCGACGAGCTGCTCTACCGCGAGCTCATCGACCGCTACGGCGAGTACTTCACCGGCGGCATGGGCGCGGAGGCCATCCAGAAGCTGGCCGCCGAGTTCGATGTCTCGGCCGAGGCCGACCACCTGCGCGACACCATCCGCAACGGCAAGGGGCAGAAGAAGCTCCGCGCGCTGAAGCGGCTCAAGGTCGTCGCGGCCTTCCAGATGACCGGAAACGACCCGCGCGGCATGGTGCTCGACGCCGTCCCGGTGATCCCGCCGGACCTGCGCCCGATGGTCCAGCTCGACGGTGGCCGGTTCGCCACCTCCGACCTGAACGACCTCTACCGCCGGGTCATCAACCGCAACAACCGGTTGAAGCGGCTCATCGACCTCGGCGCGCCCGAGATCATCGTCAACAACGAGAAGCGGATGCTGCAGGAGGCCGTCGACGCGCTGTTCGACAACGGCCGCCGCGGCCGCCCGGTCACCGGTCCCGGTAACCGCCCGCTGAAGTCGCTGTCCGACCTGCTCAAGGGCAAGCAGGGCCGGTTCCGTCAGAACCTGCTCGGCAAGCGTGTCGACTACTCCGGCCGTTCGGTCATCATCGTCGGCCCGCAGCTGAAGCTGCACCAGTGCGGTCTGCCGAAGGACATGGCGCTCGAGCTGTTCAAGCCGTTCGTCATGAAGCGGCTGGTCGACCTGAACCACGCGCAGAACATCAAGTCCGCCAAGCGGATGGTGGAGCGTTCACGCCCGCAGGTGTGGGACGTGCTCGAAGAGGTCATCACCGGTCACCCGGTGATGCTGAACCGTGCGCCGACCCTGCACCGCCTCGGTATCCAGGCCTTCGAGCCGCAGCTGGTCGAAGGCAAGGCCATCCAGCTGCACCCGCTGGTCTGCGAGGCGTTCAACGCGGACTTCGACGGTGACCAGATGGCCGTGCACCTCCCGCTGTCCGCGGAGGCGCAGGCCGAGGCCCGCATCCTGATGCTGTCGGCGAACAACATCCTTTCGCCGGCGTCGGGCCGCCCGCTCGCCATGCCGCGTCTGGACATGGTGACCGGTCTGTTCCACCTGACCCGTCTCGCCGAGAAGGACCCGGGGGCGGGCAACGCCTACTCCTCGCCGGCCGAAGCGATCATGGCGTACGACCTCAAGGCGCTGAGCCTGCACGCTCCGGTCAAGATCCGCATCACCGATCGTCAGCCCGCCAAGGCCGACGAAGCGAGGCTCGCGGAAAAGGGCTGGGAGCCGGGCAAGGCTTGGCTGGCCGAGACCACCCTGGGCCGCGTGCTGTTCAACGAGCTGCTGCCGGCGGACTACCCGTTCATCAACGAGCCGATGCCGAAGAAGCGTCAGGCCCTGATCGTGAACGACCTCGCCGAGCGGTACTCGATGACGCAGGTCGCGCAGACCCTGGACCGCCTGAAGGACGCCGGTTTCTACTGGGCGACCCGCTCGGGTGTCACGGTCGCGATCTCCGACGTGCTGGTCCCGACAGGCAAGAAGGCCATTCTGGACGAGTACGAAGGCAAGGCCGACCAGGTCGAGAAGCGGTACCAGCGTGGTCAGCTGTCGCACACCGAGCGCAACAACGAGCTCGTCAAGGTGTGGACGCAGGCCACCGAAGAGGTCCACAAGATCATGGAGACGGCGCTGCCGGACGACAACCCGATCGCGATGATCGTGAAGTCGGGCGCGGCGGGCAACATGACGCAGGTCCGGTCGCTGGCCGGTATGCGTGGGCTGGTGTCGAACCCGAAGGGTGAGTACATCCCGCGTCCGATCAAGGCCAACTTCCGTGAAGGCCTGTCGGTGGCGGAGTACTTCATCGCGACGCACGGTGCCCGTAAGGGTCTGGCGGACACGGCGCTCCGTACCGCCGACTCGGGTTACCTGACCCGTCGTCTGGTGGACGTTTCGCAGGACGTCATCGTCCGCGAGACCAACTGTGGCACCACCCGCGGTATCAACATGCCGATCGGGCAGGACGTCGGCGACGGCAAGGTCCTGCGCGACCAGCACGTCGAGACCAGCGTGTACGCGCGGAACCTGGCGACCGACGCGGTCGACGCCAAGGGCAACGTCGTGCTCAACGCCGGTGACGACATCGGCGACCCGGCCCTGGACAAGCTCGTCTCGAGCGGGATCGTCAAGGTCAAGGTCCGTTCGGTCCTCACCTGTGAGTCGGCCGTCGGTATCTGCGCCACCTGCTACGGCCGGTCCATGGCGACCGGTCAGCTCGTCGACGTCGGCGAGGCCGTCGGTATCGTCGCGGCCCAGTCGATCGGTGAGCCGGGTACGCAGCTGACGATGCGTACGTTCCACCAGGGTGGTGTCGCCGGTGACGACATCACGACCGGTCTGCCCCGTGTCCAGGAGCTGTTCGAGGCCCGGGTCCCGAAGGGCAAGGCGCCGATCGCCGACGTCGATGGCCGGGTGCGCATCGAGGAGAGCGAGCGGTTCTGGAAGATCACGCTGATCCCGGACGACGGCAGCGAAGAGATCGTCTTCGACAAGCTGTCCAAGCGTCAGCGGCTCGCGAACACCCCGAACGGCCCGCTGGGCGACGGCGACCACGTGTCGGTCGGCCAGCAGCTGCTCGAAGGTACTCCCGACCCGCACGAGGTTCTGCGGGTCATGGGGCCGCGCGAGGCGCAGATGCACCTCGTGGACGAGGTCCAGAAGGTGTACCGGGCGCAGGGTGTGTCGATCCACGACAAGCACATCGAGGTCATCGTGCGGCAGATGCTGCGCCGCGTGACGATCATCGACTCCGGTGCCACGGACTTCCTGCCGGGCGAGCTGCCCGAGCGGACCAAGTTCGAGGCGAAGAACCGCGCGTCGGTCGCCGAGGGTGGCGAGCCCGCTTCGGGTCGCCCGGTGCTGATGGGGATCACGAAGGCCTCGCTGACCACGGACTCGTGGCTGTCGGCGGCTTCGTTCCAGGAGACCACGCGTGTCCTGACCGACGCGGCCATCAACGGCCGTTCGGACAGGCTCGTGGGCCTCAAGGAGAACGTGATCATCGGTAAGCTGATCCCGGCCGGTACCGGGATCAACAAGTACCGCAACATCCAGGTGCAGCCGACCGAAGAGGCGCGGGTCGCCGCTTACGCGATCCCGTCCTACGACGACGGCTACTACACCCCGGACGTCTTCGGCTCCACGCCGGGCGCCGCGGTGCCGCTGGACGACTACGACTTCGGCCGCGACTTCCGCTGACCGAAGCGAAATCCACGAGAAGGGCCCTCGCCGATCCGGCGGGGGCCTTTCCCGTTTCCGGGCGGTCGCGGCTTTGCTTCATTGACTCGTAAGGGGTCTTAACCGCCGAAAGTCACGTTAGAGTGATCCCGTTCCGCGCGGCTCGGGGGCTTTGCGCGTTTCCATGGGGTGATCTGGGGTGGCTCTGCGTGAAAAGAAAGCTGGGCGCGAGATCTGTCGCGCGTACCGCGTCGATCTCTTTGGCGACGATCGTGATGACCGCGGCGCTGACCGGTGTGTCCGCCGCGGCGGATCCGGAGCCTCCGGCACCGACTTCCAATGCGCCGGCGACGTCCGAAGTACCGAGCAGTTCCGCGGTGCCGAAGCCGAGCGCGCCCAGCTCGACCGCGCCGGAGACTTCGAAGCCAGCGGAACCCGTCGCCGTCATGGGGCGGAGGGTCGAGACGACGATCGTCTTCGACAAGCCGTCCATTCGGACCGATGAGAAGGTCCAGTTCACCTTCAAGGTCAAGAACATCAGCTCCGAGCGCTTGCCCGGACTCCGGGCCAACTACTCCTTGCAGGAGCCGGCCGCCCTGTCCATCGTCTCGAAGGGCCAGGAGGACGGCTACGGATGGGGGCCGCTCGGACGCGATCCCGGGGTGACGCTCGAGCCTGGGGCGAGCACGGAAGTGAAAGTCACCGCGCAGGTCAAGGACATCCAAAAGGACACCGCGTCCCTCCATGGCTTCGTCAGCGTCGACATGGGCAACGGTGTCGGGCTCAGCGTCGGCGAGTTCAGCTCCAGCATCCGCGTCATCGCGGTCGCCAGCCGCGTGACAGGCGTCGCGTTCGGCGACAAGAACGGCAATGGCGTGGTCGACCAAGGTGAACAGCTGGCCGGCGTCACCCACACCTTGAGGTACATCAACGGTCCGGCCGAATACACGGCGACGAGCGCTGCCGACGGACGGATCGATTTCGGAAGCATTCCGGCCGCCGAGTACACCTACGGTGGCGGTGACGAGATCAAGGGCTGGCTGGTTCCCTGGAAGACCGTCCAGATCCGACCGGACGGGAAGGAACTGCTCTTCCGGTCGGTTCCGCCGTTGAATGGTGCGCTTACGGCATCGATCGCCTTCACCAGGGACAGCTACAAAAAAGGCGAGCTCGCGCGCCTCGTCGTGACGCTGACCAATTCCGGGCCGATCCCGCTGACCGAAATCGAAGCGAGGTGTAACCGCGTCGACGTGTCCTTCGGCCTGAAGGGTGGTCCGGGCTGGGGGCCGCTCAGCCGTAAGGCGGGCGGAGTGACGATCGCCGCCGGCCAGACGCGCACGTTCAACGTGTCCGAACCTGTGCCGGACGACGCTTTCGCGCATGGGTACATCGGGGCAGGTTGCGACTTCGGTTACAGCGAGGTCGGCTTCGACAACCGTCCGACGGCCAACGCCAAGGCCGCGGTGCCGGGTGCCAGGGCCAGTGTCGTCGGCGATGTCGTCCACGACCCCGGCCAGGGCAAGCCGCGGCAGGGCCTCGCCGGGGTGAAGGTCGTGCTCGTCTCCGACGAGAAATGTCCGGTCGCGGGCGAGCAGGTGACCGACGCGAAGGGCCACTTCGAGATTCCGAACGTGGCCCCGGGGCCCGACTATCGCCTGTACTTCCTGCCGCCCCAGGGCTGGCGGATCAAGTACGACAACCCGACCTCGATCCTCTTCATCGCCCAGGGCAAAGTCGGAGCCAAAGTGGGAATCGAGGTCGAGCCCGGTGATGCGCCGTTGCCCACCGTGCCGACCCAGGTCCCGAACTGTGGCGTGACCCCCACCCCTCCCGCTCCCGCACCCGGCGGACAGCCCGGCTCCGGCAGCGGCCAAAGCGGCAACGCCGCCCTGGCCAGCACCGGCGCCGACGTCCTCGGCCTCGGTGCCTTCACTCTGGTCACCCTCGCCCTCGGTGCCGGCCTACTCCTCGCCTCCCGCCGTCGCCGCCAGCCCGACTGACCCCGCCGCCACGACTTGCGTTTAGCCCCCAAATCGCGATCCGGGCAGGTCGCGGCTTTGCTTCATTCGCTCGTAAGGGGTCTTAACTTCCGAAAGTCACGTTAAAGTGAGTCCGTTCCGCGCGGTCGGGGATTTGCGCGTTTCCACGGGTAATCAGGGGTGACTCGGCGTGACCAAACGGCTTGGCGCGAGATCCATCGCGCGTACTGTGTCGATCTATCTCGCGGCGCTGGCGGCCACGGCGGCGCTCGCCTCGCCTGCCATGGCGGATCCGGAGCCTCCGGCGCCGACCTCGGCGACGCCGACCACGTCCGCGGCACCTGAGCCGAGCGCTCCCAGTTCGACCGCCCCTGAGCCCTCGAAGCCTGAGGCACCGAATCCGCCTGTCGCCCCCGCGGCCCAAACCTTGGTGGAGGCGAAGGTCGTCTTCGACAAGCCGCGGTATCGGACCGACGAGGACGTCCGGTTCACCTTCAAGGTCAAGAACATCGTCTCCGCACCCCTGGTGGGTCTTCGGGTCGTCCACGACTTCATGGGACCGACCGATGTGAGCGTCCCGCCCGGCCCGGCTCCGCAGTGGCCGGGTTGGGGACAGCTCGGAAGCCGTCCGGGCGTGACGCTAGAGCCGGGGGCGACCTTCGAGGTGAAGGTCACCGGGCAGATCAAGGACGTCGAGAAGGCCATCGCGACCGTCCGAGGCTTCGTCAGCGCCGACACGGGGCAGGGCTACGGACTCGGCATCGGCTATTTCGACTCCTCCGTCCCTGTCGAGAAGATCGCCGGTCACTCGGCAGGAGTCGTGTTCGGCGACAAGAACGGCAACGGCCTGCTCGACAGCGGTGAACAGTTGGCCGACACCACCCTCAACCTGCGGTACGCCAACGGAACCAAGGTGTACACGGCCAAGAGCGACGCGAGAGGCCGCATCGACTTCGGGAACATCCCGGCCGCCAAGTACGTCTTCGAAGGTGAGGTCATCAAGGGCTGGTTGTTCCCCTGGGAGACCATCCAGATCAGGCCGGACAAGAAGGATCTGCTCATCCGCGGGGCTCCGCCGTTGAACGGCGCGCTCAAGGCATCCGTGGCCTTCAACAGACACGACTACACGAAGGGCGAGCTCGCCCGCATCACCGTGACGCTGTCCAACACCGGCCCGATCCCGCTCACCGGCATCGTGGCCGAGTGCAACCGCATCGGTGATGATTTCTCCGTGGGGGGCGGCGCTGGGTGGGGACCACTCAGCTATTTCGCGAACGGGGTGACGATCGCTCCCGGCCAGACGCGCACGTTCCAGGTGTCCGATCCGGTGCCGGACGCGGCCTTCGACCGCGGCATCCTGAAGGTGGACTGCGACTTCGGCTATCGCGGTGTCGACATCGGAAACCACGCGCAGGCCGGTGACAAGGCGCCGGTTTCGGGTGGAAAGGCCACCGTTCGCGGCTTCGTGTTCCACGAACCCGGGGAGGGCAAGCCGCTGAAGGGGCTCGCCGGGGTGAAGGTCGTGCTCGTGTCCGAACGGGCCTGCCCGGTCGTGGGTGAGCAGACGACCGACGCGGACGGGAACTTCGAGTTCCACAACGTGGCGCCGGGACCGGACTACTGGCTGTACCTCTTGCCGCCTCAAGGCTGGCGGACCACAGCCGAAAACCCGCAATCGACCATTGTCACGGGCCCGGTGGAGCAGCCTGACCGGCGGTGGATCGGGGTCGAGCCCGGTGATGCGCCGCTGCCCACCGTGCCGACCCAGGTTCCGAACTGTGGCGTGACCTCCACCCCTCCCGCTCCTGTACCCGGCGGACAGCAGCCCGGCTCTGCCAGTGGCCAAAGCGGCAACGCCGCCCTGGCCAGCACCGGCGCCGACGTCCTCGGCCTCGGTGCTTTCACCTTGGTCGCCTTGGCCCTCGGCGCGGCCCTGATCCTCGCCTCCCGCCGTCGCCGCCAGCCCGACTGACCCTGCCGCCACGACTTGCGTTTAGCCCCCAAATCGCGATCTGTCCGCACGCGGGCCGCTCTCTCGCCGGATCGCGATTTGGGGGCTAAACGCAAGTCGGCGCGTGGGCCGGGGGCGGTTGCCGGTTTCGGCGCAGGTCGCCGCATTGGTTCACGTTAGAGTGATCCCGTTCCGCGCGGCCGGGGGCTTGGCGCGTTTCCACGGGTGATCAGGGGTGGCTCGGCGTGAACAAGACATCGGTCGCGCGTATCGCGGCGATCCATCTCGCGACGCTGGCGATCGTCTCGGCGCTGACCGGCGTGTTCGCCGCGCCCGCCCTGGCTGATCCGGAACCTCCGGCGCCGACCTCCAGCGCGCAGGCATCGCCCGAACCGCCGAGCGGGCCCACTGCTCCGGAGCCCAGTTCGACACCCCCGCAGACTTCGAAGCCCGCGGAACAGGACCCTCCCGCCGCCCCTGCGGTGCAGAAGAAGGTCGAGACGACGTTCGTCTTCGACAAGCCGTCCTATCGGACCGACGAGGACGTCCGGTTCGTGTTCAGGGTCAAGAACATCAGCGCCGGTCGTTTGGCCGGGCTCAAGATCAACTACTTCCCCCATGAGCCGGGCAGCCTGAAAATCATGGGGACGAGCGAGGCGGACGGCTGGGGGCCGTTCGGGCACAGTCCGGGTGTGACGCTCGAGCCAGGGGCGGCTTACGAAGTCAAGGTCACCGGGCAGCTCACGGACATCGAGAACGACACCGCGATCTTGCGCGGCTTCCTCAGCCTGGACTCGGGACGCGGCGCCGGACCCAGCGTCGGTTACTTCGACACGAGCGTCCGTGTCACCAGGGTCGCCGGCCATGCGGCGGGACTTCTCTTCGGTGACAAGAACGGCAACGGCGCGCCCGACGAAGGGGAGCGGCTGGCCGACACCGCCATCACCTTGCAGTACGCCAACGGCCCCGCCAAGTACACGGCCACGAGCGATGCCGACGGACGGGTGGACTTCGGGGACGTCCCGGCCGCCAAGTACCACCTCGGCGGCGAGATGATCAAGGGCTGGCTGTTCCCGTGGGAGGTCGTCCAGATCAGGCCGGACAAGAAGGATCTGCTCCTTCGCGGGGCTCCGCCGTTGAACGGCGCGCTCAAGGCATCCGTGGCCTTCAACAGACACGACTACACGAAGGGCGAACTGGCACGCCTCACCGTGACGTTGTCCAATTCCGGCCCGATCCCGCTCATCGGCGTCGTGGCCGAATGCAACCGGATCGGCGATCCCTTTTCGTTGGGAGGCGGCGCCGGCTGGGGACCCATCGGCTATCACGCGAACGGCGTGACGATCGCTCCTGGCCAGACGCGTACGTTCGCCGTGTCCTCTCCAGTACCGGACGCGGCCTTCGACCGCGGCATCCTGAAGGTGGACTGCGACTTCGGTTATCGCGGTGTCGACATCGAAAACCACGCGCAGGCCAGCGACAAGGCGCCGGTGTCGGGAGCCAAGGCCACCGTCGCCGGCCACCTGTACCACGTTCCCGGCGAGGACAAGCCGTACCAGGGACTCGCCGGAGTGAGGGTCGTGCTCGTCTCCGATGGGGCCTGCCCGGTCGTGGGCGAGCAGACGACCGACGCGAACGGGGACTTCGAGTTCCACGACGTCGTGCCGGGGCCGAAGCACTGGCTGTACCTTCTGCCGCCTCCGGGCTGGCGGACCACGGGTGACAACCCGGAGTCGATCATCGTCAGGGCCTCGGCGGGAAAGCCCGACCGGCGGTGGATCCAGGCCGAGCCCGGCGAGGCGCCGCCGCCTGCCGTGCCGACCCAGGTCCCGAACTGTGGCGTGACCCCCACGCCTCCTGCCCCGACGTCCGGAGCCCCGGGCTCCGGCAGTGGCCAGAGCGGCAACGCCGCTCTGGCCAGCACCGGTGCCGACGTCCTCGGCCTGGGTGCTTTCACCTTGGTCGCCTTGGCCCTCGGCGTGGCGCTGATCCTCGCCTCCCGCCGTCGCCGCCAGCCCGACTGACCCTGCCGCCACGACTTGCGTTTAGCCCCCAAATTGCGATCTGTCCGCACGCGGGCCGCTCTCCCGCCGGATCGCGATTTGGGGGCTAAACGCAAGTCGGCGGGAGGGGAAGTGCAGGTCAGGGGCAGGTCAGGGAGCGCCGGGTGACGGGGAAGTCGAAGAACGTGGCGGGGTAGGGCTCCGCGTTGAACGTGTAGTGCCACCACTCCTCGGCGAGGTTCCGGAACCCGGCCGTCGCGAGCGTGCCCTTGAGCAGTTGCCGGTTCGCCCGGGCCTCTCCGGTGATCCGCAGGTCCTCGGTGTGCGAGAGCGTGTCGAAGCAGTCGTAGCCGGTCCCCATGTCGGCCATGTTGTCCGGGAACCGGTCCGGCGCGAAGCAAGGGACCAGCCGCTCACCCGGGCGGTAGGGCCGCTGCGGGTGCGGCGGCAGCTTCACGATCGTCAGGTCCACCGTGCTCCCGCGGCTGTGCCCGGACTTCTCCGCGATGTAGCCGTCTTCGAACAGGCGGTCCTTCGCGACGTTCGGGTAGAACTCCGCCTTCATCTTCTCGTCGTCGAGGTCTTTGGCCCACCGGACGAAGTGGTCGACGGCGCGCTGCGGGCGGTAGCAGTCGTACACCTTGAGGGTGTAGCCCTGCTTCAGCAGTTGCCGCTGGGCCGTCCGCAGCCCTTCCGCGGTCTGGCGGGTCAGGATGCACAGCGGTTCGAGGTAGCCGTCGATCTTGCGGCCGACGAAGTTGTGCTGCCCGCGGTACCGGATCTCGTGCAGGATCGTCGGTGCGACATCGGAGAGCGCGACGAACTCCGGCGGCGCTTTCTTCTCGGAAGCTTGTGCGGGCACGGGAATCGCGGTGAGTACGGCGAGGGCGGCAACGGCCAGTGCCCTTCTGAACGTCTTCGGCATGCGCCTGTCTTACCGTGTCCGGAGGCCGCATGGACCCGCCGATCGTGCGGTGGTCAGGGCAAGTTCCCGAGAGTCGATAACGAACTCGTAACGCCGTGGCGTACGCCGGACCCAGGTTACTGGGTCGCTGTGACCTGTAGTGATGCCGCCAGGTGGCCTAATTCCCACTGCTCGGAAAATCGCCACCCATTCGGCCTAATGGGCCATCCGCATGGTGGGAAATTCACTCGACCGAGTCGTGTCCCATTCTTTGATCACGAGATTGACACCTTGACGCCTTCACACGAGTATTTCGCTCATGCAATCCCCAGTCGCCTTGGTGTGGCGCCGGCACGTTGACTTGCGACAGCAAGCAAGCGCGCTGTGTATGGATTCCTGACTCTTTCCGGCTCGCCGCACGTAAACGCATAAGCGCATCCTGAACGGCTGCGCCCGTTCTTCGTGCGCTGACGCTTTCCTCTGTGCCGCAACGGTTCCCCAGGGTGAATCGGCGGTTGATTGCTTTCCTTTGATCCGTGGCGGTCCGGCCTGCGCGGAAACAGGGGAGAGGTGTGCCAATTGTCTGGCGCTTCGGTAGCGAAAACAGGGAGTAAGAATGCTATCCAACTCGCCTAGCTGGCGAAAAGAGTGGCGAAAAGTGGTGATAGGCGCCATGGCGGCGGCGCTCGCCGTGGGCACGGTGACCTATACCGGTTCCGCCACGAGTGCTTATGCCGATGTCCAGGTCGTCAAAGACGCCAAGAAGGCGGCAGACGGCAAGGACTACTGGGTCCAGAACCACTTGGTGTCCAAGGACGTCGCCGCGTCGACGCGAGGCGCCGACGGCAACCGCAAGAAGTGGCTGCTGGTCTGGGCCGGTGACGAGAACATCGCCGACACCTTGGTCAAGGACGTCAAGAACCTGCCGGGCTCGCTCGGCGGCGGCCTGAACAAGATCAAGAACGCGTTGCCCGGTCCGGACTTCCTCGCCGTGATCGACGCGACGCAGGGCTCGCCGACCTACGGCAAGGTGGTCAACACCGCCACCGTCGGCCCGCTCGTCGAAAACGAGCCGCACCACATGCAGTACGTGTGGCACAAGGGCGACACGATCTACGCGGGCGCGCTGTTCGCCGCCGCGACGTACGCCTTCGACGTCTCCGCGCTGCCGCAACTGAAGCTCAAGGGCGTCAGCCTTCCGACCCAGACGCTCGGCGGCTCCGTGCCGGACGCGTACTGGGTGCTCAAGGACGGAACCGCGTACGGCACGTACATGGGTGGTCCGGTCGTCCCCGGCCCGCACACCTACGCCAACGGTTCCACCGTGGTGGGCAACGGTTTCGCCGGCAGTCCCGGTGAGGTCGTCCGCTTCGACCAGAACGCGCAGGTGCTTTCCGAATCCCCGGCGGCCACCCCGCAGGGCGACAACAAGAAGCTGTGCGACAACCTCCCGCAACTGGACAAGCCGACCTGCGCCAACCCGCACGGCATCCAGGCCCGCGAGGACCTCAACACCCTGGTCACCAGTGACTACGCCGAGCCGCGCAACATCATTCTCGACCCGGTGAAGCAGCCGTCGCCGTACCTGCGGCGACCGACGGTCCGGACCTGGGACATCTCCGACCGCAACAAGCCGAAGCTCAAGGCGGTTTCGTACCTGCCGGACGGCCCCCGCGCCGACCCGGCGGACCCGCTGCACGCCGAAAGCCGCGCGGTCATGGAGACCACGGTGACCAACCTGCCCGGTCACAAGGGCGCCTTCGCCCAGACCATGCAGGGCGGCGCGGTGTTCTACACACCGGACATCACCGCCAAGGAGCCGCACTGGATCCAGGTGTTCGACGACGGCGCCGCGAACAAGGCGATCTACCCGAACAACGACTCCAACGGCGGCGGGTCGAACGGTGGCTGGATCCAGACCAGTCCCGACGACAAGTACCTCTACCGCGCGATCACCGGACGTCAGAAGGGCGCGCTCGGCCCGGACGACCCCGGCACCACCGGCGGCGTGTACGTCCTCGACATCCAGAAGCTGCTGGCAGCGGGCGACAAGGTCGAGAACATCAACGGCCGGATCGACACGAAGGAGAAGTCCCAGCAGGGCGGTGGCGGCGACCTGCCGACCGTCGTCGGCGCGGCGCCGATCAACCCCGGCACGCCGGGTGGTGGCCCGCACTGGGGCGCGTACGACAACTTCGTGCTCGGTGACGACGGGTACTACCACGAAACCGACAAGCCGCAGCACCTCGCGGTGTCGAACTACTTCGTCGCACGGTCCGGTTTGGACGGTGACCACAAGGTCAACCTGCTGAACCTCGGCGAGGACGGAAAGCTCGGCGTCGACCAGAACTTCCGGGACGAGTTCACCGGACAGGTCGGGATCAACTTCAACCGGAAGACCTGGCCGCACGGGTCCTTCGGCAACGCCAAACCGCACTCCGAACTGTTCGTCGTAGCGGACGCGGATCTCAAATAACCCTGCTCGGCGCGGAAGGCCGTGGGTGGCGGGTTCGCCCGCCACCCACGGCTCCGCCCCGACTGCCCCGGAAGGTCCCCATGGATCACCACGTCATACCGGCGAGCTCGGGTTCGGCCGGAGTCGACATCGCCTTGGTCCTGCTTCGGCTCGGCCTGCTGCTGGCGACGGCTTTCCTTGCCGGCAGCGGGATCCTGCGCCCTCTGGTGGGTGAACTGCCCAAGCGCCTGTACGTCACCATCGGCGCGCTCGGCGTGGTTTCCGCCGCGCTCGCCGCGATTTCGGCCGTCACCGTCGACGTCAACGTCGTCGCGTTGATCGTGCACATCCTGTTGGCCTTGGCCATTCCCGTGCTGATCCGCCGGCCATCGGCGGGGCGCTGGGCCGGTCTCGCGCTCGCCGCTCTGGTGGTGCTCGAAACCTCGCTCGGGCGGTCCGGCGTTGAGTTCGCCATCGACACCGTTTACGTCGCGGCCGCGGCGTTGTGGTTCGGCGTGACGGTGCTTTCGGCGTGGGTTCCCGCCGAGCAGTGGCGCCAGACGAACTTCCGGCTCAGCCCGCTTTCCCTGACGCTGGGCGGACTTCTCGTCGTCGCGGGCGCTGTTCAGCTGTTCTCCTCCGGTCTGGGTTTCGACCGCAGGATCTACGAAACCTTCTTCGGCATCACGTTGCTGGTCATCGCCGTCCTTCCGGTCGCGGCCACCGTTATCGCCGGATTCTCCTTTTCAGGCACGGATTCCACTCGCGCCTACCGGTTCGGCGCCGCCGCCGTCACGATCGGTTTCGTCGCCTGGAGCGCCCTCGCGGCCATTCCGAAGCCGTCCGACCTGCCGGTTCCCGGTGTCCCGTTGCTCGCCGACGCCGCCGTGGGTGAGCAGCGGTTCCCGGTGCTGGTGAGCCCGCAGCGACCCGGCCGGAACCTCGTGCACTTCCCCGCGAGCGCGGGTGACGACCTGTCGGCCGGCGTCGAGGGCGGCCTGATCGGCAAGGCCATCGCGCGTCCCGGCGCCGAAGGTTCCTGGGCCGAGGTCGATCTGCCGCGGGGACGCAGTGACCTGATCATCGGCCGTGGCGGGGAAAAAGCGACGATCGAGGTCGACGCCGGCCAGGAGCAAGGGCCCGCCGTCGAGGACTCGGACGCGCCCGAGTGCGCCTCGGCCGCGCTCGGCGGCCTGATCGCCGACCGCCGCGAAACCCTCACCTCGTGCCCGGCCGACGCGCTTTCGGGCGAGGACAGCGGTTCGCTCGTCAAACTCGTCGAATTTTTGGCCGGACGTAAGCCTTCCGCGCTCACGCTGGTCGACGACAGTTCGCCGCGCGGTGTGGCGGCCGCGAAGCTGGTCCGGGACACCGCCGCGCGATCCGGGCTCCCGGTGCAGGCCGAGGCCGGCCCGAACACCGCGCTGGTCGTGGTGTCCGGCTGGGCGGGCGGCTACACGGCGATGACCCGCGCGGCCGAGTCACAGCGGCTCAAGCCGATCCATCAGTACGGCCTGTACCTGGCGCCCTGGCTGCTCAACGGCCCGATCGTCAACTCCGTCGCGAGTTCGTCGCTGCCGCTGAGGTTCGACCCGCGCGAGCAGGTCGCGGTGAGCTTCGCCGTCGCCGCCGGCAACGCCTTCGGCGGCGAGAGCCCGACCCTCGGCGGCTTCCGCAACTGGCTCGGCGCCCCAGGGAAGTCGGTGCTCGGCGACGTCCAGATCTTCGCGGCGGCACAGGTCAACGCCATGCCGATGTACCCGGGCGAACCGCACGCCGTCGGGATGATCGGCGACCGGAACTACGCGGGGCAATGGATCCCCGACGGCACGATCGTGCCGGTCAGCTCGGTGCTGCGGTGAAGGATTCCGCTCGATTCCAGCAGCGGTAAGAGAAAGAGAGAAGTAATGAAGCGAATCGCGGCCCGTGTGCTGCTGCCCCTCGCCGTGGCGGGCGCCCTGTCCGGACTGGCCGGCGGGGTCGCCTCGGCCGACCCGTTGCCGAGTCTGCCGACCGGTGGCGGAAGCCCCGCGCTCTGGCTCATCCCGGGCGTGGACCTCGGCGGCCTGCTCGGCCCGGCCGTCCAGGCGCCGACCGGCCTGCTCGCCCCGATCTCCGGGATCATCACGCCGATTTCGTAATAACCGTTACCAGTAAAGGAGAATCTCATGAAGAAGACCCTCGTCCGCGCGATCACCGGCGCGGCGCTCGCCGGGCTCGTCGTCCTCGGCTCGGCCGCTCCCGCGCTCGCCGCCACCCCGCTCGCGCAGGAAGCCTCGAACGATGTCGTGGTCGTCGACGAGCCCGACACGAGCGACCTCAACAACATTTGGACGTTCGCGCCGCTCGGCGTCCCGGTGCTGGGCCTGATCCAGTCCCTCAACGGCGTTCCCGGCCGGCTCCTGCCGTCCTGACTCTCGCGGCGGCGCGGCTCCGGCTTGGTCCCGGCGCCGCGCCGCCTTCGCTTTCGGTGAGGAGATCCGATGGCCGACAGACAACTGATCGGGCGCATCGCCATCGCGGGGATCGTGGTGGCCGCGCTCGCGACCTGTGTGGTGCTGCTCAGCGGCGGGGAGGAACCGCAACCCGAGACCGTCGCGGTCGTCGGTGAGCCGACCGCCGCGCCGTCGCCGGGGCCGGACCGCACGATCACCCGGACGTTGAGCCAGGAGCAGCCGCAGCCGGTATCGAGCGACTGGAAGATCACCTACGAACTCGCCGGGACGGGGACCGCGACCGTGGTCTACGACTCGAACGGGCTGGGGCTCGTGCACCAGGAACTGCAGGTGGCGCTGCCGTGGCGCAAGGAGTTCACCTGGAAGAACACCGGCACCCCGCCGACCGTCCAGCTGATGGGGCAGGGCGAGGGAGCCGTCGAGTGCCGGGTCGCCGTGGGCGGCGCCGTCGTCACGTCGGAGAAGTCCGCCCCCGGCGACGTCGCCACCTGCGCCGGCCGCCTTTCCCCCTCCTGACCCGGCCGACCTGCGTTTAGCCCCCAAATCGCGATCCGGTGGCGAAACTCGCTGGCCAGGGCCGGGAGGATGGGCCCATGACCTGGAGCTTCGAACTCACCCCCGCCGACCACCCGGACGCCGACCTGATGCTGCGCGAGTACATGGACGACGTCGCTTCGCGGTACTACGGGCGCCAGGCCACCGACAAGGAGCTCGAAGACGCGCTCGAGGAGATGCACAGCCGGGACCTGGTCCCGCCGACCGGGGCGTTCCTGCTCGCTCGGCGGAGCGGGGTACTCGCGGGCTGCGGCGGGGTGCGGATCGTCGCGCCCGGCATCTCCGAGCTCACCCGCGTCTTCCTCCGGCACGCCGAGCGCGGGAAGGGCGGGGCCGCGCTGCTGGTGACCGCCGCCGAGGACGCCGCCCGGGACCTCGGCGCCACGGTCATCCGCCTCGACACCCGCCACGACCTCGTCGAGGCCCGGGCCCTCTACACCCGCCTCGGGTACGACGAGGTCGAGCCGTTCAACGCCGAGCCCTACGCCGAGCACTGGTTCTCGAAGTCCCTGGTCCAGGTGCCCGCCGACTTGCGTTTAGCCCCCTAATCGCGATTTGGCCCGGCGGGGGCGCGGCAGGTAGGTCGTCTTGGCGAGAAGGGTGCCGGCGAGGACCGGGGCCAGGCCGAGCAGGAGCAGGAAGAACGCGGTGTCGTCGCCTTCGATGATCGGGTGCCACCACAGCGGTCCCACGGCCACATCGACGACGTCGCCCCGCTCGGGGAAGGTGCCGAACGACATCCACCGCAGATCGGTGACCGGGTGCGTCACGCCGTCGAGTTCGTAGGCGCCGTCCACCAGGTTGCCGTTGCCGCAACTGGTGCAGTTCGACGTGCTCGCCTCCGCCCGCTGGGTCGTGGTCACGGTGAGCCTCGCTTCAGGCGCCAGCCCGGTCAAGGCCGTCAGCGAGTTCACCGCGAGCGCCAGTCCTGGCAGCACCAGCGCGAGCGCGATCACCGAACGTGCCACCAGGGACAGCGAGGACAGCGGCTGACGGCCGGTGCCTTCCCGGCGCCGGTTGAGCGGCCCGCGGACGAACGAAAGACCGCCGAGGCGTTTGCCGAGCCATCCGGTGTCGGTGGTGTCGGCTTCTGTTGCGAGCGAACGGAAGTCCGCGTCGGCCCAGTCCACTGTGGATGCCAAGACGGCCAGGCGACGGGAGTCGGCGAACATCATTTCCTCGGTCAGCGTCCCCGCTTCCGAGGCCCACAGCGAGCCGCCGTGGAACGCCACTTCGCGAACCCGGAACCAGGGGTCGCCGGTCAGTAGTTCGCGGACGCCAGGGGAGAGCAAGGTACGGGCGAACTCGGGATCCGACGTCGCCACGGTGAACCGGCGGTCGAACTCGGTGCCGGTCTCGAGCCGCTGAAGCAGGGCGTCCGGTTTCGGTGCCCCGACGGTGTTCCGCGTGATGCGGGCGTCCTCCCACGGGGTGAACCGCTCCGGCTCGAAAGCACCCGTGTTCGGGGTGATGACCACCGACGGTACGACCGGCGTCCGGAGCTGAACCAGGGCGTACGTCCCATCGATCAGGTCGGCTGTCCTGGCCAGTTCGGGGAAGCCCGGCTCCCCGGATCCGCCGAGCGTGTATTCGACGCCGAGCAGCCGATGCCCGTGGTGGCCGAACTCGACCGCCGTCACCACACTTTCGGTGGACGCGTCGGCGTGGGCGACGGCGATGCCGCGCCGGGGGACCACCCCGAAGCCCGGCTCTCCGGCCCCGTCGAGCCGGCTGATCCAGGTTTTCTGCCGATGGCCGCGCCACGCCGCCAGGGCCGCGATCGCCGGCGGGAACGCGAACCACAGCCAGCCGGGCACCGCACTGCCGGTCCCGGCCGAAAGCCAGTACAGCGACGTCTCGGACAGGACGATCCCGGAGAGGGCGTAACAGACGGCCGCCGCGGTGGGCCGCCGTCCGTCGAACCGCCCGCCGAGCAGCAGGAGCGCCAAGGCCACGGTGTAGCCACCGGCGATGAGCCACGGCCCGGCCAGCTGATCGTCCATCCGGCGACCCTACTGATCACTGATCCATGTCGAGGTTCTCGCGGGTCTCTTCTTCGCTGTGATGGCCCCCGGTCCGGCCGTACTCCTGCCCGGTGATGGTGGTCTTGGAGTTCTCGATCGTCTTGTTCACGAAGTCGAAACCGGCCTTGCCCGCGTACGCCGACCCCTTCGAGATGTCGGCGGGGTTGACCCCGACCACCTGCTTGATCGCCTGGTTCGGCACGCTCTTGAGGACGTCCTTCGCGGCATCGCCGAAGGTGCCCAGCTGGGTACCGGAGCCCTTGGCGATCGCGCCGACGAGCGACTTCTCCTGGCCCGGGGTCATCCCGATCTTGCCGGCCTTGGTCAGCTTCGAACCCTGTTTGACCAGGTCATCGGTCCACTTGAGCATGAAGCCCATGAACTTGTCGAGCAGCTTGCCGAGCTTGCCGAGGTGCTTGGTGATCTTGCCCATCGCGCTCGCGGCCTTGGCGATCGTCGCGGTCATCGCGGCGGCGACCGAGGAGCCGAGGCTGACCACCGACGCGGCCAGCGCGGGCAGCCAGATGTAGATCGCCCAGGTGACCAGCTCGGAGATGATCGACTTGACGACCTCCTCGATGACGGTCATCACCATCGACCACATCTGCAGCGTCTCGGCCACGGTCCCGGCGCTGGCGCCGATGCCCTTGATGCCGACGGCGAAGTCGCCGAGCGCGTTGCGAGCGGCGTCGCCCGCGTCGCCCACCCAGTCCTTCAGCGACTCGTCACCGGTCTTGACGAAGTCGTCGGCCAGGGTGACGAAGCCCTTGGCGATGTTGCCGAAGTTGCCGGCCGCGGTCTTGAGCGCCGGGCCGTCACCAGTGACGAAGTGGAGCGCGTCCTGCAGCGGCTGGATCAGTTCGATCAGGATGTTCAGCCCGTTGCTGACCAGCCAGCCCACCGGGTCGAGCACGAAGCTCGCCAGGTCCGCGCCGGCGCCGGCGATGAACCCCGCCCCGTCCACCACGAGCTGCCCGCCGGCGGCCGCGAGGTCACCGGGGCCCTGCGCGGTGCTGATCTTGTCGTAGGCGTTGGAAATGGTGGCGACGCCCTTGCCCGCGACGGGCACCTTCTTCGCCGCGTCGAGCGCGTTCTTGCCGAAGCTGTCGTCGCCGGTGATCTTGACACCGCCCGCGATGCTCGCCTTCTCGTCGGTCATGCCGTTCCCCCTGCTCAGCGCGGTCCGTCGATCTTGGCTTCGTACTTACCCAGGGTGACCGTCGCGTCGTTTTCGAAGCCGTTGTAGATCGACGCCGCCTGGTTGAGCTTCCCGGAGAAGGCGTCGACCCCGGTCTTCATCAGTTCGAGCAGCTCACGCAGGTCGGCGAGCTTGCCGGTGTAGGTCTGTTTCACCGCGAGCCCGATCAGGCCCCACGATTTGTCCGTCACGTCGGCCTGGTCGACGAGACCGCCGAACTTGCCTGCCTCGTCCTTGTAGAACCCGAGGTTGTTCGCGTAGTCGGTCAAGGCCTGCGTCTTGACCTCGTGCCCGCCGGGACCGCCCATCAGTGTTCCTCCTGGTCGTCGAACAGGTTCTTGAGGAACTGGTCACCGGCCGAGTCGCCGCCCGGCTTCGTGCCGGGAGTCGGTTCGTCCGACCGCCGGAGCACCGTCTCCTCGCTGAAGTCGTCCTCGTTGCGAGGCCGGCGTCCGGCGGGGCGGGCGGTGTCGGGCGGTGGCTCCTCCGACATGTTCGACCGCAGATCGTCCGCCGTGGTTCCCAACGCTTCGGCTTGAGCTTCGAGAACCTGCTCCTCGACGTTCAGATGGAACGCGTTCCCGAACTGCGCGTCGACGATCCCGGCCTGCTTCAGCGCCGCGTCGGCCACCGCGGTGTGCATTGTGGACAGAATCGCGGCGGCGAGCTGTTGTGGTTGCTGCCGCAGGGCTTCCGGGGTGAGCCGAATGTCCTTGACGGACCCTCCGGGGCCCGCGACGACGGTGATCGCACGGTCCGGGGACGTCGCCACCGATTCCAGCTCCGCCAGCTCGCCCTGCATGTCGCCGACCTTCGCGAACTGCGTTTCGGCCTGTTTGATCTTGGACTGGAACTTCTCGAATTCCGCGACCAGCTGTTCGAACTCGGCCGACATGGAGCCTCCCGTGCGTGCGTCATCACTGTGACCGGTGTCATCGTGACCTATTCACCGGTTTGACGCGATGGGGTGCTTCTCGGATCCGTCCTGCTCACTCGTCCGGGGAATAGGTAGCGTCATTCGGCGAGTAAGGCGGCACCGCAACAGCGAGGGAGGGCGTCGTGGACGCCGAGCAGCAGGAAAACCGGGAAGAACCGCACGCCGAGGCCAGGCGGGGGAGTCACGCGGCGCCGGAGGGCGCTCCCGTGCACCCGTTGATCGATCTCAACCGCGATCCGAACCCGGGCCGGGGGGACCACGCGAAGCCCGAAGAAGAATGAAGGCCGGGCGCGCAGCGCCTCCGTTGAGGGCGGCGGCGGGGGCATGGATGGAGAAACGGGCCGAAACGCGGTTCCATCAGGGTGGCCGCGGGCTCACGCCCGGCACGATATAGTTATCGACCCCCCGACTTGGTCTGCCCGGGAGTCGACCGGTATCTTTGGAGACCGTGCCCGGCAGGCGTCGGGCCGTCCCGTGTGCCGTGCGGCGCGGACGGGGTGCTCAGGCATCCGGTCCGAAGGCTTCGCCCACACGGGGTCCGACGGAAAATCCCTTCGGGAAGTTACCGGTCGAGAGACCGTGACGCGGGCCGACACGCCCGACCGCGGGGGCCGGAGACAGACTCGAAGTAAGCACGATCTCGAACAGAAAGCTGGTCCATTGCCCACGATCCAGCAGCTGGTCCGAAAGGGCCGCCAGGACAAGGCTGCCAAGCAGAAGACCGCGGCCCTCAAGGGGAGCCCGCAGCGGCGTGGCGTGTGCACTCGGGTGTACACCACGACGCCCAAGAAGCCGAACTCGGCGCTGCGCAAGGTCGCGCGTGTGAAGCTGACCAGCGGCATCGAGGTCACCGCCTACATTCCCGGTGAGGGCCACAACCTGCAGGAGCACTCGATGGTGCTCGTGCGCGGTGGTCGAGTGAAGGACCTTCCGGGTGTTCGCTACAAGATCATCCGCGGGTCGCTCGACACCCAGGGTGTGAAGAACCGTAAGCAGGCGCGCAGCCGTTACGGCGCGAAGAAGGAGAAGAGCTAATGCCCCGCAAGGGTCCGGCCCCCAAGCGGCCATTGATCTCCGACCCCGTCTACGCCTCGCCGCTGGTCACCCAGCTGGTGAACAAGGTGCTGAAGGACGGCAAGCGCTCCCTGGCCGAGCGCATCGTTTACGGGGCCCTCGAGGGCGCTCGCGAGAAGTCGGGCACCGACCCGGTCGTCACGCTGAAGCGCGCCCTGGACAACGTGAAGCCGAGCATCGAGGTGAAGAGCCGCCGTGTCGGTGGCGCCACCTACCAGGTGCCGATCGAGGTCAAGCCGGGCCGCTCCACCACGCTCGCCCTGCGCTGGCTGGTGTCCTTCTCCGCGGCTCGCCGCGAGAAGACCATGATCGAGCGCCTGCAGAACGAGCTGCTCGACGCGAGCAACGGGCTTGGCGCGAGCGTCAAGCGTCGCGAAGACACGCACAAGATGGCCGAGTCCAACAAGGCCTTCGCGCACTACCGCTGGTGATGACCGCCCGGCTGCCGATCAACGCCTTGCCGGGCCCCAATTTTGAGACAGGGGAACACTCTCGTGGCACGTGAAGTGCTGACCGACCTGCACAAGGTCCGCAATATCGGCATCATGGCCCACATCGACGCCGGAAAGACCACCACCACCGAGCGGATCCTGTTCTACACCGGGGTCAACTACAAGATCGGCGAGGTGCACGACGGCGCCGCGACGATGGACTGGATGGAGGAGGAGCAGAAGCGGGGTATCACCATCACCTCGGCTGCCACCACCACCTTCTGGGCCGACCACCAGATCAACATCATCGACACCCCGGGCCACGTCGACTTCACCGTCGAGGTGGAGCGTTCGCTTCGGGTGCTCGACGGTGCGGTCGCCGTCTTCGACGGCAAGGAAGGTGTCGAGCCGCAGTCCGAGCAGGTCTGGCGTCAGGCGGACAAGTACGAGGTTCCTCGTATCTGCTTCGTCAACAAGATGGACAAGCTCGGTGCGGACTTCTACTACACGGTGAAGACCATCGTGGAGCGTCTCGGCGCCAAGCCGCTGGTCATCCAGCTGCCGATCGGCTCCGAGAACGCCTTCGAAGGCGTCGTCGACCTGGTCCGCATGAAGGCGCTGACCTGGCGTGGCGAGGTCCAGAAGGGCGAGGACTACAGCGTCGAGGAGATCCCCGCGGATCTCACCGAGCTGGCCGCCGAGTACCGGGAGAAGCTGGTCGAGGCCATCGCCGAGACCGACGACGACCTGATGGAGAAGTTCCTCGGTGGCGAGGAGCTGACGGAAGCCGAGATCAAGGCCGGCATCCGCAAGCTCACCATCGCCCGCGAGGCCTACCCGGTGCTCACCGGTTCCGCGTTCAAGAACAAGGGCGTCCAGCCCATGCTCGACGCGGTCATCGACTACCTGCCGACCCCGCTCGACGTCCCCGCCGTGGAGGGCATCCTCCCCAACGGTGACACCGCGCTGCGCAAGCCGAACACCGAAGAGCCGTTCGCGGCTCTCGCGTTCAAGATCGCCGCGCACCCGTTCTTCGGCAAGCTGACCTACATCCGGGTCTACTCGGGCAAGATCAGCAAGGGCTCCCAGGTCGTCAACGCGACCAAGGAGCGCAAGGAGCGCATCGGCGGCCTGTTCCAGATGCACTCCAACAAGGAGAACCCGGTCGAAGAGGGCCAGGCCGGCCACATCTACGCCGTGCAGGGCCTCAAGGACACCACCACCGGTGACACCTTGGCGGACCCGCAGAACCCGATCGTCCTTGAGTCGATGACGTTCCCGGCGCCGGTCATCCGCGTCGCGATCGAGCCGAAGACCAAGGCCGACCAGGAGAAGCTGTCGCTGGCGATCCAGAAGCTGGCCGAAGAGGACCCGACGTTCCAGGTCAACCTGGACGAGGACACCGGCCAGACGATCATCGCCGGTATGGGCGAGCTGCACCTCGAGGTGCTGGTCAACCGCATGAAGTCCGACTACAAGGTCGAGGCGAACATCGGTAAGCCGCAGGTCGCCTACCGCGAGACGGTGCGCAAGACGGTCGAGAAGCTCGACTTCGTGCACAAGAAGCAGACCGGTGGTTCCGGTCAGTTCGCGAAGGTCATCGTCAAGCTCGAGCCGCTCGAGTCCACCGACGGTGCTCTTTACGAGTTCTCCAACAAGGTCACCGGTGGCCGCGTGCCGCGGGAGTACATCCCGTCGGTCGACGCGGGCGCACAGGACGCCATGCAGTACGGCGTGCTGGCCGGCTACCCGCTCGTCGGGTTGAAGTTCACCCTGCTCGACGGTGCGTACCACGAGGTCGACTCCTCGGAAATGGCCTTCAAGGTCGCCGGTTCCATGGCGATGAAGGAAGCCGCGAAGAAGGCCAGCCCGGTCATTCTCGAGCCGCTGATGGCCGTCGAGGTCACCACGCCCGAGGATTACATGGGCGATGTGATCGGTGACCTCAACTCCCGCCGTGGCCAGATCCAGGCCATGGAGGAGCGCACCGGTACCCGTGTCGTCAAGGCACTGGTGCCGCTGTCGGAGATGTTCGGTTACGTCGGTGACCTGCGGTCGCGTACCCAGGGACGGGCCAACTATTCGATGGTGTTCGACTCCTACGCCGAGGTTCCCGCGAACGTCGCGAAGGAAATCATCGCGAAGGCGACAGGGGAGTAGTTCCCTTTCGCTCGCGGGCATAAGGAAAACTCCTGAACGTCCGCACCACCCACCGAGAAACGAATCTCCGTCTGACGACAGCCACGTCGGCCGGTGAATAAGCAAAGCAGTCCAGGAGGACATTCCAGTGGCGAAGGCGAAGTTCGAGCGGAATAAGCCGCACGTCAACATCGGAACCATCGGTCACGTCGACCACGGTAAGACCACTCTGACCGCGGCGATCACCAAGGTTCTGCACGACAAGTACCCCGAGCTGAACACGGCGTCCGCGTTCGACCAGATCGACAACGCGCCGGAAGAGAAGCAGCGCGGTATCACGATCAACATCTCGCACGTCGAGTACCAGACCGAGAAGCGCCACTACGCCCACGTGGACGCCCCCGGTCACGCGGACTACATCAAGAACATGATCACCGGTGCCGCTCAGATGGACGGCGCGATCCTCGTGGTCGCGGCGACCGACGGCCCGATGCCGCAGACCCGTGAGCACGTGCTGCTCGCCAAGCAGGTCGGCGTTCCCTACATCGTGGTCGCGCTGAACAAGGCCGACATGGTGGACGACGAGGAGATCCTGGAGCTCGTCGAGCTCGAGGTCCGCGAGCTGCTGTCCTCCCAGGATTTCCCGGGTGACGACGCTCCGGTCATCAAGGTCTCCGGCCTGAAGGCCCTCGAAGGCGACGCCAAGTGGGGCGAGTCCGTCCTCGAGCTGATGGACGCCGTCGACGAGAGCGTTCCGGACCCCGTCCGTGAACTCGACAAGCCGTTCCTGATGCCGATCGAAGACGTCTTCACGATCACCGGCCGTGGCACGGTCGTGACCGGCCGTATCGAGCGTGGCCGCGTCAACGTGAACGAAGAGGTCGAGATCGTCGGCATCAAGGAAAAGTCGACCAAGACCACCGTCACCGGTGTCGAGATGTTCCGCAAGCTGCTCGACCAGGGCGAGGCCGGCGACAACGTCGGTCTGCTGGTCCGTGGCATCAAGCGCGAGGACGTCGAGCGCGGCCAGGTCGTCGTGAAGCCGGGTACCACCACCCCGCACACGGAGTTCGAGGGCTCGGTCTACATCCTGTCGAAGGACGAGGGTGGCCGTCACACCCCGTTCTTCAACAACTACCGCCCGCAGTTCTACTTCCGCACGACGGACGTGACCGGCGTGGTGACCCTCCAGGAGGGCACCGAGATGGTCATGCCGGGCGACAACACGGACATCAGCGTCACGCTGATCCAGCCGATCGCCATGGACGAGGGCCTACGGTTCGCCATCCGTGAGGGTGGCCGTACCGTCGGCGCCGGCCAGGTCACCAAGATCAACAAGTGATTTAGACGCCCCTTACCCGGGGGCGCTCGATTGGGTGAGCTGTGCTCGCCGAGAGCGCGAGCCTTATCGAGTGCCGGTGTCTTGTGGGGGCGAGCCCCCACACCCCCGGATACACCCCCGGGTAAGGGGCGTCAAATCACGTGTGCGACACTATTCAGGTTGCTCGTCCCGGGGCGGCCGAACCTTGCAAGTCATTAGACGAGCAGGTTCCGGCCGCCCTGGTGTGAGCGGCCACGGTCCGCGGAGCGCTTCCTTCGGGTGAGGCTAGCGGGCAAGGGCATTTGAGACGGCGATTCAGCATTTCGCCGGCTCGGTGCCTCCTCACGTTGAGGAAGACCAGGCAAGACGAAGATCCTGCGGGATCCGTCTGTGCGTCGGGCGCGACACGCCCGACCGCGTGGACCGGGGACAGGGCCGTTGAACTGGGAAAACCTCAGTCACGACCGAGGTTTGAAAAGACAAAAGCGGCACGAGACGACAAGGAACGAGCAGCCACCATGGCGGGACAGAAGATCCGCATCCGGCTCAAGGCCTACGACCACGAGGCGATCGACACCTCGGCGCGCAAGATCGTCGAGACGGTCACGCGCACCGGCGCCCGTGTTGTCGGGCCGGTGCCGCTGCCCACCGAGAAGAACGTTTACTGCGTCATCCGCTCGCCGCACAAGTACAAGGATTCGCGCGAGCACTTCGAGATGCGCACGCACAAGCGTCTGATCGACATCCTCGACCCGACGCCGAAGACGGTCGACGCGCTCATGCGCATCGACCTGCCGGCGAGCGTCGACGTCAACATCCAGTAGCGGCTGGCGAGCGGCGGAGAGTAAGAGACTCATGTCTGACAGGCAAATGAAGGGCATCCTGGGCACCAAGCTCGGCATGACCCAGGTCTTCGACGAGAACAACCGGGTAGTCCCGGTGACCGTCGTGCAGGCCGGCCCGAACGTGGTCACCCAGGTTCGGACTCAGGAAAGCGACGGCTACAAGGCCGTGCAGCTGGCTTTCGGCGCGGTCGACCCGCGCCGGGTGAACAAGCCGCGCACCGGCCACTTCGACAAGGCGAGCGTGACCCCGCGCCGTTTCCTTGCCGAGCTGCGTACCACCGACGCCGACACCTACGAAATCGGTCAGGAGATCACCGCTGAGGTGTTCGCCGCCGGCGTCGAGGTCGACGTGACGGGTACCAGCAAGGGCAAGGGCTACGCCGGTGTCATGAAGCGTCACGGCTTCAAGGGCCAGGGCGCGAGCCACGGTGCACAGGCCGTGCACCGTCGGCCGGGCTCGATCGGTGGCTGTGCCACCCCGGGCCGCGTCTTCAAGGGCGTGCGCATGGCCGGCCGGATGGGTTCCGACCGGGTCACCACGCAGAACCTGACCGTGCACGCGGTGCGTGCCGAAGACGGCCTGCTGCTGATCAAGGGCGCCGTGCCCGGTCCCAAGGGCGGTCTGCTGTTCGTCCGCAGCGCCGCGAAGGGTGGTAACTGATCATGACCAGCGTCGAGCTGAAGACCCCGGCCGGTAAAGCCGACGGCACGGTCGAGCTCCCCTCGGAGATCTTCGACGTGCAGGCCAACGTGCCCCTCATGCACCAGGTCGTGGTGGGCCAGCTGGCCGCCGCGCGCCAGGGCACGCATGACACCAAGACCCGCGGTGAAGTCCGCGGTGGTGGCAAGAAGCCTTACCGCCAGAAGGGCACCGGCCGCGCCCGCCAGGGTTCGACCCGCGCCCCGCAGTTCACCGGTGGTGGCGTCGTCCACGGCCCCACGCCGCGTGACTACACCCAGCGGACCCCGAAGAAGATGAAGGCCGCCGCTCTGCGTGGCGCCCTCTCCGACCGGGTTCGCGCCGGGCAGCTGCACGTCGTGACCGAGCTGATCGCCGGCGACAAGCCGTCGACCAAGTCGGCCAAGACCGTGATCGCCGCGATCACCCAGGCGAAGCGCGTCCTCGTGGTCCTGAACCGCGACGACACGATCAGCTGGGCGTCCGCGCGGAACCTGCCCGAGATCCACCTCATCGCGCCTGACCAGCTCAACACTTACGACGTGTTGGTCAACGACGACGTGGTGTTCACCAAGTCCGCTTACGACGCTTTCGTCGCCGGTCCCGTTCGGGGCAAGGGCGTCAAGGCCTCGGCGCGGTCGAGCGAGGTTTCGGAAGGGAGTGACGAGCAGTGAGTGCTATCGCCATCGCCGATCCTCGCGACATCTTGCTCGCGCCGGTGATCTCCGAGAAGTCCTACGGGCTTCTCGAGGACCACAAGTACACGTTCATCGTTCGCCCGGACGCCAACAAGACCCAGATCAAGATCGCGGTCGAGCAGGTTTTCGGCGTCAAGGTGGTCAGTGTCAACACGTTGAACCGCCAGGGCAAGCGTAAGCGGACTCGCGCCGGCTTCGGCAAGCGCAAGGACACCAAGCGCGCCATCGTGACTCTTTCGGCTGAAAGCAAGCCGATCGAGATCTTCGGCGGACCCACCGCGTAAAGGACTGAGCTGACACATGGGCATCCGCAAGTACAAGCCGACGACCCCGGGTCGTCGTGGCTCCAGCGTCTCCGACTTCGCCGAGATCACTCGGTCCACCCCGGAGAAGTCGCTGCTGCGCCCGCTGAGCAAGACCGGCGGCCGTAACGCCAGCGGCAAGATCACCACTCGCCACAAGGGCGGTGGCCACAAGCGTGCGTACCGGCTGATCGACTTCCGCCGGAACGACAAGGACGGCGTTCCCGCCAAGGTCGCGCACATCGAGTACGACCCCAACCGGTCCGCTCGTATCGCGCTCCTGCACTACGCCGACGGCGAGAAGCGCTACATCATCGCCCCGGAGAAGCTCAAGCAGGGTGACACGGTTGAGAACGGCCCCCGCGCCGACATCAAGCCGGGTAACAACCTGCCGCTGCGCAACATCCCGGTCGGTACCGTGATCCACGCGATCGAGCTCCGCCCCGGTGGCGGCGCGAAGATGGCGCGGTCCGCCGGTGCCAAGGTGCAGCTGGTGGCGAAGGACGGGCCTTACGCCCAGCTTCGTCTCCCGTCGGGCGAGATCCGCAACGTCGATGTGCGCAACCGCGCCACCGTGGGTGAGGTCGGTAACTCCGATCACTCCAACATCAACTGGGGCAAGGCGGGCCGTAACCGCTGGCGCGGCAAGCGTCCCACCGTCCGTGGTGTCGTCATGAACCCGGTCGACCACCCGCACGGTGGCGGTGAGGGTAAGACCTCCGGTGGTCGCCACCCGGTGAACCCGAACGGTAAGCCCGAGGGTCGTACCCGTCGCCGCAAGGCTTCGGACTCGATGATCGTCCGACGTCGCCGTACCGGCAAGAACAAGCGCTGAGCAGGGAGGTAGAAGCACATGCCACGCAGCCTTAAAAAGGGCCCCTTCGTGGACGACCACCTGCTCAAGAAGGTGGACGTTCTCAACGAGTCGGGCAAGAAGACCGTGATCAAGACTTGGTCGCGTCGCTCCACGATCATCCCGGATTTCCTGGGTCACACGATCGCGGTGCACGACGGGCGCAAGCACGTCCCGGTGTTCGTCACCGAGGCGATGGTGGGTCACAAGTTGGGCGAATTCGCGCCGACTCGGACCTTCAAGGGCCACATCAAGGACGACCGCAAGTCGCGCCGCCGCTGAGCGGGCACGAGAGAACAAGGAAGCTAGCGATGAACGCCCAGAACGACGTGGCCGAGGCATTGCCGACGGCTTACGCGCGGGCTCGCTTCGTCCGAGACTCGCCTACCAAGGTGCGCCGGGTGATCGAGCTGATCAAGGGACGTAGCGCCGCCGACGCCTTGGCCGTGCTCCAGTTCGCCCCGCAGGCGGCAAGCGAGCCGGTCGCGAAGGTGCTCGCCAGCGCCGTGGCCAACGCCGAAAACAACCTCGATCTTGACCCGGACACCCTCTGGATCAAGAACGCCTACGCCGACGAGGGCCCGACCCTCAAGCGAATCCGTCCGCGGGCCCAAGGCCGCGCGTACCGGATCCGTAAGCGGACCAGCCACATCACCGTAGAGGTGGAGTCGCGTCCGAAGGCCGAGGCCAAGAAGGCACAGGGCAAGAAGAAGGCAGGTGGCCGGTAGTGGGCCAGAAGATCAACCCGCACGGCTTCCGCCTGGGTATCACCACGGACTGGAAGTCGCGTTGGTACGCCGACAAGCAGTACGCGGAATACGTGGCCGAGGACGTCAAGATCCGGAAGCTGCTGTCCACGGGCATGGAGCGCGCCGGCATCTCCAAGGTCGAGATCGAGCGCACCCGTGACCGTGTTCGCGTCGACATCCACACCGCCCGGCCGGGCATCGTCATCGGCCGTCGTGGTGCGGAGGCCGACCGGATCCGTGGCGCGCTGGAGAAACTGACCGCCAAGCAGGTTCAGCTGAACATCCTCGAGGTCAAGAACCCCGAGGCCGACGCCCAGCTTGTCGCTCAGGGTGTCGCGGAGCAGCTGAGCAACCGTGTGGCGTTCCGCCGCGCGATGCGCAAGGCGATCCAGACCTCCATGCGTTCGCCGCAGGTCAAGGGCATCCGCGTGCAGTGCGGCGGTCGTCTCGGCGGTGCCGAGATGTCCCGCTCCGAGCACTACCGCGATGGCCGCGTCCCGCTGCACACGCTGCGCGCCGACATCGACTACGGCTTCTTCGAGGCCAAGACGACGTTCGGTCGCATCGGCGTGAAGGTGTGGATCTACAAGGGTGAGCTCGTGGGTGGTCTCAAGGCCAGGGAGGCGCGTGACGCCGCCGCGGCCGCTGAGCGTGCCCCGCGCCGTGACCGTGGTGACCGTCCCGCCCGCCCGCGCCGTTCCGGCGCGTCGGGCACGACGCCGACCTCGACCGAAGCCGGCCGGGCCGCCGCCGCCGCCAAGAGCGACGACGCTGCCCCCGCGGCCACCGAGGCCCCGGCTGCTGAGACTGCAGAAAAGACGGAGGGCTGACACGTGCTCATCCCGCGCAGGGTCAAGCACCGGAAGCAGCACTCCCCGAAGCGCCACGGTGCCGCCAAGGGCGGTACGAAGGTCAGCTTCGGCGAGTACGGCATCCAGGCGCTTGAGCACAGCTACGTGACCAACCGGCAGATCGAGTCCGCTCGTATCGCCATGACGCGTCACATCAAGCGTGGTGGCAAGGTGTGGACGACCATCTACCCGGACCGCCCGCTGACCAAGAAGCCGGCGGAAACCCGCATGGGTTCCGGTAAGGGTTCGCCCGAGTGGTGGGTCGCCAACGTCAAGCCGGGCCGCGTGATGTTCGAGATCAGCTTCCCGAACGAGGAGACCGCCCGTGAGGCGCTCCGTCGCGCGATCCACAAGCTGCCCATGAAGTGCCGCATCGTGACCCGTGAAGGTGGTGAGTTCTGATGGCGAAGGCAGGCGCCGCCCTGGCGACGGATCTGCGTGAGCTCACCGCGGAGGAGCTCGTTCTGCGTCTGAAGGAATACAAGGAGGAGCTCTTCAACCTCCGCTTCCAGATGGCGACCGGACAGCTCGACAACAACCGTCGTCTGCGCACCGTCCGTACGGACATCGCGCGGATCTACACGGTCATGCGCGAGCGTGAACTCGGCCTGTCCGTTTCCCCTGACGCCGAGAGTGAAGGTGCCGCATGAGCGAGCAGCCCACTGAGGCGGCCGGCCGCAACGACCGCAAGGTCCGTGAGGGCTATGTCGTCTCGGACAAGATGAACAAGACGATCGTGGTCGAGCTCGAGGACCGCAAGAAGCACCGTCGTTACGCCAAGGTTCTCCGCAGCACCACCAAGGTCAAGGTGCACGACGAGAACAACGAGGCGGGCACGGGCGACAAGGTCACCTTGATGGAGACCCGTCCGCTGTCGGCGACCAAGCGCTGGCGCCTGGTGCAGATCGTTGAGAAGGCCAAGTAAGTAGGGCTCTTTTCGAGTCCCTTAGTTCCGCAAGGCTCGCCATGAACGCGAGAACCAGCGCGACATACAGGAGTTGACGTGATCCAGCAGGAGTCGCGGCTTCGGGTTGCCGACAACACGGGCGCGAAGGAAATCCTTTGCATCCGCGTTCTCGGCGGTTCGGGGCGGCGCTACGCGGGTATCGGCGACATCATCGTCGCCACCGTGAAGGACGCCATGCCGGCTGCCGGCGTGAAGAAGGGTGACGTCGTCAAGGCGGTCATCGTTCGCACGCGCAAGGAGCGCCGTCGTCCGGACGGTTCTTACATCCGCTTCGACGAGAACGCTGCTGTGCTCATCAAGAACGACAATGAGCCCCGCGGCACCCGCATCTTCGGCCCGGTGGGCCGCGAGCTGCGCGACCGAAAGTTCATGAAGATCATTTCGCTCGCGCCGGAGGTGTTGTAGAGCATGAAGGTGAAGAAGGGCGACACGGTCGTCGTCGTCGCCGGCAAGGACAAGGGCGCCAAGGGCAAGGTCATTCAGGCCTACCCCGAGCGCGAGCGTGTGCTGGTCGAGGGCGTGAACCGGATCAAGAAGCACACCCGGATCTCCCAGACCCAGCGTGGCGCGCAGTCCGGTGGCATCGTCACCCAGGAGGCGCCCATCCACGTGTCGAACGTGATGGTCGTCGACTCCGACGGCAAGCCGACCCGGGTGGGCTACCGCATCGGCGAGGACGGCAAGAAGGTCCGGGTCTCGCGCCGTAACGGTAAGGACATCTGATCATGACCACCGCAGAGAAGATCGCCCCGCGCCTCAAGGTGCGGTACCGCGAGGAGATCAAGGGACAGCTCCGCGAGGAGTTCTCCTTCGAGAACGTCCACCAGATCCCGGGCGTCGTCAAGGTCGTCGTGAACATGGGTGTCGGAGACGCCGCCCGTGACAGCAAGCTGATCGAAGGCGCCATCAAGGACCTGGCCGCGATCACCGGGCAGAAGCCCGAGGTTCGCAAGGCCCGCAAGTCCATCGCGCAGTTCAAGCTGCGTGAGGGCCAGCCGATCGGTGCGCGCGTCACGCTGCGCAACGACCGGATGTGGGAGTTCCTCGACCGGCTGCTGACCATCGCGCTGCCGCGTATCCGTGACTTCCGCGGGCTTTCGCCGAAGCAGTTCGACGGCAACGGCAACTACACGTTCGGTCTCAACGAGCAGTCGATGTTCCACGAGATCGACCCGGACGCCATCGACCGCCCGCGCGGTATGGACGTCACTGTCGTTACCACCGCCAACACCGACGACGAGGGTCGCGCGCTGCTTCGCAAGCTCGGCTTCCCGTTCAAGGAGAACTGAGTCGATGGCCAAGAAAGCACTGGTCCACAAGGCCGCTAAGACGCCGAAGTTCAAGGTTCGCGGTTACACGCGCTGCCAGCGTTGCGGTCGCCCGCACGCGGTGTTCCGCAAGTTCGGGCTCTGCCGGATCTGCCTTCGCGAGATGGCACACGCGGGCGAACTGCCCGGCGTCCGCAAGTCCAGCTGGTAAGAGTCTTTTTTAACTCCCACTTCGCCACAGGCCTTGCATCGAGTGCAGGGAACCAGGCGAGAAAGGTTGACAGGTCACCATGACGATGACCGACCCCATCGCAGACTTCTTGACCCGTCTGCGTAACGCGAACTCGGCATACCACGACGAGGTCGTGCTTCCCCACTCGAAGATCAAGGCCAACATCGCCGAGATCCTCAAGCGCGAGGGCTACATCGCTAGCTACCGCGACGAGCCGGGCGAGAAGCACAAGAACCTCATCGTGGAGCTGAAGTACGGCCCCAACCGTGAGCGCAGCATCGCCGGCCTCCGCCGCGTGTCCAAGCCCGGCCTGCGGGTCTACGCAAAATCGACCGAACTGCCGAACGTTCTCGGTGGCCTTGGCGTCGCGATCATCTCGACGTCCTCCGGCCTCCAGACCGACCGTCAGGCCAAGCGAAACAGCGTGGGCGGCGAAGTCCTCGCCTACGTCTGGTAAGGAAGGGGGCACAGACATGTCACGCATCGGAAAGCTGCCGGTCGCCGTCCCCTCCGGGGTCGACGTGACCATCGAAGGTCAGCAGATCAAGGTCAAGGGGCCCAAGGGCACCCTTGAGCACACCATCGCCGAGCCGATCACCGTGGAGCGCGCCGAGAACGGCACGCTGCAGGTGAAGCGTCCCGACGAGGAGCGCACCAGCCGTGCCCTGCACGGTCTCACCCGGACGTTGGTCAACAACCTCGTCGTCGGTGTGACCGAAGGCTACGAAAAGAAGCTTGAGATCCACGGTGTCGGTTACCGCGTGCAGGCCAAGGGCTCGGACCTCGAGTTCGCCCTCGGCTACAGCCACCCGGTGAAGATCGAAGCCCCGGAAGGCATCACCTTCAAGGTCGAGACCCCCACCCGGTTCTCGGTCTCGGGCATCGACAAGCAGAAGGTCGGCCAGATCGCCGCGGTCATCCGCAAGCTGCGCCGTCCGGACCCGTACAAGGGCAAGGGCCTGCGCTACGAGGGTGAGAAAATCCGCCGCAAGGTCGGAAAGACGGGTAAGTGATCATGAGCGACACGACTACGAAGCGCAAGCCGGTCGGCAAGGACATCTCGACCCGCCGCCGCGTCGCGAAGGCCCGTCGGCACTTCCGGCTCCGCAAGAAGATCAACGGCACGGACCTGCGTCCGCGTCTGGTCGTCAAGCGGTCCTCGCGGCACATCGCCGTGCAGCTGATCGACGACATCGTCGGCAAGACCGTCGCGTCGGCGTCCACCCTCGAGGCGGACGTCCGTGCACTGGACGGCGACAAGAAGGCCAAGGCCGCCAAGGTCGGGGAGCTTCTCGCCGCCCGTGCCAAGAACGCCGGCGTCTCGGCTGTGGTGTTCGACCGTGGCGGTAACGCCTACCACGGCCGCATCGCCGCACTGGCCGACGCCGCCCGTGAAGCGGGGTTGGAATTCTGATGCAGATGCTCGTGAATGGAAGGAAAGCCTGATGCCGGGACGTACACGGCAATTCGGCGGCGGCCAGGGCGGACCCGGCGGGCAGGGCGGCAACGACCGCAATGAACGTCGTGGTGGCGGCCGGGATCGTCGCGACAGCGGCCGTGGCGGGGCCGGCCAGGACAAGACCCCGCACCTTGAGAAGGTCGTGACGATCAACCGCGTCGCCAAGGTCGTCAAGGGTGGTCGTCGCTTCAGCTTCACTGCTCTGGTCGTCGTCGGTGACGGCGACGGTCAGGTCGGCGTCGGCTACGGCAAGGCCAAGGAAGTTCCCGCGGCCATCGCCAAGGGCGTCGAGGAAGCGAAGAAGAACTTCTTCCGCGTTCCCCGCGTCGGTGGCACCATTCCCCACCCCATCCAGGGTGAGGAAGCCGCCGGTGTGGTCCTGCTCCGTCCGGCCAGCGCCGGTACCGGCGTCATCGCCGGTGGCCCGGTCCGCGCGGTCCTGGAGTGCGCGGGTGTCCACGACGTGCTGTCGAAGTCGCTTGGCTCCGACAACGCGATCAACATCGTGCACGCCACCGTCGCAGCGCTGAAGGGCCTGCAGCGTCCCGAAGAGGTCGCGGCTCGCCGCGGTCTCCCGCTCGAGGACGTCGCCCCCGCTCGGATGCTGCGTCAGCGTGCGGGTCAGGGGGTCTGACATGACTCAGCTCAAAGTGACCCAGATCAAGAGCAAGATCGGCACCAAGCACAACCACCGTGAATCGCTGCGCACCCTCGGGCTGCGCAAGATCCGGCAGTCTGTGGTGCGTGAAGACACCCCCCAGGTTCGCGGCCTCATCCACACGGTCCGCCACCTGGTGGAGGTCGAGGAGGTCAAGGCATGACGGCCATCAAGATCCACCACCTGCGCCCGGCTCCGGGCTCGAAGCGCGAGAAGATGCGCGTCGGTCGTGGTGAAGGTTCGAAGGGCAAGACCGCCGGTCGCGGTACCAAGGGCACCAAGGCCCGGAAGAACGTGCCCGCCGGTTTCGAGGGTGGGCAGATGCCCATTCACATGCGGCTGCCGAAGCTTCGCGGCTTCAAGAACCGCTTCCGCACCGAGTACCAGCCGGTGAACCTGGGCGACATCGCCCGCGTTTTCCCGGATGGCGGCAAGATCGGTAACGAGGAGCTCGTCGCGAACGGTCTCGTCCGCAAGGGCAAGCTCGTGAAGGTGCTCGGCAACGGTGAAGTGGACGGCGTCAAGCTGGACATCACCGCCGATGCTTTCTCCGGCTCCGCCAAGGAGAAGCTCTCCGCCGCCGGTGGCTCCGCCACCACGCTCTGAGCGCTTCGCCTGCTACACCCGGCTCCCTCCGCTTCGCTGCGGGAGCCTCAGCTTCACCGAAAGGCCCGCCCGGCTCCGCCCGGCGGGCCTTTCGCTTGCGCTCCCTTCGCTCCGCTCCCTTCGCGCCTTCGCTCCGCTCCGGCTCCGCCGACTTGCGTTTCGCCCCCTAATCGCGATCCGGCAGTCGCCCAGGTGCCCGGCGCCCAGATCGCGATTAGGGGGCGAAACGCAAGTCCCCGGTCGCCCGGGTGCCCACCGCTCAGATCGCACTTAGGCCGCGAAAGTCGACTTGCCGCCCCGGGCGGGAGCGTGGCGGCTGCGGGGCTGAGCTGGAAGGATCGCGAGGTGGACACACCTTCAGGGCAGGATCGGCAGCCCTTCCAGCAGCAGCCGGACGTCCCGCCGACGGTCGTGTCGGTCCCAGGCCCCATGGACGCCGTCGCCACTCCGGCGCGGTATGGCCGGCCCGAGCCTCGCCGGCTGATCGCGACGGGCCTTGCCGCTCTGGCGATGGTCTTGACCCTCGTCGGCTGCTTCTTCCCGCTCTTCCGCACGCAACACCGAGCCGACTTCGGTCAAGGCCAGAACTTCGAGCTGGTAACGCTGCTGACCGCGTGGGGGTCGGAGTTCGCCCAGATGGGAGAGACGGCCAAGCAGTCGTCGGCGCCCGTCGGCGTCCCCTTGCTGGTCGCCCTGGCCTTGCTCTTGGCCGCTCTCCTCATCAGCGCGAGGGCGGCTTACCGGCGACCGCCGAGCGCGCTCGACCGTTGGTCGACCACCTGCGCGGCGTTGTTCCTGGCCGGTGTCGTGATGACCATCGGAATGCTGGGCATCGGTGTAGGAATCGGGCCGGAGATCAAGTCGACGACGACGCTCGAAGCGGGGATGTGGGCTCTCTTCGCCGCGGTCGCCGCCTCAGTGGCCGCGGCGGTCATGAGTCACCGCGTCGAGGAGGCCGAAGTCCCGCTGAGCGGCGACCTGAGTCTCGCGGATATGCCCACGCCGAAGGAGGGCATCTCCATCACGGTGCTCCCGCCTGCGCCCCTGCCCGAGCCGCCGGACTACTCGGCCTTCGCACCTCCGCCGGATCCTGGGTCGAAAGAGCGCGATTAGCCCGCTAAATGCGATCGCGTCGGCCGATACGGTGGGGGAGGAGGTGGCCGATGACTTGGGCGGTGGTCTTTTTCGGTGCGGCGGTGCTCGTGGCTTTTACGCCAGGGGCGAACAACCTGCTCGGCCTGCACCACGGCATGACGCAGGGTGCATGGAAGGGCCTCGCCGGCCTGTTAGGCCGATTGGCCGCATTCACCGTGTTGATCGCGGCCGTCGCCGCGGGGCTGGGGCAGCTCCTCGCGGCCTCGGAACTTGCACTCACGGTGATCAAATGGGCCGGCGTCGCCTACCTGGTCTGGATCGGCGGACGGCTGCTGTGGTCGACGTACCGGGGTGAGCGGACAACGGTGGTCAAGGGGAGCGAAGGTGTCGCCCCCGTCTCGGCCCTGCGGATCGCGCGGAAGGAATTCGTCGTCGCGATCACGAATCCGAAGGCGATCCTCATCTTCACCGCGTTCGCGCCCCAATTCATCGACGCTGCTCACGGCTCATTTCCCGCCCAGATCGCGATTCTCGGCGCCATCTACCTGCTCGCCGAATTCGTCGCGGGCGCGACCTACGTCGGGGCGGGAGCGCTCGTGAAATCGCTGCGGCTGTCCCGCCGAGCCACGCGCAACGTCGACCGCGGCACCGGTGTCGTGCTCCTCGGCATGGCCGGCGCGCTGGCTGCCTCGACCGCCTGAGCGCGCTTCCTGATCACAGTGCGTTCAGCGGGCCGAGTGCGATCGGCAGAGCCCGGAAAGCGAGTAATGGCAAGGCGATCTGTCAAGGCTCCGGAGCAGGATGCGGAACCCGATCGACCTCGCGGACCAACCTTCGTTCGGAAAACCCACACGCACTGCGGACACGCCCTGTGAAGCTGTTAGAGTCGGCGACACGCTTCGGGACGAGTGTGCCCCGAAGCGTTCCTGGCTTGTGCCAGAAAGCTGTGTGTTCCTGCCGGCCCCCAGGCCGGCCAAGCCGATCGTCGGTACGACAGCCGACGACGCCGAGGAGGTCCCCCGCGTGCTCAGCGCCTTCCGCTCGGCTCTCGCGACGCCGGATCTACGTAAGAAGATCCTGTTCACGCTAGCCATCGTCGCGGTCTACCGAATCGGTGCCACCATCCCGGCCCCGGGCATCTCTTACTCCGCCGTACAGGCGTGTACCGAGACCGGGTCGCAGGAGGGCGTCTATCAGCTGCTGAACCTGTTCAGCGGCGGTGCGCTGCTGCAGCTGTCGCTGTTCTCGACCGGCATCATGCCTTACATCACGGCCAGCATCATCGTTCAGCTCCTCACCGTGGTCATCCCGCGGTTCGAGGAACTGAAGAAGGAAGGCCAGGCCGGCCAGGGCAAGCTGACCCAGTACACCCGGTACCTGACGATCGCGCTCGCGATCCTGCAGGCCACCGGTGTCGTCGCGCTCGCGGACCGCAAGCAGCTGTTCCCCCAGTGCGACACCGCGATCATCCCGGACAACAGCGTCTACACGCTGGCCATCATCGTGATCACGATGACCGCCGGTACCGCCGTCATGATGTGGCTGGGTGAGCTGATCACCGAGCGCGGCGTCGGCAACGGCATGTCCGTCCTGATCTTCCTGAACATCGCGGCCCGTATCCCGATCGAGGGTGGCAACATCCTCAGCAGCGCGGGTGGCCTCGTCTTCGCCTTGATCTGCGTGTTCGGCCTGGTGATCATCGCCAGCGTCATCTTCGTCGAGCAGGGCCAGCGCCGGATCCCGGTGCAGTACGCCAAGCGCATGATCGGCCGCCGCATGTACGGCGGGACGTCGACCTATCTGCCGATCAAGGTGAACCAGGCCGGCGTCATCCCGGTCATCTTCGCCTCGTCGCTGCTGTACCTGCCGGACCTGATCAGCCGCCTTGTCGGCGACGCCAACAGCAACGCCGGCTGGCAGGTCTTCATCCAGAACTACATCGTCAACCAGTCCAGCTGGGCGCACGTCCTGCTGTACTTCGCGTTGATCATCTTCTTCACGTACTTCTACATCACGATCACGTTCAACGTGGACGAGCGTGCGGAAGAGATGAAGAAGTTCGGTGGCTTCATTCCGGGTATCCGGCCGGGCCGCCCCACCGCGGAGTACCTCAGCTACGTCCTCGGCCGGATCACCCTGCCGGGCTCGCTGTACCTGGGCATCATCGCGATCCTTCCGAACTTCTTCTTGTCCGTCACCGGTAGTGGGAACAACCAGAACTTCCCGTTCGGTGGCACGGCTGTGCTGATCATGGTCGGTGTCGGTCTCGACACCGTGAAGCAGATCGAAAGCCAGCTGATGCAACGTAACTACGAAGGGTTCTTGAAGTGACGCGCCTGGTTCTCGTTGGCCCTCCTGGCGCGGGCAAAGGTACTCAGGCGGTAGCACTGTCCGAGAAGCTCCGGATCCCGCACATCTCGACCGGCGATCTGTTCCGCGCCCACGTGGGCGAGCAGACGCCGCTGGGCCAGGAAGCCAAGCGTTACCTGGACTCCGGTGAACTCGTGCCCGACTCGGTCACGAACGAGATGGTGCGCGAGCGCTTGGCCGAGCCGGACGCCAAGGTCGGCTTCCTGCTGGACGGTTTCCCGCGCAACACGAAGCAGGCCGAGGTTCTCGGCGAGATCCTGGGCGAGGCCGACACCGAGCTCAACGCCGTCATCCAGCTTCAGGTCTCCGAAGACGTCGTCGTCGAGCGGCTGCTGTCCCGCGGCCGCTCGGACGACACCGAAGAGGTCATCCGCCGCCGTCAGCAGATCTACGTGTCGGAGACGGCTCCGCTGCTCGAGTACTACGTGGAGATCCTGGTCAGGGTCGACGGCGTCGGCACGGTCGACGAGATCTCCGCCCGCGTGCTGGAAGCGCTGCGCGACCGCACGTGAATCTCGGAGGACTGCGTGTACTGCAACGGCTTCGTCGTGGACGCATGATCGAGCTCAAGACACCGGGTGAGCTGCAGGCGATGCGGGCCGCCGGTCTGGTGGTCTGGCGCACCCTGACAGCGGTGCGCGAGATCGCCAAGCCCGGGGCCACGACGGCCGATCTCGACGAACTCGCCGAGCAGACGATCAGGTCGGCGGGCGCGGTGCCCTCGTTCAAGGGGTACCACGGCTTCCCGGCATCGATCTGCGCTTCGGTGAACGAGCAGATCGTTCACGGCATCCCGTCGAACACGAAGGTCCTCAACGAGGGCGACATCATCTCCGTGGACTGCGGGGCGATCCTCGACGGCTGGCACGGCGATTCCGCGGTGACTCTCGCGATCGGCGAGGTGTCGAAAGCGGATCTCGCGCTCTCGGCGGCCACTGAGGCCGCCATGTGGGCCGGGATCGCCGCGGTGTCGTCAGGTGGACGGCTCACCGACATTTCGCATGCCGTGCAGACGGCGGCCGAGAAGGCCGGCCAGGACGACGGCATCGAGTACGGGATGATCGTCGAGTACGGCGGCCACGGCATCGGCCGCCAGATGCACATGGACCCGTTCCTGCCGAACCTCGGCAAGCCGGGCAAGGGTCCGCGGCTCAAGACCGGGATGGCGCTCGCGATCGAGCCCATGCTGACCGGTGGCGGCGGCGAGACCGTCGAACTCGACGACGGCTGGACCGTGGTGACCGCGGACGGCTCACGCGCCGCGCACTGGGAACACACCGTCGCGATCACCGACGACGGCCCCTGGGTGCTCACCGCCCCCGAAGACGCCTGACCGCCGGATCGCGATTAGCCCCCTGAACGCAAGTGGGCGCCGGAGCGCACTTAGGCCGCTAAACGCAGGTCCGCCCGCTGGTCGGCGTAGTGCCCGCCCCGCTGATGGGGCCCCCGGCTGTTGCCCCCATCGGGTGCAGTCCGGCCGCCGGACGCGCCAGGTCACAGGCCGAACAGATCGCGTTTAGGCCGCTAAACGCAGGTCGGGCAGGCGTAGGATGGAAGACGTCGCTACAGGCGGGCTTCGGGGGCATCTAACACAGTCACCCCCCGTTTGGGGCTCACGACACGGGTTGCGTACACTGTCAAGTCGGTGTACTCATCGCGCCCGGATCCTGCGCGCTCGTGAATTCTCGCGAACGGACATTGGACCCGGGGACGAGTGTGCCGAAGCACCACCCAGCCAAGCACTCAAGCTCTGACTGATAACACAGCGTAGCGACAGGAAATGCGGAGGACATGGGCAAGAAAGACGGGGCCATCGAGGTCGAAGGCCGCGTAGTCGAGCCGCTCCCCAACGCGATGTTCCGCGTCGAGTTGGAGAACGGCCACAAGGTCCTTGCACACATCAGCGGCAAGATGCGGCAGCACTACATCCGCATCCTGCCCGAGGACAGGGTTGTCGTGGAGCTCTCGCCCTACGACTTGTCTCGTGGTCGCATCGTCTACCGCTACAAGTGATCACGACGAGTTAGCACAAGCAGGAGAGCAGGAGACGTGAAGGTCCAGCCGAGCGTCAAGAAAATCTGCGACAAGTGCAAGGTGATCCGCCGTCACGGCCGGATCATGGTGATCTGCGAAAACCTGCGGCACAAGCAGCGGCAGGGCTGATCACTCGCACTCGTTCAGAGTGGATTGACGGCTAAAGAATCTCCCCGCACCTGCCGGGCCGTGAGAACGGTCCGGTTCACCCCCGGGCTTCAGGCCGGGGCCGGGACACCCGAAGCGCGAGCCAAGGGCACGACAGGCGAGTCGGTCCCGGGACCGGACGGGGAGCAGACCTGAAGATGAATTCTATGAAGGAGCATCAACGCCAATGGCACGACTCGCTGGCGTAGACCTCCCCCGCGAAAAGCGGTTGGAGATCGCGCTGACTTACATCTACGGCATCGGCCGTACCCGCTCGAAGCAGCTCATCGCTGCTGCCGAGCTCAACGCGGACACTCGGGTCAAGGATCTGAGCGATGACGACCTCGCCAAGCTGCGGGTCTACATCGAAGAGAACTTCAAGGTCGAGGGTGACCTTCGCCGTGAGGTGAACGCCGACATCCGTCGGAAGATCGAGATCGGGTGCTACGAGGGCCTTCGTTGGCGTCGCGGACTTCCCGTCCGTGGTCAGCGCACCAAGACGAACGCCCGCACCCGCAAGGGTCCGAAGAAGACGGTCGCCGGCAAGAAGAAGGCTGGCAAGAAGTGAGCGTCCAGGGCAAGAAGGTCGTGCAGATGGGCGGCGTTCACCGTCGCGGCTCGGCTTGTGTCTCGCCCAAGGCGCTCTACGCCCGCCCGATGGCGCTGCGGAACCTGTACACCGACGCCGGTTCGATCATCCGGCGCGGCCAGGCCGAAGCAGTCGCCGCTCACCAAGAGAACGCGCGCTAACAGGAGAACCCTCAGAACATGCCACCGAAGTCTCGTACTGCGGCGGGGGCCAAGAAGGTCCGCCGCAAGGAAAAGAAGAATGTCGCGCACGGCCACGCGCACATCAAGAGCACCTTCAACAACACCATCGTCTCGATCACGGACCCGACCGGTGCCGTGATCGCGTGGGCGTCGAGTGGACACGTGGGCTTCAAGGGCTCGCGTAAGTCCACCCCGTTCGCCGCGCAGATGGCCGCCGAGAGCGCTGCCCGCAAGGCTGCCGAGCACGGCATGAAGAAGGTCGACGTCTTCGTGAAGGGCCCGGGTTCGGGTCGCGAGACGGCGATCCGCTCACTGCAGGCAGCCGGCCTCGAGGTCGGCACCATCCAGGACGTGACCCCGCAGCCTCACAACGGCTGCCGCCCGCCCAAGCGGCGCCGGGTCTGAGGAACGGGGAGGAGTAAGAAGAAATGGCTCGTTACACCGGCCCCGCGACGCGTATTTCGCGTCGCCTCAAGGTTGACCTCATCGGCGGCGACCAGGCTTTCGAGCGTCGCCCTTATCCGCCCGGCCAGCACGGCCGTGGCCGGATCAAGGAGTCCGAGTACCTCCTGCAGTCGCAGGAGAAGCAGAAGGCTCGCTACACCTATGGCGTTCTCGAGCGCCAGTTCGTCCGGTACTACAAGGAAGCCGTCCGGCGTCCCGGTAAGACCGGTGAAAACCTGCTGCAGATCCTCGAGTCCCGTCTGGACAACGTGATCTACCGCGCCGGCATCGCCCGCACCCGCCGTCAGGCGCGGCAGCTGGTGAGCCACGGCCACTTCGTGGTCAATGGCGTCAAGGTCAACGTGCCCTCGTTCCAGGTCAGCAAGTGGGACATCATCGACGTTCGGCCGAAGTCGTTCGCGATGCTGCCCTTCGTCGCTGCCAAGGAGTCGTTCGGCGAGCGTCCGATCCCCGCGTGGCTGCAGGTCGTTTCGTCCAACCTCCGTGTGCTGGTCCACCAGCTCCCGGAGCGCGCTCAGATCGACGTTCCCGTCCAGGAACAGCTGATCGTCGAGCTCTACTCGAAGTGATCCATCACCGGGCCGGAGATCCTCCGGCCCGGTATGGGTACGAGCGGCGGCGTCCTGAGTGCGTCGCCGCTTCGCCATCCCTTTCGGTGTCATATGGCGGGCGCCGTTTGGAAAGGAATTAGGAAAGATGCTGATTTCCCAGCGGCCGGCTCTCGGTGAAGAGACGGTCAACGAGACTCGTTCCCGGTTCACCATCGAACCGCTGGAGCCCGGCTTCGGTTACACGCTCGGCAACTCGCTGCGGCGCACACTGCTGTCGTCCATTCCGGGCGCGGCCGTGACGAGCATCCGCATCGACGGCGTGCTGCACGAGTTCACCACCGTTCCCGGGGTGAAGGAAGACGTCACCGACATCATCCTGAACCTCAAGGAGCTCGTGGTCTCCTCGGAAGAGGACGAGCCGGTCACCATGTACCTGCGCAAGCAGGGCCCTGGTGAGGTCACCGCTGCCGACATCGTGCCCCCGGCCGGTGTCACCGTGCACAACCCGGATCTGCACATCGCGTCGCTGAACGGCAAGGGCAAGCTCGAGATCGAGCTCGTCGTCGAGCGCGGTCGCGGTTACGTTCCGGCCCTGCAGAACAAGCAGGCGGGCGCGGAGATCGGCCGGATCCCGGTCGACTCCATCTACTCCCCGGTGCTGAAGGTGACCTACAAGGTCGAGGCGACTCGTGTCGAGCAGCGCACCGACTTCGACAAGCTGATCCTGGACGTGGAGACGAAGCCGTCGATCACGCCGCGGGACGCTGTCGCGTCGGCCGGTAAGACGCTGGTGGAGCTGTTCGGTCTCGCGCGCGAGCTGAACGTCGACGCCGAGGGCATCGAGATCGGCCCGTCGCCGCAGGAGGCGGACACCATCGCCGCCTACGCGATGCCGATCGAGGACCTGGACCTCACCGTCCGGTCGTACAACTGCCTCAAGCGCGAGGGCATCCACACCGTCGGCGAACTGGTCTCGCGCAGCGAGGCCGACCTGCTGGACATCCGCAACTTCGGTGCGAAGTCGATCGACGAGGTCAAGCTCAAGCTCGTCGGTCTCGGCCTCGCGCTGAAGGACAGCCCGCCCGGGTTCGACCCGACCGCGGCCGCGGCCAGCTACGACGGTGAAGGCTGGTCCGAGGGCGTCGACAGCATCACGGACGGAATTTCGGACAACGGTCACGACGATGGCCAGGATTACGCAGAGACGGAGCAGCTGTAAGGCCAGCTTCGGCTCCCTCCCCGGTAGGGGTGGGGGAGCCCCGGCCTCCAGCTGTGAGCTGAACGAGGAGAACCGATGCCCACCCCCACAAAGGGACCCCGTCTCGGCGGGTCGCCCGCGCACGAGCGACTGATCCTGGCCAACCTGGCCACGCAGCTGTTCGAGCACGGCAAGATCACGACGACCGAGGCGAAGGCCCGGCGGGTGCGCCCGCTGGCCGAGAAGCTGATCACGAAGGCGAAGCGGGGCGACCTGCACAACCGCCGTCAGATCCAGCGCATCGTGCGCGACAAGGACGTCGTGCACAAGCTGATCGCCGAAATCGGACCGTTCTTCGCGGAGCGTCCGGGTGGCTACACCCGGATCACCAAGACGATGGCGCGCAAGGGCGACAACGCCCCCATGGCGGTCATCGAACTGGTGGCCGAGAAGACCGTCACCGCCGAGGCCGAGGCCGCGCGCAAGACGAAGTTCGCCAAGGACGAGCCGAAGGCCGCCGCTCCGGCTGCCGAGGCCGCCGAGGAGACCACTGACGCCCCTGAGGCTGCCGACACGGCCGCCACCGAGGCTGCTGAAGCTCCTGCCGCCGACGAGGCCACTGAGGCCCCCGCCGCGGACGCGGACAGCAAGAAGGACTGACGTCCTGACGGCACCGATCACCCCGGACGAGCCCGCCACTCCCACTGCGGAGGGCGGGCTCGTTCGTCTGCGTATGGACGTCAGTTACGACGGCACCGATTTCTCCGGCTGGGCGCGACAGCCCGGCCGGCGCACGGTCCAGGGCCTTCTCGAAGAGGCGCTCGCGAAGCAGCCTCCAGGAGCTTCGGTCCCGAAGTCCGTCGTCGTCGCCGGCCGCACCGATGCCGGTGTGCACGCTTCGGGCCAGGTGGTCCATGTCGACGTGTCGCGTTTAGGGGGCAAAACGCGATCTGGTCGCATCGAGGTGGACGAGCAGGGCATTCCTGACCTGGAGCGGATGCGTCACCGCTGGAATCGGTACCTGCCGGGGGATGTGCGGGTGCTGAGCGCCCGGGTGGCTCCGCCGGGGTTCGACGCGCGGTTTTCCGCCGTGCGGCGGCACTACCGCTACCGCGTCTCGGATGCGCCCTGGGGTGTGGATCCCTTGCGGCGCCACGACACTCTGGCCTGGGGGCGGCCGCTCTCGGTCGACGCGATGAACGAGGCGTCAGCGTCCTTGTTGGGGCTGCAGGACTTCGCGGCCTACTGCAAGCAGCGCGAAGGCGGGACGACCATCCGTGAGCTGCAGCAGCTCATCTGGCGGCGTACCGGACCGTATGCCGTCGAGGTCGACGTCTCCGCGGACGCGTTCTGCCATTCGATGGTGCGCAGCCTCGTCGGAGCGCTGCTTCTGGTCGGTGACGGCCGTCGTCCGCTCGATTGGCCCGGTGATCTCCTGGAGAGCCGGATCCGGGACAGCGCGGTCGCTCCTGCGCACGGCCTCACTCTGCTGGCCGTCGACTACCCGCCGGACGCCGAGCTCGCCGCGCGCGCGGATCAAACACGCGCCATGCGCACCCCCACCTCGTGACCTCGTCGCCGCACAGTTAGCGGGCTAAACGCGCTCGCACGGCGCTATGGACCGCCGCGACGATGCCTTCGAAGTCGTTCGCCAGGTCGTCCGCGGTGACGATGACGAAGCGCCACCCCTCCGCCTCCAGCCGTTTTCGACGTCTTCGGTCGTGGGCGCGTTGTTTCGGCGTGTTGTGCCATCGCCCGTCGTATTCGACGGCGACTTTGAACTTCTTGACCGCGAGGTCCAGGCGAGCGAGGAACCGGCCGTTCCGGTCGAAGACCTCGAGCTGAGGTTCGGCGGCGATCCCACCGGCGACCAGTACGACTCGTACCTCCGATTCCGGTGGTGATTCCGCCCGGGGGTCCGAAAGCAGCAAAGCGTGCCTGGCCAAGCGGATTCCCCGATTTCGGCGGCCGTAGAACTCGGCTGTGAGACGCAGATCGCTCAGTTTTTCGGCGCGCAGGAACGCGTCCAAGTCCGGGACGCCGATGCGGAGTCGTCGTATCCACCCGGCTTTGCGAGGAGACAGCCGGAGAAGCAGGTCCAGCGCTATCCGGCTTTTGCGCGCGATACGGATGCCGTTCCACGGCCGCGACTCCTCCGGTTTGACTTCGGTACGCCGCACTTCGATCCCGTTGACCGGCCCGAACCGGAACTTCTCCGGCACCACCATTTCGACCGGGTCAAAGGGCCTGGCGAGTTCGACGCCTTGGACGGTCGCGGCCGATCGGCCGGTCAGCACGGCTTCCTTGGGGGCCAGCAAAGCCGCGCCACGGCACCGCAGCGCGTGCGTGACGAACACGTGAGCGGGCGTGTAGACGTCCTGGAACAACCGCCGGACGCCGGGGCCGCGTAACTGGCTCGCCGTGATGAGACCCGCTTTGCGTGCCTCGGAGCCGCGGAAGACGTCGGGGAGATGTGTTGAATCGAAGGGTTTGGTCATGCCGACACGGTGATCGACAAGACCGACAGGGCCCCGCCATTTCGGCCTCAGAGGGCCGAGTTGTCCACAACCCCCTACTTATCCACAGCCGGCGCGATCGCCCCTTGACACACCGCCGCAGCCCGAGCGCCGCCCGACCCCCGCACCGCGTCGCGTTTCGCGGCCTAAGTGCGATCTGCCGGGGACGCGAAACGGGAGCACCGTCCTGTGTGGACGGTGCCCCCGCGGAGCACACTTAGGCCGCTAAACGCGACGCGCCGGGATCAGTCGCCGCGGCGTACGGGGCCGAGGAGCTGCTGCTCTTTCGCCGTGGTGACCAGGCGAAGAGGACGCCACAGGTTGCGTCCCAGCGCGACGACCTGGTCGTCCTTCAACGTCGTGAGCTGCTTCATCATCTGCGGCGGGAGCCGCCAGATCCGCGCGGCCAGTTCGGCCTGCCCCGGCGGCAGCCGCTGCATCAGCACCAGGTCGGCCGCGTTCGCGGTCGCCCCGGCCTGCGGGTGCAGGTACGGCAGCACGTAGACCGTGGTCTGCCACGGCGAACGCGGCGGGAAGAGGTCCTGCGGCGTCGGGCCGCCGTCGGTCACCACCAGCAGCGGCGCGTCCTCCGACGGGCGCGGAAGGTCCACCGGCGACAGCCGCCGGATCTGCACCAGCGGCGACGGCCTGCCGTTGGGCTGGTTGCCCGCGGCCTGGGGGAGGACCTGCCACGCGGCCGGTCGCCCGGTCGCCACGACGACCCAGGCGCCGACGGCCATCGCCCGCAGCGCTACCTGGCGAGCCAGGTAGAGACCGCCCACCAGCACGATCCTGGTCGGCGTCGAGCGCAGCGCGGAGATCGTCAGCGGCTCACCCTTGAGTCCCGAGCCGAGCACGATCCCGCCTCGGTCACCCGAGGGGCTGATCGCGTCGAGCATCGCGGGGTCGACGGTGAATTCCGGTGCGACACCGGCGTTCTGGCCGGCGTCGCGCATACGTGTGCTCATGCCGTGCCTCCGATCGGCAGCGTCGCGGAGAACGCGGAGATCTGCAGGCCGCGCAGCGGCGTCAGCGTCACGCCCAGCCGGTCCGAGATTCCTTGCAGCCGCTGGTCGGCCGTGTCCAGTTCACGCGGGTTCCGGGCGCTCAGGCGCACGATGCCCCGCAGGCCGATCTTGCCCTCGTCGGCGGACGGCGAGATCGACATCGCCACCGTGGCCGACAGCGCGCGGACACTGGTCAGCGCGTTCAGGCTGCCGCTGATCTTGCCCTTCGGCCAGTTGGTGATGGCGTAGCTCGCGTGCCCGATGCCGGCCGCGGTGACGCCGGTCCAGCGCTCCTGCAGACCGACTTTCGCGGGCGAACCGGCGACAGCGGTCAGCTCGGCGGCCGAAATGCTGGCCCGCAGCAGTTCGTCCGGATCGAGCGGCCTGGTCGGCACCCCCTGCGATTCCAGGGCGTTGCGCACTCGCGACAGCGCACCGATCAGCGCGCGATGCGCACCGACGACGCCGCCGCCACGTTCGCGGATGGCCGCCGGGCACCGGCGCGGGTCGAGCCGGATGGCGACCCACGTGGTCCGCCGCGCGGCCGCCGGAAGCGGGCCGAGCACCTCCATGTAGGAGCTGAGCGCGGGCGAGTCCGACGGAAGCGCCGCGCTACCCGGGTAGCAGTGCCAGATCATCTGGATCGAGTCGAGGACCACACCGCGGTCTTCGAGGCAGGGCGCGAGCGAGGAAAGCGGCAGGCTCGGCGCACCGCCGGCCTGGGTGATCAACCCGGGCGCGGGTTCGACGAGCAGCACGGCCGTCCAGGTGCCGTCGTGCCAGGCGAGGCCGACCTGCTGGCGTTCGTGATCGACGCCGTGCGCGACGACCAGATCCGGAACGGCGAGGCGAAGCAGGTTCACCCGGGCGTCGTCGGGGCCGGTGACGGCGTCCTCTTCGGCGGCGAGCGTTTCGAGGCTGCTCGGCGGAAGCGGGTTCGCCACACGGTCGTGCGAACGGAACATGTACCGCATGGTGAGTCCAGCCCATTGGGTGAACCAGCGGCCGCCCCAGCGCAGGAACGCGATGATGATCGCGACCGCGAGCACGCCGATCGCGATGTACTTCAGCTTCATGTCGATCGCGAGCAGGACGAGCCCGATCGCGAGCCCGAGTTCGAGCGCGACGAGGTTCGCCACCGGCAGCGGGCCGAGGTTGATCCCGCCGGTCCGATGCCGGGTCGGGGCGGAGATCCGCACCGCCGGTGCCGGCGGAGGACCGGACTGCGGGCCGGGGTCACCGGACGGAGGACCGCCAGGACCACCAGGGCCTCTCGGGCCCCCAGGTCCGCCGGGACCACCTGGGCCTCCGGGTCCACCGGGACCTTGCGGGCCGCCAGGGCCGGGCCCCCCTGGGCCACCCGGGCCACCGGGTCCGCGAGGAACCCCAGGCCCTCCCGGACCACCGACCGGGCCACCTGGTCCGCCAGGCCTGCCAGGCCTTGGCGGCGGCCCCGGCGGGCGGCCTGGAGGTTGAGACCCCGGAGGGCCAGGCGGACGTGGAGGAGTGGTGACGGACATCCGCGCTTTCTCTTCCCCTCGTGCGTGCTGCGTACCCGGAAAGCCGGTCCCGAGGAACTTGACACTAGCTGGAGTTGGTAGAAACCCCACACCAGACGGTCCCCGTACGGCTATCCTGCGGAACCGTACCGCGACGGGGAGGACTGTAGGTCGAGAATGCCATCAACACCGACTACTAAGTCTCAAGTTCAGGCTTATCAGTTCGTTCTGCGCAGGATGCAATCCGCGCTGGTCCGTCGCGACGCCGTGATGCTCCACGATCCGATGCGCACGCACACCCGAGCCACCATCGTGGGTGTGGTGCTGGCCGCGCTGGGTGTGCTGGTCTTCGTGATCTGGGGCCTCTTGAGCCCGAAGCCGTCCGTTCCGGACGCGGGCAACATCGTCATCGGCGAGCAGTCCGGGACCGTGTACGTCGTCGCGGGGAATCCCAAGAAACTGGTCCCGACCTTCAACCTCGCTTCGGCACGCCTGCTGATCATCGCGCAGGCGAAGCAGTCGTCCCAGCAGGCGGGCACCAAGGGCGCGGCCGCTCCGGCGGCACCGGCGGAAGTGAAGAACCCCACAGTGGTTTCCGACGACCAATTGCGCGACATCCCGCGCGGAAGGCTCACCGGCATCCCGGACGGACCGCAGCTGATCCCGTCCGAAAGCCAGCGAGTGGCTTCCGACTGGGCGGTCTGCGACGAAGTCAAGCTGGAGCCGTCGCTTCCTCAGCCGGACAGCATCAACAAGACCGAAACCACGGTCTACGCCGGAGTGAGCAAACTCGGAGACCGGGAACTCGCCCAGGACGAGGCTTTGCTGGTGCAGGCCGACAACGGGAAGAAGTATCTGGTCTACCGCTTGAAGGCGAGCCCGAACCAGAAGAACGCGAACGCGGTGCGCGCGGAGATCGAGACCGGGTCCGACTCCGTGTCGAAGGCGTTGAAGCTGCCGGAGAAGGCGCGCAACATCACCCAGGGGCTCCTGAACGCGATTCCCGAAGTGGCGAAGCTGAAGGCACCGCAGGTCGACGGCGACGGTGAGACCCCGAACGTCTCCATCGACGGCATGAAGGTCGGCGAGGTCTTCTCCACCACGCCTTCCGAAGGCGGGAAGAACTTCTGGCTCATCACCAAGAACGGTATCCAGCAGGTTTCGTCGGTCGTCGCCGACATCATCCGTGTCGAGAAGAGCGGTGGCGCCGGCACGATCATGAACCTGGGGCTGGACAGGATCTCCTCGGCCAAGATCCTCAGCCAGGGCGAGCCCGGCTGGGTCGCGGTCGAGGACTATCCGCAGAATCCGGTCACGGTTCTCGACGCGACCAAGGGAACGCCGGTTTCGTGCCTGGGCTGGAACCTCGTCGGTGACCCGGGCGCGCAGGATCTGCACACCGCCGTCTTCGTCGGCGGCAAGCTGCCTGTCGACCCGGCTTCGATCGTGAAGATCGGTGTCCCCGGTCCGGACGGATTCCCGATCAACGGCTTCTACATGAAGCCCGGTTACGCCGCGGTGGTGCAGTCCGCCACCGGCAAGGAAACGTTCGGCAAGGGACAGATCCAGCTGATCTCCGACCGCGGTGTGCGGTACGGGGTGCCGGACGCGGCGACCGCGGACGGGATCGGGCTGAACAAGCGGGTGCCGGCACCCGAGTCGGTCATCAGGCTCCTGCCGACGGGCGCGTCGCTGAACACGCAGGACGTGATGCGCTCGTTCGACACCGTGCCCATCGACCCGAAGGCGGGCTCGTTCACGAGTTCGTCCCAGGCGCCCGCGGGGAACTGACGACGCGGAACCCGGCGAGCCGCCCGCGCGTCACAACGCCCGAGCACTATCGGGGTGAGTGGAGGCTGCTGTGGCCGGGTTGAAGATCGACGGCGTCGTCGTCGGGGATTACGCCAAGAAGGTCGACGCGGCCGCCGAGGAGATGAACCTGGCGGCCGCGGGGGTGACCGGCGAAGGCGTGACCGTGGAGTCCTATGGCGCGCTGGGGGAGGAACTCGGGCTCGGCGCTTCCTACGGCCGTGCCACGGAGGCGATCCGGCGCCAGCTCCTCGAAGGGGTGGCCGCGCTGCGTTCGGCCTCGGAGGCTCTGCATACCGTCACCGCCCGCCATTCCGGGCATGACGAAGAGGCCGCCCAGATGATCAAGAACGCCGTGGAGCTCTGAAGCGCATGATCGCCGAGTCGGAGAACCCGACCGATTCCATCCCGCACCCGCTCGCCTCCGCTCGGCCGGCCGCCCCCGTTCCCTTGCCTACGCCCACATCCGGCGACGGGAGCGCGATTAGCCCGCTGAACGCGACCGGCGAGGGGGACGACGTGGTGGAGGCGGCGAGGCCGCATCTCACGTTCCTCTCCGAGCTCGCCGGGCATCTCGGGGTGATCGACCCGGTCGAGACCTACCTGACGCCGTTGGTGGCGCGCTGGGAAGACCTTCGGGACGAAGCCGATGACCTGCGCAAGGCCGCGAACACGACGGGCACCGTCTCCAAGGAGCTCTCCGAGGACCTCGGTCGCCTCGACGCGGGCTGGGAGGGCAAGGACGCGGACGCGTTCGTCGTCTACCTGGGTGTGATCAACGCCGCGGGTGCCGACGTCGAGGACGCACTCAACACCTTGGCCGGCTCGCTGGACGAGCTGGTCCTCTCCCTTCGCCGCATCCTGACCGACCTCGTCGAGATCCTGGTCGACACCGCCGAGCTGACGTCCGAAACCGCGATGCTCCCGGTGGGCGGCGTCCGGCGGGCGCGAACCCAGGTGGAAGAGAGCCAGGAGTCGGCCAAGGCGCTGTTCGAGGCCGCTCGCGACGTCATCGAGGGGTTCGTCCGGTTGTGCGACGGCGTCGACGGTCCCGATGTGGCGTCCCGGAGCATCGAGATCACCCACCGGTATCCGCCGCAGCAGTTCAAACTGCACGAGAACTCCGCGTCGGCCGGGGCGCCGATGCCGGACGAGGCCGCTTCGGACTTCGCGGCTCCTGAGGCGGACGAACCCGCCGATCAGGACGCGGAGACGACGTCGCCCGCCGCGGCCGACGGCGATCCGGCGTCCGGCCGGAGGACGGGTGCGCAGGATCCCGCGATCGAACAGGGGCAGGCCTTCGTTCCCGAGGCGCCGCCGGTCCAGGCCGCCGCTACCGCTCAGGGGCATGCCACCGGCGGGATGAGCTCGGGAATGATGCCGATGGGCATGGCGCCCATGGGGGCGATGGGAGGGGGCGGCGGGTCGGTGCACCAGTCGAAGACGCGGCCCGCGAGCAAGCCGTCCGACGTGGTCGGCGAGCCCGGCCAGGTCGTTCCGCCGGTGATCGGCGAGGACGACGCTCCCGCGAAGCCCGCTCCGAAGCCGAAACCCGCCAAGTGACCCCAGACGCCTGACCTGCGTTTAGCGGCCTAAGTGCGATCCGGTGGCCGTCCTGGGACAGCTACGCCGGAGCGCGATTAGGCCGCGAAACGCAGGTCTACGGGGTCTTGCGCCCGGGGGTCGCGACCGCCCGGTTCCGCCGGATCGAGTGCACGACGAACAGCGTGATCAGCAGCGCCACCAGGCCGCCGCCGGTGCCGGCGAGCGCGACGATCATGGGCGTCTTTGCCCGGTCGTCCGCCGGGGGCATGTCCGACGGCAACTGCACCGGCTGCGCCTTCTCCGCCGGCACGCTCGCGGTGAGCGCGGCGATCGGGTCGATGACACCGAAGCCGACGAAGTTGTCCCGGCCACCCGGCGCCGCCGGGTGCTGGGCCGTCGCCTTGATCCGCTCCATCACGGCGCGGGCCTTGAGATCGGGGAACTTCGCCCGCACCAAGGCCGCGACACCGGCGACGTACGGCGCCGCGAAGCTGGTCCCTTGGATTTCCCCGGGCTTGCCGCTGCCGTCGAAGGTCAGGTTCGCCAAGCCGTCCGAGCCTGCGGCCGGGTCCAGCGAAATGATCTCCGTTCCCGGCGCCGCGACACTGATCCACGGGCCGTGCACGCTGAAGTCCGCGACACTGCCGTCCTTTTGGATGGCGGCGACCGAAAGCACGTCATCGGCGAACCAGGGCGGGGTGACGATCATCTTCGGCATGTTCGGGTCGGCCTGGTCGTTCTGCGGGCAGTTCTCACTGACGTTGCCCGCAGCCGCCACGACGACCACGTCGCGCTCGACGGCGTAGTTCACAGCCGCCTGCAGCTCCTTCTCGCCCTTGGAGATCGCGCCGGTCGCCGCACGGCAGTTGTCGACGGACATGTTGATCACTTTGGCTTGCTTGTCGGTCGCCCTGATCACGGCTTTCGCGAGCGTCGTCAACGTCCCTGCCGTGCCGCCCTGTTCCTGCTGCCTGCCCTTGTCCTGGCCGGGGGCCGTGCCGTCGGCGTCGGCCGGACGGCCGCCGACGGCCCCGTTCGACTGCGGCGGGAGCTGGGATCCAGGCGGGGCGGAGGAGGAAGAACCGGGAGGAGCACCGGACGACGAAGTCGCCGGAGGTGTGTCCTCTTTCTTCACCTCGTAGTTCTGGCTCGACTGCCGAATCGACAGGATCTTGGCGTCGGGTGCGACGCCCTTGAAGCCGGTGCTCGGATCAGGCGGGTTCCCGGCGATGATCCCCGCGACCTCGGTGCCGTGGCCGTCGCAGTCTTCGAGCCCTTCAGGGGTGTTGTTCGTCCTGGGGCCCACGTAGTCGCCGCCGGACTCGACCCGGCCCTGGAAGAACGGGTGCGGGGTGACGCCGGTGTCGATCACCGCGACCGTGACCCCGCCGCCCACGCTGTTGTTCGCGCCGCGCATCAGCTTGTGGACCGTGTCGATCTGCAGGTAGTCCTGGCCCCAAGGCCTGTTCTTGAGTTCGACACCCTTGTCGAGCTCGCTGCGCTTGACGCATGAGGTCTTTTGTTCGTAGGTCTTGTCCGGTTTGCCGTCGTCCGACGGCAGCGAGCCGGGGTCGACCGGCGGCGGTGTCGCGAAGTAGCCCCCGGCCTCCGGAGCGACGCTGCTTTGCTGCGCCCAAGCGGGCAGGGCGACCGACGCCGGCGACAGAACGCCGATACCGGCCGCCAGCAGCACCGTTCCGGTACGACCGGCGAGGCCTGTTCGGCGGACGCGCGTCCCCCTGGACTTCCGCGCTGGTGCCATCAGAACATCATCCGATCGGGTCGTCACTTGAAGTTGAGGTGGCGCAGCGTGGTGTAGAGATCCATGACGCCGAGCGCCAGCGGGAGCACCGTCGCGATGAAGATGGCCTCGAAGATCTCCACGGTCCGCCGCAGCGGCGGCGAGAAACGCTTGTTCGGGAAGATCACCCCGACGACGAGCGCGCCGGCGCCGATCACGATCAGCGCGCCGAACACGAACAGGACGCGGTTCAGCGGGCTGGCCGCCCACATCCAGCCGAGCAGGATCCCCGCGCCGGACACCATTCCGGTGGTCAGCAGCGCGATGGCCTGCGCGCCGTTCGCGTACGCCCGCGCCCGCAGCAGCAGGACCAGCGTGGCGATGACACCGAGAATGGGGCCGAAGACCGACGGCGACGTCGAGGCGATGATCGAGAACAGGGCCGTCGCGGCGCCGCACCCGGTCAGCAGACCGGTCATGTACTCGTGGGCGACCGCGGTGCGACGCTCGATGGCGCGGTAATCCGGGAAGCCCGAGTCTTCCTTCAGTTCCTCGGCGCTGCCGGGAACGTGCGGCGTCGGCAGGTTCGCGAGCTTGATGGTCGCGCGCGGCAGAATCGAGATGCAGGCCAGCGAGAACGCCGTCGCACCGGCGGCGATACCGGCGATCGGGGTGTCGACGAACGTCGCGACCAGGAACGTCAGCGCGGAGATCGTGGCCGTCGTCGCCGCGGCGATAAAGGTGGTGATCCCGTGACCCATGACGAGGATGCAGATCGCCGCCACGATGATCACCAGCGCGCTCGCGAGCAGAAGGTTCGCCCAGAGGGAGAGTCCCGGCACGATGTAGAACCCGCTGACGAACGCCAGCGGAAGGCCGCCTGTCGCGGCGATCAGGACCCCGGTCGCCTCGGCCTTGTAGGCCTTGCCCAAGGTCGCGCCGATCGCGACGCACGCGATGGCGCCGACACCGCCGGCGATCGCGGCGGCGAGCGCGTTGCCGCCGTAGAACGAGCCACTGGTGAACAGTGCGATGGCCGCGAAGACCAGCGCCAGCCCGCCCGCGACGTGCCCGAAGCGGCGCGCCGTCTCCTTCGTCCAGGGACGGAAGCTGTCCGGGGACGACTCGGCGATCGCGTCGACGACGTCGTCGTACAGCGGAGGCGGCGGGTTCTCGTTGCGCTTGCGCAGCTGCAACAGTTCGCCGTCGACCACGCCGAGGGACGCGAGCGTCCGGCTCGGGTCGAGGGGAGCGTCGCCCAGCTTCGCCAAAGCCCAGCCGCCGTGGCGGGCGCCGCCGTCGGGCGTCGCCTCCTTCGCCATTTCCAGCAACATGGGCAGCAGATCCGCCACCGCGACGTCAGCCGGCAAAGCCACGTCGATCCGGGTGCGTGGAGCGACCACCGTCACCCTGCTGAATACCGTCGTGCCCGTTGCCACTGCTCTTCCCCCTGCCCTGAGAGTCTGCTCCCGGGGGAACCTATACCGAACCCGGGTGCCCACATCATCGACTGTCGGAAAAAGACCGGCAAAAGTAGGCCACCCGACTCGGGCGACGTCCTCCCTCCGGCGCCCACGACTTGCGTTTAGCCCCCAAATCGCGACGCGTAGCGTCCCTAAGCATGTCGGGGGCTCCGATGGCCGCCGGATCGCACTTAGGCCGCTAAAGTCGACTTCCCGGGGTCGGCGGCCTGCGGGTTCGTTGGGGACTGTCGGCCCGGAGCCCTACACTCCCGAGCATGCGCACGGCCCCGGTCGGGGTCGTTCTCGGCGTTGTCCGGATTTTCACCGGTCACGTTCGATAAGTTGTCTCGCGCACCAGTACGCGCACCACGGTGGCCGCCATCGTCGAGTTTGAAGAGGGGTCCTTCGATGAGCACGCTGCAGTTCAAGAAGTCACCGCGCTTGGCGGCGCCGCGCCCGCCGGGTGGCGAGGTGCATCTCGAACCGCCGCCCGAGGTGCCGCGCACCATCCCGGGCAACGTCGTCATGAAGCTGCTTCCGGCGGTGATGATCGTCGCTTCCCTCGGGATGATGGTCTTCATGTTCACCACGGGTGGCCGCAACCCGATGATGATGATGATGGGCGGCATGATGGTGCTCAGCACCGTCGGCATGATGGCCGGTGGCGCGGGCAAGGGCGGCGGCGCCAAAAAGGCCGAGATGGACGAGGACCGCAAGGACTACCTGCGCTACCTCGGCCAGATGCGCGACAGGGCCCGTGAGGCCATGGTCGACCAGCGCGCCGCGCTCGAGTGGGTCCACCCCGACCCGCAGACCCTGTGGTCGTTGGCCGCGAGCCGCCGCATGTGGGAACGCCGCCAGAACGACCAGGACTTCCTCCACCTCCGCGTCGGCCGCAGTTCGCACCGTCTCGCGACGCGGCTCGTGCCGCCGCAGACCGGCCCGGTCGACGAACTGGAGCCGATCGCGACGCTGGCCCTGCGCCGGTTCGTCCGCGCGCACTCGATCGTCCCGGATCTGCCGACCCAGATCACCCTCCGCGGGTTCGCCGCGGTCAGCATGCAGGGCGACCGCGGCCTGACCCGTGGCCTGACCCGGGCGATGCTGGCTCAGCTGGTCGCCTTCCACAGCCCCGACGACGTCCTCATCGCGGTCGCGACGGCGGGCCGCGCCAAGGAGGAGTGGGAGTGGGCGAAGTGGCTGCCGCACGCCCAGCACCCGGCGCTCGCCGACGGTATCGGCCAGCTGCGGATGATGGCGGGCTCCCTCACGCAGATCGAGCAGTGGCTCGATGAAGAGTTCCGTGACCGCCAGCGGTTCTCCCGCAACGCGACGCCCGCACCGGACCAGCCGCACGTCGTCATCATCGTCGACGACGCGGAGGTCACCCGCGAGGAACAGATCATCCTCGAGGAGGGTCTCGTCGGCGTCACCCTGATCGACCTTTCCGACTCCATCGGCAACCTCGCGGCCCGTCGTGGCCTGCGGCTGGTCGTCGAGGAAGACCGCCTCGGCGCGCGCAGCGCCGGCGGCGTCGAGTGGTTCGGCCGCCCGGACACGCTGAGCGTGGTCGAGGCCGAAGCGCTGGCACGACTTCTCGCGCCGTACCGCGTCGGCACCGCCGCGCAGGACGCGAGCGAGGAAGAGCCGCTGCTGTCCAACCCCGGCCTGCTCGAACTGCTGGGGATCCCGGGCGACCCGATGACCTTCGACGTCCAGCAGGCCTGGCGGCCCCGCCCGGTGCGCGACCGCTACCGCGTCCCGTTCGGTGTCGGCGAGTACGGCCAGCCGGTCGAGCTGGACATCAAGGAAGCCGCGATGGAGGGCATGGGCCCGCACGGCCTGTGCATCGGGGCGACCGGTTCCGGTAAGTCGGAGTTCCTCCGCACGCTGGTGCTCGGCATGCTCGCCACGCACTCCTCCAGCACGCTCAACTTCGTCCTCGTCGACTTCAAGGGTGGTGCGACGTTCATGGGTCTGGACGCCGCGCCGCACGTCTCCGCGGTCATCACGAACCTCGCGGACGAGGTCACGCTGGTCGACCGGATGAAGGACGCGCTGGCCGGTGAGATGAACCGGCGTCAGGAAGCGCTGAAGAACGGCGGTAACTTCAAGAACGTCTGGGAGTACGAGAAGGCCCGCGAGAACGGCGCCGACCTCGACCCGCTGCCCGCGCTCTTCATCGTCTGTGACGAGTTCTCCGAACTGCTGGCCGCGAAGCCGGACTTCATCGACCTGTTCGTCGCGATCGGCCGGCTGGGCCGGTCGCTGCAGATGCACATGCTCCTCGCGTCGCAGCGGCTGGAAGAGGGCAAGCTGCGCGGTCTCGACTCGCACCTTTCCTACCGGATCGGCCTGAAGACGTTCTCCGCCGCGGAATCCCGCGCCGCGATCGGCGTGCCCGACGCGTTCGAGCTGCCGTCGGTCCCCGGTGGTGGCTTCCTGAAGTACGACACCTCGACGCTGGTCCGCTTCAAGGCCTCGTATGTCTCGGGCCCGTACCGGCCCGCGGGTATCAAGGCCGCCGGACCGGCCGCGACCGTGGTGCGCGCGGACAAGCGTCCTCAGCTGTTCGTCCCGGACTTCGTCGAACTGCCGAAGGAACCGGAACCGCAGCAGATCGAGGCCGCGCCGAAGGAACAGGCCAAACCCGAAGAGGCCGTCGAGCCCAGCGAGCTCGACGTGATCGTGTCGCGGCTGATCGGCCAGGGCCCGCCCGCGCACGAGGTCTGGCTCCCGCCGTTGAAGGAGCCGAACTCCCTCGACACGCTGCTGCCGAACCTGAACCCCACCGACGATCGCGGTCTCTCCCCGGTCGGCTTCTTCGGCAACGGCCGGATGCAGGTGCCGCTCGGCATCGTCGACCGGCCGTACGAGCAGCGCCGTGACCTGCTCTGGGCCGACTTCTCCGGCGCCGCCGGGCACGGTGTGCTCGTCGGCGGCCCGCAGTCGGGCAAGTCGACCATGCTCCGGACGCTGATCATGTCGATGGCGCTGACCCACACCCCCGAAGAGGCGCAGTTCTACTGCCTCGACCTCGGTGGCGGTACGTTGGCCGCTCTCCAGGGCCTGCCGCACGTCGGTGGTGTCGCCGTCGCCCGGCGCGAGCCCGACAAGGCCCGCCGGATCGTGGCCGAGCTGACCACCCTGCTGACCGAGCGGGAAGGCCGGTTCGGGGCGCTGGGCATCGACTCGATGAACGAGTTCCGCAACCGCAAGCGGCGCGGCGAGATCAAGCCCGAGGACGACGCCTTCGGTGACGCCTTCCTGATCGTCGACGGCTGGAAGGCACTGCGGGACGACTTCGACGAGCTGGAAACCTCGATCACGAAGCTGGCCACCCAGGGTCTTTCCTTCGGTGTGCACGTGATGATCTCGGCGAACCGGTGGGCGGACATCCGCCCGGCGATCAAGGACATGCTCGGTACCCGGTTCGAGCTCCGTCTCGGTGACCCGAGCGAGTCGGACATCGACCGCCGGGTCGCGGTGAACGTCCCGGCAGGCCGCCCCGGCCGTGGTCTGACCAGGGACAAGCTGCACCTGCTCACCGGCCTCCCGCGGATCGATGGATCGAGCAATCCGGACGACCTCGCGGCCGGCGTCGCCGACGCGGTGGTGAAGATCAAGGCGGCGTGGCGGGGCCGTCCGGCGCCGCAGGTCCGCCTGCTGCCCGAGATGGTCACCTACGACGAGGTGCTCGCCATCGACACCAAGCGCAACTCGAAGCTGGTGCCGATCGGTGTCAACGAGGAAGACCTCCAGCCGATCTATCTCGACTTCGCCGCCGATTCGCACTTCTACGCGTTCGCGGACGGCGAGTCGGGCAAGACGAACCTGCTGCGGCAGATCACTCGGGGTATCACCGAGCGGTACACGACGCAGGAGGGTGTCATCATCCTCGTCGACTACCGGCGCACGATGCTCGGCTTCGTCGGCGGGGACCAGCTGCTCGGTTACGCGGTGTCCGGCGCACAGCTGGACAGCATGATCAAGGACGTCCACGGGTCGATGACCCGGCGGCTTCCCGGCCCGGACGTCACGCAGGAACAGCTGAAGACCCGGTCCTGGTGGACCGGTCCCGAGCTGTTCATCATCATCGACGACTACGACCTGGTCGCCACGCAGACGAGCAACCCGCTGAAGCCGCTCACCGAGTTCCTCGCGCAGGCGAAGGACGTCGGTCTGCACGTCATCGCGGTGCGCCGCAGTGGTGGCGCGGCACGGGCGATGTTCGACCCGATCCTCGGCAAGCTCAGGGAGATCGCGGCGCCCGGTATGGTCATGAACGGCTCGCGCGACGAAGGTGCCCTGGTCTCCAACGTCAAGCCGAGCCAGATGCCGCCGGGCCGAGGCAACCTCGTGACCCGGAAGCACGGCAAGCAGCTCATGCAGGTCTCGTGGATCCAGCCGGACTGATGTCCCGCGGAGCCCAGTGAGGTTCCGGCGGGGCGTGGGGTGACGACGACGATCTGTGGGAGTGGCTTGTGACAGTGCGGGTTGCGGTGGACTTCGGGACATCGAGCACCTGCGTAGTCGCTTCGATCAACGGCCGCGAGCCGCAGGTCGTCGTGGTCGACGGGCAGCCTCTGATGTCGTCGGCGGTCTACGCCGCGCCGGACGGGACGCTGTTCGTCGGGCAGGAGGCGGAACGGCAGGCGGCGGTGGACCCGTCGCGCTACGAGCCGAATCCGAAGCGCCGGATCGACGAGGGCGACCTGTTGCTCGGCGACAACGTCCTCCGCGTGACCGACGTCGTGAACGCGGTGCTCAAGCGAGCGGTGACCGAGGCGCGCCGGCTGGCCGGTGACGCCGAGGTCGAGCTGCTGGTGCTGACCCACCCGGCCGATTGGGGCGCGACCCGGACCCGGCTGCTGCGGCAGGCGGCGGCCGGGCTCGCCCGTCAGGTCGCCCTGGTGCCGGAGCCGGTCGCCGCGGCGGTCTACCACGCCGCGACCTTCGCGCCCGCCGAACTCAACTCCGAGCGCACCGTCGAGTTCAGCGGCCGCCCCGGCGACGCTCTCGCGGTGCTCGACCTCGGTGGCGGCACCGTCGACGTCTCCGTGGTCCAGCGCATGCCCGGCAGCCCGGCGGATCGCAGTTCGCCCGCTAAACGCGCCGGGTTCCAGGTGCTGGCCACCCGGGGAGACCCGAGCTTCGGCGGGGCCGACGTCGACCAGGCGCTGCTCGAACACGTGGGCTCCCTGGTGTCGTCCGTCGACCCTCCGGAGTGGCGGAAGCTGGTCGAAGGCCGCGAGCTCACCGACAGGAGGCGTCGCCGCGTGCTGCGGCAGGACGTCCGCGGTGCGAAGGAAACGTTGTCGCGGCATGCGTACACCGACGTCCCGATGCCGCCGCCGTTCGCGGACGCCCACGTGACCCGGGAGGACCTCGAGCGGATCATCGCGGGCCCGCTCGGCCGCGCCGTCGAGCTCACGGTGGCCGCGATCGGCGAATCAGGGCTGCGACCGAAACAGCTGACGGCGATCTTCCTGGTGGGCGGGTCCAGCCGGATCCCGATGGTGTCGCGGCTCGTGCACGAGCGGACCGGTGTCGTGCCCACGACGCTGGACCAGCCCGAGACCGTGGTGGCGCGTGGCGCGCTGCGCGCGGTCCTGATCGACCCGGACCGGACGGGGTCCCTGGCCGGCTCCGCCGTCTCCCGTCTCGGCGGTGCCCCCGCGCCCGCCGAGACCCCCCGCCCGCCGTTCGCCCCGCCTCCCGGCCCTCGACAGCAGCAGGTCGCGTTCAGCCCGCAGAACGCAAGTCGGCAGGGGCCGCCGTCGCCGCCGAGAGGGCAGCAGCAAGGGGCACCGCCGCCGTGGCGGCCCGCCGAGCCGTCACGCGACCGGACGCCCGCCGAGCGCGGCGGCAAGTCCCGCAGGACGCCGTGGCTCATCGCCGGGGCCGTGGCCGTCGTGGCGGCCGTCGTCGGCGGAGTCCTTTTCGCGGTCAACAGCGGGGAGGACGAACCGGAAGGCAGGCCGCTCGCCCAATACGACTACCGCTTCATCGCGCCGCTGGACTGGACGCAGACCGACGATCGCGTCGCGGACCGCCAGGTGGTGATCCATCCGAGCGATTCGCTCACCGGGGACGACCTCGTGGTCGCCCAGGAGAACGTGATGGACTACGACGCGACCGCGGACAGGCAAAAACTCGTCGACGAACTGAGCGCCTTGGCAGCCGCCAAACCCGCGAAATACAGTGGTTTCAACGGTTCCGCGACCTACGCTGGGAAAACGGTCGTCTACTACCGCGAGACCAAGGAAAGAGCGCGCGTCGACTGGTACGTCGTCGCCCAAGGAAAGGTCCGCGTCCACATCGGTTGCCAGTACGGCACCGGCTCGCCGCTGGAAAAGCGGGTGAGCGCCGCGTGTGAGCAGGTCGTCAAAACGATGGTGGTCGTCACCTGAAGGGGGAGGCAAAGCATCATGCCACCCGAACCCGAGACCGCCGCGGAGAACTTCGCGCGCACAGGGCGCGACGCGGTCACCTATGCCCGTCAGGTCGCCCGCACGGCCAAAGCACGTTACGAACGCCGCCGGGGCGAGAACGCCGATCTGGCGAAGCAGTTCGGCAAAGGACGGCTGGCGGGCGCTGACACCGCTCCCACACCGAGCGTCGTCCGGAACGCCGCCAAGCGGTTCCGTGCGGGCACCGGTTTACCGGTCCCCACGCTGCCGCCGGCCGCCGATCTGGTTCCCCCTCGGCCGGAACCTGCTCCCCGCAGGCCACGTGTGAGTGATGACGACGAGGACTTTTCGCAGTCGCGAATCATGATGCGCGGCGATTGACAGATCGCTGTGCGATTGCGAAATCGCGTGGTGAGGGGCCGTTTTCGAGGGTGATTCGCGGTGGCGCGAAGCGTTGCCGTCGTTCGGTTCCCCTCCGGAGCGTTCACGCAAGCAACTACTTGAAAGTAAACCGCGACAAGGCGGAACCAGGCATGGCAATGTCTCCGTCGTAGGTCCGTACGAAACGAACACACCCAGTGCGGATAACCACGAACGAAGGGGGTAGCTCTCATGGCTGCTGGTTTTCAGGGAAGCGTCGAACAGTTCACCGAGGCGGAGAAGCGCGTGACCGAGGTCCGCGTCTCGATGGACCAGAACCTGGGCAAGCTTCGCGAGAACATCGAAGCCACCCGCGCCGGCTGGTCCGGCGACGCGGCGCTCGCGTTCAAGAACGTCATGGACCGCTTCGACACCGCGGGTAAGGGCCTCAACCAGGCCCTCCAGAACATCGGTGACCTGCTCGAGCAGGCCGGTTCGAAGTACAACGCCTCCGAGCAGCAGCAGCAGGAGCTCATCAAGTCGGTCAACTCCGGCTTCGGCGTGCTCGGCTGATCACGGCTCCACCCTCACCTAACCAAGACTTTTTTCTTATCTCACTGGAGGAAACATGGCCGAGATGAAGGTCGACTATGCCACGATTCACGCGGCTGCCGACGACTGCAAGTCCACTGGCGGCGAGCTCGAAGCCCTCTTTGGTCAGCTGAAGCAGGACCTTTCGCCGCTCGTCAACACCTGGGACGGTGACGCGAAGACGGCGTACCTGGCCGCCCAGCAGGAGTGGGACAACAAGTTCGACGAGCTCAAGCAGCTTCTGGCGCAGGTCGCCGGCGTTCTGCCGCAGCTGGCTGACGGCTACCAGGCCACGGAGCAGGGCGTTACCGGCCTGTTCTGAGTCTTCCGGCTCCGAACGAACAGCGGCGGGCAGGCACCTTCGGGTGTCGGGCCCGCCGTTTCGTTTTGCCCGCACGAAAAAAGCCGCGGCCCGGAATGCGGTTCCCGGCCGCGGCTTTCGCCGTTCCACGCTGGTCAGTGCGGGGCACCGACCTCGAATTCCGGAGTGGTGTTCAGGACCCGGACGGTGACTTTCTTCTGCTGTCCGGAGAGTTCGACGGAACAGTCGAACGTGGTCCCGTTTTCGACCGCTTGCCCGGACGGGCATTTCGCGTTCTTCACGTCCGGTTCACCGTAATTCTCGTTGAGCACCCGGACGACGCCGTCCTGGACCGACTTCTGGTCGAGGGTGTCCCCGGCGAACGCGCCGAGAAGCCACGCTCCGACGCCGCCCGCGACCAGGACGGCCGCGGCGATTCCGCCGATCAGCAACGTTTTCTTCGACGCCTTGGGCTTTTTCCCGGTTTCGCCGCCGAACGCGCCGAGTCCGCCGTACTGCGAGGACGGTGCCGGCTGGAATCCTCCGCCGTACTGCCCCTGCGGAGGCGTGCCCGGAACCTGGTGCTGTGCCTGCCAATCCTGCTGAGGCGCGGGCTGCTGCTGTGGCGGCTGGCCGGGTTGCTGCCATCCGGTGCCCGGCGCGGGAGCCCCGGTCTGCTGCCACGGCCCGGAAAACGAGCCGGTGACGCCCGGCTGCGCGGACTGCTGCCACTGCCCGGTGTAGGAACCGGTGGCCGCCGCGTTGGGGTCGGCTTGCTGCCACTGACCGGAATGCGGCCCGGTGGCCTGCCCGCCCTGGTGCTGGTTCGCGGGATTCGCCGGCGGCTGCCACCACTGTTGTGGCTGGTGCGGCTGCTGTTCGGGAGGCTGGCTCATCGGTGGTCACCCCGGGGCGTCAAGGACTTCAGAGAATCGGTCATCGCTCAGACACCGTTCAAAGCGTCGAGACGGCGGTAGAAATCGTCCCGGGCGGCCTTGTCCGGGAGCACGGTGATCTGCGCGGCGTCGGCCGGCAGTTTCGGCATGTCCTGCGAACTCGCCTTGCCGGTGAAACGGAAGTCGTAGCGCAGCTCGACCTTGTGCCCGCCGCCCTCGATCTTGGCGTCCATCACGATCTGGTTCAGGGTGCCGTCCGCGTTGAGGGAGACGGTGGTCTTCACCGGCGCCTTCTTCAACTCGCCGGTGATCGCGCCGCTGATCGACGGCGGGAGGATCTCCACCCGGCGCTCGAGGAATTTGCCGAACGGGACGTCGGCGGTCAGCTCGATCCGCTTCTCCGGAAGGCTCCTGGCGCCCTTCACGATCTTCTTGTCCGCGTTGTAGGCGACGGCGATCGCGTCGGCCATCTTGCAGGCGGTGATGATCCCGCTCCACGCGCAGGGCTGGACCAGACCGGCGGCGGGCTTGAGCATCGAAATCCACGGGGTCGGCGCGAGGCTCTTGTAGGCGGGCCCGAGGTAGGCGTATTCGACGGTCCCGTCGGCCGGGGTGTACCAGTCGATGCTCTCGTCCGGGTTCTTCTGCGAACGGTGGCGGCTGACCCGGCTTTCCGGCGAACCGGTGCGAGCGGCGCTGATCGTGCTGCGGATGTACTTCTCGTCGAACCGGAAGTAGGCACCCGATTCGCTGGTGACGTCACGCAGATCGCCGATGGTGTCCTGCAGCTTGTTCATCGCCGTTTCGAACTTCGTGCCGACGTAGGTCGCCGCGTCGTCGCCCTTCGGCACGGCGCTGCCGGCACGTGCCTGGCCGCACGCGGTGGTGAGCGCCAGCACGGCGCCCAGCACGCACAAGATGGTCGTTGGCCGTTTGTTCATCGCCGTTCCCCTGAATCGAGTCCCCGCGCGCGGTGCGCGTCCGGATCGTCTCATCCTCTCCCGCCAAGGCCGATGCCGTGGGCGGTTCCGCCACACCGGCGGGGTACAGTTGCGAGGCGCCCGCCGGGCGCCGGCCCTAGTATGGGACCCCGGACCTACCCCGCTTCGCAGGCGGGTCGGGCGTGGGGGTATCTTCATATGTCGTTGTGCGCTGCGGCGCGTAAGCGCTAGGCCCGCACAGAACCCACACGCAATGTTGACGACGAGGTAGACCCTTGCCCACGTACAGCCCCAAGCCCGGCGACGTCACTCGTGCCTGGCACGTCATCGACGCCGAGGATGTCGTGCTCGGCCGGCTCGCGACAGAGGTCGCCACGCTGCTGCGCGGCAAGCACAAGCCGACCTTCGCTCCGCACGTGGACACCGGTGACTTCGTCATCATCGTCAACGCCGAGAAGGTCGCGCTCACCGGTAACAAGCGCGAGCAGAAGTTCGCTTACCGGCACAGCGGTTACCCCGGTGGTCTGCGCAAGCGCTCCTTCGGCGAGCTGCTCGACACCAAGCCCGAGCACCTGCTCGAGAAGGTCGTCAAGGGCATGCTCCCGAAGAACAAGCTCGGCCGCGCCCAGGGGAAGAAGCTCAAGGTCTACGCAGGCCCCGAGCACCCGCACGCCGCACAGCAGCCGCAGGCGCGCGAGATCACCAAGATCGCGCAGGTCGCGCAGTGAGTGAGGAACAGTCTGTGACCAGCACCGAGACCGCGACCGAGGCCGTCGAGGCCCCCGCGACCACGGAAGCCCCCGCCGTCTCGGAGGCCCCCGCGGCCACCGAAACCGCAGTGGCCCCGGTCGAAGCCGTCGCGACCAGCGAGACGCCGGGCGCCGCGCGCCCGTCGCGTGCCGCCGGTGGCAACGCCCAGACCGTCGGCCGCCGCAAGGAGGCCGTCGTCCGGGTGCGTGTCGTTCCCGGTACCGGTGAGTTCAAGCTCAACGGCCGCACCCTCGCGGAGTACTTCCCGAACAAGGTGCACCAGCAGCTCATCCGTGAGCCGCTGGTGACGGTCGACAAGCCCGACTCGTTCGACATCTTCGCCAACCTGCACGGTGGCGGGATCTCGGGCCAGGCCGGTGCGCTCCGCCTCGCGATCGCTCGCGCGCTCGTCGAGGTCGACGCCGACGACCGCCCGGCCCTGAAGAAGGCCGGCTTCCTGACCCGTGACGCTCGCGCCACGGAGCGGAAGAAGTACGGCCTCAAGAAGGCCCGTAAGGCTCCGCAGTACAGCAAGCGCTGATTTCGCGCTCTGGCGCAACCCACGGAAGCGCCCATCCGTCTCTCGGATGGGCGCTTCCGTGCTTCCAGGGTCCCGCCGTTCTCACGGGCCCTGCTGCCCCATCGGTCCCACCTGCCCCACGCGTGCGCCTTTAGCTGCCTAATCGCGCTCCGCGCGTCGCGATTTGCCCGCGAAAGGCGATCCGGGGGTATGGGGAGACACGGGCGTGAACTCGCTAGGTTGTCGTGGTGGTTTTCAAGGAGGTCGACAGATGGCTCGTCTATTCGGTACCGACGGCGTACGAGGCCTCGCCAACGAGGAGCTGACCCCGGAGCTGGCGCTTTCGCTCGCGGCCAGCGCGGCCCGAGTCCTCGCCGCTCACGACCGCTCGCACCGCCCGGTCGCCGTCGTCGGCCGTGACCCGCGCGTCAGCGGTGAGATGCTCGAGGCCGCCGTTGTGGCAGGTCTCACCTCCGCCGGCGCCGACGTCCTCCGCCTCGGCGTCCTTCCGACGCCCGCCGTCGCCTACCTGGTGGGCACGCTCGAAGCAGACCTCGGCGTGATGATCTCCGCCTCCCACAACCCCATGCCGGACAACGGCATCAAGCTCTTCGCCGCAGGTGGCCACAAACTTCCCGACGGGATCGAGGACGAGATCGAGGCCGGTCTCTCCGAGCCCGTCGCCCGCCCGACCGGTCTCGGTGTCGGCCGCGTCCACGACGTCGCCGACGCGGGTGAGCGCTACATCCAGCACCTGCTGACGGCCACCCCGCACCCGCTCGCGGGCCTGCGCGTCGTCGTCGACTGCGCCAACGGCGCCTCTTCCGTCGTCGCCCCCGAGGTCTACCGGAAGGCCGGCGCCGAGGTCATCGCGATCCACGCCGAGCCGGACGGCGTCAACATCAACGACCACTGTGGGTCGAATCACCCCGACGCGTTGTGCGCGGCCGTCGTCGAGCACGGCGCCGACCTCGGGATCGCCCACGACGGTGACGCCGACCGCTGTGTCGCCGTCGACGCCTCGGGTGAGCTCATCGACGGCGACCAGATCATGGCCGTCCTCGCCCTCGCGCTCGCCGAGTCCGGGGAACTGACCAAGAACACCTTGGTCGCGACCGTGATGAGCAACCTCGGCCTGCACCTGGCCATGCGCGCGCACGAGATCAACATCGTCACCACCGCCGTCGGTGACCGCTACGTCCTCGAGGAGCTCCGCGCGAGCGGCTTCGCCCTCGGCGGCGAGCAGTCGGGCCACGTCGTCCTCCCCGCGTACGCGACCACCGGCGACGGCCTCCTCACCGCGCTGCGGGTGATGAGCCGTATGGCCGTCACCGGCAAGTCGCTCGCCGACCTCGCCGGTGTGATGAACCGGCTCCCGCAGGTGCTGGTGAACGTCCCCGTGGCGGACAAGGCGGCGGTCGCCGTCTCGGTCGCCGTCCGCGATGCCGTCGATGCCGTCGAGGCCGAACTCGGCGAAGAGGGCCGCGTCCTGCTGCGCCCGTCGGGCACCGAACAGCTGGTCCGCGTCATGGTCGAGGCGCCCGCGCACGACACCGCACAGGCGGCCGCGGACAGGCTCGCGGGAGTCGTCTCCTCCGCCTCGTAAGGCGTCTCACGATCCTCTGAAGTCGCTGCGCCCGCGTTACCGGCCCGGTACATTCCGTGTGCGGGTCACGGCACCGAAACGGCGCCGCCCGCGTCTGATCATGGACTGGACGCGGGCACTCAGGGGAGGGTGAAGGGTGACGAGCAAAGGGCACAAGGTCGATCCTGCGCAGCTGAACGAGGCTGCCAAGGTTCTGCAGGATCTGCCTAAGCAGGCGTGCGAGGGGCCGATCGCGGCGGTGGAGCAGGTCACCCTGACGAGTGACAGCTTCGGGCCGGCGCACAAGGATTGCTTCAAGGGATATTCGGAGGGCATCCAGCGGCTGGCGAAGTGCGCGCGGAGCTACCTCGCGGCGTCCGACGAGTTCGGCCGGAAACTGGCGGCGTCCAAGGACCTCTATCAGTCCAATGAGGACGCGAGCGCCGGTGAAATGAGGAAGCACTGATGGCTCTCGGCAGTGAGACGTCGTCTGGAATGCCCGCCAAGCAGGACGTCGAGCAGATCCTCAACGACCCGGGCGTCGAGTCGGAGTTGAAGCGCAGGCTCGCGCTCCAATACATCGATCACCTCCGGGACGACAAGCCGCTGAATCACGATTTCCCCGACGTCAAGTCGCGCCAGGAATACGCGAGTCACCTCAAGTCTCTCAACGACAACTGGATCACCGAAGACGATCTGAACGGCAACAGCGGTAGTGCCTATTCTGTCTTGGACGCCTATAAAGACGCGAAGGCCGCGTACGACAAGGGTCAGGAAGCGAACAAGCAGACCGATCGGAAGACCCTCGACGAGGGAGCCGCCAAGACCCAGGAGATCGCCGGACGGGCGACCGAAACTGATCCCGGCTGCGCGAATTCGAACGAAATCCTGAATCCGGGACTTGCGGCCTTCAAGGTCTACGAGAACTTCCATCCGCTGTACGTGCAGGCGGTGCACCTGGTCGGCGGTGGCGCCGTGGTTTCGCTCGAGGAACTCCGGCGGCTCTACCATGAACAGGACAACATTCCGTTCGATCTGTTCAAGGCCAGTGCCGACGAGTTGATGGCCGTGAGCACCGCGATCAGTGGCTCGGCCGGCGATGTGTCGGGAAAGCTGAAGTCCTCACTGGGGTCTTGGGAAGGCATCGCGGCCGAACAGGCGCAGACATATCAGAAGGCCTATGCGGACAAGACCGCGCTGGTCGCCGACGCATTCAAAGCGGCGAGCGAAGGACTGCTTCGCGTCAATGGTTCACTCGGCCGGTTCTGTCAGGACAAGGTCGGCTGGCTCCAGCGGTGGTTCACCGAGACGGTGGGAGAAGCCACCGTTCACCACATCGCGGGCCTCATTCGGCTGGCCAAGGGCGAAGGCGGGCCGGCCGACATCATGCTGGCCATCCCCATCCTGGGCTTTTCCACCGACGAATTCATTTTCAGTGAAGAAGCCCGAAACGAAATACAGAAGCAGGCCAAGAGCTGGCTCAAGGAAGCCTTCGTTCCTTGGTTCGCCGAACACATCGGAAACTTCCAACTGGTCTGCCAGAACACGCGCGACGCGATCAACGGCGCGTGGAAGGCGTACTCCGATTCGCTCGGTCAGGTCGCCGAAAACCCCTATGGCGATTTGGGTGAAACTCCCGAGACAGGCGGCGAGAAGCCGGTCGAAAAGGGAGGCGGCGAAAAGGACACCGGCGGCAGTGGCCCTTCCACCGGTGGCGGCGGGAAAATGGGCGGCGGTGGACAGATGCCCCCGCCGAGCGCCGTCGAGTACAAGCAGCCCGAACCTCCTGAAATGCCGGGGCAGGAGAAGAACCCTGTCACCGACAAACCGCTCGACGTCGACCCGGTGACGGGAGAGCCGTATCCGATCGATCCCCGCACCGGCGAGGCGATCAAGGACGCCACCCGGCCCGAGACGATGACGGTCGAGCAAGGTGACCGCAAGATCTCCCTGGCCGAGCCCGGCGCCGACGGGAAGATGGAGATCTCCGTCCAGGACGGCGCGGGTCAGGCCAAGGACTACGACCTCGATTTCGGGGATGGCAAGGCGGTCCCCGGAACCGGGGAAGCGGCCGGTGGCCTGGTGCATCGGGACACCGCGGAGCGGCTGGATCAGCAGGCGGCTTCGCGACCGACCGCGGGCCAGACCTACCAGCCGGGGCCGGACGGCAAGATCCACATCGAGGACGGCGGCCTCAAGATCACCGCGGAACGCCCGGGAGGCCCGGAGGGGCCGACCTTGGTGACCGTCGACGACGGGTCGGGGCAGCCGACGAAGTACACCCTCGGCGAAGACGAGACAGCCGAAGACGAGGAAGCCGACGTCCGTCAAGCGAGTCCGGACGCCCCCGCCCAGGCGGGTGGCAGGCATGCCGCGGCGGCGGACGGAAGTTCCGAATCGACGAGCGCCCAGTCCTTGAGCGACCCGTTCGCCGGCGAGGACAACGGCCTCGGTGACGCATCCGACCCGGCTGGGACGGGTGGTGGCGCGGCCACTCCCGCGCAGCCGACCGGGCTCGGCTCGGCGCCTGGCGGGGGAGCCCAGGAACCGGCGGCGGCCGGGGCGGGAATGATGGGCGGCATGGGCATGATGGGCGGCGGAGGGGCCGGAGCCGGGCAGGGTTCCGGCGAGGACCAGCAGCGCACGTCCAGCGGATACCGCGTCGACGGAGGGCTTTTCGACACCGCGACGACGGGCAGCCGGATCAGCGGCTCGCTCGACGACGATGGCGTCATCGGCTTCCGTTAGCGGCCAGGGAGAGGGAACGTGAATCCTGAAGAGGATCTCGCGCGGCTTCGGCAGAAGCTGGCCGGGCTGGAGCGCGAGAACGGCGACCGGATGTACCTGGTCGACCAGCGGGCGGCCAAGGCCGTCGAGGAGAGCAGGGCCGCGGAAGACAAGCTCAAGCAGGACACGGGTGCGGCGTTGGACGCGCTGCGTGAGCAGAAGCGGCGGGCCGAGGCCGCGGGCGGCTGGGCGACCGAGTCGACCGTCGGCGACAAGGTCGAGGACGACGGCGACTTCGGGTTCGAGGAGGACGACGCGGAGAACGAGCGCCGAGCCGGGTATCGGGCGGCCGACGAGCCGCCGGTCGCTTACCGGCCGCCGGCTCCCGAACCGCAGGCGCCTCCGCCACCCCCGCTTCCGGTTCCCGAGCCCGAGGCACGACCCGCCGGGCGGCATCGGCGCGCGGCCGGACGGGGCGACGACGACGATTTCGCCGACACAGACTGGCTGGCGACCTGAGCCGTCAGGTTCGCAGCGCGACGATGGCCCGCTCGACGCCGTGGAAGACGGCGTGCGTCTTGTACCGCACGTCTTCCACGACGTGGCCGGGAGTCAGGATCTCGGCCAGGGCACGGAGCGCCACTTCGCCCTCGGAGACCGCGACCCGCGAGCCGGGGCAGGTGTGGCGGCCCAGGCCGAAGGCGAGTTCGGCGCCGGGGCCCAGCGGGATGGCCAGCTTGTCGCCCGGCGTGAAGTCCTTGCCGGACAAAGAGAACGGCGCGATCACGCGGCGGGCGGCGAAGCGGGTCGGGGCGACTTCGTGGATCAGGCCGCGTACGTCGTCGAGGAGATCCGGACGGCGTAGTAGCTCGAGACCGGCGAGGGCGAGGAAGTTCATGGAGTTCTCGTACGCGGCGTGCGCGAGCATCACCGGCGTGATCATCAGTTCGTCTTCGGTGATCCGGCCCGCTTCGTGCGCTTCGCGGAGCAGTGCCAGCCCGCCGCCCTCGACGGCCGTCGCCTTGAGGAAGAACATCGCCACTCTGAGCGCGGCGGTGTCGGCTCCGGCCGGCGCCCCCGACCAGACGTCCAGGTTCGCGGCCGTCTCGGACAGGTTCGTCAGCAGTTTCTCGTCGAGCGGCTCGACCGCGCCCAGCGCCGCCGTCGTCACCCTGGCCGCCACCGGCCTGGCGAAATCGGTCACCAGATCGAACCGAGAGCGCGACTTTAGCCCCCAAATCGCGATCCGGACGTCCGTGAGCACCTCGTCGGGCAGGGGCTCGACCAGGGCGATCACCTCTTTGACGACCGCTCGCAGCCGTCGATGGTCCGCGCCGTCCATCAGCAGGAGATTCGGCGTCTCGGCGGCGGCACCGCCCGGGTTCGAGCTGAGCTCGCGGTCGCGCAGGGCCTTGACGCGGTCCGCCGGATCGTCCAGCACGAAGAAGTCGTCCACGTTCGTATGATGCCCAGGCCGCGGCCGGAGGATGTGCCCGTGTCACCAAATCCGTCACCAGAAGTCCCCGAGGACGTTCTGCGGACCCCGCTCGTCCGGCGCCTTCTCGAGCGCGCCGACGTCACGCGCCCGGCATACACGCACCTCGACTGCTCGAACCGGCACGACCTCGTCGAGCGGACGCTGACCTGGGCCGAACTCCTCATTCACGTACGCGCTGTCGCGGCGAAGCTGCGCGAGCTGGTCCAGCCGGGGGACCGTGTCGCGATCACGGCACGACAGGACCTCTCGTACGTCGTCGCGTTCTTCGGCGCGCTCTACGCCGGGGCTGTCGCGGTGCCGCTGTCCGCGCCGGACGTCCGCGCGCACCGCGAGCGGCTCGTCGGCGTCCTGAACGATTGCGACGCCGACATCTGGCTCACGTCGGAGGCCCTGGTCGGGCGGCTCACGGAGTTCGCCGAGGCCGAGCCTGTCCCGGCGCCGCGCGCGATCGTCGCCGTCGATACCTTGGCGCTGGATCCGGCGGATACGTCCGCGCCGGCGCCGGTCGCGCCCGAAGACCCCGCCTACCTGCAGTACACGTCCGGCACGACGCGATCACCCGCCGGTGTGATCATCACGCATCGGGCCCTCGCGGCCTCGTGCTGGCAGATCTGCGACGCCTACGACGTCGACGAGCGCACCACCTGCGTCGGCTGGATTCCCTTCTTCCACGACATGGGGCTCGCGCAACTGCTGGCGGGGACGCTGCACAGCGGCGGCCGGTCGGTGTTCATCTCGCCGCTGGAGTTCATCCGGCGACCGGAGCGCTGGCTGCTGCTGATGTCGTCGTATCCGAACACGCTCACCGCGGCCCCGAACTTCGCGTATGACCTGGTGGTCGAGGCTGTGCCGGAATCGAAGCGCGCCGAGTACGACCTCTCGACGGTGGCGATCGCGCTCAGCGGCAGCGAGCCGGTCCGCGCGGCGACCGTCCGGCGGTTCCTCGACGCGTACGAGCCCCATGGCTTCCCTCGGGGTGCCTTCAGGCCGTCTTACGGGCTGGCCGAGGCGACCGTCTACGTCGCCAGCGGCGACGCGGACGGCCCGGTGCTGACCGAAGTGGACGGCCGCGAGGTTGTCGAGATCGGGTGGCCCCGAGGCCAGCGGGTCCGCATCGTCGACCCGGCGGATCGCGATTTGCCCGCGAATGTCGACTTGGGCGAGATCTGGGTGAAGGGGCCCAACGTGGGGGCCGGGTACTGGCGGCGCCCCGAGCTGACGGCCGAGGTGTTCGACGCCGAACTCGACGGCGAAGGCGGCTGGCTCCGCACCGGCGACCTGGGGTCGATCAGGGACGGAAGGCTGTCCGTGACCGGACGGCTGAAGGACCTGATCATCATCGACGGCCGCAACCACAGCCCGCACGACATCGAGGAGACCGCCGCCGCCGCGCACCCCCTCCTCGGGCCCGACCGGATCGCCGCGTTCTCGGTCGACCTCGACGACGGCGAGGGCGTCGTCGTGGTCGCCGAGCGCGCGCGGAAGGCGTCCGACTTCGACGAACACGAGGTCGAGCGGGTGGCCACCCGTGCCGTCGCCGAGCGGCACGACGTGCGGCTCGAGGCCTTCCTTCTGGTGAAACCCGGCGGGCTGCCCCGCACCTCCAGCGGCAAGGTCGCGCGTTCCGCGGCCAGAACGCGGTACTGGACGGCGCATGGGACAGAATCGCCCCATGGCAGCTGACGGGAGCGAGTACGTCGACGAGATCAAGGCCCTCGTCTGCGAAACCTTCAACGTCGATCCGGACACCATCGACGAGGACACGCCCTTCGCCGAGATGGGGGTCGACTCCCGGCGCCGCGTCCGGCTCCTGGCGACCGTCGAAGTGGAGTTCGGTATCGACATCGATCTCGACGAGCTCGACCGCCTTGTCGACATCCGAGGCGCGGCGACCGTTCTCGCCGAAGCCGTCGAAGCGGGTGCCAAGCCCCGAAAACGTGGTCTACCAGGCTTCTTGCGCCGTAATCGTTTGAGTTAGCAAAGGTGTGAATGTCCCTGCGGTCCGGATGACCGGTGGGTACATTCTGTGTGCATATGCGACGGCACCTGACGCCACTCGCGTGCGTCGTAGGTAGGTCAAGCAGGCGGATACAGCGGGATGAAGGGGGCACCGGCCATGCCGGACGGGGGCTACAAAGCCGATTCAGAGGCGATGCTCACAGCGTCGACGTCCTTGGATCGAGCGGCTGAGAACACGACGTCCGAGGCGGGCAAGGTCGGGCCGACCCAGGTGCAACCCGCGGACTTCGGCCGGGTGCACAAGGACCACCAAAAGGGTTATGCGACCGGCATTCTCGCCATCTCTGACGCGATGAAGGGCTATGCGGGCCAGCTCACGCAGCTCGCCGGCGGGGTCAGCACCGCGTCGACCCGCTACACCTCATCCGACCAGGCGAACGCCGCGGCCGCGAACAAGGCGGGGACCCAGTAATGAGCCAACCGACGGCTAAGCAGATCGAGGAAATCCAGAACGACCCCTACATCACGCAGGGCACCAAAGACGCCCTGCTGAATCCCTTCGGCAACAGGGAAGAGGCCTACAAAAAGGCCATCGCCGAGCGTGACGCGAACTCGACCGCGGACAAGCAGCAGAAGACGGCCGCAGCCAAGGCCGACAAGGACCTCGACTCCATGGCGCGGCCCGCCGCCGGTGGTTCCACGACCAAATCCGACCAGGTACTCGATCTCGGGAACCCGGCGCTGGACTTCTTCTCGGACTGGACCGAGCAGGTCTGGAACAAGATGCCGGACAAGCCGCACGAGATCAGCTACAAGACCGACATCTGGGACAAGTTCCACGAAAACCGCGAGATCAACTTCCAGGCGATGTTCGACGAGGTCGAAGACGTCGCCGACGCCAAGAAGGCGGTCGAGACGACGCGGACCGACGCGACTTCGGCGCTGACCACGCTCTTCCATGACTGGAAGGGCGAGGGCGCGACCGCCGCGAAGGTGAAGTACGAGCAGCGCATCCAGCCGGACGCGCAGGAGCTCATCGCGCAGATGGACGGCGTCGTCAAGCTGGTGCCCTCGACCGTCGACAAGATCTACAGCGCGCTCAAGCTGAAGGTCGACGAGACGCTGAAGCTGCGCGTCGACAAGGTCGCCACGGCGCCGCTGTATCTCGCGAAGCAGGTCGTCGAAGTCGCGAACGGCAAGATCGATTCCAAGGAAAAGCTCCTCGACATCGCGTACTGGCTCGATTCGCAGTGCCCGGGCAACAACCTCGCTTCGCGGCTGCGTTCCGACGACTGCGACCTGAACGACGGCAACAAGGAATACGCGATCGGGGCCGCGAAGCAGTGGCTGACGGGTTCGTTCGCCAAGGAATTCGGCGAGCGGTACGAGAACTTCAAGAAGCTCTGCAAGAACGCGACCGACACGATCAACACGCAGTACCACGAGCTTTCGCGGTTCATGGAGGACTACACCAACCCGTTCCCGGCGGCCGGGTCCGAAAAGCCTCCCGCTGAAAAGCCGCCTGTCGACGACGGTGGCGGCGGTGGAACCCCGCCTGGTGGCGGGGGCGGCACGCCTCCCGGTGGCGGAGGTGGCACGCCTCCCGGCGGTGGGGGCGGCACGCCGCCGGCGGCTTCGGTCCCGGAAGCGCCCGGGCCCGAGGACAAGCCCGCCGAGGGGACGAACCCGGTCACCGGGAAGCCGCTCGAGATGGACCCCGCGACCGGAAAGCCGTACCCGATCGACCCTGCGACCGGCGAGGCGATCAAGGACGGCCTCGACGGTCAGGACACCATGACCGTCGAGAAGGGCGACAACAAGATCGAGATGTCCGAGCCGGATAAGGACGGCAAAATGGACATCAAGGTCGACGACGGCAAGGGCAACGAGAAGGACTACAAGCTCGACTTCGACGACCCGAAGGCCGAAGACGGCAAGCCGGGCGAAGAGGGCAAGGACCCGAAGGACAAGGACGCGGACTTCGGCCCGAAGGGTGCTGTCAAGGAAGGCGAGCCCGGCGCGGACGGCGTCTACCGGCCCGGTCCGGACGGCAAGATCCACATCCAGGACGGCAACCTCAAGATCACCGCCGAGCAGCCGCAGGGCCCGAACGGCCCGACCGTGGTGACCGTCGACGACGGCAAGGGCGAGCCGACCTCCTACACCCTCGACGAAAAGGGTGAGAAGACCGAGCTCAAGCCGGGCGACGCCCTCAAGACCGACGACCTCAAGGACACGAACGGCCTCGACGACCGGGATCCCGGTAACCCGAAGCCCGAGAAGCTCGACGGCATGCGCACGATGCCCGCTCCGGGTGAGGGCCCGATGTCCGGCGGAGAAGGCTTCAGCGCGCCAGGCGGTGTGGACGTCGGCGCCTCCGCAGGTGGCAGCGTCGGCGGCGGTGCCGGTGGCGAAGGAATCGCCGCGGAAGCCGGGGCCTCCGGTGGGGCCGCGGCGGGTGGCGACGGCACCGTGCCGACCGCCAGCGGCGGAAGCGGCGGCGGCAGCTTCGAAGGCGCGCTCGGCGGCGTGGGCGACGGTGGCTCGGCGGGTTCGCTCAACGACGCCGGTTCGCTCGAGGCCGGCGCCCAGACCGGTGGCGGGGCCCAGCCGTCCGGGGCTGACAGCGGCCTCGGCATGGCACCGGGCGGAATGGATTCCGCTCCCGCGGGTGCCGGTGGTTCCGCCAGTAGTGCGGGTGGAATGGGCGGCGGCATGATGGGTGGAATGGGTGCGATGGGTGGCGCCGCCGGCGGCGGTGGTGGCGGGGGTGACACGCAGCGCGGGTCGAGCCAGTACCGCGTCGAGGGTGGCATTTTCGAAACCAGCGGTGCGGGCGGCCGGATCAGCGGGTCGCTCGACGATGACAGTGGCGACCGCTCGATCAGCTACGAACGATGATCGGTAGCGGGGGAACGAGGGAGGACCGATGAGCGCTGTTGACCGGCTGGCGGCCGCCATGTCCAGGCAGGACGCCGCCATCACGGAGCAGATGGAGCAGCGCGGGCTGCGGGAGCGGCATCTCGCCGAGGCCAAGGCCCAGGCGGTGGACACCATGCAGAAGGACGCCGCCGTCCACGACAAGTACGCCGCTCACATGGCGGAACTGGGGAAGCGGAGCAAGGAGTCCGGCGGCTGGCTGACCGGCAAGACGACCGCCGACCGCAGCCACATGATCGGCTTCGACATCGAGGACGACGACAAGGCGGCCGACCGGTTCGCCGAGTTCGGTGGTCACCAGGGCTTCGACGCGTCTCGGCCGGCGCCCCCGCCTCCTCCGCCCTCGCTTCCGCCGCCGTCTCCGGTCGGCCCAGTCGGCCCGGGAGTGCCAGGGGGCCCCGGTGTGCCCGGCGTGCCCGGGATGCCGGCGACGGTGGACGTCCCGCCGTCTGCGGTGCCCGCCGCCGGTCCGGGTGCCGGGGCCCCTGAAGCGCCGGACGCTCCGGCGCGGCGCCGGGGCCGTCACGCGGCGCGCGACGACAAGGGTTTCGACGACGACGACTTCTCGAACAACTCGTGGATGGTCGACTGACCGTCAGGCACACGACAGGGCCCGGCTCACCAGAGCCGGGCCCTTCTTCCTGCCCGCCCGACCTGCGTTTAGCAGCCAAACTGCGACGCGTAGGCATGCTAAGTAGCCGAGTGGGGTCGCCGAGCACAGATCGCGATTAGGCCGCGAAACGCAGGTCGGCGGGGGTGCGGGGGTCAGGCGGCGGGTTCGTCCTGGAGCTCGATCGGAGCGCGCTTGACGTCGGCGTCCAGCAGCGGCTGGTACTTCGTCGTCCCGGTCAGATGGGTGAGGAAGAACGCGGTGAACAGTGCCCGCGTCAACTGCTGGGTCCCGCGGTGCGGCTTCCCGTGCAGCAGCAGCTGGCTCCAGTGCTTGCCCTCGGTGACGCCGAGGTGCGACGACTTCCCGAGCGTCCGCAGCTGCACCGGCCCGGCCCACGCGTCCGCGATGGCCTCGGCGTGCCCGACCGGCGGCGCGACCAGGTCCTCGCTCGCCGCGAGGTGCAGCCCGGGCACGGTCACCGACTGGGCGGACACGGTCGCCGGCGGCAGCGTCTGCGCGGGCGTGATGGTCGCGACAGCCTGGATCCGCGGCCGCTGAGCCGATTCGTCCGCGGCCTGTGCCGCGGCGAGGACGGCCGAACCGCCACCGGTCGAATGTCCCGCGAGACCGAGTTTGGCCGGGTCGACGCTGATGCCGTCCGGTCCGAGGCGGACCGTCGTGATCAGTTCGAGCGTGGTGAGCAGGTCGCCCGCCAGCAACCGGTGCGAGGGCAGGGGCCCGCGCTGGGTGGCCGGGGCCGCCGCGACGATGCCCCAGCTCGCGAGGTGCCGGAGCAGATGCCGGTAGCTCCCGGTGGGCTGCAACCACCCGTGCCCGAACGCGATCGCGGGCAGACCGAGCCCTGAGCGGGGCGTGAACACGACACCGGGGAGTCCGACCAGGGCGAGATTGCCCCGCAGGACGTCGTGCGGACCTGGGTGGGACAGCTCCGCGAGCAGCTGCTTGGGCTTGCTGGCCATGCTCGTGACCTTACTGCCCGCGCCCCCGTCCGGCCCGCGCGCCGCCCCGCCGGTCGCCTCAGACCGGCCGACGGCGCTGCTTAGCCTGCCTAAGCGTCGCGTTTAGGCCGCTAAACGCAGGTGCCGGGGCCTGGGGGCGGAGCCGGGCGAAGGGCCTGGAAGTCCCTCGTTAGGCTGGCGGCCGTGTGTGGAATCGTGGGATACGTCGGACACCGCCCGGCCCTGGACGTCGTCATCGGCGGACTCCGGCGGATGGAGTACCGCGGCTATGACTCGGCAGGCGTCGCCGTTCTCGACGGCGCCGGCGCGCTGAACGTCGAGCGCAAGGCAGGCCGCCTGGCCAACCTGGAGACTCAGCTCGACACGGTCGGCAGGGACGCCTTCGGCGGCACCGCCGGCATGGGGCACACCCGCTGGGCCACCCACGGTGCGCCGATCGACCGCAACTCGCACCCGCACCGGGACGCCTCCCAAAGCGTCGCCGTCGTGCACAACGGCATCATCGAGAACTTCACCGCCCTGCGCGCCGAACTCGAGGCCGAAGACGTCGAGATGGCGAGCGACACCGACAGTGAGACCGCCGCCCACCTGATCGCCCGGGCCTACTTCCAGGGCGACACGAAGGGCGACTTCCCCGCCAGCGTCGCCGCGGTCTGCCGCCGCCTCGAAGGCGCGTTCACCCTGGTCGTGACCATCGCCGACCAGCCGGACACCATCGTCGCCGCCCGCCGGTCCTCGCCGCTGGTCGTCGGCGTCGGCGAAGGTGAGCACTTCGTCGCTTCCGACGTCGCCGCGTTCATCGAGCACACCCGCGAGGCCGTCGAGCTCGGCCAGGACCAGCTCGTCGTGATCACCCGCGAGGGTTACGAGGTCACCGACTTCCACGGCGACGCGGCGCAGGCCAAGCCGTTCACCGTCGACTGGGACCTCTCGGCCGCGGAAAAGGGCGGCCACGAGTACTTCATGCTCAAGGAGATCGAGGAGCAGCCGGAGGCGCTGGCCAACACGCTGCGCGGCCACTTCGACGGCGGCCGGATCATTCTCGACGAGCAGCGCATCTCCGACCAGGACCTGCGCGACGTCGACAAGGTCTTCGTCGTCGCGTGCGGCTCGGCGTACCACTCCGGCCTGGTCGCCAAATACGCCATCGAGCACTGGACGCGCCTCCCGGTCGAGGTCGAGCTGGCCAGCGAGTTCCGCTACCGCGACCCGGTGCTGGACCGCGCGACCCTGGTCGTGGCCGTGTCGCAGTCGGGCGAGACCGCGGACACCCTCGAGGCCGTCCGCCACGCGCGCGAGCAGAAGGCCCGCGTCCTGGCCGTCTGCAACACCAACGGCGCGCAGATCCCGCGTGAGTCCGACGCCGTGCTGTACACGCACGCCGGCCCCGAGATCGGTGTCGCCTCGACCAAGGCGTTCCTCGCCCAGATCGCGGCCAACTATCTGGTCGGCTTGGCACTGGCACAGGCCCGCGGCACCAAGTACCCGGACGAGGTCGCCCGCGAGTTCGCCGAGCTCGAAGCCATGCCCGCCGCGGTGCAGAAGGTCCTGTCCACTGTGGACCAGGTCCGCGACCTCGGCCGCCGGATCGCCGACTCGAAGGCCGTGCTGTTCCTCGGCCGTCACGTCGGTTTCCCGGTCGCCCTCGAAGGCGCGCTGAAGCTCAAGGAACTGGCGTACATGCACGCCGAGGGCTTCGCCGCCGGTGAGCTCAAGCACGGTCCGATCGCGCTGATCGAAGAGGGCTTGCCTGTGGTCATCGTGATGCCTTCGCCGAAGGGTCGCGCGGTCCTGCACTCGAAGCTGGTGTCGAACATCAGCGAAATCCAGGCGCGTGGTGCCCGCACGATCGTGATCGCGGAGGAGGGCGACGAGACCGTCCGCCCGTTCGCCGACGAGCTGATCGAGATCCCGGCCGTCCCGACGCTGCTGCAGCCGCTGGTTTCCACCGTTCCGCTGCAGGTGCTCGCCGCCGAGATCGCCCGCACGCGCGGGTACGACGTCGACAAGCCGCGTAACCTGGCGAAGTCGGTCACCGTCGAGTAAGGACCGGAGGCGTCGTGCAGGGAATCTGGACCACGGAACGGATTCGCGCGGCGGAAGACCGGTTGCTCGCCGTCACCTCGGACGGCGGGCTCATGCGGCGCGCGGCTTTCGGTCTCGCCGTGCACGCCGCCGAGATGCTGGCCGACCACACCGGATCGGTTTCCGGGCGGCGGGTGACGCTGCTCGTCGGATCGGGCAACAACGGCGGTGACGCCCTGTGGGCGGGCGCGTTCCTGCGCCGCCGCAATGTGGCCGTCTCGGCGATCCTGCTGAAACCCGAACGTGCCCATGGCCCGGGTTTGGCCGCGTTGAAGCGATCGGGTGGCCGCGTAGTGTCCGTCGAGGACGGTCCACAGTGGATTCGCCAGGCCGACCTCGTCCTCGACGGGATCGTCGGGATCTCGGCACGGGGTCCTTTGCGGGCGGACGCCGCCGCACTGCTGGAGTACGTGAGCGCGCCGGTGCTGGCCGTCGATCTGCCGAGCGGGGTGGACCCGGACACCGGCGCCGTCGACGGTCCGGCCGTCGTCGCCGATCGCACGGTCACTTTCGGCGCGCTCAAGCCCGTGCACGCCCTCGCACCCGCTTCCTGTGGCGAGGTCACCTTGGTGGACATCGGGTTGCGGCCCGAACTCGGCGAACCGGATCTGTGGCGGCTCGACACGGCCGACGTCGCCGCCGCGTGGCCGATCCCGGGTCCGGCGGACGACAAGTACAGCCAGGGTGTGGTCGGCGTGGCCGCGGGATCCGCGACGTACCCGGGAGCGGCCGTGCTCGCCGCAGGCGCGGCGGTGCGGGCGACGTCCGGGCTGGTGCGGTACGCCGGGCACGCCGCGGACATGGTGCGCGGGAGGTGGCCCGAGATCATCGCGACAGGTTCGGTGACCGACGCCGGCCGGGTGCAGGCGTGGGTGGTCGGGCCGGGGATCGGGACCGGGCACGAAGGGCGCGACGTGCTGCGGTTCGTGCTCGGCCGGGGCGTGCCGGTGTGCGCGGACGCCGACGCGACGACGATCATCGCGCGTTCGCCCGACGTGCTCGACGCGCGTGATCCGGACACGCCGCTCGTGCTGACGCCGCACGCGGGGGAGTACGAACGGCTGATGGGGACGCCGCCGGGAGCGGACCGGGTCGCGGCGGCGCGATCGGCGGCACGGAAGTACGACGCCGTCGTGCTCCTGAAGGGGCACTGCACGGTGGTCGCGGCGCCGGACGGGCGCACGCTGGTGAACACGCCGCGGGGCGCGTGGCTCGCGACGGCCGGGTCGGGGGACGTGCTGTCCGGTCTGGTCGGCGCGCTGCTCGCCGCCGGGCTCGACCCGTGGCTGGCCGCGGGGGCCGCCGCGCACGTCCACTCGCTCGCCGGGTCGCTGGCCGCCGACGGGGCGCCCACTTCGGCGTCCGGCATCCTCGGCGCCGTCTCGGACGCCATCCGGTCCGTCCGCTCACTCACCTCCTGACCCCGGCCCGACCTGCGTTTAGCCCCCATATCGCGCTCTGATGGCACCCGCCCGCAGAGCACGATATGGGGGCTAAACGCAAGTGGGGCGGGCCCAGGGGGAGGTGAGCGAAAATCAGGGAGTTACCGAGTTATGTGTTAACTCCGGGCGAATAATCTGGTAAGAAGCAGGTGTGAGCGCCGACACCTACCCCGCCGAGGCCCTGCCGCCCGGAGTCGTGAACGGTGTCGCCCATGTCTAAGACCAGGCCCTCGGACGCCGCCGTCGAGCACCGCCGCCAGGAGATCCTCGACCACGTCATCGCCACCGGCGAGGTCCGCATCGACGACCTCACCGCGCGCTTCGGCGTCAGCCTCATGACGATGCACCGCGACCTCGACGAACTCGCCGAGCGCCGCCTCCTCCGCAAACTGCGCGGCAAGGTCGAGGCCTACCCGGCGACGACCATGGAGTCGGCCGCCCGCTTCCGCGACACCTTCAACCAGGTCCAGAAGGACGCGCTGGGCGAGGCCGGCGCGGCGCACGTCCACTCCGGCCAGACGGTCTTCATCGACGACTCGACGACGCTCTTCCCGCTCGTCCGCCGCCTCGGCGCCATCGAAGACCTCACCGTGATCACGAACTCGCTCGAAGCCGCCCGCATCCTCGGCCCGGTCAAGAGTGTCGAGGTCGTCCTCGCCGGCGGCCGCTACCACCACGAGTTCGATTCCTGCGCCGGTCCGGACGTCCTCGCGTTCCTCGACCGCACGCACGCCGACATCGCGTTCGTCTCGGCCGCCGCGGTCGCGGTCGGCAGGCTGTTCCACCCGGTCCAGGACTACGCCGCGCTCAAGAAGGCCGCGCTGCGCACGGCGAGCCGCAACATCCTGGTGGTCGACAACTCCAAGTTCGGCCGCACCGCCACCTTCGCGCACGGCGACATCGGCGACTACGACCTCCTGATCACCGACAACGAGACCCCGACCGAGGAGATCGAGGCCGCACTGAACGCCGGTACCGCGATCGAACAGGTCGAATGCGACCCGGAGGGGCCGGAATATGAAATCTGACCTGGTGGCCGGTATCGATTCGTCGACCCAGTCGACGAAGGTCGTCGTCTGCGACGCGAACACCGGCGAGATCGTCCGCACCGGCCGCGCCACGCATCCCGACGGCACCGAGGTCGCCCCCTCGGCGTGGTGGGACGCGTTCCGCCAGGCCACGGACGGCCTGCTCGACGGCGTCGCCGCTCTCGGCATCGGCGGGCAGCAGCACGGCATGGTCACTCTCGACGAAGCCGGCGAGGTCGTCCGGCCCGCGTTGCTGTGGAACGACACCCGGTCCGCGAAGGCCGCCGAAGACCTCGGCGGCGAACTCGGCGCCGAGAACTGGGCGAAGTCCGTCGGCTCGCTCCCGGTGGCCAGCTTCACCGTCACGAAGCTGCGGTGGATGGCGGAGAACGAGCCCGAACTGGCCGATCGCGTCGCCCGCGTTCTGCTCCCGCACGATTGGCTGACCTGGCGGCTGCTGGGCGAGGGCGCCGAGCCGGTCACCGACCGCGGCGACGCCTCCGGCACCGGCTACTTCTCGCCCGCCACCGGCGCCTACCGCCAGGACCTCCTCGCGCACGCCTTCGGCGGACGCACTCCCGCCTTGCCCCGGGTCATCGGCCCCGCCGAGGCAGCGGGCCACACCCCCGACGGGATCCTGGTCTCGGCCGGAACGGGCGACAACATGGCCGCCGCGCTGGGCCTCGAACTAGCCCCCGGCGACGTCGTGGTCTCGCTCGGCACCAGCGGCACCGTGTTCGGCGTCTCCGAGACCGCGAGCGCTGACCCCAGCGGCATCGTCGCCGGATTCGCCGACGCCACCGGCCGTTTCCTGCCGCTCGCGTGCACCCTCAACGCCGCCCGGGTGCTCACCGCCACGTCCGCGATGCTCGGCGTCGAGCTCGCGGAGCTCGACAAGCTGGCGCTGGCCGCCCGGCCCGGCTCCGGCGGCCTGACCTTCCTGCCCTATCTCGACGGCGAGCGCACGCCGAACCTCCCGGACGCCAAGGGCACGCTCTTCGGCCTCACCCGGGCGAACATGACTCCCGAGAACCTCGCCCGCGCCGCCGTCGAAGGCATGTTGTGCGGCCTGGCAGCCGGGCTCGACGCCCTGCGTGACCAGGGGCTGGAAGTCCGACGGGTGCTCCTGATCGGCGGCGGCGCGCAGTCGGCCGCGGTCCGAGCGGTCGCGCCGCTCGTCTTCGGCGTGCCCGTCGTCATCCCCGAAGTCGCCGAATACGTCGCGGTCGGCGCCGCGCGTCAGGCGGCTTGGGCCCTCGCTTCCAGCACGGAACCTCCCCGCTGGCAGGAAGACCACGGCAAGACCCGGCTCGAACTGGCCGAGCCGACCGAGGCGGACCGCGCCGAGGGGCACCGGATACAGCAACGACATCTCGAGGCACGCGAACTCGGGCATGGCATTTCCGCGAAACCGAAAGAGGACTGAACCGATGGCCACGATCACCTACGACAAGGCGACCCGGCGCTACGCCGGTTCCGAGCGGCCCGCCGTGGACGCACTCGACCTCGAGATCGCCGACGGCGAATTCCTCGTGCTGGTCGGGCCTTCCGGCTGCGGCAAGTCCACCAGCCTGCGGATGCTCGCGGGCCTCGAAGACATCGACGACGGCGCCGTGTGGATCGGGGACCGCGACGTCACGCAGCTGCCGCCGCGTGCCCGCGACATCGCGATGGTGTTCCAGAACTACGCGCTGTACCCGCACATGACCGTCGGCCAGAACATGGGCTTCGCGCTGAAGATCGCGGGCCGCCCGGCGTCGGAGATCAAGCAGAAGGTGCTCGACGCGGCCAAGCTGCTCGACATCGAGGACTACCTCGACCGCAAGCCGAAGGCGCTCTCCGGTGGTCAGCGCCAGCGTGTCGCGATGGGCCGCGCCATCGTGCGTGAGCCGCAGGTGTTCCTGATGGACGAGCCGCTGTCGAACCTCGACGCCAAGCTTCGTGTTTCCACGCGTACGCAGATCGCCGCGCTGCAGCGCCGTCTCGGCGTCACCACCGTGTACGTCACGCACGACCAGGTCGAGGCCATGACGATGGGCGACCGCGTCGCCGTCCTCTCGGACGGTCTCCTGCAGCAGTGCGACACCCCGCGCGCCCTGTACGACCGGCCCGCAAACGCTTTCGTCGCCGGTTTCATCGGCTCGCCCGCGATGAACCTCGTCACCGCGAAGCTCACCGAAGACGGCGCCGAGCTCGGTGGCGCGCGTGTGCCGCTGACCCGCGAGATCATCGCCAAGGCCGACGGCGACACGGTCACCCTCGGCTTCCGCCCGGAGTCGCTCGAAGTGACCGCCACCGAAGACGGCACGCTGCCGATCAAGGTCGAACTCGTCGAGGAACTCGGCTCGGACGCGTACGTCTACGGCAAGCTGGCCGAGACCGACGCCGAAGGCACGAAGTCGAACGTCGTCACCCGTGTGGACCCGCGCAAACCGCCGGTCATGGGCGACACCCTGCACCTGCGGATCCGCTCCGACGAACTGCACGTGTTCTCCGCCACCACCGGGGCGCGCCTGTCCTGAGCCCGGTCCGTGGGAAACTGGCACTCGTTATGAGCGCCAGTTTCCCGCGTGCCGAGGTCGTCATCGACCTGTCCGCCATCCGGCACAACGTCGCCCTGCTCGCTTCACGCGCCGCCGGCGCCGAGACGATGGCCGTGGTCAAGGCCGACGGCTACGGCCACGGTGCGCTGGAAATCGGGCGGGCCGCCGTCGAGGCCGGGGCGACCTGGCTGGGCACCTGCTCGCTCGACGAGGCGCTCGCGCTGCGTCGTGCCGGGATCGGCGTCCGGCTCTTCAGCTGGCTGGACACTCCCGAAGCCGACTTCTCGCTCGCGGTCGCCGAAGACATCGACGTCGCCGTCAGCTCCCTCGACGAACTCGCCCGAGTCGCCGAGGGCGCGCGTCGAGCACGCGACTTTAGCGGCCTAAGTGCGATCTCCCGGGTGCACCTCAAGATCGACACCGGGCTCTGGCGAAATGGCTGTCCACCTGCGGAATGGCCGGCGCTCGTCCAGGCCGCGGCGGCCGCGAAGCCACTCGTGGACGTCGTCGCGATCTGGTCGCACCTGGCCTGCGCCGACGAGCCGGGCCACCCGTCCGTCGACGCGCAGGCGAAGCGGTTCGCGGAGGCCTACGACCTCGCCCGCGCGGCCGGACTGAACCCGATGCGGCACCTCGCGAACTCCGCCGCCGTGCTGACCCGGCCGGAGCTGCACTTCGACCTCGTGCGCACCGGGATCGCCATGTACGGCCTGAACCCGGTGCCCGCCGCCGAGGAGCTGCGCCCGGCGATGACCTTCCGGTCGTCGGTGGTGCTCACGAAGCGGATCGCGGCAGGCGAATCCGTGTCGTACGGGCACACCTGGACAGCCGGGCGCGACACGACGCTCGCCCTCGTCCCGGTCGGATACGCCGACGGGGTGCCGCGGACGCTGTCGGGCCGGATGGACGTGTGGCTCGCCGGACGACGTCGCCCGGTGGTCGGCCGCGTCTGCATGGATCAGCTGATCGTCGACTGTGGCGATGACGAACCGGCTGTCGGCAGCGAAGTGGTCCTCTTCGGCGAAGGCACGTTTGGGGAGCCGACGGCCCGGGAATGGGCAGACAAGCTGGGCACGATCGACTACGAGATCGTGACTTCGATGTATCGCCCGCGGATCCACCGGACGTATCTGGAGGCAGGCTCGTGACACCTTCACGACGACTGCTGGCCATCGTCGGCGGGGTCGGGGCGATCGCCACCGGCACCGCCGCCGCGATCGCCGTCGCCGCTCAGCAGCGGCGGCAGAGTGAGGATCCGTTCGTGGACGAGCCGTTGGGGGATCTTGAACCGGACCGGGTATCGACAGTCGCGGCGGAGGACGGCACGCCGCTTTCGGTCGAGGAGATCGACCCGGCCGATGGGGGCGAGCCGGAGCTGACCGTCGTCGGCGTGCACGGCTTCGCGCTGTCGAAGCGCTGCTGGCATTTCCAACGGCGGGACCTCGCGTCGCTGAAGCTGCCTCGCGTGCGGCAGGTCTACTACGACCACCGCGGGCACGGGCAATCCGGCGCCGCGACCGCGGAGACGAGCACGATCGAACAGCTGGCGCGGGACCTCGACATGGTCCTGCGTTCGGTGGTGCCGGAAGGGCCTGTCGTGCTCTTGGGGCACTCGATGGGCGGAATGGTGCTCATGGAGCTCGCTTCGGAGCGCCCTGCGCTGTTCGAAGACCGCGTAGGTGGCGTCGCGTTCATCGCGACCGCCGCGGGCGAGGTCGGCGCCCGGGGGCTGCCGCGATCGCTGCTCTCGAAGTACAACCCGCTCACCCGGGGCGTCGGCGGGCTGGCCGGCTGGCAGCCGGGACTCGTCGAGTTCGTGCGGGCGGCCGGCGGACAGCTGACCCGGCAAGCCGTGCGGCGGCTGGCTTTCGGCAGCCGGGACGTGTCGCCGCGGCTGGTCGACTTCATGCTCGAAATGCTCGAAGTGACGCCGGTGCGAGGGTTGGTGAACTTCGTCGACACCCTGGGCAGTCACAACCGGTACGCCGCGCTCGCCGGGTTGAAGCACGCGCACGTGCTGGTCGTCGGCGGCGATTCCGACCGGTTCACGCCGATCGCGCACGCGGAGCGGATCGCGGCCGAACTGCCGGACGCGGAGCTGGTGCGCGTGCGCGGCGCGGGGCACATGGTGCAGCTGGAACAGCCCGAACTGGTGAACAGCCACCTGATCGACTTGTTGCAACGGTGCACGGGCACCGATGGTGAAAATCCCGACCGGCGAAACTGGTGGTGGCAGCGCTGATGACCTACGTCTTCCCGACTCCCGAGCTGACCATGGACTTCGGGCGGGCCCTGGGGAGTTCGCTGCGCGCGGGCGACCTGGTGCTGCTCGCCGGGCCGCTCGGGGCGGGCAAGACGACGCTGACCCGTGGGATCGCGGACGGTCTCGGCGTCCGCGGCCGCGTCAGCTCGCCGACGTTCGTGCTGGCCAGGGTGCATCCGGCGGGCGAGTCCGGAGTCGCGCTGGTGCACGTCGACGCTTATCGGCTCGGCGGGGATCTCTCGCAGCTCGACGACCTCGACCTCGACACCGAACTGGAGCGGTCCGCTGTGGTCGTCGAGTGGGGTGAGGGGGCGGCGGAGCGGTTGTCGGACGACTACCTCGTCGTCCGGCTGGACCGCCGCGACGACGACGTCCGGGTGGTCACCCTGGAGCCGCACGGCACCTGGGAGTCCCGCGCCCCCGACCTGCGTTTAGCGGGCTGATCGCGATCCGGAAGCAGTGTCGATGAGTTCTCGCCTGCAGGGCCCGGACTTGCGTTTCGCCCCCTAATCGCGATTTGACCGGCCGACGACGGAGCGCGCGATTCCCAGGCTGACCAGGTCTTGGGGACGCAGGCGCAGCCGATCCGCGAGTGCCGGCACTTCGTCGGCCGGGAGCTTGAGGATCGCTGCGGCCGCTTCGGGCGTCGTCACCGAGAAATACGCGTCGGGCGTCACCCACGTCGACCCCGGCGCGGCGAACGCGAGTGCTCCACCGGACCCGCCTTCCCCGATCACCAGCGTCGTGATCGGCACGGTCGCGCTCGCGACGGCCTCGAACAACTCCGCGATCGCCGCGCCGGCCCCGGCCTGCTCGGCCGCCGCGTCGTTGGCCGCACCCGGGGTGTCGACGAGCGTCAGCACCGGGATCCCGAGCCGCGACGCGAGCCGCACCAGCCGCGCCGCCGTCCGGAAACCCGAGGGCAGCGTCGGCGTTCCGCACTGCGCGGCGTACGCGATCGTCCGACCGTCTCGCCAGCCGAAGCCGCACACGACGCCGACGTCGACTCCGCCGCACCTGTCGCCCGAGACGTCCTCACGCCAGTCGAAGTACGCGTCGAGGTACTCAGCCGCCCTCGGCCGTTTCGCCGCTCGTGCCGCCTGGACCGCCTCCCAGCCGCTCTCAGACAACTCCGCCGAGCCCAGCGCGAAGGGAGGCTCAGGGGCCTCCGCCGTCGACGACGTCAGCAGGCGCAACCACCGTTGCAAGGCGTCGGGGAGGTCGGCGGGCGGCACGATCTGATCGACCTGGCCCCACGCGAACTTCGCTTCGGCCGTGTACGCCTCCGCAGGCGCGTCAGCGGGCCGGACCCGGGAACCGGCGAACCCGACCTGCGCGCCGGGCAACGCGAGAACGACGTCGGCACTCGCGCCGAGCGTCGCCCATCCGCCGCCCGTGGCCGGATCACGCAACACCGAGATCTGCGGAACCGTCCGAGCCGCGGCCGCCGCCCGCGCGATGCGCTGCAACTGCGAAAGCGCCCGCATCCCGTGCTGCATCCGGCTGCCGCCGGTCGCGATCAGCGAAACCACCGGCAGCCCGGACTTCGCGGCCTGGGCGAACGCCGCTTCGACGCGGTCGCCGGTGCGCTGGCCGATCGACCCACCCAGGAAGCCGAACTCGAAGGCGATCACGACCGCCTCGACGTCGCCGATCCGGGCCGTCCCGCAGACGACGGACTCGTCCTCGCCCGACCGCTCCGCGGCGGCCTCGCGTGCCGCGCCATAGCCAGGCCAGCCGATCGGCCCGTTCTCCGGCTCGGCCGAACACTCGACGGCGAGGTCTTCGAAACCCGTCGAGATCTCCTTGATGACGGACCGGGCGGAAGGCCTGTTCACCCGAGGGCTCGCTTCAGGACCTTGCCCATGTCGTTGCGCGGCAACGCTTCCAGGTAACGGACGACCCGAGGCCGCTTGTGCGGGGACAGCAGTCGCGCGACGTGATCGGCCAGTTCCGATTCCGTCGGGCGTTCTCCCGACGGCACCACCCAGGCCACGATGCGCTCGCCAAGGTCGTCGTCCGGCTCGCCGGTCACCGCGACCTCGGCGACGCCGGGGTGCTCCATGAGCGCGTTCTCGATCTCGCCGGCACCGATCTTGTAGCCGCCGCTCTTGATCAGATCCGTCGCCTTCCGGCCGACGATCTTCACGTATCCGGCCGCGTCGCGGGTCGCCATGTCGCCGGTCCGGAACCAGCCGTCGTCGAAGGCGGCCTCGGTCGCGTCCGGGCGATTGAGGTACTCGGTGAACAGGTTCGGTCCGCGGACCTGGATTTCGCCGACGGTCTCGGTCTCTTCGACGGGTCGCCCGGCCTCGTCCACGAGCCGCAGGTCGACACCCGTCAGCGGTACGCCGACCGTGCCGGGGACGCGGTCGCCGTCGGCTCGGACGCTGGTGTTCATGAGGGTTTCGGTCATGCCGTAGCGCTCGATCACGCGCTGGCCGGTCGCGGCGGTGATGCGCTGGTGGTCGCGGACCGGCAGCGCGGCCGAGCCCGAGACGAGCAGGCGAGCGCCGCTCAGTGCGTCTGCGAGCGCCTGATCGTCGCCGACCTCGCCGGCGATGCGGTGGTACATGGTCGGGACGCCGAACATCATCGTCGCCCCGGTGGCGAGTTCGCGTGCGACGCCTTCGGTCGAGAACCGGCCGAGGTGCCGGACCGATCCGCCGCGCCGGAGCGGCCCGAGAATGCCGAGGATCAGGCCGTGCACGTGGAAGAGGGGGAGACCGTGCACCAAGACGTCGTCGGCGGTCCACTCCCAGGCGTCCTCGAGCGCGTCGAGGGTCGTCGAGATCGCCCGGCGGGGGAGGACGACGCCCTTGGGCGGGCCGGTCGTGCCGGAGGTGTAGACGATCAGGGCCGGGGCCTCGTCGTCCGGCTCGGCGGGGAGATCGCCTGGCGTGCCTTCGAGGGTGATGTCGCGGCGCGGTAGCCCGGCGAGGCCGCTGGGCAGGTCGACGCCCGGTTCCGCCAGCACGAGGACGGGCTCGCTGTCGGCGAGGATGTGCGCGAGTTCGCGTTCGCCGATCTTCGGGTTGAGCGGGATGGCCGGGACGCCGGCGAGCAGCGCGGCGATCACGGCGACGCTGGTGTGCACTGTCGGTGACGCCCACACCGCGACGCGGCCGCTCGGCAGATCGCGGGCCAAGGTGCCGGCGACCGCCGCGAGGCCGGTGTGGGTGAGGGAGACGTCGCCGAAGCGGAGGGCTTCCTTTTCGGACCCGCTCGCCAGCGTGGGGAACAACCGATCGGGCACCGCGTGACCTCCTGCTCGACTCCACTGGCCGGGGCGCGTGGATCCGAGGCGGGGCCCCTCTCCGAAACCGTACCGCGCTGGACGCCCCTACCCCTGCGACCTGCTTCACACCCGACGCCCGACCTGCGTTTCGCCCCCTAATCGCGATCCGGCGGCAGGTGGCTGGCCAGGACGCCGACTTGCGTTCAGCCCCCTAATCGCGATCCGGGGCGCTGGTCGTAGGCTGGGTAACCGTGCTGGTACTGGCCATCGACACCTCGACCCCGGCGGTCACCGCGGGCCTCGTCGCCCTGGAGGGCGACGCCCTCGAATCCCGCGGCGACCGCATCACGGTAGACCCGCGCGCGCACGGCGAACTGATCACGCCCCACGCACTCGAAGCGGTCAAGGCGGCGGACATCACGCTCCGCGACCTCGACGCCATCGTCTGCGGTGTCGGCCCCGGCCCCTTCACGGGCCTTCGCGCCGGCCTGGCCACGTCCGCGGCGCTCGCCCACGCCCTCGGCATCCCCGCCCACCCGGTCTGCAGCCTCGACGCGATCGCCGCCGACGTCGCTCCCGGCAACGAACCGTTCCTCGTCCTCACCGACGCCCGGCGCCGCGAGGTCTACTGGGCCGCGTACGCCGCCGACGGCTCCCGGACCGACGGCCCGAACGTCCAGCGCCCGGCCGAACTCGAGACCACCATCAAGGTCGCGGCGGGCGACGGCGCGCTCCTCTACGCGGACACCCTCGGCGTCCAGCCGATCGAGCCCCGGTTCCCGTCACCCGTCGGGCTGGTCAGGGCCGCTCGAAAAGCGCTCGAAAGCAGTGCCGAGCCTGAGCCGCTCACCCCGCTCTACCTCCGTCGTCCCGACGCCGTCGAGCCGGCCGCGCGCAAGAAGGTGACCACGCCGTGAGGCTGGAACCCTTGCACCGCAAGGACATTCCTCGCTGCGTCGAGATAGAGAAGATCCTCTTCCCCGGCGATTCGCCCTGGAACGCCTACGCCTTCCACAGCGAGCTCGACGCGGGCGGCCACTACCTCGTCGCACGTCCGGATGACAGCGACGAGGTCATCGGCTACGCCGGGCTCGCCGTCGTCGGCCGTCGCGGCGACTACGAGACGAGCATTCACACGATCGGCGTCGACCCGGGATGGCAGCGCAACGGGGTCGGCACCACGCTGCTGACGGCGCTGCTCACCCGCGCGGACGACCTCGTGGCGCCGGTGTTCCTCGAAGTCCGCACCGACAACGACGCGGCGATCACGCTCTACGAGCGGCACGGTTTCGAACGTGTCGGCCTCCGCAAGCGCTACTACCAGCCCTCAGGCGCCGACGCCTACACAATGGCCCGCCCGCCGCGGGCCCAGGTCCGAGACGAGGTGGCGGGCTGATGCCGCGCATCATCATGGGCATCGAGAGTTCGTGCGACGAGACCGGCATCGGCCTCGTCCGCCTGCACGACGACGACACGGTCGAACTCCTCGCCGACGAGGTCGCCTCCAGTGTCGACCAGCACGCCCGCTTCGGCGGCGTCGTGCCCGAGGTCGCGAGCCGCGCGCATCTCGAAGCGATGGTCCCGACCGTCGAACGCGCCTTCGCCACGGCCGGGCTGAAACTGTCCGATGTGGACGCCATCGCGGTGACCGCCGGACCCGGCCTCGCCGGCGCGCTCCTGGTGGGGGTCGCCGCGGCCAAGGCCTACGCCGCCGCGCTGGACATCCCCCTCTACGGCGTCAACCATCTGGCCGGGCACATCGCCGTCGACACGCTGCAGCACGGCCCGTTGCCCGAGCGCTGTCTCGCCCTGCTTGTTTCGGGTGGGCACACGCAATTGCTGCTCGTGGACGACATCGCGTCCGAGATCACCGAACTAGGGTCCACTGTGGACGACGCGGCCGGCGAGGCGTACGACAAGGTCGCCCGGGTGCTCGGCCTGCCCTATCCCGGCGGCCCGCCCATCGACAAGGCCGCCAAGAACGGCGACCGCGCGGCCATCGCGTTCCCCCGGGGCATGACCGGACCGCGGGACGCCAAGTTCGACTTTTCCTTCTCCGGCTTGAAAACCGCGGTCGCGCGCTGGATCGAAGGCGCCGAGCGCCGGGGCGAGGAGATCCCCGTCGACGACGTCGCGGCCTCGTTCCAGGAGGCCGTCGCCGACGTTCTCACCGCGAAGGCGATCCGCGCGGCGAAGGAACACGGAATCGGCACGCTGGTGATTTCCGGTGGTGTGGCGGCGAATTCACGGCTTTCCGAACTCGCCGCCGAGCGCTGCGCCGAAGCCGGGATCGAACTGCGGGTCCCGAGGCCGCGCCTGTGCACGGACAACGGCGCGATGATCGCCGCTCTCGGTGCGCACGTGGTCGCCGCCGGACGTCCGCCCGCGTCGCTCGACTTCTCCGCGAATCCCGCCCTGCCGGTCCAGACCGTCTCGATCTAGCGCACTTCGGCGGCGGGCTGCGGGGGCACCGAGGCGAGGTTGAGGAGTTCTTCGAGAGCGGCCACCGTCAGTGTGGCGGCATTGCCGTCGCCGTAAGGGTTTCCGACGTGCGTCGGGTGAAGATCGCCACGCAGGATCCGGGCCGCGGTGTCGGCGATGAGGCCGGTGTCCGTCCCGACGAGCCAAGCGCAGCCCGCCTCGACGGCCTCGCGCCGTTCGGTGACGTCGCGGAGCACCAGCACCGGCGTCCCGAAGGTCGGCGCTTCCTCTTGGATACCACCGGAATCGGTCAGCACGAGTTCGGCCAGGCGCAGCGCGCGCACGAGGTCGGGGTATTCGAGCGGCTCGGTGATCGTCACCCTCGGCGTCCCGCCGAGCGCGGCCACGACCTGCTCTCGCACCGCCGGATTGGGATGCACCGGGAGCAGTACCTGGACGTCGCCGTGTTCCGCGACGATCAGTTCGATGGCCGCGAGTGTGCGGCTCAACGGCTCGCCCCAGGACTCGCGGCGATGAGACGTGACCAGGACGAGGCGCTCACCCGCCTCGGCGATCTCCATTTCCAGCAGCGCGAGCGCGGTGTCCCTGGCCGGGAGGTCGCGTTCGGCGATCTCGATCACGGCGTCGACGACGGTATTACCGGTGACCGTGATCCGTTGGCGCGGAACACCTTCCTCGCGCAACGCGGCCGCGGCGCCCGCTGTCGGCGCGAGGTGCAGGGCGGCGATCCGTGAGATCATCTGCCGTGTGCCCTCTTCGGGGAACGGTGCCGCGAGGTCGTGCGTGCGCAGGCCCGCTTCGAGGTGCACCACCGGGATGCCCAGCCAGAACGCGGCGAGCGCGCCGGCCAGCCCGGTGGTCGTGTCGCCCTGGACGACGACGGCCGCCGGGACGACCTGGCGGAGCAGCCGGTCCAGCGCCGGCAGCAGACCGGAAACCAGTTCCGCCTGCGTACCCGTGGTGCGCGGCGGGGTGTCGAGCCAGGCGTCGACCGGCAGGCCGAACGGGACCAGTGCCTGCTCGACCATGCCCTGATGTTGTCCACTGTGGACGATAAAGGGCCGTAGGTGCGGGTGCTCCGCCAGCGCCAGGGCCAGCGGAGCGAGCTTGACCGCCTCCGGCCGGGTCCCGGCCAGCAACATCACATCCACGCGTGCGCGCTCCTCATCCACGATTTCGAGTGTCCCGGAAACCTTGGGTGACGGCCGCCGGCGTGCGAGGGTCCCACGCCGGCGGCCGTTCCGCTCCAGCGGAGCGATCAGCTCCCCACCTTGCCGAGCCGTTTCGTGCGGCGGTAGCCGGCGATGACCGCGATGGTTCCGAGAACCAGCAGGATCACGCCGACGGCCAGCCACCAGCCGACGTCGGCACCGGTGGCGGCGAGGGCGCCCACCCCGCCACCGGCGACACCGACTCCTGCGCCGGGCAACTTGTACATCTGGACGTCACCTCACCCAGGTCAGGAGGTGGCCGCGGAACGACGACCGCGGACGACGCGGATGCCGACCGGGACGGCGACGGCACCGAGCAGGCCGAGGCCGATCCACAGGCCGGCGCCGGAGGCGAGCGGCACGGGCAGGCCGGCCGGACCGCAGGTGGCCGACGAGACGATCACGTCGCCAGAGCCGAGCGCTCCGACGACCCCGCCCAGCAGCTTCACGTGGATCGCGTTGACCGTCAGGCTGCCGTCGCCGTTCTTGATCTGTTCGTTGAGGATGATCGTCGCCACGTTGACGAGGCCGATCCCGACCTTGATCTGGGTGTTCGGTGCCGGCGTCGCATCGACGGCTCCCGCGCTGCCGAAGTTCGCGCCGACCAGGTTGGTCGCGCCCTGCACTCCCTTCTGGGTCGCGGTGCAGGTGGCTTCGACGACCTTGACGCCGACATCGCCGAGGGCGCCCTTGAGCAGCGGCAAGCCGACATCGGCCGTGCTGGCCTTGGCTGTCACCGCGCCGGAGTTGTCGTCGCGTTTGGCTTCGGTGTTGATCGCGCCCGCGGTCAGCACACCGGTGAGGGCGGCCTTCGCGAGGCTGTTGGTGGTCGGCCCCGAGGTCTTCGCTTCGGCGAGAGGCCCGGCCTTCACCGCGTCCTGGCCGAGGAGTTGCACGTCGACCTTGACGCCATACGCGGAGCCGTCACCGGGGGCCGCCGAGGCGGGCACCGCACCGGCGAGAGCCACGCTCGCCACCACAGCGGCGAGCAATCCGCCTCGTCGCAAGAGGTGCGTGTTCTTCAACTGGTCCTCCGAATTGATTCGTGGGGGTTTTCCTTTAGCGGCCGTTGCTAAGGCGCGACCGTTGCGGACGAATCACTGCTGGCCTGATTCGGCTCGCGGATCGTCTATCGTCGAGTGTTTCTCAATTTGTACAGAAAACTGCGACGATCACCGGATCAGGTGGTCTTGCGGCCATTCTTCGCAGGTCATCGGAAGCGTCACTCGTTCGGCGTAGTAAGTTTCTTCACGATCGTGCCGAAAGGGGTCATGATCACCTTGAAAAGGCGAACCCCGGTCGAAAGGGCCGGTTCCCGCTCACTTACTCTCGTCGGCGAGCTCCCTGTCCGCTTCGTCGAATCCCATCGTCCGCAGCGTCTTTTCCGAGAGGGTCACCGTGGCTGTTGCGAGCGCTCCCTTGCCGAGTTTCAGCCGGTTTCCGCTGCGTGTCGCGGTGCTGGCGGTCATCGCCGTCGCGGTCGGCCTGGTGCTGGCCGAACGCGCCTACCGGGTCTTCGAAGTGCAGTTCGCCGGGGCGATACTGAGGATCATCACCACATCGGGTGTTTTTGTCGCCGGTGAACGCGAGACGGTCTACTTTGGGTTGTCAGGCGATACTCCACTCGGGTTGCGAATGACGCCGGAATGCTCTTCGGCATTCATGTTGCTGCCCCTGTTGTTGGTGACCGCCGCCATGTTGTATTTCCGGCCGAGAAATGCGAAGAGGCTGTTCACTTCGCTGGCCATTTCGGCGGTAGTGGTGATTCTTGTCAATCAGATGAGGATTTTGGCCATCTTCGGCCTCGTGAACTGGCTCGGGGTCGACGAAGGTTATTACTGGGGTCATACTTTGCTCGGTTCGATGGTCAGCGTTCTCGGCGGCGCGATCGCCCTCGTGCTGTTCGTCTGGCTGAGCACCCGCAAGCCCCGCGCCGAACGCCGGGCCGCCTGATGGGCGGCGGCTCGATCAAGATCCTGCTGGCGATCACCCAGGCGTTCGCGCTCACCATGAGCGTCGCGTTCATCGTGTACGTCGTCGTGATCGTCGTGCCTTACCTGCGCCGCAGACCCGCGCCCGTCGGCGATCCCGGCGACTTCACCTGGCACTTCTTCGTACCGTGCCGCGACGAGCAGACCGTCATCCGCGAGACCGTGCGCTACCTGCGCTCCACGTTCCGGCACGCGCACGTCTGGGTCGTCGACGACGACTCCGAGGACCGCACCGCCCGGGTGGTGCGGTCGATCTGGCGGCGCAACGGCGGTTTCGACCCGTACCTGCACCTCGTTCCCCGCCGCCGTCCGGAGGCGAGGACGGGCAAGGGCGACGCGCTCAACGCCGCGTACCAGGCGCTCAACGACTGGATGGGGCCGGGCGCGAGCCGGGAAGACGTGGTCGTCGTGGTGGTCGACGCGGACGGTCGTCCGGCCGCGAACTGCCTCGAGGTCTGCGCCGCGGACCACCTGTTCGGCGACGAGACGATCGGCGCGGTCCAGCTCGACGTCTGGATGGGCAACGCCGACAGCCGTCCGCCGGGGAAGAACTGGTTCTCGCGTGCCTTCGGGCTGAAACTGGCGCAGATGCAGGACCTCGAGTTCCGCACGGCCATCGCGGCGATCCAGACCTCACGCGGGTTCACCGGCACGATCTCCATGGGCGGCAACGGTCAGTTCACGCGACTGTCCGCTTTGGACTCGATCGCCGGGCCGGACGAACAGCCGTGGCGCGGCTCGCTGCTCGAGGACTTCGAACTCGGCGTGCACCTGCTGACCGCGGGCTGGCGTACCGGGTACACGCCCGACTCCCACGTGAAGCAGGAAGGGCTCTACAGCCTGCGGCGGTTCCTCGTGCAGCGCACGAGATGGGGGCAGGGGACCATGCAGTGCTCGCGGTACCTGCGGCGGATCTGGGACTCGCCGCATGTGAGCACGCTGGGCGCGGCGGAGATGATGTACTACCTGGCGCAGCCGTGGATGCAGCTGCTCGGCTCGCTGCTGTACCCGATCCCGTTCATCCTGCTGATGTTCAGCACCGCGGGGGATCCGGCGCAGGTGTGGACCTGGTTCGCCGACGACGGCGCGTGGATCCTGTTCGCGATCTACGGGTCGTTCGGGCTGCTGCCGTTCATCGTGTGGGGCCCGATCTATCAGTTCAAATGCCTGAAGAGCCGCAATCTCCTGCGCGGGCTCGGGATGGGTTTCGCCTACGCGCTGTACATCTACACGTTCTACATCACGTCGTGGCGAGCGCTGTTCCGCCTGGTCCGCGGCCGGAACGGCTGGTCGAAGACGCGGCGGAACACCGAACACGCCCCGGGCGTCAAGGTCGCCCTCGACTCCTGACCTGCGTTCAGCCCCCTAATCGCGATCCGGTGGGCCGGATCCCGCACCTGACCTGGGGCGGTGCGGGATCCGGGGCCGGTCAGAACGCGGGCAGGATCCGGACGTCGTCCGCCTTCACGAACGCGATGCGGTGCCCGAACTGGATCTGGACGTACCGCGTCTTGCCCTTGACGACCACGTGATTCGCCGGGTCGAACGTCGTCGCCGAGTAGTACTCGGAGCCGAGCACGTTGCCGAGCGAGTACCGCTGCCCGGCCGCGAACGTGTAGGGCAGCGGGATGACCTGCTGCACCGGCACGTTCGCCGGGTAGGCCTCGGCTTCGGGGTACGCGCGTCCGAAGACCGGCACGGTCTCCAGCCCGGGCTTCGGCGTGACGACCAAGCCGAACGCCGGGCTCGTCGCCGGCGTCGTCCGGGTGTCCCGGAACCAGCCCTTCTGGCCGAGGTACCAGACCGCCGTCCAGCCGTCACGCCGCTCGGCGACCACATAGCGTTGGCCGGTTTCCGCGCGGCTGCCGATGTCGGAAACGGCCATCGTGCTCACCGAACCGTCCGGGCGCAGGCCGATGTCCTTGAGCAGCGGCGCCGAGTCGGTCGGCTCACTGCGCAGCACGACCGAGCCGGAACCCCTTGCGGGACAAGGCTTCCCGGCGGTCTCGCAGCCGGTGAACGCGGGCTGGTTCGTGGCGAAGTCCGGCGTGATGGTGACCAGCGGCGAACCGGGACGGCCGAAGCCCGCCAGCGGCGCGCCCATCAGGTCGAAGTAGTGCGACCAGTCCCAGTACGGGCCCGGGTCCCAGTGCATGCCCTTGATCGTCGACGGGATCGTGCCCGGCACGTTGTCGTGGCCGATGATGTGCGCGCGGTCCAGCGGGACGTCGTACTTCTTCGCGAGGTAGCCGACCAACTTCGCGGAGGTGCGGTACATCGCCTCCGTGTACCAAGTGCCCTTCGCGGCGAAGCCCTCGTGCTCGATGCCGACGGACTTCGCGTTGACGTACCAGTTGCCCGCGTGCCAGCCGACGTCTTTGGTCGGCACATGCTGCGCGATCTGGCCGTCGGCGGAGCGGATCGTGTAGTGCCAGCTCACGTACGTCGGGTCGGTGACCAGGTCCATCGCCGTGTCCCAGTAGCCCTCGGTGTCGTGGATGACGATGTATTCGACCTTCTGGCTCTTCGGCCGGTTCGCCTTGTCGTGGTTGCCGTAGTCGTTGTTCGGCAGTTCCTGGTACGGCGCCGGCACCGAAAGGCACGAGACCTTCTTCGGGCACTCGGCCTTCGGGTTGTCGGCCTGTGCACGCGCCGGGCTCACCGGGGTCGCGGCCAGGGCGACGGTCTGCCCGTCGTCGGTCTTGCGGGTGACGCCCGCCGAGATCGTGTTGAAGACTTCGTCGGCGAAGGCCTGCGAGCCCGCTGTGTCCTTCGCGCCGCTGTAACGCGCGACGGCGGGGTACCAGTCCTGGGCCTTTTCGCTGCGTACGCCGGTCTCGCGCTGGTACTTGGCCAGAAGTGCGGCGCCACCGCGGATGTTCTGCGTGGTGTTCGTCCGCAGCGTCGCGACGTCCTGGCCGATCAGCGCCGAGGCCTCGTCGATGGTCTGCAGGCCGGGCGGGGGAGTCGTCGGCGCCGGTGTCGCCGGGAGCAGCGCGGGACGGGCGTCGTCACCACGCGGGTCTTCCTCGCCTTCGTCGTGATGCGTGCCTGTGCCGGCTTCGCGCAGGTCGGTCAGGTGCATCGGGCCGTACCCGGCGGACGTGCTCGGCGTGCCGGCGTTGAAATCCCAGCGCGATTCGAGGAAGGAGACGCCGAGCAGGACGCTCTCGGGCACGCCGAACTCCTGCGCGGCGGCCGCGAAGTCCCGCTGACGCTGCTGGTCCGCCGGAGCGGCGTCGGCGGGGACAGCGGCGAGGAGGCTTGTAGCGAGGGTGAGGACCGCGAGTCCGGCGGCCCGTTTGGACCTGCGCCGGAGCGGTTCTAGGGAGATGGGACGGAAGGGACGCGGCATGGGCGTGAACCCCCAGAGTGTCTAGGTCTGCTGAACAGGACCGACCCCGATGTCGGAACCTAACCAGAAACGCGCCCCCTTCGTAAGGTCCCTCCGACTTGCGTTTAGCCCCCTGATCGCGATCCGGTGGCAAGGTGGATGTATGACCGGGGTGAAGGAGCTCATGCAGGAGAAGGACCACGTGTTCCTCGACTTCGACGGACCCGTGTGCGACGTGTTCGCCGAACTGCCGGCGAGGGAGGTGGCCGACCGGCTCAAGCGACTCGTCGGGCCCGATCTGCCTGCCGAGGTGGCTGCCTCGGCCGACCCGTTCGACGTGCTCGCGTACGCGGTGTCGTGCGGTCCGAACGCCGCACACGTCGTCGAGCGGCAGCTCAGTCGCCTGGAGGGCGAGGCCGTCTCGCTGATCGCGCCCGCGCCCGGTGCGCTGGAGACGATTCGCGAGTGGGGCGCGCAGGGATTCACGGTGACGATCGTCAGCAACAACTCCGTCGACGCGATCCGGTCCTTCCTCACGGTGCACGAACTCACTTCGCACGTCCGCCGGATCAGCGCGCGGACCACTAGCGACCCGGATCACCTGAAGCCGAACCCGACGCTGCTCCAAGCCGCGATGCGAGCCCTCGGAGCTTCGCCCGGGCAATGCGTGATGATCGGCGACTCGGTCGCGGACATCCTGGCCGCACGCGCCGCGGGGATCGCTTCGATCGCCCTGGCGAGCGCCTCCGAGAAGCGGAAACGCCTCGCCGCCCTCGACCCCGATGCTCTGGTGACCGACCTCACTGACCTGCGTTCAGCGGCCTAAGTGCGATCCGGTGGCAGGTGAACGTGGGGTCGCCCTCAGTGCCCCGACCTGCGTTTCGCCCCCTAATCGCGACCGGGGCGCAGGAGAACGGGACCCTCCTTGCGAGACTGGCACTCACATGGCTAGAGTGCTAATTGCACGGCCCGAACACGCCCCGGCACCCGCGACGGCGGGGGTGGTAGGAGCCGTAACTCATCCTGCCAACGCTTTCGACGACCGTGGAGGTCAACCCGGTGAGCGTGAACATCAAGCCGCTCGAGGACAAGATCGTTGTCCAGACGAGTGAGGCCGAGGAGACGACCGCTTCCGGCCTCGTCATCCCCGACACCGCCAAGGAGAAGCCCCAGGAGGGCAAGGTTCTGGCCGTGGGCCCGGGCCGCATCGATGACAAGGGCAACCGCGTCCCGCTGGACGTGTCTGTCGGCGACGTCGTCATCTACTCCAAGTACGGCGGCACCGAAGTCAAGTACAACGGCGAGGACTACCTGATCCTTTCCGCTCGCGACGTGCTGGCCGTCATCAACTGACGTCCGCTCTCAGCGCATGACGCCCCGGGCCCCGCATTGCCGGGGAACGGGGCGTTCGTGTTTTCCGTGCATTAGAACTGGAAGGTAAGCGGAACCGGTATGCCCAAGCAGATCAGTTTCGACGAGGACGCTCGTCGCGCACTGGAGCGCGGGGTGAACAAGCTCGCCGACGCGGTCAAGGTCACCCTCGGCCCGCGCGGTCGCCACGTCGTGCTCGACAAGAAGTTCGGCGGCCCCACCATCACCCTCGATGGCGTCACCGTCGCTCGCGAGATCGACCTCGACGACCCGTTCGAGAACCTCGGCGCGCAGCTCGCCAAGAGCGTCGCCACCAAGACCAACGACGTCGCCGGTGACGGCACCACGACCGCGACCGTGCTCGCGCAGTCGCTGGTGAAGGTCGGCCTGCGCAACGTCGCCGCCGGCGCCAACCCGACGGCCATCGGTCGCGGTATCGAGGCCGCCGCGGAGAAGGTCATCGCGGTCCTCAAGGAGAAGGCGACCCCGGTCAAGGGCCGCGACAACATCGCCCAGGTCGGCACCGTCACCTCGCGTGACGCGGCCATCGGCGCCCTGCTCGGCGAAGCCGTCGAGCGGGTCGGCGAAGACGGCGTGATCACGATCGAGGAGTCGTCCACCCTGGCGACCGAGCTCGTGATCACCGAGGGTGTGCAGTTCGACAAGGGTTTCCTGTCGGCGCACTTCGCGACCAACCCGGAGGAGCAGAAGGCGATCCTCGAGGACGCCTACATCCTGCTGGTCCGCGAGAAGATCTCGTCGCTGGCCGACCTGCTCCCCGTGCTGGAGAAGGTCGTCGAGGCCAAGAAGCCGCTGCTGATCGTCGCCGAGGACGTCGATGGCGAAGCGCTGTCGACCCTCGTGGTGAACTCGCTGCGGAAGACGATCGTCGCCGTCGCGGTCAAGGCGCCGTTCTTCGGTGACCGCCGCAAGGCGTTCCTGGACGACCTCGCGGTCGTCACCGGTGGCGAGGTCATCTCGGCCGAGATCGGGCACAAGCTGTCCGAGACCACGATCGCCCAGCTGGGCAACGCGCGCCGGATCGTCGTCACCAAGGACGACACCACGCTCGTCGACGGCGGCGGCACCAAGGACGACATCGCCGCGCGGGTCTCGCAGATCCGCAAGGAGATCGAGCACACCGACTCCGACTGGGACCGCGAGAAGCTGCAGGAACGGCTCGCGAAGCTGGGCGGCGGTGTCGCGGTGATCAAGGTCGGCGCGGCCACCGAGACCGAGCTCAACGAGCGCAAGCACCGCATCGAGGACGCCGTGGCGGCGACCAAGGCGGCCGTCGAAGAGGGCATCCTGCCCGGCGGTGGCTCGGCCCTGGTCCACGCTGTCAAGGAGCTCGAGGACGGCCTCGGCCTCGAGGGCGACGAAGCGACCGGCGTGCGAATCGTCCGCGACGCGCTCTCCGCCCCGCTGTTCTGGATCGCGACCAACGCGGGCCACGAGGGTGCGGTCATCGTGAACAAGGTCCGGGAGCAGAGCTGGGGGCACGGTTTCAACGCCGCCACCGGTGAGCTGACCGACCTGCTGGCCGCCGGAATCGTCGACCCGGTCAAGGTGACCCGGTCCGCGGTGGCGAACGCCGCTTCCATCGCCCGGCTCGTGCTCACGACGGAGAGCTCCATCGTCGAGAAGCCGGCCGACGCGGAGCCCGCCGCGGGCGGGCACGGTCACGCGCACTAGCTCCACCGTTCCACCTGAAAGCGGGGCGGCACCCCAGCCTGGGTGCCGCCCCGCTTTCTTGTCCCGTCCACCCCCCGCGGACTTGCGTTTCGCCCCCTAATCGCGACGCGTAGGCACGCTAAGGACCGGTCGGGATGTCGGTCACCGCTACCGCACCGACCTGCGTTTCGCCCCCTGATCGCGATCCGGTGGCCCGCGGAAACGCGGAAGGGCGGCACCCCCACCCGGGTGCCGCCCTTCCGCGTCGTCGAAGCAGCCGGATCAGCTGCTCGACATGCTCAAGGTGCGCTTGTCCGCCTTGATCAGGTGCTCGCGCTCCGACTCGGACAGGCCACCCCATATCCCGTACGGCTCGTGGACGGCGAGCGCGTGGCTCCGGCACATGGCCAGTACCGGGCAGGCCAGGCACACGGCTTTGGCCCTGGCCTCACGCCGGGCTCTGGCCGGCCCGCGTTCGCCGTCAGGGTGAAAGAAGGACGCGCTGTCCATACCGCGGCACGACCCTTCCAACTGCCAGTCCCATACGTCAGCGTTGGGTCCTGGGAGCCTGCGCGTGTCTGCCATCCTGACCGCCTCCGTCATCCGGTCGAAGCGTTTACCTGCTCTGCTGCGCTGCGGATACTCCATTCGGTGCAACGGCGGTAACGTTAGAAGCGCGCCAATACTTGTTCAAGAGATTCGGAATGATTCAGCCGTTAGGCATCCCCCGGACGTGGGAGCGGTGATTTCGGCTCCGGTTGCCCGCATCCCCGCCTGCCTGGATATTGGGACGAGTGGGATCTCGGATCAGCAGTGAAGAACCCACCCTGCCGGTGGCCTCGGTCGCTCGCCGGCTCGGGGTCGCACCGTCCACCCTGCGAACCTGGGACCGCCGGTACGGCGTAGGACCGAGCCGCCACACCAACGGCCGCCATCGCCGCTACGGCACTTCCGACATCGGCCGCCTCGAACTGATGCAGCGCGCGTTGCTTCGCGGCGCGTCGACGGCGGAGGCGGCGAAGTACGCGCTCGAGCAGATGCCCCGGGCCGTGACCGAAACCGTCAAAACGCCGGTAGTCCGACCGGAGGAACCGGTCGCGGCACCGTCGCCGCCTCCCGAGGACCACGACGTCCCGTCCCGGCTCGCCAGACGGCTGAGCACGGCCGCGCTCGCGATGGACTTCGGCGCGGTCCAGCGGATGCTCGCCGACACGATCCGCGAACTCGGTGTCCTGCCGGCCTGGAGCGGTGTCGTGTCGCCGGTTTTGACCGCCCTCGGCGCCCGCTGGCGCGGTGTCAGCGCCGGAGCCGAGGTCGAGTACCTGCTCGCCGAATGCGTCTACGCCGCCCTCGTCCGGGCGACGCCGGTGCTCCGCGAACCGCGCAACCAGCGGCCGGTCCTGCTCACCTGCGTCCCGGACGAACGCGACAACCTGCCGATGTACGCGCTCGCCGCCGCGCTCGCGGGACGGCGGATCGGGACCCAGCTCTTCGGCGCGTCCCTGCCGGCCGAGGTGCTGGCGGTGACGGTCCGCCGCAGCGTCCCCGCCGCGGTGGTGCTGTGGTCGGGCCGCCGGACGACCGCGGACCCGCGCCTGTTCGCCAGGGTGTCCCGCGGCCGCCAGCGCAGCCGCCTGTTCGCCTGCGGGCCCGGCTGGGATCCCGCGATGCTTCCCGACAAGGTCGAACTGCTCAGCGAGCTGACGACGGCCGCCGACCGGATCGAGCATGTTCTTGTCGGTGCGAGGCGCTAGAAAGGACCGATGGAAGCGTCCTTGCGGTCCGCCGCGTTCGGCGACGGAGTGCCGCCCGACGCGCCGTTCGCGATGCCCGAGTCCCCCCGTGGCCGGCTGCTCGCCGCGATCGGTCTCGGTGCTCGCGGCCGGTACGCGGCGGCGGCCACGGCGCTGGAGGGCTTGCGGACGGGCAAGGACACCGTGCTCGCGTCACTGGCCGCGAGCACGCTGGCGTCGCACCGGCGGCAGCTGGGCGGGCACGCGGCGGCGCTCGTCCTCGACGGCGAGGCCTTCGCGCTGGCGATGACGGCGCGAGGCGAACCCGATCCGGACGGGCTGGACGCAGAAGGGGCGCGGGCGGACGCCCTCCTCGGTCTCGCGGCGGACAATCTCGGCCGCGGCAGGCTCGCTGCGGCCCGGCGGCTGGCGGCCCGCGCCGGCGCCCACACCGGCAATTGGCGCACCCGGACCAGGGCCGGTTGGGTGGCCGCGGAAATCGAACTGGCGAGTAACATTTCCGGTGCGGCTATCGCACCTGCGGAAAGGGCTTGGGAAACCGCGCGGGACCGAGGCGCGTGCCGACATGTCGTCAAATCGCAGCTGGTACTCGGCGTGGCGATCGCGAATGGAAGTTCCGCTGAGCGGGATCGCGCGGAAGCGCTGGTCGAGAACGCTCGAGAGACCGCCGAGAAATGCGAACTCAATTCACTTTTATGGGTCGCGTACCTGGTGGGGGCCGACCTGCGGGCAGGACACGCCGATGAGTATCGATCCAGAAGTGCCGAACTGTTGCACGCAGTGTTACGGCACGCAGATCCTTGCGGGAGGTGGCTCGCCCGGGAATCTCCGTGGGTTCGCCTCTGAGGGCGTCTAGCCTGTTGGAGGGCCCATTCCGGCAACCGGGCTAAGAACTTTCAAAAAAAGCCACCGGATCGTGTCAAGGTTCGGGCTAAAGCGTCCGATAGGGGAAGTGGAATGTCACCCGGCTGCAGGAAGGAAACCCCGTGACGACGGTCTTGATCTGCGACGACCGACGCAGTGTCCGCGAAGGGCTCACTCGAGTGATGTCCGCGGTACCAGGGGTCAGTCGCATCGACTGCGTAGCGCACGGTGACGAGCTGCTGGCCCGGTACTCCCGTCAGCCCGTCGACGTTGTGCTGGTCGGTACCCAGCGCGCGGTACCGACAGGTGTCGAAGCCACCCGGCGGCTCGTCTCGGCGAACCCCCAAGCGAACGTGATCGTGTTCGGAGCCCCCGACGACGCCGGCAGCATCGCCGCCGCCATCGCCGGTGGCGCCCGCGGCTACCTGCGCTGGGACGCCTCGCGTCCCGAGCTGGTCGCCGCACTGGCGCACACCCTCGCCAGCACCTCGGTGCCGGCGCCGCGCCAGCCGTCCGACCCCGGCGTCCAGCTCACCGAGCGCGAGCTCCAGGTGCTGCGTGGGATGAGCCAGGGCAAGAGCAACGGGCAGATCGGCCGCGAGCTGTATCTGTCCGAGGACACCGTGAAAACCCACGCCCGCCGGCTGTTCCGCAAGCTCGGCGTGCGGGACCGCGCACAGGCGGTCGCCCACGGATTCCGCCGTGGACTGGTTTCGTGACAAGTGGTTTTGGCACACAGCCTGACTTCTAGAACCTGATTCTGTAGACGGGTGACAACGGGCCGGGGGCAAGCCCCCTGGCCCGTACCTGTGTTACCCGTCACGCTTCGCGCTTTTCCGTTTACCGCTCGGGCAAGGTTGCCCGGGCGTGTCCGCCTCCTGGCGGACCGTCGTACCTGTCTGTGTTCTGGCTCGTTGAAAGTTCGACTACGAGCGAAAGGGACCAGGAAGACCCGGGTTTCCGCGCGCGCCGATTCGGCGGCGCGCCGGTGGCGGCCGTCAGTGAAGGCGGCGGGCCCGGGCGGTACGGTAGATGTCACCGGTGTGGTGGCCTCCGAAGTCACACGCCGGACTCTTTGCACGCCTATACGTAACACTGGGACTGTTGTCTGCGATGGCCAATGTGGGGGACGGACTGGATGAGCCGGTCGCCGCTGCTGTTGAGGGAGATCCTCAAGCGGTCGAGCGGCTGCTGGCGGCCATCCGTCCTTTGGTAGTGCGGTATTGCCGCGCTCGGGTTGGCAGGCAGGAGCGTTCGTTCGCTTCTGCGGACGACGTTGCGCAGGAGGTGTGTCTCGCGGTGCTCACGGCATTGCCTTCGTACCGTGATCAGGGCCGCCCGTTCCTGGCCTTCGTCTACGGGATCGCCCAGCACAAGGTGGCCGACGCACATCGTGCGGCGGCCCGTAATCGTGCCGAACCGGTCGCCGAAGTCCCCGACGAGATCGAGGGCGGCGTCGGTCCGGAGCAGCGCGCCCTCCAAGGCGAGCTGAACGAGCGCATGTCGCAGCTGCTGCGTGTTCTTCCCGACAAACAGCGTGAGATCGTGGTCCTGCGGGTGGTCGTGGGACTGTCCGCCGAGGAGACGGCCGACGCGGTGGGGTCCACCCCCGGCGCTGTCCGGGTGGCTCAGCATCGCGCCCTCGCGCGCCTACGTAAGGTTCTGGCCGCTGAGGAGGTGATCTGAGTGACCGATCGCGACCATCGGTTCTCCCCTGGGACCGATCGTGAACTGACGGCCTTCGAGAGAGGGCTGACGTCTTCCGAGGCCGAGTTCGCCGCGGATCTGTCGGCCGTGCAGGCCGACGACGCGCTGCTCGACGCACTCGGCGGTTCGGACCCGAAGATGGCCGACGACCTCGGCGATCAGGACCTCAACGCGCTGCTGCTGGCTTGGCGGCGCGATATCGACAGTGAGCCGCTGGCGGAACTCGTCGACGTCGACACCGCCGTCACCACCGTGAAGACCGCCGCGCTCGCCCGCAAACACGGGGGAAGACGCCGGCTGCTGGTCCCGGTGGCCGCCGCGGCGGCCGTCCTGGCCATCGCCTTCGCCGGTACCGGTCTCGCCGCGAAGGACGCGCAGCCTGGTGACACTCTCTGGGGCCTGACCAAGGTGCTTTACGCCGACCACGCCCGGTCGGTCGAGGCCGCGGCGACGGCCAAGCTGGATCTCGAGAAAGCCAACCTCGCGCTCGCCGGCGGGCGCCTCGACGACGCGCGTAAGGCGCTCGACGAAGCACAGGCCGCGCTGAGCCAGGTGACCGATGAGGAAAACCGTGATCAGCTGCTCGAGCAGCACCGCCAGCTGAGCGCGCAGCTGCAGAACCCCGGCCAGCCTCCGTTGCCGCCGGATCAGCAGTCCCAGTCGCAGGCTCCGCAACCGACCACTCCGCTGCCGACGCAGCAGCCGACCGCTTCGCCGACGTCGCTGCCCGGAGGCGGTAACCCCGGCACGAGCCTGCCGGGAACCACGACTCCCACGCCGACTCCCACCGAGACGAGCGAACCTCCGCCGCCCACGACGACGACCACGCCGTCGGCCTCGGGCAACGATCCCGGAGGCCCGCGCAACGAGACGTCGCCGGGTGCCGGCGCGCAGGCGCCCGCCGAGGCGGGAACGACGCCGTAGCAACCCTCTAAACCGACAAAGGGCCTGGTGAGATCTCTCTCACCAGGCCCTTTCGTTTTGTCAGAACTCAGTAGGCGCTCTCGTTGGCCGTGACACCGTCCGCGAAACCGCGGCAGTAGTCCCAGCTCACGTAGTCACCGGGATTCGGATCGAAGGCAGGCTCGTGGGGCCGCATGCGGCCGTCGGCGAGCAGCTGTTCGAGGCTGGCGCGCAGCAGGTGCCAGTCGTGGTAGTGGGGTTCGTCGCATTCACCACAGTCGACCACGATCCCGCGTACTCCACGCGGTTCGAGAAGCGCCTGGTAGACGGCCAGATCGGAGAGGTCGGCCAGCAGCTCTGTGCGCTCTTCGTCGCTGATCGGCTCGTCGAGCCGGTCAGTGTCGTCGATGAACGCGCGGGCCGGGTCGTCCGGGTCATCCGCGAACGGGTCTGGGGGCAACGCATCTTGCGGCACGTCTGCACGCTACCGGGCGCCCACCCGAGCCGGGCGGCCGCCCGGCCCGGATATCATGAGGGGCAGGCCCGCGCCGTGATGTCTCCAGCCACGGCGGCCCCCATTACCACCGCCAGGAAGGCCGTTCGCCTGCTATGACCAGCGACAGCGTCAACGCCCCCGTCCCGAGCAAATTCGCCATGCTCGGGCTGACCTTCGACGACGTGCTGCTGCTGCCGGCCGAGTCCGACGTGGTGCCCAGTGCGGCCAGCACCCGCACTCGGCTCTCCCGCAACGTCACCCTGAACATCCCGCTGGTTTCCGCCGCCATGGACACGGTCACCGAGGGCCGGATGGCGATCGCGATGGCGCGCCAGGGCGGGATGGGCGTGCTGCAGCGCAACCTGCCGATCGACGACCAGGCCGCCGCCGTCGAGGTCGTGAAGCGGTCCGAAGCCGGCATGGTGACCGACCCGGTCACGTGCTCGCCGGAGGACACCCTCGCCGAGGTCGACGCGCTGTGCGCGCGGTTCCGGATCTCCGGGGTGCCGGTGACCGACGCCGCCGGGAGCCTGGTCGGCATCATCACCAACCGCGACATGCGGTTCGAGGTCGACCACACCCGTGCGGTGCACGAGGTGATGACGAAGCTGCCGCTGGTCACCGCGCAGGTCGGGGTCACCGCGGAAGCCGCGCTGGGGCTGCTCCGCCGTCACAAGATCGAGAAGCTGCCGATCGTCGACGGCGCGGGCAAGCTGCGCGGCCTGATCACGGTCAAGGACTTCGTCAAGACCGAGCAGTACCCCAACGCCACGAAGGACACCAACGGCAGGCTGATCGTCGGTGCCGCCGTCGGCGTCGGCCCGGACGGGCACAAGCGCGCGATGGCGCTGGCCGACGCGGGCGTCGACGTCCTGATGGTCGACACCGCGCACGGGCACTCCCGCGCCGTCGTCGAGACTGTCGCGCTGCTGAAGAAGGAACTCGGCGAGACCGTCGACATCGTCGGCGGCAACGTCGCGACCCGGGCCGGCGCGCAGGCGCTGGTGGACGCGGGCGCGGACGGCATCAAGGTCGGTGTCGGCCCGGGCTCGATCTGCACCACCCGGATCGTCGCCGGTGTCGGCGTCCCGCAGATCTCGGCGATCTACGAAGCCGACCAGGCGGCCCGCCCGGCCGGTATCCCGGTGATCGGCGACGGTGGCATCCAGTACTCGGGTGACATCGCGAAGGCGATCGCGGCGGGCGCGTCCTCGGTCATGCTCGGCAGCCTGCTCGCGGGCACCGCCGAATCGCCAGGCGACCTGATCCTGGTCAACGGCAAGCAGTTCAAGACCTACCGCGGGATGGGCTCGCTGGGCGCCATGCAGTCGCGCGGGCAGGCGAAGTCCTACTCGAAGGACCGCTACGCCCAGGACGACGTGCTGAGCGAGGACAAGCTGGTCCCCGAAGGCATCGAAGGGCGCATCCCGTTCCGCGGGCCGCTCGCGAACGTCGTCCACCAGCTGATCGGCGGACTGCGTTCGGGCATGGGCTACGCGGGCGCGTCGACGATCCCCGAGCTGCAGGAGGCGCAGCTGGTGCGGATCACCGCGGCCGGGCTCAAGGAGAGCCACCCGCACGACATCACGATGACCGTCGAGGCGCCGAACTACACCACCCGGTAGTCCGCCCTTTAGGACACTTACGCATCCGGTTCCGTTCTCGGGAGACTTGGTCCGCTGATCAAGTCTCCCGAGAGGAAACCGATGTCTTTCTCGCTGACCGCTTCTCGACGTACCGTGCTGGCCGTCTTCGCCGCCGCGGCCCTCGGCCTCGGCGGTGGAGTGGCGGCGTCGGCCGCTCCCGCCGTCTCGCCCGCTCCGGCCGTCGAGACCGGCCTTCAGGCTTCGCCGGGTGAGCTGTGGAAGCGCACCGAGCTGTACTTCGGCACCACGAAGCCGGGCGGGGGCGAGCTGACCGACGCGGAGTTCACCGCGTTCACCGACAAGGTCGTCACCCCGCGGTTCCCGGACGGGTTCACCGAGCTGACCGGGCGCGGCCAGTGGCGCGGGGCGGACGGGGTGATCTCGCGGGAGAAGTCCAAGGTGATCGTCGTCGTGTGCCCGTTCGGCGACCGGGACGCGAACCGCGAGATCGAGGAGATCCGGACGGCGTACAAGAAGGAGTTCTCGCAGGAATCCGTCCTCCGGACCGACTCCGTCGAGAAGGTCTCCTTCTGACCCCGGGCCCGCCGTTTCGCGTTTAGCCGCCTAATCGTGAAACAGGTGGGGCAGGAGGGGCTGGTGTGACGTCGGGCCCGGTTCGGGTGCCCCGTGCGCAGGTCACCCACGCGGCCTAGCGACAATGGGGTGTAACGGTCGTCGGCGAGAAGGGACTTGACGTGCGGGATCTGGTCGAGATCGGCATGGGCCGCACCGCGCGGCGGGCGTATGACCTCGATGACGTGGAGATCGTGCCGTCGCGGCGCACCAGGTCGTCTTCGGTCGTGTCCACCGCCTGGCAGATCGACGCGTACCGGTTCGAGCTGCCGCTGGTCACCCACCCCACCGACGCGATCGTGTCGCCGGGCACCGCGGTGGCCGTGGGCGAGCTCGGCGGGCTGGGCGTCCTCAACGCCGAAGGCCTCTGGGCACGGCACCCGAACGTCGAGGACGCGATCTTCCGCCTCGTCCGGGCCGCCGAGGACACCGAGGACCCGACCGCGATCGTGCGTGAGCTGCAGGAACTGCACTCCGCCCCGATCCGGCTCGACCTGCTGTCCGAGGCGATCAAGACCGTCCGCGAGTCCGGGGTCACGGTGGCGGCGCGGGTCAGCCCGCAGCACGCCGCCGAGCTCACGCCGGACCTGCTCGCGGCCGGCGTCGAGATCCTGGTCGTGCAGGGCACGATCATCTCCGCGGAGCACGTGCAGCGTGACGTCGAGCCGCTGAACCTCAAGGACTTCATCGGACGGCTCGACGTCCCGGTGATCGCGGGCGGCGTCAGCGACTACCGCACCGCGATGCACCTGATGCGCACCGGCGCGGCCGGCGTCATCGTGGGCCACGGGGCCACCCGCGGCGTGACGAGCACCGACAGCGTGCTCGGGATCGGCACGCCGATGGCGACCGCGATCGTCGACGCCGCGGCCGCGCGCCGTGACTACCTCGACGAGACCGGCGGCCGGTACGTGCACGTGCTCGCCGACGGCGGGATGAGCGTGTCCGGCGACATCGCGAAGGCGATCGCCTGCGGTGCCGACGCGGTCATGCTGGGCGCGCCGCTGGCCGCCGCTTCCGAGGCGCCGGGTCAGGGCCTCTACTGGACCGCCGCGGCGGCACACCCGTCGCTGCCGCGTTCGCGTGTGGCCTTGGGCCCGGACTACGCCGTCGACCTCAAGACGCTGCTCTTCGGCCCGTCCGCGGACGCTGAGGGCGTCGTGAACCTCTTCGGTGCGCTTCGCCGCGCGATGGCGAAGACGGGCTACTCGGACCTGAAGGAGTTCCAGCGGGTCGGTCTGACCGTCCGCCCTTGACGCTCGCTCTCCGGCCCGGATCGCGTTTCGCCCCCTAATCGCGATCCGGGCCGCTTTGCGTCCATGCAGCCCCACCAGTCACACGTGTCCCTCCTGTTTCGCAGTTAGGCCGCAAAAGGCGCTCCGATGGGGCGTTCGGCGGTGGAGTGGAGTACCCGGGTGGGCTAGCGGACCGGCCGTAAAATGGACCTACCCGCGAAGGGTCCTTCTCGAGTTGCGACGGTCGACGTCGCGCCGATCGAGGGAGCACGCGGCGCTCTCAGCCATGCCGAGACCGGCCGGTACGGAGTTCGCTCGCGAATGTCCGTGCTTCGGCCGTGTGCCCTGAGAGGTGCCGATGAACTCCGTGGCCGTGAGCCCTGAGCACGTTCTTTGGTTGGGCGGTGCCGTCGTGGGCGGCCTGCTGACACGCTTGCTCGCACTCTTGATCGCTCTGCGAGGGAGCAGCCCGAGCGAGCGCCCGGCGATCATCCGGGCCTTGGGGGACTTCTTTCGCATCGTGCCCCGACGCCGCTGACCCCGGTCGCACGTGCCTCACCGAGTTGCGTTTCGCCCCCTAATCGCGATCCGGGCCGCTCTGTGCCGGATTCGTCCGTATCGCCGACGGCGCAGGCCGCGAGTTACACCGCCTCCCACGCCGAGGGGAAGAACCTGCTGAGGGGTGAGACCGTCTCCGTGGTCAAGAACCAGTCGGAGGTGCGCACCGCCACCTCCCCGGCCGATGGATCGACCATCAGCACGGCCTCGTTCTGCAGCAGGGGATCCTCGTACCACGGCGTGCTCGATCTGCGCGCCCCCGACGTCTTCGTCAACACGGGACCTTGGGCGTCGTGACCCTGGCGTAGTGATGTGACTGAGAGGGCTGGATGGCCGAAGTGTCATCCAGCCCCCTCTTTCGTCGTGCAGACGGGTGGAAGGTGACTGGCCGGTAACTTACCTCTGGTCAGGAGGAGTGGGCGGGGTTACAGTCGAGGGTGTGACTGCCAGTAACACCACCACTGAAGACGCCTTCGACTACGACGTGATCGTCGTCGGCTCCGGGTTCGGCGGCAGTGTCGCCGCCCTGCGCCTGACGGAGAAGGGCTATCGCGTGGCCGTCATCGAGGCGGGCCGCCGCTTCGCCGACGACGAGTTCGCGAAGACGTCCTGGGACCTTCGCCGCTACGTCTGGGCGCCCCAGGTCGGCTGCTTCGGCATCCAGCGCATCCACATGCTCAAGGACGTCATGGTGCTCGCCGGCGCGGGCGTCGGCGGCGGCTCGCTGGTCTACGCGAACACGCTGTACCGGCCGCTGAGGCCGTTCTACGTCGACCCGCAGTGGTCTCACATCACCGACTGGGAGTCCGAGCTCGGCCCGCACTACGAGCAGGCCAGCCGCATGCTGGGTGTCGTCACCAACCCCAGCGTCACGCCGTCGGACGTCGTGATGAAGGGCGTCGCCGAGGACATGGGCGTCCCCGAGTCGTACCACCCGACGCCGGTCGGCGTGTACTTCGGCAAGCCGGGGGAGCGCACCGAGGACCCGTACTTCGGTGGCGCGGGCCCGGCTCGCACCGGCTGTACCGAATGCGGCGCCTGTATGACCGGCTGCCGCGTCGGCGCCAAGAACACGCTGGTCAAGAACTATCTGTACCTCGCGGAGAAGGACGGCGCGCAGGTCATCCCGCTCACCACGGTGAGCGCGATCAGGCCGCTGAACGCAGGTGGCTACGAGGTGAGCATCAAGAAGACGGGGACGACCTCGCGGAAGTTCCGGCACAAGCTCACCGCCGGGCAGGTGGTGCTCGCCGCCGGCACCTGGGGCACGCAGAACCTGCTCCACAGCATGCGCGACACGGCCAACCTGCCGAAGCTCTCGCCGAAGCTCGGCGAACTGACCCGCACCAACTCCGAGGCCATCATCGGCGCCGCCCGCACCTCGGTGGACGAGGACCGGAACTTCAGCCGCGGCGTCGCGATCACGTCGTCGATCCACCCCGACGACAACACGCATATCGAGCCCGTCCGCTATGGCAAGGGCAGCAACGCGATGAGCCTGCTCCAGACCATCGCGACCGAGGGCGATTCGGCGGTCCCGCGCTGGCGCCAGGCGGTGAACTTCATGGTCAAGCACCCCGTCCAGACGGTCCGGCTGCTCAACGGCTACCGCTGGAGCGAGCGCACGGTGATCCTGCTGGTGATGCAGAGCCTCGACAACTCCATCACCACCTACACCAAGCGTGGTCTCTTCGGCCGCCGCAAGTACACGTCGAAGCAGGGCCACGGCGAGCCGAACCCCAGCTTCATCCCCGCCGGGCACGAAGCCAACCTCCGCACCGCCGAGCGCATCGGCGGGATGGCGGGCGGCACCTGGGGCGAGATCTTCGACATCCCGCTCACCGCGCACTTCATCGGCGGCGCACCGATCGGCACGGCGGCCGACAACGGCGTGATCGACCCGTACCACCGGGTCTTCAACTACCCCGGTATGTCCATTGTGGATGGATCGGCGATCACCGCGAACCTCGGCGTGAATCCCTCGCTCACCATCACCGCGCAGGCCGAGCGGGCGTTCTCACTGTGGCCCAACAAGGGCGAAACGGACAGCCGGCCGTCGCAGGACTCCCCGTATGCGCGGCTCGAGCCGATCGCGCCGAAGAACCCCTCTGTTCCGGCGGACGCACCGGCGGCCCTGCGGCGGTAAGTTGGGGGCGTGACAGCCTCCGAACGTGCGCACGTCCTGCTGGCCCGCGTACTCGCTCTGCACGACGAATGGGCCCTCGTGGCCCGCGGGCTCGACGAGACGGCCTTGCACGCTCCCAGCGCGCTTCCCGGCTGGGCGAGGGCGCACCTGCTGTCGCACGTCGCGCGCAACGCCGATGGCCTCGGCAACCTGCTCGCCTGGGCGAAGACCGGCGTGGAGACGCCGATGTACGCCACCGCCACGGAGCGGGACGAGGGGATCGAGGCCGGTGCCGATCGCAGTCTCGCGGAGATCGCCGACGACGTCGTCGCCTCGGGCGAGCGGTTCACGGACCTGGCCGCGTCCCTGAAGGACGAGGCGTGGACCGGCGAGGCACGTGACCGGCAGGGCAGGCCGATCACCGGCGAAGGCGTGTTGCGCAAGCGGCTCGCCGAAGCCTCGATCCACCTGGCCGACCTGGACCTCGGCTACGACTTCGCCCGCGTCGCCGGGCTGCTCGGAAATGAGTTCGAAGTGGTCGTGAGCAGCGCGATCGGGTCGTACGGCGAGGGACTGCCGTCCGTCCTCGTGGTCGCCGCCGACAGCGACGGGACGCGGCACGAGTGGCGGATGGGCACCGGCGATCCGGTCACCGTGACCGGCACGCCGGGTGACGTCCTGGCCTGGATCACCGGCCGTTCCGACGGATCCACTTTGGACGGTCAAGCGCCGTCGTTGCCGCACTGGCTGTGACCCGCTCGGGTGAACACGGCAACCTCGTCGCGGGTCGCACGTCTTCACAGACATGAAGCTGGGGCGAAGGACGTTCCTCAAGCTCGCCGGTGCGACCGCGGTCGGGGCGGCCGCGACGGCGTGCTCTGCCGCGCCTCCGGCGTCAACGCCCTCCTCCGCGCCCGGGACCTCGTTACCGCCGAGCACCAGCGTCGCACCGCCGACCGGTCCGCCGGACTGGGAGGCGCTGCGAAACAAGGTTTCGCTGCTGCTCCCGGGGGATTCCGGCTACGACAACGCCAAACGCGTGTTCAATCCCGCTTTCGACGGCCTCAAGCCCGCCGCGATCGCGAAGTGCGCGAGACCTGAAGACGTCCAGGCCGGTGTGTCCGCGGCCGCGCTGCGTGTGCCGATCGCCGCGCGCGCCGGTGGGCACAGCTACGCCGGATACTCCGTTCCGGACGGCGGGCTCATGCTCGACCTCGGCGCGATGTCCTCAGTGGACGTTCAGGGCGAACAGGCCGTGATCGGCGCCGGCGCGAAATTGAAGGACGTCTACGCCGCACTCGGTCGTGCGGGCCGTTGCCTGCCCGCGGGTTCCTGTCCCAGCGTCGGGATCGCCGGGCTGGCACTCGGCGGCGGGATCGGTGTCCTCTCCCGCAAATACGGACTCACCTGCGATCATCTGGTGTCCGCACAAGTCGTTACGGCGGACGGGAAACTCCGGACCGCTTCGGCGGATTCCGAACCGGACCTGTTCTGGGCTCTGCGGGGTGGAGGCGGCGGGAACTTCGGGGTCGTCACCTCGTTCACCTTCCGTACCGATCCCGCTCCCTCGGCCGTTTCGGTGTTCTCACTGCATTTCCCGGCCGGTAGCGCGAACGAGGTCCTCGCCGAATGGCAGCGATGGCTTCCGGAAGCGCCGCCGGAGTTGTGGGCCAACGTCGTCCTGTCGGGTGGATCACCGGTCGGAGTTCGGGTTTCCGGTTGCTACGTAGGCGATTCCGCTTCGCTGGGCAAGGTTCTGAACAGCTTCGCGGGAAGGACCGGCGCTACGAAGACGGTCAAGCAACTCGACTTTCTCGGTGCCATGAAGTACTTCTCCGGCAGCGAGAACCGACAGTCCTTTGTGGCCTCTTCTCGCATCATCGGCGAACCGGTGGATCCGGCGAAGCTGACGTCGGCAGTTACCGGCAGGCGTGGAATGGACCTGTTGATCGACGGCCTCGGCGGCGCGGTCGCCGACGTCGCGCCGGACGCGACAGCCTTCTGGCATCGGAAAGCCATCGGGAGCGTGCAGATCTACAGCCAGGCGGACGTGCGAAACCGTTCCGTGGCAACGGACTCCGTCGCCGAAGTGGTGAACGGGATCGGACTGGGCGGGGGCTACGTCAACTACATCGACCCCGCCCTGCCCGACTGGATGACGGCCTACTACGGCGACAACGCCACCCGCCTCAAGCAGGTGGCGAAGACCTACGATCCGGACAAGGTGTTCGGGTTCGCGCAGGCCGTCACCCCCGCCTAAAGATCGATGCCGGTGAAGACGGTGACCCTTTCCTCGGTGAGGTCGTGCATCGCGGCGAGCACGCCTTCCCTGCCGACACCCGATCCCTTGACACCGCCATAGGGCATCTGGTCCGCACGGTAGGACGGGACGTCGCCGATGATCACGCCGCCGACTTCGAGCTCGGTGGACGCGTAGAAGGCGAGATGCACGTCGCGGGTGAACACTCCGGCCTGCAATCCGTACGCGGATTCGTTCACCGAAGCGAAAGCCTCGTCGACTCCCTCCACAATGGACACTGCGAGCACTGGTCCGAAGATCTCTTCCGACCAGGCCTTTGTGGACGGTGGGACGTCGGTGAGCACGGTCGGCTCCACGGTCGCCCCGTCTCGTTTGCCGCCGGTGAGGATCTTCGCGCCCGCGGCGACGGCCTCGTCGATCCAGGCCACGATCCGTTCCGCGGCCGCCTCGTCGACGACCGGTCCCACGTCGGTGTTCTTGTCGTAGGGATCGCCTGTTCGCTGTGACTGCACCGCTTCCACCAACGCCGGTACGAATTCTTCGGCGACCTCGCGTTCGACGATCACGCGCTGCACCGCGATACACGACTGCCCGGCCTGGTAGTTGCCGAAGGTCGCGATGCGGTGCGCCGCGCCCTCGGGGTCCGGCCAATCGCGGAGCACCACGGCGGCCGCGTTGCCGCCGAGTTCGAGCACGATGTGCTTGCGCGGCGCGGCGTCCGCCAGCGACCAGCCGACCGGGCCCGAACCGGTGAACGACACGACGGGCAGCCTCGGGTCGGCGACCAGCGCCGAAGTCTCCTCGTTGCCGAGCGGCAGCACTGAGAACGCGCCTTCCGGAAGCTCCGTCTCGGCCAGGATCTCGCCGAGGATCAGGGCGGAGAGGGGGGTGCGCGGCGCGGGTTTGACGATGATCGGCGCCCCGACCGCGAGCGACGGCGCGACCTTGTGCGCCACCAGGTTCAGCGGGAAGTTGAACGGCGCGATGCCCAGGACCGGGCCGCGCGGGATGCGGCGGGTGAGCGCCAGCCTGCCCTCGCCCGCAGGGTCGGTGTCGAGGCGCTGCAGGTCGCCGCTGAACCGGCGGGCCTCTTCGGCCGCGATCCGGAATACCGACACCGCGCGCCGCACCTCGGCGTCCGCCCACTTCAGCGGTTTGCCGTTCTCGGCGGTGATGACTTCGGCGATCTCCTCGGCCCGGCCGGCGAGGACCCGCGAAACATGGTCGAGCGCCGCGGCGCGGGAGTGCGCCGGGGATCGCCGGAACTCCTTCGCGACGCTCGCCGCCGCGCTCACCGCGCGTTCGACCTGCTCCGGGCCGGGCACCGCGACGGTGGCGACTTCACTTCCGTCGAAGGGGTGGTGCACGGTAAGCGTCGAGGCGCCCTGCTCGGGGCGTCCGGCGATCCAGGCCGGGCGCGGTTCCGGAGTGATCATGTCCATACGTGACAAGGTATTCCGAGTGGGTGTCCGCCGTGTGAACACCCACCCGACCGAGTCACGGTTTCACGAGCACCTTCAGCGCTTCGCGGTCCGCCATCGCGCGGTAGCCGTCGGGAACCTCTTCGAGCCCGATCGTCCGGTCGAAGACCTTGCCCGGCTGGTACCGGCCTTCGACGACGTCGTCGAGCAGTTCGGGAATGTAGTGACGCGCGGGGGCGACGCCGCCGGTGACGGTGATGTTGCGGCGGAACAGCGGCGGGCCGATCGGGCCCTCGTCGTACTGCGGCACGCCGACGCGGCTGATCGTCCCGCCCGCGCGAACGGCGCCGACACCCATCTCGAAGGCGGGCTTCGTGCCGACGCATTCGAGGACGGTGTGGGTGCCTTCGCCGTTCGTCAGGTCGCGGACCTTCTCGATGCCCTCGTCGCCGCGCTCGGAGACGACGTCGGTCGCGCCGAACTCGCGGCCGAGATCGGTGCGGGTCTGGTGGCGGCCCATCAGGATGACGCGCTCGGCGCCGAGGCGCTTCGCGGCGAGGACCGCGGAGAGCCCGACGGCGCCGTCGCCGATGACGGTGACCGTGGTGCGCTCGTTCACGCCCGCCTTGACCGCGGCGTGGTGGCCGGTCGGGAACACGTCGGCGAGGGTGACGAGCGAGGCGAGCAGGTCGTCGTCCTCGGTGTGCGGCAGTTTCACCAGCGTGCCGTCGGCCTGCGGGACGCGGACGGCCTCGCCCTGGCCTGCGTCGACGCCCTTCGCACCCCAGAAGCCGCCGTGCAGGCAGGAGGTGTGGAGGCCTTCGCGGCAGAACTGGCAGGTGTTGTCGGAGTAGACGAACGGCGCGACGACCAGGTCACCCGTTCTGACCGTGGTGACGTCGGCGCCGACAGCTTCGACGATGCCGAGGAACTCGTGGCCGATCCGGACGCCTCGGTCCCTGGCGGGCATGCTGCCGTAGGGCCAGAGGTCACTGCCGCAGATGCACGCGCGGACGACGCGGAGGACGGCGTCGGTCGGCTCGCTCAGCTTCGGGTCCGGGACGGTCTCGACGCGGACGTCGCCCGCGCCGTAGATGACGGTCGCTCGCAAGACTGGGTCCCTTCGTCGGCTCGCCTCAGTATGGGCGCGTCGCGTTTAGCCCGCTAAACGCGAGCTGTGCGAGACGACCGATAGAGGTCGCGAAGCAGGAGGACCTCGGCGCCGTGGTGGATGACCTCCCGGTTGATGTGCAGGACGAGCGCTCCGAACGGGTACTTCGCGTAGGGGCCTTCGGCCTCGCCGCACGGCCGCTCGAGGTCTTCGGCGGTGAGGGTGCGGACGCCGTCGCGCCAGCGTGCGTAGGCGTCGTCGAGCTGCTTCAGGGCTTCTTTGGCGGAGGCCGTGTAGGGGAAGGTCAGGTAGTCGGTGGCCGGGCCGTCGAAGTGCGACGCGTTCCTCATGGCGAGGACGCCGATGATGATGTGGTTCAGCCGCCAGGCGATCGTCGTCACCGGCGGCGGTGAGGGCGCCGGATACTCCCAGTCGATCATGAGACCGCCGTTTTCATCCGCCCGGATCGTCCAGCAGTCTTCGGCGGGTTCCCAGAGGTATTCGTCGTCGGTGAGGGTGTCGAGGCCGGGTCGGAGCTGCTCCTTCCAGTGCCAGTCGAGCTGCTCGGACAGTTCGGCGGTCCAGTCGATGCTCATGCCCTCGGACGGTAGGCCCCATCGCGGTCACCTACCGCCCTGAATGACGTGGGGGTTGGCGGCGGGGTGACCCGGCCCACCTGGGACGATGGTGGGGAAGCGTGCTGCTCTGATCTGGAGGTTTCAGGTGCCCAGTCCCACCGGTCCGGTAATCGTCGTGGACTTCGGGGCGCAGTACGCGCAGCTCATCGCGCGCCGTGTGCGCGAGGCTCAGGTGTACTCCGAGGTCGTCCCGCACACCGCCACCGCCGAGGACATCCTCGCGAAGGACCCGGCGGCGATCATCCTTTCGGGTGGACCGTCCAGCGTGTATGCGGAGAACGCCCCCGCGCTCGCCCCCGGCCTGGTCGACGCCGGCGTGCCGATCCTCGGCATCTGCTACGGCCACCAGGTGCTCGCGCAGGCCCTGGGCGGCACGGTCGAGCCGACCGGGACCCGCGAATTCGGCCGCACCGAGGTCCGCGTCGCCGGGGAAGGCGGTGTCCTGCACGCCGGGCTCCCGGAGCTCCAGCCCGCCTGGATGAGCCACAACGACAGCGTGACCAAAGCCCCCGAGGGCGCCACCGTGACCGCGTCCAGCGAGGGCGCCGCTGTCGCCGGCTTCGAAGACGTGAAGCGCCGCTTCGCCGGCGTCCAGTACCACCCCGAGGTCCACCACTCGCCGCACGGCCAAGAGGTGCTCCGCCGCTTCCTGCACGACATCGCGGGCATCCGGCCGCAGTGGACGACGTCGTCCATCGTCGACGACCAGGTCAAGCGCATCGCCGAGCAGGTCGGCGACGGCCGCGCGATCTGCGGGCTTTCCGGCGGTGTCGACTCGGCCGTGGCCGCCGCGCTGGTGCAGCGCGCCATCGGCGACCGGCTGACCTGCGTGTTCGTCGACCACGGTCTGCTGCGCTCGGGCGAGCGCACCCAGGTCGAGCGCGATTTCGTCGCCGCCACCGGGGTCAACCTGGTCACCATCGACGCGCGCGAGCGGTTCCTCGACGCGCTGGCCGGGGTCACCGACCCCGAGGAAAAGCGCAAGATCATCGGCCGCGAGTTCATCCGCGTGTTCGAGCAGGCCGAGCGCGACCTCAAGGCCGAGGGCGACTACAAGTTCCTGGTCCAGGGCACGCTCTACCCGGACGTCGTCGAGTCCGGCGGCGGCGAGGGCGCGGCGAACATCAAGAGCCACCACAACGTCGGCGGCCTGCCCGACGACCTGCAGTTCGAGCTCGTCGAGCCGCTGCGCCTCCTGTTCAAGGACGAGGTGCGGCGCGTCGGGCTGGAGGTCGGGCTGCCCGAGACGATCGTCCAGCGGCAGCCGTTCCCCGGCCCGGGGCTCGGCATCCGGATCATCGGCGCCGTCGACGCCGAGCGGCTCGAGACGCTGCGCGCGGCGGACGCCATCGCCCGCGAGGAGCTGACCGCGGCCGGGCTGGACCGCGCGATCTGGCAGTGCCCGGTGGTGCTGCTCGCCGACGTCCGCAGTGTCGGTGTCCAGGGCGACGGGCGCACGTACGGGCACCCGATCGTGCTGCGGCCGGTGTCGTCCGAGGACGCGATGACCGCGGACTGGACGCGCCTGCCCTACGAGGTGCTGGAGCGGATCTCGACCCGCATCACGAACGAGGTCGCCGAGGTGAACCGCGTGGTCCTGGACGTCACGTCCAAGCCGCCGGGCACCATCGAGTGGGAGTGACCCGTACCCGTCCGGACCTGCGTTTAGCGGCCTAAGTGCGATCTGGCCGCCTGGGGCATCGAGGCGACCCCGGATCGCGATTTGGGGGCTAAACGCAAGTCCTCCCGCAGGTGGACATGGCGAAGGCCCCGGCGAGGGGCCGGGGCCTTCGGGTGGGAGTGGTTCGTGAGGCGCGCCGCTAGCGGCGGCTCTTGCGCACCGAAGCGGCCAGCAGCAGGACGCCGACGAAGATCGCCCCGCCCGCCATCACCCAGCGGAAGTCGAACTGCGGCAGCCAGGACGCGCCGTCCGAGAGGACGTAGCCCGACACCAGCAGCGTCGCGATCCCGACGATCAGGGTGAACACGTCCACCCCGCGCTTCGCCGGTTGAGCCGACTGAGTCGCGCTGTCGTAATTGTCGTAGTCGTACTCAGCCACGACGCACCTCCACGTTTCCGACGCCGTTCTTGACCTGCAGGACGATCTTCTGGCCGGTGGTGCCCGGCGAGGTGAAGTCGACGGTGTCCAGGCCGACTCCCGAGCTGTTCTGGCCGAGACAGTCGATGTCGCCGGCCTCGGTCTCGCAGATGACGGCCACTTCGGCTCCCTGGGGCACGATGACCGTCGAGTTGCCGGCACCGTTGGTGATCTTCGTGGTGACGGGTGTCCCGGCGGGCAGCTTGGTCAGGTCGATGTCGATGTCCCCGGCCGAGCGGTGGTATTCCGGCCGCACCTCGGACGCCTGGTACGGCGTCGCCTTCAGGTCACCGAGGCCGCCCTGGGCCGAGAAGTTCTCGAACGGGATCGTGGTCAGCGCCATCCCGGCGATCGCCAGCGGCACCGCCAGCCCGATCAGCCCGCGACCGCCCCGGACGAACGAACCGGCCACCAGCCCGATCCCGACCACGGCCAGGGTCAGCCCGACGACGTGCTGCACGGTGAACCACGACTGGCCGTCCAGGTTCAGGACGACACCCGCACCGGCGACCAGCAGGGCGATCCCGAACGTCGCGCCACCGATCTTCGACTTCCGGCGGCGCGGCATCGGCGACGCGGGAGGCGGAGGCGGGCTCTGCGGCGGCAGGCCACCGGACGGCGACCCGGTGGGCAGATCCCAAGCGGCCGGATCGGCCGAGAGCGGGTCCCAGCTGCCGTCCGCCGCCGTCGCGGCCGGTGCCGACGCCGACGACATCGAGAACGCGGCGGTGGGATACGCCGGAGCGGGCATCACCGGCCGGTTGAACTGGCCGCGGTTGCGGTGCAGCAGGTACAGCGCGACGGCCATCAGCGCGAAACCGATCAGCCCGGTGCCGTCGGTCAGCCAGCCGCCGCTGAAGGTCCAGGTGAGACCGGGGAACAGCAGAACGATCAGCAGCACCGTGAACGCCGACGAAATCGACGAGCGGCCGCGGCCGATCAGGCCCTCGGCGGCGGACACCCGGTCGCCCTCCTGCGGCAGGAACAACCAGCCCAGCAGGTAGACGAAGACACCGAAACCGCCGAACACGGTCGCGGCGACCAGCGCCACCCGGATCACGATCGGGTCGATGCCGTACCGGTTGCCGATCGCGGCCGCCACGCCGGCCACCTTGCGGCCGTGCGCCGGGCGGACCGGCCTGCTCCGCCAGAAATCCTTGACGGTCTCTTCGAAACCGGCCATCGGGCTCGGCTTCGGTGTCTGTGTCTCACTCCCACTCATGCACTAAAGAATGCGCCCGGCGCCGGGTGCACACATCCGGGATCGTCCCTGAGGTTTCCCCAGGCGGAAGAGTCAGGGGTTTCCCCGATGGATCAGCGGTGCACTCCGTGTGACCATGGAGAACGTGCAGGAATCCGCCCCCCACGACATCGCCGAGCAGGTGCCGCCGACGATCATCGAGCGCCCCCTTCCGGTGCCCGTGCCCGGCAGTCTGCCCTCGACGCCGATCGATCCGCCCAAGATGTTCCGCCGCCGCTCCGGCCGCGCCATCGCGGGTGTCGCCGGCGGTCTCGCCGATCACCTCGGCGTCAAGGTGCTCTGGGTCCGGACCGCGTTCGCCTTGCTGGCCGCGCTCAACGGCGTCGGCCTCCTCGCGTATGGCCTGCTCTGGGTCTTCGTGCAGCAGGCCGTCCGCGAGGAGACCGCGCCGGACAAGGCGACGCCGAAAGAGAAGCAGCAGGCCTTCGGTCTGATGGCGCTCGGCGTCGGTCTCGCCGTCGCCAGTGGAACGCTGACCGGGTTCATCAGCGGCTGGGTCGCCATCCCGCTCGCGCTGGCCATGATCGGTGCGGCGGTCGTCTGGCGTGAGGCCGACGAGTCACAGCGGAGACGCTGGCGCACCGGCGCGAAGGGCGGCGTGGCCGGGGCGTTCCTCGGGGGCGGCGGCTGGTCGGCCGCGATCCGCGTGGTCGCGGGCGTCGCGCTGGTGATGACCGGGATCGGCGTGGTCGTCCTGCAGAGCGGCAGCATCGACCAGGTCAAGTTCGCGCTGGTCGCGGTGTTCGCGACGCTGTTCGGGGTGGCCGTGCTGACCGTCCCGTTCTGGCTGCGCCTGGTCCGTGACCTCTCCGACGAGCGCACCGCCCGCGTCCGCACCGACGAGCGCGCCGAGATCGCCGCGCACCTGCACGACTCGGTCCTGCAGACGCTGGCCCTGATCCAGAAGCAGTCGGAATCACCGCGTGAGGTCGCGAGGCTCGCGCGCGGGCAGGAACGTGAGCTGCGGGGGTGGCTGTACGGGCCGTCGGGGTACGGCAAGAGCCAGAAGACCGAAGAAGAGGCCATCAGCGGCCAGCTGTCCGAGGTGCTCGCGGCCGCCTGCGGCGAGGTCGAAGACGCCTTCGCCATCTCGGTGCAGCAGGTCGTCGTGGGGGAGGCCACGCTGAACGAACCGCTGACCGCGCTGGTCCAGGCGGCGCGCGAGGCGATCGTCAACGCCGCCAAGCACGCCGGCGTCGACGAGGTCAGTGTGTACGCCGAGGTCGAGCCGACAGCGGTGACGGTGTTCGTGCGCGACCGGGGCAAGGGGTTCGACCCCGACGTCGTCCCCGCGGACAGGCACGGGCTCGCCGATTCCATCCGGGGGCGGATGGAACGGCACGGGGGTAAGTGCAAGGTGCGGACCGCACCGGGTGAAGGAACCGAGGTTCAGCTGGAGATGCCGGTCAAGGCGGGGAAGGGTTCGGCGTGAGGTCGCTATGCTCAGGGGACAGGGCGAGCGAGGGAGCATCGTGACGGAGAACCAGCAGACGCGGGAGCCGGTCAAGGTCTTCCTCGTCGACGACCACGCGCTCTTCCGCGCCGGCGTGCGCACCGAACTGGACTCGATCACCGACGACGTACGCGTGGTCGGCGAGGCGGGTTCGGTGGCCGAGGCGGTGGCGGGGATCGCGAGGACCAAACCGCAGGTCGTGTTGCTCGACGTGCACATGCCGGACGGCGGCGGCGCCGAAGTGCTCCGCCGGGTCCGCCCGGACCTGCCGGACGTCGTGTTCCTCGCGCTTTCGGTCTCCGACGCCGCCGAAGACGTGATCGCCGTGATCCGCGCGGGGGCGCGGGGCTACGTCACGAAGACCATCTCGTCGAAGGAACTGGTGCGCGCGGTCGTGCGGGTCTCCGACGGTGACGCGGTGTTCTCGCCGCGGCTGGCCGGGTTCGTGCTCGACGCGTTCGCCGACCGGCCGGGTTCCGCGCCGATCAGCGACCCGGATCTGGACCTGCTGACCCCGCGGGAACGCGACGTGCTGCGGCTGCTCGCGCGCGGGTACGCGTACAAGGAGATCGCGTCCGAGCTGTTCATCTCGGTAAAGACTGTCGAGACGCACGTGTCGAGCGTTCTGCGTAAGACGCAGCTCTCGAACCGGTACGAGCTTTCGCGCTGGGCGTCCGACCGCCGTCTCGTCTAGCCGGATCGCGTTTAGCCCGCTAAACGCGATCGCGCCGGGGCCCGGGAGTCGTGCCGGGCTCAGATCGCGATTAGGGGGCTAAACGCAGGTCAGGCGGGTCGCCGGAATTCGCGGGTGACCTCGATCTTCCCCACGATGTGCGTGTTGAACTCGGCGAGCTCCTCGGCCGGGACCCAGAGCTCCAGGATCGTCTTCCCGCCCGCTTGCTGGACGGGGTACCGCGCGACGAAGTCGGTCTCGACCTCGAACCGCGTCACGAACCCCACGCCGTCGTGCGGCACGTTCCAGTCGCGGGCGATCTTGATCGCGTAGTCCTCGTTGAGCACCGGGTAGAAGATCGGCTGGTCCGGCAGCCGCGGCGGCCACTCCCGCCAGCCCGACTCGCGTACGAGGTCGAGCTCGGCCGGGCCCGTCGGCCGCCACAACGTCGTCGTCTCGGTCATGGGGTCTCCGCGGCGGCGAGGGGGCGCTCTGGCGCCGGGGCGGTAGCAAAGGTCCCCCGCTCCTTCGGGCGGAGGCGGGTCAGGGCGACGCCGCCCAGCACGACGACCATCCCGGCGATCACCCGGAAACTCAGCTCCTCGTGCAGGAACACCGCGCCCAGCAGCACCGACACGATCGGCAGCAGATATCCGACGATCGAAGCGGCGACGGCGCCTTCGCTCGCGAGGAGCTGGTAGTTCAGCGCGAACGCGATCCCGGTCGAGCCGATGCCCAGGACCACGATCGCGGCGATCGCGCCGGCGCTCAGGTTCACCGGCTCGAATCCGCCCATCGGCAGCGCCAGCACCAGGAACCCGGTCGCGAGCAGCATCTGCCCGCCGGCCAGTGCCATCGGCGAGTCACCGGTGCCGGTCAGGTACTTGCCCTCGTAGACGAACGCGAACCCGTAGCTCGCGGCCGCCGCGAGGCAGGCCAGGGCGCCCCAGCTGAGCAGGCCCGATGCCTGCCATGGCGCGAAGATCAGCAGGATCCCGGTGAGTCCGACGATGAGCCCGGCGGCCCGGACCGCGGTCATCTTCGTCCGTGAGCCCAGCATCGGCGCGGCGAGCAGCACCCACAGCGGCGTCGTCGAGTTCAGCACCCCGGTGATCCCGGAATCGACGGTCAGCTCACCCCACGCGAACAGTAGGAACGGCAGCGCGTTGTGGAAGAACGCCGCGACGGCCAGATGTCCCCAGACCCGCCGCTGCGACGGGAGCCTGTCGCGTCCCAGGTAGCAGAGGCCGATCAGGACGACGGCCCCGAGCGTCACCCTCGCCAGCACCAGCTGCACCGGGGAGAACGCCCCCAGCCCGATTTTGATCCAGAAGAAACTCGATCCCCACATGAGCGCCAACGCGCCGATCCGCAGCAGGGTCTTGGTCTCGCCCACCCCAGTCCTCCTTCGTGACCGGCTCAGCTTCGCCGCGTCGACGCGTAAGGACAAGCGAAAATTACTGCAGGCATCCTTAAGAAGAACTGTAAGATCGGGCCATGCTCGACGTCCGCCGAATGCAGGTCCTCCGAGCCGTGATCAGCAGCGGCTCGATCACGGCCGCCGCCCGGAACCTGGGCTACACGCCTTCCGCGATCAGCCAGCAGTTGTCCACCCTGGAAAGGGAAGCGGGTGTCGAACTGCTCGAACGCGTCGGACGCGGTGTGCGGCCGACCCCGGCCGGTTCGTTGCTGTCCGAACACGCGGAAACGCTGAGCACCCAGCTCGCCAAGGCCGAGGCGGCGCTCACCGAACTCAAGGAAGGCCGCACCGGCAGGCTCGCGATCCGCTACTTCGCCACGGCAGGCGCCTCGCTGGTCCCGCTGGCCGTCGCCGCGCTGCGCCAGGACTTCCCGGGTGTCCGCCTCGATCTGAAGCTGGTCGAGCCCGACGATTCGATGCCCGACATCGAGTCGGGCAAGGCCGACGTCGCGATGATCGTGCTCCCGACCAGCACTCCCCGGGTCAAGGGCGTCGAGTACATCCATCTGCTGGACGACCCGTATCGCGCGATCCTGCCGAAGAACCACCGGCTCGCCCGCAAACGCGTACTGGATCTCGCGGAACTCGCCGAAGACCCGTGGGTCGGCGTCGACGGTCTCCCGGGAGCCTGCCGCGACATCCTGCTCGACGCCTGCGGCGCGGCCGGATTCTCGCCGAACCATGTCGTCGAATCCGAGGATTACCAGACGGCACAAGGGTTCGTGGCCGCCGGGCTCGGCGTCGCGCTGATCCCGGAACTGGGCCTCGGCGCCCCGCACCCCGGCGTCGCCATCCGCAAGGTCCGCCGCCCCGACCCGGTGCGGTCCATCCACGCCGCCGTCGCCGCGCACGCCAGGAATCACCCCGCGGTACGACGGTTCCTCTCAGCGATCCGCGAAGCCGCGAAGGCCGGCTAGATCAAGAAGAGTTCGGCGAACAGCACGCCGACGAGGATCGCCACCACGACGGCTCCGGCCGTGATCAGCCATTTCCGGGTGTCGGCCGACTTCGTCGTGGCCGGAGGGGCCGGCGCGGGCGCGTACTGCGTCTGCGGCGGGAACTGCTGGTGCGGCGGCTGATACTGAGGCTGATGCTGCGGGAACTGCTGCTGCGCCTGGGGGATCTGCTGGTGAGGCGCCTGCTGCTGGGGGAACGGCGCCGACGCCACCCGGACCGTCGGCATCGCGGGCGCGGTCGGCGGGATGAACGCCGTCTGGCGCCCCTCCGTGATCGCGCCCAGCGAACGGACGGTGTCGGCCATCGTCGGCCGCGAATCCGGCTCCGCCCGCAGCATCTTGCGCAGCGCGCCGGCCAGCGGCCCGGCGGTCTGCGGTGGCCGCTCCGACGATTCGCCGTCCTCACCGAACGGCGGCACGCCCTCGACGGCCGTGTACAGCGTCGCGCCCAGCGAGAACACATCGGACGCCGACGTCGCCGGTTCACCGCGCGCCACCTCGGGCGCCCGGTAGGCGGCGGTCGCACCGCCACCGGTGATGCCGATGTCGGTGAGCTTCACGCCGCCGTCGTCGGCCAGGAGCACCGTGCCCGGCTCGACGGTCCGGTGCACCACCCCGCCCTCGTGCATCGCGGCCAGCGCCCGGCCGAGCATGATGCCCAGCGTGGCGGCCTGTTCCGCGGTCAGCCTGCCGTGCTCGGCCAGGAACGTCGCCATCCCGCGTGACGGGATGTACTCCATCACCAGCCAGACGTCCGGCCCCTCGGGCAGCACGTCGTACACCTTGATCGCGGTCGCGTGCTCGAACTTGGCCGCGACCTTGCCCTCTTGGACTACGACGGCCTTGGCCTGCTCGGCCCGGTCCGGCGGCAGGCCGACGGGCAGGTACATGCGCTTCATCGCGACCGTGCGGAGCAGTCGCGTGTCGAACGCCAGCCACACGATGCCCGCCCGGCCACGCCCGATGGGCTGGTCCAGGCGGTAGCGGCCGCCGACGATGGAACCTTCAGAACTCAATTGCTGCCTCGGGTCACGTTCCGGCTGGGGTCGATGTCGGGGTGGTCGTGGGCGTGGTTTCTGTCGGAGTCGTCGGAGTCGGCTTCGTCGGTGTCGTCGTCTTCGGGGTCGTCCTCGTCGGAGGCGGGTCCGGCTCCTTGGTCTGGCTCGCCTTGGTCGACGTCTTCTTCGACGAGGTCGTCTCCGGCGGCGGCTCGGCCGATTCCGTCTCGGTCGGCGATTCCGTCGTCTCCGGCGCCGACGACGTCGCGGACGGGGTCGGTTTCGTCGACGAGTTCCCGACCTGCGCGGGCGTCTCCGGGTTGTTCGGGCTGAACAGCCAGATCCCCAGTGCCGCCAGCGCGACGACCACTACGCCGCCGATGATCGCGGGCTTCTTCCACGCGCCCGGCTTCGACTCGTCGTCGTCCACCGGGCTGGTCTGCGCCCGGGTGGGCGGCGGCGGGGGAGGAGGCGGGTCGTCGTAGTCGTCGTAATCGTCGTCGTAATCGTTCGCGGGCAGAGGGACGGCGCGCGTGGGCGTCGGGCCGCCGGGGTGGCCGCGTTCGGACAGCAGCGCCGTCTCGTCGTAGTTGTCGTACCCGTCGTAGTCGTTTTCCGGGTACCCCGACGCGGGCTGGTGGTAGTCGTCTTCGTCGTAGAACGGCCCGGCGGCGGCCTGGCTGTCGAGCAGCGAGCCCGAATGCCCGGCGGATTCGCTGTCGAGCGCCTGGGTGACGCCCGCACCGGCGAGACCGCCCGCGACCGGGGCGGCGAGCAGGGTGTCGTCCGCGGGGCCGCCCAGCGGCGTCTCACCCCGCGCGACGGCGGCGAGGAGTTCTTCGCACTCGTCGGCGGTGGGCCGGTGCTGGATCTCCGGGTGCAGCAGCACGGCCAGCACGCTGGCGAGCGGGCCGGACTGGCGCGGCGGGATGATCTGCCCGGCCGCGACCGCGTGCAGCAGGCTGAGCGTGTTCTCGCTGAGGCCGAACGGCGGCTGGCCCTCGCAGGCCGCGTACAGCGTCGAGCCGAGAGAGAAGATGTCGGATTCCGGGCCGGGGTCGCCACCGATGGCCACTTCCGGCGCCAGGTAGGCCGGTGTTCCGGCGATCATCCCGGTCTTGGTGACCGTGACGTCGTCCTTCGCCCGCGAGATGCCGAAGTCGGTGATCTTCACGGTGCCGTTGGGCGCCAGCAGGATGTTGCCGGGCTTGATGTCCCGGTGCACGATGCCGACCGCGTGCGCCTCGTGCAGCGCCGCCGCGACCTGGGCGCCGATCCTGGCCACCTCCGTCGGCGGCAGCGTCCGCTCCTCCTGCAGCACCTGGGCGAGGCTGGTGGAGTTCAGGTACTCCATGATCAGACAGGGCTGCCCGTTGTCGTCGGTGACGACGTCGAACACCGAGATGGCGTTCGGGTGGTGCAGCCTGGCGGCGATCCGGCCCTCACGCATGGTGCGCTGGCGGGCGTCTTCGGCGCCTTGAGCCTCGAGGCCGGGCTGCAGCAGCAACTGCTTGATCGCCACCGTCCGGCCGAGTACCTCGTCATGCGCTTGCCAGACGGCACCCATCGCGCCCGTGCCGATCCGCCCGGCGATGCGATATCGACCGGCGACCAGGCGACCCTCGTCGCTCACGCGACCTCCCTTTGGGCTCCGTCTTCACGCCGCGGAGTCGTCCGCGTACGCGGTGCGGCCTTCAGCACGCCACAGCCTTGGAGCGTATGCACATGTAGTGGTCTGTGTGCCGGTTTTCCGAGACCGACCCGTGACAAGGCTAGGTGCTCACTCTGCGCACACACACGCGGCACACTCTGATTGCCCTGGGTAGAGGGCTGTTCAACGCGGGGTATCCGTCACATGTGCTGCGCGGAGAGCAGCCGGGCGTCGGTGATGAGGCCCGTCGTCTCGTCGGCGAATTCCAGCACCTGGGTGACCCGCAGCAGCCCGCCGTCGGGGTTGCGCATGGTCACCACGGCCAGGATCGCGCCGTCGGCCTGTTCCCGGATGTCCTGGATCTGGATGGCGTCCATGGCGCTCCACGCCTGGATCAGCCTGCCCGCTTCGGAATCGGCCAGCACCGGCGTGAGCAGCGACATCGCACCGTAAGGATCGGCGTCGACGGTCTGGTAGAACTTCCGGACCGCGTCGATCTTCTCCTCGGCGGTGCCGAGCGCGGCCGGCCGCGGGGCTGGCTGCGAGCTGGTTCCGCTGGACGTCGAGCCCTGCCGCGAAACCGAACCGGTGCCCGAGGACGGCCGAGCGACCGTGCTGGTGCCCGCCGGGGTGGACGACGTCTCCTGCTGCAGGGTCTCGGCGGCGTCCGGGACGGCGAGCCCGCCGAGCGCGGCGGCTCCGCTGATCACCTCGGGCGCGGCGGCGCCGGCCACCGGGCCGGTCCGCTGGGTGCCCGCGAGCACTCCGGCGGTGACGACGGCTCCGGCCACCAGGAAACCGGCGGCGACCAGGCCTGCCAGCTTGGCGCGCCGGGCACCGCGGCTCTCGGGCTCGTCTTCGGGCTCGGGCTGCGCGGAGGGCACGTCGCGGGTGCGAGCGGGGACGAACTTCTGAGGCTCGCGGAAGACCTGTTCGAGATACTCGCGGTCTACGCGGGTGTCGTTCAGGATTTCCGCCGGGATGACGTCCTCGACACGTACGGCATCCTGCTCACGCCGTATGCGCTGTCGATCAAGCACGAAATTCCTCGCTCTGGGTCCGGGGCAGGCGCTAGGCCGTTCGGCCGACACCTTTGGTCCGCGCGGCCGTCTCGTGGACGGTGCGAACCTTGCTGTCGTCAGGTAACCCTGTGCGGGCGGCCCTCGGCCAGACTCAGTCGCCGGAATGCCGTCGCGATACGACGAACGGCAGCTTAGGTCACCCACCCGGACCAGGGACAACCGCTCACCGCACCGCACGTGCAGAGGAACGGGACAACTGCACGTGCGCGAACGCTTACATGCCGTCGTCGACGATCTTGTCGTCGTCACCGAAGGTCAGCGTGCGCTGTTCCATGGTCTTCGTACCGTCTTTGTGAGTGACCTCGACGGTGTTGACCGTGACACCGCGGCGCTGGTCGATGCTGACCTTCTTGACCTCGAAATAGGCGACGTCGGCGTACCGCTCGCGAAGGCCCTGTGCGCCTTCTTCGTGCAGACCGCCCGAGGTCACCGTGGAGGCCTCGTGGGGGTCGGTGGTGACGGCGTTGAGGAAGATCTCGGAGTTGTCGCCCATCGTCTCCGCGTCCGGCTGCGACGCGTACCAGGGGGAGGGCGTGGTGGTGCGGGCGGCGGGCTGCACCGGCGGCTTCTGCGGCTCGCTCGACGGCGGTGCGGACGGCCCCGTCGTGACCGGTCCGCCGGTGTCCGGTCGTGAACCGCCGGAGCCGCCGTCGCGGTCGGTGGAGGTGCCGGAGTCGGCGGAGTTGGCGGAACTGCGGTCGTCCCGGGTGGAGGAGTCGGTCTCGGAATCGGGCGGGTTGCCCGCCGCGCCGCCCTGGGGCGGCGTCGTCGGATGGCCGGCGAGGCCCTCGTTGGTCAGCGGGCTCCCGCCGCGGTAGCCGGGCCAGCCGCCCTGGCTCTGCTGTTCGGGGGCCGGTTTCCCGACCAGGAACGAACCGGCGAAGAGGAGCCCGACGACGACCAGCGCGGACGCGGCCGCGGCGAACCACGCGGCCTTGCGCCAGGTCTTGGGCGGGGTCACCGAGGCGGGCACGGAGCCGAGGTCGAACGTGCTGAGGCCGTCGAGCGGCGGGGCGAGGTAGACGCGGACGTCGTCGTCGTCGGTCTCGACCGGCTCGGGACGGCGGGGAGAGGGCGCGGTCAGCGTGATCTTCGTGCGCTGCGCGGCCTTCTCACGTCGTTCTTCGACCGAGAGACGCGCCTGCCTGGCGGGCCGGGGAGCTTCGGTGAAGGAAACCTCGACGCGGTCCGGGCGTTCCACGGGAACCTCGCGAGCGGGCTGGGGGAGCGGCAGGCTGCCGCTCGAAGGGGCGTAGCCGGGGCTCGGCGCCCTCCTGTCCCGCGGTGGCGGCAGAGGGAGGGAACCGATGGAGGGCGGGGCGAACTCGCCGTGCGCGTGATGCCCGTGCCCGGTCGGTCGTTGCCGCTTGGGCGGCACAGGTGGGGTCCAGCTGCCGGTGCCGCCGGTCCGGTGGCGACCCGCGTGCGCGGCGCCGTCCCGTCCGGTCCGTCCTTGATGTTCCGCCCAGCCGTTCATGTCCGAGCGACCCCCTCGTGGGTCGGCTCTGACGGCGATGTGACACCGATTAAGCCGAACGGAGCAGTGGTTTCACGGGATCCCTCGTGAGCAGACTCCCGGGCAATCTCGTGAGCAAATGCACGCGCATGCGACTGTGGACGCGCGGGGCTATTGCCCCCGCGCGTCATACGGGCATCGCCCGACCCAGACGCAAGGGTCTTCACGGGATCCACAGTAAGGACTCGACGCCCCGGAAGTCTTCACCCACTCTGCAAGTTGCAGATCTTTCACTCTGTCGGGCGCGGCCGATCGGGCCTCGGCGGCGCTACACAGTGCTATACGCCCAGGTGAGGCGGTATCAGTTGCCGCTGCGGTACTTCTGCTGAGTCGACTGCAAGGCCTTCGCTGCCGTCACACCGCTACCCGCTGCAAGCAAAATGGCGATGATGTCGAGCGGGGTTCCCCCACTCGTGAGCAACCAGGCGAACAACGAGGCCGCGGTAGTACCCGCTGCGATCGGCCAGCGTGATTTGACGTACTGGGAGATGGGCGTGCCGCCCGCGCGCTTACCCGCCGCATTGTTCAACATGGCGAGATACCCGAGATGGCCCAGCGCGGCGAGCACGCCGGCGATCGCGATCACGACGGCGATGAGGTTAATCATGGTGTCCAGTCTGCCTGTTCTGTCGTCTTCATGGCTCGGGGAACACCCTGAGTTCCGCTTCACTGGACGAAATCGTGACGCGGCCTGGGTGGCGAGGAGCGCTGACCTGCGTTTAGCCCCCTAATCGCGATCTGGCGCCGGAGGGGCCCTGGGTGTGGGGGACTTGCGTTTCGCCCCCTAATCGCGATCTGCCTGCGTCAGCGGCCCAGGCGTCCTCGGCCCAGGTTCAGCAGCGCCATCGCCAGCTGCCGTCCTTCCGGCCCGAGTTCGCGGTAGCGCGCCAGCACGTCCATCTCGCGGTTGTAGACGATCTTCGTGCCGCCCGCGGCCATCCTCGCGGCGCCGATCGTCTTCGAAACCTCGACGCGGCGTTTGACGAGCCGCAGGATTTCACCGTCGAGCCAGTCGATCTCCTTGCGGAGGTCACCGATCTCCTCGGCGGTCGCGGAGGGTTCTTCGGCGTCCTGTGCCTGGGTGGTGTTCATCGGGACCTCTCTTCGGTCCGGACTCGCTGCCGGCCTCCGGGACGGCGAAAGCCCCGGGTCCGTGGACTCCGGGGCTTCAGGTGATGGCGTTAGAGGCACTACGCGATCACGGGAGCCGGAGTCCGGATCCCGTAGAAAAATCGAAACGCGTTGTGCCGCACGCCGATCATTATGCCACAGCGGCGCCACCACCTCGCCGGAAGCTGCCTCGCGCCCCGCGGATCCGCGCGTGCGCCAGCACGCTCACGGCCAGCCAGAACATCGGCATCGCGGGCCAGAAGAACGGCACGCCCGAAACCGTCCAGCGCACGATCAGCAGGACCGACAGCGCGACGGCGACCGCGAGATGGATCCGCACCGCCGGATGCCCGAAGGCGACCGGACGTCGCTTCGGCGCGGGCCGCGGGAGATCGGACGTGAGCCCGTCGAGTTCGTCGGTGTACTTGGTGGCGTAGACCGTGCTGAGCCGGTCTTCCACCTCTTCGAGGGTGAGACGGCCTTCGCCGCCGGCGGCCTGGATGAGCGAGGCGACCCGCTCCCGGTCGGTGTCGGCGGCGCGGAGCCGGGAGGGAATTCCGTTGGTGTCCATGGCAACGATCCTCGCACCGCGCGGGCCGTCCCCGCGTCGGACGACAGGCGGCAACGGCGCCTACGCCCGGCGCTGTAGCGTGGACCGGCGATGAACACCCTCTTCGATCTCCCAGCGGACGGCCCGGCCAAGTCCCGGCACGCGGACCTGCTCGACGACCTGAACCCGGCGCAGCGCGAGGCCGTGACCCACGCGGGAGCGCCGCTGCTGGTGGTCGCGGGCGCGGGTTCGGGCAAGACCCGGGTGCTGACCCGGCGGATCGCGTATCTGCTGGCCGAGCGGAACACCCATCCCGGCCAGATCCTGGCGATCACGTTCACCAACAAGGCCGCCGCTGAGATGCGGGAGCGGGTGAGCGACCTCGTCGGCAGGCGCGCGAACGCCATGTGGGTGTCAACGTTCCACTCCATGTGCGTGCGGATCCTGCGCCGTGAAGCCAAAACGCTGGAGATGTCGTCGAGTTTCTCCATCTACGACTCGGACGACACGAAGCGGCTCATCACGCTCGTCGCCCGGGATCTCGACATCGACCCGAAGAAGTACGCGGCGCGCACGCTGGCCGTGAACATCTCGAACCTGAAGAACGAACTCATCGACCCGGAGACGGCGGTCTCGAACGCGGGCAACGACCTGGAGCGCCGGGTCGCCGAGGTCTACGTCGAGTACCAGCGCCGGCTGAACCAGGCCAACGCGTTCGACTTCGACGACCTCATCATGCGAACGGTCGAACTTCTGCAGACCTTCCCGGACGTCGCCGAGTACTACCGGCGGCGGTTCCGGCACGTGCTGGTCGACGAGTACCAGGACACGAACCACGCGCAGTACACGCTGATCCGCGAACTGGTCGGCGCCGAGGAGAACGAGGCCGGGCTCGAGCCCGCCGAACTGTGCGTCGTGGGTGACGCGGACCAGTCGATCTATGCCTTCCGTGGCGCGACCATCCGCAACATCGAGGAATTCGAACGCGACTTCCCGAGCGCGCGGACGGTGCTGCTCGAACAGAACTACCGGTCCACGCAGACGATCCTTTCGGCGGCGAACGCGGTCATCGCGCGTAACCCCAACAGGCGCGCGAAGCGGCTGTGGACCGATTCCGGTGACGGCGAGAAGATCGTCGGCTACGTCGCGGACAACGAGCACGACGAGGCGGCGTTCGTCGCGGGCGAGATCGACGCGCTGGCGGACAAGGGCGAGGCGGACTACTCCGACGTCGCGGTCTTCTACCGCACCAACAACCAGTCGCGGGTCTTCGAAGAGATCTTCATCCGCCTCGGCCTGCCCTACAAGGTCGTCGGCGGCGTGCGGTTCTACGAGCGCCGCGAGGTCCGGGACATGCTCGCGTACCTGAGGGTGCTGGCGAACCCGGAGGACACGGTCAGCCTGCGCCGCGTCCTCAACGTCCCCAAACGTGGCATCGGCGATCGTGCCGAGGCCGTCATCGCGACCTTCGCCGAGCGGGAACGCGTCTCGTTCGCGCAGGCGCTGCGCGGGGCCGTCAACGGCGAGGTGCCGCTGCTGAACCCGCGCTCCGCCAAGGCGATCACCGGTTTCGTCGAGCTGATGGACGAACTCGGCGAGGTCGTCGAGAGCGGCGCCGAGGTCGCCGACATCCTCGAAGCGGTCCTCGAACGCACCGGCTACCGCGCCGAACTCGAGGAGTCCGACGACCCGCAGGACGCGTCGCGGGTGGAGAACCTGACCGAACTCGTCACCGTCGCGCGGGAGTTCACCGAATTCACCGCCGAGGTCGCCGGACCGGACGGCGAACTCCCCGAAGCAGGCCCCGTCGACCCTGGAGTGCCGGAGCCGGGCTCGCTGCCCGCGTTTCTGGAGCGGGTCTCGCTGGTGGCGGACGCCGATTCGATCCCCTCGCCGGACGGCGGAGAGGACGGTGACGGGCACGACGCGGGCGTGGTCACGCTGATGACCGTGCACACCGCGAAGGGCCTTGAGTACCCCGTCGTCTTCTGCACCGGCTGGGAGGACGGGATCTTCCCGCATATGCGCGCGCTCGGGGATCCCACCGAGCTGGCCGAAGAGCGGCGTCTCGCCTACGTCGCGATCACACGGGCCAGGAAGCGGCTGTACGTCTCCCGTTCGATGGTGCGCTCGGCCTGGGGCCAGCCGCAGATGAACCCGGCGTCGCGGTTCCTCGACGAGCTTCCCGCCGAACTGGTCGATTGGCGCAGGCTCGCGCCTTCGTCGTCCTCCAGCGGTTTCGGTCGTTCGGGTGGATCGCCGCGAGCGGCGACGACCTGGGGAGGCCGGTCCGCCGCCTCCTCGTCGAGTTCGTCCGGCACCAGCCCGTTCGGCAAGGGCTGGAAGGACACCGTCGCGCTCAAGCTCGACGTCGGCGACCGCGTGAGTCACGACAAGTACGGGCTCGGGACCGTCGTGGCGTGTGACGGCGCCGGCCCGCGAGCCACCGCGACGATCGACTTCGGCGCCGCGGGCAAGGTCCGGCTGATGCTCATCGGCAGCGTGCCGATGGTCAAGTTGTAGCTCTGACCTGCGGCTTCACCCCGCCAACCGAAAACTGTCGGACCCCTCCCGTATACCTGTCCCATCGAACACGAGTTCGAAGCGCTGGGGTATGCTGGGCTGGCCGGTGTACCTCGCCAGGGGAGGGGGCGCACCGGTGTGGACGCGATCTTGTTTGGGGTTCTCGCGGCAGGGGTACACGACTACTTGCGGGGTGTTGAAAAAAGAGCGGTACCGGATCGGGGTCCGGAGCCGCCGGAAGTGCTCAGGCTGGTCGCGGCCTGGCGCGCGTTACTGCGGATGCACGAGCCTGACGGGGTTGGCGGATGCGTCGTATGCGGGCACGCGCGGCAAAGGCTGTTCGGGCCGCGGCCAGCCGGATGCACAAGTCTTCTGCGGGGATTTCTCACCCGATGGCGGCCGATCACACGGCGCCCGGTGGGACTCTGCACGGTCTGGCAGGTCGCCCTGGGGTACTTCGTCCGGAAACTGCCTGACGGCGTTCCTTGACGGCACTGAGGGCACACATCGACTTCAGAGAGACCTGCGACGCGTCACTGATCCCGGAATCACTGTTCACGGAACGGGTGGTGCGGAGGTCCTGAAGGCGCGCGAGAGCGTCATTGCCCGGCGCGCCACCGCTTCAGGCGGATACGTCGGTGTTGCCGATAGTGCTGGGGAGAGAAGGCTTTCGTCAGCCGACCGAGACACCGCGAGCGGCGAGCCACGGGCGCGGGTCGATCTTCTTGGAGCCGTTCTGCCACACCTCGAAGTGCAGGTGCGGGCCGGTGCTCTGGCCACGGTTGCCGACCTCGGCGATCTCCTCGCCGCACTTGACCTTCTGGCCTTCGCGGACAGAGAAGGAGTTCATGTGGCCGTAGACGTGGACCGTGCCGTCGGAGAGCTCGACCTTGACCCAGAGGCCGAAACCGCTGGCCGGGCCGGCCTCGATGACCGTGCCGTCGGAGGCCGCGACGATCGGGGTGCCGATCGGGGCCGCGAGGTCGATGCCGAGGTGGCTCGTGCCCCACCGGGCACCGAAGCCCGAGGTGAAGCTGCCCTTGGTGGGCATGCAGGTCTTGGGCCGCTTGGCCTCTTCGGCCGCCTTGCGGGCCGCTTCGGCCTCACGCTTCACGCGGGCCTGGGTGAGGCTGTTGTTGTCCGTGAGCCGCTGGGCTTCAGCGGAGCCGTCGACCGACTGGCTGGTCGGCAGGAGCTCCGGTGCGCCACCCGCGGCTCCGCCACCGAGGGCGAACGAGGCGCTCGCGTCCTGGGCGCTGGCCAGCGGGGTGACAGCGGCGTCGGAGGAGTCCGAGATGGACTTCATGGTCTGCCCGGCAGCGGCGGCCGCGAAGGCGCCGGCTGCGACGGCCGCGACCACGACACGGCCGCGAAGGGCCGAAGACGGGGGCGAGAGCCGGTGCGAACCCCTGACGCGGACGACCGCACCATCCAGTGCGTTCTCGAGCGCCGGGGAAGGAGCTTGGCCGCCGGGGGAGCGGTGTGAAGCCAAGACGGGGCCTTCCATGTTCGGGGAGTCTGATCGAGAGCTCGGGCGGGGGATCCCGGTGAACAAACCTCGGGGGTGGTTCGTTCGGTGCTCTCATTCGTGATCTGACTGTAATGGGGACGCGGGAACAGTAACGAAGCGGTACCCCGCTCAGCAAGATCTGGCGGCTTCCTCGGCCGATCGGGCGACGGCGATCTGGTCGTTACGCAGTGAAGATTACCCAAAGTTAAACCAGGTTTACTCTTAACCTTGTGATTTGCGTTACAAGATCACGAGACGATTCGGGTGTCTCGAAGGCCCGGGGAGGGGGCAGAAGAGGGAAATAACCGGTTGCTCAGCGGCGTTGAACGGGGCTTACCCGCTGTCGCGCCCCTGCTCGGCAAGCTTGCTAGCGTCGCCGTCGATGACTTCGCGCTCACGGCACCCCGGTCGAGATTCCGCAGAACCCGCGGAACCCGCCGGACAGGCCGACCCCGGGTCCGCATCCGCCGAGCTTTTCCGGAGCGAACCGGGCTCTCACCCGCGTGCGCTCTTGCTCTCGGCCGGGCTGGTGTCGGCCGGCGCGGTCGCGCTGGCCGCGGGTGCGCTGGTGCCCGTCGTCCGGGACGGCTCACCCGGGTTCACCTCCTGGCCCTTGCTGGTCGTCCTGGCCCTGGTCCCCGCCATCGCCGTCCTGCGCGCGGTGGCGACCCGACGTCCCGGGCTCGCGGCCGGGCTGGTGCTGGGGCTGACCGCGCTCGCGCCCGGGCGGCTGCTGCTGGACCTGCAACTGCTCGCCGACGGGTCCCTCGCCGCACGGCCGGAACTGTTCCTGCCGGATCGCCTGCTCGCGCTGCCTTCGGCCGGGCCAGGGCTGTGGCTGCTGGTGGCCGGGCATCTGCTCACGCTCGCCGCCGGGGTGTTCGCGGCCGGGACCGCCCGTGACGAGGCGGAACTGGCGGGTGAACTCGACGGACGTCGCCGCTGGCGGCTGCTCGCGCCCGTGTTCGCCGTGGTGGGCGCGGTCGGCCTGCTGCTGGCGCCGATCGGTTCGGGCAACGCCTACCTCCTGGCGAAGAACGCCTTCGAGGGCCCGACCGTGACGATGGCCGGGTATCTGCTGCTCGCGGCCTTGCTCCCGTTGACCGTGCTGGTGGCGGTGAGCTCGCCCTCGACGGAGGTCGCCAAAGGCGGGTTCGCCGGTGGTGCGCTGGCGGCGCTCGCGGTCGGGGTGCCGCCGGTGGTGGCCGGGCTGGTCGTGGACCGGCTCGCGGTCGCGCCGGGTTCGGTCGCGGTGACCGTCGCGGGCCTGGTGCTGCTCGGGCTGGCGTTCACCCGGCTCGACGTCGCCGAAGAAGACGAGGCCGTCACCGATGACAAGGCCGGTGAGGCCAGGTTGCCCGGGTTGTTCTGGTGGCGGCTGGCCACCGGCGGGCTGGCACTGCTCGCGGCCGCGTCCGCGGCGGCGGGTGCGCTGGCCCCGGTCCTGACGGCCAACGGCGAGACACCCGCGCCCGAGACCCCGGCGCGCTGGCTGCTGCTCGGCGCCGCCGTCCTGCTCGCCGTGCCCGCGCTGTTCGTCTTCGTGCCCCGGCTTTCGGCGTTCGCCAGGGGAATCGTCGCGGCCGTGTGGGTGGGCGTCGTGGTCGCGGCGGCGGCCGTGCTGAGCGCGGCCTTGTCCGTCACCGAGGACAAGGCGACCGATCCGGCGCTGTTCGGGGTCACCCTCCCCGTCCCGGAGAACGACGGCTATTCGGCGGGACCAGGCGTCACGTGGACGTTCATCGCGCTGGCCCTCGCGGCGGTGGCCGCGCTCGCCGCGGTGATCACCGGTGTCGTGGAGCGCGATGTCGCCGACGACGCCGGGATGGACGGGCCGCGGGCGAGCGGGAACGTGCTCACCCCGGTCGTCGCCGCGGCGGTGCTGGCGATCGCCGCGTTCGGCACGCCGGTGTTCAGCGCGCCCGGCTACGCGCCGGCGGGGTTGTGGTCGGACTTCGGCGCGGCCTCGTGGGGCCTGCTCGGCGCGCTCGCGGTCGTGCTCGGCCTGTACGGGCTCGTCGTCCGCTCCCGGCCGGGGGCGGCGGCGTCCGCACTGGCCGGTGCCGCGCTGGTGCTCGGTCTCCGCGCGGCCGAGTTACCGCTGGTCGGTTCCGGATACGACGGGGCGTCGGCGGCGATCGGGTTCTGGCTCGCGCTGGGCGCGGCCGTGGTCTCCCTCGTCGCGGCCGGGATGGCCGTCGCCGGTGCACGGCGGCCTGAATGACGCGTCGTCTCCTTCGCGTCGTGCTCGCCGAGTTGGGCAGTGAAGACGCCGAAGACGCCGAAGACCACGAGAATGTCGCGATCGTGCTCGGGCGGCTGCTGCGCGACGACGGTGTCGAGGTCGTCTACGCCGGGCGGCTCGAGACCGTCGAGCACTTGATCCGGACGGTCGAACAGGAGGATCCGGACATCCTCGGCGTCGTCGGGACGACCGCCGGGACGGGCGGGCTCGCGCGGGCGCTCCCGGACGTCCTTCTCTTCGCCGTCGGTGACCGGCCGGGCGGGATCGAAAACGTTTTCGAAACCGCGGAACAGGCCGCGAACTGGGTCTCCGGTGTGCGGTCTCACACCGTGGAAACACCGTCTGACCGCATACGGTGACCGACTTCACCAGGTGCGGAGTCCCCTGCTTCTGCGCAGGTCGCTAACCTCGACTGGTCCGACAGCGCGGTCCGGCAACGGACCACCACAGTGGCGTGTCGTCAGGAGACTGGAGTAGTGGACCTCTACGAATACCAGGCGAGGGATCTCTTCGCCGCCCACGGAGTACCGGTTCTGCCGGGTGCCGTGGCAAACACCCCCGAAGAAGCCAAGGCCACCGCCGAGAAGATCGGCAACCAGGTCGTCATCAAGGCCCAGGTGAAAACCGGCGGCCGCGGAAAGGCCGGCGGCGTCAAGCTGGCCCAGACGCCCGACGAGGCCGCGGAAAAGGCCGAGGCGATCCTCGGTCTCGACATCAAGGGTCACATCACGCGTCGCGTGCTGGTGGCCGAAGCCTCGGACATCGCCGAGGAGTACTACTTCTCCTTCCTGCTGGACCGTGCGAACCGCACCTTCCTCGCGATGGCTTCGGCCGAAGGTGGCGTGGAGATCGAGCAGCTGGCCGTCGAGCGCCCCGAAGCGCTCGCGAAGATCCCGGTCGACGCGATCATCGGTGTCGACAAGGCCAAGGCCATCGAGATCCTGACCGCGGGCAAGTTCCCCGAGAAGATCCTCGACCAGGCCGCCGACGTCGTCGTGAAGCTCTGGGAGAGCTTCGTCTCCGAGGACGCGACGCTGGTCGAGGTCAACCCGCTGGTCCGTGACCCGCAGGACAAGATCATCGCCCTCGACGGCAAGGTCACCCTCGACGAGAACGCCTCGTTCCGTCAGCCGGGCCACGAGGCCCTGGTCGACAAGGACGCGGAGAACCCGCTCGAGGCGAAGGCCAAGGCCAAGGACCTCAACTACGTCAAGCTCGACGGCGAGGTCGGCATCATCGGCAACGGCGCGGGTCTCGTGATGTCCACTTTGGACGTCGTGGCCTACGCGGGCGAGAAGCACGGCGGCGTCAAGCCCGCCAACTTCCTCGACATCGGTGGCGGCGCTTCGGCGGAGGTCATGGCGGCCGGGCTGGACGTCATCCTCAACGACACCGACGTGAAGAGCGTGTTCGTCAACGTCTTCGGCGGCATCACCGCTTGCGACGCGGTCGCGAACGGCATCGTCGAAGCGCTGAAGATCCTGGGCGACGAGGCCACCAAGCCGCTCGTCGTGCGGCTCGACGGCAACAACGTCGTCGAGGGCCGTCAGATCCTGGCCGACGCGAACCACCCGCTCGTGACCGTGGTGGACACAATGGACAACGCGGCCGACAAGGCCGCCGAGCTCGCCGCGGCAGGTGCGTGAGATGTCGATCTTCATCAACGAGAACAGCAAGATCATCGTCCAGGGGCTCACCGGCTCCGAGGGCATGAAGCACGCGACGAAGATGCTGAAGTCCGGCACGAACATCGTGGGTGGCGTCAACGCCCGCAAGGCCGGCCAGACCGTCACCGTCGAGGGCAAGGACCTCACCGTGTTCGGCACGGTCGAGGAGGCCATCAAGGAGACCGGCGCCGACGTTTCGGTCATCTTCGTGCCGCCGAAGTTCGCCAAGGACGCGGTCATCGAGGCGATCGACGCCGAGATCCCGCTCGCCGTGGTGATCACCGAAGGCATCCCGGTGCACGACTCGGCCTACTTCTGGGCGCACGCGGTCGCGACGGGCAACAAGACCCGCATCATCGGGCCGAACTGCCCCGGCGTGATCAGCCCCGGTAAGTCGAACGCCGGCATCATCCCGGCCGACATCACCGATGCCGGCCCGATCGGTCTGGTGTCGAAGTCGGGCACGCTGACCTACCAGATGATGTACGAGCTGCGTGACATCGGTTTCTCCACCGGTGTCGGCATCGGTGGCGACCCGATCATCGGGACCACGCACATCGACGCTCTCGAGGCCTTCGAAGCCGACCCCGACACCAAGGTCATCGTGATGATCGGTGAGATCGGTGGAGACGCCGAAGAGCGCGCGGCCGCTTACATCAAGGACAACGTGACGAAGCCGGTCGTCGGCTACGTCGCGGGCTTCACCGCGCCCGAGGGCAAGACGATGGGCCACGCCGGCGCCATCGTCTCCGGCTCCTCCGGCACGGCAGCCGCCAAGAAGGAGGCCCTCGAGGCCGCCGGCGTCAAGGTCGGGAAGACCCCGAGCGAGACCGCCGTCCTGGCGCGCGAGCTGTACAACAGCCTCTGATCCTTCGGAGACTGACGCTTACCCCGGCAGGCCGGGCACCTACCCAGGTGCCCGGCCTGCCGTCTTTCCGCCTCAAATCGCGATTAGGGGGCGAAACGCAAGTCCCGGGCGGATCGCGATATGGGGGCTAAACGCAAGTCGGGGGCAGGCGCGGGGGTTTCGCAGGGAACCCGAACGGGTGTACAGACGTCTGAGAGCCCGAGGCGTGGGGTGACCGCGTGTGCGCTAGCGTTCGAGCATCACAGCGCCTCGTTTGTCCCGGGAGTCCCGCGTGCCCCGGGGTGCCGGTCGAACGACAGGAGAGCATTCGGATGTCCTACCCCAGCGGAGGGCCTGGCTACCCCCAGCAGGGTGGCGGCCAGCAACCCCCTCAGTCCCACCCAGGCTCGGGAGCCTTCCCGCAGCAGCAGGCTCCCGCGCAGGCGAGCCCGCTGAACCTGGCGCTGCTGCTCGCGCTCGCCGTCACGGTCCTCGGCTTGGTGCAGTTCTTCATCGGATTCTCCGATGAGGCCGACGCCGCCGAGTGGGAAATCCGTTTCCTGCTCGTCGGTAGCCTGCTCGCGGCGCTGCACGTGCTGCCGCGAGGCCCGAAGGTGCTGCCGTTCGCCGCGCTGTTCAGCGTGCTCGGCGCGTTCGGCGCGCTCGACCGGATCATCGGCTACCCGACCGTCGACGGCGGGGACGGGCGCACCGAGGTCTCGGTCCCGGGCATCCTCACCGTGGTGCTGATCCTCGGCATCCTGCAGATGCTGGTCGCGGTCGCCGCGCTGCTGTTCGAGCACGACGTCCTCAAGCTGCCGGCCGCGAAGCCGCAGCAGCAGGCACCGCAGGCTCCCTACAGCCAGCAGTTTCCGCAGCAGGGCCCGCAGGGTCCGTTCGGCCAGCAGGGTCCGCAGGGCCCGCCCGCCACGCAGGTCCAGCCGTTCCCCGGCGCCGGCCAGCAGGGACAGCAGCAGGGTGAGCCGTCCGGCCCGTTCGCGCAGCCGACCCAGTTCCAGCCGCCGGTCACGCAGCCGCCGGGCCAGCAGGCCACGACGTACGCGCCGCAGCAGGGCCAGTTCTTCCAGCAGCCGCCCTCCTCGCCGGAGGGTCAGAACCCGGGTACGCCGCCGGGTGGTTTCGGCCAGCAGAGCTGATTCCGCACGGCTGATTTCCTGACCGAAAAGCACCCACTGTGACTCTCCGTGTCACAGTGGGTGCTTTTCTTTCCGGGTGACCCGACCGGGTGGGTTGGGCCACGTGGGCCGTCCGGAGGCGGCGTGGCTCACCCGGACGGACCAGCGTGGATGTCAGGGTGCGGATCATGAAGCTGCTCACCCGCGACGAACGCCCGCCGGGCGAAGAGCCGGTGAGCGACCTCGTCCCCGAGCCGGAGGCATCCAGGGCGAAGCGGGTGCGGGTGTTGCTCACTGCCGCCTTCACGCCGCTGCTCTTCTCCTACACCGCCATCGCCGCCGTGCTCGCGGTCGTCTCGTTCGCCGCCGACCGGGGCCGGTTCTCCTCCGCCGGGGCACTGCTCGCCGCCGGACCCGGCTGGCTCGCCACCTACCAGGTGGAAGTCGAACTCGGCGGCCATCCGCTCGGGGTACTGCCGCTGCTGCCGACGATCCTCGTCGCGACACTGGTCGCGAGGACCGCCGCGCGCGCCGTGCGCCGGACCGGCGGCCGGACACCGGCCGACGCCGTGCCGGTGGTGGCGGCGATCGCCGGGACGCACGCGCTGTTCGGGGTGATCATCGCCCTGGCGACCGGTGGCTCGCCGGTCGCGGTGAACCCGCTGACGGCCTTCTGTGTACCGGGCCTGATCGCCGGGCTCGCCGCCGCGGCGGGAACCGCCAAACGGTGCGGGCTGCCCGCCACGCTGCGGGACCGCTTCGACCCGGTGGCGATCCAGGGCCTGCGGGCGGGCGCGCTCGGCCTCGCCGCGCTGGTCGCCTGTGGCGCCGTGGTGTTCACCGTCGCCACCGCGCTGTCCTGGTCCACTGTGGACAGTCTGTTCGAGCCGGGTATCGGCGCGAGCTTCGGGCTCTTCGTGCTTTCCGTGGCGTACCTGCCGAACGCCGTCGTCGCCTCACTGTCCTTCATCACCGGGCCGGGTTTCTCGGTCGGTTCGCTGACCGTCGGCATGTTCGGCTACGACGAAGGGCTGCTGCCGGGAGTGCCGGTGCTGGCCGGGATCCCCTCGCACCAGGCGGTCTGGTGGCCGGCGTTGCTGCTCCTGCCCGCGGCCGTGGGCGCGCTGGTCGGCTGGAAGATCCGCGGTATCGACGAGGATCCGATGCTGCGGATCCGGGCGGTCGCCGTCGCGGGCGCGCTCGTCGCGTTGGGCTGCGTCGTCCTCGGGACCCTGTCGGGCGGACGGCTCGGCGACGGACCGTTCGACCCGGTCAGCGTGCCGGTCGGGGTCGCGTCGGTGATCGCCTTCTGCTGGATCGTCATCCCGGGTGGTTTCGTCGCGTTCTTCGCCGGAGCGCACCAGCCGCCGGAACCGCCGGGCGAACCGGAAGAATTCGCCGGTGACGTCGAGGAATCCGACGACACCGATGACAGCGATGACACCGAAGACGTCGCGGAAGAGTCGGCGGAAGACGGCGAGACCGACGAGGAAGCCGTCGAGTCCGAAGAGGACGAATTCGCGGAACCGGCTGAAGAAGCCGAAGTTGACGTAGAACCTGAGGCCGCTGTCGACGACGAATTCGATGACGAAGCCGAGGCGGAACTGGCGCGCGAGCTGGGCGAGGACGTCGACGAGACGACCTCTGAACCCGAGCCCGAGCCGGACGCCGCTGTGACCGAGTCCACCGACGGGTCCGGCGACGACAGCGCCCCCGGCGGCGACCGTTAGGGTTGTCGCGACCAGGTGAAGCGTTGTACGCGCGAGTGCGTACAGCCGTGGCAAGGAGCCCGTTCTGGCTAGTCGGTTGGACCTGCCCACTCCGGTGAAGCTCGTCGTCCTCGCGTCCGGTTCCGGCACGCTGCTGCAGGCCGTGCTCGACGCCGTCGAAAAGCCGAACTACCCGGCGAAGGTGGTCGCCGTCGGAGCGGACCGCACCGGCATCGAAGCCCTCACGCGCGCCGAACGCGCCGACGTCCCGTCGTTCACCGTGCGGATGGCCGACCACCCGGATCGCGCGGCGTGGGACAAGGCGATGACCGAAGCCGTCGCCGCCTATCAGCCGGACCTGGTCGTCTCGGCGGGGTTCATGAAGATCCTCGGCGCCGAATTTCTCTCGCGGTTCCCGAACCGCGTCATCAACACGCATCCGGCGTTGCTGCCGTCGTTCCCCGGCGCGCACGCCGTGACCGACGCGCTGGCGATGGCCGTCAAGGTCACCGGGTCGACGGTGCATTTCGTCGACGCCGGGGTGGACACCGGTCCGATCATCGCGCAGGAGGCGGTGGTCGTGGAGACCGATGACGACGAGAACGTCCTGCACGAGCGGATCAAGGCCGTGGAACGCAGGCTCCTGGTGGAAACGATCGAAAAGCTCGGCCGGAGCGGGTGCGCGGTCGAGGGACGAAAGGTGAGGTTTTCGTGAGTACCGCACAGGGACAGCGTCCCGTCCGGCGCGCGCTGATCGGCGTCTCGGACAAGGCCGGCCTGCTCGAACTCGCCACCGGGCTGCACGCGGCGGGTGTCGAGATCGTGTCGACCGGCGGCACGGCGAAGGTCATCGCGAACGCCGGGGTGCCGGTGACGCCGGTCGAGCAGGTCACCGGGTTCCCCGAGTCGCTCGACGGCCGGGTCAAGACGCTGCACCCGCGGGTGCACGCCGGCCTGCTGGCCGACCGGGACCGCCCGGAGCACGTCGAGCAGCTCAAGCAGCTGGACATCGCGCCGTTCGACCTGCTCGTGGTCAACCTGTACCCGTTCACGCAGACCGTCGCTTCGGGCGCGAGCCCCGAGGACTGCGTCGAGAACATCGACATCGGCGGCCCGGCGATGGTGCGTGCCGCGGCGAAGAACCACAACAGCGTCGCCGTCGTGGTCGACCCGTCCCGGTACGAGTGGGTGCTGGAGCGCGTCGCCGCCGGCGGTTTCGAGCTGTCCGACCGTAAGCGGCTCGCCGCGCAGGCCTACGCGCACACGGCGGCCTACGACACCGCCGTCGCCTCGTGGTTCGCCAACGTCTACGCGCCCGCGGACGACTCCGGTTTCCCGGACTTCACCGGTGCGACCTGGGAGCGCGGCGATGTGCTGCGTTACGGCGAGAACCCGCACCAGAAGGCCGCGCTGTACAAGCACTGGCGGCCGGGCCTCGCGCACGCGGAACAGCTGCACGGCAAGGCCATGTCGTACAACAACTACGTCGACACGGACGCCGCGCGCCGCGCCGCCTACGACTTCGACGCCCCGGCCGTCGCGATCATCAAGCACGCCAACCCGTGCGGGATCGCCGTCGGCGAGGACATCGCCGACGCGCACCGGAAGGCGCACGCGTGCGACCCGGTTTCGGCCTACGGCGGGGTGATCGCGACCAACCGGCCGGTGAGCCGGGAGGCCGCCGAGCAGATCGCCGAAGTGTTCACCGAGGTCGTCCTGGCGCCGGACTTCGACGACGAGGCGCTGGAGATCCTGCAGCGTAAGAAGAACGTGCGGCTGCTGAAGCTGCCCGCGATCACCTCGCCGGATCCGATCGAGTTCCGGCCGATCTCGGGCGGCGTGCTGGTGCAGACCGTCGACACGATCGCCGCCGAGGGCGACGACCCGGCGAACTGGACCCTGGCGACCGGCGCCCCCGCGGACGAGCGGACGCTGACCGACCTCGAGTTCGCGTGGCGTTCGCTGCGCGCGGTGAAGTCGAACGCGATCCTGCTCGCCCACGACGGCGCGACCGTCGGCGTCGGCATGGGCCAGGTCAACCGGGTCGACTCCTCGCGGCTCGCGGTCGCGCGGGCAGGAGACCGGGCGAAGGGCGCTGTCGCCGCTTCGGACGCCTTCTTCCCGTTCCCGGACGGTCTCGAGGTCCTGCTGGAGGCCGGTGTCCGCGCCGTCGTCCAGCCGGGCGGGTCGATCCGCGACGCCGAGGTCATCGCCGCCGCCGAGGCCGCCGGGGTCACCCTGTACCTCACCGGCACGCGCCACTTCGCCCACTAGCCCCGACCTGCGTTTCGCGGCCTAATCGCGACGCGTAGCGCACGCAAGTAATCGGTGGGAGGGATCGGGGGTTCTTCGCGAACTCGCCGATCCCGCCCATCGAATCGGCTGAAGTACCTCCGGCGCTAGACCTGCGTGTACAGGGCGTTCAGCCAGGTCGTCCACGCTTTCTCGGCCTTGTCCGCGTCGGCGTCCTCGGCGAACAGGTGGTGCCCGATGCCGACCGGCCAGTCCCAGGCGTTGCGGCCGTAGAAGCGGTACAACGCGTCTTCGGTCCGGACGCCGATGAAGTGCGACGTCAGATAGTCGACGACACCTTCGACGGTGTCGACGCCCGGCACCTCGAAGCGCACTCGATCGCCTACGGCCGTCGCGCCGATCGCCGCCTGGACCGCTTCGAACGCCTCCGGCGCGGAGGACGCTTCGGGCGCGTCGGACGCGAAGTACCGCACTTGACGTCCGTTGAAGTGCGCCAGGTATTCGCCGAGCGAGTGGTAGTAGAACGCGGTGTGCCGCACGCAGGCGTCGTATTCGACGTCCCAGTCGTCGAGGACGGTGGTGTGCTCGAAGCGCAGGTAGGTGCCGTCGTCCTTCGGTTCGAGGAAGTACTCGAGGGTGTTGAACCAGCCCTTCTCGTCTTCGGCGTAGGTGACGAAGTGCCGTGACGGCTTCCAGACGGTGACCATCCCACCCTTCGGCGTGAGGCCGGATTCGGTACCGCCGTCGCGCGGCTCGTACTCGATCGGCCACAGCCAGCCGCCGGTCCCGGCGGTGATCGCGGTCCACGTGTCAGCGGGTGGGGTGGGCAGGAAGCCCTCGAAGCGGACCTCGGATTTCTTCGCCATGACTGTCCCTTTCTCGATGCCTACAGAGACGCGACGCCTGGCCAGGGGCGGATTCGACAAATACGCCGGTCGCGTTCAGTCCTCTAATTGCGCTTGTGGCACAGGTCACAGTCGGGACGATGTCGAAGTGCCGCGGGCAGGTGCGTCCCTGGGGCGTCCATACAGCGAGCGAAGGAGCACGACATGCGGCAGAGCGCGATCGACGAGATCCTGAACCGCCCGCTCAGCCGGGAACTCCTGGCCCGCGACCTGACCCGGATGTCCTTCACCGGCCTGGACGGCTTTCCTCGCGTACTGCCCACCGGCTTCGTCTGGAACGGCAAGGAGATCGTCATGTGCACCGCCAAGAACGCGCGGAAGCTGCCGGCGTTGCGCCGCAACCCCGCGGTCGCCCTGACGATCGACACCGAGTCGCACCCGCCGAAGGTCCTGCTCATCCGCGGCACCGCGGAGCTGGACGTCGTCGACGGCATCCCCGACGAGTACATGCAGTGGAACGGCAGCTACGAGATGACGCTCGAGCAGCGGGCCGAGTGGGAGGTGGGCGTGCGGGCGCTCTACGACGGCATGGTGCGGGTCGTGGTGACCCCGACCTGGGCCAAGCTGATCGACTTCGAGACGACCTTGCCCACCGCCATCGAGGAGCTCGTGCGGCTCCAGGCAGAACGTCAGAACGCCTGAACACCCATCCCGATTCGAAGAAGGAGATCATCATGACGGTCCTGCGGCTGGAACAAATCGGCATCGTCGTCCGCGACCTCACGGCGGCCAAGGTCTTCTTCATCGAGCTCGGACTCGAGCTGGAAGGCGAGGCCACGGTCGGGGGCGGCGCGGTGGATCGCATCAACGGGATCGAAGGCGTCCAGGCGGACATCGCGGTGATGCGGACGCCGGACGGCCACGGAAAGGTGGAGCTGATCAAGTGGCAGACGCCGTCGGCGCTGGACGGTGACCAGCGCACTCCGCCGAACACACCCGGCCTCCGGCACATCATGTTCTCGGTGGACGACATCGAGGACGTCCTCGGGCGCTTGCGGCCGCACGGCGCCGAACTCGTCGGTGAGCTGGTGCGGTACGAGGACAGTTACCGGCTCGCCTACATTCGCGGTCCCGAGGGGATCATCATCGAGCTCGCGGAAAAGATCACCTGAGGACGTCGGTGGGCGTAGGCGGAAAGCCGCGTCTCGACGGATTCCCGGAGGGCGCGCCGCTCTACGGCAAGCCACACGGGTTCTCGGCCCGCGAGGCGATACGCGACCAGACCGCGCCCGCCTTCAAACGGCACCATCTCGCCCCGCTGCCCCGTCCGTCCTGCAGGCGTGTGGAAATAAGGACACTCAACGTCCCTATTTCCACACAGGTCCCGCGACGTCCACACTGCCGGTGCCGGGCCGTTCTCCCAGATCGCGATGGCCGTGACGCCGTTGGCCGGCGGGGCGGCGGCATCCCGAACTCGCCGGTGACGTGCCCGGTGATCGTGGGTCAGGCTGGCCCGCCGCTGGTCCCTCTGGCCACGGTCGCTTGACAACCGCTGCGGCAGCCGGTCTACTGGAGGTATCGAACACCTGTTCGAGATGCCGCCTTCCCCGTGGCATGCCCGGAGCCGTCCACAAAGGACGGTCCAGGAGTCGTGGGGAGGCGAGGTCCGGTGACGGCGGAGGTGGTCGAGGCGCGGGCCTTGCCGTTGGCGAGGCTGGCGGCGATACCTGGGGTGAGCACGGCCAGTGGCGTGGCTTCCGCGGCCGAACACGCGAGGACGACGGGAAGGGTGCTCCCGGTGTCCCCGGCGTTGTCCGGTCTGCTGCCCGCCGCAGGGCTCCGGCGCGGGAGCACCGTTTCGGTGCTGGGGTCCACGTCACTGGTGCTCACCCTGCTCGCCGCCGCGACCGCCGGCGGTGCGTGGGCGGTCGCGGTCGGCCTGCCCGCGCTCGGGGTGGTCGCCGCCGCGGAACTCGGGGTCGAGGTGGGCAGGCTCGCGCTGGTCCCCCGTCCCGGTGCCGAGTTCCCGGCGGTGACCGCAGCCCTGCTCGACGGCTTCGATCTCGTGGTCGTCGGGCCGGGGCTCGCCCGGCCCGACGTGGCCAGGCGGCTGTCCGCGCGCGCCCGGAACCGGGAATCGGTGCTGCTTTCACTGGGTTCCTGGCCCGGTGCCGAGGTCGAACTGAGCTGCGGTCGTTCCCGCTGGACGGGGTTCGAGGGCGGCGGCGCGGGTCACCTGCGCACCCGCGAGGTCGAGGTGCGGGCCGGTGGCCGGGGTGCGGCCGCCCGGCCGATGTCGGCGCTGCTGCGCTTTCCCGGCGAAGGTGAGGTCGAGCGGGTGGACTTTCCCACGACCAGGTGGGGGACGGCGTGAACCGGCCCGTGCGCATGCTGGTCCTGTGGTGCCCGGACTGGCCCGCGGTCGCCGCCGCGGCCACGGCGGGCGAACCCGTCGGCCGCCCGGCCGCGGTCTTCTCCGCGAACAGGGTGGTCGCCTGTACCGCGGTGGCCAGGGGATCCGGGGTCCGCCGCGGGATGCGGCGGCGCGAAGCCCAGTCCTGCTGCCCGGAGCTGGCGGTCTTCGGCGAGGACGACGGCCGTGACGCCCGGCTCTTCGAGTCGGTCGCGCAGGCGGTGGAGGCGTTGGCCGTCGGGGTCGAGGTGGTCCGCCCGGGGATCGTCGCGGTCCCGGTCGAAGGCGCGGCCGGCTACTTCGGTGGTGAGCACGCCCTGCTCGAACGGCTGGTGGACGAGGTGTCCGTGGCGGCCGGGGTGGAATGCCAGGTCGGCGTCGCGGACGGGTTGTTCGCCGCGACCCTCGCCGCCCGCCGCTCGGCGCCGGTCGAACCCGGCGGGACCGCGGAATTCCTTGCCCCGCTGCCCATCCGGGAACTCGACCAGCCCGAATCCGGGCGAACCGAACTGGTCACCCTGCTCAAGCAACTCGGCCTTCGGACACTGGGCGCCTTCGCCGCGCTCGACGAAAGCGACGTCTCCGCGCGCTTCGGGATGGAAGGCGTGCTCGCCCACCGGCTGGCACGGGGCCGGTCCGAACGGCCGCCGTTGCGCCGCCGCCCACCGCCGGAACTGTCGCTCGCGAGGTCCTTCGACCCGCCGCTCGACCGGGTCGACGCCGCCGCGTTCGTGGCGAAGGGTCTCGGCGAACGGTTCCACGCCGGGCTCGCCGCGCACGGGCTGGCCTGCACCCGGCTCGGCATCTACGCCACCACCGAGAGCGGGGAACAACTCGGCCGGGTGTGGCGCTGCGCCGAACCGCTGACCCCGCTCGGTGTCGCGGACAGGGTGCGCTGGCAGTTCGAAGGCTGGCTGAAGGCCAAGGACCGCCCTGAATCCGGAGTCGTGCGGCTGCGGCTGGAACCGGAAGAGACCGTCGAAGGCCGGACACTGCAACTCGGCTTGTGGCAGGCGGGCGCGGCCGGCGCGTTGCGTCCGTGCACCGAGGACGACGGCCTGGCCGGAGAGCGCGCGGCCCGCGCTTTGGTGCGGGTACAAGGTCTTCTCGGTCCGGAGAGCGTCTTCACCGCGGTGCTCGACGGCGGCCGCGATCCCGGCGAGCGCGTCCGGCTGGTGCCGTGGGGCGACCGGCGGGAGAAGTCGGCGCAGGCGGAGGCCAACTGGGCCGGACGGCTCCCGTCGCCCTCCCCGGCGACCGTGTTCGCGCCTCCGGTGCCCGCTCAGGTACTGGACGTGGACGGCCGCGTCGTGGAGATCACCGCACGGCGCCGGATCACCGCCGCACCGTTCCTCGTGAGCGTCGAGGACGGGCTGCCACGCGAGGTCCTCTCCTGGGCCGGGCCATGGCTGGTCGGGGTCCGGGCCGGGGCCGGGAACGCGCGGTCGGGGACCCGGATCCGCCTGCAGGTGCTGCTGGCCGACGGGAACGGCGAGGAGGAAGCGGTCCTGCTCCGCTTCGAACGGCACAAGAATCCGATGTGGACACTGGAAGGGAAGTACGACTGACCATGGACGAGGAGTACACGCGCCTGGTGCGGCGATGGCTGGAAGAGCCGGTCATCCCGGTGCAGCGCGCGGAGTTGGACGAAGCCTGGGCGGTGTGCGTCCCTCGCGCCGAAGTGTTCGTCCCCGGGCCGAGACGCTCACCCGAGAACCGGTGACCGATGGGCTGGAACAACCCTCCGCGTCCCTGGAAGGACCTCGCCCGCTCACTCGCGGGTGAGGTCCCTCCCGGCGACGGCGGGGACAGCCCCGCCTGGAGCGCCAAGCGGCACGGCTATCAGCGCCCCGCCGACCTGACGGGACTGATCGGGGACGACGACGGGGCCACGGCGCGCCGGATGCCGTACGCCGAACTGCACTGCCATTCGAACTTCAGCTTCCTCGACGGGGCGAGCCATCCCGAGGAACTGGTGGAGGAGGCCGCCCGGCTGGGGCTGGACGCGATCGCGCTCACCGATCACGACGGCATGTACGGCGTGGTGCGGTTCGCCGAAGCCGCCAGGGAACTGGGCGTGCACACCGTCTTCGGCACGGAACTCAGCTTCGGGCTGTCCGGGCCGCAGAACGGGTTCGCCGATCCCGAAGGCGAGCATCTGCTGTTGCTGGCCAAGGGAATGAACGGCTACCTCAGCCTGAACCGGGCGATCACCGCCGGACAGTTGCACGGGTTCGACCGGGAGACGTTGTCCGCCAAGGAAAGGGCGGAGAAGGGCAGGCCGGTCTACGACCTGCGCGCGGTCGCCGAAGAGGTCGGCGGGCAGTGCGTGGTGCTCACCGGGTGCCGCAAGGGCGCGGTGCGGAAGGCACTCGTCACCGAAGGTCCCGCCGCGGCGGTGGTGAAACTGAAGGAACTCGTCGACTGCTTCGGCCGGGACAACGTCTACGTCGAACTGATCGACCACAGCCTTCCCTTGGACAGTACGCACAACGACCTGCTGAGCGAGATGGCCGAGGAGTTCGGGCTGCCGACGGTGGCGACCACGGCGGCGCACTACGCGCGCCCGGAACGGGCCCCGCTCGCCGACGCGCTCAGCGCCATCCGCGCGCGACGCGGGCTGGAGGAGATGGAGGGCTGGCTGCCCGCGGCGGGAACGGCGTTCCTGCGTTCGGGGGAGGAGATGGCCGAGATCTTCGCGCGGTACCCGGGTGCGGTGCAGCGGGCGGCGCTGCTCGGCCGGGAATGCGCGTTCGAACTCCACCACCTCCGGCCGGAACTGCCGCCGTTCGAACTGCCGGAAGGGCGCACCGAAGCCTCCTATCTCAGGGAACTCACCCTTGAAGGCGCGAAGAAGCACGAGAAGAACAAGAGCGAGGAGTACCGCGAGAAGGCGCGGAAGCTGATCCGGCACGAACTGGAGATCATCGAGAAACTTGAATTCCCCGGCTACTTCCTGATCGTGTGGGACATCGTGCGGTTCTGCCGTCAGGAAAACATCCTCTGCCAAGGCCGGGGATCGGCCGCGAACTCGGCGGTCTGCTACGCGCTCGGCATCACCAAGGTCGACGCCGTGCGCTACAACCTGCTCTTCGAACGGTTCCTCGCGCCCGACCGCGACGGCTACCCGGATATCGACCTCGACATCGAATCCGATCGCCGTGAGGAGGTCATCCAGTACGTCTACGGGAAATACGGCAGGCTGAACACCGCGCAGGTGGCGAACGTGATCACCTACCGGGCGCGGTCCGCGGTCCGGGACGCGGCGCGGGCACTGGGGTACTCGCCCGGCCAGCAGGACGCGTGGAGCAAGCAGATCGACCGCTGGGGAGCGTTGCGGTCCACGGAAAAGGACCACGATCACGACATCCCGGGCGAAGTCGTCGAACTGGCCTTCGCGCTCGAAGACTTCCCTCGGCATCTCGGCATCCATTCCGGCGGGATGGTGATCTGCAAGCAGCCGGTGAGCGAGGTCGTCCCGATCGAATGGGCCCGGATGGAGAACCGCAGTGTGGTGCAGTGGGAAAAGGACGACTGCGCCGCCGCGGGACTGGTCAAATTCGACCTGCTCGGGCTCGGAATGTTGTCGGCCCTCCATTATATGATCGACCTGGTTCACGACCACAAAGGGGAAGAGGTCGACATCTCCGAATTGGATCTCAAGGATCAGAACATCTACGAAATGCTCTGCCGTGCCGACGCGATCGGCGTCTTCCAGGTGGAGAGCCGGGCGCAACTGGCCACCCTGCCGCGCTTGAAACCGAAGACGTTCTACGACCTCGCCGTCGAGGTCGCGCTGATCCGCCCCGGGCCGATCCAGGGCGGTTCGGTACATCCCTACATCCGGCGTAAGAACGGCCAGGAGAAATGGGATTTCGACCATCCGAAGCTGGAGAACGCGCTGGAGAAGACCCTCGGCGTCCCGTTGTTCCAGGAACAGATGATGCAGATCGCCCTCGACGTCGCCGATTTCACCGCGGCGGAGGCCGATCAGTTGCGTCACGCGATGGGCGCCAAACGGTCGGAACGGAAGATGGAACGGCTCAAACGGCGTTTCCTCGACGGCGCCGCGAAAAACGACATCGGTGAGGAACTGGCGGAGAAGATCTTCGTCAAGCTCAAGGCGTTCGCGAATTTCGGCTTCCCGGAAAGCCACGCGCTGAGTTTTGCCCTGCTGGTGTTCGCGAGCGCGTATTTCAAGCACTACCATCCCGACGCGTTCCTGGCCGGATTGCTGCGCGCGCAACCGATGGGGTTCTACTCGCCGCAGTCACTGGTCGCCGACGCCCGGCGGCACGGGGTGCGGGTACTCGGCCCCGACATCAACGCCAGCCTCCCGCACGCGACGCTGGAACCCTTGCCGGACGGGGAAGAACTCCTCGCCGTGCGCGGCGGCCTGTCCACCGTGCGGATGATCGGCGAGAAACTGGCGAAGGAGATCGTCGAGGAGCGCACCCGCGGCGGACCGTTCGTGGACCTGTCCGAGGTCGCCCGGCGCGTGCGCCTGACCAAACCTCAGGTGGAGGCGCTGGCCACGGCCGGCGCGTTCGCTTGTTTCGGCGAGAGCAGGCGAAGCGCGCTCTGGGCGGCGGGCGCGGTCGCCGACGAAAGCCTGGAGAAACTGCCCGGCCTCACCACCGGGGCCAAGGCGCCGATGCTGCCGGGTATGGACGAAATCGACGTCGCGGCCGCGGACGTCTGGGCCACCGGGGTGTCACCGGACAGCTTCCCGACCCAGTTCGTCCGGGGCCACCTCGACGAACTCGGCGTCGTGACGTCGGCCGGCCTGCGCGAGATCCCGCACGGCACCAGGGTTCTGACCGGTGGCGCGGTGACCCACCGCCAGCGGCCGGCGACGGCGGGCGGCGTCACCTTCATGAACCTCGAGGACGAGACGGGGATGATCAACATCATCTGCACGATGGGGGTATGGCAGCGCTACCACCGGGTGGCGCGGGGCAGCCCCGCGCTGCTCGTGCGCGGCGTGGTCGAGCGCACCGGCGACGTGGTGAACATCCTCGCCGAACAGATCCGGTACCTGCCGCTGCGGATCACCGCCAAATCCCGTGACTTCCGCTGACCGCACTTGACGGCCCGGTGGTGCCCATGCTGTAGTTCGATCAACGTCGCAGTGCACCCGGCAAAGAGACCGTCGTGGGCGCGGAGGCGTCAGACCATGGGAAATCATGGAAACCCCTTCTTCATCGAACGGCCGGCTGACGGCGTTCGGAAATCAACTCGTTCAGGTTCACAACTGGCTGCGTAAAGAGCTGGCCACGCTGCATGACGACCTCGGGTCGGTCGCGGACGGGCGTGCCGCGCGGCTGCGCGATCTCCGGGCGCATTGCCTCACCTTCTGCTCCGCGCTGACCAGGCATCACACCGGGGAGGACGGCGGTGCTTTCCTCGTGCTGGCGGAGAAAATCCCCGAACTGCGGCCGGTGCTCGAAGAGCTCGCGCACGACCACGACGTCATGACCGGGATCATCGAACGGCTCGAAGAGCTGGTCGGCGGCGTCGGCCCGGCGTCGAGCCCGGCCGAGATCCTGCATTTCCAGCGGGAACTCGACGGGCTCACCGCGATCATGGAGACGCATTTCCGCTACGAGGAGAAGCGCATCGTCGAGGCGCTCAACTCCCTGGACATGCCGGAGTGGCGAGAGGCGAAACCGCCGTTCCTGCTGAGTTCGAATTAGGACGTAATCTGTCCTATACGGGTTCTAACGTTCTCCTCAACGCGGAAAACGACCGAGGAGAACCCCTGATGACCAGCACGAACGCCGCCGCCAGCCCGATCCCCGCCGGCTACCACTCGGTGACCCCTTGGATCATCTCGCGCGACACCGCGGGCGTGATCGACTTCCTCAAGCGGGTCTTCGACGCCGAGCCGATGGGCGAGCCGGTGTACGTCGGGGGCGGCAAGATCGGGCACGCCGAGGTCCGGGTCGGCGACTCCGTCGTCATGCTGTTCGACGCGCAGGACGACTGGGTCGAGACCCCGGCGTACCTGCGTCTCTACGTCGAGGACAGCGTGGAGACGCAGCGGCGGGCCGTCGAGGCGGGCGCCGAAGAGGTCACGAGGCAGACGGAACTCTTCTTCGGCGACCGCGTCGGCCGGGTCCGCGACCCGTTCGGCAACCTGTGGTGGATCCAGACCCGGCTCTTCGACCTCGACTACCCGGAGATGGAGCGCCGCATGAACGACCCCGGCTTCATCGAGGCGATGAAGTACGTCTCCGGCGCGGAGATCATCCCGGCCCGCTGAAATCGGTAGGGTGGTGATCGCGACGCGGAGGTGAGCCGGTGGATCACCACCCACTCCGGGGCAACCCCGGGGAGTACGAGGACGGCAAGACAAGGCGCCCCGCGCGAGAGCGGCATGCTTCGCGTACAGGTCCGCGCGGATGACAGGAGAAAAAGTCACCTCCGCGTCGCTTCTCGGGCCGATGCCGGTCTGGCGCTGGCAGGTGGCCCGGTGGGCGACCTTCGACGACTGTGCCGCCGCACTCGACCTGACTCCGGGCGAACTGTCCTGGTTCGCCGACGCGAAGGGCTGGAACCGGCGCGCCGCCGATCCGGTCCGGCACTACAGCCACCGCTGGATCCCGACGGCCTCGGGCGGCGTGCGGCTCATCGAACGACCGAAACCGCGGCTCGCCGAACTGCAGCGCAGGATCGTGCGGCACGTCGTCGAAGCCCTGCCGGTGCACGAGGCCGCGCACGGGTTCCGTCGCGGGCGTTCGGCGATGTCCTGTGCCGCCCCGCATGCCGGGCGCGGGATCGTGGTCAGGATGGACCTCGAAGGGTTCTTCCCCACCGTGTCCGCGCGCCGGATCACTTCGCTGCTCAAGCTCGCCGGGTATCCGGCCGCGGTGGCGGAGGCGCTGGCGGGCCTGCTCACCACGGCCGCCCCGCCCGATGTCCTCGCCACCGCTCCGGACGGGCGGCGGGATCCGGCCCGCGTGCGGATGCTGAACAACCTCGCGGCCACGCATCTGCCGCAGGGCGCGCCGTCGTCACCCGCGGTCGCGAACGCGATCACCTGCCATCTCGACCGGCGGCTCGCGGGCCTCGCGCGCTCCTTGGGCGCGGCCTACACGAGGTACGCCGACGATCTGGCGTTCTCCGGGGATTCCCTGCCGCTGCACCGGTTGCTGCCCGGCGTCCGGCGGATCGTCACCGACGAGGGCTTCCGGCTGCGCGACGACAAGACGTCGGTCGCCGCCGCGCACCAGCGGCAACGGGTCGCGGGCCTGGTGGTCAACAGCACGCCCGCGGCGGCCCGCGCCGACTACGACGCGCTGCGCGCCCTGCTCCACAACTGTGCCCGCACCGGGCCGGACGCGCAGAACCGCGCCGGGCACCCGGACTTCCGCGCCCACCTGCTCGGCCGGATCGGGTGGATCGCCGCGTCGTCGGAGGCGCGGGCGGCGAGACTGCGCGCGTTGTTCGACGGGATTTCCTGGCCCTGAGCGGGTATGCGATCCTGAACAGGTGATCGAGACTGCCGAGGACCCGTCCGATGAATTCTCAGCGGGAACGAGTGCTTCGAATTTCCGAGAAGCCGTACTTTCCCAGCAATGGTGGGAAAAACGCAGTTTCGTCGGCTGTGATTTCACCGAAGCCGACCTGCGCGGGCTGCGCACCCAGGGCTGCACCTTCGACCAGTGCGACTTCACCAAGGCCGACTTCGAGGGCTCGCGACACGAGGCGTCGGCGTTCCGGTCGTGCACCTTCGACCGCTCCGTCCTCGCCAGTACGCGGTGGAGTTCCTGCTCGATGCTCGGTTCGTCCTTTGTGGACTGCCGGTTCCAGAAGATCGCGTTCACCGAATGCGATCTCTCGCTGGTGTCGCTCAGCCTCGCCCGTCTGTCCAAAGTGGATCTGGCCGGTCTGCGGTTGCGCGAGGCCAACCTGCTCGAGGCGGACCTCACCGGCGCGGACCTGCGCGGCGCGGATCTCACCGGTGCCCGGCTGGCCGGGGCGAAAATGGCGGGGGCCGACCTGCGCGGCGCGCGGATCGACGCCAACGGCCTGGTGCAGGCGAACCTCGCGGGTGTGCACGTGGACGTCGACATCGCGATGGCCTACGCCGCCGCCCACGGTCTCGTCATCCACTGACCCCGGATGCTATGAACGGGCCTTTCCTTGCAAATTTTGCAAGGAAAGGCCCGTTCATAGCGCTGCGGGACCTCAGTCGATCGGCGGTTCGCCCGGGTCCAGCTCGATGAGGTCGCCCTCGGCGAGCAGTTCCTCGATGGACGCCGGCAGCAGGTACGCCGACCCGCCACCGGGCTGGTTGAACCACGGGATCGCCACTCCGGCGAGCGCTTCGAGCGGACGCTGAACGCGGTAGACGTGATACGGCCGGTTCACCCACTCCGGAACGAGCGAGCGCTCCTCGAACGGCGTCCCGGCCGCGTAGGTCAGGTTGCCGTTCGGGCCGCCGAAGCGGTCCAGCTCGCTGCCCGCGGGAAGCTCACGCAGTTCCTTGCCGCGGAACAACGTCAGCGGCGGTTCGCCGCCGAGCGGGGAGATCGGCCAGTTCTGCTTGCTGTCGGGGGCCCCGGCGCTCTGCGGGGCGGGCGGGCGGGCCGGTTCCTCGCGCCGCAACGGCGGCGGAGGCGCCACCGGCGGTTCACGCCGGGGCGGGGCGGGCGGCGGGCTCGCCAGCGTCGGGTTCGGCCGCACCGGGGGTGCGGGCGGGACCACCGCGGAGGCGGGCTCGTCGTCCAGGTCGTCCCCGAGCAGCTCCGCGGCCGTGGTGAACGCCGTCTGCTCCTGCGGCGGGATCGCTTCCCGCGGCGGCACCGGGTGTGAACCGGTGGCGATCTCGGGGGACAGCGTCGCCAGCACGGGCGGCGCCGGAGCCGGAGGAGGCTCCTCGACGGGCAGCTCTTCGATCGTGGGCTGCGCGTCGACGAGCTGGTCGTCGGCAGGCTGGTCGTCGACAGGCGGGGCGCCGTTCGGGTTCAGCAGGACCTTGCCGAGCATGAACGCGGCCGCGTCCTCGGCGTCGCCGAAGACCGCCGGGTTGGTCAGCTTCCCGTCGTACCAGCCGACTCGCCAGCCACCGCCGTCGACCTCTTCGACGCTCCAGCCGTGGTCGGCGGGGGAGCCGATGCGGTAGACGTCTTCGGCGACGTCGAGCTCGTCGAACTTCGACTGCAGCTCGTTCAGCACCGGCACGGGGTACTCGGGGCGGCGAGGCCGCTCCGGCGCCGCGCGACGCGGGGCGTCTGCACGCTGCGGTTCCGGCAAGGGCACGTGCGCGGCCGCCACGGGGGCGGGCCGCTCCGGCGCGGAGCCGTCGACCTGCGTGACCTCGGAGTCCGAAAACGGGGGCTCGCCGGGCACCTCCGCGTCGTGCGTGAGGAGGGGCAGCGGCGGGCCGGCGTCGGCCTGCTCGACCGGTGAATAGCCCGTGGTCGCCTCTTCCTCGTCGTTCTCCGGCGGGTAGGCGGCCGTCTCTTCGTTGTGGTGGTCGTAGCCGTCCACCTGCGCGGGCCGCGCGTACGTGGTGGCCTCGGGGTCCGCGGCGGGCGGCTGCAGGCCGCGGCTGAACGCCGGGGCGGCTTCCGGTGCCTGCTCGGGCTCGCCGTGCTGGCGCGGTTCCTCGTCCTGCCGGGCTTCGTCGGCGTAGACGTCCTGTTCGGACTCGTGGAACTGCGCCTCTTCGTGCGGGTACTGCCCGTCGTAGCCGTCGTGGTGGTACTGCTGCTCGGCGGCGGCCTCGTGGAAGTCCTGCGCCTGGTAGTCCTGAGTGTCGTAGTCCTCTTCGTACCGTTGGGCCTGCTCGGCCTGGTCCGGAGCGGCGACCTCGGCCGCCGAAGGGACCGCCGCGGCGGCGGCGACCGGAGCGGCAGCGGCAGCGGCCACCACCGCCGGTTCCGCGGCCGGCTGGTGCGGCGGCGGGACGGGCGGCTGCGCGGCCGGGTTCGGGCCGGGCGCACCCTGGTTCAGCGGCGGCACGGGGCCGTTCTGCCCGGGTCCACTCTGTACCGGACCGTTCTGTGCCGGACCGTTCTGGTGCGGGCCCTGCGGAGGTGGCCCACCGGGACCACCAGGCCCGCCGGGGCCGTTCGGTCCTCCGGGACCGCCTGGGCCGCCGAGGCCGCCGTTGAGTCCATTGGGGACGCCGTTGGGGCCACCGGGACCACCCGGGCCGTTGGGACGCTGCTGAGGGGGCTGATTCCCCCGGGTGAGGTACCCCGCCGCGGCCTGCAGCGTCGGTTCGTCCACCTCGGGGTGCGCGAAACCGTTCGTCCGGACGTGCTCGATCAGGTCGAGTTCCGGCGAGACGCCGTACTCGCGCAGGTAGAAGTTGACGGCGGCGGGCCAGATCCACTGGCCGTCGCTGTGGAAGGCGACCGGGACGGTGGCCTCGGGGGTCTGCGCGAGCCTGTCGATGTCGTAGCCGCGCTCGGTGACCACCAGCGGCGCGTGGTCGAGGTATTCGAGCAGCCTGTCCTGCTCTTCGATCTCGAGATCGGGCCGGTTGATCACCGGACGGCCCGCCGGGCCGATGGTGTCGAAGATGCGGGCGATGCGGAAATGCGGTCCGGAATGCTCGGGGCTGAGGCCGGACATGCGCCTGATCAGCCACTCGGGCACGTTCTCCTCGGAGCGGGGGAACATGCGCAGCTCGTCCGAAAGCGCCTGCGGAGGCGGTGCGAGTCGCCAGGTGGGCTCGTCGCGGTTGTACTCGAGGTTATAGCTGGACGGGTGGTCGAGCTGATAGCGCGCGTTGAACCACGTGCCACGGCCGTCGCGATACATGCCGGCGCGGAGCCTGCCGAAGAGCGTCGCGATGTCGTGGGTCGCGACCCACTCATGCGCGGTGCCGTCCTCCGTGACGATCTCGCCGGTCATCTCGTGGTACCTGCCGACGGCTCGGTACTCGGCGGTCACCTTCCGCCAATCGCGCGGCGCGGCCCGCAGCAGAGCGAGCCCGATCTGCTTGACCAGGGTGTCCTGCTCGGTCGCGTTCAACTGAGTCGTCGGTTGTGCCACGGTCACATTTTGACCGTATCCGCCGCTCTGTGCACCCCGCATGTGGGTTTTGCCGCTCTTGACAATTCGGAAGACGCCCTGACCTGCTGTCCGGTAACTCACCCGGGATACTGACGGTGTGAATCGACTTGCCCGCGAGACCGTGAAGGACGAGGACTGATGGCGGTGGCCGGACAGCGTCGTGACCGTGGGGCACTGCTCCATCACCTGCCGTTCCTGCTGGTGATGCTGGTGGTGGCCGTCGCCGCCCTGCGGATCGGCCAGTACCACTGGCGTCAGGGCGCCGCGCTGATCGGCGGGGCGCTGATGCTCGCGGGTCTGCTGAGGGCGGTCCTGCCGGACGCGAAGGCGGGGCTCCTGGCGATCCGGGGCAAGCCCGTCGACGTCCTCACTTATGGCGCGCTTTCTGTCTTGATCCTTTTCATCGCCTTCACGATCACCGGCGGCCCCTTCTCCTGAAGTACCTGAAGGCCCCCTTAAAGACAGGGGGCCTTCAGGTACTCGGGTCAGGAGGCCATCGCCGGGGTGAGCCGGGCTTCGCGGCGGTCGAGACCGCCGGAGACCACGGCCAGTGAGAGTCCCAGCACCGCCAGTAACGCGCCGACCCAGTTGGGCGCGACCAGGCCGAGGCCGCCCGCGATCACCAGGCCGCCGAGGTAGGCGCCGATCGAGTTGGCGATGTTGAACGCCGACTGCACCGCGGCCGACACCAGCGACGGTGTGCCGCCCGCCTTCTCCATGATCCTGGCCTGCATCATCGGGCCGATCATGAAGCCGGACAGGCCGACGAAGAAGATCGTCACCGCGGCGCCGACCTTCCCGTTCGCGGTGAAGGTGAAGATCGCCAGCACCGTGGCGAGCCCGATCAGGGCGACGTACAGGCTCGGCATCAGCGCCTTGTCGGCGAGCCTGCCGCCGACGTAGTTGCCGATCGTCATACCGACCCCGGCCAGCGAGAGCAGCAGGGTGACGTTCGACGGCGAGAAGCCGGTGACGTCGGTCAGCATCGGCGCGATGTAGGACAAGCAGGCGAACACGCCGCCGAGGCCGAAGGTGACGATCGCCAGCGCGAGCCACACCTGCGGGCGGCGGAAGGCGCCGAGTTCGCCGCGCAACGACGGCTCGGTGGGTTTGCCCTGGTGAGGGACCATTTTCGCGATGGCCGCGATGGCGACCAGCCCGATCAGGGCGACGACGCCGAAGGTGGCGCGCCAGCCGACCTTCTGGCCGAGCAGGGTCCCCAGCGGTACGCCGACGACGTTGGCCAGGGTCAGGCCCATGAACATCATCGAGACGGCCTTCGCGCGCTCACCCGGCTTGGCCAGGCTGGACGCGACGACGGCGCCGGCGCCGAAGAACGCGCCGTGCGGCAGGCCGGCGAGGAAGCGGAAGGCGACGCCGAACTCCTGGTTCGGCGACAGCGCGAAGAGGACGTTGCCGAGGGTGAACAGCCCCATCATCGCGAGCAGCATGGTCTTGCGCGGCAGCCGGACGGCGGCGGCGGTGAGCAGCGGGGCTCCGACCACCACGCCGAGGGCGTAGCCGGAGATGAGGTAACCGGCGGACGGGATCGACACGCCGAAATCCTTGGCGGCTTCGGGCAGCACGCCCATCATGACGAACTCGGTGGTTCCGATGCCGAAGGCACCGATGGCGAGCGCGAAAAGCGCGACGGGCACGGCTCTCCTTTCGAGGGTCGTACTGGGGGTAAACGATTACTCGCCCACCGTCGCGGATGGGCACCTGAATCGATTTAGGTGGTGGACATGAAAGAAGACAGCGCGTGCGGCCCCGACGTCGACGAGCTGTCCCGCGTTCTAGTTCAACGGATCAAGGGTGCCTTTGTCATCCCGCGACGGGGTGAGGCTGCCCACCCTCAGCGGCGGGCCGCGAGGACGCCCTGGAGCAGGCCCGGGAACAGCTGATCGAGATCGTTGCGGCGCAAGGAGTTGTAGCGCGCGGTGCCCTGCTGGCGGCCCCTGATGATGCCCGCTTCGCGGAGGGTGCGCAGGTGATGGGTGAGTGTGGACTTCGTCACCGAGACCTCGAAACCGCTGCACGAGATCTCCGTGCCGGGGTCCGCCAGCTGCCGGACCATGTCGAGCCGCACCGGGTCCGCGAGCGCGGCGAGGACCGCCTCGATCCGGATCTCGTCCTGCTCGGGGTAGACGTACTGCTGGGCAGTGGGCGCGGCCATGGATCCATAGTACGACGCCCCTCGAACTTCTGGCGAGTTCGTAGTACGGTCACCATCGAACTACGACAACCATCGAACAATGACCCCAAGTCGACTTTCGCGGCCTAAGTGCGATCTGGCGCCCTCCGCGGGAAGTGCGCGAAAAGGGGTCTGGAGCTGGGGAGTCATGACCTTCGCACCACCTAGGACCTCGGTGCTGGCGCTCGGCACGTTCGCGGTCGGCACCAGCGGCTACGTCGTCGCCGGGCTGCTGCCCGCGCTCACCGGCGAGCTCGGGGTCTCCGAGACGGCCGCCGCCCAGCTGGTCACCGTCTTCGCCATCGCGTACGCGATCGGCTCCCCGCTGTTCGCCGCGGTCACCGGCCGCTGGGAGCGGCGCACGTTGCTGGTCGCCGCCCTCGTCGTCACCGCGCTCGGCAACGCCCTCGCCGCCCTCGCGCCCGGCTACGTGACCTTGCTCCTGGCGCGGGTCGTCACCGCGATCGGCGCGGCCGTGTTCACCCCGGCCGCCAGCGCCGTCGCCGCCGAACTCACCTCGCCCGAACGCCGGGGCCGGGCGGTCGCGCTCGTCTTCGGCGGGCTGACCATCGCGACGATCCTGGGCGTCCCGCTCGGCAGTGTCCTTTCGCAGAGCGTCGGCTACCAAGCTGTCTTCGCGCTCGTCGCGGCCTTCTCACTCCTAGGCGCCTTCGCCGTCCGGATGGTCCTGCCCGCCGTCCCGGCGCCGCCTCCGGTCCGGCTGGCCGAGCGGTTCACCGTGGCCAGGGACCCGCGCGTGCTCGCCATGCTCGGCGCGACCGTGCTCGGCTGCCTCGCCGCGTTCTCCGTCTACACGTTCATCTCGCCGGTCCTGCTCGCCACGGCAGGCGTCCAAGGCACGACAGTGAGCCTGCTGCTGTTCGTCTACGGCGCGGGCGGCGCGCTCGGCAACGTCCTCGGCGGCCGCGCGACCGACCGCTGGGGCGCCCGGCGGCCGCTGCTGATCGTCTTCGGCGGGATCACCGTGGTACTCGCGATGCTGCCGCTGGTGGCGACCAGCATCGCCGGTGCGGCCGTGGTCCTCTTCCTCTGGGGCCTGGCCACCTGGTCGATCAACCCGCCGATCCAGCACCGCCTGATCGAGCTGTCCCCGCGGAACGCCGGGCTCGTCCTCTCGCTCAACGCGTCCGCGATCTACCTCGGCGTCGGACTCTCCGGCGTCGTCGGGGGAGCGGTGCTCAGCGGCGGCGGGCCGCTTCTGCTGCCCGAGATCGCGGCGGTGCTGACCGCGCTGAGCGCGGCCGTGGTCGTGGCGGGCTGGCGGAGCCGCGCGCGGCAGCCCGCCATGGCCGAGTGACGGCTACTCGCCGCGAGTCTGGACTTCGCAATCGGGGCCGGGATAGACCAGCCCTTCGTGCCCGTCCCGGAACCGGACGAGGTACGGCGGAGCGCCGTGTTCGCCGCGGACTTCGAGGATTTCACCGTGCTGTTCGGCCGAACCCACCGTGCGTCCGTGCACGTGGATCTCGTCTCCGACGGTCGCGTGCATGAGAACCACCTCCGACGCTTCAAGGTTAGAAGCGTCGGAGGCGATCCCGCTACAGCCTTCGCGGTTGTACGAATTGTCGGGACTGCTGTGACCATCGCCGCTAGGGTGCCCGGATGACCGACGTACTCGACGTGGTGGCCGGCAAGAGTGGCGAATTGGTGCTTCGTCGCGCCGGGGACGATTTCGAGGTCATCGCCAACGGGGTCTTCCTGATGGACACCCGCAACGGTGAATCGGAGCGGCTGCTGGTCTCGGTGGCGGCGGATCTGGTGCCGCGCAAGGCACGGATGCTCATCGGCGGACTCGGAGTCGGCTATTCGCTGCGCGCCGCGCTGGACCATCCAGGCGTCGGCGAGATCGTGGTCGTCGAACGCGAGCCCGCCGTGATCGGCTGGAATCGCGAGGGCCCGCTCAAGGACGTTCATGGCGACGCCCTCGCCGACGAACGGGTCACCGTCGTCGAGGCCGATCTGGTGAAGTGGTTGCGCCATACGGAGGAGCGCTTCGACGCGCTGTGTGTCGACATCGACAACGGTCCTGAGTGGACGGTCACCGACGGCAACGCCCGGCTGTACGCGAACGACGGTCTCGACATGCTCACCGCACGGCTGAAGCCGGGCGGCGTGCTCGGAATCTGGAGCGCCGAGGCGGTGCCCTCGTTCGCGAAGCGGTTGCGAGCGCGGTTCGGCGAGGTGCGCGAGCTGAAGATCCCGGTACCGCAAGGGGAACCGGACGTGCTGTGGTTCGCCCGGGTGTAGCTGAAATGATCGCCGGATGGAGATCACGACCTGGCATCTCGAACAGACCTCGCCGAGCGACCTGAGCGCGGCGAAACCGCCCGCCGTCCCGGTGGAGGTCACCCGCGCCGAACTGGTCAGCCCGGAGCTGAACCGCTACCTCTACACCGCCGTCGGCGGCGACTGGTTCTGGATCGACCGGCTCGGCTGGACCTGGCGGCAGTGGACCGAATGGCTGGACCGGCCGGGCGTCGAGACCTGGGTCGCCTACGCGCAGGGGACGCCGTGCGGCTTCTTCGAACTCGACGGCAGCGTGGAAGGCGTGGAAGGCATGGAAGGCACTGTCGAACTCGCGTACTTCGGCCTGATGTCGTCGTTCGTCGGAAAGGGTGTCGGCGGGCACCTGCTGACCGTCGCGCTGCGGGAGGCGTGGGCGCTCGCGGAGCGCTGGCCGGGCCATGCGTCGACGCGCCGCGTCACGGTCCACACCTGCACCACCGACGGCCCGGCCGCGCTCAAGAACTATCAGGCGCGCGGATTCCGGCTGGTCCGCACCGAAACCGAGCAGGCCGAGCTGCCGGCCGAGACGCCGGGTCCGTGGCCGGGAGCCGCGAAGTAGCCGCGACGCCGATCACCTGTCAGCCGCGTGGTGTGAGGTAGCCGTGGGAGAACGCGGCGGCCACGGCCGCTGCCCTGTCGTTGACTCCCAGCTTCGCGTACACGTGCAGCAGGTGTGTCTTGACCGTCGCTTCGCTGATGAACAGCTGCTTCGCCGCCTCGCGGTTCGTCGAGCCCTGGGCGATCAGTTTCAGGACCTCCAGCTCACGCTGCGAGAGCGACTCCGACGCCGGTTGCCGCATCTGCCCCATCAGCCGGGTCGCGACGGCCGGGGAGAGCGTCGCCTGCCCACGCGAGGCCGCCTCCACCGCGCGGAACAGTTCGTCCCTTGGCGCGTCTTTCAGCAGGTAGCCGGTGGCACCGGCCTGGATGGCCGGCAGCACGTCGCTGTCCGTGTCGTACGTGGTGAGCACGAGCACCCGCGAGGGCACCCCGCGTTTCGCCAGCTCCTTGATGGCGGTGACGCCGTCGGTCCCCGGCATCCGCAGATCCATCAGGATCACGTCAGGCCGGAGTTTCGCTCCGGCGGCGATGGCCGCCGCGCCGTCACCGGCCTCACCGAGGACCTCGAAGCGCGGGTCGGCGCTGAACATGCCCCGCAACCCGTCCCGTACCACCGGATGGTCGTCGACGATCAGCAACGAGATCATCGCTCACCCCCGGCCGGAATCGCCGGCACCGAAGCCGAGATCGCGGTGCCACCACCCGGCTCCGACTCGATCTCCAACCGTCCGGCGAGGCGCCGCACTCGCTGCCGCATACCGGCCAGCCCGAACCCGCCGTCGGTGGAATCGTTGGCACGCTTGGCGTCGGGCTCGAAGCCCACCCCGTCGTCGCGCACATCCAGCGTCACAAGATCCTCCATGTACGACAGGGTCAGGCCGACGCGGCCCGCCTGCGCGTGCTTGGCCACGTTGGCGAGCGCCTCTTGCGCGGCGCGCAGGAGCGTCACCTCGACGTCGGCATGCATCGGCCGGGGGTCGCCGGTGGTGGTCAGCACCGCGTCGATGCGGTGTACGTCCGACCAGCGCCTGGCCACGTCGCCGATCGCGTCCGGGAGCCGGGCCTCGGCCAGCGCCGAGGGCCCCACCGCGTGCACCGTCCGGCGGGCCTCGGCCAGGCTCTCCCTGGCCAGGTTCATCGCGTTCGTCAAACGGTGGTGCAGCGCCGAAGGCTCGTCCATGGTCTGCTCGGCGGCCTGGAGCTGGGTGAGGATGCCGGCCAGGCCCTGGGCCAGGGTGTCGTGGATGTCCCGCGCGATCCGCTGCCGCTCGTCGAGCACCCCGGCCTCGCGCGCCTGGACCAGCAGCTGGGCGTGCAGGCCGGCGTTCTCCTCCAGTGCCGCCTCCAGCTTGACGTTGGCCTTGTGCAACTCGACGAGCGCGCGCTTCTGCTTGTCGTTGCGCTGGTCGGCCATTTCGGCGAAGTAGAAGAAGAACGACGCCAGCACCGTGCTGATCAGACCGATCGCCAGCCATGCCCACCACAGGTCTTCGGCCATGATGTTGGCTATCCCGCCCAGGTACGCCGCCGCCGCGATCACCGCCGTAGCGGCGACGCCGGCGTACCTCCAGCGGCCTTTCAGGTATTGGAGCGCTTGGGGATAACCGATGAAGATGAAAAAGCCGTAGAAGGGCGCGATCGCCACCAGGCAGGCGGCGAGCATCAGCAGACCCGTGTAGTACAGGCCCATCAGCGGGAGGTTCTCGTGCCATTCCGGATGGAGCGTGTGGAACCAGAACAGCCAGGCCGTGACCACGACCGTGAGGCCGAGCACCGCCGGCACGTGCACCGAGGCGCCCTCGCCCGGCTGCGCCAGCGTGACGGCGGTGCTGACCGCCAGGAGGACGTACGGGAGGACCTTGAAGACGGTGGTCTCCCGGCGCTCCCAGCGGTCGAATTCCGCACGCAGCTCCGCTTCGATGCTCACGACTTACTCCCAGCGGAAGTACCGGGCGGCCAGCCCACCGGCCACGATCGTCCACCCCAGCAGGACGGCCGCGTGCAGCGGTTGTGGCCAGTGACCGGCGGTGGCGTCCTGCAATGATTGCACGCCTGCGCCCAGCGGGGTGAAGTCGCTGATCGTCCGCAGGACGTCGTTCATCTCGGCTCGCGGCACCCAGAGACCCGCGAAGAACGCGAGCGGGAAGAACAGCAAGGTCCCGATCGCGCCGGCGCTCTTGCCGTTCGGCGCGAGCGAAGCGACCAGCAGGCCGATCGTGAACATCGCCAGAGCTGCCAGCAGGTAACCGATCAGATAGGCGGGCAGCTGCCGGGGCAGGCTCACGTCGAACGCCAGCCTGCCGATGGCCAGCACGACCACCATCGTCGCCACGGACATAATCGTGGACATCAGCAACTGCGCGCCGATCATGACCCGCGGTTCGACCGGGGTGGTCCGCATGCGCCGCAGCACGCCCTTCTCCCGGTAGGTGGCGAACAGCTGGGACAGGCCGTTGAGCGCGAACAGGGCGAGACCCAGCGCGACGATGATCGGCACGTACAGGCTGATCGCCCGGGCGCCACCGAGGTCTTCGCTGGGTTCTCGCATCGCGGGGATCGCGCCGAGGATGACGAGCAGGATCGGAGGGAACGCGAGTACGAAGAACACGAGCATCGGCTCACGGAAGAAGAGTTTGGTCTCGGTGGCGGTGAGCCGGGACAAGGCGGACATGGTGCTCTCCTCAGGAGTCGCTGGGGCGGCCGGTGAGCGCGACGAACGCGTCGTCCAGCGAGGCCTGCTCGACTCGCAGACCGGCGGCGGTGACGTGGTTGCGGGCGAGCACGGTGGTCACGGCGAGCAGCAGGTTTCCGGTGCCGGTGACGACGAGCCGGCCGCCTGCCCGCTCGACCGAGATGACCTCGGGCAACGCGGTCAGCACGGCGTGGTCCAGCGGGGCGGACGGCCGGAACCGGATGCGTTGCCGGTCGTCGACGCTGGAGACCAGCCCGGCCGGGGTGTCGAGCGCGACGAGCCGGCCGGAGTCGATCACCGCGAGCCGGTCGCACAGTCGTTCCGCCTCTTCCATGAAGTGCGTGACCAGCAGGATCGTGACGCCGCGGTCGCGGATGCCCTCGATCAGGTCCCACGCGTCACGGCGGGCCTGCGGGTCGAGGCCGGTGGTGAGCTCGTCGAGCACCGCCACCTTCGGGTTGCCGATCAGCGCGAGCGCGATCGACAGCCGCTGCTTCTGCCCGCCGGACAGCCTGCGGAACTGGGTGTCGACCTTGTCGGTCAGGTCGAGGGTGCCGAGCAGTACCCGCCAGTCGGCCGGTTCGCGGTAGAAGGAGCTGTACAGCTCCATCGCCTCGCCGACCTTGAGCTTGTCCGGCAGCTCGCTTTGCTGCAGCTGCGCTCCGAGCAGCCGCCGCAGCTCACCGGTGTCGCGGTGCGGGTCGATCCCGCAGACCCGGATGGCCCCGCCGTCCGGAGTGCGCAGCCCTTCGATGCACTCGACGGTCGTGGTCTTTCCCGCTCCGTTGGGACCCAGAATGCCGAAGATCTCGCCCTCTTCGACGGCGAAACCGACCCCGTCCACCGCGGTGTGGTCGCCGTAGCGTTTGACGAGGTCTTCCACCTCGATGATGGCCATACGAGAACCATGCCGTTCGGCAAGGGTGCGCCGAATCGACCGCGCGGCCAGGGCTGTCGCGCAATGTGGTGGAGCCCGCCATCGACCAATCGGTGGATGCTCGGGTCAGCTTGTCCGTGCGGCTGCTTTGGCGGCTTTCTTGAAGGCGCGTACTTGGGCGAGGGTTTCGGCGCTCGTGACGTCGGCGATCGAACGCCGCGAGCCGCGGTCGCCGTACGAACCGGTGGCCGCGCGCCAGCCCTTGGGCTGCACGCCGAGCTGCTTGCCGAGCAGGGCCAGGAAGATCGCGGCCTTCTGGTCGCCGAAGCCGGGCAGCGCCTTGAGTCGTTTGAGGACCTCGGGGCCGTCCGGCTTGGGACGGCCCGCCGTCCAGATCCCGGCGGCGTCACCGTCGTAGAGGTCGACGACGTGCTGGGCGAGGTCCTTCACCCGCCGGGCCATTGACCCGCCGTAGCGGTGGATCGCGGGCGGGACCACGCAGAGCTCGACGAAGGTCTCAGTGTCGATTTCGTAGATCTTCCTGATGTCGAAACCGTCCATCCGGTCCGCGATCTTCTGCGGGCCACGGAACGCGTGTTCCATCGGGAACTGCTGGTCGAGGAGCATCCCGACGAGCAGCGCGAACGGGTCTTCGGTCAGCAGCCGGTCCGCTTCCTCTTCCCCGACCAGGTGCAATGCGCGCGTCATGCGCCCAGGATCTCACGAACGCGCCGGTGAGCGCGTCCTCATCCGTGTGGGTCGAGCAGCAGATCCGTGGCCGCGGAAATGACGGCCGCCGACACGGCGGCGAGCGCGGGGGAGTCGAGCTTCCATTGCTGCCAGAACAGCGGTACGTCGATCGGGTGGTCCGGGTCGAGACAGACGAAGGTGCCGTCGCGCAGGCGGTCCCCGATCTGCGCGAGCGGCAGCATGCCCCAGCCCATCCCGGCCGCGACGGCCTCGAAGAGCCCTTCGGACGACGGGACGTGGTGCCGCATCGGACCGGTGGTCGTGCCGCGCTCGCGGGCGAAGCGGTCCTGGAGGTCGTCGTGGCGGCCGAAGACGATCACGGGGGCCTCGGCGAGGTCCGTGCCGAGGCTCGGACTGGCGACGGCCAGGTAGCGCATGTGCCCGAGCCGGTGCACCGAACAGCCCGCGACCGGATCGGGCGACGACGTCACCGCCGCCATCACCACTCCTCCCCGCAGCAGGGCCATGGTGTGGTCCTGGTCCTCGCGGTGCAGTTCGAAGCAGATCTTCTGCTCCGGCGGCACCCGCGTGAGCGCGGGCAGGAACCAGGTCGCCAGTGAGTCGGCGTTCACCGCGATCGGCAGCCGGACCGGTCCGTCGCCCGCGGTCAGGCCGAGTTCGGCCCGGGTGTCGGCCTCCAGCAACGCCAGTTGACGGCCGAAGCGCACCACCGCCTGCCCGGACTCGGTCAGCCGCACCGGTTTCGTGCGGATCAGCAGGACCCGGCCGGTGCGCTGTTCGAGCGCCTTGACGCGCTGGCTGATCGCCGATGGCGTCACGTGCAGGGCCGCCGCGGCGGCGTCGAGCGTGCCTTCATCGGCGACCGCCAGGAGGGTGCGGACCAGGTCGACCGGCAGATCTGTCATCACGAGCGCTAATGTTACGTAAGAATCTTTAGCTGTACTGTTGGCATCACGCTTCCTAGTGTTCTTCGTATGGGAAACGTTCTGTTCAGCGCAGGCGCCGGTTTCGGCGCGACCCTGGCCCTCATCGTCGCGATCGGCGCGCAGAACGCCTTCGTGCTGCGCCAGGGCATCCGCCGGGAAGCGGTGCTCGTGGTGGTGCTGATCTGCATCGTCTCGGACGTCATCCTGGTCAGCCTCGGCGTCGGCGGTGTGGGCGCGCTGATCGGGACATCACCCGAAGCGCTGACCATCGTCGCCCTCGTCGGCGGCGCCTTCCTGCTCTGTTACGGCGCTCTCGCCGCCCGTCGTGCCTTCAAGCCGTCGACGCTGGAAACCGGGGGCCCGGAGACCGGCGGGTCGCGGCGCCGCATCGTGCTGACCACGCTGGCGCTCACCTGGCTGAACCCGCACGTCTACCTGGACACCCTGCTGCTGCTCGGCGCGATCGCCGCGGGGCACGGCGGCGGCCGGTGGGCGTTCGGCGTCGGCGCGGTGACCGCCAGCGTGAGCTGGTTCCTCGTGCTCGGCTTCGGGGCGCGCCTGCTCAGCGGGTTCTTCCGCAAGCCGTCGTCGTGGCGGGTGCTGGACGGCCTGGTCGCCGCGATGATGATCGCCCTCGGCGTGACGCTGGTGGCCAGCGCCTGATCGTCATGGCAGGCGGGCGAGGTCCGCGGCACTCAGCACGAGATCGGCCGCGGCCGCCGAATCCCGGATCGTCGCCGGCCTGGTGGACCCGGGGATCGCGATCACCGAAGGCGACTTCGCGAGCAGCCACGCCAGGCAGACCTGCTGCGGGCTGACGCCGTGTTCCTCCGCCACCGCGAGGAAACCCGCGTGCGCCGCGCCGATCTGAGCCGCGCCGGAGATCCCGCCGAGCGGGCCCCACGGGAGGTAGGCGAGCCCGAGTTCCGTGCTCAGAGCCAGTTCCGGTTCGTGCGCCAGTTCCGCGGGGGAGTGCTCGTTCTGCACCGAAACCAGTTTTTCGCCGAGGATCGCGCGGGCTTCGAGGATCTGCGCACTGGACACATTGGACACACCCGCGAGCCGGATCTTGCCTTCGTCGGCCAAGTCCTTGATGGCGCCGACGGAATCCGCCCACGGCACGTTGTCGTCGGGCTTGTGCAGTTGGTACAGCCCGATCGTGTCGACGCCGAGCCGTTTCAGTGAACCTTCGCAGGCGCTCTTGAGGTGCGCGGGTGTCCCGGTCACGGTCCAAGAGCCGTCACCGGGCCTGCCACGGCCGCCCTTGGTCGCGACGAGCACCGCGTCCGTGCCGCCGCCGTAGGTGGCCAGCGCGTCGGCGATCAGTACCTCGTTGTGCCCGGTTTCGCCCGCGTGCCAGTGATAGGAGTCGGCCGTGTCGATCAGCGTGACACCGGCGTCGAGTGCGGCGTGGATCGTGGCGATCGCGCGATCGCGGTCGGGCCGTCCTTCGATCGACAACGGCATCGCGCCCAGGCCGATCGCGCTGACCTCGACGTCCCCGATGCTGCGGTAGCGCATGCTCAAGCTGCCTTTCTGACGTTTTCGACGGCTTCGCGGAGCCAGTCGGTGGTGGTGGAGAAGGAAAAGCCGAGATCGGTCGCCCGCGAGGTGTCCAGGACGGCGTACCGGTCGAAGGAGAACGGCGAGGCGTCTCGCTCGACGACCCGGAAGCGGGGCTCGATCGCGATGGCGGCGGCGAGATCCACCGCGGTCAGCGCGCCGTGCGAGCCGGCGTTGACCGCTCCGGTGAAGTCTTCGGTGGTGGCCCAGGCGAGGAAGTCGGCGATCTCACGCTCGTGGATGAACGTCGAGGGGCGCGGGTTCGCGTGGATGTCGACGGTGTCGCCCGCGTCCACTCGTTCGACGTAATGCCGCAGCCGTCCGGTGAAGTCGCCGCCGCCGAGGACGTGCGCGACCCGCACGGAGGCGAACGGCACGTCTCCGGCGGCGAAGACGGCTTCGGCCTGTCGCTTGCCTTCGCCGTAGTTCTGTTCGAGGAAATCCTCGTCGTGCCAAGGAAGTCCGAAGTCGACCGGCGAAGCCGGGACAAGCGACTCGGTCATCGGGACGTCTGTCCGGACCCGGTCGTAGACCTCGATCGTGGACGTCATCACGTAGCGCTTCGTGCGGAGCACGCGCCGCGCGATCGCGGCCTGGACCGGGGTGTAGCAGACCTGGTCGAGCACGACGTCGAAGGAGCGGGAGCCCAGCGCGGCCGCGAGCCCGGCTTCGTCGTCGCGATCGGCGATCAGGTGGGCGACGCCGGTCGGCGCCGGCGTGGAACCGCGGTTGAGCACGGTGACGTCCAGCCCGGCGTCGCGCAGCCGCTCGACCACCCCGCGGCCGAAGTACCGGCTTCCACCCAGAACGAGCACTTTCTTCATGTCACCAAGTGTTACGGTGGCCAATAGGGCTCTTGAAGGGGAAACCATGGGTGAATCTGCTGAATCACTTAAAGAACATCGGCTGAATCGCGGTTCGACTGAAAGCTCACTGGACGTGATCGACCGACAACTGCTCGAACTCCTTCAGGAGGAAGGCCGCATCAGCCTGAGCGAACTCGGCCGCCGCGTCTCGCTGAGCCCGGCCGCCGTCGGCGAGCGCGTCAAACGGCTCGAAGCCGACGGCACGATCACCGGCTACGCGGCGCTGGTCTCGCCGTCCGGCGTCGGCCTCGGGCTGCGGGCGTTCGTCCGGATGGCGCCGCACAGCGGGTTCACCGTCCGCCACCCCCGCACGCGGAAGATCATGGACCGCCCCGAAATCCTGGAACTGCACCATGTGGTCGGGGAGGACTGCTGGATCCTCAAGATCGCCGTCCGCGACACCTCGCACCTGGAAGACCTGCTCGAAGACCTCTCCGCGCTGGGCTCCACGACGACGTCGATCGTCATGTCCAGCCCGATCGAGCGCCGCGTACTCCTGCCCTTGTGATCCGTCACAACGGACGGAGCGGAAGTCTGGTCGTTCTCCCGGTTCTCGGCAGGGGTTTGTGACGCATGATGACTCGCATCACTTACTGACGAGTAACCGGAGGCAGGGATGCGGGCTCGGGTCACCAACGGCGGTGCCACGAAGACCAGAAGGATCCTCACCACGCTTGTCGCGGCCTTGACGTTCACGATCGCCGCACCGGCGGTCGCGAGCGCGGCGCCGTCGAGCGGTTGGAACGACTGGTCGTGCAAGCCGAGCGCGAAACACCCCGAGCCCGTCGTGCTGGTGCACGGCCTCGGCGGCAACGCCACGACCAACTGGTTCTACCACGCACCGAAGCTCAAGAACGCCGGTTACTGCGTCTACTCGCTGACCTACGGCGCGACCGTTCTCGGCGGCCAGTTGTTCGGCGGCCTCGGTTCCATGCGCAAGAGCGCCGTCGAACTCGACACCTTCGTCGACCGGGTGCGGAAGAGCACCGGCGCGGACAAGGTCGACATCGTCGGGCACTCCGAGGGCACCACGATGCCCGCGTACTACCTCAAGTTCGAGGGCGGCGCGGAGAAGGTGAAGCACTTCGTCGGCTTCGGTTCGAACTTCAAGGGCACCACGCTCAACGGCCTTTCCGGGCTCGCCAGGGCCGTTCTCTCGCTCCCGGGCCTCGACCTGCTCGCCGACGGCGTCTGCGGGGCGTGCCGCGAATACCTCGCGCCGTCGGACTTCCTGGACGATCTAGGCCGGGGCGGGGTCACCGTGCCGGGACCGACCTACACGAGCATCGTCAGCCGCCACGACCTCGTCGTCACGCCGTACACCAGCGGCGTCCTGAACGAGCCCGGCGCGACCGACATCGTGCTGCAGGACAAGTGCGGGGCCGACACCTCCGGGCACCTGAGCCAGGCGATCGACCCGAACGTGACCAGCCAGATCCTCAAAGCACTCGATCCGGCGAACGCGCCCGCTCCGAAGTGCGTCCCGTTCTGGGCGCCGCTGTAGGGATCAGTGGCCGGGTTTGGTCGCGTGCACGACGAACACCGACCGGACCCGGTCACCGGACTCGACGTCCAGCCGCTTCACCGTCACCTCGGTGAAGCCCGCTTCGGCGGCGAGCCCGGCCGCGTCGTCCTCGGATTCCGGAAGCTCCAGATCGGTGGGGACGATCGCGGCGAACGCCTCGGACGGCCGGAACGCCGACGCCAGCGGCAGGCTGAAGCCCACCCGGCCGCCGGGGCGCAGCGCCCGCAGCCAGTCGCGGAGCGCGGCGGCGCCGAGGAAGTGCAGCGAGGACGCGCACAGCACGGCGTCCGCGCCTTCGTCCTCGACCGGCGAGGGCACCGCGGAGGCGACCTGCCAGGTGATGAGCTTGGCGGGGTCCAGCGTGGCGGCCTTCGCCTCGGCCTGGGCGATCATGCCCGGCGAGATGTCGATTGCGAGCACTTCGCGCGGCTTCAGGCGCAGCGCGGCGAAGGCGGCCAAGCCCGTGCCGGTCGCGACGTCGAGAACGCAATCGGGTGCCGTGCGGCCGAGGCCGTCGACGAGTGCGTCGGCGACGATGCCGTGAAAGGTGTCTTCGTCGTAGTGCGCGGCGACGCCGTCGAACAGCCCGGCAGCGATCTCCTCGCTCACCACGGCGACCCTGTCCGGCAGGCGGCGCCGTCCGGCGAAACCCAGGTCGACGCGGTGATACCAGCACAGTTCCGGATCGCCCTCGAGCCAGCACAGCAGGACGTCGGCGCCGTCGAGCTCGGCGGGGAAGTCGACCAGGAGCGGGGCGAACCCCTTCAGCTCCGCGCCCGTCCGCTGGACGGTGGTCATCAGATCGTCCAGCCGGGCCTGCGCGGCCTTCCACTCCGGCATCCCGCCCAGCGCGGTCTCGCGGCCGCCCGGGCGCAACGACGCGGCGAGCTCGGCCGCGTCGGCGCGCAGCCGGACGAGCTCGTCGAGCACGGGGCGTAGCCGGGCGAGTTCGGCGCGGGCTTCAGGAACGGTGAACAATCCCATCCGCCGATGGTCCCAGCTCGCTCAACGACGCCTTCGGGCGAGTCTCGACGCGAGGCCGGCGCCGATCAAAAGGAAGCCCGTCCCGAGTAGCCCGCCGATGAAAAGCCAGCTCGTGACGCCGTAGGTGACGTCGTTCTGCGGAAGATATTTCACCAGCTTGAAGCCCCATTCCGGGACCGCCGCCGCGGCCACGCCGGGCACGACGCCCCAGATGAACCCGCCGAGGATCGGGCCGGTCGCCGAAAGCGCGCCGAGCAGGCCGACCGCCAGCAGCAGGATGCCGCCGCCGACCAGCAGGCCGATGCTGAAGACGTCACGCTGGGTGCTGAGCGTCGCCTGGACCAGCATCTGCTGCCGCAGACCACCCCAGGCCAGCAGCCCGAGGGCGACCGGTGTCAGCACCAAGCCGCCGGCACCGCTGATCGCCCGGCGCGCGCCACGGCCCGCCCGGCTGTCTTCGGCGCCCAGCTCGTCGTCGAAAGCCTCGTACGGTTCGTACGACTCGACGTCCTCGTAGGGCCTGCGAGGGTCCCTGACGGGCTGCTGGTCGTACTCGCCGTACTCCTGGTAGTCCTCGTCGTCGTACTCCGCGACGTACCGGTGCGATGACATGAGCGGGTCACCTCCCTTAAAGCGGACTACGGCTCCCAGGCCCGGCCGGTTCACTTTGATCTCCGGCAGATCGCGATCTGGGGGCTAAACGCGACTTGACCGGCGCCGGGTGAGGGTCCCGACCAGGCCGGACCCGATCAGGAGGAACCCGCTCCCGAACAGGGCGCCCATGACCACCCACGTCACCAGGCCGACGCCGAACTCCCGGCCGCCGACGTCGTAGAAGAAGCTCAGGACGTCCCGCGGGCCCAGGAGGAAGGTCAGCCCCGGAATCACCCCCCAGACGAGCCCGCCGATCACCGGTCCGATCCCGGACAGCGCGCCGAGCAGCGCGACGCCGAGCAGGAGAAGGCCGCCGAGGAACAGCAGGACCAGGCTGAGGGGATCGTCGCCGATGGTGAAGGACTGCGCGAACGTCCGCTGAAGCCGTGTGCCGCCGTAGATCACCAGGCCGAGCGCGACCGGGGTGAGCAGAACCCCGCCCAGCGCGCTGAGCACGCGAGGCACGGCACGGCTGTCCTGCCTAGGCTGGGCGTAGGTCGCCTGAGGCTGCTCGTTCGGAGGCAAGGCGTAGGGGTTGGTGGACATGGGGACCGCCCTTTCGGTGGGCCGGTGAGAGGAGTGCGCTTCGATGATGTCGTGATTCCCGGTCCTTCCGTGACGGCCGGATGGCCGTCGTGCGACCGGGTGACGTCGGACACATCGGCCTCGTGGAGACTTGATACCGACCACTACTGGAACCATCCAGGACCGTTAAGCAGTACGCTTGTACCGCTACCGGAGAGACTTGAAGAAGTAACGTGAAGATCCGCGGAAGGAGCCCCGCAGCTCATGGCCAAGATCAAGGTCCAGGGCACCGTCGTCGAGCTTGACGGCGATGAGATGACCCGCATCATCTGGCAGTTCATCAAGGACAAGCTGGTCCACCCCTACCTGGACCTCAACCTCGAGTACTACGACCTGGGCATCGAGGAGCGGGACCGCACCGACGACCAGATCACCATCGATTCGGCGAACGCGATCAAGAAGCACGGCGTCGGCGTCAAGTGCGCCACGATCACGCCGGACGAGGCACGGGTCGAGGAGTTCGGCCTGAAGAAGATGTGGGTCTCGCCCAACGGCACGATCCGCAACATCCTCGGCGGCGTCATCTTCCGCGAGCCGATCGTCATCCAGAACATCCCGCGGCTCGTCCCGGGCTGGACGAAGCCGATCATCATCGGCCGTCACGCGCACGGTGACCAGTACAAGGCGACCAACTTCAAGGTCCCCGGCCCCGGCACCGCGACGATCACCTACACGCCGGACGACGGCTCCGCGCCGATCGAGTTCGACGTCGCCAAGTTCCCTGAGGGCGGCGGCGTCCTCATGGGGATGTACAACTACCGCAAGTCCATCGAGGACTTCGCGCGCGCCTCGCTGCAGTACGGCCTGGACCGCGAGATGCCGGTCTACCTGTCGACCAAGAACACGATCCTCAAGGCCTACGACGGCATGTTCAAGGACGTGTTCCAGGAGATCTTCGACGCGGAGTTCAAGACCGACTTCGACGCCAAGGGCATCACCTACGAGCACCGCCTCATCGACGACATGGTCGCCGCGGCGCTCAAGTGGGAGGGCGGCTACGTCTGGGCCTGCAAGAACTACGACGGTGACGTGCAGTCCGACACGGTCGCGCAGGGCTTCGGCTCGCTCGGCCTGATGACCTCGGTCCTGCGCACCCCGGACGGCCGGACCGTCGAGGCCGAGGCCGCGCACGGCACGGTGACCCGGCACTACCGCCAGCACCAGCAGGGCAAGCCGACGTCGACCAACCCGATCGCGTCCATCTACGCCTGGACCCGGGGCCTCGAGCACCGCGGCAAGCTGGACTCGAACCAGCAGCTGATCGGCTTCGCGAGCGACCTCGAGAAGGTCGTCATCGAGACCGTCGAGAGCGGCAAGATGACCAAGGACCTCGCGCTGCTCATCGGCAAGGAGCAGCCGTTCCAGACCACCGAGGAGTTCCTCGCGACGCTGGACGAGAACCTGGCCAAGAAGCTCGGCTGAGTTTCGCTGTAAGTACCTGAAGGCCCCCTTCCTTGCGTCAGGCGCAAGGAAGGGGGCCTTCGTGTACTTCGTCCCGCCGCCGGGACATACCACGAGTCCGTGACGGTGGGTAGTACGCGACCGCGCGGGTTGGCGCCTCCGGGTGGTTGGCATTCCAGGAACTGGGCCCCTGCCCCGGCTTCTGCCACTCTGGTCGTGGAAGAAAACGATTCCCTTGTTCGAGGAGCGACCGTCATGGCCATCTCGAAACCGGTCCTGTTCATCGGCGGCGCCTTGGCGCTGATCGTCGTCGTCGCCGTCTCGGGACAGGACAGGGAGTCGAGCGCTTCGAGCCCGACCGGTTGCCAAGTGGTGGTGACGGCCGACGTGCTCAACGCGCGCGACGTTCCCGGCGGGCAGAAGATCGTCGGCAAATACGTCAAGGACGCCAAGGTCGACGCGCTGCCGGTGGTCGAGAACGGCTTCCGCAAGATCGCCGAGGGCAAGTGGGTCTCGGCCCAGTACGCGCCCCCGGTCGAAGGCTCCAAGTGCGGCCCGTGACCCGTCGCCCGGATCGCGATCAGGGGGCGAAACGCAAGTGGGAGCCCTCCTCGGCCGCCAGTACCTCGCCACTGAACTCCTTCCGCGCCTCGGCCACCGAGACGTCGCGGTCGGAACCGGGCCAGAAGTGGGTCAGCAGCAGCCGCCGGGCGCCCGCGCGTTCCGCCCAGTACCCGGCCTCGCCCGCCGTCGAAACCAGGCGAGGAGTCGCCTCCGGTGACGGACCCTGCAGCGTGGCGTCGGCGATGAACAGATCCGCGTCCCGCGCCAGCTCCGCCAGCATCGGGCCGGGCCCGCAGTCACCGGTGTAGGCGACGGTCAGCCCCGGCGCGGTCAGCCGTACGCCGTAGTTCGGCACGTGATGGGGCAACAGGAACGCGGTCAGCCGGAACGGCCCGACCTCGCGCGGCGGGCCGAGCTCGTGGACGTCGAAGAGGGACGTCGGATGCGGCCGCGGCTCCAGCGCTTCGAGCCGTCGCACCGTGCCCGGCGTGCAGTGCAGCGGGAGTTTCGGCGCGGCCGGCAGCCGGTAATGGCGCGCCCGGCCCAGCGCGCTCACATCGACGCAGTGATCGGGGTGCTCATGGGTCACCACCACCGCGTCGACATCGCCGTCGGGGCAGTGCTCGAACAACCGTGACGCGGCGCCGTAGCCGAGGTCGAGCACCAACCGGAAACCGGCGTGGACCAGGAGAAAGCCGGCGCAGGCGCGGCCCGGCTCCGGCCAGGCGCCGCAGCTGCCCAGCACGGTCAGCTCGCTCATGCGCGCAGTCTCGCAGAACAGCGCCGGTAACGGTGCCCGATTTCCGGCGACTTCGTGACCGGGGGATCGCGAGGAGGTCCGTCATGAAACAGGTCCGGAGCCGGGTCGTCACGCCCAAGCCGATCGACGAGGTCTACGAATACCTCGCCGACTTCACCAACCAGCCGGAGTGGCGATTCGACGTGGTGTCGTGCTCACTCGCCGCGGGCGTCGGCGGTGCGCAGGGAGCGAAGTACCACCAGCGGGTGAAACCGCGGGGCAAGGAAGTGGACAGCGAGGTCGAGCTGACCCGCGCCGACAAACCAGCCGAGGTCGCGTTCCGCACGCTGGATCCCGGGCCGGTCACCGTGGCCGGCGCCTGGCACCTGAAGAGCACCGGCACGGGTACCGAGGTGATCTGCGAAGTCGTCATCGAGACGCACGGATTCCTGCGGTTGCTGGAGTTCACGATGGGTCCGTCGCTGCGGAAGATCTCGGACCGCTACGAACGGGACCTCTCGGCACGGCTCAACCCCTGACAATTCTGTCGGACCCTCCGAGTAGCGTGCCCAGGGTGCTGACCGTCTCCACTGTGAATGTCAACGGCCTCCGCGCCGCCGCGAAAAAGGGCTTCGTCGAGTGGCTCACCTCCACCAAGGCCGACGTCGTCGCCTGCCAGGAGGTCCGTGCCGAGCTGAAGGAGCTCCCGGCCGGCGCCGCCGAGCCCGAGGGCTGGCACGTGGTGCACGCGCCGTCGGACCAGAAGGGCCGCAACGGCGTCATGCTCTACAGCCGCGCGGAGCCGGAAGAGGTCCGCATCGGCTTCGGCGAGCCCGAATTCGAGGAGAGCGGCCGGTACGCCGAGATCCACCTGCCGAACGTCGTGGTCGCGAGCCTGTACCTGCCCAGCGGCGACGTCGGGACACCGCGCCAGGAGGAGAAGGAGCGCTTCATGGCGGCGTTCCTGCCATACCTCGTCGACCTGCGCGCCAAGGCCGAGGCCTCCGGCCGTGAAGTGGTCGTCGTCGGCGACTGGAACATCGCCTACGACAAGATCGATCTGAAGAACTGGCGCGGGAACCAGAAGAGCTCGGGCTTCCTGCCGGAGGAACGCGAGTGGCTCGGCCGGGTCTTCGGCGACGCCGGCTACGTCGACGTGCAGCGCAAGCTCGACCCGGAGGGCCCCGGCCCGTACACCTGGTGGTCCTACCGCGGCAAGGCGTTCGACAACGACACCGGCTGGCGCATCGACTGCCAGATCGCCACCCCCGGGCTGGCGGAACGGGTCACCTCGGTCGTGGTCGAACGCGCCGAGTCCTACGACCGGCGCTGGTCCGACCACGCGCCCGTCACCGTGACCTACCAGATCTGATCGGGCACAATCAGGTCAGGAGGTGGCGGTCGTGCATGAGTTGATCGAAGGCAAGAAGGGCGAAATCGAGGAGCTTTGCCGTGCGCTCTCGGTACGTCGGCTCGACTTGTTCGGTTCGGCCGTGAAGGAGTCGTTCGACGTCGTATCCAGTGACGTCGACGTACTCGTCGAGTTCGACGCGGGTCCCGGGTTCGACTACTTCGGGACCTACTTCGATCTGAAAGAGGGACTCGAACGAGTCCTGGGGCGCGCGGTCGACCTTGTGAGCGTCACCAGCATCCGCAATCCGTACTTCAAACAAGAGGTTCTGGACACCCGGGAGCTGCTCTATGCCGCGTGACGCCCGGGCCTACCTGTGGGACGCGGTCCATGCCGCGGATCTGCTCAGCGAGTTCAGCAAGGGAGAGGACTTCGCAGGCTACCGGGCGAATGCCATGCTGCGATCGGCGGTAGAGCGTCAGTTCGAGATCGTCGGCGAGGCGCTGAATCAGTTATCCAAAGTAGACGGTGAGCTTGCCGCACAAATACCCGATCTGGGCCGCATCGTTGCCTTTCGCAACATTCTCATTCACGGATACGCGACGGTCGACGACGCACTGGTTTGGCAAGTTCTCACTGAGAGACTCCCCGGGCTTGTCGATGTTCTGCGGCGGTTGCTGGAAGGGTAGGTCCCCCGGACTGGCTGGTTCCGGCTAGCCTGCAGACGGGAAACCGGGGGTCGGTCATGGAGACGAGCGAAGCCAGGCGCATCGAGGCGACGAACGCCGAGCGCCATCAGATGTCCGGCCAGTACGGGTGGGAGTTCAGCCCGGACGCGCCGAACATGCTCGAACGCTGGACGGTGCTGCCGTTCAGCCAGCGCGGCGACAAGCGGCTGGCGTTCGGCGCGCTCAGCGGCGCGTACCAGGGGCTGCGGTTCAGCGTTTTCGACTATCACCGCCGCCCGACGGTCACCAGCGTGCACACGCGCTGGACCAACAAGAAGGTCAACGAGCTCGAAGAGATCACCATCGACTCGGTCTGGGTGATCACCCTGCCCGCGCCGATGCCGAACTTCCAGATCGCGTCGAGCATCGAATCCGCCTGGGATGTCGAGCAGTACCCCGAACCCGCCACCGCGGACCGGAAGTTCAACCGCTGGTACAAGCTGATCGACACCGATCCGAACGTCGCGGTCCAGGTGCTCACGCCGCAGGTGGCCGCCGCGATGCGGTCCTTGAAGCTGCACAACTGGTCGCTGGTGGGAAGCGAACTGGTCTACACCGAGCACCCGATCTTCGGCCGGACCAAGCCGGAGGACGTGCTCGCGACGCTGGGCAAGCTCGCGCAACTGGTGCCGCAGCTGCCTTTCCACCTCGGGGGCGGGCAGCCTCAGCAGCCCGTGGCGCCCCAGTATCCGCAGGCGCCGCCGCCTCAACATCCGCCGCCCCAGTACCCGCCGCCCCAGTACCCGCAGCAGCCGTACCCGCCGCACCAGCCCGGGTATCCGCAGCAGTACCCGCCTCCGCCGCATTACGGATATCCGCCGCAGCAGCCGGGATATCCGCCCCAATACCCGCCGCAGGGATATCCGCCGCCAGGTCCCTACGGCCCGCCGCAGGGATATCCGCCGCGCGGCTACTGACACTGTCGCGCGCTCTCCGTCCACACAGGACTCTCGACGAAGTGGTTGTCGAACCTTTCCTGGTTGTCCAACAGATCCTGCACCGTCGCCTGGCCGTGCCCGACCTTCTCCAGCAGCCGGAAGTAGTCGAACCGTTCCACGCCGGGAATGAACACGATCAGTACGTCCGCCGGTGAGTCCGTCGCCGCGCGGAAAGCGTGCGTCGTCCGCGGCGGGACGACGAGCATGTCGCCTTCCGAGAGGGTGACGATCTCTTCTCCCACAAGGACTTCCAGTCGTCCGCCGACCATGAAGAACATCTCGGCGGAACCGGTGTGATAGTGCGGTGCCGCTCCGTCGGCGCCGACGCCGAGCTGGGTTCTCGCGCTGCTCATCACTCCGCCTGTGGTCGAGACGTCGGCGAGCAGGGTGACGAGCGTGGGGGCCGCGCCGACCTTTTCGGCTTCGATGGCGCGGACGAGGACGGGTTCGCGGGTTTCGATGCGCTGGGTCATACCAGGATGGTTCCACTGCTGATAGTTAGCTGTCAAACTATCTCCAGTCGAATAGACTGTGGTCGTGAGTGAAGAGCAGAACGAGGGCGACGCGATCGACGCCGTCGTCGGTGCATGGCATCGGGAGCGACCGGAGCTGGAACTGACCGCGATCGGGGTCGCCGGACGGCTCGGCCGCGTGGCGATGCTGACGACGCCGATGGTGGAGGCCGTGTTCGCGAAACATGGCCTCAAGCAGGGGGAGTTCGACGTGCTCGCGGCTCTCCGGCGATCGGGGAAGCCGTACACGCTGATGCCGTCCGAGCTGTCCGCGACGCTGATGATGTCCCGGGCGGGGATGACCAGCCGGATCGACCGGCTCGAGTCCGCGGGCCTGGTCGAGCGCGCGCTGGATCCGGAAGACCGGCGCAGTTTCCGGGTCTCGCTGACCGAGCGCGGGTTCGAGGTCGTCGACGCGGCGATGAGCGAGCACACCGCGAACGTCACGAAGCTGCTTTCGCCACTGGGCGACGACCTCGACGTCCTGGACCGTTCGCTGCGGCGCCTGCTCGGTTCCCTCGATGGGGATTCCCCACGTAAGACGTGACGAAGGGGCCTTTCACCGCGTGGCATGCGGTGAAAGGCCCCTTCAGCTCCCTGGAGGGATCAGCAGGACAGGTTGTTCCCGGCGGCGACGCCGAGGATCCCGACGAACTGCTGGTACTTGCTCACGCGGCTCTGCACCTGGCCGGGGTTCCCGCCATTGCACTCGATGCTGCCGTTGATGCTGCGGATGGTCTCGCCGAAGCCGCGGCTGTTGACCATCGCGTTGTGCGGGGTCATCGTGCCGGGACCGTTCTGGGTCATCCAGTACCAGATGCCGGTCTTCCAGGCGACCGCCGCGTCGTTCTGCACCAGCCACGGGTTGGTCAGCAGCGGCAGGCCCAGCGCGTCGCCGGCGGCCTTGTAGTTGAAGTTCCAGCTCAGCTGGATCGGGCCTCGGCCGTAGTAGGCGGCGGTGCCCGCCGGGCAGCCGTAGGACTGGCTCGTGTCGCAGTAGTGCGGGTAATTGGCCTGGTTCTGCTCGACGATGTGGACCAGGCCGCCGGTCTCGTGGCTGACGTTCGCCAGGAAGGCCGCCGCCTCCTGCTTCTTGATCGTGTCGTTGCCAGTACCCGCGAAGGCCGGGTACGCGCTCAGGGCGGTGACCAGGCCGCTGTAGGTGTAGAAGGAGTTCCGGCTCGGGAACATCTGGTTGAACTGGGCTTCGCTGACCACGAAGCCGGACGGGTTCGGCGGGTTGGTCGTGCCGCCGCAGGCGCCTTGGTCGGCCCAGACCTGCGCCGGGGGAGCTTCGTTCTGTGTCCACCACTTCGCGGACCAGTTGTGACCGTTGTGGGAGGCGGTGTTGCCGCCCCAGTAGACCGAACTCGCGTTCCATGGCGCGACGCAGTCCGCCGCGGAGGCGGTCTGGGCGGGGACGACGACGGCGACGGTGGTGGCTGCGAACGTGGCGGCGACCGCGGCGAGAATACGTCGAAGAGACATCGGTGGCTCCTTCGCACGAGGGGACCATGCAGGGGGATTGGTCTATACCTTTTAAGGGGTATGGCCAACAGGTATAGACCATTGCGTACAAGAAACCAACCGATGAACGGTAATTGCTCCCTGTTCGGCCGTGGCGTGACAGCCGAATGGCCTAACCCTGTCCGGTTTTGTCAGAAACCCTTCTACCTGCGACGACTTTGAGGAGAGGGGCGCTCGAAAGGGTCCCCCACTCGGGCGCTACTCTCGTGCCCCGGGTTGATCAGAACCCACAGGTCTTGACACGCTCGGTAGTTTTTTGACCAGCAACATGCAAATGCTCACTCGTTCGGGTTAGCGTTCATGTTCAGCAATGTCACGTCACGGGAGGCACTCCGGTGCGGAACCCAGTTCATCTCCTGATGCGGTCGGCTCTGCCCGCGGCCAGGGCGGCGGCGGTCGTCGCGATCCCGGTCGCGCTGCTCGTCGCGGGCGCTGGGCCGGCCTCGGCAGCCGATACGACTTCGCGTTCCGAGATGGCGTTCGGACTGCTCGGCCCGGTGGGCCTGATCGCCGTCGCGCTCGGCATCGTCGGCATGGCCTTCGGCGTCTTCCGCCAGCGCCGCAAGGCGCGCGCGACGGCCGTTCCCACCATCCCGGTCCCGGGCCGGCCCGCCGGCCAGGGCGTCACCGCCATGGCCGAAGCCGTGCTCGCCGAGGACGACGTCCTCACCCGCCCCCAGCGCCCCTGACCTGCACCCCTCCCGTCGCTCAGATCGCGATTAGGGGGCGAAACGCAAGTCGTCGGGATTACTTGGGTAGTGGCACCTAGTCCCCTCCGGATTGTTTAGCCGCGCACTGATCGCCACGCTCGGGTCCATGACGGTGACGCGGCGTCAAACCCGGCCCAGTGACCCTTTCCCCCGTGCCCTGGACCGGGCGATCGTGGACAGCGGCCTCGGCCTCGACCGGATCCGCCACCGGCTCGCCCAGCAGGGCGTCCGGGTCAGTGTCGCGACCCTGAGCTACTGGCGGACAGGAAGAAGCCGCCCCGAGCGGTGCGACTCCCTGAAGGCGGTCGCGCTGCTGGAGCGGCTCTTCGATCTTCCGCACGGTTCGTTGCTGAACCGGCTGGGCCCGCGCCGCCCTCGGGGACGTTGGGGCGACGCGGGTGCCGGATCAGACTCCGCTGTTGGTGCGGATCCAGCTGCGGAAGTAGGGGACGTCCACGTAGATCGACGGCCCGGTCGCGCAGGTGCTGCTGTTGTTGCCCGCGCGGCTGGTGGCGCCGACCAGCTGCCAGACACCGCTGACCTGCTTCACCTGCGGGCCGCCCGAGTCGCCGTAGCAGGCGCCCTTGTTCCCGCCGGGGTTGTTGGTGCAGATCTCGCTCGCGCCGCTGATGCCGAGGCACCTGGAGTCGGCGACGATCGAGGTGTTCAGTTCCTGCAGGGTGATCGGGGCGCCACAGCCGCCGGCCGGGGCACAGGTCTGGCCCCAGCCGATGATCCGCGTCGCGGTGCCGACGGCCCCGGACGAAGCGGCGATCGTGACCGGCGCCTGCGACACCGCCGTCGAGAGACGCAGCAGCGCCAGGTCGGCGCTCGGGTGGGCGATCCGCTGGGCCACGCGGGCCACGGTGCCGCCGCTGGTGCGGTTCGTGGTGCCGACGCGCACCTGGTACGGCGTGCCACAGTGCTTCGCGGTGACCACCCAGGTCGAGCTGATCAGTGAGCCGCCACACTGGTGCCCACCGCTGCTCGACTGCTGGGACACCATGAACGGGTAGACCTGGCTCGCGTTGCCGCCGCCGACGATGTTCGGCTGGACGCCACCGGTGGGCTCGGCCGCAGTCGCGACGCCGGGGAGTGTGAAGACGGCCGCGGCCGCGATGGCCAAGCCCATCAGCAGTGATCGTGCCTTCATCTGGGTTCTCCTTCGGTGTGGCCGGAAGATCCGGTGCCATGAACGCTAGGAATCGGACACCTCGCTCAGAACCGTCGGAAGTATGTGGCGGTTAACCGTTTAGACCTTTCGGCCGGGTCGACCTCGGGTGACCGGTCGCGGCCGGGCCTGACAGAATCCGGGCGTGTCCGATGAACTGAAGCGCCCTCGGGTCCTCTCCGGGATCCAGCCGACAGCCGACTCGTTCCACCTGGGCAACTACCTGGGTGCGCTGCGGCAATGGGTGCGGCTGCAGGACACGCACGACCCCTTCTACATGGTGGTCGACCTGCACGCGATCACCGTCGAGCAGGACCCGAAGGTGCTGCTCGACCGCACGCGCCGCTCGGCCGCGCAGTTGCTGGCGCTCGGCGTCGACCCGGCCCGCAGCGCGCTGTTCGTCCAGAGCCACGTGCCCGAGCACGCCCAGCTGGGCTGGGTGCTGGAATGCCAGACCGGCTTCGGCGAGGCGAGCCGGATGACGCAGTTCAAGGACAAGGCCGCCAAGCAGGGCACGGATCGCGCCAGCGTCGGCCTGTTCACCTACCCGGTCCTGCAGGCCGCGGACATCCTGCTGTACCAGGCGAACGAGGTCCCCGTCGGCGAAGACCAGCGGCAGCACCTGGAGCTGACGCGCAACCTCGCTCAGCGGTTCAACAACCGCTACGGCAAGACGTTCACCGTGCCGGAGCCGCATATCGTCAAGGACACCGCGAAGATCTACGACCTGCAGGACCCGACCGCGAAGATGAGCAAGTCCTCGTCGACCGGCAACGGCCTCATCGAGTTGCTCGAAGAGCCGAAGAAGTCGGCGAAGAAGGTGCGTTCGGCGGTCACCGACACCGGCCGCGAGATCGTCTTCGACACCGAGAACAAGCCGGGCGTCTCGAACCTGCTGACGATCCTTTCCGCGCTGACCGACCAGCCGGTCGCCGAACTCGAAACCGCTTACGAGGGCAAGGGTTACGGCGATCTGAAGAAGGGCGTCGCCGAGGCGTTCGTCGACTGGGTCACCCCGGTCCAGGCCCGCGTCCAGTCCTACATGGACGACGTCGCCGAGCTCGACAAGGCCCTCGCTCTCGGCGCGCAACGTGCCCGCGAAGTCGCCTCGGTGACCTTGCGGAACGTTTACGAGAACATCGGGTTCCTTCCCCCGGCAGGCTGACTCGCGCTGCGGTGTCGTCGCAGCGTGGTTAGCGTTTCATGGTGGCGAAAGATGACGGCGCGAAGCCGGACGAGGACAAGCTGCTACCGCGATTGAGGCGGAAGTACGGCTGGCTCGATCACCTCATCCGGGCGAACGACGCCTTCACCGAGCGCTACGGCAACCACTACGCCGCGGCCATCACCTACTTCAGTGTGCTTTCGGTGATCCCGATCCTGATGGTCGCCTTCGCGATCGTCGGGATGGTGGTCGCCGGCGATCAGACCGTGCTGAACCAGATCACCGACGGCATCAACAAGTCGGTGCCCGACGGCCTGCGCGACCTGGTCGGCGGCATCGTCGGCGCGGCACTGAAGTCCGGCGGCGGCATCGGGGTGTTCGGCCTGGTGCTCGCGCTGTACTCCGGCATCGGCTGGATGACGAACCTGCGTGACGCCCTGACAGCGCAGTGGGGCCAGGAAAAGCAGCAGCTGCCGCTGGTTTCGACGACGATCAAGGACCTGCTGTCCCTGGTCGGCCTCGGTCTCGCGCTGGCGGTCTCGTTCGGCCTCACCGCGGCGGGCAGCGGGATCGGGCGGTTCCTGCTCGAACTCGTCGGCCTGGAAGACCAGGGCTGGGCCGTGTTCCTGCTGAAGGTCGCGACGATCCTGCTCGGCCTGCTCGCGAACACGCTCGTGTTCCTCTGGGTCATCGCGAGGCTGCCCCGCGAGCACGTCGCGCTGCGCAGCGCTGTCAAGGGCGCGATCTTCGCCGCGGTCGGGTTCATCGTGCTCCAGCAGGGCGCGACCCTGTACCTCGGCAGCGTCACGAAATCCCCGGCGTTCACCCTGTTCGGGCCGGTGATCGGGCTGCTCGTGTTCGCCAACCTCGTTTCGAGGTTCCTGCTGTTCGTCACCGCGTGGACGGCGACGGCGAAGGAGAACCTGTCGACCGTCATCGAGCCGCCGGCCCCTGTGTCCATCCACCCGAGGGTGACCGTTCAGCAGGGGCCGGGGCTCGGTGCCGTCAGCGGGGCTTTCGCGACCGGCGCGCTGTTGGGCTGGTTCGGCCACCGGAAGTCCTGACCTAGCGCTGGTCGGTCATCGCCTTCTTGCGCTGGTGGCCGAGGACGAACGCCGTCACGATGATCAGGAAGACGAGCAGGGTGATGATCCAGCCCGTCGTGCCGAACGGATCTTCCGCGGCCGCGGCGGCACCGCTGCTCGTCGCGTTGTCGGCGTTGGGCGCGGCCTGGCCGGCGCCGGTGTCCACGGTCTCGGTCGGTTTGTAGTCGATCCGCCCGACCGATTCGGCCTTGTCCTCGCGCAGCGCGATGCCGTAGTCGAGCAGTTTCGCGGCCTGTTCGGAAACCCGCGTCGGCCGCTGCTCGGCGCGAAGGAGCACGACCGCGACCCGGTGCCCGTTCTGGAGCGCGCCGCCGACGTAGGTGTGGCGCGCGTCGTCGGTGAAGCCGGTCTTGCCGCCGAGGAACCCGGGATAGGACGAGAGAAGCTTGTTGTCGTTATAGACCGGAATGGCCGGTTTTCCGGCGCTGGCCGGGATTTCGAAGTTCTTGGTCTTGACCACCTTCGCGAATTCCGGCTGTTTCATCGCGTAGTGGAAGATCAGGCTCATGTCGTAGGCCGAGGTCGACATGCCGGGGCCGTCGAGCCCGGACGGCGTCGCGGCCCGCGTGTCGGTGGCGCCGATGCGGGCGGCCAGCGTGTTCATCTTCATGATCGTGGCCTCGACCCCGCCCAGCGTGCTGGCGAGCGCGTGCGCCACGTCATTGCCGGAGTGCATCAGCAGTCCGTGCAGCAGGTCGTCCACTGTGTACTGACCGCCGGCGACGATGCCGACGCAGGTGCACTCCTGCTCGGCGTCCTCCTTGGTCGGCGTGATGACCTTGCGCGGCGGCAGTTCGGTGACCACGACCAGCGCGAGCAGGGTCTTGATCAGCGACGCAGGCCGCTGACGGGCGTGCGGGTCCTTCGCGGCGAGGATGTCGCCGGTCTCCAGGTCCTGCAGCACCCAGGACGTGGCGGTGGTCCCCTCGGGCGGGTTCAGCGCGCGCTTCGGCAGCACGAGCCCGCATTCGGCCATCCGCTCGCCGCCCACCGGCACCGGCGGCACGGGCAGCGGCGCCGGTGCGGCCTCGCCGGGACGAGGTTTCTCGGAGGTGTCGATCGGCGGCGGAGGCGTCGACTTGTTCGCGCACGGCTGTGCCTGGGCTGGTGGCTTCGGCGCGGCTGTGGCCACGGGGGTCACCGCGAGGGCGAGCACACCGGAGATGAGGACCATGAGCGACCGGGAGATAGCGCTGTGCACCCGAGCAATGTAGCGTCGCCGCGCTCGCTGCATACTCAGGGGCATGCGCATTTCGCGAGGTACTTCGATGTTCCTGCTGGGTTTCGGCGTCTGGTCGTGGATCATCTGGATCACGTTCGCCAAGAACCTCTGGGACAGCGACCGCGCCTGGGCCGCCGACGGCTCGCCCACCGCCTACTTCATCGTGCACGCCGTGCTGACGGTCGTCTCGTTCGTGCTCGGCACCATCGTCGGTGTGATCGGTCTGCGCACGCTTCGTGGCGCCAAGTCACGAGACGCGGAAAAGGCTGACGCCTGATCAGGTTTGTCGTCCTTTTGACGGTGGCGGTCCCGGCGTCGGCTCCTTTACGTTCACTCCACCGAATCATGGAGGTTGAATGTCCCGGATCAGACGCCTGCTCGTCCCCGCGCTCGTCGCGGCGGCGGCGGGAAGCGTGTTCGCGGCCCCGTCGGCGAGTGCCGCGCCCGCGCCCGCACTCGCATCACAGTGCGACACCGCGAGCACGCCGTTCAACTACGTGGTGCTCTACAACCCGCGTACCCCGGAGCGCAAGGTCGACACCGAGCTGCGCGCCAAGTGCGGCGAGAAGGTGGCGTACTACCCGGAGATCGGGGTCGCGGTCGCGACCTCGCGCAACGCCGACTTCCAGGCGAAGATCGGCGTTTACCGCGCCTACTCGGGCGGCCGCGACGTGGCGTTCCCGCCGGCGGCCTCGGCCCGGTCGACCCGCTCGGCCGTGGTCGACACCAAGGAGAGCGAAGAGACCACCAGCGTCGCCGTCGAGGATGACCTCTCGGCCCAGCAGTGGGACATGCGGGCGATCCAGGCTCCCGAGGCGAACAAGGTCTCCGGTGGCAGCCGCTCGGTGACCGTCGGCGTGCTGGACTCGGGTATCGAGCCCACCCACCCCGCGCTGAAGAACGCCCTGGACCCGAAGACGTCGGCCGGGTGCAACTCCGGCGCGCCGGACACCACGCCCGCCTCCTGGGCGCCGACGAACTCCGATCACGGCACGCACGTCGCCGGCACGATCGCCGGCAAGGACGCCGCGCGCGGCTTCACGGGCATCGCGCCCGGTGTGAAGCTGGCGTCGGTGAAGGTCGTGAACGACGACGGCCTGATCCTTCCCGAAGCCGCCGTCTGCGGGTTCATGTGGGCCGCGAAGCACCGCTTCCCGGTGACGAACAACAGCTACTACATCGACCCGGGCATGTTCTACTGCTCGAAGGAGCCGGGCGACGCGGCCGCGTACGAAGCCGTCCGTCGCGCGGTGGCCTACTCGACCGGTCGTGGCGTGCTGAACGTCGCCGCCGCCGGCAACAGCGGTTTCGACCCGGACGAGCAGACCACCGACCCGAACCGCCCCCACCCGGTCGACCAGAGCTGCGGCATCCTGCCCAAGGCCATCGACGGCGTCGTCAACGTCTCGTCCATCGGCTACGCGGGCACGAAGTCGTCGTTCAGCAACTACGGTGACGACGTTTCGGTCACCGCCCCCGGTGGCGACCGCGCCCAGATTCCGCCCGCCGGCCAGGGTGCGGGCTGCCCGCTGTCGACGATCTTCAACGGTGCGTACGGCACCAAGTGCGGCACCTCGATGGCGTCCCCGCACGTCGCCGGCGTCGCCGCGCTGCTGGCGTCCCGTTTCCGGCACGCTCCGCCCGTGGCGCTGAGGTGGCTCCTCGAGCACCAGGCGGACGCTGTCGCGTGCGGCACCGCGGCGCCGGTCTGCGAAGGCCCGGCGAAGGACAACTCGTACTACGGCCACGGCCGCGTCAACGCTCTGGACGCGGTGAAGTAGTTCTTTCGAGTGCCGGGGCCGATCCACGTTCGTGGGCCGGCCCCGGTTTCGTTTCCGGCACTTTTCGGCTGATGGGAGTTCATGATGACGGTGTTCGGTCGGTTGGTTCCCGTGGTGGCGGGTCTGGCGATGGTCCCGCTTCTCAGCGCACCCGCGGCGGCGGTGGAAGCTCCTGCTCGACCTTGTAGCGAGGAACCGAGAGACCTGCCGATCAACGAGTTCACCGACTACCGGGAGATGGTCCGGGAACTCGGCAGGCTCGAACGGGTGAGCAAGGGGCGGGTCGCGGTCAAAGAGGCCGGGCGGTCCAACCGCGGCCGGGTGATCCACCAGGCGACCGTCGGGACCGGCCCGAAGGTCTTCGTGGTGTCCAGCGAGATCCACGGGAACGAGAAGACCGGCACCGACGCGCTTCTGCGCATTCTCGACTACCTCGGCACGTCGGAATCCCGGGACGCCGAGCGGCTGCGGAAGACCATCACCTTCGTCGCGGTCCCGAAGCTGAACCCGGACGGCGCCGAACTCGACCGGCGCGGCAACGATCTCTCCTGGGCGGAAGTGCAACAGAAGTTCCCCCAGCTCAAGGACCGTCCGCCGGCCTGGAACTACCTCAGCGACGTCCTCCAGGGCGACGACTACCGGAAGCGGCCCGGTTTCGACGTCAACCGCGACTTCAACCCGGACCTGAACTACGTCCCGCGCGCGGAAGACTTTCCTGGTGCGTCGGAGGAGCCCGGCTGGTTCATCACGCCCGAGGCGCGGGCGCTGCGCTCGGTGTACATGAATCTGACCAAGCAGCGCGGCAAGGTGCCCGACGTCTACGTCGATCTGCATCATCAAGGGGCGTGTGTCCGGCAGGACGGCAGCAACCGGCTCCTCGACGTCGGCATCGACTACCCGCCGCTGCCGGACAAGTTCTTCGAGCCCGGCCAGAAGTACGCGAAGTATCGCGACGTGTACACAAAGGACGAATCGCGGCAGCTGGCGATCAGCGGGTTCAACGGGATGACGTCGGGCGGCTTCGTCGGTGCGCGCTACCCACACGCGGCCGATCGTGACCTGCCGGGTCAGGCGCGGTGTTCGTTCGCGTTGAACGGGACGGGCACGGTGCTGTTCGAGGTGCGCGGTCAGACGCAGACGCTGGGGCAGCAGCACCGCGAACACTTCACGCGAGCGGTGATGGCCGGGCTGTACAACATGTTGCGGGATGTGAGCACAGGCGCTGTCGACTACATCGACCCGGACGCCTTCGACCTCCTTCCCGGCACCGCCTCCACCACCACCACCTCCGCTGCCGCTGCACGCACCCCCGAGTAGCCATTGGGTCGCGTGAAGGACTCCTTCCCTCGGCTCAGCCGAGGGAAGGAGTCCTTCACGCGGCGGCGGCGAGGCGTACAGCGGGGCGTGGGCGAGCGGCGGCGACTTCGTGCGCGGCGATCAGTTCGGTGAGCACGCCGGCCGGGTCGTCCCGGAGACGGGAAGGGAGTGTCTGCACGACGAGGATTCCTGATGCGGTGTAGCGAGCGTTTCGGTTCACGGTTCGTGAGTAGTCGGCCCGCCGGAAATGGAAATCGAACGAGTCTATTTCCCAAGCAAGGCCGACCTCGTCCCACCAGGCGTCCGGGCGACCGAGGTACTTGCCACGGTTGTCGAAGACCTCGCAGTTCCAATGGCTCGGTGGCGTGGGCAGGCGGCGGCTTAGTGTGCGTGCACGCGATTCAGCCATCGAACGGATATCGATCCAGCTCGAAAGCAGCCGGCGGGGGATCGCGGTTCCCCGTTGGGTGCCGTGGTTGAGCTCCCAGAGGAGGGCCTGCGGTGAGCAGCGACCACTTTGGACCGCTTCGATCAATACCTCTTCCACCGGACTTGATTCGCGAAGCCGCCGGACCGCGTCCGTGGTCGCGCGAACCAGAGGTGCCGTCGGCACTTCTCCGATCGTCTTCGGCTCCGGGAACCGGATTGTCCGTTCCATGGTGACGAAGCCGGTACTGCGGACCTTCCGTTCATGCGGGATGAGCATGTGCAGGTCGTCGCCCTTCGGAAGCGCCGCTGGGCGCAAGCCGTGCAGACGGCAGGCCGCGACGCCGGTGAGCATGCTCTTGGCACCGCTGTAGAGCAATGCGGCCGTGAGTAGTTCGTTCGGTGTCGGTTCGGTGTTGTGCAAAAGCACGATGCCCGGCAGGGGACGTTGCCAGGGCCCACCTGGCAGGCAGCGCGCGTAGATCGTGCTGCTGCTCATGTCCTCCGATTCCAGGTCGGCGACCCGGATGACGCCATTGCGACTTCTCGCCAGCAGCAGTTCGGGATGCTGAGCCCATTTCCCCCTGATGACCATGATGATCAGGATGAGCGCGGCATTGTCCTCAGCACCAGACCCATTTCTCGGACCTGTGGATAACCCGCCCCCTGTGGATAACTCCACTAGCGCGTGAAGGCCCCCTTCCCTCGGCTCAGCCGAGGGAAGGGGGCCTTCACGCGCTACGAGGAAGAGTTAGACGCGCTTGAAGAGGAGGGCGCGCTTGACTTCTTGGATTGCCTTCGTGACCTGGATGCCTCGGGGGCAGGCGTCGGTGCAGTTGAACGTCGTCCGGCAGCGCCACACGCCTTCGGCGTCGTTCAGGATGTCGAGCCGCTCTTCGGCGCCTTCGTCACGCGAGTCGAAGATGAACCGGTGCGCGTTGACGATCGCGGCCGGGCCGAAGTACGAGCCGTCGTTCCAGTACACCGGGCACGAGGACGTGCAGCAGGCGCACAGAATGCACTTGGTCGTGTCGTCGAACCGGTCGCGGTCGGCCTGCGACTGGATCCGCTCGCGCGTGGGCTCGTTGCCGTAGGCGATGAGGTACGGCTTGACCGCCCGGTACGCCTCGAAGAACGGGTCCATGTCGACGTAAAGGTCCTTGAGCGTCGTCAGGCCCTTGATCGGCGCGATGGTGATGGTGGTCTTCTTGCCGTTGCTCTCCAACAGGTCCTTCATCAGGACCTTGCACGCCAGCCGGTTGATGCCGTTGATCTGCATCGCGTCGGAACCGCAGACGCCGTGCGCGCACGAACGCCGGAACGCGAACGTCCCGTCGAGGTAGTCCTTCACGTAGAAGAGCAGGTTCAGCAGCCGGTCGGTGCGCTGCGCCGGGACGTCGTAGGACTCCCAGTGCGGCTCGTTGTCGACCTCGGGGTTGAACCGCAGGATCTTCAGGGTGACGGTGATCGGCGTGTGGTCGGAGGACACGGCCTCCGACTTCTCGGGGGTAGCCGTGGTCATCAGTACTTCCGCTCCATCGGTTCGTAGCGGGTGAAGGTCACCGGCTTGTAGTCGAGACGGATGTCCGACGCCAGTCCTTCACCTTGCTTGTAGGCCATGGTGTGCCGCATGAAGTTCGTGTCGTCGCGGGTCGGGTAGTCCTCGCGGGCGTGCCCGCCGCGGGATTCCTTGCGCGCCAGGGCGCCGACGACGAGGACTTCGGCGAGTTCGAGCAGGAAGCCCAGCTCGATGGCCTCGAGGACGTCGGTGTTGTACCGCTTCCCCTTGTCCGACACGGTGATCCGGCCGTAGCGCTCCTTGAGCGCCTGGACGTCGGTCAGCGCCTGCTTCAGCGTGTCCTCGGTCCGGTACACCGAAGCGTGCGAGTCCATCGTCTTCTGCAGCTCGGTGCGGATGTCGGCGACGCGCTCGTCGCCGTGCTCGGACAGCAGGCCCGAAAGCTGCTCTTCGACGATGGTGGTCGGGTTCTCCGGCAGCTCGACGTACTCGTGCGCCAGCGCGTACTCCGCGGCGGCGATGCCGGCGCGGCGGCCGAACACGTTGATGTCGAGCAGCGAGTTGGTGCCGAGACGGTTCGAGCCGTGCACGGACACGCAGGCCACCTCACCCGCGGCGTACAGGCCGGGGATGACGTTCTCGTTGTCCCGCAACGCTTCGCCGTGGATGTTGGTCGGGATTCCGCCCATCACGTAGTGGCAGGTCGGGAACACCGGCACCGGCTCCGTCACCGGGTCGACGCCCAGGTAGGTCCGGGAGAACTCCATGATGTCCGGGAGTTTCGCGTTCAGCGTCTCTTCCGGCAGGTGCGTGACGTCGAGGACGACGTAGTCCTTGTTCGGCCCGCAACCGCGGCCCTGCAGCACTTCCTGCACCATCGACCGGGCGACGATGTCGCGCGGCGCGAGGTCCTTGATGGTGGGGGCGTAGCGCTCCATGAACCGCTCGCCGTCGGCGTTGCGGAGGATGCCGCCCTCACCGCGCACGGCCTCGGAGATGAGGATGCCGAGCCCGGCCAGACCTGTCGGGTGGAACTGGAAGAACTCCATGTCCTCCAGCGGCAGGCCCTTGCGGAAGATGATGCCGAGGCCGTCACCGGTGAGGGTGTGCGCGTTCGACGTCGTCTTGAAGATCTTGCCCGCGCCGCCGGTGGCGAACACGATCGACTTCGCCTGGAAGACGTGCAGCTCGCCGGTGGCCAGCTCGTAGGCGACGACGCCGGAGGCGACCGGGTTGCCGTTCTCGTCCGGGGTCAGGACCAGGTCGAGGACGTAGAACTCGTTGAAGAACTCGGTGCCGTGCTTGACGCAGTTCTGGTACAGCGTCTGCAGGATCATGTGGCCGGTGCGGTCCGCGGCGTAGCAGGCGCGGCGCACCGCGGCCTTGCCGTGGTCACGGGTGTGCCCGCCGAAGCGGCGCTGGTCGATCTTGCCCTCGGGCGTCCGGTTGAACGGCAGGCCCATCTTCTCCAGGTCGAGGACGGCGTCGATGGCCTCTTTCGCCATGATCTCGGCGGCGTCCTGGTCGACCAGGTAGTCGCCGCCCTTGATCGTGTCGAAGGTGTGCCACTCCCAGTTGTCCTCTTCGACGTTCGCCAGCGCGGCGCACATCCCGCCCTGGGCGGCGCCGGTGTGCGAACGCGTGGGGTAGAGCTTGGTGAGGACCGCGGTGCGGGTGCGCTGGCCGGACTCGATGGCGGCGCGCATGCCGGCACCCCCGGCTCCGACGATCACCACGTCGTACTTGTGGAACTGCATTGAGGACTCCGCTTTGAACGTGTGGTGGGCGTCAGTTGGCCGAGAGACCCGGGTCGAAGGTGAAGATCACCATCGTGCCGACGGCGAGGATCAACACCATCGAGACGTAGAGCACGATCTTCAGCCAGAACCGGGTGCTGTCCTTGCGGGCGTAGTCGTCGATGATCGTCCGCAGCCCGTTGCCGCCGTGGATCTCGGCGAGCCAGAGCATCGAGAGGTCCCAGAACTGCCAGAACGGCGAGGCCCAGCGGCCGGCGACGAAGCCCCAGTTGATGCGGTGCACGCCGCCGTCGAGGATGTTCATGATGAACAGGTGGCCGAGCACCAGCACGATCAGGGCCATGCCCGAGATGCGCATGAACAGCCAGCTGTAGAGCTCGAAGTTGCTGCGGCGGGCGGCGGCGCGCTTCGGCGCGCGCGGGCGCTCGAGGGCGAGTTCAGCCATGGTCAGTGACCCCCGAACATGGTCTCGATGGTGCGCTTCATCATGAAGAAGGCCCCGGGAATCATCACCACGACCCAGATGGCCAGGATCGTCCAGAGCATCGGCTTCTGGAACTTCGGTCCCTTTTCCCAGAAGTCGACCAGCATGACCCGGATGCCGTTGAGCGCGTGGAACAGCACCGCGCCGACAAGGCCGACTTCGAGCAGGTTGACCAGCGGGGTCTTGTAGGTCTCGATGACCTCGTTGTACGTGTCGGGCGACACGCGCACGAGCGCGGTGTCGAGCACGTGCACGAAGAGGAAGAAGAAAGTGGCTACGCCGGTGATGCGATGCAGCACCCAGGACCACATACCGGGGTCTCCCCGGTAGAAGGTCCCTTGCCGGCGTGAGGCACCCGCCCGATCGCTCGCGGCCGCCTCGGTGGCGGTGCTAGCCGTGGTGGACATCGGTGAACGGCCTCCAACGTCATGGCTCGGGCCCGTTGACCGCTGGTTTCCGCGCCTGCCGCCGGGACGTCCACCTGGGACGGCTCCGGCGACGGTGCCGAGATCATGGTCATCGAGCGTGGATGAAAAGGATGCTAGACCCGCTCCTCACGGTGGGCTCACCTCCGGGTTCGTCTGTGTGATGGACCAGACATCGAGCGTTCCCGATCGAGTGACGGGGGTCGCAGACGACGCTGCTGGTGATCCCCTTGGCTCTACCGCCGTCGTGATCACCGTCAGTACTCCGTCAGTCGCACGTGCGACTCATGAGTAAACGTTTGTGTTACGTAGCGTGCCTTTCCTATGGCGGCCAAGCAGCCGTTAGGTACCGTCTCTCGGTCGAACCCGGCAGTGTCGCCGGGTCGTTTTCTTCGGACCATCCGCTGGATCAGCGGGGAGGGAGATACACGTTGCGTCGCATGCGTGGAACCGCGCTGACCGCCGCGGCTATGGCCGGTGCTCTTGTGCTGGCCGGGTGCGCGAAGGATTCCGGTGCGGGGAATAACAACAACAACGCCGGCTCGGGGGATCAGTCCGCCAGCTGCGTGACCGCGCAGAAGCCGCCCGCCGCGGCCGCCGCTTCGAGCAGCAGTGCCCAGGCGGAGAAGGTCGACGGCAGCAAGCTCAAGGTCGCGCTGGCCTTCGACGTCGGTGGTCGTGGTGACGCGTCGTTCAACGACTCGGCCGCCGCCGGTACCGACAAGGCGAAGAGCGAACTCGGCGTCGCCACGGTCAGCGAGAGCACCGCGGCGACGTCGGAGGACGAGGCCGCGAAGTCGCAGCGTCTCGACCAGCTCGCCGCGCAGGGCTTCAGCCCGGTCATCGCGGTCGGCTTCGCCTACGCCAAGGCCGTCGCCGCGATCGCGCCGAAGTTCCCGAACACCCAGTTCGCGATCGTCGACGACGACTCCGTCAAGGCCCCGAACGTCACCTCCCTGGTCTTCGCCGAAGAGCAGGGCTCGTTCCTGGCCGGTGTCGCCGCCGCCTACAAGTCGAAGAAGTGCCACGTCGGCTTCGTCGGCGGGGTCAACACGCCGCTGATCCAGAAGTTCGAGGCCGGTTTCCTGCAGGGTGTGAAGGCCGCTTCGTCCAAGGCCGTGATCGAGGACGAGTACCTCACCCCCGCCGGTGACTTCTCCGGGTTCCAGGACCCGGCGAAGGGCAACGTGAAGGCCGCCGCGCAGATCGCCAAGGGCGCGGACGTCGTCTATCACGCCGCCGGTGCCTCCGGTAAGGGCGTCTTCGAGGCCGCGAAGTCCAACAACGCGCTCGCCATCGGCGTGGACTCCGACCAGTACAACCAGAAGACGGTCGAGGCGTCGAAGGACGTCATCATCACCTCGATGCTCAAGCGCGTCGACGTGGCGGTGTTCGACTACCTCCGCGCGCTGGCCAAGGGCGACCTGACGTCGCTGCCGAAGCGGTTCGACCTCAAGGTCGACGGCGTCGGCTACGCCACCTCCGGCGGCAAGATCGACGACATCAAGGACGTCCTCGACGGATACAAGGCCCAGATCATCTCCGGGGCGATCACCGTTTCGGACAAGCCGCAGAAGTAAGGTTCTTCTTGCAGCGGGGCTCGGGAGGGTAACCCCTTCCGAGCCCCACCTGTTTTTAACTCCGAGAACTGGATGGCTTTTCATGAGCGCTCCCCAGGCCGAGGTCACCGACGCCCCCGACCGGGGTGAACCGGCCGTGCAGCTGACCGGGATCACGAAACGATTCCCGGGTGTGGTGGCCAACTCCGACGTCAACCTCACCGTCAGCAAGGGCGAGGTCCACGCCGTCTGCGGCGAGAACGGCGCGGGCAAATCGACCCTGATGAAGATCCTCTACGGCATGCAGCAGCCGGACGAGGGCAGCATCGCGATCAACGGCGAGCCGGTGAAACTGCGCAATCCGCAGGACGCCATCAAGGCCGGGATCGGGATGGTCCACCAGCACTTCATGCTGGCCGACAACCTCACCGTCGGGGAGAACGTCTTCCTCGGCGCCGAGAACCTGCACGGCATCGGCCGCGCGGCCAGGACGAAACTGGCGAAGTTCGCCGAACAGGTCGGCCTGCGCGCCCATCCCGAAACGCTGCTCGAAGAGCTCGGCGTCGCCGACCGCCAGCGCGTGGAGATCGTCAAGGTGCTCTACCGCGGCGCGCGGATCATCATCCTGGACGAGCCCACCGCGGTGCTCGTGCCGCAGGAGGTCGACGCGCTGTTCGAGACGGTCCGCGGGATGCAGGCGGAAGGCTTCACCTTCCTCTTCATCTCCCACAAGCTCGACGAGGTGCGCGCGATCGCCGACACGGTCACCGTGATCCGCCGCGGCACCACGGTCGGCTCGGCGGATCCGAAGAAGATCACCTCGCGCCAGCTGGCCGAGATGATGGTCGGTTCGGAACTGCCCAGCCCGGAGACCCGCGAGTCCACCGTCACCGACCGGGCCGTTCTGAGCCTGGACGACGTCTGCCTGAGTGTCGAGGGTTCCGAGCGGAACGTGCTCGACCACATCTCCTTCACCGTGCACGCGGGTGAAGTGCTGGGGATCGCCGGTGTCGAGGGCAACGGACAGACCGAGCTCGTCGAGACGGTCATGGGGATGCGCAAGGGCGGCGGCCGGATCGAACTGGCCGGCGCCGACGGCAAGACCGTCGAACTGCACAAACTGGGGACTCTCGCCCGCCGCGAAGCCGGCATCGGCTACATCGCCGAAGACCGCACACGGCACAGCCTCCTGCTCACCCAGCCGTTGTGGGTCAACCGGATCCTCGGCTACCAGACGCGGAAGCCGGTCGCGAAGGGCCAGCTCCTCGACATCCTCGGCGCACGCCAGGACACCCGCCGCATCGTCGAGCAGTACGACGTCCGCACCCCGGGCATCGACGTCCCGGCAGCCGCGCTTTCGGGTGGCAACCAGCAGAAGCTGATCGTCGGGCGTGAGCTTTCCGGGAACCCGGTGCTGCTGATCGCGTCGCATCCGACGCGCGGTGTCGACGTCGGCGCTCAGGCGCTGATCTGGGAGCAGATCCGCCAGGCACGGTCGGCCGGGCTGGCCGTGCTGCTGGTGTCGGCCGACCTCGACGAGCTGATCGGGCTTTCCGACACCATCCAGGTCATGCTCCGCGGGCGGCTGGTCGGCGAGGCCGACCCCGCGACCGTGACCCCGCAGCAACTGGGCTCCGCGATGACGGGTGCTTCCGAAGACGAAGAAGGTGCAGCGTGAGTTCCTGGCGTACGAGGCTGCTGCCGCCTCTGCTCGCGATCGTTTTCGCGGTCATCCTGACCGCGATCGCGCTGATCATCTCGGGCGCGAACCCGCTCGAGGCGTACGGCACCATGATCGGCCAGCTGTTCAAGGGTTCGACGGCGGTCGACACGGTCAACCTCGCGACCGTCTACTACCTGTCCGGGCTCGCGGTGGCCATCGGCTTCCAGATGAACCTCTTCAACATCGGTGTCGAGGGCCAGTACCGGTTCGCCGCCATCGTCACCGCCATCATCGGTGGGGCGCTGCGGCTGCCGCCGGTGATCCACACGCTGGCGATCCTGGTCGTCGCGGTCCTGAGCGGCATGTTGTACGCCGCCATCCCGGCCGTGCTGAAGGTGACCCGAGGCGTTTCCGAGGTCATCTCGACGATCATGCTGAACGCGATCGTCGGTGGCATCGTGGCGTTCCTGGTCAACGCCGACCAGTTCGGCGTGCAGACCGGCAACAACATCGCCACCCGCGAGATCCCCGAGTCCGGCCGGATCCCCGGCATCCCGATCGGCTCGGGCGAGCTGTTCGGGTTCGTGATCATCGCGGCGCTGATCGGGGCCGCCTACTGGTTCATGCTCAACCGGACCCGGTTCGGTTTCGAGCTGAAGGCCAGTGGTGAATCGACGACGGCGGCCGCCGCGGGCGGCGTGAACGCCAAGAAGATGACGCTGATCGCGATGCTGCTCTCCGGCGGCGTCGCCGGTCTGATCGCGATGCCGGAACTGCTCGGCCGCGACTTCACCTACGGCATCACCTCGACCCAGATGTACGGCTTCACCGGCATCGCGGTCGCCCTGCTCGGCCGCAACCATCCGGCCGGGATCGCGCTGGGCGCCCTGTTGTGGGCGTTCCTCGACCGGTCCGCGGTGTCGCTGGAGCAGATCAACGTGTCCAAAGAGATCGCGGTGATCATGCAGGGCGTGATCGTGCTGTCGGTCGTCATCGCGTACGAGATCGTGCGCCGCGCCGACCTGGCCGCCGAACAGCGTCGCGTGGGTCGCGCGCTGGCCGGGCGCAAGGGTTCGAGCGTTTCCGAGGGAGGTGCGGTGTGAGTACCGATGTTCTTTCGTCCAACGCGGGCGGGACGACCATGCCGGTGAAGCGGGAGAAGCGCCGCATTCCCGGCTGGGCCAAGGGCGCCATCTGGGGCCTGCTGGCGGTGGGCGTGCTTTCGATCGCGTCGTACGCCACCGGCGTCAACACCCTGACCTCCACCAACACCGCCCACACCGCGCTGCGGCTGGCGCTGCCGATCCTGCTGTGCGCGCTCGGCGGGCTCTGGGCGGAACGCGCGGGCGTGATCAACATCGGCCTCGAAGGCATGATGATTCTCGGCACCTGGGGTGCCGCGTGGGGTGCTTTCTACGGCGGTGTCTGGGCCGGGCTGCTCGCCGCGGTCGTCTTCGGTGCGCTCGGCGGTCTGCTGCATGCTGTCGCGACCGTGACCTTCAACGTCAACCACATCGTGTCCGGTGTGGCGATCAACCTGCTCGGTCTCGGCGTCGCGAAGTACCTCGCGAACCTGGTGTTCACGCCGCTTTCGGGTAACCCGCGCCAGTCGCCGACCGTGCCGAAGTTCGACACCTATTCGGCGACGTTCCTTTCGGACTGGTTGTCGGACCTGGAGAAGATGCAGCGCGTCTTCATCTCCGACCTCGCCGGTGTCCTCAATGGACTGGTCACCGAGGTCGCGCCGCTGACGATGATCGCGATCGCGCTGGTCCCGATCAGCTACCTCGTGTTGTGGCGGACGCGGTTCGGCCTTCGGCTGCGGTCCTGCGGGGAGAACCCGGTCGCGGCTGAGTCTCTCGGCGTGAAGGTCTACCTGCACAAGTACGTCGCCATGATCATCTCCGGCGGGCTCGCCGGAATGGGTGGCGCGTCGCTCGTGCTGCTCGCAGGCGGGGCGGACTACCTGGAGAACCAGACCAACAACCGCGGGTACATCGGTCTCGCGGCGATGATCTTCGGCAACTGGCGGCCGGGCGGCCTGCTCGGCGGCGCGGCGCTGTTCGGTTACGCGGACGGGCTCCAGCTCGCCGGTGGCGGGACCGCGGTGCTCGCGCTGCTGTACGGCGCGGTGATCCTGCTGGCCGTGATCGTGGCGGTGCAGCTGTTCCGCCGTCAGTGGATCGCTTCCGCGCTCGGTGTCGTCGGCGCCGGCGCGCTGTACGCGATCTACTGGACCAACGACGACCTGCCCAGCGACCTCATCCCGTACACGGCGCACTTCGTGACGCTGATCGTGCTCGCGGTGGCTTCGCAGCGGCTGCGGCCGCCCAAGGCGATCGGCGCCACCTATCGGCGAGGTGAGGACTGACATGGCGGAGTTCGAGGTACGTTTTCCCGCCGAGAACACATCGGCACAGTTCGATTGGGAAGCGCTCCGGGCTCAAGCCGTCCAGGCGGCGAAGTCGGCGTACGCGCCGTACTCGGGCTTGCACGTCGGGGTCGCGGGAGTCGTCGACGACGGCCGGATCGTCGTCGGCTGCAACGTCGAAAACGCGTCCTACGGCTTGGGCATGTGCGCGGAATGCACGATGGCGGGACAGCTGCGGCTGAGCGGCGGCGGCAAACTCGTCGCGGTCGCCTGCCGCAGCGGCTCCGGCGATCTGCTCATGCCCTGCGGGCGTTGCCGCCAGATCCTGTTCGAACACGGCGGCGCGGAGTGCCTTGTGGACACTCCCAGCGGCATCCTGCCGATGTCCGCGGTGCTGCCGGACGCGTTCGGTCCCGACGACCTGCCGGAGAACAAGTGAGCACTTTCGCCGCCGTCGACGTCATCCGGGCGAAGCGTGACGGCGGACGGCTCACCGACGAGCAGATCGACTGGACGATCGACGCCTACACGCACGGCGTCATCGCCGAGGAACAGATGGCGGCGCTCGCGATGGCCATCTTCCTGCGGGGCATGGACTCCGGCGAGATCGCGCGCTGGACCGGCGCGATGATCTCCTCGGGGGAGCGGCTGGACCTGAAGGTCAGCCGTCCGACGATCGACAAGCATTCGACGGGCGGGGTCGGCGACAAGATCACGCTTCCGCTGGCGCCGCTCGTGGCGGCCTGCGGCGCGGCCGTGCCGCAGCTGTCCGGGCGCGGGCTCGGGCACACCGGCGGAACCCTGGACAAACTGGAGTCGATCCCCGGCTGGCGTGCCGCTTTGTCGACATCGGAGATCATCCGGCAGCTCGACGACGTCGGCGCGGTGGTCTGCGCGGCGACGTCCGGGCTGGCTCCCGCGGACAAGAAGCTGTACGCGCTGCGGGACGTGACTTCGACGGTGGAGTCGATCCCGCTGATCGCCAGCTCGATCATGAGCAAGAAGATCGCGGAAGGCGCGGCCGGGCTCGTCCTCGATGTGAAGACCGGGTCCGGCGCGTTCATGAAGACGCTTCCGCAGGCTCGCGAACTCGCGCGGACGCTGGTGGAGATCGGGACGGCGCACGGCGTCGCGACGACGGCGCTGATCACGGACATGGACATCCCGCTCGGGTACGCCGTCGGCAACGCGATCGAGGTCGCCGAGTCGGTCGAGGTACTGCGCGGTGGCGGCCCGGCCGACGTCGTCGAGCTGACCGTGGCCCTGGCGCGGGAGATGCTGGCGCTGGCCGGGCTGTCCGATGTGGATCCGGCTTCGGTGCTCGCGTCAGGCCGGGCTTACGAGACCTGGTGCCGGATGATCGCCGCTCAGGGCGGGGATCCGGAGGCTGCGCTACCGCGGCCTCAGCATGTCCATGTCGTGGAAGCCCCTTCGGATGGCGTGTTGTCCACTTTGGACGCCTATGCGGTGGGGGTCGCCGCCTGGCGGCTCGGCGCCGGACGGGCGCGCAAGGAGGATCCGGTACAGGCCGCGGCAGGTGTGCTGTGCCTGGCGAAGCCGGGCGACGAGGTCAAGGCCGGGCAGCCCCTGCTGGAGCTGCACACCGACACCCCGGACGCCGTACCGTCCGCCCTCGCCGCTCTCACCGACGCCTACGCCGTCACCTCCGAGGCCCCGGCGTCCACGCCTCTGGTCCTGGAGACCGTGCGCCCCTGACCTGCGTTTAGCCCCCATATCGCGATTTCCCTGGGCCTCGCAAGTAGTCCTCTAGTTGCGGTAGTTGGCACTACGCACTTTCGCAACTAGAGGACTAAACGCGGGAAGCGCGTGAAGGCCCCCTTCCCTCGGCTGAGCCGAGGGAAGGGGGCCTTCACGCGCTAAAGGGGAGAGTCTCAGTCAGTGGGCTCGTCGGTGCCGTCGGCCTTGGTCTTGGCGTCGGCTGTCTTGGGCGCCCGGCCGTTGCGGGAGCTGCGGCGCGGCTGACGCGGGGCGGGCGGCGGCGGGGAGATCTGCTGCATGGCCGGGCCGCCACCGAGCATCAGCTCGGCGAACGTCGCCATGGCCTCGTCGAGCTGGCCACCGATCCGGCGCACGGACTCGTCGTTGCTCTTGCGCACCAGCGTGTCCACCGAGTCGGTGTCCGGCTGCTTCGACAGCGTGCTCTCGACCTTGGACAGGCCGCTGCGGATCGAGCCGTCGAGGTCGCCGAGCCGTCCGGTGAAGCCGTCCTCGACCTTGTCGAGGCGCTCGGCCAGACCGTCGAGCCGCGAGGTGACCTTCTCCAGCCTGTCGCCGAGGCCGTCGAGCCGATCCGAGGCGTCCATCATCTCGCCGGTCTCGGTCAGCGCGGTCTTGAGCGCCTCGGCGTTCGCGGCGAGGCTTTCCTTGGTGGCCTTGTCGAGGTTCTCGACGCGGGTGCGCAGCTCGCGGTCGACGGTGTCGACGCGGTCGCGCAGGACCGACTCGGCCTGCTCGACGCGCTCGCGCACCGGGCCGATCACCGACTGCGGCAGCGAGTCCGTCTTCACGTCCTGCTTGTCGAGGTGCGCGCCGAGCTCGTCGAGACGGCGGTGGATGTTCTGAAGCTTGTCCTCGAGCCCGTCCATCCGGCCCGCGACGCCTTCGAACTTCGCGGCCATGCCGTCGAGGCGGCCGTCGAGCTGGGCGAAGGGCTTGGCGAGCTTGTCGACGATGCTTTCGACCGCGCGGGTCAGCGCGGCGATCGCGCCGTCCTGCGCTTCGAGCCGCGACATGGTCTCGTCGAGGCGCTCGGCGAGCACGCTGGTCTCGGTGCGGTCGGGCATCTCCGAGAGCCGCTTCCGGACCGCGCCGAGCGAGTCGACCGGGGCCAGGCGGGCGTAGATGTCGTCGAGGGCGTCGAAGATCTGCTGCTGTTCGCTCTCACGCACTTCGGCCGCGCGCACCAGCATGTTGCGCATCCGGTCGAAGGACGGGGCTGCAATGTGGTTGTCAGTGGTCACTGCGGTGTCCTTCGGGGGCGGGGAAATGGGAGGGACGTGACGTGAAGCTTATCCATTGCGAAATTGCTGTGCGTATGGCCCCCGGGTATCGGACAATGCCGAGCTCTGCCCCTGATGGCCGATTCAGGCCGTGATCGACAAAGCTGAGGGTTAAGTCCAGCATGAGACTTACCGCCATGTAGGGGAATGACAGCCCGGTTACCGTTACGTATGTCCTCTGAAAGCAGCAGTCCCCGCATCCAGGAGGCGGTACTGGCCCGCGCTCCGAAGGTCCTCCTGCACGACCACCTGGACGGCGGGCTGCGGCCCGCCACGGTCGCCGAGCTCGCCGATCAGACGGGGTACAAGGCCCTGCCGTCCCACGATCCCGCGGAACTCGGCCGATGGTTCCGGGAAGCCGCCGATTCCGGCTCTCTCGTCTCGTACCTTGAGACGTTCGCGCATACCTGCGGCGTGATGCAGACCGAGGAAGCCCTGGTCAGGGTGGCTGCCGAGGCCGTCGAGGATCTCGCGGCCGACGGAGTCGTCTACGCCGAGGTGCGTTATGCCCCCGAACTCTTCGTCGAGCGCGGACTGTCACTCGATGCGGTGGTCGAGGCTATTCAGGCCGGCTTCGCGGAAGGTGAACGGAGAGTGGCCGCCGGAGGCGGCAGGATCCGCGTCGGGACGTTGCTCTGCGCTATGCGCCAGCACGCCCGCGCCCTCGAGATCGCCGGGCTCGCCGTCCGCTACCGCGACGCCGGCGTCGTCGGGTTCGACATCGCCGGACCGGAAGACGGATTTCCGCCTACCAGAAATTTGGACGCATTCGAGTTCCTGCGAACGAATAATGCGCATTTCACCATTCATGCCGGGGAGGCGTTCGGTCTCGCGTCCATTTGGGAGGCCATTCAGCATTGCGGTGCGGAGCGGCTCGGGCACGGCGTGCGCATCGTCGACGACATCAAGGTCGACAGTGACGGAACGGTCCATTTGGGACGGTTGGCCGCCTATGTCCGCGACTGCCGGATCCCGCTGGAGATCTGCCCCACGTCCAATGTGCAGACCGGAGCGGCCCGCTCGATCGCCGAGCACCCCATCGGCCTGCTGGCCCGGCTGCGCTTCCGGGTCACGGTCAACACCGACAACCGGCTGATGAGCGGCTGCTCGATGACCAGCGAATTCGCCACGCTGGCCGAGACGTTCGGCTACGACCTGGCCGAGCTGGAGTGGTTCACGATCAATGCGATGAAATCCGCGTTCCTCGATTTCGACCAACGGCTCGAGATCATCAACACGGTCATCAAACCCGGGTACGCCGCGCTGGCCTGAGGCTCCGGATGCGCGAACGCGGCCGCCGTCCCGGCGGTTGCGTTCGTTAGCATGCCCAACTATATTTCACTATATAGGAGAACTATCCCAGATAGTGAAACGGTGGCGGAGATAGTGCAGGTCGCGGGCGTGGGGATCGGCGGAAAGCGACGCTGGCTCGTCCTCGGGCTCGGCCTCGCCGCCCAGACCGCGAGCTGCTCCTTCCTTTACGGGATCCCGTTCCTGGTGCCGTCCATGCAGCGTGCGGAGGGTCTGACGCTCGCCGAGGCGGGGACGGTGGTCGCGGCACCGAGTCTTGGCCTTCTGTTCACCCTGATCCTGTGGGGCGCGGCCGCGGACCGTTACGGAGAGCGTCTGGTGATGGCCATCGGACTGGGCACTTCGGGATTACTCCTCGTGTACGCGGCCCTCGGCGACCACTCGCTCGGGGTCCTCTTTGGTGTGTTCTTGCTGGCCGGCGCGAGCACAGCGTCAGTGAACGCGGCGAGCGGCCGGGCCGTCCTCGGCTGGTTCGGCCCGGCCGAACGCGGACTCGCGATGGGCATCCGCCAGACGGCCCAGCCGCTGGGCGTGGGGGTCGCCGCCTTCGGTCTCCCGCCGCTCGCGGATCGCTGGGGTTTCCAGGTTTCGCTGCTGCTGCCCGCGGTGGCGGCCGTCGTCGTCGCGCTGCTGGTCGCCGGGTTGCTCGTCGACCCGCCCCGGCCGCCTTCCGAGTCCGGCACAGGGGAGAAGCCGCTGTCGCCGTACCGGAAACCGGCGTTGTGGCGGGTCCACGGCGCGAGCGCGCTGCTCGTGGTCCCGCAGTTCACCGTTTCGGCGTTCACGCCGGTGTACCTGGTGACCGTGCACCACTGGACGGCGCTGTCGGCGGGCTGGTTCGTCGGCGGCGTGCAGATCCTCGGCGCGCTGGGCAGGCTCGTGTCGGGGCACTGGTCCGACCGCGTCGGCAGCCGGCTGCGGCCGATGCGGCAACTGGCGATCTCGAGCGCCGGAGTGATGCTGCTGGTCGCCGTCGGGGACGCGACCTGGCCGTGGCTCGTGCTGCTCGCGCTCGTCCTGGCCGCGGTGATCACCGTGTCCGACAACGGGCTCGGCTTCACCGCATCGGCTGAAATGGCCGGGCTCGCGTGGGCCGGGAGGGCGATGGGGACGCAGAACACCGGCCAGAACATCGCCGCCGCGCTGACCCCGCCGATGCTGGGGCTCGTGATCGGCGACTCGCGCTACGCACTGGCGTTCTGCGTGGCCGCCGTCTTCCCGGCACTGGCCGTCGCGCTCGTGCCCGTCAAAGACGAAAAGGCCCCCTCAGAGCAAGTCTGAGGGGGCCTCGCGTGACTACTGGGTTCAGACGACCGTGAGCCGGTTTTCGAAGGTCTCGACCAGCTTGCGCCACTCGGACTGCTCGGCGTCGAACGGAGCGCTCGGCTCGAGGCGCGAGGGGTCCGGCCGCAGCACGAACGACACCAGCCAGCCGAGGCTTTCGTTGGAGGCCAGCGCGGTTTCGACGCTGTCGTCCTCGGCCCACTCGGCGGCGTCGGTGATCAGCTCGACGGCCAGCTCCAGCTGGATCGGGTCGATCGACTCGGGGCCCTCGGCGATGTCGTCCGAGAGGCCGTTCAGCACGTAGGTGTTCTCGGCGTCGACGTCGATCTCGAGTTCGCCGGCGGTGGCCTTCGTGGTCACCTCTTCCCAGGTGGACACCTGGGTGAGGTCGTTGTCCGTCAGGTCCTTGCCGTCCGCGATCGCGCGGATCAGGGCCTTTTCGGAGGCGAAGACGTCGATCTCGCCTTCGCTGCCGAGGAACACCGGCTTGTCGTCGAGGTAGCAGCGCAGCGTGTAGTACTCGGCGCCGGAGGTGATGATCTTGATCGGGTCGATGCCGACCTCGCCCCAGAAGCCGAGGGGCACGTCTTCTTCTTCGTCATCCTCGGCGTCGATGGCTTCGAGGTCCTCGTTCTCCGCGGCCGCTTCGGCTTCGGCGGATTCCGCGAGGAAGGTCGCGAGCTCTTCCGCGGTCTGCTCCAGCAGCTTCTCGTCGACGTCGGGCGCGGTCACCAGGCCGTCGATCGCGTCGAGCACGATGTCCCACTTTTCGGAGACCGCCTGGGACAGGTCGGCCCACAGACGCTCGCCGTCGCGGCCGGAGAAGGGCAGTGTGCCCTGGTCCAGCAGCGAGAAGCTCTCGTGCGCGTCGAGGACTTCGTGGACGTCGTCGAGCTCGCACACGTCCGCGAGCGAACGCACGATGCCGATGATCTCGGCCAGCTCGCCCAGCGTCCACTGGTCCGGCTTGTCGGCGACCAGCTCGGGGACGCCCACCAGGTCGTAGGAGTGGTCGTCGTCCGGGATCAGCTCGGGCACGTTCAGCGCGGGAACGAGTTCCCAGGCGGGGTGGTCGAGCAGGTCGTGCTGCTCGGACGTCCGTACGAACGCGGCGAGGTGTGCGGCGTCCGGGAAGGCGTACAGGTCCTCCTCGTCGCCGAGGAAGGCTTCCCATTCCTCGCCGTCTTCCCGCCAGCGCGGCGCCCAAAGAGTGACGACGTCACCCTGCGGCAGGCCGAGTTCGATCGGGATGATGTCCTGTGCCATTCCTAAGCCCTCTCGGATTACCGCCTGTGTGCGCGCGACCGGGTGACGTTCCCCCGGTAGGTGCGCGGTACCGCGAAGCCTACGGGTTTCCATCTGAGGGCGCGATCACCCCTGGGCAAGAAGCGACCAACGGATGGCACGATAGGCCTTCTGATGACTCTTACAGACCTCCTGCCAGCGGATCCCGACCCCGACTCGCTGTTCGAAGCCTTCTCCGCGTGGACAGCCGAGCGCGGGCTAGAGCTGTACCCCGCTCAGGAGGAGGCCATCATCGAAGTGGTCTCCGGGGCGAACGTGATCCTCTCGACACCGACGGGCTCGGGTAAGAGCCTGGTCGCCGTCGGCGCCCACTTCACCGCGCTCGCGCACGGCCGCCGCAGCTTCTACACGGCGCCGATCAAGGCGCTGGTCTCGGAGAAGTTCTTCCAGCTCATCGGGATCTTCGGTGCCGACAAGGTCGGCATGATGACCGGCGATTCGAGCGTCAACGCGGACGCGCCGATCATCTGCTGCACAGCGGAAATCCTGGCGAACATGGCGTTGCGGTTCGGTGCGGGCGCGGACGTCGGCCAGGTCGTGGCCGACGAGTTCCACTTCTACTCCGAACCCGATCGCGGCTGGGCCTGGCAGGTGCCGCTGCTGGAACTGCCGAACGCGCAGTTCGTGCTGATGTCGGCGACGCTCGGCGATGTCTCGTTCTTCGAGAAGGACCTCACCCGCCGGACCGGCCGTTCGACCGCGGTGGTCACCTCGGTGCAGCGGCCGGTGCCGCTCACCTTCCGCTACGCGCTGACGCCGTTGCACGAGACGATGTCCGAGCTGCTCAACGGCGGCCAGTCGCCGGTCTACGTCGTGCACTTCTCGCAGGCCGCGGCCATCGAGCGCGCGCAGACGCTGATGAGCATCAACGTCACCACCAAGGCGGAGAAGGAGGCCATCGCCGAACTGCTCGGCGACTTCCGCTTCTCGGCCGGGTTCGGGAAGACCCTTTCGCGGCTGGTCCGGCACGGTATCGGCGTGCACCACGCCGGAATGCTGCCGAAGTACCGGCGCCTGATCGAGCAGCTCGCGCAGGCGGGACTGCTGAAGGTGATCTGCGGGACCGACACGCTGGGCGTCGGCATCAACGTACCGATCCGCACGGTGGTCTTCTCCGCGCTGACGAAGTACGACGGGGTGCGGCAACGGCATCTCAAGGCGCGCGAGTTCCACCAGATCGCCGGGCGGGCCGGTCGCGCGGGCTACGACACCGACGGCTACGTCGTCGTGCAGGCACCGGACCACGTCGTCGACAACGCCAAGGCGCTGGAGAAGGCGGGCGACGACCCCAAGAAGAAAAAGAAGATCGTCCGCAAGAAGGCGCCCGAAGGTTTCGTCAACTGGACGGAGAGCACCTTCGACCGGCTGATCGCGGCCGACCCGGAACCGCTGACGTCGAGCTTCCGCGTCACCCACTCGATGCTGCTGAACGTCGTCTCCCGCCCGGGCAACGCGTTCGACTCCATGCGGCATCTGCTGGAGGACAACCACTCCGAGCGTCCCGCTCAGCGGAAACTGATCCTGCGCGCGATCGCGATCTACCGCGCGCTGCTCGCGGCCGGCATCGTCGAACGGCTCGACGAACCCGACGAGCAGGGCCGGATCGTCCGGCTCACCATGGATCTGCAGTTCGACTTCGCGCTGAACCAGCCGCTTTCGCCGTTCGCGCTGGCCGCGATCGAGCTGCTCGACACCGAGTCGCCGTCGTATCCACTGGACGTCGTGTCCATTGTGGAATCCACGGTGGAGAATCCCCGTCCGGTCCTGTCGCAGCAGCAGTTCAAGGCGCGCGGCGAGGCCGTACAGGCGATGAAGGCCGAAGGCATCGAATACGACGAGCGGATGGAACTGCTCGAAAACGTCACGTATCCGAAGCCGCTGGAGGAGCTGCTGGAGGCGGCGTATTCCCGCTACCGGCAAGGGCATCCGTGGGTCGACGACTACGAGCTCAAGCCGAAGTCCGTCGTGCGCGACATGTACGAGCGGGCGATGAACTTCGTGGAGTACATCGGTTTCTACCAGCTCGCCCGCTCGGAAGGGCTGGTGCTGCGGTATCTCACCGACACGTACGACTCGCTCCGGCACACGGTTCCCGACGAGGCCAAGACGGAACCGTTGCAGGACCTCATCGAATGGCTGGGTGAACTGGTGCGCCAGGTCGACTCCAGCCTCCTCGACGAGTGGGAAGCCTTGCGGCATCCCGACGAAGAGGGTCCGGTTTCGACCCGGCCGCCGTCCGAGCCGCCCGCGGTCACGCGGAACGAGAGGGCTTTCCGGGTGCTCGTGCGGAACGAGCTGTTCCGTCGCGTCGAACTGGCGTCGCGCCGCGCCTTCGGGACGTTGGGCGAGCTGGACGCCGCTTCGGGCTGGGACGCCGACGCGTGGGAAGACGCCATCGAGGACTACTTCGACGAGCACGAAACCCTCGGCATCGGGCCGGACGCGCGCGGCCCTCAGTTGATGATCATCGAGAAGGAGACCGGACTCTGGCGAATCCGGCAGATCTTCGACGATCCGGCGGGCGACCACGACTGGGGCATCAGCGCCGAGGTCGACCTGGCGGCGTCGGACGAGGCGGGTTCGGCGGTCATCCGGATCACCGGCGTCGACCGGCCCTGAGTTCCGAACGCAAGTAGAGGACTAAACGCGAGCCGGTGCGGCGCTGACTGGTGTGAAGGGGTCTTTCCCGGCATCGCATGTGGGGAAAGGCCCCTTCACACCAGGTCTCGTTGATCTCCGGTGTCCTAGCTCACGACCCCATCCCTGTTTGTTGCCCGTCGGCAGGTGGCGGTTTCGCGTGACTGGACGGACGACACATGTGACTGGACGGACGTCACGCGTGATTGGACGGACGTCACGCGTGATTGGACGGACGTCACGCCCGCGGCCGGATTCCGCCCCGTGTCGTCCATCTGAACACACGCGCCGTCCGTCCAATCACGCGTGTCGTCCCTCCAGACACACGACACCAGGTGTTTCCGGAGTCTGGCCCCTTCACCTCTGCCATGGCCACCCACAGGGAGAACGCAAGTAGAGGACTAAACGCGAGCCGGTGCGGCGGCGGTCTGAAGCCGAAGTGACCGCCGCCGTCCGGTCAGCCGCACGGTGAGCACGATCAGCGAAAGCGCGGGCAAGGGGAACCCGAGGATCAGGCCCGCGGTGATGTCGGCGAGCGGAGCCACGACCGCGGCGACGAACACCCAGGTCGGCGCCGTCGGCAGCTTCGCGCCGGTCCGGGCCTTGCCCCACGGCTTCGCCACCGAAAGCCACGCCTGGAACGCGAGTCCGCTCGCCATCAGCGCGACACCGACGAGCTGGGTCAGCGACGCGGGTTCGGGGTCCCCGGCCCGCGCCGCGGCCACGGAGTCCTGCAGTGCGCCGGAAAGCAGGAAGATCCCGGCGTACAGCTGGACGAGCGTGATCACGAACTTCGAGAGCACCCACCAGTGCCGTGTGAATCCCCAGGCGGTCGCCGCCGCGAGCATGAACCCGGTGAAGGCCGACGCGTTCGCGAGCGGTGCCAGCAGAAGCGTGTCGAGTTCGTGCGCCATCGACGTCGCGGCGATACGAACGGCGACGTCGCCGCTGGTGTGGCTGATCGTCAGGAGGGTGAACAGCGCCAGTGCCTGCCCCATCCAGCCCACGGACGTGATGACGTGCAGCCATACGGTCGCCTGCCGCCAGCGTTGCGAAGTCCTTTTCCCCATGCTCGACAGGTTCGCGCGCTTAGGTGCCCTCGCACATCCGGGACGTCCCCGACCGGCGCCCTGAGATCAGCCCGCGAGCGGCGGGAAGCAGGCCTGGGCGTCGTGGCCGTCGAACCACAGCCCGACCATGAACGCCATGGTCGCCTCCATGAGCCGCGCGCGGTCGAGCCCGCCGGCGGGCAGCGGCACGCAGCCGATGTCGCGGACGAGCCCGCTCACGGTGGCGACCGCCGCCGGGTCGCCGCAGAGCGGTACCGCCAGCGGACGGCCGCCGAACACCGGGGGAGTCATCCGCCAGACATCGACGTGACACAGGTTGAACGCCTTGACCACGTGCGCGTCGTCCACGGCGGTGGCGATCCGCGCGGCCTGGTCGGGGACCGTGAGCACGGCGCCGGGGCCGACCGCGTTGGTGCAGTCGGCCAGGACCTTCCCGGCCGTGGCTTTCCCTGCCGCGGCAAGGACTTCCGTCACCGACGGGGCGGAAACGGCGAGCAGGATCACCTCGCCGAAGTCAGCGGTTTCCCGCCAGGTCCCCACTCGCGCGGAGATCTTCGCGGCGAGAGTGCCGGCCTTCGCGTGGTCGCGCGCCGCGACCATCACCTCGTGCCCGGCCCGGACCCACTGTCCGCCGAGCGCCTCCGCCATTCCGCCCGCGCCGAAAACACCGATACGCATGTGCTCGCTCCCTATGATCGAGGTACCGCACGACCGTAGAAAGCCACGCGGGTACCAAGTGGTTACCGGAGGTCCCATGAACGACGTCTTCCTCGCCGACTGCCGCGCCCGGCTGGCCTTCGACCTGATGGCGAACACGTGGAACCCGGTCGTGCTGTGGGCGCTGAAGGAGGGCGCGCTCCGGCCCGCCGAACTGAGGCGACGGCTCGGCGGGATCAGCACGAAGGTGCTCACGGAGACGGTCCGCCGGCTGGAGTTCAACGGCCTGATCAGCAGGCGTGACTGTGGCCGCACGGCGAAGGTCGAGTACTCGCTGACGGACCTCGGAGTCAGCCTCCTGGGACCCATCGAGGCCTTCGGGGAGTGGGCCTATCGCCATGGTGACGACGTGATGGAGGCCCGGGACAGGGCTGCTAGGACGGCGGGCGAGCCTCGGCCAGCTTGAGGAGCGGGATCGCCGCGTCGACGTCGGTGATCAGCGTCGAGACCATTCCGGAGCGGAGGACGGCGTCGATCGCCTCGGCCTTCGGTTCCGTGTAGCCCAGCGCGATCACTTCGGGAACCGCCAAGAGCTCTTCCGCGCTGATGGCCAGTACGTGGTGGGCCAGCCCGGTGGACATCGGAGTGCCGTCGGCGTCGAACAAGCGCGCGGCGACCTCGGCTTTCGCGCCGCGTTTGGCTATGGAGCCGCGTTCCGTTTCGGTGAGGGCGTCATAGACCGTCGATTCTTCGGGCTTCCATGCGCCGATGCTGACGACCGCTTTCGTCAGGTTCTTGAACTGGCCGAACGTTTCCGCGATCCCGGGCTGCCTTCGCAGCGTCTCGGTGGTGCGGCGGTCGGGGAGGACGAGCGGACCGAAGATCGGGTACGCCTGGCCGCCGGACACGGAGGCGACCAGGCCGACCGTCTCCACCGACCGGTCGCGCATGTCCATGCCCGCCTGGACTCCGCACAGCTGGACGACCGGGCACTTCGGCAACGACCGGATCGCGTCGGTCATCGCGTTCACCGAACGTGCCCACGACAGGCCGAGAACATCGCTGGGAGTGACGATTTCGGCCAAAAGCCGGGCGGCGAGCGAGCCGATCTTCCGGCGGACGACTTCGCGGGGTTCCCGCTCCGGCGCTCGTTCGAGCACCAGGACCCGGTCCAGCCGGTAGGCCGCGCGGAGCTCCTCGGAAAGGGGCAGATCCACCGGCGCCGGGAGGTGGAACTCGACCTTGACGATGCCGCTTTCCCTTGCTGTATCGAGCATCCGGGCCACTTTGAAGCGGCTGATGCCGAACTCGTCGGCGATCTCGAGTTTCGAGGCGCCCTGCTCGTAGAACCGCCGGGCCACCGCGGCCAGGCGCAGGGACTCCACCAGGCCGGGATCTGGTTTCTTCCCGCTCATATGAGCACTATAGCGCGAAATCTGACCGAAAGGTTGACGCAACAACCAGGAAAAGTTCACCATGCCTGGGACATCAACAGCAGGACATGCAGTTCGAACCATAAGCTATTTCCGCTCATTTGAGCGGAAAGAAGAGGAGCTGGCATGCGTGCCGCGATCGTGGACCGGCCCGGGGAGATCAGGGTCGGCGAGGTACCCGATCCGAAACCGGGGGATCGTCAGGTCGTCGTGAAAGTCGGTGCCTGCGGTATCTGCGGGACCGACCTCCACATCGCCGACGGTCATTTCCCGCCGACGCCCTACCCGATCGTCCCCGGCCACGAATTCGCCGGCGAGATCGTCGAACTCGGCGCGGACGTGCCCGGGGGCTGGCAGGTGGGCGACCGGGTGGCGGTCGATCCGTCCCTGTTCTGTGGCTACTGCACACCTTGCCGGTCCGGCCGAGGCAATCTCTGCGCGAACTGGGGCGCGACCGGGGACACCGTGAACGGCGCGTTCGCCGAGTACGTCGCCGTTCCCTCCGCCAACTGCTACCGGATGCCGGACACGATGACCTGGGAACAGGGCGCGCTCGTCGAACCGGTCTCCTGCGCGGTCCACGGCGTCCGCCGGATCGGTGTCGAGGCGGGAGAACGGTTCCTCGTCGTCGGCGCGGGCACCATGGGCCTGGTCATGCAGCAGTTGCTGCAGCGCGCGGGCGCGCTCGTCACGGTGGTCGACCGCAACACCGCCCGCCTCGGCCGCGCGAAGGACCTCGGCGCGGTGGCCGTCGCGGGCGACGTCAAGGATCTGGACGACGAGAAGTTCGACGCCGCCGCGGACTGCACCGGCGCCGCGCCCGCCATCGAGGCCGCCTTCGATTCGCTCCAGCGTGGTGGCCGCCTGCTGGTGTTCGGAGTCGCGCCCGCTGAAGCACGCGTCGCGCTGTCGCCGTTCAGGATCTACAACGACGAGATCACCGTCGTCGGGTCCATGGCCGTCATGAACAGCTTCGGCACAGCGCTCGACCTGGTCGCCGGCGGCGCCATCGACACCGGTGCCCTGCTCACCGACACGCTCCCGCTGGAGCAGTACCCGGACGCGCTCGCGCTCATGCGCAGCGGCGCCGGACTGAAGGTCCAGGTCTTACCGGGAGGCGAAAGTGCGTAAATCCGCCGCTCTGCTCGCGGTGCTTCTGCTGACCCTCACCGGATGCGCGGGGGCGGGCGCACTCGGGACCGGTGACCGGACACTGGTCGTCGCGATCGTCGCGAATCCGCAGATGAAGGACGCCATCGAACTCTCCGGCGAGTTCGAGAAGGCCAATCCCGGCGTCAGCATCAAGTTCGTGTCGCTGCCCGAAAACCAGGCGCGCGCGAAGATCACCGCGTCGACGGCCACCGAAGGCGGCGAGTTCGACGTCGTCATGATCAGCAACTACGAGGCCCCGCAGTGGGCGGCGAACGGCTGGCTCGAGAACCTCGGCCCGCATATCGCGGCGAACCCCGCCTACGACGCCGGCGACTTCATCCCGAGTATCAAGGATTCCTTGTCGCACAACGGATCCCTCTACGCCGTGCCGTTCTACGGCGAGTCGTCCTTCCTGGCTTACCGGAAGGATCTGTTCGAGCAGGCCGGGATCACGATGCCCGCCAAACCGACGTGGGCGCAGATCGCCGAATACGCCGCGAAACTCGACGACAAGTCGAAGGGCGTCGCCGGGATCTGCCTGCGCGGAAAGCCGGGCTGGGGCGAGAGCCTCGCGCCGTTCAGCACCGTCGCCAACACCTTCGGCGCGCAGTGGTTCGACAAGGACTGGAACGCGAAACTGACCAGCCCCGAATTCAAGGCGGCCGCCGAGTTCTACGTCAACCTGGTGCGGCAGCACGGCGAGGTCGGCGCGTCCAGCGCGGGCTTCTCCGAATGCGGCACGCGGTACACACAGGGCCAGGCCGCCATGTGGTACGACGCCACGGTCATGGCCGGGACCAATGAGGACCCGGCTACCAGCAAGATCGTCGGCAAATCCGGCTACGCCCCGGCGCCGGTGGAGAAGACGCAAGCGAGCGGGTGGCTCTACACCTGGGCCCTGGCGATCCCGAAGGTCGCCAAGGACAAGGACACCGCCTGGAAGTTCATGTCCTGGATGACCGACAAGGCCTACGTGCAGCGCGTCGCGCAGGAGTACGGCTGGAACCGCGTCCCGCCGGGCGTGCGGAAGTCGACCTACGACGTGCCCGCGTATCGCGAGGCGGCCAAGGCCTACGCCCAACCCACGCTGGACGGGATCGCGGACGCCGACCAGCAGAAGGCGATGGTGAATCCGGTGCCCTATCCCGGGATCCAGTTCGTCGGCATTCCCGAGTTCCAGGACCTCGGCACTCGCGTCAGCCAGCAGCTCTCGGCGGCGATCGCGGGCCAGATCACCGTGGACGAAGCCCTGAAACAGTCCCAGGAGTACGCGCAGACCGTCGGCAAGTCGTATCAGGAGGTGCAGTGATGTCCACGCTCTCCGCTCCTGCCCGCAGTGCGCCCGCCCACAAGCGGTCGGCGCCCCCGAAACGGGGTACTGACACACCGTTCAAACGACGGCTTCCGCTGCTGCCGGCACTGGTGTTCGTCATCGCCGTCACCCAGCTGCCGTTCGTGCTGACGGTGTTCTATTCGTTCCAGTCGTGGAACCTGGTGCGGCCGGGTTCGCGGCATTTCGTCGGGCTGCAGAACTACATCGACGTCTTCTCCGACACGACGTTCCTCGGAGCGTTGCTGAACACCGTCGTCCTCACGGTCGTCTGTGTCTTCTTCTCGCTTCTGCTCGGCCTGGGACTCGCGATCCTGCTGGACCGGAAGTTCCTCGGCCGCGGCGTCGTCCGGACGCTGCTGATCACGCCGTTCCTGATCCTGCCCGCGGCCGGCGCGCTGCTGTGGAAGACGACGATGTTCGACCCGACCTACGGATTGCTGCACTTCGTGTTCGGCACCGACATCGACTGGCTCTCGGAGTTCCCGCTCGCCGCGGTGATGGCCCAGGTCGTCTGGCAGTGGACGCCGTTCATGATGCTGCTGATCCTGGCCGGGCTGCAGAGCCAGCCCAAGGACGTCCTCGAAGCCGCGTCGGTCGACGGCGCCGGCCGCTGGCGGACGTTCACCCTGATCACGTTGCCGCATCTGAGCCGGTTCCTGCAGCTGGCGACACTGCTGGGCGCGATCTACATCGTGAACAGCTTCGACGCGATCTTCCTGATGACGCAGGGCGGTCCCGGTACGGCCAGCACGAACCTGCCGTTCTACATCTACCAGCGCGCGTTCCAGGGGTTCGACATCGGGCAGTCGTCCGCGATGGGCGTGGTCGTGGTGATCCTGACGATGATCGTGGCGACCTTCGCCCTGCGGCTGATGTTCCGCTCGTTCTCGGTCCAGGGAGGCACGAAATGAACCGCCGGTTCGGCGCGGGCACGCTGACCGTCGCGACCTGGGTGATCGCGATCCTGTTCGTGTTCCCGCTGTTATGGATGATCCTGACGGCCTTCAAACAGGAGGCCGACGCCTACACCGATCCGCCGCGCCTGTTCTTCGAGCCGACGCTCGACCAGTTCGCCGGCGTTCTCGAACGCGGTTTCCTTCCGTACCTGTCGAATTCCGCGTTCGTGACCATCGTGTCGACGCTTTTCGTGCTGCTGCTGGGAATCCCGGCCGCGTACGCCCTGTCGCTGGCGCCGGTGAAGGGCACGAGCAACGCGCTCGGGTTCTTCCTGTCGACGAAGATGCTGCCGATCGTGGCGGCGATCATCCCGCTGTACGTGATCTCGCAGAACATCCAGCTGCTGGACAACGTGTGGGCGCTGATCATCCTGTACACGTCGATGAACCTGCCGCTGGCGATCTGGATGATGCGGTCGTTCTTCCTCGAAGTGCCGCACGAGATGATCGAGGCGGCCCGGATCGACGGGGCGACCCTGCCCATCCTGCTCCGGAAGATCATCATGCCGGTCGTCGCGCCCGGAGTGGCGGCGACCGCGCTGATCTGCGTGATCTTCTCCTGGACCGAGTTCTTCTACTCGGTCAACCTCACCGCCGCGCGTGCCGGAACCGTGCCGGTGTTCCTGGTCGGGTTCATCACCAGCGAGGGGCTGTACTGGGCTCAGCTGTCCGCCGCCGCCCTGCTCGCGTCGCTTCCGGTGATGATCGTCGGCTGGATCGCGCAGAACCACCTCGTCCGCGGCCTGTCGATGGGCGCGGTCAAGTAAGCCTGTGAAAGTCCGTGAAGGCCTCCTTGAGGGAATCTGATTCCCTCAAGGAGGCCTTCACGGACTTCTGTCTACTCGGCGAGCGAGAGCGTCTGGCTCGGGCAGATGTGCACGGCGGTGCGCGCGTTCTCTTCCGCCTCGGCGCCCTCGGGTTCGGGGACCAGCACGATGACCGTCCCGTCGTCCTCGCTCTGATCGAAGAGATCGGGATCGGTGAGCACGCACTGGCCCGCGCCCACGCACCTCCCGGTGTCCGCGATGATCTTCATGCGTCCTCCTACCAGGTGATCGGCAGCCCGTGGAGGCCGTAGATCGACGAATCGTGCTTGAACTGCAGTTCGTCGACCGGAACGGCCAGCCGGATGCCCGGGATACGGCTGAACAACGTGTCGAACACGATCTGCAGTTCCATCCGCGCCAGGTTCTGGCCCAGGCACTGGTGCGCGCCGAAGCCGAACGCGACATGGTGCCGCGCACCGCGTTCGATGTCGAAGTCGTCGGGGTTCTCGAAGCCGTCGGGGTCGTGGTTGCCGGCGTTGCTCAGCCCGACGACGCCGTCACCCGCCCGGATGAGCGTGCCGCCGATCTCGACGTCGGCCGTGGCGAAGCGCGAGGTCGCCATCTCGGCGATGGTGAAGACGCGAAGAAGCTCTTCGATCGCGGGGAGGGTCTTGCCCGGGTCCGCCTTGATCTTCGCCAGCTGATCGGGGTTCTCCAGCAGGGTCACCGTGCCGAGCGAGATCATGTTCGCCGTCGTCTCGTGCCCGGCGATGAGCAGCAGGAACGCCAAGCCGACGAGTTCGCCATGGTCGGCGTCGCCCGTTTCCCGCTGCTTCAGGATCTGGCGGCCGAGGAGGTCGTCTTCGGTGGTGTTCGCTTCCTTCCCCGTCACGAGGTCGTCGAGATATTTCTCGAGTTGCTCGAACGCCGTCCGCCGTTCCTCGGGGCTGACCTCCCGGCTCAGCATCTTGGAACTGCAGGACTGGAAGAACTCGTGGTCCGCATAGGGGACGCCGAGCAGTTCGCAGATCACCAACGACGGAACCGGCAGCGAAAGGGCCTGGACGAGATCGACGGGCTTGGGGCCTTCGAGGATGGCGTCGATGTGTTCGTCGACGATCTGCTGGATCCGCGGCTGCAGCGCCTTCATCCGCTTGACGGTGAATTCCCCGACGACGTCACGCCGGGCCTGGCTGTGCTCGGGCGGGTCCATGGCGATGAGGGACGGCCGGAAAGGCTTGTCCTCCCGCTGGATCGGCCGCTCCACCATCATCGGGAACGAGGGACTCTGCCGGTCGGAGCTGAAATGCGGGCTGCTCAGCATTTCGCGGATGTCTTCGAGCCGGGTGAGTGCCCAAGCCGTCTGACCGGTCGGCAGGCCGACCCGGGAAATCGGGCTTTCTTCGCGAAGCTTTTTGTACTCCGGCGGAGGAGCGAACGGACAGGTTCGAGCCAGCGGCAAGGTGGCGGTGGTTTCTTCGACGTCAGTCATCGGGTGTCCTTCCCCAGGTGTCGGGTGGGTTCGGGCGATATCGGACAAGAAGCCCCAAAGAACCTATGCGGATGGTTTTATTCCGCTTATGCATCCAAGGTACTCAAGTGGAGACGGGTCGTCCACTCGCGAAGGGGTGGACTCCCGGGAAGCGTGAACCGCACCCCCGTCCGTGCGAGAATCACCGCGCCGCAGCACCGTGCGAGAGGCGAGGACCATGACAGCCGACCCCGAGACCCCCTTGCGCGCCGACGCGCGCCGGAACCGGGACCAGATCCTCGCCGCCGCGAAGACGATTTTCGCCGCTCAGGGCGCCGAGGTCCCGATGGAAGAGATCGCGCGCTCGGCGGGCGTGGGCGTCGGAACCCTCTACCGGCGCTTCCCGGATCGCGACGCGCTGATCCGCGCGGTCGCCGTCGACAACTTCGACCGGGTTCTCGTGGACGCGAAGGTCGCGCGAGACCAGGAACCGAGCAACTGGGACGCCCTGATCCGGCTCCTGCACCAGTCGATGGAGCTCCAGCTGAGCGTCCAGCTCGCGATGGTGTCGGCGCGGGCGCTGGTGATCCTGAAGAGCGACCCCGCGATCAAGGCACTGCGCGACGACCTGCTTCTCGTGCTGGACGACTTCGTCCAGGGCGCTCAGGCGGAGGGCAAGCTGAGGACGGACGTCGCGACCGGTGACGTCGCGATGCTGTTCGCGACCCTGCTGCGGCAGATGCCGGGCAAGAACGAAGAGGTCGCGCGGATGGCGATCCGGCGCTGCATCGGCATCATGATCGACGGCCTGCGGGTCGCCGGACCGAACGAGCCGCTGCCCGGCCGCGCCCTCACGAGCGCCGACCTGGACCACCCTGCGAGCTGAGAAAGCGCGTGAAGGCCCCCTTCCCTCTGCTCAGCCGAGGGAAGGGGGCCTTCACGCGCTTCTGGGTGGTCTAGACGCCTAGGGGGTGCCAGACGGTCTTCGCCTCGAGATAGCGCCGCAGCCGGCCCATGTCGGCGTCGGCCGTCCAGTCCGGCTCGGCGTCCGGCACGGTCAGGACGCGCTTCACGGTGCCCGCGGCGTCGCGTGCCAGGTCCGCGCGTGCGGAAGGCTCCGCGCCGGTCGGGTCGAGGGCGTTGACGTCGCCGTGCGAAGCCAGCCAAGAACCGAGTTCCGACGCCCGGCCGGTCAGGATGTTCGCGACCCCGCCGGGCAGGTCGGACGTCGCCAGAACCTCCGACAGGGTGATCGCGGGCAGCGGCCGCTCCGCGCTGGAGACGACCACCGCGGTCGAGCCCGTCGCCAGCACCGGCGCCAGCACGCTCACCAGGCCCAGCAGCGAAGACTGCTGAGGTGCCAGCACACCGACGACACCGGTCGGTTCCGGGACGGTGAAGGAGAAGTACGGCCCCGCGACCGGGTTGGTCGCGCCGAGCACGGTCGCGATCTTGTCCGTCCAGCCCGCGTACCAGACCCAGCGGTCGATCGAAGCGTCCACAAGGGACTGTGCCTTCTTCGTCGCCACGCCTTCGGAAGCGACCACTTCCGCGACGAACTGCTCGCGACGGCCTTCCAGTACCTCCGCGACCCGGTAGAGCACCTGGCCGCGGTTGTAGGCGGTCGCCGCCGACCAGCCACCGAAAGCCTTGCGGGCGGCGGAAACCGCGTCGCGAACGTCCTTTCGGGACGCGTGCGAGGCGTTGGCCAGGAACTTGCCCTTCGCGTCGGAGACCGGGTACACGCGGCCCGACTCGGAGCGAGGGAACTTGCCGCCGACGTAGAGTTTGTAGGTCTTCGCCACCGAAATTCGGTCAGACATCGAGGTAAGCCTCCAGTCCGGTGCGTCCGCCTTCGCGGCCGAAACCCGACTCCTGGTAGCCGCCGAACGGCGCGGCGGGATCGAAGCGGTTGAACGTGTTGGCCCAGACGACACCGGCGCGGAGCTGGTTCGCCATCCACAGGATGCGCGAGCCCTTCTCGGTCCAGATGCCGGCGGAGAGCCCGTACGGCGTGTTGTTCGCCTTGGTGACGGCTTCGTCCGGCGTGCGGAAGGTCAGCACCGACAGCACCGGGCCGAAGATCTCTTCGCGGGCGATGCGCATCGACTGCTGGACATCGGAGAACACCGTGGGAGCGAAGAAGAAACCGCGTTCGGGCACCGGGCACGGGCTGGTCCAGCGCTGTGCGCCCTCGGCGTCGCCGGATTCCACCAGGCCCTTGATCTTCGCGAGCTGCTCGGCGGAGTTGATCGCGCCGATGTCGGTGTTCTTGTCCAGCGGGTCGCCCAGCCGCAGCGTCGAGACGCGGTAGCGGAGCTTCTCCAGAAGTTCCTCGGCGATGGACTCCTGGACCAGGAGGCGCGAACCGGCGCAGCAGACGTGGCCCTGGTTGAAGAAGATCCCGTTGACGATCCCCTCGACGGCCTGGTCCAGCGCGGCATCGTCGAACACGATGTTCGCCGCTTTTCCGCCCAGCTCCAGGGTGAGCTTCTTCGAGGTTCCGGCGACCTGACGCTGGATGGCCTTGCCGACGTCGGTCGATCCGGTGAAGGCGACCTTGTTGACGTCGTTGTGGCCCACCAGCGCGGCGCCGATGTCCCCGGCGCCGGGCAGGATGTTGACCACGCCGGGCGGGAGTTCGGCCTGCTGGCAGATCTCCGCGAAGACGAGCGCCGTCAGGGGCGTGGTCTCCGCGGGCTTGAGCACCACGGTGTTGCCGGTGGCCAGCGCGGGCGCGATCTTCCACGCCAGCATGAGCAGCGGGAAGTTCCACGGGATGACCTGGCCCGCGACACCGAGCGGCCGCGGGTTCGGGCCGTAGCCCGCGTAGTCGAGCTTGTCGGCCCAGCCCGCATGGTAGAAGAAGTGCGCGGCGGCCGTCGGCACGTCGGAATCGCGAGATTCCTTGATGGGCTTGCCGTTGTCGAGGCTCTCCAGAACGGCCAGCTCCCGCGACCGCTCCTGGATCAGGCGCGCGATGCGGAACAGGTACTTGGCGCGTTCCGAGCCCGGCATCTTGGACCAGACGCCTGTGTACGCCTTGCGTGCGGCCTTGACCGCGGTGTCCACATCGGACGTCGACGCCGTGCCGACCTCGGCGAGCACCTCTTCGGTGGCCGGGTTGATCGTTTTGAGCGGCTCGCCGGAGCCGTCGACGAACTCGCCGTTGATGAACGGCCGGTAGTGCGGTTTGAGGTTCGCGATGTCGCGCGATTCGGGCGCGGGCGCGTACTCGAAGATGCCCATGGTCAGTCCACCGTCACGTAGTCGGGACCGCTGTAGTGGCCGTCGGCCTGGGTGCGGCGCTGCAGCAGGAGGTCGTTGAGCAGGCTGGACGCCCCGAACCGGAACAGGTCCGGGTTCAGCCACTGCTCACCGGCGACCTCGTGCACCGCCACCAGGTACTTGATCGCGTCCTTGGTCGTCCGGATCCCACCGGCGGGTTTGACGCCGCGCAGCTCCCCGGACTGGTTGAACCAGTCGTGGACGGCCTGCAGCATCACGTGTGTGACCGGCAGTGTCGCGGCGGGCGAGATCTTGCCGGTGGAGGTCTTGATGAAGTCGCCGCCCGCCAGCAGCGCGAGCCAGGACGCGCGGCGGACGTTGTCGTAGGTGGCCAGCTCACCGGTCTCGAGGATCACCTTCAGGTGAGCGCTGCCGCAGGCGGCCTTGATGGCCTGGATCTCCTCGAAGACCGCCATGTAGCGGCCCTCCAGGAAGGCGCCGCGGTCGATCACCATGTCGACTTCGGACGCACCGGCGTCGACGGCGATCTTGGTGTCGGCCAGCTTGATCTCGCGGCTCGTGCGGCCCGCCGGGAAGCCGGTGGCGACACTCGCGACGTGGATGCCGGTGCCTTGGAGCGCCTCGACGGCCGTCTCGACCATGTCCGGGTACACGCACACGGCCGCCACCGAGGGGGTGTCCGGCCGGTCCGGGTCGGGCCGCTTGGCCTTCGCCGCCAGTGCGCGGACCTTGCCCCGGGTGTCGGCACCTTCGAGGGTCGTCAAGTCGACCATCGAGATGGCGGTGTCGATCGCCCAGAGCTTGGCGGCCTTCTTGATGCTGCGCGTGCCGAGGCCTGCTGCTCGCTGCTCGACGCCGACCTGGTCGACACCAGGCAGGCCGTGCAGGAAGCGGCGCAGGCTCGCCTCGTCGCGAGTCGCGTCCGTCAGTGGCGCCGGGGTGTCCGCCGCCGCTGACGAGCTGGTCGTAGCTGTCATACCGGTGAGTGTAGGCGGCCTACAAGCTTGGCACCGGGGCCTGGGCGGCGGCCCGCGCGGGCAGCACCGGCGTACAGAACTCGTTGACCATCGGCAGCTGCCGCTTGATCGCGGCGTCCTGCGACACGGTGAGATCCACCGTGGCCATCGTGGAGATGTTCTTGCCGGATTCGTCACGGAAACTGAGGGTGTTGTAGCCGGGCAGGTCGCCGCCGTGACCCCAGATGGTGATGTCCTCCGCGCAGATGCCCGCACTCTTGAGGTTCAGCTTCATCAAGCCGAGGCCGTACTCCATGCCGCCCGCCGGGACCGTCGTCTTCATCTGCGTGAGCAGGGCGGGCGGCAGCAGACGGCCGCCGAGCAGGGCCTCGAAGAAGCGGTTGAGGTCCGCGCCCGAGGACACCACACCGCCCGCGGCGTAGTAGCGCGAGTAGTTGTAGGTGGTGACGTCGGTGAGGCCGCGGGGCGCGTCGTAGAGCTGCTCGTAGCCGCGGGCGGCCGGGCCGAGCAGGAACGGGAAGTCGCGGGGGAGCGAGGTGTCGCGCAGGTGCAGCGGGCCGGTGATGCGTTCGGCCAGCACCCGCTCCAGTGGCTTCCGGGAAAGCTTCTCGACCAGCAGGCCGAGGACGTTGTAGCCGGTGTTGGAGTACGCCCAGCTCGTCCCCGGCTTGAACAGCAGCGGCTGCTTCTTCGTGCTGAGACGGATTTCGTCGTCGCTGTCGAAGTGCTCGAAGCGTTCGGTGTCGATCTCCGGCAGCGTCGCCCAGGAATCCTCGGGGAGCAGGTCGCGCGGGAGACCGCTGGTGTGCTGCAGGACCTGGCGGACGGTGATCGGCTCCGGGTACGGCAGCAGCCCGGGCAGGTAGCGCTGGACGGGTTCGTCGAGAGCGGCGCGTTTCTCGGCGACGAGCTGCAGGACCAGCGTCGCGACGAAGACCTTGGACACACTCGCGACCCGCCAGCGTCCCGACGCGTCGGGCTTGCCGGGCCGTTCGATGCTCGCGACGCCGCTCACCCCGCGGAAGTCGTCGGCGACCGCGACCATGCCCGGAATGCCCGCGGCGACCGCCGCGTCCATCGCGGCCTGGCGCGGATCGGTCTTCTCGGCGGCTGCCGCCGGGAAGGCGGTCGCGGAAAGCAGTGCGGCACAAGCGATGGCTACGAAACTTCGGCGCATCAGACGGTCCCCCGGTTCGGTGCGAGTCAGGCTTCGAGTTCAGGTACGTCTTTCTTACGGGGCTTCCGCTTGACGATGACGGCGCCCCAGAACGCCAGCCCGGTGATCTTCACCGTCGGCGCGGTCGGCGGCGCGGCAGGCGCACCGGAGCGGTCTTCCAGCTCGAACGCGCCCATGAAGCCGATTCCGGTGACCTCCACGTTGATGTCGTCGGGCACGATGATGTCGATCCCGCCCATGATCGCGACCGCGGTGATCGTCGTGTTCTTCTCGGCGAAGCGCGCGTGCCGCAGGTCGATGTCGGTCCCGCCCCAGAACGCGAAACTGTTGTGCTGCGGCGGAACGACCCAGCTGCCCTTGCGGGACGCGCCGGACATGACGGCGATCGAAGCGCCGGAGCCCGGGTGCCCGCCGATGCGGTCGTCGGGCAGGCCGAGCGCGCGCGACGTCGCCGGTTGGATCGCCGAGCGGGTCTGCGGCAGGTCCGCGGTGACCGGCTTGAGGTCTCCGACGGTCTTGGCCGCGTAGACGATGGTGAGCCGTTCTTCCAGCTCGTTGATGGTGATGCGGCCCTCGGACATCGCCGCGTGCAGCACCTGCGCGACCTGCTCACGGTCGGCGTCGGAGATGCGCATCTGTTCGGGTCCCGGCAGAGCCGGCTCTTCGCTCACGCGCAGTAGCCTAGCGCCGGTCGAGGGGTCGGGCGTCCATCTTCTGGCGGACAGTGGGATTCTGCCGTGATGGGGAACTCACTACTTGGAGCGATCGAACTGCCGGATGGTGTCGAAGTGCGGGGGCGCGGCCTGGGGCGCCCCTGGCCAGAGGGGCCATCGCCGGATTTCGGGCTGTATCTGGGCGGCGCGAAGCTGCGGCGTAAGCACGACCACAAGCTGGACTGGGACCACGAGTGGATCCGCTGGCCCGACTTCCTGGTGCCGCTGGACCGGGAGGACGCGCGGCGGAAGATCGTGGCCCTGCACGGGCGGGCCGCGGCGGGGGAGAACGTCGAGATCGCCTGTTACGGCGGGGTGGGGCGGACCGGCACGGTGCTTTCCTGTCTGGCGACGCTTTCCGGGCTGACCGCCGACGAGGCCGTGGCGTGGGCGCGGGCCAACCATCACGAGCGTTCGGTGGAGATGCCGTGGCAGCGCCGCTGGGTCGGCTGGTTCGCGCGGCAGGCCTGACGGGCTAAATTGACCGGCATGGATGTGCACGTCGTTGATCACCCGCTGGCCAAGGCCCGGCTTTCCACCATGCGCGACGCGCGCACCGACAGTGCCGCCTTCCGCGCGGCGCTGCACGAACTCACCGTCATGCTGGTCTACGAAGCCACGCGCGACATGCCCGTGCGGATCGAGCGGATCCACACCCCGGTCGCCCGCACCGACGGCTACGCGCTCGCCAGCCCGCCGCTGCTGGTGCCGGTGCTGCGGGCCGGGCTGGGGATGGCGGATCAGGCGCACAAGCTGATCCCCGACGCCCAGATGGGCTTCGTCGGGCTCGCCCGCGACGAGGAGACGCTCAAACCGACGCCGTACCTGGAGTCGCTGCCCGAATCGCTCGCCGACCGGCCGGTGATGGTGCTCGACCCGATGCTCGCGACCGGCGGCTCGATGGAGTACACGATCCGCCTGCTCATCGACCGGGGCGCCACCGACGTCACCGCCATCTGCGCTTTGGCGGCGCCCGAGGGGATCGCACACCTGGAGAAGACCGGGCTGCCGCTGCGGGTGGTGACCGCGAGCATCGACGAACGGCTCAACGACTCCGGGTTCATCGTGCCCGGGCTCGGAGACGCGGGGGACCGCCAGTACGGGGCCGTTTGACCTGCGTTTAGCCGACTAAACGCGATCCGTCAGGCTTCGTGTGGCCGCAAGTCCGTGAAGGCCTCCTTGAGGGACCCAGAGTCCCTCAAGGAGGCCTTCACGGACTTCTGGGCCTGGTGCGGCTGGGGGCGCGTTTAGTCGGCTAAGTGCGTGCCGGGGCGCCGACAGATCGCGGTTAGCCCGCTAAACGCAGGTGGAGCGCGGGGAGCGAAGCGGGGGTTAGCGGCGCAGCCAGCCGGAGGCGTTCGCCCGAAGCGCCATTTCGTAGGCGGTGCTCACGGTGTGCGCGTCCGGCAGGTTCCCGTTCAGTTCCAGCGACACGAGGCCGTGCACGATGCCCCAGCAGCTCACGACGATGACTTCGGGCGGGACGTCGGCGAAGACGCCGTCGGTGACAGCCTTGCGGATCGTCTCCTCCAGGGGCGCCATCGTGGCGCGAGCCTGCTCGGATGTCTCCTCGGCCGGCTCGAAACCCGGCACCGACTTCGTGAACATGATCGCGTACAGATGCGGGTCGGCCAGCGCGCTCGCCCGATACGCGACGCCGAGCCGCACCAGGTCCTCGATCGGGTCGCCGGTGCGCGAGACACCGGACATCCGGACGCCGAAACGCCGGAATCCCTCGGAGAAGAGTGCGCTGACGAGGTCCGTCTTCCCGCCGAAGAGTGAATAGACCGCGGTGGTGGACGTGCCGACGTCCGCGGCCAGTTTGCGGAGGCTGAGTGCCTTCGGGCCGTCGGCAGAGATGAGCTCACCGGCGCGGTCCAGCAGTTTCAGCCGGAGGTTCTCGTCGTGCGTCCTGGGGCGGGGCATGATCCGAGCGTATCGCAACGCTGTTATCAATCGCGAGAATTCGGAGTTGACCTGGAGCGCACTCCAGGTCGTACTGTCGTTGACATGAGCTACTCGATAGCGGAAGCCGCGCGACGTAGCGGGTTGTCCATCGACACTCTCCGGTACTACGAGCGCATCAAACTCGTCGAACCCCCGGCCAGGGACGCCGCGGGGCGCCGTGCCTACACCGACGACGACCTCGGGTGGCTGGGGTTCCTGACCAAGCTGCGCCTGACCGGCATGCCCATCAAGCGCATGCGGGAGTACGCGGCCCTGCGTCACCACGGTGCGGCGAGTGCGGGGCGCCGGAAGGCGATTCTCGTCGACCAGCGCACGTCGGTCGCGGATCGGATCGCCGAGCTGCGGACGTGTCTCGAGATCCTCGACTACAAGATCGACCACTACGACCAGGTGGAACGCAAGGTGCTCGGCACCGGAGCCACCATGGAGGGAATTTCAGCGTGATCAGCACCAGGAGGCTCGGCGGTCTGGAAGTCGGGGCGCAGGGGCTCGGCTGCATGGGTATGAGCCAGGCCTACGGCGTCCGCGACAACGACGCGGAGTCGATCGCCACCATCCACCGTGCCCTCGAACTGGGCGTGACCCTGCTCGACACGTCCAACGTGTACGCCGACGGCGAGAACGAAGAATTCGTCGGCCAGGCGATCGCGGGCAAGCGGGACCAGGTCGTGCTGGCGACCAAATTCGGCATCGTCTGGACCGAAGACGGCGGGATGGCCGCTCGGGGGGACGCGGCCTACGTCAAGAAGTGCTGCGAAGACTCCTTGCGACGGCTGAACGTCGACCACATCGACCTCTTCTACCAGCACCGCGTCGATCCGGACACGCCGGTCGAAGAGACCTGGGGCGCGCTCTCGGAGCTGGTGGACGAGGGGAAGATCCGGTTCGCCGGGATCTCCGAGGCCGGTGCCGAGACGATCCGCCGCGCGCACGCCGTCCACCCGGTGGCGGCTCTGCAGAGCGAATGGTCCTTGTGGACTCGCGGCATCGAAGGCGAGATCCTCTCGACCGTCCGTGAGCTGGGGATCGGCATCGTGCCGTTCTCGCCCCTCGGCCGCGGTTTCCTCACCGGCAGCGTGACGTCGGTGAAGGACCTGCCGGCGGACGACATGCGCCACGGGCTGCCGAGGTTCGCCGAGGGCAACTTCGAGCGGAACCTGGCCATCGTCGAGGCGCTGCGCGCTTTGGCGGCGGAAAGGGGTGTGACGGCGGGGCAGCTGGCACTCGCGTGGGTTCAGTCGCAGGGTGACGACGTCGTGCCGATTCCGGGCACCAAGCGGCGTAAGTACCTTGAGGAGAATGCCGCCGCGGCCGAGCTGGAACTGTCCGAAGTGGACATCGAGGCCATCGAAAAGGCCGCGCCCGCCGAGGCGATCGCCGGGGAACGTTACCCGGAGCGGCTCGCCCGCGCGGCCGGCAAGTGATCCTGAGAAGTGCGAGAGAGAACATGACGGGTTCGACGCTGCCCCTTCGGAGGCTCGGCACGCTGGAAGTCGGCGCGCAGGGGCTCGGCTGCATGGGTATGAGCGAGTTCTACGGCCAAGGTGACGACACCGAATCGATCGCGACGATCCATCGCGCGATCGAGCTGGGCGTGACCTTGATCGACACGGCGGACATGTACGGCTTCGGCCGCAACGAGGAACTGGTCGGCCGAGCGCTGGCGGGCAAACGCGATCAGGTCGTGCTGGCGACCAAGTTCGGCATCGTGCGTGACGAGGCCGATCCCGGGAAACGCGGGATCCGGGGTGACGAGTTCTATGTGCGGCAACAGGTCGAAGCCTCGCTGCGCAGGCTGAACGTCGATCACATCGACCTGTACTACCAGCACCGGGTCGACACGAGCGTGCCGATCGAGGAGACCGCCGGCGCGCTGTCCTCACTGGTGGAGCAAGGGAAGATCCGGCACATCGGGCTTTCTGAGGCAGGCCCGGACACGATCCGGCGGGCGCACGCGGTGCATCCGGTGACGGCGGTGCAGACCGAATGGTCGCTGTGGTCGCGGGACATCGAGGACGAGGTCGTTCCGGTCTGCCGTGAGCTCGGTATCGGGCTGGTGCCGTATTCGCCGCTGGGGCGCGGTTTCCTCACCGGCCGCTACAAGTCCAAAGAGGACTTCGCGGAAGGGGACTTCCGGCAGACGACCCAGCCGAGGTTCGCCGAGGGCAACCTGGAGCGGAACCTGGCTATCGTCGAGGCGCTGCGTGCGTTGGCCGAGCCGAAGGGTGTGACCGCGGGCCAGCTGGCGTTGGCGTGGGTACAGGCCCGAGGCGAGGACGTCGTACCGATTCCGGGCACGAAGCGTCTCAAGTACCTCGAAGAGAACGTCGCGGCAGTCGGTCTGGAGCTGACCGCCGAGGACCTGGCCGCGATCGAGGCGGCGGTGCCTGCCGACGCTGTCGCCGGCGAGCGTTACCCCGAAGCGGCCATGCGCCTGCTGTCACGCTGACCGTAACTCGCGTGCTCAGGAACGTCACACGCGTGTTTGGAGCCGGATCACGATGATCCGGCTCCAAGCACGTGAGTCACGTCTTCAAACACGCGAGTTACGTTGTCAGAGCAGGGAAGTGACGGTCGAGACCACGGCGTCGACGGCCACGGTCTGCTGCTCGCGGGTCGCGAGGCTGCGGACCGTCACGTTCCCGGCGTCCCAGTCTTCCTGGCCGACGATCACCACTGCCCGCGCACCGGCCTTGTCGGCTCGGGTGAGTTCCTTGCCCAGCTTGCGGAGATCGATGGGCGTGGACGTGCGCAGACCGGCCTTCCTCAGCCGTCCCGCGACGTCGCGCGCGGCGTCGGTGAGTTCTTCGACGACCGGGATCACCACGACATCGGCCTCGCTGCGCTGCTTCGGCGTGAGGTCGTGGGTGTCGAGGAAGTCGATCAGCGTGACGTCGCCCATGCCGAAGCCGATCCCCGGGATCTGCTGCGACGTGAACAGGGACGCGAGGTCGCTGTACCGGCCGCCGCCGAAGAGGGCGCGGCGGTTTTCCGGGGAGGTGTCGAAGACCTCGAACACGGTCGACGTGTAGTACGCGAGCCCGCGCACGATCATGGGATCGAACGTGACCAGGTCCGCGGCGCCGCTCGACAGCACCTTCACCAGGTTCGAGTTCTCCTTGACCTGCTCGGGAAGCTCGTCGAGCAGAGCCGTGCCGGAAGTCAGGATCTCGGTCAGCTTCTCGAACTGCTTGTCGGTCAGGCCGATCTCGGCGGCGGTGTCGCTCAGCTTCGTGCGATCCGACTTCTCCCAGCGGTCCACCAGGGTGAACACCTGCGGCAGCTGCTCGGGCGTCACCCCGACGATGTCGGTGAGCGCCGAAGAGAGCAGGTTCCGGTCGTTGGCGCGCACCTGGAACATGTCCGGGGTCGCTCCGAGCGCGCCCATCATGTCGTGGACGAGCTCGAAGATCTCGATCTCGCAGTTCGCGCTGTCCGAACCGAAGATATCCGCGTTGATCTGCCAGTGCTCGCGAACGCGGCCACGCTGCGGCCGCTCGTAGCGGTGGCAGTTCGGGTGGCTGTACCAGCGCACCGGGAACTGCAGCGACTTCGCGTTGCCCGCGATCATCCTGGCGACCGACGGCGTCATCTCCGGGCGCAGCGCCAGCCGCTCGCCGCCCTTGGTGGTCAGCGTGTAGAGCTGCTGGTCCGCGATCTCCTGGCCGGACTTCCGCTCGTAGATCTCGGCGGGTTCGAGGATCGGCCCGTCGTAGCGGAGGAAGCCGCGCAGTTCGAGGACGTCGTAGAGATGGCCGAACACCTGCGTCCGGACGGACATCTCGGCGGGCAGGAAGTCGCGGGTCCCCTTGACGGGGGCTGTCGGCAGGTATTCAGGCACGTCAACCAGCTTAACGAGCCGTCGCCGGCGCTTTTGCTAGGGGAAGGCCACGCCGTACGCGGTGGTCAGTATCGCCGCCCCGAGCAGTACGGCGCCGGTGCTGGTGACCCGGCCGCCGAGCTTGCCCTTACCCGGTGCCAGGTGCAGGAAAAAGCCGCCGGACTGGGCGAGAACGCCGAAGAGCAGCAGGGAACAGGTGATCCACAGTGCGACGTCCGAGAGGCCGGTCTGCGTGAGGATCTGCAGCGCGACCAGTGCCAGGATCAGCAGGACACCCGCGTGGGCATGGCCGGCACGGAACATCGCTCGTTGGTGTTCGGTCAGTTTCCGGTCGCGCATGACGCCCATCAGGGCATACCCGCCGTACATCACGGTCGGCAGCGACACGAGCGCGATGACCGTGAACAGCCTGATCGGGCCTTCCATGGTTCTTCCCTTCGTGGTGGCGTGCGGCAACGATAACATCGTTTTAAAACGCTGTCACGGAACTTGCCGAGTACCGCTTGAAGGGGTCAGGCCCGGGAGCCGCGCGAAAGGACGAGGAGAACGTTTCGAAGTGCGGAGAGGTCGGCGAGCGGATCGCCGTCGACGACCAGGACGTCGGCGCTCAGCCCGGGGGCGAGCCGGCCGGTGACGTCGCCGAGGCCGAGCCCGGTGGCGCTGTCCTCGGTCGCGATCTCGAGGATCCGACGTCGGCCGAACCCGAGCCATTCGTAGAGTTCGAGGGCGCCGACGGGGTCGTCGAACACCGAACCGGGCAGTCCGGCGTCGGTCCCCGCCAGCAGGGGGACACCCAGCTCTTCCAGCCAGGAAAGCCTGCCGTAGACGGTCTTCGCGAGCTCCTCGCCCATGCGCTCGGCCATCATCCGCCAGTTGCGGCTGCTCGTCGAACACGCCGCGATGCCTTCGGCCGCCATCTTCTGGGCGACGGAGTCACGCCTGTCCTGCTGCTGAGGCCCGGTCATCCAGGTGCAGTGCTCGATCGTGCTGACCCGGGCCTCGACGGCCGCCTCGATCGCGTCGGCGCCGTGGGCGTGCGCGGCGACCGGGAGTCCGTGCCGCGCCGCGTGCTCGACGATCAGCCAGAGCGTCCGGACGTCGAACTGGGACTCCCACATGTCCGCGCCGCCCTCGGTGATCTGGCCGCCGCTGGCCATCACCTTGATCACGTCGGCCCCGGCGGCCGCGTTGGCGTCGATCACGGCCCGGATGGTGTGGTCATCGGCCGCCGCGCCACCGAAGAAGTGGCAGTGTCCATTCGGGACGGTCAGCGGCGAGCCCGCGGTCAGCAAACGCGGAGCGGCCACACCTTCGGCTTCGAGCTCTGCCCGGACCCGGGCGCCCAGGGCGTCGCGGTCGCCGAGATCCCGCACCGTCGTGACGCCGCTGCGCAGCAGGAGGTCCAGCCGCTCACGTGCGCCCGCGCGCAGCGTTTCGTCCGTGCTCGCCAGGAAGTTCGGGAGCATTTCGCGAGAGGCGTCGAAGGCCAGGTGCACGTGGGCGTTGAACATGCCGGGCATCAGTGTCGCGCCGGGGAAGTCGAGCGTTTCGGCGTCCGGCGACGCCTGGGCGGCGACTTCGGCGCGCGGGCCCGCCGCGACGATCCGGTCTCCGTCGACGAGAACGGCTCCGTCGTCGATGGGCGTACTCGGGCGCGGCAAGATCCGGCTCGCTGTCAGCAGAAGCTGCAAGGTCATGCCCCGTTCTGGGAAACCGCGGCCGAGAGCGCGAGCAACGGCCGCACGTCGGATTCGATGTCGGCGCCGCCGCCGGGGAGCACCAGTTTCGCCCGGCCGTCGTTCTCCTCGCCCGCGGCTTGTCTGGCGATCGCCGTCTTCAGTGCCTCCGCCGCTCCACGGGGATCATCGACGGCCAGCGCGGTGAGGTCGGTGTCGAGGTAGGGACTCAGCTGCACGAGCCCGTCCCGGATCTCGATCACGCGGCGGTAGTAGTGGCGGTGCACGGTGCGCGGGCGCCACTGGTCCCACCGGCCCCGCGGCGTGGACCGCAGCACGATGTTCGGGTACACGTCGGCCAGCACCGTCCACAAAGGAGTGAGCCGCTCGTGGTGACGCTGATGCTGACGCCGACGCTGCAACGCGGCGAAGCGCGCTCGCACGCCCGGGTAGGTGATCCCCGCGAGGAACAGCACGATTCCGAGGAGCACCAAGGGAATGGCGACAGAGAGCAGAACCGGCACCGACGGCCCGAACGCCCACGCGATGACGATGTAAAGCGCGCGGAAGACGCTGCCGACGGACAGGCAGAGCAACCCGGCCGCGCTGAGTTTCAGCCCGGTTCTGAGGTTGCGGTCCGCGGTGCGGATGTACCGGAAGATCCACCAGGTGCAGGCGATCAGGCAGTAGATCAGGTACAGCCCGGCCCCGAGGTAGAACAGCGCGACGCCCGGCTCGTGCACGAGCTTGGGGCTCAGTGCGGCGCCGCGTGCTTCCCTTGGTGTGACGGCCATCGCGATGAACATCAGCACGATCGCGGCGGCCAGCGGAAGCAGTTCGAAGAGGACTCGGCGAGGCCGGCGCGGGCCCAGTGCGGAACCCAGGAAGACGATCAGCAGCGCGCAGGCCCCGATGGCCAGCATGACGTTGTTGACCAGACGTCCGGCGCCCTTGCCCGTCAGCTCGTCGAGCCAGTCGGAGATCACCTTCTGCTGCGCCAGGAACGAGCCCGCGACGCAGGCGATCGTGACGGTGATCGCCCAGTTCGGCAGTACGCGCGGCGCCCGGGAGGTCTGGTAGATCCGCCAGGCGAGCGCCGTCGCGAACAGCACCATCGCCACGATGTTGATGGGGGAGAACAGCGAGTTCACAGCCACCCTTGGTGATCACCCAGCGCACCTTGGACGCGGCGGACGTCATCGTCGTCGGCGGGCCTGGGGATCGTGTAGTTCAAGACCGACGCCCATTCGAGAATGATCGTCGCCACCGTCTCGGCTTCCCATTCGTGGGCCTCATCGTAGGAGGTGCGACGTAAAGCGCGGTGTACGGCGTCGCCGTCGAGACCGGTCGCGGGCCCACTGAGGAAGTCGGCGGGTTCGGCGTCGCCGCCGGGGTGGTGATCGGCGAGCATATGGCCGAGTTCGTGCAGGATGATGTGGTCCTGGTGGGACTTCGTGGTCTCCTGCTGGAAGAAGATGTAGTCCGCCGAGCCGGTGGCGATCCAGCAGCCGAACGGACCCGGTACCTCCAACGGGTAAGGCATCAGCCGGATCGACCTGCCTCGCTGCTCGCCCAGCCGCTCGCAGAGCACGCCGACGTCCAACGGCGGCTCGATGTCGAGCTTGTTCAGCATCTTGCGGCAGCGCTTGCGAAGCTCGCGTTCCTTCATCGGCCTTCACCCGGCTGATCGCGCTCGGCCCGTTCATAGCGTTCGACGAGTTCCAGCAGGTCCATGACCTGGCGCCGGCCTTGCGGGGAGAGCTCCTGTGCGCGCATGGCCATGAGCTTCACCTCTCCGACGGGTTGCGGTTCCTGGCTCTCGAAGAAGTACGTGATCGGGACGCCGAACAACTTCGCCAGCACTTCGACGTAGTGGATTTTCGGGTTGATCCTCTTGCCGGTGGCGAGTTGCTGGAGGTACGCGGGCGACATCGGGGGGCCGCCGGCGCGATCGATCGCCGCTGACAGTTCGCGATAGCTGTGCGGGGCGCCTTCGTCCGCGCGTACCGAGTCGATCAGCGCGCTCAGCTTCTCGGCGAAGGTGTGGTGCGGCGACATGATCCCCCTTCGTTCTGTAGTCGCAGTGTAACGCGATTTGGCCTGTCCGCAGCTGTTGACAGCACATGTATGCAGTGGTTTACAGTTGTGGCGCGGTTTCGTACCGTGTTCGGAGCCTCTCTCTCCGGAATCCGTGCTCTGGGGGTGCACGGACAACGGAGTGAGAGGCCTTTTCCCAGGCGGGTGCACAAGATCGTGCTGGGTGTAGTACGCTTCGGTAGCCAAGGTTGATCGCCATCACGGCGAACCCTTGGTCTAGGCCTGTTGCCGGAGGTCGACCCCCAGGGCTTCCGGTGACAGGCCCCTTTAATTTCCGAATCTTTCTCACCGCCACTAGAGGACTAATTGCGCTAGCGGGCGGCGGCGTGGTCAGGGCATGAGGGTCGCCGCGAGGGTGCCGCCGAGTTCGAAACAGGCGTCCAAATCCTTTTTGCCCGGTTCTCCGGTGAGCAGTACCGGGTCGGCCGCGCGTTCCCAGCCGAGGCCCGTGGTGATCGTTTCGATTCCGCGTACGGTGCCCGCGGTATCGCTGTTGCCGTGCACGAAGAAACCGAACGGTCGTCCGCGCGTCGAATCCAGGCACGGGTAGTACACGGTGTCGAAGAAATGCTTCAGCGCCCCGGACATGTAGCCGAGGTTCGCCGGCGTGCCGAGCAGGTAGCCGTCCGCTTCGAGGACGTCGGGAACGGTCGCGCCCAGAGCCGGACGGCGCACGACGTCGACGCCCTCGATGTCCGGATGGTTCGCGCCGGAAAGCACGGCTTCGAACATCGCCTGCATCGAGGGCGACGGCGTGTGGTGAACGATCAGCAGCTTCGCCATGGGCCGATTGTCAGGTCAGACGGGACTCGATGTCGGATCGGAGCGCGGCCAGCCGTGCGTCCGCGGTGGCGCGAGCCTCGGCGAGATCGCCGGAGACCGGCTGTTTCACCTGCAGATACGCCTTCAGCTTCGGCTCGGTTCCGGACGGCCTGATCACCACCCGCAGCCCCTCGCCGGTCAGGCGGAGGACGTCGGCGTCGGGCAGGAGATCCTCCATCGTGACGTCGGTGCCGCCCACCGACGTCGGCGGTTCGGCGCGCAGGCCGGCCATCAGCTTCTCCCGCACCGAAAGGTCGGTGACCCGCAGCGAGACCTGATCCGTCACGTGTACCCCGTGCCGGACGGCCAGTTCGTCGAGGACGTCCAGCGGGCCGCGCCCGGCCGCGCGCAGCGACGCGGTGAGTCCCGCGGCGAGCACGGCGGCGGAGATGCCGTCCTTGTCGCGCACGAAACCGGGGTTCACGCAGAGGCCGAGCGCCTCCTCGTAGGCGAACACCAGCCCGTCGCCCGCGCGGACCAGCCATTTGAACCCGGTCAGCGTCTCGGCGTAGCGCGCTCCGAACTCCTTCGCGACTTCGCCCAGCATCGACGACGACACGATCGTCGTGGCCACGAGCGGGTCCGTCGCGACCGATTTGTCCACAGTGGACAGAACGTGCCAGCCGAGCAGGACGCCGGTCTCGTCGCCCCGCAGCATCCGCCACGAACCGTCCCGTTCGCGTACGCCCAGCGCGCACCGGTCCGCGTCGGGGTCGAGCGCGATCGCCAGCTCGGCGTCCACTTCGGACGCCAGCGCCAGCAGAAGATCCGTCGCGCCCGGCTCTTCCGGGTTCGGGAACGCGACGGTCGGGAAGCCGGGGTCCGGTTCGGCCTGTTCGGCCACCAGATGCACTTCCGGGAAACCGGCGCGTTCGAACGCGGTGCGCAGGGTTTCGGCGCCGACGCCGTGGAGTGCCGTCGCGGCGACCTTGACCGCGCGTTCCGGGCCGCGGGGCAGGAGCGCGACCTTGGCGAGGTAAGCGTCCCGGAGTTCTTCGCCCAGGACTTCGGCGCCCGGCTCGCGCGGCACGCTGACCGCGGCGGGCGTGGCTTCGATGGCGCGTTCGATCTGGCCGTCCGACGGCGGGACGATCTGGCCACCGGTGGCGTCGTAAAGCTTGTACCCGTTGTCGGCCGGGGGATTGTGCGAAGCGGTGATCTGAATACCCGCGACCGCGCCGAGTTCCAGCACCGCGAACGCGAGCACCGGGGTGGGCAGCGGCCTGGGCAGCACCTTCACCGCGAATCCGGCGGCCGTCAGCACTTCCGCGGCGGCCGCGGCGAAGGCTTCCGAACCGTGCCGCGCGTCGCGGCCGACCACCACGACCCCGCCCGAATGTCCTTGCCCGTCCAGCCATGCGGCGACGCCGGCCGTCGTCCGGGTCACGACCGCGACGTTCATCCCATTGGGTCCGGCGCGCACCGGGCCGCGCAGCCCGGCGGTGCCGAACTCGAGCGGTCCCGCCATCCGGTCCGCCAGTTCGTCGGCGGCACCGGCTTCGCCGCCCATCGCGCGGGCGAGGATGTTCTGCAGTTCGACGCGGGAATCGTCGTCCGGATCATCGGCGATCCAGCGGAACGCCTGATCCCTGAGAACGGGGGTCAAGGAAGTCGTCACCGAGTCAGCCTACGGGTACGTTGGAGAAGGTGCGATTGATCTTCACTTCTCTGGTCAGTCATGGTCATCTCTATCCCCTACTACCGCTCGCCGTCGCCGCGCGCGACGCCGGGCACGATGTCCTTTTCGCCACCGGTGATGATCTACGACCGGTCGTCGAAAAGGCCGGTTTGGCTACGGAAAGCGCCGGATTCGGGATGCGGGAGGCGTTCGCCTCGTTCTTCGGGCCCGACGCCCGGCCCCGTCCGAATGACGGCCCGCCCGAGTTGTTCTATCCCGTTATCGCGCAAGTGTTCGGAAATGTGCTGCCTCGGCGGTTCGTCGCCGACCTGACCCCGCTGTTCGAGCGGTATCGGCCGGATCTGGTCGTGTACGAAAGCGGCAACATGGGTGGCGCCATCGCCGCCCGCCTCGCCGGGATTCCCGCGATAGGACACGGTTTCGGCCGGGTTTCGCCGGGCGACGTCGTCGACGTCATCACCGGCCGCCTCGCGGAATACGCGCAAGAGGTCGGTTTCGACGGCGTGGAGCTGCCTTCCTTCGGTGACCCGGTCCTCGACATCTGCCCGGAAACGGTGCAGTCGCCCGATTTCCTGGCCGAAGCGAAACGGGTTCCGTTGCGTCCTGTCGGCTGGGCCGAACCGGGAGACCTCCCGGCCGGCGTGCTGGGGCGGGACAAGAGCCGTCCGCTGATCTACCTCACTCTCGGCACCGCCTTCGGTGACGAAGGTGTGCTGAAGCGGGCCATCGGCGGGCTGGCCCGGCTCGAAGCGGACGTCGTGGTCGCGGCGGGTCCCACGGTGGATCCGGCTCAGCTCGGCGATGTCCCGGCGAACGTCCGGGTCGAGGCGTGGGTGCCGCAGGCCGAACTGCTGCCGCATGTGGACCTCGTGGTCCACCACGGCGGGAGCGGGACGACACTCGGTGCCTTCGGTGAGGCGCTGCCGCAGCTGGTCCTTCCGCAGGGGGCGGACCAGTTCACGAACGCCGAAGCCGTCGTCGCGGCCGGAGTGGGCGGGCAGCTGATCGGCGACGGCATCACCGAAGACGCCATTTTCGAAGGGTCGCGAAAGTTGCTGGCCGACGACGCCGTCCGTGCCGCGGCGCGGGCACTCGCCGACGAGGTCGCGGCGATGCCGTCACCGGCGGAGGTCGCGAAGCGGCTTCCCGAGTTCGCCGGCTGACAGGTTTGCGCGTGAAGGCCCCCTTCCCTCGGCTCAGCCGAGGGAAGGGGGCCTTCACGCGCAAAGCGTCAGGGGAAGCGTCAGGCGCGGGTGACGAGTTCCTTCAGCAGGGTGCCCATGCGTGTCGCCGACTGACGGCCCGCTTCGAGGACCTCTTCGTGGTTCAGCGGTTCCCCGGTCATCCCGGCCGCCAGGTTGGTCACCAGCGAAAGCCCGAAGACCTCGACACCGGCGGCGCGGGCGGCGATCGCTTCCAGCACCGTCGACATGCCGACGAGGTCGGCGCCGAGCGTCCGCAGCATGTGGATCTCGGCCGGGGTCTCGAAATGCGGCCCGGTCAGGCCCGCGTAGACGCCCTCTTCCAGCGAGGGGTCGATCGACCGGGCGATGTCGCGCAGCCGCTTCGAGTAGAGATCCGTCAGGTCGACGAAGTTCGCGCCGACGATCGGTGACCGCGCCGTCAGGTTCAGGTGGTCGGAGATCAGCACCGGCTGCCCGACCTGGAAACCCTGGCGCAGGCCGCCCGCGGCGTTGGTCAGCACGACCGTCCTGGCTCCGGCGGCCGCGGCGGTGCGCACGTTGTGCACGACCGGGTCGATGCCCTTGCCCTCGTAGAAGTGCGTCCGGCCCAGCAGGATCAGCGCCCGCTTGTCGCCGACGCGGACCGACCGCGCGGTTCCCCCGTGCCCGACAGCGCCCGGTGCCACGAATCCGGGCAGTTCACCCAGCGGGATTTCCGCCTCGGGCTCCCCGATGACGTCCGCCGCCGGGCGCCAGCCCGAACCGAGCACGACGGCGATGTCGTGCTTCTCGACGCCGGTGCGTTCGGCGATGGCGGCGGCCGCCGCGACCTCGTTCTCACTCATGCCGACGAGCGTATCCGGACGGTTCGCGCGACCAGGAACGCCACCAGCCCGAAGGGGGACAGGAAGATCGTGAGCGCCAGGATCGGGCCGGTCACCAGCGGGTGGATGCGGTGTTCGCGGGATTCGAAGTACATCCACCGCGCGATGAAGAGGTCGAAGGCCACCAGATGCGCCCAGATCGCGGCCGCCCCGTACGGCGATCCGGTGAACGCGCTGAGCACGTCCAGGTCCGGTTGCCGCACGGCCGTCCACAGTTCGCCGAGATGCGGGATGGCCAAAGCGAAGTACGGGATCAAGGGCAGCAGCGGCACCCAAGGGGAGGACATGATCCGCCGGGTCCACGACCAGCCGGGGAGGAAGATCATCAGCAGCCAGAACGGCGCCGCGAGCGGAAAGGTCCAGGTGAACAGGGTCGACACACTCATCAGGCGGCCGTCTCCAACTCTCGGTCATGGGCAGGGCGTCGGTTGAGCGAGATCAGCGAACCGATCGCGACGGCGGCGAGGAGCAGCACGAAAGCCGTCAACGTGAGGCCATCGGGGTTCACGATCGACTGACCGCGGAGAGCCTGCCAGGTGAGCAGCGCGAGCAGGCCCGCGTACCCGGCGCCGGCGACCACCACCAGCCGCAGCCGGACGACGTCGTCGCGAAGCTTCGGGTAGCGCGCGGCCAGGACGATCAGGAGGAGCGCGAGCAGCGGAAGCGCCTGAAGGCCGTGCAGCCCGGCGAAATGCGGGATCCGCAGGTCGCCGCCGACCGTGCTCCAGCCGAGGATCGGCAGGCCGGGGCCACCGTCCGGGAGGCCGACGGTATGCGCGCCGATCGCCGCGGACTGCCCGGTCGCGTCGAGTGCGGCCTGCTGGTCCGGGGTGGGGCCGCTCATCAGGGTGGCCACCGAAATCCCGATCATGCCGAGTACCGCGCCGATCCGGGCCGCCCACGCCGTCGCGCGATCCGCGGTCTTGGTGAACATCACCGCGACCGTCAGTACGAAGTTGATCAGCCACAGCAGCGCGATCATCCCGCCCATGACCTGGAAGATCGTGTTGTCCAGCGGGGTCGCGTTGTTGAAGTGGCTCGCCCGGACGCGGACGGCCTGGAACACCATCAGCACGTACTCGGCCGAGAAGATCACGACGAGGCCGTTCGCCAGCCAGTTCGCGGTCCGCTTGAACTTCGGCAGGAGCGACACGAGCCAGCTCCAGGTGAAGAAGTACAGCGCCGCGGACACGGCGAATTTGAACGGTTTCGCCCAGAGCGCCGCGCCGTTCAGCGTCCGCTGGTCGATCAGCAGGGCCAGCACGCACAGCACGGTGATCACGGCGAAGGCTTGGGCCGAGCGATACGACGCCCGGTGCCAGGTGCGGGTTCTCTCGGTGAGATCGGTCAAGATGGTCATGGGTCCCCTCCCAGGATGGATAGTCAGGCTCTCCGTTATGGAAACCTAGACTATCTATCCTGAGAAGTCTTCAGGGATGACCCTGAACCGTCCCGGAGAGGGGAGTGTCAGCGCGTGCGGATGGCGGAACTGAGCGAAAAGGCCGGGGTCCCGGTCGCCACGATCAAGTACTACCTGCGTGAAGGGCTTCTCCCGCCAGGGGAGCGGACGAGCCCCAACCAGGCCAAGTACGACGACGGGCACGTTCAGCGGATCAAGCTCATCAGGGCGTTGATGGACGTCGGCGGTCTCTCGCTCGCGACGGTCGGCGAAGTGCTCGCCGCGGTCGACGCCGGTGAAGCCAGCCCGCACCACGTCCTCGGCATCGCCCAGCAGGGCATCACGACGTCGAAGCAGATCTCCGACGACGGCTCCAAGGAATGGGCGCTCGCCACGGTCCAGGAGCTCGCGGACCGCCGGGGCTGGCCGTGCAAGGACCCCGACGACCTGGTCGTCCAGGCCCTCGTCGGTGTCCTGTGCACCATCCGCGAGGTCGGGCACGGCTGGTATCTCGACAAACTCGACGCCTATGCCGACATCGCCGACCAGACCGCCGACCTGGACCTCGAAGGCATCGCCGGCGTCGAGTCGCTGGATCGGATCATCGAGATCGCCGTCGTCGAGACCGTACTCGGCGACAAGCTGCTTTCGGTGCTGCGGAGGCTGGCGCAGCAGCGGGCCTCGGAGGCGTATTTCGGGCAGCTAGCCGGCGACGGTGAGTGACTGCGCGACCGGCTCGAAAACGCCGGTCTTAGCCGTCGACTCCTGTTCGATCGGGGCGGTCACCGACACGATCCACAGGTCTTCGGCCGAGCCGAACAGGTCCAGGTACGTCGTCCGCGTGATGGTTTCGTTGGTGGCGTCGTTCACCGCGGGCACGGTGGAGCGCTCGGTCGTCCGATAGACGTACCGCATGCTCTCCTTTCCCCGTCCCGGCACGGTGCCGGGGGTGCCGATGAGATCGATGTCCGGATGCTGCGACTTCAGCCAGCTGAAGTAGGCCGTGACCTCTTTGTCGGCCATGAAGCCGGTCAGCCGCTCGATCCTGATGGCCTGGTAGCCGTCGGGCGCGACGTACTGGACCACCGTGCTCGGAACGCCCTGGGTGACGTGCGGGGCGACGAACTTCTGCCAGCCTTCCGGCACGCTGATGCTGAACCGGCCGCCCTTGACGCCGTTGACCGTGCTGGCGTCACCCTGTTGTGTGATCAGCTTCGGCGGCGGCTGAGGGCTGATCGAATCACCCTGCTCCATCCCGGCCGGCGGCTGGAGCTGTTGCCCGCCGACCGTCCTGGCCAGGACGAACCCGCCCGCGGCGGCCAGCAGGAAGACCACGATCGAGGCGATCGTCAGCACCGTCGTGATCGTGCCGGACCGGCCGGGCGGCCTCGGCGGCAGCGGCGAGACCGTCGGCATCGGCTCGGGCTGGGATTCCGGAGAGAGGCCGGGCGGGCGCAGGAACGGCAGGGGCCCGGGGTCGGCGGCGAGTTCGGAACCGGTGCCTTCCGACGGCTTCTCCGGCGTGACCGTCTTGATCACCTGGGTGTCGGTGGCGTCCAGGTGTGCGGTGGTCTTCTTGCCGTCCGGCGTGTGGAACAGCTCGGCCGGGAAGAGGTCGATCAGCGTCTTGGCCTGCAGCGGGTACAGCCGTCGCCGTACCTCGCGCAGCGTGATGCGCTTCGACGGTTCCTTCTTCATCAGCGCGCCGATGACGTCGGACAGCGGACCCGGTGCGGGTTTCGGCACCTTCCCGTTGACGACCTTGCCGACCGTTTCGAGCGGGTCGCCGTCGGCGTCGTACGGTGGCGAGCCCTCGCTGGCGGCGAACAAGGTGGCGCCGAGGCCCCACAGGTCGGCGGCGGGGGTGACCGCGCCACCGGACGCGACTTCGGGCGCGATGTAGGCGGGGGAGCCGAGCATCATCCCGGTGCGGGTCATGGTGGCTTCGGAGACGTTGCGCGCGATGCCGAAGTCGGTGAGCTTGATCCGGCCGTCGCCGGCGACCAGGACGTTCCCCGGTTTGACGTCACGGTGGGTGATCCCGGCGGCGTGGGCGGCTTCGAGCGCGGAGGCCACCGCGATCCCGACAGCCGCCGACTGCTCGACCGTCAGCGGCCCGTGGTCGCGCAGGATATGCGCGAGGCTGCGCGACGGCAGCAGCTCCATGACCACGAACGGCTCGTCGTTCTCCCGCGCGACGTCGTGCAGAGTGATCACGTTCGGGTGACTCAGAACCGCGATCGCCCGCGCTTCGCGCAAGGTCCGTTCGCGCAGTTCGTCGGCCTGCGAGACCGGGACCCCCGGCGGAAGCCGCACTTCCTTGACCGCGACAGGGCGGTGCAGGAACTCGTCGTAGGCCGACCAGACCGTCCCCATCGACCCTGATCCGATGACCGAACGCAACCGATATCGCCCGGCGACGACACGCGTCTCTTCGCCGGGGCTCTCGCTGGACTCGGTGGTGTCGGACGGCACGGGCCAATTGTGGCGTATGCCCCCGTGGCGGCCGTATGCACCGTGCCCCTGAGGAGTGAACGACCCGACCCCTTAGCGCGACTAGTGTCACAGGTAGGGGCTGTTAAGGGCCGTTAACATCGTGGGTTATGACGGAAGTGGCCGGAACGGAGTCAATGCCGATCTCCAAGCCCGAGGCACGTTTTCCCGGCGAGGGCTCATCGGCACAGCCAGACGAGCCCGAAGAGCTGGTCCTCGCGGCGGAATTCCCGGAAGCGAGCCAGGAACAGTGGCGGGAGCTCGTCGCCGGAGTGCTGCGCAAGAGCGGTGCCCTCGACGAGGGGTTCGACGGTCTCCCCGAGAGCAAGCTGGTCACCCGGACGTATGACGGACTGGAGATCCAGCCGCTCTACACCGCCGACGACACGATCGAGGGAATCGGATTTCCCGGTCTTCCCCCGTTCGTGAGAGGTGCTCGTCCCGAAGGCTCGGTGACCACGGGCTGGGATATCCGCGCCCGTTTCGCGCGTCGTGACGCGAAGGCCACGAACACCGCCGTGCTCGCCGACCTCGAAGGCGGCGTCAGCTCGATCTGGCTGCGCGTCGGGTCGGCCGGTGTCCCTCTCGACGAACTGGCCGACGCGCTGAACGAGGTCTACGTCGACCTCGCGCCGGTCACCCTCGACGCGGCAGAGGACTACGAAGCCGCGGCCGCCGCTTTGCTCGAACTCTTCGCCGAGCGGGAGATCCCGCCCAGCGCGGCCGTCGCGACCCTCGGCGCCGACCCGATCGGCTTGACCGCGCGCACCGGTTCGGCGCATCCGCTCGCCCCCGCCGCGGAACTGGCGGCGCGCATCGCCACCAGTCACCCGAAGGTGCGGACGATCGTGGCCGACGGCCTGCCGTTCCACGAAGCGGGCGGCTCCGACGCGCAGGAACTCGGCGCGACCATCGCGGCCGGCGTCGCCTACCTGCGGGCGCTCACCGAAGCGGGGCTGGACGTCGACACCGCGGCCGGGCAGCTCGAGTTCCGGCTCGCCGCCACGGCGGACCAGTTCCTCACCATCGCGAAGTTCCGGGCCGCGCGGCGTCTGTGGGCCCGGGTCACCGAGGTCTCGGGCGGCAAGGAAGGCAAGGGGTCGGGCATGCGGCAGCACGCCGTCACCTCGCCCGCGATGCTGACTCAGCGCGACCCGTGGGTGAACATGCTGCGGACCACCCTCGCCTGTTTCGGGGCCGGCGTCGGAGGCGCGGACGCGATCACCGTGCTCCCGTTCGACTCGGCGATCGGCCAGCCGGACGCGTTCTCCGCACGGATCGCGCGCAATACCCACGCCGTACTGCTGGAAGAGTCCAAACTCGCCGGTGTCATCGACCCCGCGGGCGGCTCCTGGTACGTCGAAAACCTCACCGACGAACTCGCCAAGGCCGCTTGGCGGGAGTTCACCGCCATCGAAGCGGCCGGCGGGATCGAGGCCGAGCTGGCCTCGGGTGCGCTCGCCGCACGCCTGGCGGAAACCTGGGAAAAGCGGTCGAAGCGGCTCGCGACCCGGCGCGACCCGATCACCGGAGTGAGCGAATTCCCCAACCTGACGGAAAAAGCGGTCGTTCGCGACCCTCTCGACGTCGTCGCGGAAGGTGGCCTGCCCCGGCATCGGTACGCCGAGGCATTCGAAGCGCTGCGGGACCGGTCGGACGCGCAGCCCACCCGTCCGCGCGTCTTCCTCGCCACGCTCGGCCCGGTCGCCGCGCACACCGCGCGGGCGAGTTTCGCGGCGAATCTCTTCCAGGCAGGCGGGATCGAAGCCATCAATCCCGGCGCTCCCGAAGGCCTCGACGAACTTGTCGCCGAATTCCGTGCCAGTGACACGAAGGTCGCGTGCCTCTGCGGAAGCAACACTTCCTACGCGGAAGAAGCCGCCGACATCGCGAAGGCGTTGAAGGAGGCAGGTGCCACATCGGTGCTGCTCGCCGGAAAACCCGGCGACCATCCCGGCGTCACCGGATACCTCTACGCGGGTTGTGACGCCCTCGAAGTCCTGACCGGCACGTTGAACGAGCTCGGAGTGCAGTGATGACCATCCCGAACTTCGCCGGTGTCGACCTCGGCACCCCCGACCCGGTCGGCCGTCCTCAATGGACCGAAGCACTGCACGCCGCCACCGGCAAGGGGCCCGACGCGCTCGCATGGGAGACGCCGGAGGGTATCGGCGTCAAGCCGGTCTACACCGCCGCTGATCTGTCCGGAGTGGATTTCCTCGGCACGTACCCCGGCATCGCGCCGTACCTGCGCGGCCCGTACCCGACGATGTACGTCAACCAGCCGTGGACCATCCGCCAGTACGCGGGTTTCTCCACCGCCGAGGAATCGAACGCCTTCTACCGCCGTAACCTCGCGGCCGGCCAGAAAGGCCTTTCGGTCGCCTTCGACCTCGCCACGCACCGCGGCTACGACTCCGACCACCCGCGTGTCGCCGGTGACGTCGGGATGGCAGGCGTCGCCATCGACTCGATCTACGACATGCGCCAGCTCTTCGACGGCATCCCGCTCGACAAGATGAGCGTTTCGATGACGATGAACGGCGCCGTCCTGCCGGTGCTCGCGCTCTACGTCGTCGCGGCCGAGGAACAGGGCGTCACGCCGGACAAACTGGCCGGGACCATCCAGAACGACATCCTCAAAGAGTTCATGGTCCGCAACACCTACATCTACCCGCCGCAGCCGTCGATGCGGATCATTTCGGACATCTTCTCGTTCACCTCGCAGAACATGCCGAAGTACAACTCGATCTCCATTTCCGGCTATCACATGCAGGAAGCCGGGGCCACCGCCGACCTGGAGCTCGCGTACACACTCGCGGACGGAGTCGAGTACATCCGTTCCGGTGTCGAGGCGGGGCTGGACGTCGACAAGTTCGCGCCGCGCCTGTCGTTCTTCTGGGCGATCGGCATGAACTTCTTCATGGAGGTGGCGAAACTCCGCGCCGCTCGGCTGCTGTGGGCGAAGCTGGTCAAGGGCTTCGACCCCAAGTCGTCGAAGTCCCTGTCCCTGCGGACGCACTCGCAGACCTCCGGCTGGTCGCTGACCGCGCAGGACGTCTACAACAACGTCGTCCGCACCTGCGTCGAGGCGATGGCGGCGACGCAGGGGCACACGCAGTCGTTGCACACCAACGCCCTCGACGAGGCGCTCGCGTTGCCGACGGACTTCTCCGCCCGCATCGCGCGGAACACTCAGCTCCTGCTCCAGCAGGAGTCCGGGACCACGCGGGTCATCGACCCGTGGGGCGGCAGCGCGTTCGTGGAAAAGCTGACCTACGACCTCGCCCGCAAGGCGTGGGGCCACATCACCGAGGTCGAGCAGGCCGGTGGCATGGCGAAGGCGATCGACGCGGGAATCCCGAAGTTGCGCATCGAGGAGGCCGCCGCACGGACGCAGGCGCGGATCGATTCGGGTCGCCAGCCGGTGATCGGCATCAACAAGTACAAGGTCGCCGGCGAAGACGCGGCCGAGCAGATCGAAGTGCTCAAAATCGACAACAAGGGCGTTCGGGCGCAGCAGCTGGAAAAGCTGCGGCGGTTGCGTGAAGAGCGGGACGAAGAGGGCACCCAGGATGCGCTGCGGCGGCTCACGGCCGGCGCCCGGTCCGACGGGAACCTGCTCGCGCTGGCCATCGACGCCGCCAGGGCGAAGGCCACGGTCGGGGAGATTTCCGACGCGCTGGAGAAGATCTGGGGGCGCCACTCCGGTCAGATTCGTACCATCTCCGGTGTGTACCGCGAGGAGGTCGGCAACGCCGAGAACGTCGAGCAGGCGCGCGAACTGGTCGAAAAGTTCGCCGAAGAGGAAGGCCGCCGTCCCCGGATCCTGGTCGCGAAGATGGGCCAGGACGGCCACGACCGCGGTCAGAAGGTGATCGCGACCGGGTTCGCCGACATCGGTTTCGACGTCGACGTCGGCCCGCTGTTCTCCACTCCCGGCGAGGTCGCGCGGCAGGCGATCGAGGCCGACGTGCACGTGATCGGCGTTTCGTCGCTGGCGGCCGGGCACCTTTCGCTGGTCCCCGCGCTGCGTGCCGAACTCGCCGAACAAGGGCGCGAGGACATCATCGTCGTGGTCGGCGGCGTGATCCCGCCGCAGGACTACGAGGAACTGCGTGCGGCGGGCGCGGCGGCGATCTTCGGTCCCGGCACGGTGATCGCCGACGCGGCGATCGACCTGATCGGGCAGCTGACCGCACAGGAGTCCTGAACTTTGCCGCGCAAGATCGACGTCGGGCTGCTGGCCAAGGGGGTACTCGCGGGCGACCGCGGGGTGCTCTCGCGGGCGATCACGCTGGTCGAATCCCAGCGGGAGGACCACCGGGCGCAGGCCCAGGAACTGCTGGTCGAGCTGCTCCCGCACGCGGGCGGCGCGCAGCGGGTCGGGATCACCGGCGTCCCCGGTGTCGGCAAGTCGACATTCATCGACCAGCTCGGCACGGATCTGACGGAGGCCGGTCATCGCGTGGCCGTCCTCGCCGTCGACCCGTCGTCGACCAAGACCGGCGGTTCGATCCTGGGCGACAAGACCCGGATGGCGCGGCTCGCGGTGGACCCGAAAGCGTTCATTCGCCCTTCGCCGACTTCAGGGACTCTCGGCGGTGTCGCGCGCGCGACCCGCGAGACGATCGTGCTGATGGAAGCGGCCGGCCACGACATCGTGCTGGTCGAGACCGTCGGGGTCGGGCAGTCCGAGGTGACCGTGGCGAACATGGTCGACTGCTTCCTGTTCCTGACGCTGGCCCGGACCGGCGATCAGCTGCAGGGGATCAAAAAGGGCGTCCTCGAACTGGCCGACGTCATCGCGGTCAACAAGGCCGACGGCGACCACGAACGGGACGCGAAACGCGCCGCTCGTGAACTGGCCGGGGCACTCCGGATGATCTACGGGCGCGACGCCGAGTGGACCCCGCCGGTGCTGACCTGCAGTGCGCTCACCGATGTCGGGCTCGACAAGGTGTGGGCGGAGATCTGCCGTCACCGTGACGTTTTGACGTCGTCGGGGGAGTGGGAAGGGCGTCGCCGGCGCCAGCAGGTGGAGTGGACCTGGGCGATGGTCCGGGAACAGCTGCTCGGCCGTCTCGCGTCGCATCCGGAAGTGCGAGCGGTCGTTCCGGACGTCGAACGGGCGGTCCGGGACGGTGAACTGACCCCGACGCTGGCCGCTCAGCGGATCCTGGAGGCGTTTTCCGGTCCTCCGCGTGGCGGCTGACGCCTGAACCCGGCAGAGTGCAGAATCGGATCCGCACTCTGTGGACGAACGGAGTGCCGATGAAAGGGAGTCATGCCTACAAGGTCTCGTCTCGGGCAGCTGGCCGGGCTTCTGATCGCCGGGCTGGTCGTCGGGATAACCGTTTGGGCTCCGGTCGCGCAGGCTTCGCCGGCCGCGCGGTTTTCGGAGATCCAGTCCACTTCGCCGATGATCATGCAGGCAGCGGCGGTGCACGAGGCGCCGTCGCAGGTTCCGCCGGGACCCGTGCTCGACCCCGCCGACACCGACAAGGCCAACAGTGAGGAGACCAAGAACAAGATCATCGCCGGCATCATCGCCGCGATCCTCCTGGGTCTGGTGATCCTCGGCCGTCGCTCCCGTTCCAAGGCGAAAAAGAAGAAGTAACCGCTACTCGTAAGTAGAAGGACTCTCCGCTTAGCCCCGACCGAACTCCCCGTAGCCGTTCAACGCAGATCCACTACCGGCCGTCTAGGGCTCCATCACTCGACGAGCGGCTTGTCATCTGCATGGTGCACGATCTATCGCAAATGCGTATCACAGATCGAACGGCACCCAGCGTGCCTTCAGTCACCACTCGTATGGTGGTAGACGAAGGCAACTGTGTTGCGGGAGGAGGTGCGGAGTGACAGTGCTCGATTCACGTCCGGACATTCCAGGCGACCCTGATGGTCGCGTCGTTGCCCCTATAGGAGCGCCCACCGCGCTGATCTCCGAGGCCGGCGTCAGCATGGCACCTGTGGATGATCTAGGTGCCGGCCGTGGCCCCTTCTGGCTCGACGACTGGCTTCGCGCGAACGCCACCGACGTCCTCGCGTGGCGCCGGCACATTCACGCGCACCCGGAACTCTCCCGCCACGAGTTCGCGACCACCGAAATGATCATGTCCCTGCTGCGCTCGGTCGGGCTGAAGCCCTGGGTGCTGCCGGTGGGCACCGGTGTCGTGTGTGACATCGGCAGCGGCGACCGCTGCGTCGCGCTGCGCGCCGACATGGACGCGCTGCCGCTGACCGAGGCCACCGGGCTGCCGTACGCCTCCAAGACCGACGGCGCCGCGCATATGTGCGGGCACGACGCGCACACCGCGATCCTCCTGGGCGCGGCGCGGGCACTGGCCGGCGCGCCGGAACTGCCCGGCCGGGTCCGGCTGATCTTCCAGCCCGCCGAAGAGGTGATGCCCGGCGGTGCGCTGGACATGATCGCCGCGGGCGCGATGGAAGGCGTCGAGCGGATCTACGGGCTGCACTGCGACCCTCGGCTCGAAGTCGGCAAGGTCGGACTGCGCGAAGGCGCGCTGACGTCGGCCGCGGACCTCATCGAACTCCGGCTCACCTCGCCGGGCGGCCACACCTCGCGGCCGCACCTGACCGCCGACCTGGTGCACGCGCTCGGCACGGTGATCACGTCGCTGCCCGCGGTGCTGTCGCGCCGCGTCGACCCGCGCTCCGGGACCGTGCTGGTCTGGGGTGCGGTGCACGCCGGGCAGGCCGCGAACGCCGTCCCGCAGGACGGGGTCCTGCGGGGCACGCTGCGCACCGCGGACCACGACGTCTGGACGATGCTGGAGCCGCTGGTCGCGTCCTCGGTCGAGTCGCTGCTCGCGCCCACCGGCGTCGGGTTCTCGCTCGACTACCGCCGCGGGGTCCCGCCGGTCGTCTCCGACCCGGAATCGACCGCGCTGATGCGCGCCGGTGTCGAAGCCGCGCTGGGTGAGACCGCCGTGGCCGGCACGGAACAGTCGTCCGGTGGCGAAGACTTCGGCTGGTACCTGGAGCACGTCCAGGGCGCCTTCGCGCGCCTCGGCGTGTGGTCCGGCGAAGGCCCGATGGCCGACATCCACCGCCCGACCTTCACCCTGGACGAGCGCTCGCTCCTCTGCGGTGTCCGCACCCTGGTCCACACCGCACTGGCCACCCTCGCCTGACGTCACCACTCACGCGAGTTCCGTCTTCAATCACGCGAGTTCCGCCTCTGTGCACGGATGTTCGCCCTATCGGGTCCGAACATCCGTGCACAGAGTTATCCACAGCCTGAACAAGTTATCCACAGCTCTGAAAATGGCTCTTCCCAAGACTGATCCGGTCTTCGATTCTCGAAGGTGTGATCAACTGGGGAGGACGTCATGGGGCCGTCTTGCGTAGCGAGGCGGACAAGATCTTGGGGCGGCGAGCCGTCATCGAAGGGCTGGCGCGTGGTGTGCTCGCACAGCCTTGGCGAGGCGTGGTCGTCCACGCGGCAGATCTGCTCAAGTTGCCGAGCCTGGCACAGGCGGCACTGCTCGCGGTCGGACAGCCCGCAGTGCTTTCCGGTGCCACATCTCTTGCCCTGCATGGGATTTCGGCTGCAAACGGTACGACAGTCCACCTGACTGTCCCCTACGCGAGACGGGTCGGATCAAGGCCGGGCCTCGTGGTGCACAGGGCGGAATTTCACCCGTCCGATGTTCTCGAACTGGACGAACTCCCGGTGTTCTCATTGGATCGCGCACTGGCCGACTACCTCTGCGACGGCGACAAGCGAACGGCGTTCGCCGCGCTCGAAGAGGCGCTGCACAACCTCGCGCCGAACCACCGGGGAATCCTTCACGCCAATGTCCGGGATCGCATCATCGACCGTCGCGACCGGCGAGGTATCCACAGGGCGCAGATGCTGCTCGCGCTCGCTACAGGTGAGGCCGATTCGCCGCCGGAGAGCATCCTTCGCTTGATCGTCGTGGAGGCCGGGCTGCCGATACCGGTCGCCCAGTACGAGATCGGCACCGTCGATGGGCGGAAGCTGTACGTACTCGACCTCGCGTGGCCCGAGCTGCGTATCGCCCTGGAGTACGACGGCTACGCCGCTCATGAGAGCAGGCAGGGCTACGACGCGGAGCGAGATGCCCGAATGGCGGCGCGTGGGTGGATCACGATCCGCGCGACGGCGGCCGATCTGCGGGATCCACGACGGTTGCTGGCGGAGTTGCGCGGAGCGTTCGAGCGTCGCGCAGCGTGACTCGCGTGATCGGCGGCGGGACTCGCGTGTTTGAAGTCGTAACTCGCGTGATCAGCCGGTGATGCCTGAGCAGGGGCGGGTGCGGAGCGCGTCGACGTAGTCCGTGGGGGCGCCCGCTGTCTCGGCCGCCTCGGCCAGGACACCGAGGTAGCGCGCGGACGGAAGGCCGCCCTCATAGGCGTCCAGCACGTACAGCCAGGCCAGGACGGAACCGTCCATGGTCTGCACGCGGAGCCGGAGCTTGGTGTGCATGCCGAGCTCGCCGCCTTCCCAGCGGTCGAGTCTGTCTTCGTCCAAGGAGATGACGTCGTACAGCACCACGAAGACCCGGGAGCCCGGGTCTTCGACGATGGTCGCGAGCGCACCTTCCCAGCCCAGGTCTTCCCCGCCGAAGGTCAGCCTCCAGCCCTCCAGCCAGCCGGTGCCGGCCATGGGCGAGTGAGGAGCGCGCTCCAACATCTGGGCGGGTTCCATATTTGATCCATACGCGGCATACAACGGCACGGTCACAGCCTAGCGACCCGGCGCTCACCCGGCTGGACGCACATGCCGTGTCCGGCCACTCAATCCGCCCACCGGTCGCCCGCGTACGGTAAACGCAGTCACAACAGCGGTGCGAGGAGGAGACCAGTGACCAAGATCGTGATCATGGGCGGAGGCCCCGCCGGTTACGAGGCGGCACTGGTCGCGGCCCAGCACGGAGCCGACGTCACCATCGTCGAACGCGACGGTCTCGGCGGCGCGTGCGTGCTCTACGACTGTGTCCCGTCGAAGACGTTCATCGCGTCCTCCGGTGCCCTCGCGAACATGCACGACCTCGGCGAACTCGGCATCAACACCGACATGGCCGACACCAGCATCGACCTGCCGACCGTCCACGGCCGGGTGCGGGGGCTCGCGCTCGCGCAGTCCGCCGACATCCGCGCCCGCGTGCAGCGCGAAGGCGTCCGCGTGGTCGTCGGCCACGGCCGGTTCGACGACGACGAGACCGGCCTCGCCACCCACAAGGTCGCCGTCACCGCCCATGACGGCACGACCGAGACACTCGAAGCCGACGTCGTCCTCATCTCGACCGGTGCCACCCCGCGGGTGCTGCCCGGCGCGGTGCCGGACGGCGAGCGCATCCTCGACTGGCGCCAGCTCTACGACCTGCGCGAGCTGCCCGAGCACCTCGCCGTCGTCGGCTCGGGTGTCACCGGTGCCGAGTTCGCCTCGGCCTACACCGAGATGGGTGTCAAGGTCACTGTCGTGTCCAGCCGCGACCGCGTCCTCCCGCACGAGGACGCCGACGCCGCCGCAGTGCTTGAAGAGGTCTTCACGCAGCGCGGCACCACGGTCGCCAAGCAGGCCCGCGCCGACAAGGTCGTGCGGACCGACAAGGGCGTCGAAATCCACCTCGCGGACGGCCGCGTGATCGAAGCCAGCCACGCGCTGATGACCGTCGGTTCCGTGCCCAACACCACCGACATCGGCCTGGAAAAGGTCGGCATCGAAGCGGGCCCGGGCGGCTTCATCGGCGTCGACCGCGTCTCCCGCACCAGCGCGCCCGGCATCTACGCCGCCGGCGACTGCACCGGCGTGCTCATGCTCGCCTCGGTGGCCAGCATGCAGGGCCGCATCGCGATGTGGCACGCGCTCGGTGAAGGTGTCGCGCCGATCAAGCTCAAGACCGTCGCCGCCAACGTCTTCACCCACCCCGAGATCGCGACCGTCGGCATCAGCCAGCAGGCGATCGACTCGGGGGAGGTGCCCGCCCGCACCATCATGCTCCCGCTCGCGACGAACGCCCGCGCGAAGATGGAAGGCCTGCGACGCGGTTTCGTGAAGCTGTTCTGCCGCCCCGCCACCGGTGTCGTCGTCGGCGGCGTGGTCGTGGCACCGAGGGCGAGCGAACTCATCCTTCCCATCGCGCTCGCCGTGCAGAACCAGCTCACAGTGGAACATCTGGCACTGACCTTTTCGGTGTACCCGTCGCTGTCGGGTTCGATCACCGAGGCGGGCCGTCAGCTGATGCGCCACGACGACTTGGACTGATCTTCTCGGACTGATCTTCTCCGCGACGCAACCCGCGCGGGGGTGCCCGCGTCTAGCGCGTGTCGGTGTTTCGTTGACAGCTAGGGGTTTTACCGTGATGCGCAGGGTTCTCGTCGGAGTGATGGCGATCGGTGCGGCGGTGCTGGCGGGGCCGGCGACCGGTCTCGCCCAGCAGCCGCAACCCGAACCCCAGCCCGGTCCCGGCGTCACCGTTCAGCTGAACGACGACACGGCCTACGACGTCGGGCTGGTCAACAAGTACGTGCACGGCGACTTCAACGTCGCGCTGGCGCAGTGCCCCGGCGAAGGACTGAAGGCGCCGAAGTCGACGACGTTCTCTTCGCCGGTGCTGACCGTCGGGAAGTACGACTACGGCCCGCTCATCGGCGTCCCGGCGAACGTGAGCGCGGACGTCGAACTCAAGGCGGGAACGGCTCCGGGCAGCTATCCGCTCACCGTCAACTGTAATGGAAAGCCTTACACCGCAACGTTTTCCGTGCCGCGGAAGCAGGTGAGCGCGATACCTTCGGGTGCCGCCGGTGCCGGTGACGGCAGCATGGCGCCCTGATTTCCGGCACTCACGACCACCCCGCCGTCGATCGCGACCATTTCGTGACCTGGGCGGGCAACCGTCCGGCCGCGCGTGGCGTCTGGCATGCGTGGGGGTGAACACGAGCCGGTCCCGGTCTGGGGGCTGGGGCCGGCTCGTTTCTCAAATGCCGGGGGTGGGAATGAAGTCGACGCGGTTGCGAGGACGGCGAGCGCTGCTGCTGCTCGCGGTCTCCTTGCTGGCCGTGCTGGCGACACTGGCGTTCGTCCTGTCGGGTCCTCGGGGGGAGGGCCAGGCCGCGCCGCCGCCGGCCGCGGGGCAGACGGAAGCGCCGTCGGCCGCGCCGCGCACCGAACCGGAGGCCGAGGGTGGGGCGGCCGGCGAGGGGATGCCGAAGGCCGAACCTGTGTCGATAGACGTGCCGAAGATCGACGCGAAGTCCAGTTTGGTCCCGTTGGGACTCAACGCGGACAACACCGTCGAGGTCCCGCCGGTCACCCGGCCCCTGCAGGCGGGCTGGTACGTGAACGGGCCGACTCCGGGGGAGGTCGGGCCTTCGGTGATCCTCGGGCACGTCGACGGGAACAAGCAGAAGGGCATTTTCTTCCGGCTGAAGGAACTCGCGCCCGGCGACAAGGTCTCCGTCGCCCGCAAGGACGGCACGACGGCCGAGTTCGCGGTCACGAAGGTCGAGAAGGTGCCGAAGGACCAGTTCCCCACCGACGCGGTTTACGGCGACACCAGCGAGCCTGAACTGCGGCTCATCACCTGTGGCGGGGTCTTCGACAAGGCGTCGCACAACTATCTCGACAACGTCATCGTTTTCGCTCGGTTGATCGTGAGGTGAGTTCCCTGACCAGGTATCGGTCCGCGACCGTCCTGCTGGCGGCGTGCGGTGTGGCCCTGGCCGTTCCGTCGGCCGGGTTCGCGCAGGACGACTACCCGTTCCTCGGCCTGTCCCCGCGGCAGTCGAAGGCGGGGGAGGAGATCCTGGTCTCGGTCGGCTGCCCGGGCGGTGACCTGGGCGAGGTGAAGTCGGTCGTGCTGGATCGCCTCGGGAAGTTCGAGGTGACCAACGAAACCCCGGTGATCCAGGGGGCCGTCGCGCATATCAACGATAAGGCGAGGCCCGGTTTTTACGCGATCAAGGCGATCTGCAAGAAGAAGACGATGACGGCGAACCTCGAAATCGTGCCGGCCAAGCCGCCGACTCCGACTTCTGCCAAACCGCCGAAGCCGACGAAATCGACTTCGCCGGTTAAGCCTACTGTGGGCGGTCAGGTGTCGAAGATTCCGGTGGGGGCGCCGCAGACCGGTGGCGGGGCAACTTCTTCCTGAATTTCGCGGAATTGTGCTTTCCCTTGAGATTTCGAGGCAACTCTTTCCCTTTCCCGGACGTGTTCACAAGGCGAGGGCATTCGCACTGAGGGAGAGATCATGGGAATGAAGGGAATTGTCGCGAGTGCGGGTCTGCTCGCGATGGTGGCGGGCGTGTTCATCGCGCCGCAGGCGGCCGCGACCGCGCCTCCGCCGAAACTTTCGGTCAGCCCGGCGAAGGTCGCGCCCGGGCAGGCACTCCGATTCACGGCCAGTTGCTACGGCAACGTCAGCGCCGTGACGTCGCCTGGGCTGGCAGGTCCGGTCACGCTCTATAAGTCGTTCATCGGAGACGGCAAAGCAGGCGGGAAGACCGGCAAGTTCAAGGCGAGTTTCCACTGCGACGGCGGGCCGAACCTGCCTGCCGCGAGCGGGACGGCGACCGTCGAGTTCGAGGTGGTCTGCCTGCCCACGACACCGCCGTCGAGCACCAAGCCCTCGAACACCAAGCCTCTCTCGAGCACCAAGCCGCCGTCGAGTTCCAGCACGCCGCCCAGCAGCGCGCCGTCATCGAGCCCGGCGCCGTCGTCCAGTTCACGCGCCATCGTGCCGGCGGCGCTGACGAAGCCGTGCGGAACTCCGCCCGCGCCGGATAAGAAGCCGCAGGTGAAGGTCACTCCGAAGGGCGCTCCGCAGACCGGTGGCGGCGCGTTCGGCTAGCCCCGGAACGAAGCAAGGGACCTTTGCTCTCACTTCCCGAGGGAGGTGAGAGCAAAGGTCCCTTGCTCTCTCTGGGTCAGTCTTCGTCTTCGACCCAGTCGAAGGTCTTCGTGACCGCCTTCTTCCAGTTCCGGTACTCGGACTCACGGCGGGCTTCGTCCATCGACGGGTCCCACTGCTTGTCCTGCGCCCAGTTGGTGCGGATGTCGTCTTCGCTCTTCCAGAACCCGACCGCGAGACCGGCCGCGTAGGCGGCGCCGAGCGCGGTGGTCTCGTTCACCACCGGGCGGATCACGGGCACGCCGAGGATGTCGGCCTGGAACTGCATGAGCAGCTCGTTGACGACCATGCCGCCGTCGACCTTGAGCGACTTCAGCGGGACACCGGAGTCGGCGTTCATCGCGTCGATCACCTCGCGCGACTGGAACGCCGTCGCCTCCAGGACCGCCCGTGCGAGGTGGCCCTTGTTGACGAACCGGGTGAGCCCGACGATGGCGCCGCGGGCGTCGGAACGCCAGTAGGGCGCGAAGAGGCCCGAGAACGCCGGCACGAAGTACGCGCCGCCGTTGTCCTCGACGCTGCTGGCGTGCTCCTCGATCTCGGCCGCGGTGCCGATCAGGCCGAGGTTGTCGCGCAGCCACTGCACGAGCGAGCCGGTGACCGCGACCGAACCTTCGAGCGCGTAGATCGTGTCGTTCGAGCCGATCTTGTAGCAGACCGTGGTGAGCAGCCCGTTCTCCGACATGACCTTCTCGGTGCCGGTGTTGAGCAGCATGAAGTTGCCGGTGCCGTAGGTGTTCTTCGCTTCACCCGGCGAAAGGCACGCCTGCCCGAACGTCGCGGCCTGCTGGTCACCCAGGATGCCCGCGATCGGGACGCCGGCCAGCGCGCCCTTCTCCCGGACCTTGCCGTACTCCTCCGAGGACGACCGGATCTCCGGCAGCATCGACAGCGGGATCGTCATCTCCGCGGCGATCTCCGGGTCCCAGGCGAGGGTGTCGAGGTCCATCAGCATGGTGCGCGACGCGTTGGTCGGGTCGGTGACGTGGAGGCCGCCGTCCACCCCGCCGGTCATGTTCCACAGCACCCAGGTGTCCATGTTGCCGAAGATCAGGTCACCGGATTCGGCCTTTTCGCGGGCACCGTCAACGTTGTCGAGGATCCACTTGATCTTCGGCCCGGAGAAGTAGGTCGCCAGCGGCAGGCCCACCTTCGCGCGGTAGCGCTCCTGCCCACCGCCGAGCGCACCCAGTTCGTTGACGATCTTGTCGGTGCGGGTGTCCTGCCAGACGATCGCGTTGTACACCGGTTTGCCGGTGGTGCGGTCCCAGACCAGCGCGGTCTCGCGCTGGTTGGTGATGCCGACCGCGACGATGTCGCTCGTGTGCAGGTCCGCCTTGGCGATCGCGCCCCCCGCGACGGCCCGGGTGTTCTCCCAGATCTCTTCGGCGTTGTGCTCGACCCAGCCCGCCTTCGGGAAGATCTGCTCGTGCTCTCGCTGGTCGGCGGCCACGACCCGGCCGGAGTGGTCGAAGATCATGCAGCGGGTCGACGTGGTGCCCTGGTCGATCGCGGCTACGTACGAAGTCATCGAAGCTCCAGTCTCAGGTCAGGTTGTGGACGGCGAGGTACAGCAGGGCGGCCAGGGCACCGCCGGCCAGCGGGCCGGCGACCGGGATCCAGGAGTAACCCCAGTTCGGGTTGGCCTTGTTCTTGATGGGCAGCAGGAACGCGTACGCGATGCGGGGGCCGAGGTCTCGGGCCGGGTTGATGGCGTAACCGGTCGGGCCACCGAGGGACTGGCCGATGACCAGCACGACGAACGCTACACCGGCGTAGCCGAGCGCGGAGTTGCCGAAGGTCGGCGTCCCGCCGTCGGACGTGGCCCCGGCGTAGACCGGGCTGAGCAGGATCCACGCGACCAGCACGAAGGTGCCGATGACCTCGGTGACGAGGTTCCACGCCTTGTTCGGGATCTGCGGGGCGGTCGAAAAGATGCCGAGCGTCTCGTCGCGCTGCGGGTGATCGTCGAACTGCAGTTTGTAGGTGGCCCAGCAGAGCACCGCGCCGAGGATCGCGCCGACCATCTGCCCGGCGATGTAGATCGGGACGTCGCCCCACTCGGTCTTGTCGGCGATGGCCAGCCCGAGGGTCACCGCCGGGTTCAGGTGCGCACCGCTCGGCGCGGCGATGCTGGCACCGGCGAAGACCGCGAACGCCCACCCGAAGGTGATCATCACGACGCCACCGCCGTGGCCGTTGTTCTTTCGCAACACGTGGTTCGCGACCACGCCGTTACCCAGCAGGATCAGGACCGCCGTTCCCAGCAGCTCCCAAACGAATATGGCTCCCACACTCACCGTTCGACCTCCACAATGGACTATCCGCGCAGGGTCGAACACGGTGTGCTACGGCGCCCTTGCCGACCCACGTGCGAGGCACGTTACCGCCGCGTATTTGTTCCTTCCAGGCGTCGGGGGCACCAATCTTTTCAAGATCGACGAGGGTTACGCCACATGTGTCACCCGTGTAACGGACCGGTCGCGGCCGATCGTGCGATGCTGGAGCCACAGCGGCCCCAAGGAGGAATGTCACGTGACAAGCTCTCATCGCGAAGCCGAAAACAGCCCCGCCAGGCTGGGACCGCTCAAGCGGGAAGAGTCGTGGCAGCGCCTGGGCAAGGACAAATTCGACCTGGTCGTGATCGGCGGTGGCGTGGTCGGCGCCGGTGTCGCGCTCGACGCGGCGACTCGGGGCCTGCGGGTCGCGCTGGTCGAAGCGCGCGACCTCGCTTCGGGGACGTCGAGCCGGTCGAGCAAGCTCTTCCACGGCGGGCTCCGTTACCTCGAACAACTCGAATTCGGCCTGGTGCGCGAAGCCCTGCGCGAGCGCGAACTGATGCTGACCACGATCGCCCCGCACCTGGTGAAACCCGTCGCCTTCCTGTACCCGCTGACGCACCGCGTCTGGGAACGCCCGTACACCGCCGCCGGCCTGCTGATGTACGACACGATGGGCGGCGCGCGGTCGGTCCCCGGCCAGAAGCACCTCAGCCGTGCGGGTGCGCTGCGGATGGTCCCGGCGCTGAAGCGGTCCGCGCTGATCGGCGGAATCCGGTACTACGACGCGCAATCCGACGACGCGCGCCACACGATGACCGTCGCCCGGACCGCCGCGCACTACGGCGCCGTCGTCCGCACCTCGACGCAGGTCGTCGGCTTCCTCCGCGAGGCGGACCGCATTTCCGGGGTCCGCGTGCGCGACGTCGAGGACGGCCGCGAGACCGAGATCGAGGCCTCCGCGGTGGTCAACTGCACCGGCGTCTGGACCGACGAACTCCAGCGTCTTTCCGGTGGTCGTGGCCGGTTCCGCGTCCGGGCGAGCAAGGGCGTGCACATCGTCGTCGCGCGCGACCGGATCGTCTCCGAAGCGGGCATGATCCTGCGCACCGAAAAGTCGGTCCTCTTCGTCATCCCGTGGCGCAACCACTGGATCGTCGGTACCACCGACACGGACTGGAACCTCGATCTCGCGCATCCCGCCGCGACGAAGCACGACATCGACTACATCCTCGAACACGTCAACACCGTGCTCGCCACGCCTCTGACGCACGACGACATCGAGGGCGTCTACGCGGGCCTCCGGCCTTTGCTGGCAGGGGAAAGCGAAGAGACTTCGAAGCTTTCGCGTGAACACGCGGTCGCCCGGGTCGCACCGGGACTGGTCGCGATCGCCGGCGGCAAATACACCACCTATCGGGTCATGGCGGCCGACGCCGTCGACGCCGCGGCCGTCGACCTGCCGGGCAGGCCGCAACCGTCCATCACGGACAAGGTGCCCCTGCTGGGGGCCGACGGGTACCACGCGCTGGTGAACCAGGCCGACCACCTGGCCTCGGAGCACGGGCTGCACCCGTATCGCGTCCGCCACCTGCTCGACCGCTACGGCTCGATGGTGCACGAGGTCCTCGCGCTCGGCGAAGGACGGCCGGAACTGCTCAAGCCGCTGGAGCACGCGCCGGACTACCTCGGCGTCGAGGTCGTCTACGCGGCCAGCCACGAGGGTGCGCTTCACCTGGAAGACGTCCTGGCCCGGCGGACGCGGATCTCGATCGAGTACGCGCACCGCGGGGTCGACTGTGCCGCGCAGGTCGCCGCGCTGGTGGGCGAGGTGCTCGGCTGGTCCAAGGAGACGGAAAAGCGTGAGGTCGAGGTCTACCAGGCGCGGGTCGAGGCGGAACGAGAGTCCCAGTCACAGCCGAGCGACGAGGCCGCGGACGCGCTGCGGTCGGCCGCTCCCGAGGCTCGCTCCGGGATCATCGAACCGGTGAGTTGATCCGATCATTGCCTGATCGGGTGAAATTGTCCTAGCGTCGGCCCTCCCTGGGATGGAAGGCGGACTTGTGGTGTTTCTCGACTCGTCGACGTGGACGGACCGGATCTTCGCCGGGGGCTCATGGGTCCCCGGATCCGGGGGGATCCGGAAGGTCACCGAACCCGCGACCGGTGCGGTACTGGGCAGCGTCGGCCTCGCTTCGGCCGAAGACGCCGCGAAAGCAGCGGAAACCGCGGCCGAGGCGCAGCGATCGTGGGCGGCGACGCCGCACGTCCGGCGGGCCGCCGTCCTGCGCGCCGCCGCGCGGTTGTGGGCCGAGCACGCCGACGAGATCCGCTGGTGGAACGTGCGCGAAGTCGGCGCCGTACCGGGGGTGGCCGGATTCTCGCTGCACGTGGCGGAACAGGAGTGCTACGAAGCGGCGGCCTTGCCCAGTCGCCCGTACGGCGAACTCCTGCCGAGTGAAGAACCGCGGCTTTCGATGGCGCGCCGCGTGCCGGCCGGTGTCGTCGCGGTGATTTCGCCGTTCAACATGCCGATCATCCTGGGCATCCGCTCGGTCGCCCCGGCGCTCGCGCTGGGCAACGCCGTCATCCTGAAGCCGGATCCGCGCACCGCCGTCACCGGTGGAGTGGTCCTCGCGCGGATCTTCGAAGAGGCGGGTCTGCCGCCGGGAGTGCTGCAGGTCCTGCCCGGCGGGGCCGACGTCGGCGAGGCGCTGGTGACGCATCCGGCGGTCCGGGTCATCTCGTTCACCGGGTCGACCGGGGCGGGCCGCAAGGTCGGCGAACTCGCGGGCAAGCACCTCAAGCGCGCCCATCTGGAGCTGGGCGGGAATTCCGCGCTCATCGTGCTCGACGACGCCGATGTCGACGAAGCCGCCGGGCTGGCCGCTTTCGGCTCCTTCTTCCACCAGGGCCAGATCTGCATGACCACCGGGCGGCACCTCGTACATGAGCGGCTCTACGACGATTTCGTCGAGCGGCTCGCGGCGAAAGCGGCCGCTCTGCGGGTGGGCGACCCGGCGCGGGACGAGGTCGCGCTCGGGCCCGTCATCGACGCCGGACAGCGGGACAAGATCCACGACCTGGTCACTTCCAGTGTCGCTGCGGGCGCACGGATCGCCGCCGGTGGCGAATACGACCGGCTGTTCTACTCCGCGACGGTGCTCGCCGACGTGCCGCCGACAGCACCGGCGGTCGCCGAGGAGATCTTCGGCCCGGTCGCGCCGGTCGTGCGCTTTTCCGACGCGGAGGAGGCCGTCCGGCTGGCCACCGCGAGCGAGTACGGGCTTTCGCTGGGCATCGTCACCCGCGACGTCCTCAAAGGACTGGAGCTGGCCGACCGCGTCCCGACCGGGATCGTGCACATCAACGACCAGACCGTCAGCGATGAGGCGAACAGTCCCTTCGGCGGCGTCGCCGCTTCGGGTACCGGAAGCCGTTTCGGTGGGGCTGCGGCGAATGTCGAGGCGTTCACCGAGACTCGGTGGGTCACCGTGCGCAGTGCGCCCCCGGGTTACCCCTTCTGACCCCGCCGCGTTTCGTCCTCTAGTTGCGGTGGTTCGCACTACGTACTACCGCAACTAGAGGACGAATTGCGGTGGTTGCGGGGCTAGGCGGTGCGGTGCCAGCGGATGAGGCGTTCCCCGGTCGGGGCCGGGTCCGGTTCGGGCCCGACCAGGGTGAACCCGCATTTGCGGGCGATCGTCGCCGAAATCTCGTTGGTTTCCTCGTAGCGGTAGCTGACCTCGCGCAAGCCGAGTCCGCCGAAGCCGAACCGCAGGGCGGCGTTGAGCGCCGTCGTCGCGACGCCCTTGCCCCGTGACGCCGCCCGCACCCAGACCGACGCCTCCGCGTAGCCGAGGTCGAGGTCGAGGTCCCGCAGGCCGACCTCGCCCAGCAGGTCGCCCGTCGTCGGCTCCGCGACCGCCCAGGAGCAGCGTTCGTCACCGGCCCACTGAGCCACGCGCAGTGCGACGTATTCGGTCGCTTCGTCGAGGTCGCGCAGCCGGTAGTTCAAGACGTACTTGCGGTGCGTCGGGTCGGCGAAGGCCGCGACCAGCGCCGGGCGGTCGTCGAGAGCCTTGTCCGCCCGAAGCTGTCGCAGGTAGTACTCGCCCGCGTTGATCTCCACCGGTTCCACACTTCGAGGGTAACCGGACGGGTCGCGCCGCTTCAGCGGCGGCGGCTCATGATCAGCGCGACGGCCAGCGGGAGCAGGAAGACCAGGAACGTCCCCTTCGTGAAGAAGAACAGCGCGATCGCGACGGCGGCGGCGATCGGCACGGCGCTGGTGGTCAGCCATTTCGTGGGCTGACCACCGCCGTTCGCGGACGCCTGCGCGACGCCGGGCATCGGCGGCAGGGGGAGCAGTGCGCTGGGCCGGGGCGAGGGCAGGTCCGTGAACAGCGGCGCGATGTCGCTCACCTTCTTCGCGGCGCTGACCTTCGCCGAACGGGTGCCGAACTCGTCGAGGTCGAGTCTTCCGGTGCGAACGTGTTCTTCCAACGCTTCGAGCGCGTCCTGGCGTTCGGAGTCGCTCAGCCGCATGTCCGGTCTCTCGACACTCACGTCGCGAGTCTACGGCCGGATCAACCGTCCAGTTCGCCGCGACGGTCCTCGTATCGCCGCCGCATTTCCCGGCGCCGTTGCTTCGCCAGCTTCTGGTGGGCGTTCTCCCAGCCCTTGCCCCAGATACCTTCGCCGACGACGCTGATCCCGATCGGGACGAGGAGGAACCACCAGGTGACGTCGGTGGTGACGATGAGCGCGATCGTGGCGATGAAGAGGAGCGGCAGCAGCGCGCCCAGGATGCGTTGAGCAGGCGAGAGACCACCCCATGGTGGCGGCGTCTGTTCGTCTTCCGTCTTCGCCACGGCGGCCTTGAGCCCGTCGAAGGCGGGGTGTGGTCCGGGCAGGTCGAGGAAGATCTCGGACAGCTCGCCGCGCGTTTTGGCCGCGGTGACCCGAGCGGATCGCTCGCCGTACTCGTCGATGTCGATCCGGCCCACGCTCATGTGTTCGCCGAGCGCGGTCAGTGCGGATTCGCGATCCTGATCACTGATCCGCAGCTGCGGTGACGGAATCTCGCTCACCCTTTCGATGGTAGGCCGAGCGAGGTCCCGTCAACCACGACATCCGTCAGTCTTCAGTCCTTGAGTTCGAAGAGTTGCGTGCCCTGGGTCACCGCGGCGCCGACCTCGACCGAAAGCCCGGTCACGGTGCCCGCCTTGTGCGCGGTGACCGGGTTCTCCATCTTCATCGCTTCGAGCACGACGACCAGTTCGCCGGCTTCGACCTGCTGGCCCTCTTCGACCGCGACCTTCACGATGGTGCCCTGCATCGGCGCGGTGACGGCGTCGCCGCTCACCGCGGCCTTGGTCCCGCCCGCGCGCTTGCGCGGCTTGGCCTTCACGGCCGTGCCGCCGCCGGCGTCGAGCGCGAAACCGCCCGGAAGCGAGACTTCGAGGCGGCGCCCGCCGACCTCGACGACGACGTTCTGGCGGGGCTGCTCCTCTTCGGCCTCGGCGGCTTCGGGGGCGACGAACGGCTCGATGGTGTTCTCGAACTCGGTCTCGATCCAGCGGGTGTGCACGCTGAACCCGTCCTCGTCGCCGATGAAGGCCGGGTCGTCCACGATCGCGCGGTGGAACGGCAGGACCGTCGCCATGCCTTCGGCGACCATCTCGGCCAGCGCCCGGCGGCTGCGCTCGAGCGCGTTCTGCCGGTCGGAACCGGTGACGATCAGCTTCGCGAGCATCGAGTCGAACTGGCCGCCGATGACGGTGCCGGACTCGACACCCGAGTCGACGCGGACGCCGGGGCCGCTCGGCGCGACGAACTTCGTCACGGTCCCGGGCGCGGGCAGGAAACCGCGACCGGCGTCCTCACCGTTGATCCGGAATTCGATCGAGTGACCCCGCGGTTCCGGGTCTTCGGTGATGCGCAGTTTTTCGCCGCGGGCGATGCGGAACATCTCGCGCACGAGGTCGAGGCCCGTGGTCTCCTCGGAAACCGGGTGTTCGACCTGCAGCCGCGTGTTGACCTCAAGGAACGAGATCGTGCCGTCGACGGCGACGAGGTACTCGACGGTTCCGGCGCCGTAGTAGCCGGCTTCCTTGCAGATCGCCTTCGCGGACTCGTGGATGCGCTTGCGCTGCTCGTCGGTCAGGAACGGCGCGGGCGCCTCCTCGACCAGCTTCTGATGGCGGCGCTGCAGCGAGCAGTCGCGGGTGCCGACGACGATCGCGTTGCCGTGCTGGTCGGCGAGAACCTGCGCCTCGACGTGCCGCGGCTTGTCCAGGTAGCGCTCGACGAAGCATTCGCCGCGGCCGAAGGCGGAGATCGCCTCACGTGTCGCGGATTCGAACAGTTCCGGGATCTCTTCGCGGGTGCGCGCGACCTTCAGGCCGCGGCCACCGCCGCCGAAGGCCGCCTTGATCGCGACCGGCAGGCCGTGTTCGTCGGCGAAGGCGATGATCTCGTCGGCGTTCGCGGCGGGGTCCTTCGTGCCGGGCACCAGCGGGGCACCGGCGCGCAGCGCGATATGCCGCGCGGTGACCTTGTCGCCGAGGTCGCGGATTGCCTGCGGGCTCGGCCCGATCCAGGTCAGCCCGGCGTCGATCACGGCCTGCGCGAAGTCCGCGTTCTCGGACAGAAACCCGTAACCCGGGTGGACCGAGTCCGCGCCCGACCGCTTGGCGGCGTCGAGCAGCTTGTCGAAGACGAGGTAACTCTCCGCCGCGCTCGTGCCGCCGAGGGCGAAGGCCTCGTCGGCGAGACGGACATGGGGTGCGTCACGGTCCGGTTCGGCGTAGACGGCGACGCTGGCCAGACCGGCGTCCTTCGCTGCCCTGATCACCCGAACCGCGATTTCGCCACGGTTCGCGATCAGGATCTTGGTCACCGGACCACCTGTGCCGGCCTGCTCGGTCACGCCGTACCTCCTGCGTTCGCGCGTCGGGCCGCCCCGATGCGGCTCCGCAGCAGTTTACGGAAATCCAGCTCTGGTTGAGTGAGAGCAAGGCCACCCCCAGTGAGACCGTTTATACCAGCGCGTCGCGGTGCCGCAGTTCTTCCGGAAGGTCCGAATCCAGCACGATCAGGTCATACGGCTGTTCTTTGTAGACGTGTCCCAGGTGCTCGGATTTGACCAGTGCCCAGGGCTGGTGCTGACCGCAGCACTCGACCAGCCGCTGCACCGTGCTGAAGGCGATCAGCGCCATCCGGCCGTCGGTGGTCTTGCGGAGTTCGATTTCGGCCTTCGCGAAATCCTTCGGCTTTTTCGCCGTGGGGAGGAAGAGGGCGTTGGGCAATCCGGGGTTCGTCACGGGAACAACATAGACGTGCACTCTGTGCGAGATCACTTACGCTCTCGGATATGCGGACACAGGAAGCGCGGACACCTCGATCCGTGCTGCTCATCGCGGTGCTCGCCGCCGTGGTGACGGTGGGGGTGTTCGCGGCCGTCGTCCTGCTCCGTCCCGGCGAGCCCGTGCCGGCGGACGACGACCGGCCCGCGGTGACCGACGCCGCACCGGCGCCGGGGGTCGACTGCGGCGGATCGGCCTGCCGGGAGATCGGTGCGATGAGCGTCGGCAGCGTGCCCGTGGTCCTGCTGGCCGACGACGCGGGGAAGCAGGGCGTGGTCCGGATCGGGACGGACACCGTTTTCCCGCTGATCGTCAACGACATGGGGGTCACCCTCGCGAGTGATTCGCTGCGCTGCGTCGACGGCGCGACGCCGGTCTGCCTGGTGCGCGGCGACGTCAGCGGCGGGTCGGCGGGCGAGTTGTTCGTCGCTCGCGGCGGGATCTGGCGGGACACCGGGAAGCCGTACTTCTCCGACGCCGGCACGATCGCCCTGCACGACGTGACCGCCGACGGGATCGCCGACGTCATCGTCGTGCGGCACGAGTGCCCGGGCGCGCAATCCGGCTCGGCCCGATGCCAGGCGGCGCCGGTGCTGGCGGAGGTCTACGAGGTCGCGCGCGGCACCGTGGGCTGCACCCGCCGGTACACCGCGCCTTCGGAACTGAAGGGCTGGCCGGAGGTCCGGCTCACTCGCGCGGACCTGCGCCCCTGCCCCTGAAACGGGAGCAAGGGACCTTTGCTACCGCTCGCTCGGCCAGGCTGAGTAAGCGGTAGCAAAGGTCCCTTGCTCACTTTTCGCAGGTCAGGACTTCGTGCCTGCTGCGACAGGCTCCTTCTCCGTCGTAGCCGCTTCGCCGTCTTCGCTGGGCGAAGGGTCGGTCCGCGAGTTGAGCACCTCGTCGTCTAGGAGGCCTTCGCCGCGGGCGACGACGACCGGGACGACGATCTGGCCGGCGACGTTGGTCGCGGTCCGCATCATGTCCATGATCGGGTTGACCGAGTAGATCAGCGCGATTCCGAGCGCCACCTGCTGCGCGTCGAGGCCGATGAACGCGGTGGTCAGGGTCAGCGCGGTCAGCCAGCCGGTGGTACCCGCGGTGGCCAGCGCGCCGAGCACGGCGACCACGACGATCCCGGCGTACTGCCAGAAGTTCAGCGAAACACCGGACAGGTTCGCGATGAAGATGGCGCCGATCGCCGGGAACACCGCGGCGCACCCGTCCATCTTCGTCGCGCTGCCCAGCGGAGTCGCGAAGGCGGCGTACGCGGGCTGGACGCCCAGGTTGACGGCGGACTGCCGGGTCAGGGGCAGCGTCGCGGCCGAAGACTGCGAAGCGAACGCGAACTGGATCGCGGTGCCCGCCTTCGAGAAGAACGTCAGCGGGCTGACCTTCGCCACGAACTGCAGAAGGATCGGGTACACCACGAAGAGGACGAGGAGGCAGCCGACGTACACCGCGAGAGTGGTGCTGAGCAACGGCCGGAACAGCGCGTCACCGTAGTTCGCCACCGCCGCGCCGATCAGGCCGATGATGCCGATCGGGGCCAGCCGGACGATCCAGCCGAGGTAGCGCTGGATGATCTCGAACACGCTGGTGGTGAAGTCGACGAACGGCTTGGCCTTGTCGCCGAGGCTGTAGGCGGCCGCGCCGATCAGCACGGCGAGGACCAGCACCTGCAGCGTCTCGCCTTCGGTGAAAGCGGTGAGGAAGTTCTTCGGCAGCAAGCCGTCGACGAAGGCGCTCCAAGAGCCCCAGCTGTCGACGCTCTTTGTTGCCTTGTCTGCGTTTTTCGCGGTCGCGGCGACGCCGTCGCCGAGTCCGCCGCTGCCCGGGTTGAACAGTTTCGCGACCGCGATACCGATCAGCGACGCGATGAAGGAGGTGATCGCGAACCATAGGACGGTCTTGCCGCCCAGCCGGGCGGCCGTCTTGCCGCCGCCGAGGTTGCGCAGGCTGTTGATGCCCACCACGATCGCCGTGAAGACCAGCGGGATCACCGCGATCTGCAGCAGCGTGGTGAAGATCGTGCCGATCTGGTCGAGCAGCTCGGTCAGCCAGCTCGCTTCGGTCGTCCTGGCGAGAATGCCGAGAAGGGCACCCACGACGAGCGAGCCGAGGACCGCCGCCGCGAAGACCCTTGGCCTGGTGTAGGTCCGAATGAAAGACACGGGGCGACTCCGGTGCGTGAAAGTTTCCTGATTTACCGAACGTGAAGAACGTTCGGCGAGGCAGGACTCTTCCGGATCACCCGATCGTGTGGGAGGTGTCTCAGGATGCGGGACGGGTCCAGAGATCGATGACGCTCAGCCCGACTTCGGTCAGCAGACGCCGGGTCAGCGGGAGGCTGATCCCGATGACGCTGGAGAAATCGCCGTCGATGCCCTCGACGAACCAGCCGCCCCGTCCGTCCAGCGTGAAGCCGCCCGCGACCTGGAGCGGTTCGCCGGACGCGATGTAGGCGTCGATCTCTTCCTGTGACGGCGTACCGAAGCGAACGGTCGTTCCTTCGGTGTCCGAGGCTTCCTTCGTCTTCTCGCCGTTCTCGACGCGGATGATCGCGTGGCCGGTGAGAAGTTCACCGGTTTTCCCGGCCATCGACGCCCAGCGCTCGCGCGCGGCCTCCGGCGTGAGCGGCTTGCCGACCATCTCACCGTTGATCGACAGCATCGAGTCGCAGCCCACGATGACCATGTCGGCGCCTCCGTCGTGGGTGCCGCCCTCGTGGGTTCCGATCAGGGTCTCGAAAACCGCTTCGGCCTTCGCGGCGGCGAGCGCGCGGACCAGTTCGACCGGGGTCGGATCGGCCAGCGAGGCGGCCACCGCGTCCTCGTCGACGCCGGAAACGACAACGCTCGGGTCGAGTCCCGCGGAGCGCAGGACGGCGAGGCGGGCGGGGGACTGGGACGCAAGGACGAAACGCACAACCGGAAGGTACTCGACGGGTCTCCGTTGCTTAATTGTGACCTGGGACACTCGATCGTGCGGCTAGTTTGTTGTGGCGCGCAACATATGGATTGTTCGAGCTACGGAGGAAACAATGTCGTCCCGCCTCCGCGTCAGAAGATCTCTTCGCACGACGCAAACCACAATGCTCGCGGGCCTGCTCCTGGCCGGTTCGGCCTTGTCGCCGTCACTGGCGTCGGCCACCCCCGGGCCGGTGTACAAGAATCCCCACGCTTCAGTGTCCGCACGGGTCAACGACCTGCTCAAACGCATGAGCCTCGACGACAAGATCGGCCAGATGACGCAGGCCGAACGAGGCGCGGTCACTCCCGATCAGGCAGCCGCCCTCAAGTTGGGGTCACTGCTTTCCGGCGGTGGCTCGGTGCCCGCCAGCAACACCCCGGCCGGCTGGGCCGACATGGTCGACGGCTATCAGAAGGCGGCCGTTTCGACGCCGCTCGGCATCCCCACGATCTACGGCGTCGACGCCGTGCACGGCCACAACAACGTCTACGGCGCGACGATCTTCCCGCACAACATCGGCCTCGGCGCCGCGAACAACCCGCGCCTGGTCGAGAAGATCGGCCGCGCGACGGCGCTGGAAGTCGCCGGAACCGGTCCGCAGTGGGACTTCTCGCCGTGCCTGTGCGTCGCCCGCGACGATCGCTGGGGCCGCACGTACGAGTCCTTCGGCGAATCCCCGCGCGACGCCATCTCCAACGCTTCGGCCATCACCGGTCTGCAGGGTCGCAGGCTGGGGGAGAAGCCGGGGTCGGTGCTCGCGACCGCGAAGCACTACGTCGGCGACGGCGGCACCGCGAACGGCGTCGACCAGGGCAACACCGAGGTCAGCGAACGCGAACTGCGCCAGATCCACCTCCCGCCGTTCCGCGAGGCGATCGACCGCGGCGTCGGCTCGGTGATGATCTCGTTCTCCAGCTTCCACGGGGTGCGCATGCACGCCCAGAAGTACCTGATCACCGACGTCCTCAAGAAGGAACTGCGGTTCTCCGGCCTGGTGATCTCGGACTACAACGCGATCAACCAGATCGACGGCCAGGAAGGCTTCACTCCCGAAGAAGTGCGCCTTTCGGTGAACGCCGGCATCGACATGTTCATGGTCCCGTGGGACGCGCCGCAGTTCATCTCCTACCTCAAGGCCGAGGTCGAGGCGGGCCGCGTCTCGCTCGGCCGGATCGACGACGCGAACCGCCGGATCCTGGCGGAGAAGTTCAAGCTCGGCCTGTTCGAGCACCCGTACACCGACCGCTCGCTCCAGAAGACGTTCGGCAGCAAGGAACACCGCGAGCTGGCCCGGCAAGCCGTCCGCGAATCCCAGGTGCTGCTGAAGAACGACGGTGTACTGCCCCTGGCGAAGAAGAACAACAAGATCTTCGTCGCGGGCAAGAACGCGAACGACATCGGCAACCAGGCAGGCGGCTGGACGCTCACCTGGCAGGGCCAGAGCGGCCCGGTCATCCCGGGCACGACCATCCTCGACGGCCTGAAATCGGGCGCCGGGAAGGGAACCACGGTGACCTATGACCGTGCGGGTAACGGAATCGACAAGAGCTACCAGGTCGCGGTCGCAGTGGTGGGCGAAACGCCGTACGCCGAAGGGCAGGGAGACCGGCCCAGCGGCTTCGGGCTCGACGCCGAAGACCTCGCGACGATCGCCAAACTGAAGAGCTCCGGCGTCCCGGTGGTCGCGGTGACCGTGTCCGGCCGCCCGCTCGAGATCACCCCGCAACTGCCGCAGTTCAACGGTCTCGTCGCCGCCTGGCTCCCGGGCAGCGAGGGTGCCGGCGTCGCCGACGTCCTCTACGGCGACTACAACCCGACGGGCAAGCTGACCTTCAGCTGGCCGACCAACGCGGCGCAGGAACCGGTGAACGTCGGCGACGGCAAGAAGGCGCTGTTCCCGTACGGCTACGGCCTGCGGTACCGCCGGTAGAAGTCTTCCGCCCTCCCGCGGATGAGATGAAGGGGCCTGTCATCGCGAACTTGCGATGACAGGCCCCTTCATCGCTCCCCGCGTTTAGTCCTCTACTTGCGATACTTGCGCGCGCAAGGACCGCGGTTCTCAGGACGTGAAGGCCCCCTTGCCTACTCTCAAGGTAGGGAAGGAGGTCTTCACGGACTCCTCCGGCACGGTCGGTCTTCGAGGCACGCAAGTAGTCCTCTACTTGCGCCCTGCGTTTAGTCCTCTGGTTGCGGTTGTTGCGTGCGCAAGTATCGGGAGCTTCAGGCGGCGGTGGAGGCGGTAGCCGGTGCGGAGGCCGGAGGCGGGGTCCGGGGTGTCGGACGTCGCATCGTGAGCGCCGAGAGAACCCCCAGCAGAAGGACCGCCGCCGGCAGGAGCAGCGTCACCCGAGCGGCGTCGGTCAGTCCATTGTGGACCGCTTCGAGCGCGAGCCGCTGGGCTTGTTCGGCCACGTCGGGGGGAAGTCCCGGGATGGGCGCCTGCGAGCCGGACGAGCCGAATTCGCCGGTCGATTCCGCGGCTTTCGCGATGCCTTCCGCGAAGGGCGCGCGGTACTGCTCGGGAAGCGTCATCGCGGCTTTCGCGGCCTCGTCGGCGATCGACACGCTGATGCGTGCCTGCAGCAGCACGCCGATCGCGGCGCTACCGAGCACGCCGCCGACCTGGCGGGCGGTGTTGAAGATGCCCGAAGCCGTTCCGGTGAGCCGCGGCTCGACCGAGCTCATCGTCATGTTGCTCATCGGCGCGAAGATGAACCCGATCCCGGCACCGGCCAGCAGCAAGGCGGGCGTGAGCGACCACGCGTTGGCGTCCGCTCGTGCCAGCAGCGCGGCGAGCCCCATCCCCGCGGCGAGCGCGGTCAGCCCGATGATCAGCAGGATCTTGCCGTTGACCCGGTCCGACGCCTTGCCCACGAACGGGCCGATCATGCCCGCCAGCAACGACATCGGCGCGAACAGCAGGCCCGACATGGTCGGGGATTCGCCGAGGACGGCCTGGATGTAGATCACCAGCGGCAGGAACATGCCGGTCATCGCGAATCCGACGGTGACCGAAGTCAGCGTTCCCGCCGAGAAGTTGCGATTGGCGAAGACTCCCAGCGGAAGAAGCGGCTCTTTGCGGTTGTAACGCTGCCACAGGAAGAAAGCGATCAGCAGGACGACGCCTGCCCCGATGATCTCGAAGACGGTGATCGGGCCGAACACCCGTCCCCAGTCGTAGTGCTGTCCATTTTGGACGCCGTACACGACGCAGAACAGGCCGACGCCGGACAGCAGGATTCCGGGCACGTCGAAGGAATGCGAATGTTTCGGCTGCCAGTCCGGCACCTTCAGCACCGCCAGCGCGAGCGCGACCACGCCGACCGGGAGGTTGACGAAGAAGATCCATTCCCAGCCGAGGTGGTCGACGAGCACGCCGCCGAGCAGCGGACCGACGATCGCCGCGATCCCGGCGACACCGCTCCAAAGCCCCATGGCGGGACCACGTTTCGACGGCGGGAAGAGGTGGCTGATGAACGCCAGGGTCTGCGGGGTCATCAAGGCGGCGCCGAGTCCCTGCACCGCACGGGCGGCGATGAGCATCTCGACCGAGCCGGACAGCCCGCACCACAACGAGGCGAGGGTGAACACCACGAGCCCGGCCAGGTAGATCCGCTTTGGACCGAACCTGTCCCCGAGACGGCTGGCGAACAGCATCGGCACCGCGTAGGCCAGCAGGTAGACGCTGATCACCCAGACGATCGCGTTCAGCCCGGCGCCGAGTTCGCGCAGCATCGCGGGAATCGCCGTCGAAACGATCGTGGTGTCGAGCAGGATCATGAAGAAACCCAGGCACAGCGCGGAAAGTGCCGCCCAGGGATTAGCTTGTCTTGCGTTCATCGGGTTCGTCCTCGGTGACCAGGTTCAGGCTCGGCGTGCAGTGATCCTGAAATCCGATGCGGCCGGATTCCAGGTCTTCGATGAGGTTCTGGGTCCACTTGAGCTCGAAGGCGCGCCGCGCGGCCGTGTAGGACCAGTCGAGCCAGTAGACCTCCAGGAGGTGCTGCTCGTTGACCAGGCTTTCGAGCACCACCTGGTCCGACGCGGCCGCGGCCTGCAGCTGGAGCACCCGGTGCTTGAGCTGGTCCACCGAGATCTCCCGGCCGAGTTCGTCGATGACGGCGAGCCCGCTGAGGTACTCGGGATACTCCTCGGCCGGAGTGCTGAGCATCGTCTTGGCGCGATCGAGGAACTCGTCGCGGCCCTCGTCCGTCATGGCGTAGACGGTGCGTTCGGGGCGCTTTCCGTCCCGCTGTGTCTCGACGACTTCGACGTAACCGTTCTGCTGCAAGCGATCAACGGTGTGGTAGAGCGACCCGGCCTTCACCTTGACCCGCGTGCTGACGTAGCGCTCCCGCATCAGCTGCGTCATTTCGTACGGATGCATGGGCCGCTCGTGGAGCAGCTCCAGCACCGCGACGGCCAGTGGGGTGAGCTTCGAGGCCATACATGATCCCCTCGGATGATTCCGTATTGATTATTCCGCATGGACTATATGACATCGACCGGTCCGCCTTCAAGGGGCCATCTCTCTTGCGCACACTGAACGCCTGTGCGTACAGTGTGCGCAAGACGAGAACAGCGTACGCAACTGAAGGAGAGAAGCGATGCCGAACACCGTGAACTGGGACGCCGGACGCTGGCAGGCCAAGCTGGACGAGCTCCGCGCGGCCCACCATGTCCCGGGTGCCGCGCTCGCCGTCCTCGCCGGCGGGGAGATCCACGAACTCGCCAGCGGAGTACTGCACCGCGGAACCGGCGTCGAAGTGACGACCGATTCGGTGTTCCAGCTCGGTTCGATCGCCAAGGTCTACACCGCCACCCTGATCATGAGGCTGGCCGAAACCGGTGAACTCGATCTCGACGCACCGGTGGTGGACGTGCTCCCCGAGTTCGAAACGATCGATCCCGAAGCGACCAAGACGATCACCATCCGGCAGCTGCTCAGCCACACCAGTGGTCTGACGTGCGATTTCAACCACGACACCGGCCGGGGTGACGACTGCATCGCCCGCTACGTCGAGGCGAGCAAGGGAATCGCCATGGACTGCCCGCCGGGGACCGCGGTCTCCTACAGCAGCGTCGGCTACGTCGTGCTCGGCCGCATCGTCGAGGTCGTGACCGGGTCGACCTGGGACCAGGCGCTGCAAGAGCTGCTTTTCGCGCCTCTCGGCCTGAAGCAGTCGATGACCTTGCCGGAAGAGGCGCTGAGTTTTCGTGCGGCGATGGGTCACCTCGGCGAGCCGGGGGAGGAGCCGGAGCCCGCGCCGGCCTGGGATCTGATGCCCCGGTCGGTCGGACCGGGGGCGCGGGTGATCGCCTCGGCCGGCGACGTCGTCCGGCTCGCGCGGATGCACCTCGATGACGGCCTGGCCGCTGACGGGACCCAGGTTCTGGCGCCCGGGACGGTCGCGGCGATGCGCCGCCGCGAAGTCGACGTCCCCGACAAGTGGACGGTCAGCGCGGACGGCTGGGGTCTCGGCTGGACGCTCTATGACTGGGACGGCACGCCCGGCTTCGGCCACGACGGCGCGTCGATCGGGCAGTACGCGTATCTGCGGGTGGTCCCGTCGGCGGGGGTGGCCATCGCCTTGGTGACCAACGGCGGCGGCGCCCGGCAGCTTTACGCGGCACTGTTCCGCGAACTGCTCGAGGAGTTCGCCGACGTCCGCCTTCCCGATTCCTTCGCACCGCCCGCCGAAGCCCCTGTCGTCGACATGGCGAGGTTCGCGGGTGTCTACCGGCGGGAAGGCGTGATCATCACGGTGACCGAAGACCTGAAGCTGACGTACGACTTCGTGGACGGAATGAAGGACTTGTCGCCGACCCTGCACATGGATCTGGTCGCCGTCACGGAGACGGTCTTCGCCGCTTCGGGTGCCGGCCCGTCCTTCAGCGAGGACTGGATGCCTGTGGTGTTCTCGACCCTTTCGACCGGCACGGAATGCGTCTACATCGGAATGCGCGCCGCGCCGAAGGACGCCTAGTTCTTGTCTAGTTCCGTGGTCTCGAACCGATCTCCTGTTCCATGAAGCGGTGGTACTCGATCGCCGCGATCGAGTACTCCAGCTGGTCGAACGTCGGCGCGGGGAGCGCGCCGTTGAAGACGATCGTCAGGCTCTTCCGGGAGACGTTGATGATGTACGGATCGACGCCGAGTTCTTCACAGCTCTCGCGCAGCACCGCCGTCCATCGCTCCAGGTCCTCGTGCTCGGCGAGGTGCTCCCAGCGGGCGACGATCCAGTTGCCGTTGATCAGCTGGCCCGCCATCTCCCGTGGCTCGTGGACCATGTACGGCTTCGCGACGTCGTTCATCGGGCCAAGTGGTCCAGGAACGCGTTGAAGGATTCGGCCGGGAACACCAGGATCGGCCGGGTCTCGGCCGGGATCGCGCCTTGCTTGGTATCCCGGACGCCGACCATCCCGGGTAGTGCGCCGACCTCGACGCAGGCGTTCTCTTCCCAATGCGTGTAGGTCGACTTGTGCCAGTCGTGCATGCGGTCGTGCCAGTTGTTGGTCATCGGAGCGCCTTTCCCCAGTGACTGGTTTTGGCAAGTAGACGGCTTGCGGGGACGCAACGTTGTCAAGATCGGGTGAACCGTCGCCGCTGGTCGGTGAGTGGTCCGGGAAAGCCCCCTTGATCGCGCTCGGCGCACGAAAGAGGGTCTTCGTCGACTGCCGCTGGACTCACGATGCACTCTCAGGGTGCATAGGGCCAAGAGTCCTTGGTCACCGGAGTGGTTCAGCCGGTGAGCCGTCGGTAATCGGCCGCGATCCGGGCCAGATGGGAGCGCGCTACGTCGTCGTAGGTGGCGTAGCGCTCCACTTCGGCGAAGTTCTTCTCGTAGTCCGCCACTTCCCGCTCGTCCGTGACCAGCGCCGTGGCCGTCTGCGTGCCGAGGAGCACCGCGCGCGAGTCGTAGATGTCGAAACCGTGGAGGACCGGGACCGACACGGCGGTGGTCCACGGGATCACGCCCAGCCGCGTCTTCCCGCGTCCGGAGAGGTCGATGAGGTGATCGAGCTGGGCCAGCATGGTCGCCGCGCCGCCCATGTTCCAGCGCAGGGCGCCTTCGGTCAGCACGAAATGGAACTCACGCGTGGTGCCGAGAATGCTCTGGCGCTCCAGCCGCGCTTCGACGGTCTGGTCCCGCTCGCCCTCCGGAAGGGAATCGCCGAAGAGCGCGGTGATGTAGTCGCGGGTCTGGAGCAGGCCGAAGACGATCGTCGGCTGGAAACTCCGGATGCGGGCGGACGCGGCCTCGATCTTGCCGATGCGCTGCTGCATCCGCCAGGCGCCCCGCTGCAGGACGACGCGGGCCGAGGACGCTTCCTCGCGCAGGTCACGGGTGATCGCGACGAGTTCACGCCGGACGGACGCGGGTGCGCGGTAGACGCGGCACAGCGCGACCACCTGCTCCTCCGTCGGCATGAAAGCGCCGGTTTCCACCCGCGACACCTTGGACTGGCTGAGGCCCGTGAGAGTCGCCGCTTCGGTCCCGGACAGACCGGCGGCTCTGCGCAACCGGCGCAGCTCGGTGGAGAGGTGGTCCTGGTTCGTCACGCACGGCTTTCTGGGGCGATCGGAGTTCTCGGGCTTGAAACGATAGCCCGCGGAATCCGGATCCGCGCCGCGGTGAGTGCCGCGTCAGCGAGGAAGTGCCGAAGCCCGCCACGCGCCGTCACCCGGGGCGAGCTCCGCCCGTACGAGCGAGGTCTTGTCGGCCCACCACGAGTCCCGTTTCGGTGCCGGCCGCGGAGCCCGCGCGACCGACGCCGCGGCGACGACGGCGGTCAGCGCGGCCAGTTCGGCGTCGCTCGGGTTGCCCCGGACGACCCGCAGCAGTGGTGTATCGGGCGCGCTCACAGCGGGATGTTCCCGTGCTTCTTCGGCGGCAGGGACTCTCGTTTGCCCTCCAGCAACGACAGTGCCTTCGCGATGTGGCCGCGAGTGTGCGCGGGCACGATCACCGAGTCGACGTATCCGCGCTCGGCGGCCGCGTACGGATTCAGGAGCGTGTCTTCGTACTCCTGGATCAGCTCGGCCCGCAACGCGTCGACGTCCTTGCCGTCGGCGGCGGCCGCGGCGAGTGTCTTGCGGTGCACGATGTTCGCCGCTCCCTGCGCGCCCATGACCGCGACCTGCGCCGTCGGCCAGGCCAGGTTGACGTCCGCGCCGAGGTGCTTCGAACCCATGACGTCGTACGCGCCGCCGTACGCCTTGCGGGTGATGACGGTGACGAGCGGGACGGTCGCTTCGGCGTAGGCGTAGATCAGCTTCGCGCCGCGCCGGATGATGCCGTTCCATTCCTGGTCGGTGCCGGGCAGGAAGCCCGGGACGTCGACGAAGGTCAGGACCGGGATGTTGAACGCGTCGCAGGTGCGCACGAACCGGGCGGCCTTCTCGGACGCGTCGATGTCGAGGCAGCCGGCGAACTGGGTCGGCTGGTTCGCGACGATGCCGACGCTGCGCCCGTCCACCCGGCCGAAACCGACCAGGATGTTCGGCGCGAACAGCTCGTGCACCTCGAGGAAGTCGCCGTCGTCGACGATGCGGTTGATGACTTCGTGCATGTCGTACGGCTGGTTCGGCGAATCCGGGATCAGCGTGTCCAGCTCGCGGTCCGAGTCGGAGACATCATCGAAGAAGCCTCCAGCGGGCGCGTCGGTCTCGAAGCGCGGAGCTTCGGACAGGTTGTTCGCCGGGAGGAACGAGAGCAGCTCCTTGACGTAGGCGATCGCGTCGTCGTCGTCGGAGCCGAGGTAGTGCGCGACACCCGAACGGGTGTTGTGCGTGCGCCCGCCGCCGAGCTCCTCGAAGGAGACCTCTTCACCGGTCACGGTCTTCACGACGTCGGGGCCGGTGATGAACATGTGCGAGGTCTTGTCGACCATCACCACGAAGTCGGTCAGTGCGGGGGAGTAGACGTGCCCGCCCGCGTTGGCGCCCATGATCAGCGAGATCTGCGGGATGACGCCGGACGCCTTGACGTTGCGGTTGAAGATCTCGCCGTACAGCCCGAGCGAGACGACGCCTTCCTGGATCCGAGCGCCGCCGCCCTCGTTGATGCCGACGATCGGGCGGCCGGTCTTGATCGCCAGGTCCATCACCTTGACGATCTTTTCGCCGTAGACCTCGCCGAGTGAGCCGCCGAAGACGGTGACGTCCTGGCTGAACACGCACACCGGACGGCCGTCGACGGTGCCGTAGCCGGTGACGACGCCGTCGCCGTAAGGCCGGTTCTTTTCCTGGCCGAAGTTGACCGAGCGGTGCTTCGCCAATTCGTCGAGTTCGACGAACGAGCCTTCGTCCAGCAGCAGGTCGATCCGCTCACGGGCGGTCTTCTTGCCCTTGGCGTGCTGTTTCTCCACCGCCCTCGCTGAGCCCGCGTGTACCGCCTCGTCATACCGGCGGTACAGGTCGGCCAGTTTGCCGGCCGTGGTGTGGATGTCCGGTTCGTTCTCGGGCGGCGTCCCGAGCGGCTCCGTCGCACTGCTCATGAATCCGCAGCCTAGCTACTCGACGGTCACTTCGCGTGTGGCGTAGGCAACGTCCTGCCTAGAGGGCGGCCCTGACCAATCCGGACTCGTAAGCCGCGATCACCAGCTGCGCCCGGTCCCGTGCGGCGAGTTTGTGCAGCAGGTGGCCGATATGCGTCTTGACCGTCGCCAGCCCGAGGTGCAGCGTGCCCGCGATCTCGTCGTTCGACAGCCCGCGCGCGATCAGCCCCAGCACTTCCCGTTCGCGTGCGGTGATGCTGTCGAGTGACGCGGCGACGCGCTGGCCGGGTTCGGGCAGCCGCGCGAACTCCGCGATAAGGCGGCGCGTGATCGATGGCGCGAGAAGCCCCTCGCCCGCCGAGACGACCCTGATCGCGGACAGCAGTTCGGCCGGCGGAGTGTCCTTAAGCAGGAACCCGCTCGCGCCCGCGCGAAGCGCCGAATAGACGTAGGCGTCGAGGTCGAAGGTCGTCAGGATCAGCACGTGGACGCCTTCGGTGGCGGCCGACGCGCAGATCCGCCGGGTCGCCTCGATCCCGTCCATCTCCGGCATGCGGACGTCCATCAGCACGACGTCGGGGCGTTCCTTTTCGGCCAGTTCCAGCGCTTCCGCGCCGTTGCCTGCTTCGCCGACGACCTCGAGGTCCGGCGCGCTGTCGACCAGGACACGGAAACTGCCGCGCAGCAGTGCCTGATCGTCGGCGATGAGCACGCGGATCATCGCGTCACCACTCCTTCACCGGCGTACGGCAAGCGCGCGTACACCCGGAATCCCCCAGCGGGCAGTGGTCCCGCTTCGAAGTCACCACCGTAGACCGCGACCCGTTCCCGCATCCCGATCAAGCCGTGCCCACCGCTGACCTGCATCGTGCTTTCGCCGCGCCCGTCGTCGACGATCTCCACGCTGACCTCCCCTTCGCCGTCGGTGATCGCGACCCGGCAGGTCGACGGCCCTGCGTGTTTCACGACGTTGGTCACGGCCTCCTGCGTGATGCGGTACACCGAAAGGGCGACACCTTCGGGCAGGCCGTCCAGTCCCTCGCCGGTCAGGTCGACGCGGACCCCGGCCTGGCCGGCGCGTTCGGCGAGCGTCCGCAGATCGGCGAGTTTCGGTGCGGGGCCGAGCGTTGCTTCGGGCGTGCCGTCGCTGGAGCGAAGGACGCCGAGCATCCGCCGGAGTTCGACGAGGGTTTCGCGGCTGGTGAGTTCGATGACCCGCAACGCTTCCCGCGCTTCTTCGGGTTGTTCTCCCGCGACGTGGTTGCCCACCGCGGCCTTCACGGCGATCAGGCTCATGCTGTGCGCGACGACGTCGTGCATTTCGCGCGCGATGCGCAGCCTTTCCTCGGAAACCGCCTGATCGGCCTGGGCTTCGGCGAGCTGTGAGAGGTTCGCCTGTCGCTGCCGCGCCATCCAGCCCAGTGCCCACGAACCCGCCAGCCCGCCACCCGCGAAGGCGGTCGAAGCGAGGGTGCTGGGCCCGAGCTGCAGGAATTCGAGGAAGCAGACGACGACAAGGCCGGCGCCCATCGCGATGAGCGAGCGGGCACGCGGGTGTTCCAGCGCCACGGTGTAGAGGGCGGACGCGGTGGCCAAAGCGGCCGCCGGGCCCATGCCGCCGCCCGCGAGCGAGGCGGGCATCAAGGTGACCAGCGCGAGGCAGTAGGCCGCGATCGGCTGGTGCCTCCGCAGCACGATCGCGACCGCGAAGGCGGCGATCGCGGCCCAGGCGAGCCACACCGGGATCGCGACGGTGAACGTCCACGTCTTCGCGACGAGGTTCCCGCCGACGGCCACCACGAGCACCAGCGCGACGAGCACGTCGATGATGTGCGACACCCGGTTCGGGAGCACCGACGGCTGATTCATACGGCGAACCTAGCCGGGCGGGTCGCTTTCGCGCGTCCGTCCGGCGGAGGTCATCCCCAGGGTGGAGATCAGGCGCCGCGCAGCGCGGTGACGGCGCCGGCGAGGTCGGGATCACCGCCGGCCTTGTCCAGGGCCGCCGCCAGTACCGCACGATAGGTCGGCTCGGTTTCGGCGTGCCGTTTCCGGCCTTCGCTCGTGATGCACGTGTACACGCCGCGGCGGTCGTTTTCGCAGGGGTCGCGCTCGGTCATGCCACCGTCTTCGAGACGGACGACCATGCGGCTCACGGAACTCTGGTTGAGCCCGATCGCCTCGGCGAGTTCCTGCATGCGCAGGACGCCTTTCTCGGTGGCGGCCAGTTTGCCGAGCGCGCGGTACTCGGACAGGCCGAGTCCGTGCCGGCGCTGCAACGCCTTCGCGAGTTCTTGCTCGATGCGCCCGTGCAGGGCGACGGCGCGGCCCCATGCCAGTTCGTCGGTCATGGCGACCTCCTTGCTTCGTCCTTGACAGCAGTTTACATGCAGTGACAGCATCTGCTTGCACATGCATATACTTTGAAATCACTCTGGAGGAGATGGCGATGACCGACGATCGAAGCTTCCTGTTCCTGCTCGGGAGCGCCCGGGCGGGCGGCAACACGGAGATGCTGGCGAGGCGGGCGGCGAAGGAGCTTCCTCGCGGTGTCCGCCAGCGGTGGATCCGGACGTCCGAGGTGCCGTTGGAGCCGTTCGTCGACCGCAAACATGACGGCGTGGACTTCGTCCCGCCCGCCGGGAACGAGCGCTTGCTGTTCGACGCGACCGACGCCGCCACGGATCTGGTGATCGCGTCGCCGGTGTACTGGTACAGCGTTTCGGCGTCGGTCAAGGTGTACCTCGATCATTGGGCCGGCTGGCTGGACCAGCCGGAACTCCGGTTCAAGGAGCAGATGCGCGGTAAGACCTTGTGGGGCGTGAGCGCGCTCGCCGAGCGCCCGGAACAGGCGGATCCGCTGATCGACACGCTGCGCAAAACCGCCGTATACCTGGGAATGCGCTGGGGCGGGCACTTGGTCGGCAACGGGAGCCGTCCGGGCGACGTCCTGCTCGACGAAGGCGCGCTCAAGGCTGCCGAGACCTTCTTCGCCGGCGCCGATCTCGTGCGCGCCTGACCTCAAGCCGTGTGGACGCCGATCCCGCCGCGGCCGGGCGCGAGGTGGTCGCGCAGCACGAGATCCTCGTCGTAGTCGCCGTCGTTCTGCCGTCGGAACGGGATCGGGTCGCGAGTGGACAGGGTGCGCAGACGTTCGCGCAGCGCCTCGGCGGCGTCGGCGTACTGCTCGGGGGAGACGCGGTCCGCGCCGCAGACCGTCAACGGGGGAAGGACGGACATTCCGGCGTACCACAGGGTTCCGTGCTGAAGAGGGAACAGCAGATCGTTGATCTCGCCGTTCACGCCGCGTGGTCCGATCGTGGCGTCCGGGGCGCCCGCGGTCAGCAGGACCATGGCACGTTTCCCGGCCAGTGCGCCTTCGCCGTACCGCAGTGTGTGGCCGTCCGGATGCCGGACGCCGTAAGCGAAACCCTTGACGAAAACGCGGTCGAACCAGCCCTTGAGGATCGCGGGCATGCCGTACCACCACAGCGGGAACTGGAAGATCACCGTGTCCGCCCAGGCCAGTTTCTCGTGCTCCGCCAGGATGTCGTCGCTCAGTTCGCCGGAGTGATAGGCGTCCTTCGACGTCGCGCCGACGATGAGCCGCTCTTCGCCGGCGGCGGAGCCGAAGTCGTCCGCGTCGACGACGGGCTTCCATTTCATCGCGTACAGGTCGGATTCGCGTACCTCCGCGCCCAGTTCGCGGAGTGTGCGCACCCCTTCGTCGCGCAGCGCGCCGCCGAGGGAGCGGGGTTCCGGGTGGGCGTAGATCCACAACACGTTCATGTACCCAAGGTCTCGCGGTCCGTCCGCCGAATCGAGTGGCTCGATGGCCAACATGTGCAAGAATCCAGCCATGGGCTACTTCGAGCATCCGGGCCGCCATCGGGTCGCCGTGCTGGTCCGCCACGGAATGCTGGTGATGGAGCTGGGGATCGTCATCCGGCTGTTCGGCACGGCGAAGTCAGCCGACGGCGAGTCGCTCTACGAGGTCCTGACCTGCAGTCCCGAGCCGGGGCAGATCCGGACCGACGCTGACGTGACCATCGCTGTCCCGCTCGGGCCGGAGGTGCTGGCCGAGGCCGACACCGTGGTCATCCCCGCGTCGTCCACCGAGTACGAGCCCACCGGGCAGGACCTCACCGAACCGCTCGCGCGGGCGCTCGAACTGATCCGGCCGGACGTCAGGATCGCGTCGATCTGCACGGGCGCGTTCGTTCTCGCCGCCGCCGGTCTCCTCGATGGACGGCGCGCGACCACGCACTGGCGCTCGGCCCTGGATTTCCAGGCGAAGTTCCCGAAGGTCGACCTCGATCCCAACGTGCTCTACACCGACGACGGGAACGTGCTGACCGCCGCGGGCGTCGCGTCCGGCATCGACCTCTGCCTGCACATGATCCGGTGCGACCACGGTGCCGCGGTCGCGAACGAGGTCGCGCGGGGAACGGTCGTCTCGCCGCACCGGGAGGGCGGGCAGGCGCAGTTCATCCGCCGTCCGGTGCCGGAACCGCAGTCCGCGTCGACCGCGGCGGCGCGGGCCTGGGCGCTGGAGAACCTCGGCCGTCCGCTGACGCTGCGCGAGCTTGCCGCGCGAGAAGCGATGAGCACGAGGACGTTCACCAGGCGTTTTCGCGACGAAGTCGGGGTTTCCGCGCTGCAGTGGCTGACCCAGCAGCGGGTCGAACGGGCCCGGCAACTGCTCGAAGAAACCGACCTGCCGGTGGACAAGGTCGCCGCCGACGCCGGCTTCGGCACGGCCGCGTCGCTGCGCCAGCATCTGCAGGCCGCGCTGGGCGTTTCACCGAGCGCGTACCGGAACACCTTCCGCGAAGCCGTCTAGTCCTCTACGCGTTTAGTCCTCTACTTGCGTCGTGATCACCAGGGAAAGAGACGACCGGAGCGCTGACCAACTGGTAACTTACCCGGAAATCAGTTCCGGAGGTGGTCAGTGAAGGCCCTCAAGTTCGCTGAGCGAGTGCTGTTCGGCGCCGCCGCGATCGGCACGGTGTATTCGGCCAGGACCGAAAACCGGCGGTTGCAACTGGCGACCAAACCGTTCGCGGTCCCGGTACTCGCCGCCCGGGTCGCGCGGTCGCGAGGGCTGGCTTCGGGTGAGAAGGGGCTCCTTGTCGCCGCGTTGGTCGCGGCCGGCGCGGGCGACCACTTCATGGCCAGGTCGGACGAAAACCGGCAGCTCATCAGGGGTGCGACCTCGTTCGGCGTGATGCAGGTGCTGTACTCCGCGCTTCTGTGGCGGCGCGGCGCGCGCCCCCGTGCGGCGACCGCGCCTCCCCGGCTCGCGGCCTGGGCGGCGGCCGCCGTCGCGATGGTGCTTCCGAAGCCGTCGCCGGTGTCGTCGGTGCTCTCGGTGTACGGCGGTTTGCTGAGTGCGACGTCGACTCTCGCGGCCGATCCGGTGCTGGCGCCGGGCGCTCGGGTGTCGGGCGGGATGGTGGTCCCGTCGGGTGACCGCCGGACCTGGATCGCCGCCGGCGCGCTGCTGTTCTCCGCGTCGGACCTGGCGATCCTGATCCGCCGCAACTTCGTCACCAGTGAGCGCACGCGGGCGAATCTCGAGACTTTCGTGCTGACGTCGTACCTCGCCTCGCAGTGGCTGCTGGTCGAGGGCATGACCGCGGAGGACTAGAAAGTTAAGCGTTTACTTGACTATTGCTCGGCGTGGGTAGATAGTTAAGCATGTGCCTAACCAACGCGTGGATCAGGTGTTCAAGGCGCTCTCCGATGGGAGTCGCCGCGAAATGATCGAGCGGCTCACTCGGGGACCCGCCTCGGTGGGCGAGCTCGCTCAGCCGTTGTCGATGTCGTTGCCTGCCGTGATGCAGCACCTCCAGGTGCTCGAGGCCTGCGGGCTGGTCCGGTCCGAGAAGGCGGGGCGCGTGCGCACCTGCCACCTCGAACCGGACGGCCTGCGGATGGCCGAGGACTGGCTCGGCGGGCAGCGCACCGGCTGGGAGCACCGGCTCGATCGCCTTGGTGACTTTCTGAACTCCGATGAAGGGAAACGATCATGACCGTCAAACACGCCACTTTCACCCTCGAACGCGTCTACCCCGTATCGCCTGAGCGAGTCTTCGCCGCGTGGTCCGATCCCGCCGCGAAAGCCGGCTGGTTCACCGTGGCCGGCGGCGAGCATTCCCTGGACTTCCGCGTCGGCGGCCGCGAGGTCACCAGCGGCCCTCCCGGGGACGGGCCGCGGATGACCTTCGAAACGCGGTACGAGGACATCGCCGAAAACGAGCGGATCGTCTACGCGTCGACGCTCTCCGCGGACGACCTCCTGTCGACCGTGTCGGTCACGACGGTGTTGATCGAGGCCGAGGCCGAAGGCACCCGGCTGACGCTGATCGAACAAGGCACCTTCCTCGACGGGCACGAGGAACCCGGCTGGCGGGAACAGGGGACAGGTTGCTGGCTCGACGACCTGGGCACCGCGCTGACGAAGTAGTTTTCGGCAGTATGAAGGCATGCTGACCGCTGAGATGATCGTCGACAGCCGTGTCCCTGCCGCACCGGCGCTGGCGCCGGACGGGCGCCGCGTCGCCTACCAGGTGTCGACCGTCGCCCAGGGAACGCCCGAGATCTGGCTCGCCGACGTCGACGGCGCCGAAAAACCCCGGAAACTGGCCGAGGGCTCCTCGCCGAAATGGTCACCGGACTCCGCGACCCTCTACTTCCTCAGTGACGGACGGCTTTTCCGGCACGCCGAGGGCGAGCCGGAACTGGTGATCGGCTGGGGAAGCGAGATCACCGGATATCTTCCGTTGCGCGAACAGGTCGTGTTCATCGCCGAGGACGAGGTACCCGTCCCGGCCATCCGGGTCTGGAGTGAGAGCGCGCGCCCCGCGCGGCTACGGATCCTGGACCTGCGAACCGGCGAAATCAGGACACTCACCGAAGACCACGTCGTCGACGTCGCGCGCCGTCCGGACGACGGGATGCTCGCGCTGCTCACCTGGCCCACTCCGGAGCTCGACCCCGGCGGCCTGGAACCGCGCCTTTCCTTGCTGGATCCGGAAAGCGGCGCATCCCGCGACCTCGGGAAGACGGCGGTCGAAGCGATCAGTCCCGTTTGGTGGCAGGACCACGACGGCTGGCACATCGCTTATCGCGCAACTCTGGGCCTCGTCGGCGGTTGGGCGATCTTCGATGTCGCCGTGGAAGAAGGTGAGCACCGAAACCTGACCGAGGGCATGAGCGCGTGCCCGACCCGGCTCGTCCAGGTCGATTCCGGTGCTCCGCTGATGCTCGTCGCGGACGGGCTCGACACGGCACTCCATCGGCTCGGTTCCGGCGAAGTGTCGTTCTGGCGCGGGCAAGCCGACGCGGTGAGTTCGAACGGCGAAGTCGTCGCCGTCGTCCTGAGCACGGCGCACCGGCCGAAGGATGTCCACTGTGGACTCTTGGGCGGAGAGCTGTCGCAAGTCAGCGACGTCGCGCCAGAATTCGGTGCACTGCCGTGGGGATCGCAGGAACGCTTGTCCTACCAGACGTCCGACGGCCTGGCCTTGGACGGCCTGCTGGTCCTCCCGCCGGGAAAGACCAGGGAAGACGGGCCTTTCTCGCTGGTCACGATGGCGCACGGCGGTCCCTATGACCGGCACGCGGACCGCTTCATGCTCAACTGGTATCCCTCCGCGCAGTGGCTCGCGCACGCCGGGCACGCCGTCTTCCTGCCGAACCCGCGTGGCGGGCAAGGCCACGGGCCCGAGTTCGCCGCGAGCGTCGGTGGCCGGGTCGGGTTGGAGGAATGGAGCGATCTCCAGACCGGGATCGATCTCCTGGTCGGCGAAGGAGTGGCGGATCCGGAGCGGCTGGGGATCGAGGGTTGGAGTCATGGCGGCTTCACCACGGCCTGGGCAGTCGGGCAGACCGGCCGGTTCAAAGCGGCGTTGATGGGCGCCGGAATCTGCGACTGGGGAATGCTCGCCGCGACCGGGGAACTCGGTCCCTTCGAGGCCGCGCTCGGCGGAAGCGTCGGCTGGGAAGGGACCGGGCCGCACCGGCACGATCAGCTCAGCCCGATCTCGTACGTGTCGCAGATCGAAACCCCCGTGCTGATCGTGCACGGTGCGGACGACACGAACGTCCCGTTGTCCCAGGCGGAATTCTTCCACCGCGCGCTTCGCCACTTCGGCGTCGAACACGACCTCGTCGTCTATCCCGGCGAAGGCCACCGCATCAGAGAACGCGATCACCAGCTGGACCTGCTCCGCCGCACACGAGAGTGGTTCGCCCGCCTGCTTTGAGGGCAGGTCAGGACCAGTCGGCCTGTGGCTCTCCGGGGAGGTGCGTGCCGAAGGTCCACTCGTAACCTTCGAGGTCGTCGACGCGGCAGCGGTAGTTGCCCCATTCGGTATTCGCGGGCTCCCAGACCGCCGTCGCGCCGGCTTCGATGGCCGAGGCGAAGACGGCGTCGACGGCCTTCTGCGTCGGAAGGCTGACGTAGAGCCCGTGGCCGACGGTGTCGCCCTTTCGTGTCGCGCGGTCGTAGTCCTCCTCCGCGCTGAACACGACGATGGCGACGCCGCCGAGCCGCAGTTCGGCATGCTGGATCAGGCCCTTTTCGTCGGCATACTCCGCGGTCGTCTCGAAGCCGAAGGCGCGTTCGAGCCACCGGAGCGCCTTCGGTGCGTCGTGGTAGGCGAGGTAGGTGTGGAGGGAGGCCGGGCGTTCCGTGGTTTCGGTCATGGGCAGAGCTTCGCAACCATCGCGGACAACTACCGCCCTCGATTCCTGGTGGTTTCGACGAACTCGGCCCGATCACCAGATCAGGCGGAGACCGAGCACGGTGATCAGCACGCTGGACGCGAGTGCCGTGATCAGCCGTCCGCGACGTCCGGTGAGCGCTTTACCGAGTACCGCGCCCCCACCGGCGAGGAACAGTTGCCAGCTGGCGGAGGCCGCGAACGCCGCGATCACGAAAACCGTGTTCTCCGCGCCGGTCGCCACGGCCGTTTCCTCACTGCCGAGCACGAGCGCGGCGAAGTAGACCACCGTCGTCGGGTTCAGCAGCGTGATCCCGAGCAGGCTCACGTAAGCCTTCAGCGGTCCGATCGCGACCGGCTTCGCGACGTCGGCCTCGGCGGAGTCGCGGAAAGTGCGTACTCCGGTGATCCCGATATGGAGGGCCAGCCCGAGCAGCACCACCACCGACACCCAGCGCAGCGGAACGGCGATCGGCTGGATCACCGGGATGAGCCGGCTGCCGCCGAGTACCGCGACCAGCGCGTAGAGACCGTCCGCCGTCGCGACACCGAGTGCGGCGTAGGCGCCGATCTTGAGCCCGGATCGAGCCGTCAGCACCACCAGATAAGTCGCGACCGCACCCACGGGAATGGCGATGCCATATCCGGCGAGCAGGCCCGCGACGAGCGCGGCGCTCACGGTCGGACAGGTGTCGGCCTCCGACCGGTCCCGGCCTGCTGCTGCACCCGCACCCGTCGGGAGACGGAGGGCGTCGGCAGGAAGGTGATGGTCGTCGTCATGTGCTGAAGGATGCGAACGAGCGGCCCCGCGCGCAACACATTTACGGGTCGTGAGTGATTTGGGCCGTTAGAACGACCCGAATCACTCACGACAACCCGACGCCGGTCGTCTGCAGAACGGCGTCCAGGTCGGCCAGCAGCCGGGCCTTCGGGCGGGCGCCGACCGTCGTCCACACGGGGCCGCCGTCCCGGAAGAGAATCAGCGTCGGCAGCGACATGACCTGATAGGTCCTCGCCGTCAGAGGGTTTTCGTCGCTGTTGAGTTTGCGGATGATCAGCGTGTCGGCGCGTTCCTCGGCGATCGCGGTGAGCACCGGCACGATCATGTGGCAAGGCGGGCACCATTGCGCCCAGAAGTCCACCAGGACGGGCTTTTCCTGGTTCAGGACCAGTTCTTGGAAGGTCTCATCGGTGACGGAAGAAAGGGGCGACATTCAGGACTCCTCGTTTCGCGGCGTGACGACGCACGGACCCGGCGGCGTCTTCAGCGCACCTGCCAATTTGGCCAGCAGGCTTGCCCGCACTTCGTTGAGGCTTGCCAGACAGGTGTCCACCTCGGCGAGTTTGCGTTGGTAGACCTCGATCGAATCGGCGCACGAATCGCCGGTCTCATGGCCGGCGCGCAGGCAGGCGACGAACGGCCTGGTGTCGTCGAGGCTGAGCCCGACCGCTTGAAGCGTCAGGATCTCGTTGACCAGACGGTAGTCGTCCTCGTCGTACTCCCGATATCCGTTCGCCGAGCGCCGTGTGTCGAGAAGTCCCTGTGACTCATAGAAACGCAGCGCACGGGTGGTGGTTCCGGTGCGCGCGGCCAGTTCGCCGATCCGCATGCTTCGAGCGTAAACCTTGCCCTTGGCGTCAAGGCAAAGGCGAAAATCATCCGTCGAGATCGACCCGGATGGTGAGAAGGTCCGTGCCGATCGCCTGCACCGCGGCGCTGTTGAGCCTGGGCAAGGCCTTCAGCCGGGCACGGGGGTCGTCGTCCGGCATCAGGTGAGCGGTGCCGGTGTGCCACTGGCCCTTGATCCGGACCCGGACTCGCGGATCGGCCTGGATGTTGCGGACGTACTGCGACTTCTCGCCGAACTCCGAGACGATCCAGAACTCGCGTCCCACCCGGCGTCCGCCGATCGGGGTCTGCCGGGGTACCCCGGACTTGCGGCCGGTGGTCTCGACGATCGCCTGGTTCGGCACCCGGCGGAGGATCGGGTTGCCCACGTGCCGCTGGAAGGTCGTGGCGACCCGGTGCTTGATCTCGTGAAAGCGCGACATCCGGTTCCTGATCCTTGCGCTGGACGAAGGTGATGGTCGAAGTCAAGACTGCCTGATCGCTACCCTCGGCTCATGGTGAACGAGTCCGACGTGGACCTGGGGGACGGGACCACACTGCACACGTACGACACGGGTGGCAATGGTCCGGTGGTCTTCTGGCACCACGGCACGCCGAACATCGGTGCTCCGCCGGTGCCCCTTTTCGCCGCTTCCGATCGGCTCGGTCTTCGCTGGGTGTCCTACGACCGGCCCAGCTACGGCGGCTCGACGCCACGCCCTGGCCGGGACGTCGCGTCGGCGGCGTCCGATGTCGCGAAGATCGCCGACGCGCTGGAAATCGAGAGGTTCGCGGTTTTCGGGCATTCCGGCGGCGGTCCGCACGCGCTCGCGTGCGCGGCTTTGCTGCCGGAGCGGGTGTCGGCGGTGGTCGACGTCGCCGGTCTTGCGCCGTTCGACAGCGAAGGGCTCGACTGGTTCGAGGGGATGAATTCCGCGGGAGCCGGGTCTCTGAAGGCCGCCGCCGCGGGCCGGGCGGCGAAGGAGAAGCACGAGGCATCGGCCGAGTACGGCCTCCAGATGTTCACTCGTGCGGATCACGCGGCTTTGGTGGGTACCTGGCAATGGATCAGCGAGGTCGTCGGACCCGCTATCGCGGGCGGGCCGGACGGGCTGATCGACGACGATGTCGCTTATGTGACGCCGTGGGGGTTCCGGCCATCCGACGTCGAGGCCCCGGTTCTGCTGCTACACGGAGGCGAGGACCGGATCGTGCCGATCGCCCACAGCGAGTGGCTCGCACGTGAGTGCCGAGCGGCGGAATTGCGGGCATACCCCCGGGACGGGCACATCTCCGTCCTCAATCACGGGGAGTCCGCTCTCGAGTGGCTGATGGACCACGTGTGACACAGGGGGCGCGGATGCCGCGAAAGCCACTTTCAGGGCATCAGACGCCCTGAAAGTGGCTTTCGCGGCATGCTTGTCCTGTCATCGAGGCCACAAAGCCCCGGCCCTCACTAAGCCGAGGGGCGCCCGGCGCCGGCGTAGTCGTCACCCTTCGAGTGATACGTGTGGATCTGGATCGCCTGGCCCTGGGTGGGCGCGTTGATCATCAGCCCGTTCCCGAGGTACAGCCCGACGTGGTGGATCCGCGTCGCCGGGTTCCCGTAGAACACGAGGTCGCCGAGTTTCGGTTCCTGTCCACCGGCCACCTGCGGCAACGCGCGGAACTGGCTGTCCGCGGTCCGCGGCAGGCCGACACCGGCGTCGTCGTAGGACGCCTTGGTCAGTCCGGAGCAGTCGAAGCCGGCGGCGCCCGCGTCCGGGCCGTTGCCGCCCCAGACGTACGGGAGGCCCAGCTGGCCCAGCGCGAACCGGGTCGCCCGCACCGCGGGGCTCGAAGACCGTGCCGGGTCGAGCGAGAGCGTCGCGAACAGCTGGGCATTGCCCAGAACGCGCTGCCGGAACAGCTCGGCCTCGTTGCCCTTGCCGCCCGGGTACCCGGCGATGGCCTTCCACCAGCCGTTGCCGCCGCCGAGGTCGGCTCCGGAGGCGCACAGGGCACGTCCGGCGGCGACCGAAGCGGAGTCGAGGTCGGAGAGTGCGGGCTTCGCGATCCCGGGGATCGACGTCCCGTGCTTCTTCCACTGCTGCGCCGAGAGGCCGAGCGGGTTGTCGCCGCCGCGCCCGTGATTCGAGCTCGCCGCGCCGACACCGGCCAGCGTGACCCAGGAAAGGTGACACTTCGGCTGCTCGCCGCGCAGCGCGAGTTCGCCGTTCGCGTAGCCGATCAACGCCTTCGCCGGGATGTCGAGCGGCCCGGAGAGCTTGGTGGCCCACTCTTCGAGCGGCCGGACGCCCTTCGGTGTCTCCTGCGCCTGGACGGGCGCGCTGACTTCGAGGACCGACGGGCCCGCGCCACCCCCGACGGTGGCCGGATCCTGGTTGGCGGCGGGAAGGGGAACCGGCTGGGTGCCGACAGCGGGCGTCGGGTCGTTGCCGCCCGCGAGCAGCCAGCCCGCCGTGGCGAGCCCGGCGACCAGCGGGAGTGCGACCAGACTTCGCATCGCCACGCCATGTGCCCACGACTTCTTGGGTTGGCTGGTATCGGGCGCGCTCGAAGCGGGCTCGGGCTCAGTCACGCCGTCCAGGTTATTGGAGACCACCTCTGGGTAACGAGCGGACGCCTTGCACGTTAGGGGGACTCTCATATTCTGGACAAATGAGTGAGACGGGAGCGCTCGACGCCGAGCGTCTGAGTGCCGCGCTGTCCGGCCGGTACGCCGCGATCGAGGTCGTGGCGAGTACCGGGTCCACCAACGCCGACCTGCGGGAATCCGCTGCGAAGGGGGCCAAGGACCGCTCTGTGCTGATCGCCGAAGAGCAGACGGCGGGCGTCGGCCGTCGCGCCCGGCAGTGGTCTTCGCCGAAGGGCTCCGGGCTGTACGTCAGCGTTTTGCTGCGTCCGCGCGAGGTCCCGTTCGCCAATTTGGGCTCACTTTCCGTCGTCGCGGGCCTCGCCGTGCGGGAGGTCGCCGCCGGTTTGGGTGTCGACGCCGTCCTCAAGTGGCCGAACGACGTCCTGGCCGGGCCGGAGCGCGCCAAATGCGCGGGCATCCTGGCCGAGGCGATCGCCGGGGACGAGGCCACCGTGGTCCTGGGCATCGGCCTGAACGTGCTGCCGCTCGGCGAGAGCGTCCCGGCCGGGGCCGGTGGCCTGCCCGCGACCTCGCTGGCCGAACAGGGGGCGAACGAGACGGATCGCGGCGAAATCGCCGTGCGGCTGCTCTCCGGATTCGACGAACTCGAGCGCCGCTGGCGGCTCGCCGGCGGCTCGCTGGCCGAGGCGGGCCTGCTCGGCGACTACCGGCGGCAGTGCGCCACGCTGGGCCAGGACGTCGAGGTGCAGCTGCCCGACGGCTCGGCGCTGACCGGCCGCGCCGCTGACATCGACCCCGCCGGTCAGCTGCAGGTCGACGTGCCCGGTGGCGAGCGGTACACGGTGTTCGCCGGAGACGTCGTCCACGTGCGGCCCGCCAAGGCTTGATCCGGTAAGTCTCGATTTACGGTGTCCGGTCTTCCGGCGGAGCGGTTCGCCGGTACGGTGAGCTGACCAGCGTCGAACACACTTTGGGAGCGTCCGTCGTGGCCTATCCGGACGATTTGCTCAGCGAAAACGAGCACGTCGTGGTGCACAGTCACCCACATTTCAAGATGCTGATCTTCCCCGTCATCACGCTGATCATCACCCTCGGCGTGGGTATCTGGCTGGGCATCCTGGCGAAGGACGCGACGGCCCCTTGGGACCTGATCTCGTTGATCGCGGTCGGCGCGGTCGGGCTCGGCCTCGTCGTGTGGCTCTTCCTGGCGCCGTTCGTCCGCTGGCGCACGACGCATTTCATCGTGACCACGGACAGGCTTATCGCGAGGGAAGGCGTGATCAAGCGGACCGGGATCGACATCCCGTTGTCGCGGATCAACAGCGTCCAGTTCGAGCACGGACTGCTGGACCGCGTCTTCGGCTGCGGCACGCTGGTGATCGAGTCCGCTTCGGACGAACCGCTGAAGTTCGACGACATCCCCAAGGTCGAGCGGGTTCACACGGTCATCTACCGCGAAGTCAACGACAACCCGTATGACGACTACGTGCAGCCGCCCGGCGGCGCGGGGGCACCGCAGCAGACCGAACCTCTTCCGCCGCAGGGGCCTCCGCCGCGCGGAAACCGTCGTCGCTGATGGGCACGCGAGAGCTGGGGTTGCCCGATCGCGTTCCGTCCGCCGCGGCGCTGCCGGAGCGCGTGACGATCTGGGAGGTCGGCCCGCGCGACGGCCTGCAGAACGAGAAGTCGATCGTTCCGGTCGAGGTGAAGCTCGAATTCCTCGACAAGCTCGCCGGGGCGGGCCTGACCACGCTCGAAGCGACGAGTTTCGTGAGCCCGAAATGGGTCCCGCAGCTCGCCGACGCCGAGCAGTTGCTGGCCGGGCTCAATCGCCGCGACGGTGTCCGCTATCCGGTGCTCGTCCCGAACGAGCGCGGGCTGGACAGGGCGCTGAAGGCCGGGGTTTCGCATATCGCGATCTTCGCCAGCGCCACCGAGACCTTCGCCAAGAAGAACCTCAACTCGACCGTCGACGACCAGTTCGCGATGTTCGAGCCGGTCGTCACCCGGGCACGGGCCGAAGGTCTCGACGTCCGCGGGTACGTGTCGATGTGCTTCGGCGATCCTTGGGAGGGCGCCGTTCCGGCCGAGCAGGTCGCCGGAGTCGGTAAGCGCCTGCTGGACCTGGGGTGCTCGCAGCTTTCCCTCGGCGACACGATCGGCGTCGCCACGGCGGGCCAGGTCGAGGCGCTGATCGGGCAGTTCTCCGACGTCTCCGCGCTCGCCGTCCATTTTCACGACACGTACGGCCAGGCGCTGGCGAACACCTTGGCGGCACTTCGCTGCGGTGTGTCCACTGTGGACTCGTCCGCGGGCGGCCTCGGCGGTTGCCCGTACGCCGAATCGGCCACCGGCAACCTCGCCACCGAAGACCTCGTGTGGATGCTCGACGGTCTCGGCGTCGAAACCGGTGTCGACCTCGACGCGCTCGTCGCGACGAGCAAGTGGATGGCGGGCAAGCTCGGCAGGCCCAGTCCGTCCAGGGTGGTCAACGCACTCGCAGGCCGCGATTAGTCCTCTAGTCGCGGTTCTTGCGCGTGCAACTACCGCAACCAGAGGACTACTTGCGGGGTTTCGGGTATCCGCCAACGCGAACGCCGTTCGGCGATAAGGTCGTAACGCGCCGGTACCGCTCGGGAGCGGCGCGTGTCCTACTTCGCCGGGGAGGTGTGGTGACCGATCCGAGCGAAGCCGGAACCGGCCCGGTGCGGCTGCCCGCTCAGTACGAGGGCGGCTTCGACGACTCCCCGACTCCGCCTCACGGGACACGTGTTCCCTACGCGCCTTCGCCGTGGCCAGCCGCGATGGCACCGTTCCGGCAACCGCCGCCTCCGCCGGCCGCCCCGCCCTTGCCGGTCGCTCCGCCGCCGATGGGCGCCTTGCGGACCGAGCGGGAGAGCGTGATCGCGCTGTTCCTCGTGCACATGTTCCCGATCGGGCACCTTCCGGTCGCGATGTCCAAGCCCGCGCGTCAGCTTTCGCTCCCAAAAGACGCCGGTTACGGCCCACTGGACCATCCCGAAGCGGCCGTACTGGACGACGTGGAAGCGTTGTCGTATGTCAGCGGCGGTTTCCGGCGCTCGCCGACGTCGCCGCCCGCCGTCCCGCCCGAGGCGTTGATCAGGGGGCACGACCCGTGGGGCGGAGAGCGGGGAGAGGACTGGGACCACCGGTTCTTCGGCGAGAACGGGTACTTGTGGCCGCCGGGTGAGCTCTTCCCCGAGGGCGGTATCGACCCGGCGACGCCGGTGATGCTCGAAATCGACGCCTTCATCGACCGGTTCGGAGACCCGCACGGCCGGGTGTTCGCCGAGGACGGGACGCTGTACTCGATGCGGTCACTGCCACCGGACCAGGTCGCCGCGTACCGGCGTTATCGCGTGGTGCGGCCGCTTCCGGTCTGGCGGTCGGTGAACGCCGAGTGGTTCGGGCAGCCGGGCGGCGGGGTGCGCTACCGCGCCGTGCTGGGCGCGGATGAACTCGTCACGCTGGGCTACCTGGCGGACATCACAGGGGAGGTTCGGTGAACACGGGGACGATCCTGCGGTGGCTGGCCGCGATGGGCGTGCCGCCCGAGGTGGTCTCGGTCGGCGCGGAGGCGGACAACGCCTGGTGTCTCATGCGCACCGACGGGGAAGACACCGAAGTCGCCGCCTGGGAAGTGTTCTGGCGCGAGCAGGGGAACCGGTACGACTGGGCGCGGTTCACCAGCGAACAGGTCGCCTGCCACTACCTTTTCGGACGCCTGGCCTGGTCCCAGGTCGCCCGCGGCGCTGTCGGCCTGCTGCCCGGCGCGAAGTAAAGCGCGTGAAGGGGGCCTTCACGCGACATCAGCGCTTCAGGATGGCGAGGACCTCGTCGTGGAGCAGGCCGTTCGTCGACAGCGCCGAGCCGTTGTCGTAGCGCCCTTCACCGGAAAGGTCGGTGAACCGCCCGCCTGCCTCGGTGATCAGCACCTGGGCGGCGGCGACGTCCCACGGGTTCACGATGCACTCCGCGGTGACGTCGAGCGCTCCCTCGGCGACCAGGCAGTGGTGCCAGAAGTCGCCGAAAGCGCGGCTTTCCCAGCACGCGTCGACCAGGTCGAGGTACTTCTCCCGCGAGTGGTACTTGACCCACGAATTCAGGTCCGTTGTGGACAGATACGCGTCTTCGAGCGACGCGACCTTCGACACCGAAAGCCGTCGCTCACCGGCCGAGTCGCTCATCCAGGCACCGTCTCCGGTGGCGGCCCACCAGCGGCGGCCGAGCAGCGGCGCGCTCATCAGGCCCACCACCGGCGTGCCGTCTTCGACCAGTGCGATCAGCGTCGCCCAGACCGGGACACCGCGCAGGAAGTTCTTCGTTCCGTCGATCGGGTCGAGCACCCAGGCCCGGCCGGTCGAGGCCGAACCGCCGCGTTCCTCACCCAGGACGGCGTCGTCCGGACGTTCTGTGGCGAGGATCGCCCGGATCGCGTCTTCGACCGCGGTGTCCGCGTCGGTGACCGGCGTCCGGTCCGGTTTGCGTTCCACGGCCAGGTCCAGCGCGCGAAACCGGTCAGTGGTGATCGCGTCGGCGGCGTCAGCCAGCCGGGTGGCGAGTTCCAGATCATTCCCGTAGCCAGGCACGGTCACGATGGTTTCACGCCCGGCAGCCGTAGAGTCGACCAGGTGAGCATGGTGCTACTCGCCGAGGACGACCCGGCCATCGCGGATCCGCTTTCGCGCGCCCTTCAGCGGGAGGGATACGAAGTCCGCGTCGTCGGCGACGGTCCGGCCGCGCTCGACGCGACCGAGAGCGACAAGGTCGATCTCCTTGTCCTCGATCTCGGCCTGCCCGGGATGGACGGTCTTGAGGTGTGCCGCCGTCTTCGCGCCAGCGGGACCGAGGTGCCGGTGCTGATGCTCACCGCGCGCACGGACGAGGTCGACTTCGTGGTCGGGCTCGACGCGGGCGCCGACGACTACGTCGCGAAGCCGTTCCGCCTCGCCGAACTCCTGGCCCGCATCCGCGCGCTGCTCCGCCGCCGGGCACCCGAGGTGCTCGAAGCCGGGGGAGTGCGGATGGACCTGGGCGCCCGGATGGTCACCGTGGATCTGCACGAGGTCCAGCTGGCGAACAAGGAGTTCGAACTGCTGCGGGTGCTGATGAGCCGCGCCGGTCAGGTGGTCAGCCGCGACGAAATCCTCGCCGAGGTGTGGAACGACCTCGAATCGAAGACTTCGAAGACGCTCGACATGCACATGTCGTGGCTTCGCCGGAAGCTCGCGATAGCAGCGGACGAAGCGGCGGGCCGGGCGGGTAAATCCGGCGGGAACGGCGACGGCGAACGGCGGATCGCCACGGTTCGCGGCGTCGGTTTCCGCTTCAACGCGGAATAGCATGCGCCGACGCATCCTCCTGGCGATCCTGCTCGCCGTCGCGGTCACCGCGGCGGTGCTGGGCATCCCGCTCGGGATCACCGCCTGGCAGCTGGTCGAGAACCTCAACCGGGAGAACCTCGCTTCCGCGGCCCGCGGGATCGCGGCGACGCTGGACAACGAGATCGCGAACGGCCAGCCGATCGACCTCGACCAGGTGCGGGTGGCCGTGCCGCCGGGTGGGCTGCTGACCGTCCGCGCGGAAGGCCAGATCGAGAAGCGCTACGGCTCCGACCCAGGCAGCGACATCGTCTCCGAAAAGGTGCCGATCGCGCTGCACGGCGAGGTCGAGCTGTCCATCCCCGCCGGGCCGATGCGCACCCGGCAGACGCAGGTGACCCTGCTCGTGGTGCTGCTGGTCGTGCTGTCGGTGGGCACCGGCACGGTGGTCGCGACGGTGACCGCGCGCCGGCTCGCGAAACCGCTGAGACACGTCGCCGATCGCGCGGTCAAACTCGGTGGAGGCGACTTCCGGCCGGATCCGAAGCGCTACGGCGTCGGCGAACTCGACATGGTCGCCGAGGCGCTCGACGCGTCCGGTTCGGCGCTCGCGCAGCTCGTCCAGCGGGAACGCCAGCTCGTCGGCGACGTCTCCCATCAGCTGCGAAGCCGGCTGACGGCCTTGCAGCTGAGGCTCGAACCGCTCACCGTCCACCCCGACAAGGACGTCGTCGACGAGGCGAAGGCCGCGCAGGAACAGGCGGACCGGCTCGCCGGGGCGCTCGACGAACTGCTGGCCGCGGCCCGCGCGGCTCGCGAGGTCGGCGCGGAACCGGTGAACCTGCCGGAAGTGCTTCCCGCGGTTTCGGAGGAATGGCGGCAGTTGCTGCGGGCGGAAGGCAGGCACCTGCGGGTCCGCGTCAGCGAGGGGCTGAGGGCCAGGGCGACACCCGGCCGGCTGCGCGAGGTCGTCGGAGTGCTGCTCGACAACGCCCTGCGCCACGGAGCGGGCACGGTCACGATCGCCGCCCGTCGCGGCGACACGGACGGCACCGTCGTCGTCGAAGTCGCCGACACCGGCTCCGGCGTGCCCGACGAGCTGGCCCCGCATATTTTCGAACGCGGATTCTCCGGCGGCGGCTCGACCGGTGTCGGCCTCGCGCTCGCCCGCGCGCTCGTCGAGGCCGACGGCGGACGGCTGGAGTTGTCGAGCAAACAGCCCGCGATCTTCAGTCTCTTCCTGAAGGTCCCCCGCCCGGGCGATGTGGCCGAAGTGCGTTGGCCCGCCGAGCGGGTCCCGCGCTAAGACCTCCCGAAGAACGTCCCGATCGGGCAATGCTGCCGGAGCGCGCCGACCTAACGTCAGGCTGTGCATGCGACGGCGTTCCGTTATCGCCCACCGGCGAATCCGGTGGCCACGGCGACCGCCGAGATCGGCAAGGTGACGGTTTCGGTGCGCTTGTCCTTCGACGGCGACCTGTACGCGTGCCGCCGTCCGCCGGGTGCGCTGGAGCGAGTGGAGGCCGAAGCGCTGGATCTGCTGTCGAAAGGCCTGTTCGTCAGCGGGATCGACACGCCGGTCCCGACCGTCACCGGAGCGGCGGGACACCGGTTCGTTCAGGAACGCGCGGAGTTCCGGCCGCCGGACCGCTGGGTCTACCGCGGCACCTGCGGGGTCGGCGCCGGCCGGAACGGGCTGACCTTGACCGGTGTGCTCGGCTACCGCCTCGAAGTACGCGCGGCCTGGAGCCGCAGGGCGGGCGCCTGCGACCCGCCGGCGTCGGCGGACGAATGGTGCGACTGCTTCGGCGCGCAACTGGCGTCGATCGGCGGGGTCGTCTTGCGTCGCGCCTCGCTGCTCAGCCTCGGGGGTACTCCGCTGTGACCGTGACGACGAACGCCGCGCGGGCGGGCAGGCCGAGGCTGACCCAAAGCCCGGTCGGATCGGTTTCGCCGAGGGCGAGCCGCAGCGGCTGTGCGTCGGCCATCAGGAACTCGGTGCCGAGCAGCACTTGAAGCGACCGGTCGAGCAGGGTGTGCTCGTCCCGGACCTTGTCCGCTCGCGCGGTGACCAGATAGGACAGTTCGCACTTCTTTCCCCGCACGGCGCCGGTCGCGGGACCGGCGCCGTGCAGGGCGAAGAGGAACAGGTCGACGCTCGATACCTGCGTCTCGGTCTGCCAGGTGGGTTTCGGCGGATCCAGCCGGACCAGCGTCCCCTCCGGCAGATGAGGCGCGATGAGCAGGCACAGGGCCTCGTCGACCTGCGTGATCACGGCGTCAGATCAGCCCCTCACGCAGCGCGTAAGCCACCGCGTGCGAGCGGTTCCGCAACTGGAACCGGTTGGTGACGTCGTGCAGGATGCTCTTCACGGTGCGCTGCGAATAGCAGAGCTGGTCGGCGATCTCCTGCGTCGAGAACCCCGACGCGACCAGCTTGAGCACCTCGGTCTCGCGGCTGCTCATGCCGCCGAAGTGCAGCCCGCGCGGCTGCAGGACCTGCCGCTGTAACCGGGAAACCCGGTGCAACAGCCTGCCGAGCAGATCGGGCGGGAGCGCGCCCTCACCGGCGGCGGCCGCCTTGATCAGCCGGACCATCACGTCGGCCCCGGCTTCCGAGCGGCGGGCGACCGCGCAGACGCCGTGCTCGATGGCGCTGAGGATCTCGTTGTCGTCGACTTCGCCCGCGATGAGCACGATGCGGGTGTAACCCTGGTGGTGCAGCGCGGACAGCAGCTGTGTCATGGCTTCGTCAAGGCGGTCGGTGACCAGAAGGGCCACCATGGTCGGCTCGGCGGTCTCCCCGTCCACCAGCCAGACGTCGTCATGGGAGCGGAGCGTCATGCAGACGCCGTTGTGCAGGATCGGATCGGTGGCGCGAACGACCACCGGTGTCCGGTTCGGTTCGAACATGTGATTCCCATTCCCCTCGAACGGTGCGAGGGTCCCACCCCTCGCACTGCTCACCCTGCCGGGTGAGGTGTCCCGGGCGCATGGGACTCGTGTCCCGACATTGCCCGAAAAGCCGCCCTAAGTGGGGTGTTCAAAACTTCAACGACCAGCTGTCGTTTCAGCGGCCTGCTTTTCAACGACCTGCTTTTCAACGACCCAGCCCGGCTTCGCGGGCGAGCACGATCGCTTCGGCGCGGTCGGCGACGTGAAGTTTGCTGAAGACGTTGGAAATGTGGTTCCGCACGGTTTTCGGGCTGAGGCACAGGGTGTTGGCGATGACGGTGTTGCTGTGGCCGCCGGCGATGAGCGAAAGGACCTCTCGTTCGCGGACGGTCAGTTCCGGGAACACCGTGTCCCTGCTCGGCGGGGCGTGGTTGAAGAAGCCGAGAACGCGCGTCGCGATGTCGGGCCCGAAGATCGCTTCGCGCCTCGCGACCGCATGGACGGCGCGGATGATCTCGTCGGGCTCCGCGTCCTTCAGCAGATATCCGCGGGCTCCGGCGCGCATCGCGGAGAAGACGGACTCGCTTTCGTCCGCCATCGTCAGCATGAGCACGCCGACGCCGGGCTGTTCGGCGACGATGTGCCGGGTCGCTTCGGCGCCGCTGATATCGGGCAGGTGCAGGTCCATCACCACGACGTCGGGTTTGAGGGCGGCCGCGGCGCTGATCGCGTTCGCTCCGCTCGCGGCCTCGCCGACCACCTCGATCCGCGGTTCCGCGGCGAGCAGCGTGCACACCCCGAACCGGAACAACGGATGGTCGTCGACCACGAGCACGCGAAGGCGTTCGTTCATATGGTCTCCCCCTGTCTCCCCGAGCCGGACGCTAGCGAGAGGGCCCGTCGCGGACAACGAGCGGTCCGGACAGCGGACCCCGTCGGGAATAAACGCTTGATGAGTGTGGCGTATCGAGGGGATCAGCCCAAGTCCTTAACGGGTCGATCACCCGCTCGCTCACCCTTTCGGCCCAAGCGGGGAGCAAGGGACCTTTGCTCTCGCTCGCTTAGCCAGGCTAAGTAAGCGGTAGCAAAGGTCCCTTGCTTCCTTTCCGCAGGTCAGGCGAAAGCGGCGGCGTGCTCGCGAGCCCAGTCGGCGAACGTCAGCGGCGCCCGGCCGAGGAGTTCGCGAATGGTGTCGAAGACGATCTCCTCGTTCCCGGCGGATTGGCGCTTGAGCTCGAAGAGCCCGTCGATCGACGAAGCGGGCCAGCCGAACCCGAGCATCCGGGCTCGTGCGTCGGCTTCGGGCTCTTCGACGTAGGTCAGCCGTCGGCCGAGGGCGGTGCCGAGGATCTCGACCTGTTGCCGGGTCGTGAGTGCTTCGCCGCCGGTGATCGGGTAAGTCTTGCCCGCGTGCCCGTCGGTGGTCAGCACGGTCGCGGCGACTTCGGCGATGTCGCGGACGTGCACCAGCGCGGACGCCGGATCTCCCTCGGGAACACGGATGACGCCGTCACCGCGGACGGAGTGCAGCCACGCGAAGCGGTTGTCCATGAACGTGCCGGGACGCAGGATCGTCCAGTCCGGCCCCGCGTCGCGCACGACCTGTTCGGCCGCGGTGTGCACCAGGGTGACCGGATCGGTCTGTCCGAAGTGGACACCCGTGGTGGAGAGCTTGACCAGCCGGGCGACGCCGGTGGCCGCCTTGACCACGGCACGTTCCTGCGCGAGCCCGTCCGAGCCGTGCCCGGAGGTCAGGATGAAAACGCTGTCGACACCGTCGAGGAGCGCGGGGTCGAAGGCGTCGAGATCACCGGCGACGACTTCGGCACGCGGGTCGATGCGGGCACGGGCGGGGTCGCGGGTCAGGGCCCGGACGCGGGCGCCCTTGTCCAGCAGCGCGGGGACGAGTTCGCGGCCGATTTTGCCGGTGGAACCGAGTACGAGGATCATCGAAGAACTCCTTCAGTGGTGACGCCGCAAGGCGACGCGAGGCAGGAAGAGGGAAGCAGCGAGGCCGATCGCGAGGGCGGGGATCATCGCCCAGAACACGCCGTTGAGCGCGGAGGCGTAGCCACCGGGACTGTCGGTGCCGAACGAATTCGTGAACACCACGCCGAAAACGGTCAGACCGGCAGTGGTGCCGAAAGAGCGAAGGAAGCCGACGGTCGCTGAGACAGCGCCGAGGTCGGTCCTGGCGACGCTGTTCTGGGCGGCCATGGAAAGCACCTGCATGTTGAGCCCGGCCGCCGCGCCGAACACCGTGAGATAAGTGACGACGAGCGGCAGGGGAGTGAGTTCGTCCATTGTGGACATCGCGAACGCGGCGACGAGGCCGAGGGTCATGCTGAGGATCGGCGCCCAGCGATAGGCGCCGGTCTTGGCGATGATCTTGCCCGCGACCATTGACGACGCGGCGACCGCGAGCGTCATCGGGACCAGCAGGAGCCCGGCCTGTGAAGGTCCGGCGCCGCCCGCGGTCTGCAGGAAAAGCGCCAGATAGTTGACCGAGCCCAAGAAGACGAATCCGGCGGCGACGCTGGCCAGAACGCTCAAGCTGAACATCTTCACGCGGAACAGGCGGAGCGGAATGATCGGCTCGGCGGCGCGGCGCTCGATGACCAGGAAGGCGACGAGAAGTACCGCGCCGATCGACGCGGACAGCGGTGTCGCCAGGGTCAGGCCGACGATCGCGCCGGAGAGCACGACGATGCCGGCGACGTCGAACGGTGCGTTCTTGCGACGTCGTTCGAGGTGCAGGAATCGCGCGACGATGACGAACGCGACCAGGCCGATCGGCAGGTTGACCAGGAAGATCGACCGCCAGCCGGCGAGATCGGTCAGCACGCCGCCGACGACCGGACCGGCGAGCGACGAACCGGCGAAACAGATCGAGAACCAAGCGAAATAGCGGGCGCCGTCGCGACCCGGGAACAGTTCGCCGATGATCGCGGCGACGGCGACGAACAGGCCCCCGGAGCCGATGCCCTGCAGGGCGCGGGCGGCGATCAGCAGCGGCATCGTCGGGGCGAGCGCGCAGGCGAGGGAGCCGAGGACGAAGAGCGCGATCGCGACGAGAACGACGCGTTTGCGGCCGAAGAGGTCCCCGAGTTTTCCGTAGACCGGCGCGCTGACGCTGCCGGCCAGCAGGTACACGGTGGTGACCCAGGCGAACGACGAGGCGCCGCCCAGTTCGCCGACCATGCGCGGCAGGGCGGTCGCGACGACCTGGCCGTCGAGCATCGCGAGGAACACGGCGGCGAAAAGGCCCACGAGGGCAAGGGTGTTTCGGGCGCGTGGAGGCGCGCCGAGAGTGGTGCTCAAGAGAGAGATCCGTTCACTGGAAGAAAGCGGGCGAACGCGAGGGACACAGGACGCTGCCTTCGAAAGGCGGCCCTGGATCCCCGCCAAGACGGGAAAAGGCTCAACCGTCATCCGAACCGGATGCGGTCCTCTTCGCGCTTGGCGATCACCTCGAATTCGTCCCGCTCGGCCGTACGAACCCGGCCGGCGTCATCAGTGAAGGAACGTTGACATGGATGACTCTAAACAATCACATGTCTTTTGACAAGTACTTATCGGAGGGGGACGACTTCATCGTCCTCGTCCGACTCGTCGCTGTCCCGGCGGCGCTTGCCCAGCTCATCCGGGAAGACCCACTTCTTGAATCCCCAGAAGCGGAAGAACATCGCCAGGAGCATGCCGATGATCGACCCGCTCGTGAAGTCCGCGAACTCCTGGACGAACCGCGTCACATGGGGCACTTCGAGGTCGAAGATGTACCGCGACGTGTAGAGCGGGATCAGGTTGACCACCACGGCTATCCCGCTGATCACGAAGAAGAGCGCCGCCTCGTGATGCCGCTCGCGGCCGCCGCGGGTCCGGAAGGACCATTCACGGTTGAGGATGTAGGAGACGATCGTCGCGACGATGATCGCGATCGCCTTCGCCGTAGTCGGTTTCGGCTCCAGCACGGTGAGCTTCAGCAGGTACCAGACACCGTTGTCGACCAGGAACGTCGTACCGCCCACGATCCCGAACTTCAACAGTTCGCGGTGCTTGATCAGCACGGATCGGAGCGGCTCCGGCGTCCGGGACAGGACTGTTTCGACCACGGTCACTCGGTCAGTCTAATTCGCGCGGGGGAGTGAACGGGCTGGCAGGGGCATAGCCAGAGCGTTATATGACGCTTTGGGTGATTCGGGGAAGCGGGTCAGGCGGCGCGGTCGTCGCGGACGTCGGCAGAGCGCCGCCCGCCGCCCCGGACCAGCCGCGGCCGCGCGCCGGCCTCCGGGAAGACCCACTTCTTGAACGCCCACCAGCGGAACACCGTGCCCAGCAGCGTCCCGACGACCACGCCGCTGACGAAGTCCGCGATCTCCTGTGTGAGCAGCCCGACGTGCGGCTGCTCCAGCCCGAGCACATACCGCGACACCAGTTGCGGAAGCGCGTTGAGCCCGAGCGCGATCGCGCTCAGCAGGAAGAAGAGCGTGGCCTCATAGCGCCGCTCACGGCCGCCACGGGTGCGAAAGGACCATTCACGGTTGGCCACGTACGAGAAAACGGTCGCGACCAGCACGCCGATCATCAGCGCGGTCACCGGTTTGTCGGTCAGCACGGTGAACTTCAGCCCGTACGTGATCGTCATCGTGATGACGAAACTCGCGCCCCCGACCACGGCGAATCGCAGCAGTTCACGGTGTTTCCCCAGCATGGGGGCACGCTACTGGAAGAGGCCGCCGATGATCCCGTGGGGCTCGGTGGTCGGCTTCGACTTGCCCGGCCGCGGCGGCGCGCTCGTGGTCGCGGGCGGTGTCACCGGCTCCTTCTTCGCCGGCTCCGAAGTCGTCGCGGACGGCGAAGGCTTCTTCGACGGAGACGGCCACCCGGGCCGCCCCGGCTTGGTCGTCTCCGAGGTGGCCGGAGGCACCGAAGTGACCGAAGGCAGCGAAGGCGGAGTTGTCGGCGGAAGCAGTGCCGAGTCGTCACACCAGTGGTGCCAGCAGCCGAAGTAGACCTCGACCGGTTTCGCCTTCGCGCCGCCCAGGGTGGCGTTCACCGTCACCGGGAGGTTGTCGGCCGGGCGACCCTTCAGCAGGACGTACAAGCTCACCTGACGTCCCGGACTCACCGAGCCGCGTGAAGTGCACGTCGCGCCTTCGCTGGTCGGACGGCAGGGGATGCCGTAGACGCTCCAGGAGTACTGCATCCGGTGGTCGACCGTGATCGTCACCGGCTTCGTCGTCTTGCCCGTGTTCTTCACCCAGACCCGCACCAGTGGGTGGTTCCACGGGAACGCCGACATGCCGACGCTCTCGGCCCCCAGGACGAGGTCGTCCGGCGGCGGCTTCACGGTGACCTTCACCGAGACCGACACCTTGATCTGCGCACCGGCCGTCACCGACCCGGTGACCATGCTGCCCGCTTCGGCCGTCTCGTCGGCGCGAAGCCGGAACGTCAGCACCGCGGACTGTCCTGGTTCGAGCCCGGTGCCGGTCTTGCAGGTCACGGTGCCGCTGCCGCCGGGGCAGTTCACCACGATCGGCGCGGGCGTGGCCTGCTGGGCGAAGCCCGTGACACCGACCCCGCCACCGCCACCGCCACCGGCCGGGATCGCGGTCACGCCCTTGGGCAGGTTCAGCGAGACGGCGACGGGTTCGGACTTCGAGCCGCCGTCGTTGCGCACGGTGATCGGGAGGTTCGCGTCCTCGCCGGGTTCGAGCTGGACGCCTCCGGGCGGCGTCGACGCCGTCATCGCCGGCGGCGCCGGGATCACCGGGGACGGCGCGGGCGGCTCGGCGGGCGGGGGCTGCTGAGCGGGCGGAGCCGCCGGCGGCGCGGCGGGAGGAGCGGCGGGCGGCGGCTGCGGGGCCGGAGGTGCCGGAGGAGCCGGTGGGACGACCGGAGGCGGTGGCGGTTGGACGGCGGGAGCCGCGGCGGGCGGCGGGACAGCGGCCGCGGCAGGGATCTGCTGGGTACCGCCACCGGCGGCGAGCGCCACCGCGACGGCGGCGACGATGGCCGCGCTGGATCCGGCCACCCCGGCGAACTGACGCGGTCCGGCCGCGGCGGCACCGGCCGCCGCACCCGAACCCGACCCGGCGGCGGCGGCCGTCGCGGCCGCGGTGACCGCGGCCGCCTTGCCCGCCCCGGCCGTGGCCAGGTACCCGAGAGCCGCGCCACCGAGCACGATCGGCGCGATGATCCCGCGCAGACCGCCGTTGATGTCGGCGAGTTCGGCGGCCAGCGAGCGGCACTTCTCGCATTCGTCCAGGTGGTTCTCCACCTGGGTACGTTCACGTTTCGACAGCCCGTCGCGGGTCCACGCGCCGAGCTTCTCGGCACTCGCGCGGCAGCGTTCGCCGGAGTTCTCGGCCAGGTGCACCTGGAGATACGCCTGGCGCAGACCCTCGCGGGCCCGGTAGGCCAGCGCGGAGACGCCGTTCGCGGTCAGCCCCAGCAGCGGCGCGACCTCGGCGGGGCTCTGCTGCTCGATCTCGGTGTGCCACAGCACGGCCTGCCACCGCTCGGGCAGCCGCGCGAACGCCTTCGCGGCGAGCGAGCGCTCGAGCCCGGCGACGGCGGTGTCGGAGAAGGGGACCGTCAGCGCTTCGCCGACGGCGCCGCCGACGTCGGTCATGTCCTCGTTCAGGTCGACGCGCTTGTCCTTGCGCGTCTTGTCGTAGGCCGTGTGCCGGAGCGCCGTCAGCAGGTACGCGCGGAACGCGGTGTCCGGGCCTTTGCCGACTCGCAGGGTGTCCAGCACCTTCGCGAAGGCTTCCGAAACGAGGTCGTCGGCTTCGGAACTCGACCTGGCGAGCTGGCGGGCGAGGTTGTGCGCCGCGCCGGTGTGACGCTCGTACAGCGTTCCGTACGACGCGATTTTCCCGTCGCGCACCTCGGCGATCAGCTCGGCGTCGCTCTTACCGGACAGATCGGCGGGAACGGTGGACACGGGACTCCTTCATCTGCTGGTTCGGCGGGTTCTACTCTTCCTAACGCCCGAACACGCTCAGTGTGACGGAACGGGCGACGCACGTCACCTCGCGGTCCTGTCGATGACCCGGAGGGCGCAACAGCTTCACCCGGCGCGGGTTACCGAAGAGTTCGGAAAGATCCTTGGAAAACGCCGTCACACCGGGCGTTGGGCGGCGTCCCCACCGTGAAGCGATCGCAAGATCGAAAAGATCGGGACGGAAGGGGCGGTGGCCAGTGGACGTACCGGCGACCGGTGCGCCGTTCGGGGGATCCGACGGGCAAGCCGCCTGGAACCGGTTCGAACGGGATCGCTCGCTCCGTGCCCTGCGGGCTCGCTGGCGGACGGCCAGCCTGGCCTCGGGCTGGCGTTTCCCGAGTGACTGGGGCCTTCCCGAGGTCGACGCGGTCTGCGCGGCGGTGATCAAGAACGGCCGGGCCGCCGCCGCGGAAGTGGCGGAGACCGCTCTCGCCGGACTGGGCCGGGCACGCGCCGCGGCGGGTGCCGGGCTGGCGGAAACGCTGGCGGATCTCGCGGCACTGCACGCCGTGCTCGCCGCCCCGGACGAGGTGGACGGCTTCATCGCACCGGACGTCGACTCGACGCCGTCTCGGTTACTCCGGGTGACGGCGCTGGCGTGGGCGGACGTCGCGACGGATCAGCTCGTGAACACCGAAGTCACCGAACCGCTGACCGGTCTCCCCACCGCCGCGTACCTCAGGACCCGATTGAGTGAGCTGTACCGCCGGGCTCGCCGCGACGAGCGGCCGGTCGCGGAGGCGCACACCCTGCTGGTGGTCGCGATGGACTTCAGCTCGGTCGCGGGCTGGCCCCGGCTGACCGGGATGATCCTCGTCGCCGACGCGCTGAAGTCGGTGTTCGACGGCGGCGAGAGCGTCGCTTCGCTCGGGCCTTCGATCGCCGGCGCACTGGTGCCGAAGGACGAGAGGCTCGCTTCTTCAGGCGTCGCGCTGCGAAGGGCGCTCAACGAACGCCTTTCGGTGGATGCCCAGCTCCAGGAGACCGGCCGACCGCAGATTTCGGCCGTCCGGCTCCCGGCGACCTACGACCAGGCGTGCGATCTGCTCACCTCTCTCGCGCGTTCGTAGCGGGCTAGCGCAAGACGTTCTCCAGGTCGCGGGTGACCCAGTCGACCGGCGACCACCCGGTTCATGATTTCCTGTTTGCGTGACCCGGACTGTTCCCGCCGATGCGAACGGCGACGTTTCGGCGAGCCGCCCGCTGCATCGCCTCTCGTTGCGCAGGTCGCTCGCCCGCTTGTCCGTCCGGCCGAGATCGATCTTGATCCTCTCGGTGATCCCGCTGGTCGCGATGGGCTTCGGTATCTGGGGCTGGCAGCACGAATGGGTGCTCGGCGTGGACAGCGCGGTCTACCGCGCCGGCGCCGTGACGCTGCTGAACGGCGACCCGCTGTATGACTCCAACACGCTCGCGGTGGAACCGTGGTGGGCGCTGCTGCCGTTCACCTACCCGCCGACGGCCGCCCTGCTCTTCATCCCGCTCGCACTGGTCCCGACGCAGGTCGCCTGGGGTGTGCTGACCGCGGTCTCGCTGCTCGCGATGGCCCTGTGCGTGCGGATCGCGATCGGGGCGCTGCCGAAGCCTTCGGTCGACGGACCTCGCTGGTGGGCCTCGCCCGCCCGTTCCACGATCGCGTTCTTCCTGGTTTTCCTCGGCCTCGAGCCGGTGTGGCGCACGATCTTCCTGGGGCAGATCAACCTCATCCTGATGGCGCTGGTGATGCTGGACATCCTGGTGATCGGCGCCCGCGGCAGCCGCTGGGGCGGCGTGCTGGTCGGCGTCGCAGCCGCGGTGAAGCTCACCCCGATCGTCTTCCTGGGGCATCTGTTCATCACCGGCCGCCGGATGGACGCCATCCGCGGGCTCATCACGTTCGTCGTGATGCAGGGCCTGATGTTCCTGATCATCCCGCACGACGCGGCGCGCTACTGGACCTACACGCTGCCCGACACCGGCCGGATCGGCCCGGTGCACTGGGCGGGGAACCAGTCCCTGAACGCGCTGATGAACCGCTTCACGGACCTCGCGCCCTGGGCGTCGAAGACGGCGATGGGCATCGGCGCGCTGCTCGCGATCCCGGCGATCTGGCTGGTGCTGCGCTTCCACCGCAAGGGCCAGGCGCTCGCGGCGATGCTGGTGACGGCGTTCTGGATCCTGCTGATCTCGCCGATCTCCTGGACCCACCACTGGGTCTGGGTGGTGCCGCTGGTCGTCCTGCTGGTCTCGCGCCTGCCGCAGACCACTCCCGCCACCGCGTGGAAACGCTGGCTCGGGACCTTCGCGGTGTTCTTCGTCTTCATCAGCTGTGTGCTGCTGATCTTGCCCAACGGCCGCAATGTCGAGCTGCACTGGAAGGTGTGGCAGAACATCCTCGGCAGCGCGTACATCTTCATGCCGCTGGTCCTGGCCCTCGCGCTGGCCGGGCGGTGGTGGTACCTGAAGCGGAAGCGGCGTTCGGCGGCGGGTGACGACGCTGTGAGGGACGACGACGAGCATGCTGAAGTCGCGACCGGCGGCTGATCTCAGGGTCGGGCTCGCGCTGGCGGGTGCGCTCGCCCTGGCGATGCTCGTGCTGGGCATCGTGGCCTGGCTCGGTGAATGGCACCTCGGCGCGGACAGCGCGGTTTACCGGGCCGGGGCGCTCACCCTGCTCAAGGGCGAGCCGCTCTACACCCGTGAGGCGCTGACGACCTTGCCGCCGTGGGTGCTGCTGCCGTTCACCTACACCCCGGCCGCTGCGCCGCTGTTCCTGCCGCTCGCGATCGTCCCGGCCGGACTGACCTGGGGCGTCGTCGGCGCGCTCTCGTTGGTCTGCCTCAGCGTCGTGATCACCGTGGTCGCCCGCGTCTGCGGTGCCCCGCTCACCCGGTGGTGGGTCCTGCCGCTCGCCACGGCGGGCGCACTGGCCCTCGAACCGGTGTGGAAGACGCTCTTCCTCGGCCAGATCAACCTCATCCTGATGGCGTTGATCGTCCTCGACGTCCTGGTGCTTTCGGCGCGTGGATCACGCTGGGCCGGGGTGCTCATCGGGATCTCGGCCGCGATCAAGCTGACGCCGCTGATCTTCGTCCCGCATCTGCTGTTCACCGGCCGGTGGAAGGACGCGCTGCGGGCGCTGGGCACCTTCGTCGGGCTCGAAGCCGTGATGTTCGCGGTGATCCCCGGCGACGCCTTCCGCTTCTGGACCGAATCGGCCACCGACCCCAGCCGGGTCGGGTCGGTGCACTGGATCTTCAACCAGTCACTCAACGGGCTGGTGAACCGCGCTTCGGAGCTGGCGCCGTGGTCGCTGACGGTGGCCATCGCGATCGCCGCGGTGCTGGCCGTACCGGCCGTCTGGATGGTGGTGCGCCTGCACCGCCGGGGCGACGCGACCGGGGCACTGCTGGTGACCGCGTTCTACGGGCTGTTGCTCTCGCCGGTGTCCTGGTCACACCACTGGGTGTGGACGGTGCCGCTGCTCGTCCTGCTCGTCATCCGCCGATCGTGGTTTCCGGCCGCCGGCGTCGCGCTGCTGTTCGTGAGCGGCGTGATCATGTTCGTGCCCAACGGCGGGGAGACCGAGTTCGGCTGGGGCCTGGGCTGGTCGCTGCTCGGCAACATCTACGTGCTCACCGCTGCGATCGCCATCACAGGGCTGGCCGTGCGGGAGCTGCGGCGCGGGTCCGCCCAGGTCGCGGCGGTAGCGGCCAAGTAATCTGCTCCGTGCGGTGTTGGTTTTCGAGCGGGAGTGTGCGGCAGTAGTGGACAAGCGAACCGGTCTTCCGATCGTGGGCATGGTGGGCGGCGGGCAGCTGGCCAGGATGACCCACCAGGCGGCGATCTCCCTCGGCCAGTCCCTGCGTGTGCTCGCCGCCGGAGAGAATGAATCCGCCGGTCTCGTCGCGGGCGAGGTCGTGCACGGCCACCACACCGATCTCGAAGCGCTGCGCTCGTTCGCCGCCGGTGTCGACGTGCTGACCTTCGACCACGAGCACGTTCCCGGCGAGCACCTGCTGACGCTCGCGATGGAAGGCATCACGATCCGGCCCGATCCGGCCGCGTTGTCGATGGCGCAGAACAAGCTCATCATGCGCGAGATGATGGCCGGGCTCGAGATCCCCGGCCCCGAGTTCGCCGAAGTGTCCTCTGTGGACGATGTGATCTCGTTCGGTGACAAGCACTCCTGGCCGGTGGTGCTCAAGGCGGCACAGGGCGGCTACGACGGCCGCGGCGTCTGGATGCTCGACACCGCGCAGCAGGCCCGCGAGACCGTCCCGGAGCTCCTCGACGCCGGAACTCCTTTGCTGGTCGAGGAAAAGGTCGTCATGCGGCGGGAACTCTCCGCGCTGGTGGCCAGGTCCCCGTTCGGCCAGGGCGCGGCGTGGCCGGTGGTGGAGACCGTGCAGTCCGGCGGGATCAACACCGAGGTGCTCGCCCCGGCGCCGGGGCTGAGCGTCGAGCGCACGCAGGACGCGCAGGACCTCGCGCTGCGGATCGCCGCCACCCTGAACGTGACCGGCCTGCTCGCCGTCGAACTGTTCGAGACCGACGAAGGCCTGCTGGTCAACGAACTCGCGATGCGCCCGCACAATTCGGGGCACTGGACCCAGGACGGCTCGAAGACGTCGCAGTTCGAACAGCACCTGCGCGCCGTGCTCGACTATCCGTTGGGGCTGACCGATCTGATCGCCCCCGCCTGCGTGATGGCGAACGTCCTCGGCGCGCCCGAAGCCCCCGAAATGGGTCCGGACGAGCGTCTCCATCACCTGTTCGCGCGGTACCCGGACATCCGCGTTCACCTGTACGGCAAGGGAGAACGTCCCGGCCGCAAACTCGGCCACGTCAACCTTGTGGGCGAACGCATGGAGGAGTTGCGCGACCGCGCGCTGCTCGCCGCGCACTGGCTTTCCCACGCCGTCTGGCTCGACGGCTACGAGATCCACTAGGAGTGAAGATGTCGCCGCAGGTTGGCCTGATCATGGGCAGCGACTCGGACTGGCCGACGATGGAAGCGGCCGGGCAGGCGCTGGCCGAGTTCGGCGTCGAGTACGAGGTCGGGGTCTACTCCGCACACCGCACTCCGCAACGGATGCTCGACTATGCGACGTCGGCCGCTTCGCGCGGCGTGCGTGTGATCATCGCGGGCGCCGGCGGTGCCGCGCACCTGCCGGGAATGGTCGCGTCGGCGACCGTGCTGCCGGTGATCGGCGTGCCGGTGCCGCTGAAGTACCTCGACGGCATGGACTCGCTGCTGTCGATCGTGCAGATGCCCGCCGGTGTCCCGGTCGCGACGGTTTCCGTTGGCGGGGCACGGAACGCGGGCCTTCTCGCGGTGCGGATCCTCGCGGCGTCCGACGAAGGGCTGCAGGCGAAGATGGCGCGGTTCCAGGCAGATCTGGAGCAGTTGGTGCTGGACAAGGACGCCGCACTGCGGAAACGCGTCGAAGGCTGACTTTTCGATCCCTCCGAATTCTCGGAACCTGCTTGCGGGCGTAGATCGTCACAGTAAGGTGTCGGGTGGGCACTACCGGTCAGAATGGCCGGTGGTGGAGGAGGGAGCACGATGCTGGGCTTTGTGATGCGCTCATGACGGCACCACGGGATCCGCGAGTATTTCGCGATCAGGTGCGGGCTATGGAAGCCCGGCTCGAGGAGGCCGTGCACACCGGACGGTCCGCTGATCAAGCGGTTACCGCGACCGTGACCGGCCGCGGCGGACTCGTCGATCTGAGAATCTCGGACAACGCGCTGGACAGGGCGCACCCGCAGTTGATGGGGGCCGGCATCGTGCAGGCCGTCCACGCCGCGCGTGGCGCCGCGCACTCGGCGGCAGTGCCGGAGTTGGCAGCGCTGGTCGGAAAAGAGCCGGCCGCGCGACCCATACCGGCTTCAGTGGAATCGGGGAAGGACAGTCAGGCCCGACCGTCCTCGGTCCCCGCGGGTCGGAGAGTCCGGGCGCCACGAGGCGAAGATCCTGATGAAGAGAGCTTCGACCAGGTCGACTTCCTCTCGGATGAGGACTCCGACGAGCGGGGAGGTCACCGGTGAACACCCACGACAGGTTGTATCACCTGGCCAAGGAAATCGACGCCAGGGTAGCCGCGATCGAGCAGGCGGCGGAAAGCGGCCGGACCGCGATGCTGACCCGGAACATTCCTGAGGGGCTGGGCACGGTCACGGTGGACGGCATGGGTTCGTTGATCTCGGTCGACCTGGACCCTGATGCCTTGGAGACGCAAACGGAGGCGAGTCTTGCTCGGCATGTCTTGCGTGCGATCAACGAGGCGGAGAGTGCCGCGCACACGCGGCGTAGCGCAGTGATCGAGGAAGCGGAGAAGGGAGGCCTTCGATGAGTGGTCCGTTCGATCCACTCGGCTCCAGCGGTTCAGGCTTTGAGGTCTACCCGGAAGCCCTTCGAAGGGCGACCGAGGACGTTTTTCATGCTGCGGGGCGCCTTCGTGACTTCGCCAATGCTGATATCGAAGGGCTGCGCCTCGGTGTTCACGATGTTGGCATGCTCGGTGAGCAAGCAGGCATTATCGAAGCCTTCAACGGGATGATCACCGAGTTGCAGGAAAAAAGTGTTCGCGGCTTTGATCGTTTGTTCAAGCTGGGCGATGCCATGGACAAGGCCGCTGACTACTACGACGCGCAGGACGAAGATTACTACAAGCGCCTCCGCGACCTCGAAAAGGGTGGAGGGTGATCATGAGTGAATTGCCGGAGTACCCGTTCGCCGCAGATCAGAAGATCCGTGATTTCGCCGGACTTCCACTCGTTGGTCGTTCTGACGTTTTCCGGATGCTCGACGATATTCGGACACGCCTTCTCGGTAATGCGGTTGGGATTCAGGAGATCGCATCCCGGTTCGCAAGCAACGCCACAATCCAGGATGCACACGACGATATCGGTACTGCTGTTCAGGCATTGGCGGGAACCTGGACCGGGCGGGCCGCGGATCAGTTCGTCGCACACGCCGCCAATGTCACCAACGCGCTCAAGTCAGAGCAGGAGGCGGTGGCTGGTATATCCGGAGTGATGGCAGGCATCGCGAGCAAGGTGATAGAAACCTATGCTTCGGCCATCACATTTTTGGGAGAGTGCGCCGGAGAGCTTGCCAAGATTGATTTGAAGGCGCTTGTCGCTGCTCTCACCTCCGTTATTCCAGGGGTTAACCTGATCACCTTCGCCGATGTCATCGATTCGGTTATCGAGGCTCTCGGGGAGCTCGTGAAGAAGATTCTCTCCTTGTTCGGTGAGGCGATCAAGACGATCGGCGGTTTTCAGGAAAGTGCTGTCGGGTTGCAGCAGATAAAGACGAACTTCGTCGAGGTTCCTGATCTTCGCGCGGGCTCCGGAGTAGACGAGCAGAAGCAATGGAAGGTTGAGCCAGATGCTGTTCCGGAATAATGTGAGGTCGGCTTCCATCGTCTTGTTCGCGATGGTCGTGATGGTCGCCGGGTGCGGTCTGGGAAAGCCGAGCCCGCTGCTTGAGAGGCCGCCCGAGCCTGCTCAGGTGGGAGGTGCGACCCCGCTCACACCTGTCGAGAACCCTGTTGATCTTACGTCTTTTCAAGCGGACCCTTGTGCCTCGTTGAAGCGTGAGGATATCGCGGCGCTGATCGTAGACCCGCCAGACCAGGTCAATCCCAGTCGAGCTGATTCGGCTCCGACAGGATGCTCGTGGAATATCTGGAATGGGCCACTGCTGAGCGTGCGCCTTTCTGCGGGTAAAGAAAAGACGCTCGCCGAACTGGCGGAGCTCAGCAAGCGTGACCCGGGTCTCTACCCGGGGTGGCGAGAATTGTCGATCAGCGGCTTACCTGTTGCCCAGTACCATCTCTTTGGCGACCTGAAATCCTGTGGTCTGACAGTCGGCGTGTCGGACGACGCGGCGCTCAACTTCGGCTATCGGGTCAATGGTACGGCCGGTTCTCAGTATTGGGGTACCGATCGGTGTGCGGCCGTGTTCAAAGCCGCGGAATTCGTGATCGGCAATCTGCGTGGGTCGTGAGTGGTAACAGGACGAGGGTGCCGACCGCTCTCGGAGTCGCCGTCCTGGCGGCATCGCTTGTCGCGGGTTGTGGAGTTCTGTGGTCGGATCAGGTTCTCGACAGTCCGCCCGCTCCGGCTCGGGTGGAGTGGACGATCCAGGCCCTTCCCGTTCGGGACCCCCTGGGATTGGCGGCCTTTCGATCGAATCCGTGTCGTGTCCTGAAAAACGAACAGGTCGCCGCTTTGCTCATGGATCCTCCCGACGAGGTGAAAACGTCGAACTCTGACCCGAACAACCTCAATTCCTGCGAGTGGAGTTACTACAAGGCGGGCTCGCTCACGATCGCGATCCTGCCCGCCGACCTGGGCGGCATCGATAAGCGAATAACCACGCACCGGAAATCGCCGGATCGGTACGCTCAGTGGCGTGAGTTCTCGATCGACGGACTCCCGGTCATCGAGTATGTCACGAACCCTCCTGTATTCGAATATAACGGTCATCAACGCAGGGCCTGCTCCGTGGACCTCGGGGTCAATGACACCGAGGTGCTTAACTTCGAATACGGCCAGGTCGACGAAGCCAAGTCGACGTACTGGGGTACCGATAGGTGCGCGGCCGCGCTCAAGGCCGCGGAGTTCGTGATCGCCAACCTCCGCGGCCGCTGAGGGTTCAGTCGGCGAGTTGTTTCCGGAGTTCTCGTTTGAGCACCTTCCCGGCCGCTGACACCGGGATCTGGTCGACGAAATGGATCGCCCGCAGCCGTTTGTACGGCAGGACAAGGGCGCCGACCGCTTCCATGAGCTGTTCGGCGGTGACGTTCTCGTCGTCGCGGACCACGAACGCGACCGGGAGTTCGCCGACATCGGTGTCCGGTTTGCCGACGACGGCCGCCGCGGCGACGCCGGGTAACGTGATCAGCAGCTCTTCGAGTTCGCGTGGGAAGACGTTGTATCCCTTGTACAGCAGCATGTCTTTCTTGCGATCCACAATGGACAGATGGCCGTCCTCGTCGAGGATGCCGATGTCGCCGGTGTGCAGCCAGCCGTCGACGAGCGCGGCGGCGGTCTCCTCGGGACGGTTGCGGTAGCCGGTCATCACCTGCGGGCCGCGCAGGCACACCTCGCCGCGTTCCCCGGCGGGCAACGGTTCTTCGCCGCCTTCGGACGGGACGATCTTGATCTCGGTGTCGAACAGCGGCAGGCCGACGGAGCCGACCTTGCGCACGGCCGAGCGATGGGACGGGGCGATGATCGCGCCCATGGTGACCTCGGTGAGGCCGTAGCCCTCGGTGATGATCACGCCGGGGAAGCGTTGCTGGAGAGCGCGGATCATCTCGTGGTTCATCGGCGCGGCGCCGGAGCCGATGGTCAGCACCGACGACAGGTCGGCCGTGTGGAATTCCGGGCAGGCGAGCAGCGCCGCGAACAGGGCGGGCGCCCCGCCGATGGTGGTGACTCGCAGCATCTCGGCGTCGGCCACGTACGCGGACGGGTCGAAGCGGTCGTGCAGGACGACGGTGCCGCCGTCGAGCACGGGAACGTTGAGCGCGGCGATGGTGCCCATGGCGTGGAACCACGGCGTCAGGTTGAGGGCGATCCCGGTGCCGATCCGCGAGGGCCACTCGTCCGGGTCGCCGAACTGTTCGACGGTCACCTCTCCCGCGGCATCGAGCGCGGGGACCGCGCCGAGGCGCCAGCAGGAACTTTGCAGGCTGTTGACCACGACGTTCCGGTGCGGCAGGCAGACACCTTTCGAGCGACCGGTGGTACCGCCGGTGTAAGCCAGATGGGCGAGATCGCGATAGATGTCGATCTCGACCTCAGGTCGCTCGTCGGAGTGATCGGAGTAGAACTCCGTGAACTCGACTTCGCCCTCTTCCACTCCGTCCGGTGGGTGAACCACGATGCTCAGCCGGACCGACGTCCGATCGCGAACGGCCGCGAGCACGCGGGCGACCGGGCCGACCGTCACGACGGCGACCGCGCCGGCGTCGGCGAGCTGGAAAGCGAGGTCTTCCGGCGGGAGCAGGGGGTTGGCCGGGCTGAACGTGGCGCCCGCGAGCAGCGTCCCGTAGTAGGCGATCGGGTAGGCCAGGCAGTTGGGCAGGTGGAGCGCGACGACGTCGCCTCTCCCGATGCCTTCGGCGCGCAGCGCGTTCGCGAACCGGCAGGCCGCGCTGTACGTCTGGGTGAAGGTGAGGCTCTGATCTCCGTGGGCGAATGCGGTGCGTGAGCCCCAGCGGGCAGCGGCGCCGGCCAGTACCGAGCCGACCGGGACCTCGGGATAGTCGAGCGACCGGGGGAGCGGAGTGAGCTGCATCACTCGAACGTACGGACTTTGCGGCCAAAGACACAAGCGCTCGCGATGTCGCACGATGTGAACGAGCGCTAACATCGGTCGAACTCTCATTCGCGGTTAGAAGAGGTGACGAAGGTGTCTGACGGCCCGGGTCTGTACCAGCTTGCCGAGGAGCACGAAGAGCTGCGGGCCGCGGTGCGTGCCCTGGCGGAGAAGGAGATCGAGCCGTACGCGGCCGAGGTCGACGAGGACGAGCGCTACCCGATCGAGGCGTACAAGGCCCTGGTCAAGTCGGGTTTCAACGCCGTGCACATCGAGGAGGCCTACGACGGCCAGGGCGCGGACGCCATCGCCGCCTGCATCGTGATCGAAGAGGTCGCGCGCGTCGACGCGTCGGCGTCGCTGATCCCGGCGGTGAACAAGCTGGGCACGGTGCCGATCATCATCTCGGCGTCGGAAGAGCTCAAGAAGCTGGTGCTTCCGTCGATCGCCTCCGGTGAGGCGTCGGCGTCGTACGCGCTTTCGGAGCGCGAAGCCGGCTCGGACACCGCGTCGATGCGCACCCGCGCGAAGCTCGACGGTGACCACTGGGTGCTGAACGGCACCAAGTGCTGGATCACCAACGCGGGTGAATCGTCCTGGTACACCGTGATGGCGGTGACCGACCCGAACGCCGAGAAGAAGGCCAACGGCATCTCCGCGTTCGTCGTGCACAAGGACGACCCCGGCTTCACCGTCGGATCGAAGGAGCGGAAGCTCGGCATCAAGGGCTCGCCGACGCGCGAGATCCACTTCGAGAACTGCACCATCCCGGCCGACCGCATCATCGGCGAGCCCGGCACCGGCCTGAAGACCGCGCTGCGCACTCTCGACCACACCCGCCCGACCATCGGCGCGCAGGCGCTGGGTATCGCGCAGGGCGCGCTCGACGCGTCGATCGGCTACGTCAAGGAGCGCAAGCAGTTCGGCAAGGCGATCGCGGAGTTCCAGGGCGTCCAGTTCATGCTGGCCGACATGGGCATCAAGATCGAGGCCGCCCGCAACCTCGTCTACGCCTCCGCCGCGGCGACCGAGCGCGGCGACAAGCGCGGTGGCTACATGGCCGCCGCTGCGAAGGCGTACGCGTCGGACATCGCGATGTCGGTGACCACGGACGCGGTGCAGCTGTTCGGTGGCGCGGGTTACACGCGCGACTTCCCGGTGGAGCGCATGATGCGCGACGCGAAGATCACACAGATCTACGAAGGCACCAACCAGATCCAGCGTATGGTCATGGCCCGCGCCCTGCTCAAGGGCTGATTTGATCTTGACCCGGTAGTTCGGGCGGCTCTGGCTGCTCATGATCAGGCCGCCTCCAGGCCGTCATGGGAGCCAGGCCGCCCGAACACCGCTGAGCCTCCCTGGCAGAGCGCTAGGAGCTACCGTCCTCGGGGGCGGAGGTGGGCAAGCGTGGGTCACCGTCATCCTTGGCGTTGACATCTGCGGATTTTCCGCTCAATTCCTGAGTTCGTTCGTTTGAATGAAGCGGTTGGCCGTTTAAGTCTCGATACTGTACTCGGATGTACGAAATTTGAGATGATGGAATAATGACACATTCCCACTTCTCGCCTATGGTGGCAACCTTCTCGACTTCGCCGGACTCAGTGAAATTCACTCTGTGAAGAGTCACTCCCTTTAGGAGAATCTCTCGCTCGTCTGGTTTCTCAGCCAGCGAGTACGAGCCGAGATAGCCAAAGAAGGCCGTCTTGTCCTTAAGGTGCACGTGCACCCACACCTTCGCGTTTCGTGGCCTGTCGCTACGAAGGGCTTCTCGCCACGCGGAGCTGTTGATATTGACCGATTCTTCTCCGGTTTTGAACGCTACTATCTGTGCTGTTGCGAATCCTAGAAAGCACGAGAAAAGTGTGATAGCGGCCAAGTTTCCGACAATCTTGGTCGTGTTATCTTGAAGGTAGACGTTGCCTAACTTTGTCCACTTGTCTAGGTTGATAGATCCTTGAGGCCAGATCTTCCAGAGTGCAAGTTGTATGACGACGGCTGCGGCTGAAAGTATGAGGCTTGCCAAGGCTATTCTAGAGGCTTCGCGAAACACGGAGTCGGAGCGCGCGGGGCGTTTGCGCTCTCGGGTTAGCTCGAATGCTAGTCCCGGTGCAATCAGGGCTAAAAATGCTACAAGTGTTCCAAAAGTCTGCGGAATCATATCCTCTAATCAATGTCTCCGCTCTTGGTGGGTGTCGCTCCTTTGTCCTTGTCGATCTGCCCTCTGTTCTCTTGTTTTTTCTCGGGTCCCTTAGTCGGCTTCTTGTCGTTCCCTCTGTTTTCCTTTGACATCACTGTTTCACATTCTGTCGAAGCGGGTTCCTTGATGGGATCAGTCGTAATTTAGGTTGATAGCGTTACGATGCGGTTGCCGCGAGGCGAGAATCAACACGAAGTGTAGAATTTGAGTCATTTTCTGATCGTCCGAACACCGCGTCGATTGCCTGCCGAGCCCGCTCGTGACTCGATGGGACGAGGTGCGTGTAAGTCCGCAGGGTGAACCCCGCATCGGAGTGGCCGAGGTACTCGGCGAGTTCCTTGATCGACACGGCGCGAGACAGCAGCGTCGAGGCGAAGAAGTGCCGCAGGGCGTGCATGCCGTCCGCCCGGCCACGGTAGGCGATCTCAGCCGCCCTGAACGCGGCCTGCCACACGACCTTGGTGAACAGGTCTCCGGTGTAAAGCCGTCCCTCTTCTCCCGTCATCAGGAGCCGGACCGTCACGGGTTCACCGTCTGGCTTCCGCCACGGAAGCGTGACCGCGACGGACGGGAACCGGTCCTCATGGTCGTCGATCTCGGCGAGCATGGCGGGGGAGAGCGGCACAGTGCGTGTCTTCCCGCCCTTGGGTGGCGCGAACATCATCACGCCCTTGACGGTCTTGATCTGCCGCTGAATCCGGACGACCATCGCGTCCCGGTCGATGTCGTCTGGGGAGTACCCGAGGATCTCCCCTTGCCGCAGGCCCAACCCAGAGCCCAGTGGGACAGCGATTCGGAACCGCTCGGACAGTCCCGCCCGGATCGTATGCACTCGCTCTTCCGGCCATACAACAACTTGCGGGCTCTCGCCGACCGGCCGCCGCACCGTCTTGGCGTGGCACGGGTTCTCCCGAATCAGCTTGTCGTCGACCGCCGAGTCCAGCACGCCGGCCACGATGGTGAACAGGACGACCTGATAGTTCGTGGACAGCCCCCGTTCGTCCATGTCGCCCACCCAGTCACGGATGGTGGGCGGCTTAATCTGACCGAACTTCAAGTGCCCGAAGGTCGGGTAGATCTGGCTTTCTAGGCGACTACGCAGAATCTCGCGGGTGGCCGGGTCGGGGGACTGGGCCTTGAGCCAGTTTTCGGCCTGTTTGCGGAAGATCTTCGACGACGCACGTGGGTCGATGTACTTGTCTTCGCGCTTGTCCGACTCCACTCCGATGAGGAAGTTCTCGGCGCGCTTCTTTTGCTTGTCCGGAAAGGCTTTTGAGCGTTCTTCGTTGTCGGGGTCCAGGTAGCGGACCTTGTAGCGCAAGCCGATGCCGTACAGCTCGGTCTTTTCGAGCACGGGCTTGCCCCGCCCGTTGAGGATGACTTTTCCAGTCTTCTCGTCACGGGCGGGGCGATACCAACGATCTTGAATGTGTCCCATCAGGCTGCCTCTTCCGTGCCCCAAGAGCGGACCTTGGTCGGGTCGTACCGAAGGTGGCGGCCGATCTTGCGTACTGGCGGCCCTGCGCCGAGCCACTTCCACTGGTAGAGCGTTTTGACCGGTACGCCGAGGTAGGCCGAGACGTCTTCGACCGACCACAGCCGATCCGCGTTGCTCACGTTGTCCATGTCATCCCCCTTAGGCCGCGAGCGGAGTTGCCGAAAGATCCGGCGGACCTTGCGCAGCGAGTAGTGCCTTGTCGTACTCGGCTTTCCACGTGATGCGTTCGGAGATGGCGTGCATCACCAGGTGGTCCCGAGGTGGCACGGAGGGGTCGCCGGAGTCGACCTTGCGCCAGACCAGCCGAGCCGGATCCGGTGCGGGTTTCTCGATCCCGACCGCCGCCAGGGCTTCCAGGACGAAGGCTTTGCGGTCGGCCTTGTGGTCGACGAGCGTCTTGCCGGACCACTTGCGCGACACCAGCACCCGACGGCCAGGCAGGCCGAGCGTGGTCCGCCGGTGTGCCCTCCCCTTGCAATGCCCAGGAGTCGTCTTTCCGTTGGCTCCCTTGGGGTTGATGCCATAGAGAAGCCACACCGCGCAGCGAGGCGAGCAGGGGGTCACCGACAGCTCCGCGTGCAACCGGTCGTGGTGATCCCTCTGCCGCACCGTGTCGGCTTCCACGACCTCCCCGGTGGACTTGGTGAGGTACTTCGTCAGGTAGCCGATGTGCCGCCCTGCTTCTTCCGAGCCGCCAAGGATGCCCTTGGAGTGCACCTGCCGCCCGAAGGTGACCACGTGCGCCGGGTCTTCCACGGCTTCTACCGCGTCGTCCCATGAGGTGAGTGGTTCGCGGGTGTCCGGGTCGAGGAACACCCTGGAGTCGCCGTCCCAGGTCGGCATTCGGTCGGTGTAGACGATCTGGTCGTGGTTGGGCCACCAGACCTGGTGGTAGGTGGCTTCGGTGACTTGGCGGATGACGTCGTGTGGGAAGGACCCTCGGATGGCCGCGTGTAGGTGTGGTGCGGCGCGTCGTTGGGGTTCGACGGTGGCGAAGTACTGCGCGTCCCAGCCGACCACCCGTCGAAGGTTCTGCCACCACCTATCGACGAGCGCCGAGAAGTGGACCGCGTCCCGAGCGGCCCGCCGGTAGTCATACGTCGCCGGGTCGACCGGGGCGCCGTCCGATCGGACCGGGCCGTAGGTGTCGCAGGTGAGTGTGACGAACATCGAGGGCCGGAACCGTCCCGCGTACTCGCGTCCGACGGTGGTTTTGGTGACCTTGCGTCGAGGCAGGTTCGGCGCGTCCTGCCGCCGCTTGGTCGAGCGCTTCACCGCCTTCTTGGTGGGCAGGTCGATCGAGGGGAGACGGCCGCGCATCCCGAGTTGCCGAAGTTCGTCGTCGACACCTTGGATCTCGGCCCGCAGCTCCTCCGTCTCGGCCGTGTTGGTCTCCTGTCGGTAGGCCGCGACCAGGTCGGCCCGGAAGGCCAGCAGCTCCGTTTGTGTCTCGGTCGGCGGTTGTGTGGTGAAGTCGGGTTCGGTGTCGATGTGCCAGCCCTCACGGCACTGCACCTGCCGCAGCGCCTTCGCCTTCCGCGCACACGGCAGGCAGACCGATTCGACGGTGGAGCCGCAGGGGACGGGGACGTAGCGGAGTTCTCCGGTGTCGGTGTCGCCGACTTCCATCGTGAAGGGCCGGACACAGACGCCGTGGCGTTCCGCGGTCGCCTTCACCACGTCCGTGGCCAGGGGTTTCCGCATCCTTACGGCCCGGGAGTTGGCCGGCGTGGGCACCGGGGTTTCTGTGCTGGTCACGCTGCCACCTCCCCAGGGGTGTTCCATTGCCGCAGCACGAACACCGGCATGTCCTGTCGCATCCCCGCAGGCAGATCCGGGAACGTGGCGTCGTCGAACCAGACGCCGCCGTAGACCACCACGGGGATGCCGCACGGGGTCCGGCCGGAAAGTTCCAGGTGCACCGATCCGCCACCCTCAGGACGCCATAGCGACGCCGTCACGTCCTCCAGGGAGTTGGCCCACGTGAGCAGGCCACGGGCGACGTTCTCCAGGCGGTCGGCGTCGAGCTGCACCGTGATCGGATCAGGACCCACCCCGACCCGCACGGACGCGGCCGGAGGAAGAGCGAACGAGTCGAGGTGATCGCGGATCGCATCGAGAAAGACCATGAGCCGGTTCATGCCGCCATCCCTTCGCCGCCACGGGCCGAGAGGTCGACGACGTGAGCGCCGCCGTTGGTCACGTAGGTCTCCAGTGCCTTGATCTCCTCGTCGGTGACCCACCCGGCACGAACGCGCAGGGGTTCACGAACGCCTTCGCCCCAGACGTAGCCGACACCGGCTTCGGAATCGCCGATCCTGTTCGCCCACGCGCCCCGCTCGTACGCGCCGTCACCGAGCACCATCCCGACGTGTGTCTTGGAGGTCACCCGCAGGCAGACGCGGCGGGGGAACAGCTCCCGAACCGGCACGGTGTCCTTGGTGGGTTCCTGTACATAGCCGCGCACCGTGATCCCCAAGGCCCGGCCCTGGGTGGTGAGGAGCGCGACCTTCTCCACGATCGCGTCGCGGGTCTTGCGGTCGGTGTACTTGGTGAGCGCGCCGATCTCGTCGAACTCCAGAACCTCCAAAGGATGCTCGACGCTGATCGGGATCATGCGGACCCGCCCGGCGAACTCCTGCTTGCGGGACTCCATCTCCTCAAGCAGGCCGTCGAGGACGTCGAGCGCCTGCTTGCCGGTCACCGCGTATCGGGCGAAGATCCCGCGCCCGTAGGCGAGTTCCATCCCCTTGGGGTCGATACCCGACACCCGGACCACACCGGATCGAATCGCAGGTGCGGCGGACACCAGCGGGCTCCACATGACCGAGTTCTTGCCCGCTCCGGTCGCGCCAGCGGTCAGGCAGTGCGCACCTGAACCGACCAGCGGCACTCGCCAGTCGGAGCCGTACTCGGTGGTCCCGGACCACACGTTCCGCAGGTCCACACCGGTGCTGTCGGGGGAGACCAGGTCGGGCACCGGCAGCGACGTCACTACCGACTTGAGCAGGTCACGGCGTTGGAAGTCGATGGACACCACGTTGGGTTCCAGCTCCCGTACCTGGCACCGCTTGACCTTGCGCGCCACCGCCAACGCCCGTGCGGCCTCGTCGAAGTCCTCAGGCTTCTGGCCCGGAACGAGCTGCACCCGGACCTCATCCCACGACGGACCCGACCGCACCTTGAGCACCTTCGGTACCTGCACACCACGAGATCCCGAAGCGGCCTTGCGGGACCGCAAACGTCGACGGCCGACCAGGTTCACCGTCACTTCCACCGGCAGGGCCTCGTCCCGGATGCTCAGCCCGCAGGCGTGCAACCAGGCCGGGAGCTTGCGGGCATAGACCGCCCAGCGCATCCACCAGGACCGCAGGAACCGGCCGCAACAGTGGTCATAGGACACAACGTCGATCAGCCGCCAGGACACCAGGACGGTGACCACCGACCCGGCGACGATCGCCAGAGACAGCCAGCCGAGCCACTGCCACCACGCTGCGATCGCCAGTACGGCAAGACTGGTCCGCCAGCGCAAGATGACTTGCTTTCCCATCCACACCAACGCTTTCAGCAGCCACCACACGGCGATGAACACCAGTGCGGCCGCCGCCAGGACTTCCGCGATCGTGGCCAGCGCGCGACCGAGCTTGTGCAGCAGCCACACCACTACGCCGAGTACTCCGCCGCCGACGAGAAGGAACCCGATCCCGTTCGCGTTCATCGGCGACCACCGTCCGCGCCGGTCAGATCCAGCGGGAGCATTCCCCGACAGGGAGCGCACTCCGTCTCGCCGGGCAGCAGCTTGGCGAATCGTTTGCAGAGTGCGCAGCGCGTTCGGGTGACCCCGTCTAGCGCAGGCTTGTTGCCATCGTTTAGCGTTGTCATTGTTCACTTCCAGTGGTTGTGGACAGCGCAGGAGCGGCGAGGTTGGTAGCCGGATTCCGCTTCTGCGCCTTACAGGACAAGAAGAACGCTTGAGGACGTGCTTGTGCGCCGCACGTCCCCACGCGCGTTTTTCGCTCTGTCATTCAGTTTTCAGCTGGCTTGTGCCTTCGCCTTCTGGATCTGCGCGGCCACCTCCTCCGCCTTGCGCTCCTCATAGCCCACCCAGTAACGAAGCTCGTGATGATGCCCACGATCCACATCGGACACCGCCCGGTACATGCGCGCGTTGGCCTGATGGAACTTCAGCCACGTCGACAGGTTCGAACCAGGCTTCGGACGACAGGCCGAGGCGACGGCGTGCGCGTCTCGCAGGGTCTGTGGCTCATTCCGGCCGGGTGTCGTCATCGCGCACCTCCTTGCCCGCCGTGTGCTTGTCTAGGAACACCGCCAGCTCGTCCGAGCCGTCGCGGATTTGGCGAAGGAGCCGGATGAACTCCGGCCACGCGGCCTTGTCGGACGGCGGGACGATCGCCAGGCTGTCCGGGTCCAGGTAGATGACCAGGGCCGGATTCGCCGAACCACACCCCTGCATCCCCGCGACCGCCTGCCGCCCCGGCTTCCACATCGCGTTGAACGCCACGGCCCTGCCCCTCCTCACTCCGAGCGCGGATCTCCCACGACCGCGCGTTCTCTTCGAATCCCTCTGTCGCCGCTGTCACGGCCGCGAGCACCCACCACGGCAACCGGCCTTCCGCCAGGAGATCCCGCCAGGCCGCAGCCACCGCGAGGGAAGCAACGGCCAGGTCGTGCGCTGCCAACGGGTCGACGGCCTGTGCCCTCAGCGCGCTGTAATGGCGGTAGGCCATCTCCCACGCCTGGACCAGGTGCGGAGGAACCACGGCCACACGGTGGCTCCCCGGCACCCCGCCCGGCATCACGCAGCCTTGGGCGTCGACTCAGCGGAACCCGAGGCACGGCCCGACTTCGACGCCCCGCCAGCGGCCGCAGCCTTGAAGCCGGTCGCACGGAACAAGTAGGACTGGTACTTGAACTCGCCCTGACCAGCGACCTTCGGCTCAGCCGTCAGGCCCTCCAGCTCGATCGGCCGCATACCCGGCAGCACCTCCGACGTCGTCGGAACCGGCTGCACATCGGCAAGCAACGTGATCTCGAACGACGCCCGCTTCGCCTTGACCTCGTCCGGGTCGGTCACCGTGACCTTCCACTGGCGCTTGCCCGTCACCTCGTCGACCCGCTGCCGAGCCGGACGTCCCCGATCCTCCCGAGACTGGTACTCGGTGTCCGGCGACACCTCACCGACCATCACCAAGCCCTGACCGAAAGCCTCGTCGAACTCGATGGGAAACCGAAAACCCTTGTAGATAGCCATTTGTTACTCCTGCTGTAGTCCTGTGTGGATTCCGTGCACTCAGTCGTTCTTGCGCGATACGGCGTCATCGGCAGCGTCGGACCACTGGTCGTTGAAGGAAGAGGAATGCGAGCGTGTGCGGTGCTGGGTTTCGCACCACTCGCTGAACTCACTGGCAGCGGCCGCGAGGCTCTGCGCGAACCGCGCCGTGTCCATCAAGCCGCCGATACGGGCGGGCACCTGGACGATGAAGGAGGTCTCTTCGCTTCCGGCGACGAGCTGACGAACGCCAGGAGAGGGTGAAACCACCGCCGCGCCGTAGCCGACGAGGGGCTGAATCACCACGTGAATGCCCATGTGTGCTCTCCCGATGTCTCGGTCTCGGCGAGCCCGGTCGGGCACGCTGAACACAGGAGACACCCAGTGCGCAGCCTCACCCCGGACAAACTGTCCGGGTAGGAACTAGCGAGAGAGAGGAACGGTCTCGTTCACGGCGGAAAGCACTGCTGACCAGGGCAGTTCTCGCCCGGGAGCGCTCCGCGGTTCGTGCAGCGGCCACACGTCGTCCCCGTACACGAGATGCACCCCAGCACGCCGCAGAGCTTCAATGTGCGTCTCCCACGAGGGGTGACGAGCGTGCGCGGCGTTCACGCGCGGGAAGACCACGACCGGCAGGTTGAGAGTGCCGATGGCCTCGTTGACCTGCGTCAGAGCCTGATTGTCGGCGATGCCCATCGCGAGCTTGGCGACCATGTTCGCCGACGCGGGCGCGACCAGATAGCAGTCCGGTGCCGGATGCGGGCTCGATTCGGCCGGCGAACGAGGCAGGACCCGAACCGGGAAACCGGTGGCCTCCTCGATCTCGGCACGCCCGCCGTTTCCGTCCAGCCAGCGCCCCGCCGTCGGGGTCAAGGTCACCGCGACCGTCCAGCCGTCCTCTTGAAGGGGCCGGATCACACGCGGAAGAAGATCCTCAACACCACCAGCACCCGAGCCGACCAGACCCAGAACACGCGACGCCACCCGACCTACCTCACCGCGCCGCAGCGCTCAGCCAACGCCAACAAGGGCGATGACTTCTTACCAGCCGTCGCCGGGGCGCGGCGATACATCGACCGCACGACCTCCCGCACCGCCGTACTGTGCCGGACGATCCCCGGAGCCTTCTTCTCAGCCGTGAGCAGCGCCGACAGCGCCTCGTCATCCTTCGCGACCAGGCTCAAAGCCCGCGCGAAGTCAATCAGATGGGTGACCTGCCGCTCCACCGGAAGATGGTCGACGCTGATCCTCGGAGCCGACTCGATCACCTGCGAGATGTCGCCCAGATCCAGAGCGGCCGACAGCCGGTGCAGCTCGACGTTGGCCGGGCCGAACCCCGTTTGCCAGTGGTTCGCGTCCGTGCCGAGCTGATCAGCCGCACGACCTGCGTGAGACAGCAGCTCGTTCGCCGTCGACCGGTCTTGTTGCCTCGCAGCGGCGACAGCCGTCCGCAGGTAGAGCATGCCGTAGAGGCTCAGCGCGGCCGGATCGCCAGACCGCATCCTCGGGACCAGCCACTTTGCGGCGACGTCTCCCAGCTCAAGCGCGTCGTCGAACCGGCCGACGGCCAGGAGCGCGTGTGTGCCGGATCGGGCGGCCGAGGCCAGGACCAGCGGGTCATCTGCCTCGTCGGCTGCCTGCATGGCGCGTTCTGCTGCGATCCACGCGAGGTCGGCTTCGCCGATCTTGCTCAGCGTCGTGGCGGCCAGGTGGTGGACGCGGGCGGACACGGCGGCACAGGCTCGTCGGTAGGGCTCGTCGTCGGCGGAGGCGGACTCCATGCCCTGGCTCGTCTTGATCAGGCCCGGCAACGCGGCAACTACACGGCCGAGGTCGCCCTTCTGGTAGCTGGACCAGGCACCTTCGACCAGCTGAGCCACCGGCGCCGGATCGATGTACTCGGGTGACATGGCCGAGGAGAACAAGGTGCGGGACAGGCGCCTCGGTGCCATCAGGGCGTCACGGATGGCCGGGACGTCGTCGTTCTTGTCCTCGTCCTCCATCAGCACCGGTTCGCCGAGGAGATCTCCCAGCGTCACCCGCAGGCCCCGCGCGACGTCGGCCAGCACGTCCAGACGCCGGATCTCGCGTTCGCCGCGCTCGATCTTGCTCAACCAGTCCTCAGTGCGGCCCACCAAGTCAGCAAGAACCGCCTGCGACAGACCGCGCCGCCGCCGGTAGAAGGCAATACGTTCCCCGATGCTGAGCTGATCACCCGCACCACGCATACCCTCAGGCTAACAGTGAACGGCAAAGTTGATCTTTGTTAAGTAGTTGGCACACGTTCGGTAGGCACTGCCGTGGGTGGGGCCGGAAGCTCCGTGCCCCACCACAACTACCGTGACAGGTGACTACTTCTGCGTCCCGTATGGGCTTTGGTTCGTCGGCTTCAATGAGACGCCCAGCTCACTTGCCCGGTTACGTACTGCATCTTCCGAGCGATCCAAGTGTAGGGCGATAACCCGAGTCGGCGTGTTCCCTTTCGCTTCTTCGCGCAATTTTCGATCTTCGGAGCTGGTCCACTGCTTTCCGCTGTTGGCTGGCGTCTTTGCCATCTTTCTCCGTCCTAACTAGGCCGCGAGGACCCTGTGTGAGACGCGGCTACTCCCGGCTGCGCCTCCATAGTCGACGGCCAAATACCAGTGGCCGTTGCTGGGAACAGTCAGGCGAACCGGCGATCTTGTTACATGTCCCCCGGAGGCCCGATAGTTTCTTCCCGCCTTCCGGGCTGCCAGGTTGCTACTGTCAAGTAGCATTACATTCGCCGCGTTCCCTGTTAGGGAAACCTCAACAACGTTTCCGGCTGACCGTTGCCCTAGGTCCCAGGTGTGGAACTGCATATTGATCACCACGCTATTGATCATGGTCGTACTGATGTTCGACGTTGCTATAAAGGACAGCACGGCTAGCGGCAGTTTTAGCCCAGCGACACGCTTACTTGCCGAACTTGGCTCTATGGAATCAAGGCGCCGCCGTCGGCGGCGCGCACGTCACCACCCGTCCGGCGGGCTCCGCCCCATGCGACACGGACGGCCTGCCGCTCCGCTCCGGCCGCCGGTCGCGGCGAGCCCGCCGACGAGCAGCACCGCGCAGCGCGCCGCCGACGACAACGGAGATCCAAGGAGTACTTCGGCTCAATTTTCCGGCTCAGCCAGTCGACGTGCAGTGGTCACCAGCAGATCCCTCGCTTCTCAGCGTCTAACACCGGCCCGCCCGCATCAAGGCGGGAAAGCGTGCCTTGACGCGATCGACCCGGCGCTAGAGATGGCGGGGGCGAGGGAAGCGGAGAGAAGAGGGACGGGCGGGTTGGCGCCGCTGAATCCTGTCGAAGGTCAGCGGGCAGCGCGCCATACTTCGGGCAGGTAAGCAGCGAGGTGGGGGATCTCGCATGCTTGGTGCGCGATCGGCACCTGTGCGTCCCTGCCGGACCCGTGATTGGCGGCAGTCATGCCAAGGTCCCGACGCGAACCAGGCCGTCTACAGGCCGTCAGACGTCGGGTAGGGCCAAGATCCACCGAGAACTGTCGAGAGACGTTTCAGCAGCTCAGAGGCAATTTTCAGGCAAGATCGCCAGATGGGTCGGAACTGGCCGCAAGATCACACAGATCTACGAAGGCACCAACCAGATCCAGCGCATGGTCATGGCGCGAGCCCTGCTCAAGGGCTGACACGTTCGGCCAAGTACATGAAGGCCCCCTTCCTTGCGCCTAACGCAAGGAAGGGGGCCTTCATGTACTTGAGCGAGTGACCCGGTCGGCGGGACTTTTCGCAAAAGGCCCATAGGGGACGCGCGTTCGCAGTAAGATCATGTTCCGTGAAGAAGATTACTGTCGCACTCGCTGGGGCTGTGCTCGCGTGTCTTGCCGTCGCGCCGAGTGCAGGGGCTGCCGAAGTGTCGTCACGAACCGTTGCCGACTATGAGTGCGGATTCGTCCCGTACTACTCGAGTGACAGTGGGCGTGCGCTGTACAACCACTGTGGCGGTGACCGGGTCAAGATCATCGTCGAGAACATTCTGTTCCAGGACACGGAAAAGTGCGTCTATCCGGGTCTGACCGACATCGAGGATCACTCCAGGGGTCGCCAGACGCGTGACGCTTGGTACGTCGGTAACTGCTGAACCTGTCCATCATCGAGGAACCCGGCGGCCCACTCGGGCCGCCGGGTTCTCCCTTTTCGAGTGACGAAATGCGCCTGTGAGATCGGGCGTCGGTGAGATGCTTCACGGAAGTACGGCGATCATGGCCGTGGCCTGTCACTCTCGAAAGATGTTCTGGTCGGCTCCGGTGTCGTGGACACCGCATGACGAGGCCGAGCTGATCGCCGGCTGGCGGTTGTGGCTCGAGCTCGGGGATCGCGCGTGGCCGTCGGCGGCGTGGGACGGGACGGCGGCCGACATCGTCAGGCCGCTCCGTGAGCTGGTCGCGGCATGCGACGAGATCGAGACCGGCTACCGCAAGGCGGTGCCGGAACCGTCCGAGGAATTCATCAGGATCATCCAGTTCCTCGTGTTCACCGTCAGCACGGTGATCGAGTTGTGGGCCGACGACGAGGTCCCGTTGGACGTCGAGCGGATCGCGTTGCTGCACGAGGATCTCGCCGGGTTCGCCGAGCAGGCCGAGCGGGTGCTCGAGGTGCTGGCGGTCAGCGGTGGCTGGGCGGCCCTGGCCGCGGAGCACCGGCGGCCGGATCACTGAGGGGACCCGACTGCTCGACCCACGCGAACCGCGAGCCCGCGAGGTGGTCGTGGAGCGGCCGGTCCAGTGACAGCACGGTGAGCGTGTTCCCGAGCGGATCCTCACCGGGCACGACTTCGTAGCCGACTTTGACGAGTGATCCCCTTTCCTCCTCGGACTCGACGTCATGGCGCACGACACCGTCTTCGATCGACCACGTGCCGTCCAGTTCGCAGTGGAACTTCAAGACCAGGGTGCCCGGGGTGAACGCCGACCACGTGTAGCGGGAAACCGAGAACGAGGTGCTCCAGCTCGACCAGTACAGCCAGCCGGAGCCGTTCCAGCGGAAGGCCAGCTCGGCCGACTCGACATCGTTCGGGTAGAGCGTGCTTTCCGACCAAAGGCCGATCAGGCGTTCATCCATCACGCAGGAGATTCTGCCCTCAGATGGCGGTGTGCAAACGGCGCCGGATGGGGGAATCCCGCGGTCAATCCTCCACAAAGGACACGTCGCCGAGCCTGTTCGTCGGCTGTCGGTTCCTGTCGGATACCTGTCGATCACGCTCCGGAGGTGCCGCCGGGGGTGCCCGGTGTCCTACCGTGGGCCCGGCCAGTTGAATATTCACCGACCAGAAAGCTGATACCCGATGTTCGCTCGTTTCAAGGATGTCGCTCTCCTGCTGGGCCGGATCGGGGTCGGTGTGGTGTTCCTCGCCCACGGCCTGCAGAAGTGGGAAAACGGGATCGACGGCACTGCGAAGTTCTTCGAGCAGACGGGCATTCCGCTGCCGACGCTCGCCGCGATCTTCGCGATCGCGGTGGAGATCGTGGGAGCCGTCTTGTTCATCGCCGGTTTCTTGACGCCGTTGGTGGGCCTCGGTTTCGTCGTGGTCTCCGTCGGCGCGCTGCTCTCGGTGCACCTCGACAACGGCCTCACCGGTCAGGGCGGTTACGAACTCGTCCTCGTCCTGGCGGTGGCCGGTCTCGCGCTCGGCTTCAACGCCGGGAAGTTCTCGCTCGACCACGTCCTCTTCGGACGCAAGCGTGAGGCGAAGCAGCTTCAGGACGCCTGACCCTCCCTCGGATGCTATGAACGGGCCTTTCCTTGCAAATTTTGCAAGGAAAGGCCCGTTCATAGCACTTCAGGTACTTCAGGCAGGGAGATCCGCGGTCGTCCGCTCGGCTTCGCGACGGGCGGCCAGCTTGGCCGGGTCCGCATAGGTGACCTGGACGAGGTGGGCGCCGGCCGCGAGAGGCGTCAGGAACCCGTCGAGAATCCCTTCGGTGCCGGTCCATTCCACAGTGGACAGCACGCGATCCTCGACTGACAGCCCCAAGCCTGAAGCCCGGGAACGGGCTTCGGCGAGTACTTCGTCCACAGTGGACGATCCGAGTGCGGGGGTGTCGCCCGGGATGGGCGACAGCGGGCTGAACTGGTCGCCCGAGAGTCGCGCCTCGGTCAGGTAGTCCAGCATCCCGTCCGGCAGGGCGCCAGGGGGCAGCCCGAGACCCATCGGATGCAGCGAGACGACGGCCGTGGCGTCCGCGTCGGAAGCGCCGTCCGGCACGATGAACGCCACCCGCGCGCCCGCGGTGTCCGTCACCACCCTCGCGCCGCACCACCAGGCGCCCAGCAGGACGCCGGCGGTCTGCCAGTGCGACGGCAGCACCACGGCGACCTCGTCGCCCGGCTCGACGTCGAACTCGTCGACCAGCCAGTTCGCGGTCTTGGCGGCCCAGTTCACCGTGGTCGCCACGGACAGCTCGACCCGGCTGCCCTGCTTGTCGTCGTAGTGCGTGATCAGCGGTTTCGCGGGCGACCCGAGCAGGGGTCGCAGCAGCAGTTCGGTGAGGCTCACGCCCCCCAAGCTAGTTCACGCAGGGAACGCCCGCGGCGAGCACGGGTGCCGCGCCCGGCGCGCCGCCGCCCCCGGAGGGCGCGCCCCGGCCCACCAGGCCGGTGACGAAGGTCCGCACGGCCGCCGGGTCGATCTCGACGATGCTCTGGCCGTCGGCGCTCCGCCCGTTGATGTTCACCACCGGGATGGTCGTGAACGTCAGGTCGCCGGACGCGATCCCCTTGGCCTGCTGCGCGAACTCCAGCAGGTCCAGTCCCTCGTCGAGGACTATCGACCGGCGCACGACGTCCATCAGGTTCCCCATCGTCGACGGGCTGGTCAGCGTGCCCGCCGAAAGGACCTGGTTCAGCGCCGAGGACAGGAACGTCTGCTGCCGCACGATGCGGTCGAGGTCGCCGCGCGGCAGGTTCTTCCGCTGGCGCACGAAGGAAAGCGCCTCACCGCCCGAGACGACCTGCTCCCCGCGCCGGAAGTCGGCGCCGGAGTCCTTGTCCTCGGTGGAGTGGTTCAGGCAGACCTTGACCCCGCCCAGCGCCTCGGTCAGCAGGTAGAACCCGAGCAGGTTGACCTCGGCGTAGTGGTCGATGCGGATCTGCGTCAGGTCCTGAACGGTCTGGACCAGTGCCTTGCGGCCCTCCTGGTCGGAATCGCGTTCGAGCTTCGCCTGGTCCGGCTCACCGCGGTGGGCGTTGGCGTAGTTGGTCTTCGCGACGCCGTACGCCGAATTGACCTTGTTCTTGCCCCGGCCGGGGATGTCGGTCCAGGTGTCGCGGGGAATCGAGACACCGGACGGCTTTCCACCGTTCTTCGGGATGCGCAGGATGATGATGGTGTCGGTGTTGACGCCCGGCTTCTCCTCGGTCCGCAGTTCTTTGAGAACCCTGGGCGGCAGCGGATTGCCCTGTGCGTCGGTGCGCGCGTCGCTGCCCACCAGGAGGATGTCGTTGGCGCCGTCGTCGGCGGGCGGGGCGGCGGGGTCGTCCGGCTTGCTCAGCGCGTTCGTCGTGGGGACGTTGTTCTGCAGCTGGTCCTTGGTGACGTAGGCGTAGCCCGTCGTGCCGAGGGCGAGCAGCGACACGAGCCCGAGAGCGATCCGGCGGGTGATCCGGCCGGCGCGGCGCAGCGGCCGCTCGGGGACGGAGAGGACGCCCGAGACAGGTTCGTCCTCGGCCGGGGCGGTCGGCTGGGGGAGCGGATTGCGCGGGTAAGGCGTCGGGATGAACCGGGGTTTTTCGTCACTCTCGGTGTCCGATTTGGCCTCGTCGCCGGTGTCTTCCGATGTCGGCTCCTCGGCATCCGGCTCCTCCGGACGCTCGTCGGCCGCCTTGTCTTCGCTGTCCATCCCTGTTCACCTCCCCTGCCGCTGCCCGCTTAGTCCGATCGTAGGAGAAGGCTAGGCCAACTCGCGTACGGCCACGCTGAGTACCCGGACATTAGTTGACGCAGGGCACTCCGCCCGCGACGATCGGCGCGCTCGAGGGCGGAGCGGCCGGTGCGCTGGACGAGGGTTGAGCCGGTCTCGAAGCGTTCGACGACTTCGGCGGGGTGGTGGCCGCACCGCCGGCACCGGCGGACGCCCCCTTGAAGTCCTTGCCGAGCAGGACCCGGATCTTGCCCGGGGCGACGTCGCGATCCGCCTCGGCCTGCACCGTGGTGCCGAACACCTGCCGGATCAGGGCGAGCGCGTCGTCGTCACCCGGCGCGTACCGGATGACCGTGGAGTTGCGGGTGCTGAGCTTGGTATCCGCCGCGAGTTTGAAACCCTTGCCCTGCAAGAGGTTCCGGGTCTCGGTGGCGACCGTGGGCGAACCGGAGCCGTCGAACAGTTCGACGGTCACCGCTTCCGCGCCCGGAAGGCGTGCCGACGTCTCGGGCGACTGGGGCTGGCCGTCGGAGGCCAGGCGGCTGATCTCGGCCTGCACCTGCGCCGGGTCGACCCTGAGCACGGCGGCGCCGCCGATGGTCGCGTCACCCTGGGTCGGAATGGTGTGGAACTCGACGTTGCCGCTGGTGAGCCCGCGCATCTGCTCGGCGAACTCCGGCAGGTCCCAGCCCGCCGACAGCACGACCGACTTCTTCACCGCTTCGATGAGGCCCGCGATCTTCGCCGGGTTGGCCAGGACGTCGGTCGAGAGGACCTTGTTCGCCAGCCCGGACAGGAAGGCCTGCTGCCGGGCGATCCGGTCGAGGTCGCCGTTCTGCAGGTCGTACCGCTGGCGGACGAACGCGAGCGCCTGGACGCCTTCGACGGTCGAGCGGCCGGCGGGCAGATCCACGCCGGACTTCTTTTCCTTGACCGGGCCGTTGAGGCAGACGTCGACGCCGCCGATCGCCTTGGTGATCTCGTAGAAGCTCGACAGGTTCACCTCGGCGTACCGGTCGATCATCTTCGGCTTGCCGATGAACTTCTCCAGCGTCGCGATCAGGTTCTTGCGGCCGGCGTCCTTCGCCTTCGCGTCGACGTCCTTGAGATCCGCGTTGCCCTGCTGCTGCAGTGTCTTCGACGTGTCGTTGTAGGCGTACACGTACGCGCTGTTGAGCTTGTGCTTGCCGAACCCGCCGGTGATCTCGACCCACGAGTCGCGCGGGAAGGAGATCGCGACGGCCTTCTTGCCGTTCTGCGGGATGTGCACGAGGATCATCGTGTCGGTCTGGCGCTCGCCGTCGGAGTTCCCGGCGTGCAGCATGTCGAGGACCTCGCGCGGCAGCGGGTTGCCCTGCGCGTCGGTGCGGCTGTCCTGGCCGACCAGCAGGATGTCGATCGCGCCGTCCAGCGGTTTCGCCGGCGGGTGGCCGTTGTCCTCGAAGATGTTGGTGGTGGCGAACCCCTTCGACGGGTCGCCGATGAACTGCCAGCCCCACCAGGTCAGCGCCAGGATCGTGATCGAGAACAGGCTGAACACGACCTTCACCCCACGACGGGCGAACACCACGGCGCCGCCGCCACGGCGCGCCGGAATGGGTGGCCCGGGCCACTCGGTCACGTGCGGTCCTCCACGACTTTCTCCCCAGGGCACACTCGTGCCTCTCTGAAGACTTTACTGATCCCTCTGTTAGACGTCCGTAGGCTGGTGAAAGGTTGCCCCGGTCGTGACACACTCGGCTGGTCCGAAAGTCGTCAAAGGAGGATCCCGGGATGCGGGTGCTGGTCACCGGAGGAGCCGGGTTCATCGGTTCGCATTACGTGCGCCAGGCGCTGAGCGGGGCGTATCCGACCCTGGCCGACGCCGAGGTCGTCGTGCTCGACAAGCTGACCTACGCCGGCAACGAGGCCAACCTCGAGCCGGTGAACAAGAGCCCGCGCTACCGGTTCGTCAAGGGCGATATCTGCGACTCCGCCCTGGTCAGCGACCTGATGCGGGGTATCGACCTGGTCGTGCACTTCGCCGCCGAGTCCCATGTGGACCGTTCGATCGCGGGGTCCGCGGACTTCGTGCTGACCAATGTGCTCGGCACGCAGACCCTGTTGCAGGGTGCGCTCGAAGCCGGGGTCGGGAAGTTCGTGCACGTGTCCACCGACGAGGTGTACGGGTCGATCGACGAGGGTTCCTGGACCGAAGACCACACGTTGGAGCCGAATTCGCCGTACTCGGCTTCGAAGGCGTCCTCGGATCTGTTGGCACGTTCGTTCTTCCGGACACACGGTCTGCCCGTCTGTGTCACGAGGTGCTCGAACAACTACGGTCCGTACCAATTCCCGGAGAAGGTCATTCCCCTCTTCGTGACCAACCTGCTCGACGGCAAGAAGGTCCCGCTGTACGGCGACGGACTCAACGTGCGTGACTGGCTGCACGTGGACGATCACTGTCGTGGCATCCAGCTCGTCGCCGATGGCGGCAGGCCGGGCGAGATCTACAACATCGGCGGTGGCACCGAACTGACCAACCGCGAGCTGACCGAGCTGCTGCTGACCGCCGTGGACGCCGGCTGGGACAGCGTCGAACCGGTCGAGGACCGCAAGGGGCACGATCGCCGGTATTCGGTCGACATCACCAAGATCAGCGAGGAACTGGGATACACGCCGCAGGTGTCCTTTGAGGACGGTCTGGCCGAGACGGTCGCCTGGTACGCGGGCAACCGGTCCTGGTGGGAGCCGCTGAAGAACCCCGCGGGGGAATGACGGTGCTGAGCATTCTCGTGCCGGGCGGGTCCGGCCAGCTGGGGCAGGACATCGCGGCGCTGCTACCGGACGCGTCCACGCCGTCGTCGGCGGAACTGAACGTGCGCAGCACCGGCGAGGTCGTCGCCGCGGTGGTCGACCTGGCCGACCGGGCGCGGGAAGCCGGGACGTCGCCGGTGGTGATCAACGCGGCGGCCTACACCGCCGTCGACGCGGCGGAAACCGATGAAGAGCGGGCGTTCGCGGTGAACGCGGACGGTCCCCGGGTACTCGCCGCGGTGTGCTCCTCGCGCGGAGTTCCGCTCATCCACGTGTCGACGGACTACGTCTTCGCCGGGGACGCGACTTCGCCGTACGAGCCCGGCGATCTGCTGGGACCGCTCAACGCCTACGGCCGGACGAAGGCGGCCGGCGAGGACGCCGTACTCGGCTCCGGTGCGCGATCCTGGATCGTGCGGACGTCGTGGGTATACGGTAAGAGCGGGTCGAACTTCGTGAAGACCATGGCGCGCCTGGAAAAGGAGCGCGAAGTTCTGTCCGTTGTGGATGATCAGACCGGGTCGCCGACGTGGTCGCGTGATCTCGCCGCCGGGCTGCTGGAGCTGGCCGGGCGGATCGTTTCCGGGCAGGGACCGGCGCAGCGGGTGCTGCACTGCACGGGTGGCGGGTCGACGACGTGGTGCGGGTTCGCGCAGGCGATCTTCGCGGAACTCGGCGCGGATCCGGCGCGGGTGAAGCCTTGTACGACGGCGGATTTCCCGCGTCCGGCGGTCCGGCCGGCGTACGGGGTGTTGTCGAACGCTTCGTGGCTCGAGGCGGGCCTCACGCCGATGCCGGACTGGCCCGACGCGCTGAAGGCCTACTTCGCTTCTTGATCCTTGCCGCGTTTCGTCCTCTAGTTGCGGTACTTGCAGTGGGCAACTACCGCAAGTAGAGGACGAAACGCGAAGGGGGTCAGTGCTTGGTGCTGGCCTGGCGGTAGGCGGCGACGGTGAGTTCGGCGCACGCGCGCCAGGTGAAGTTCGCGACGTGGGCGCGGCGAGCGGCCGAGGTGGCGACGGCGTGCGGGTCGCTGACGGCGATCCGCAGAGCCTCGACGAGACCGTCGACGTCTTCGTAAGGCACCAGGCTCGCGCAGTTCCCGGCGACTTCGCGCAGCGCCGGGATGTCCGTGCACACCACGGGCACGTCCGACGCCATCGCCTCCAGTACGGGGAGCCCGAAGCCTTCGTCGCGCGAAGGCAGCACCAGCGCGCTCGCCCCGGCGACGACCCTCCGCAGGTTCACGTCCGACAGGTAGCCGACGTGCCGCGAACGCGGTCCCACCGAGAACGAGCCGGGACCGACGAACACCAGTTCCGGTAGATCCGGTGCGGCGTCGTGGGCACGCTGCAGCCAGGCGAGGCCCTTGCGAGGGCCGGGGGCACCGGCGAAGAGCAGGTATTTGTCGGGGAGGCCGAGTTCGTTCCGGCGCTCCTTGTCCGGCGGGCGCGCGGTGAACCATGCGGGATTCACGCCGAGCGGGGTGACCACGATCTTGCGGCGGTCCACGTCGAGCCGTTCGGCGATCCGGTCGGCGACGGCGTTGGTGGGCGTACAGATGACGTCGGCGAGGCGGGCGCCGCGGCGGACCAGTTGCGGCAGTTCGTGATCGCTCGGCGCGAGTTCCTCGGGAGCGTCCAAAAAGGCCAGATCGTGGATCGTCACCACGCCCGCCGCGCGGAACCGGCCGGGCAGCACGAAGTTGGTTCCGTGCACGACATCCGTCGGACCGGCGAACAGTTCCACCGGCGGTAGCTGCGATCGCAGCCACGCCTTGCGCAGCAACCGTGCCGCGACGGGCATCCCGCGGGCCTGCACGCCGTGGGGCAGCACCTTCCGCAGGCGCCGCCAGCCGCGCAACGTGAACGCGACCGCGCGAGTGTCCACTTCGGGCATTGAAGCGAGCTCTTCGGACAACGCGACGGTGTACCGGCCGATACCGGTCCTGGCACCGAGAAGCGGGGTCCCGTCGAGCAGGACGCGCAAGGGACGGTCAGCCACGGCGAAGCCTCTGCTTGGCGACCTTGACCACTCGGCCGCCGACGCGCCGCGCGAGTTCCTTCGGGCCGCCGTCGGAGAGGTATTCGCGGATCAGGTCGACGTCGCGGCGCAGCATTTCCTTGCCCCGCACCGCTTCGGTCAGCACCAGGTCTTCCGAGCCGGGCAGCCGGTCGGCCGCGGGACGCGGGTTCCGGCAGAACTCCACGAGCGGTTTCAGCGCTTCCGGCCAGGCGTAGCGCTGGGCGACCGCGGCGATCCGCTCGACGCAGCCCGCCGCGAACTCCTCGTCGTACAAGGACTTCTCGAGCGCCTCGGCCAGCGCGTCCACGTCTTCGGCCGGGACGACGACGCCCAGGCGTTCCTCGCGGACCAGGTCGGCGAACGCGTCGCCGTCGGTGGTGACGATCGGCAGGCCGGCCCACAGGTAGTCCAGCACCCGCGTGCGGAACGCGAACGTCGTCTCGACGTGCTCGAAGTGCGTGGTGACGCCGCAATTCGCGTCCAGCAGCCAGTTCTGGCGCTCCTCGTAGGGCACCCAGTGCTCGTTGAAGAACACGTGTTTGCCGGTCAGGCCGAGGGTCTCCGAAAGGAGCATGGTGCGTGCGCCGATGTCCATCTCGGCGACCTCGGGGTTGGGATGCTTCATCCCGAGGAACACCAGGCGGACGTCGCCCCGGCGCTGCCGCAGCTTCTCGATCGCGCGGACCAGGGTGAGCGGGTCGAACCAGCTGTAGACCCCGCCCGCCCACAGCACGACGTGGTCGGTCTCGCCGATACCGTCCAAAGTGGACCGGAGGCCGGGGCCGGTGCGCGTCGGCGCCTGCGGCGAAAGCCCGAACGGGACCACCGAAAGCAGCGACTGCGTGGTCGGGTCGGCGTCGTACAGACGCGGCGTCAGCCTGCCCATCGCGGCCAGGTGCCCGAGCCAGAAGTGGCGCTGCCGCTCCGACGCGCACAGGAAGAAGTCGCCGCGCTCCAGTTGCGCGTCGAGCACCTTGGTGACGCCGATGAGGTCCTTCGCGCGCTTGTCGTCGGCGACGCCCTTGCCCTGTTCGAGCAGTTCCAGGTGCATCGGGTCGTACAGGTCCGCGACGACGATCTTGTGCGCGTACTGCTTCTTCAGCGCGGGCGCGAGTTCGAGCACGTGGCCCTGCAGCACGATGATGTCGGCCCAGGCGATCGGGGCCTCCAGTTCGCGCCGCGTCGCCGCGCTGACCTGGAACGCCGCCGCGGGCGGGTCGGCGCGCGGGTTGACCGTCACCAGGTGGACGTCGTGTTCGGCGGAGAGGGTCGCGGAGATGTTCCACGCGCGGATCGCCGGGCCCGCCATCCGCTCGGTGATCGCGTCCCCGGTGATCACCAGGATCTTGCGGCGCTGCCCGAAGAGCGCTTCGATGCCGAACGTCTCGACCAGGATGTCGTGCGCGGCGAGGTAGCGCGGAAGCGGATACGCGGGCTCCAAAGCCTTGCGCATCAAGGGAAGAAGATCGGCGTCGGTGCGGACGCGGGCGGCCTGTTCGACGGCGCGCGACTCGGCCAGCGAGGGCAGCAGCTCGACGAACTGGTCGATCGCCAGCATCCCGGCGAGCGTGGTCCTCGGCACCGCGACCGGGCCGGTTTCGGCCGGGCCGACGCCGTGGGCGAGGTCGAGCTGGGTGGCGTCGAGGTCGCCGCGCGCGGTCGCCCGGCGGACGGCCAGTGCCAGCGCCGCCGGCAACGCACGCGACAGCGTCTCGTCGGAGAGGTTCTTGTACAGCGCCGCCAAGGCGTTGCGCTCCAGCAGGAACGTCTCGCGACCGGAGTCGGGAGCGTCCACTGTGGACATCGTGGCGTGGTGCTTGTGGTAGGTCAGCGACTCCGGCAGGTACCGGACGCGCCAGCCGCGCAGGTTCAGCCGCCAGCCGAGGTCGACGTCCTCGTAGAACATGAAGAACCGCTCGTCGAAGCCGCCGAGTTCGGCGAACACCCCGGCGCGGACGAACATCGCCGAACCGGTGGCGAACAGGACGTCCTTGGCGGTCTCGTGCTCGGCGGCGGGAACGTCGGCCAGCGGGCTGCCCGCGTGGCGCTTGTAGCCCATGCCGAACCAGGTCAGGCCCGCGTCGACGAAGTCGGTGCCGGTGCCCTCCCAATCGAGGACCTTGCTGGCCACCGCGGCGACCGTCGGCTGCGCGCGCAGTTCGGCGACGGCCGTGCGCACCCAGCCGGGAGCCGGGCGGGCGTCGTTGTTGAGGAAGGCGAGGACGGTGCCGGTGGCGTGCTTCGCGCCGAGGTTGCAGCCGCCCGCGAAACCGGTGTTGACCGGGGACTCGACGAGCTTGACGCCCGGAGCCGCCGCCTTGATCTCGGCCACGTCGGTGCCGCCGGAGGCGTTGTCGACGCAGATGACCTCGAGGTTCGGGTAATCGTGTTCAGCGAGCGCGCGCAGGCAGGTGACGGTGTCGGCGGCCCCGCGATAGTTCACCACGATCACCGAGACGACCGGTTGCGTTTCCCCCTGCGTCAAAGCAGTACTCCCTGCACTCGATTGGCCCAAGCTTAAGGCCCGGCCCACGCCTCCCAGACCGCGCCTCGGCCGAGCGCCGCGCGCCGTCCGATGGCCCGCCTTTCGAGCAGCGTGCGAGGCAGGCGGGCCGCGACGGCGCCGAGGACCCGGCACCGGAGGCTCAGACGGAAATTGGGTGCCGCTGGTTTCTTGGTATGACGGAGCCCTCGGAGGGGGAGGACGAGGGTGAGTGCGGCGAACCTCACCAGCTGGCGGATCGCGATCGACCTCGGGGCACACCGGAGAAGGGTCAGCAAACGATTGCGTTCATTCCACAGGTGGAACTGGACCGAGCCGGGGTGCGTACTCGCACCATGCTCATGGGTGACCTCGGCGTCCGCGCTGACGATGTCCCAGCCCGCCAGCCGGAGCCGCCAGGCGGTGTCGGTGTCCTCGTAGTAGCAGAAATACGACGCCGGGACGCCGCCGACGGACCGGAGCGCCTCGGCGTTCAGCACCGCCGCGCCCCCGCAGAAGCCGAACACCTCGTCGGCGGGTTCGGTCAGGTCGGCGCCGTGGCCGTCGGCGGTGAGGCGGACGCCGGTGGACTGGACGGTGCCGTCGGCGAGCGCCAGCCGGGCGCTCACGGCAGCGGCGAGCGGAGCCTTTTCAAGGGTGTCTTCGCAGGTCGCGAGCCAGTTTGGACCCGGCACGGCGTCGTCGTTCAGCCAGGCCATCAAGGGGGTGTCCACTTTGTCCAGTGCGGCGGCCATGGCGCCGGCGTACCCGGTGTTGCGCCGCAGCCGGAGCACCTCGGGCCGGGACGGATGGGCGGCCAGCAGCGCGGCCGTGCCGTCATCGGAGGCGTTGTCGACGACCAACGCACGGTGCGGGCGGGACTGCGCGGCGAGCGCGTCGAGGCAGGCGGTGATGTGCGCGGCGCCGCGCCAGGTGACCACGACGACGGTGGTGCTGGGCTCGGCGTCGGTCATGCCAGAGAGAATAGAGACCATGCCCGAACTGGTCGTGCTCGCCGAGCAGCTGCTGGCGCCCGTCCCCGGCGGAACCGGCCGCTACACCGCCGAACTGCTGCGGGCGCTCGCCGAGACGGCGCCGCCGGGCTGGACGGTGTCGAGCGTGGTCGCGCGGCACTCCGATATCGACACTGTCGACGCGGCCTTGGTCGAGGGCGTCGAGGGGCCGCGTGTGCTGCCGGTCCCGCCTCGGGCGCTGATCGCGGCCTGGCAGCTGGGCCTGCCGTGGTGGCCGGGCGGCGACGCGGTCCACGCGCCGACGCCGCTCGCGCCCGCTCGTGTGCCGAAGGGGCGGACGCTGTCGGTCGCGGTGCACGACACCGTGCCGTGGACGCATCCCGAGACGCTGACCCCGCGCGGCGTCGCGTGGCACAAGGCGGTGATCGCCCGCGCGGCGCGGCGCGCGACCGCGCTGACCGTGCCGACGCGAGCGGTCGCGGACGAGCTCGCCGGGCTGGTGCCGGTTTCGGTGCCGGTGCGCGTGATCCCGCACGGCGTCCGGCCTGGCGTTTCGTTCGCCGAGGTGGCGCTGCCCGAGCGGTACGTGCTGGCGATCGGGACGATCGAGCCGCGCAAGGGCATCGACGTGCTGATCGACGCCGCCGGCCGGATCGGGGTGCCGCTGGTGCTGGCCGGGCAGCCGGGCTGGGGCGGGATCGACCCCGGGGCGCTGGCGCGCGAGCACGGCGCCGACGTCTGGCTGCTGGGGAAGGTGACCGACGCGGAGCTGGCGTACGTGCTGAAGGGCGCGTCGGTGCTGGCGATGCCGAGCCGGGCCGAAGGGTTCGGGCTGCCACTGATCGAGGCGATGGCGGCCGGGGTGCCGGTGGTGCACTCGGACGTCCCGGCGCTGGCCGAGGTGGCCGGGGGAGCGGGCGTCGTCGTACCTGTGGGTGATGCGCAAGCGCTTGCCGATGCCCTGAAAGACGTTCTCGAGACACCCGGAAGGGCTGCCGCCCTGCGTGATGGCGGTCTCAGCCGGTCGAGTGAGTTCACCTGGAAGCGTGCGGCATCCGCTGTTTGGGGCCTTCACCTGCGCGATCAGTTTGTCGGTTCCCGACCGCGGGGCTAGTGCGCCGCCGTACCCTGCAGGGGTGACCGATGACCCTCGCGTGCTGATCGACGCGACCGCCGTTCCCGTGGACCGGGGTGGCGTCGGTCGCTACGTGGACTCACTGGTCGCGGCACTCGACGAGGACGGCGCGCGGATCACGGTCGTCTGCCAGCCGCGGGACGCCGTGCTGTACGACCGGCTGGCGCCCGGGGCGCGGATCGTGCCCACCTCGCCGTCGACGTCGACCCGGACGGCCCGGCTGACCTGGGAACAGGCGACACTGCCCCGGCTGGTCCGGCGCCTCGCCGCCGACGTCGTCCACTCGCCGCACTACACGATGCCGCTGGCCAGCCCGGCCGCTTCGGTGGTGACGCTGCACGACGCGACCTTCTTCACCGACGCGGTACTGCACTCCTCGGTGAAGGCGCGCTTCTTCCGCGCCTGGACCGCGACGGCGCTTCGCCGCGCGACGCTGTGCGTGGTGCCGAGCATCGCCACGGCGAGCGAACTGGAGCGCGTCGGCCAGACGCGGACGGCCGACATCGAGATCATCCACCACGGTGTCGATGCGGACCGCTTTCATCCGCCGTCGCCCGCCGAAGTCGAGGCGGCGCGACAGGCCGTCGGGCTCGGGAAGACGCCGTACGTCGCGTTTCTCGGCGCGCTGGAGCCGCGCAAGAACGTGCCGGCGCTGATCCGCGGTTTCGCGCGCGCCGTGATCGGCAGGCCGAACCCGCCCGCGCTGGTGCTGGCCGGGCAGCCGGGCTGGGATTCGCAGGTCGAGCGCGCGCTCGACGCCGTACCGCACCGGCTGCGCGTGATCCGGGCCGGATACATGCCTTTCGACACGCTCGCCGGCTTCCTCGGAGGCTCCGAACTGGTCGCTTATCCGAGTCTCGGCGAGGGTTTCGGCCTGCCGGTGCTGGAGGCGATGGCCTGCGGCGCGAGCGTGCTCACGACGCGGCGGCTTTCGCTGCCGGAGGTCGGCGGGGACGCGGTCGCGTACTGCGGTGTCGGCGCCGGCGACGTCGCGGCGGCGATCACGGAACTGCTCGACGACCCTTCGCGGCGCGCGGAGCTGGCCGAAGCGGCGCAGAGGCGGGCGAAGGAGTTCTCGTGGGCCACGACCGCGGAGCGGCACCGGGAGGCCTACGCGAAAGCTTGGCACCGGCACGCGCAGCGTCGGGCGGGCTGAAGGGGCACTGGCGGGTCAGCTCCCAGCGCCTTCCTCGCCGTGAGTCGCGGTGCGGGATTGGGGTATAGTTGTCGGTGCGAGGTCCCTGTGGGGCCGAGTATGAGAGCCCGCGACGCGTCCGGACGGTCGTCTCGCGGGCTTTTCGCTGTTCACAGGTCGATGACCGACTCGATGAGCCGGCCCGCTCTGCGGCGCCAATTGCCGCCAGCACCGAAACACCACCCCACCGCATCGGAAATCCACAGCAGTGGTTCCGCGGTCGAGTTCAAGTGCTCGTAAGTGAGCTCGGTTTTCGAGGGGCGGTGGCCGAGAGTCAGCTGCAGGGTCTTGCGATCATGGAGATCGCGATGGTCCCGGGAGTCGAGGACCAGCCGATGAGCACTTTTGGCAAGCAGATCGGTGACAGCGCGTTCGAGGCATTTCTGCCGGGTGTCTTGTTGCGACTTCAAGGGCGGATATGCGGTCGATCAGCCGCCTGCGACGAGGTTCCTTCTCTTTCTTGAAATGCAGCTCGCGTGCGCCGGGCAGCAGCAATGTGTTCAGCTCTCTTCGTGAGGGCGCAAGCTGTGCCGGGGCGACCAGGGTCATGCACAGGAGATAGCGCTGGTCGCGCACCGATTCATCGATGAAGGCGTGCACGGGCATCGGTCCATTCTGCCCGGACGTGATTGCGGAAAGAAGTTAGATGAGTACTCTCAGTTGCGATCTTGCACTTTGTGTCGCTGGGGGTGGGGGCCGGAATCGCGTTGGGTGACGGGTGGACAATGGCCGCGTGACTGAGCACCCCAGCTACGGCGACGGGCTCGCCGTCGTGACCGTGACGTACTTCCCCGGCGAAACCCTCGAGCGCTTCCTCGACACGCTTGAAAAGGCGACGGACCGGGACGTCCAGGTCGTCGTCGCGGACAACGACTCCACGGACGGCGCGCCGGAGAAGGCCGCCCGCCGGGAGAACGTCAAGCTGCTCAGCATCGGCGAGAACGTCGGGTACGGCACGGCCGCGAACCGCGGCGTCGCGGAACTCGACGACAGCTACGGCTGGATCGTCGTGGTGAACCCGGACCTCGAATGGGAGCCCGGTTCGCTCGACGCGCTTCTGGAGGTCGCCGGGCGCTGGCCGCGCGGCGGCGCGTTCGGCCCGCTCATCCACGATCTCGACGGCACCGTCTACCCGTCGGCCCGGCTGCTGCCGTCATTCGGCCGCGGGATCGGGCACGCGGCGTTCGGCAAGATCTGGCCTGGCAACCCGTGGACGCGCCAGTACCGCCAGGAGTCGGGTACCCCGGTCGAGCGCACGGCGGGCTGGCTTTCCGGTTCGTGCCAGCTGATCCGCCGCGAGGCCTTCGACTCGGTCGACGGGTTCGACACGCGGTATTTCATGTACTTCGAGGACGTCGACCTCGGCGATCGTATCGCCCGCGCGGGCTGGCTGAACGTGTACGCGCCTTCGTCCAGCGTCATGCACATCGGCGGGCATTCGACGTCGCAGGCTTCGGAGAAGATGCTGCGGGCGCATCACGACAGTGCCTACCGCTACCTCGCGGACCGTCACCGCGGCCTCCTGTGGAAGCCGGTCCTGCTGGCAGTGAAGGCCGGTCTCGCGCTGCGGCTCAAGCTGGAAACGCGCAAGAAGTAGCCGTTCCGGTCAACGGAACTCACGCGACCCGGCACCGGCTCGTCGTTACCGTCGGTGCATGACCTTCCCGGAGTTGGACGCCTGGCTGATCGATCGCGCTCGTGAAGACCGGTTCTCCGGCGTGGTCCTGATCCGTCGTGGCGACGAGACGTTGTTCGAGCGCGGGTACGGCCTGGCGAGCCGCCGCTGGACGGTGCCGAACGCGTCCGACATCCGCTACGACACGGCGTCGATCACGAAGCTCTTCACCGCCGTCGCCGCGCTGCAACTGGTCGACGAGGGACGGCTGGACCTCGATCGCCCCATCGGCGAGATCATCGACGTCGGCGGTACGGCGATCGCGGCCAAGGCGACCACGCGCCACCTGCTCACGCACACCTCCGGGATCGCCGACGACGCCGACGAGGAGGCGGGCGAGAGCTACGAGGCGCTGTGGATCGACAAGCCGGTGTACTCCGTCGTGAACACGCGCGACCACCTGCCCAATTTCGCTTACAAGGCCCCGAATTTCGCGCCGGGTGAGGGCTGCCGGTACTGCAACTCGGGCTACGTCCTCGCCGGGCTGGTGATCGAGGAGATCACCGGCAGGCCGTATCGGGAGCACGTCCGGGAGACCGTTCTCGATCGCGCCGGGATGGCGGACTCCGGCTTCTTCGACCGGCGTGACCCGCAGCCGAGGGTCGCCGAGGGCTGGGACCAGGTCTACGACGGCGAGCGGGTCGCCGGCTGGCGGCAGAACATCTTCAGTTACCCGCCGATCGGTTCAGCCGATGGAGGCGCCTACTGCACCGTCGGCGACCTCATCCGCTTCCTGCAGGCGGTCCGGGAAGAGCGCCTTCTGACGCCGGAGGGCACGAAGCAGTTCCTGATGCCGCAGGTGCTGCACAGCAAAGGTGTCTGGTACGGCTTCGGCCTCGAATTCGTCCTGGACTCCGACGGTGCGGTGCGGAACTACTACAAGGACGGCGGGAACATCGGCGTCTGCTCGATCGCGCGGCACTATCCGGCCGAGAGGCTGGACGTCGCGATGCTGTCCAACGCCACCAACGGTGGAGGAGCGGCGATCCAGGAGATCGATCGGGTGATCCGGGCTTCCTGAGGTACCCCCCAATGCTATGAACGGGCCTTTCCTTGCAAAATTTGCAAGGAAAGGCCCGTTCATAGCATTGGGGGTCGAGGGCTAGATGCCGTCCAGCCGTCGCGAGAGGTTCGAGCGTCCTCCCTGGTTCTGCTTGACCGTCGGCACCAGGCCGCCGATCTCCGCCTCCGCGGTCTCCTGCTCCGATTCGGGCCGCTCGATCAGCGGGCTCTGCACCGGCGCGGCGGGAGGCCTTCGGGTGAGCGGGGTCGTCGGCTGCGGCAAGGGCCGGGTCGGGTTGTACTGCTGCAAGGCAGGCTGGCGCGGATACGGCTGGGGCCGCGTCGAGCCTTCGGCCCGCACTGGTGCCATGTCCAGCCGCGTCGTCGGCTCAGGTCCCGCCAACGGGTGATCGTTCTCCGCGATCAGTGACGCGGGTAGCTGAGTGGTGGTGTCCGGGTCCGACGAACGGTCGATCTCCGCGACCACCGATCGGGGGATCTGCTGGGTATTCGCGGAGTCCATCGGCGACGTCGCGTTGTCCGGTGTCACGACGAAGGCTCCACGCGCGCTGGCGCGTGCGAGCAAGGCGTCCGCCCGAGCACGGGGGTCCATCCCCTAGGCCTCCCGACTGACCTGGGGCCCTCTGGGTTCAGGGCCGACTGTGTGCTGTCTAGGGTAGGCCCTCGGGGCGGCCGCCGTCAGGGTTTCCCGCGGCTTGTCGTCCGGCGGCGCGTGATACAGGAGGAGTTTTCTGTGACGTCTGAGGTCAAGGCCGATGCCGTGGTGCTCGTCGGGGGGAAGGGAACCCGGCTGCGTCCACTGACCCTTTCGGCGCCGAAACCGATGCTCCCAACGGCGGGTACGCCGTACTTGAGTCACCTGTTCTCGCGTATCCGCGAGGCCGGGATCACCCACGTTGTACTGGGAACTTCGTATCGAGCCGAAGTTTTCGAGGAGTATTTCGGAGACGGGTCGGCGCACGGCCTCGAACTCGAGTACGTCGTCGAGGAAGAGCCGCTCGACACGGCCGGCGCCATCCGCAACGTCTACGACCGGCTCCGCGCGGACCACGTGATCGTCTTCAACGGCGACATCCTCTCCGGAGCGGATCTCGGAGAACAGTTGCGGACGCACACGGAATCCGGAGCCGATGTGACTCTGCACCTGCAGCGCGTGCCCGATCCCAGCCGGTTCGGCTCGGTCCCGACCGACGAGAACGGCCGCGTCACGGCCTTCCTGGAGAAGACGCCGAACCCGCCCACCGACCAGATCAACGCCGGTTGCTACGTCTTCCGCCGCGAGGTGATCGAGTCCATCCCGACCGGCCGCCGGGTCTCGGTCGAACGGGAGACCTTCCCGTCCCTGCTCGAAAACGGCGCGCACCTCCACGGTTTCGTGGACTCCTCCTACTGGCTCGACGTCGGCACGCCGGAAGCGTTCGTCCGGGGCAGCTCGGACCTCGTCCGCGGGGTGGCGCCGACGTCGGCCTTGCCGGGCCCGGTCGGTGACGCCCTCGTGCTCGACGGTGCCAAGGTGTCGGTCGACGCCGTCCTGCGCGGCGGTACGACGGTCGGCACGGGCGCGGTGATCGGCAGCGGCGTGACCTTGGACGGATCTGTCGTCTTCGACGGCGCGGAGGTAGCCGAAGGCGCCGTCGTGGAGCGGTCGGTGCTCGGCGTCGGAGCGAAGGTCGGCGCGGGAACCGTGCTTCGCGGCGTCGTGATCGGCGATGGTGCTTCGGTGGGCGCGGGCTGCGAACTGCTCGACGGCGCCCGCGTCTGGCCCGGCGTGACGCTGCCCGACGGCGGCGTCCGGTTCTCGAGCGACGCCTAGCCATGCGCTGGACCCCCGGCTTCGAGCTGGACCTGGATTCGGTTCTGGGTCCGCTGAGCCGTGGGTCGCGGTCGCCGAACGTCGCTCGCACCGAGAGCGGCGTCACCTGGCTGGCCGCCAACACCGCGGACGGTGCGGGCACGCTCGCGCTGCTGCGGCGCTCCGACGGCGAGATCGAGGCGGAGGCCTGGGGGCCCGGCGCGGACTGCCTGCTCGACGGCGTTCCGGCGATGCTGGGCGCGCACGACGACGACTCGGAATTCGTGGCGCACCACGACGTCATCGCTTCGGCACGCCGGCTCAACCCGGGGCTGCGCCTGGGTTCCACCGGCCGGGTGTGGGACGCGCTGGTGCTCGCCGTCCTGGAACAGAAGGTGACCAGCACGGAGGCGCTGCGATCGTGGAGTGAACTGTGCCGCTGGTTCGGGGAGCCCGCGCCGGGGCCCGGGCCGTCGAGGTTGCGCGTGCCGCCGACGCCGGTGGCCATCAGATCCATAGTGGACTGGAAATGGCATCGCGCCGGGGTGGACCTGAAGCGGCGGACGGCGTTGCTCGGCGCCGCCCGCGTGGCGCACCGGCTGGAGAAGGCCGTCGAACTCAAGGGTGTCGAAGGCCGGGCCTGGCTGCGGAAGGTGCCCGGGATCGGCGTGTGGACCGCGGCCGAGATCGCGCAGCGCGCCTGGGGCGACCCGGACGCGGTGAGCTTCGGCGACTACAACATTCCCTCGATGGTGGGTCACGCGCTCGTCGGGACGAAACTCGACGACGCGGCGATGTCCGAGGTACTGGCGCCGTACTCACCCCATCGGCAGCGCGTCGTGCGCTACCTGTCGGCGGCGGGCTTCCGGCGTCCGAGATTCGGCCCGAAGATCGAACTCCGCGACTACCGGGCCATGTGAGCTACCCGCCCCAGCCCTGCGGCGGGTAGGGCCCCTGCTGCTGGCTGGGGTACTGCGGCGGCTGCTGCGGGTACTGCTGGTGGGGGAACTGCTGGTACTGCTGCGGCGGATACACCGGGTGCTTCGGTTTGGTGAGGGTCTTCACCAGGAAGAAGATGCCCACGCCCACTCCGGCGAGGATCAGGAAGATGATCAGCAGCATCAGCACGTTGACTCCCATTTCGTGAGGTTAACCGGTCGATCGAACCGCGCCGGGACTGGTTCAGCCCAGTGCGGCGTCCACGATCGCCTTCGCCTCTTCGCGGTCGAGCCCCAGTTTCCTGGTCAGCGCCGCATAATCGGCGGCCGCCTGCCGGGCTCGCTCGCGAGTCTGGTCGCCGACGGCGCCGACGAACGTCCCGGCCCGGCCGCGGGTCTCGATCAAGCCCGCTTCTTCGAGTTCGCGATACGCCTTGGCGACGGTGTTGGGGGCGATGCCCAGGTCCTCGGCCAGTTTGCGCACGGTCGGGAGCTTCGCCCCGACGGGCAGCGTGCCGTCGTTGATCTGCGCCGCGTAGGCGGTCCGCACCTGCTCGAACGGCGGGACCGGGGAGTTCGGGTCGACCCTGACCATGCGGTTTCTCCCTGCTCGTAATGCCGTGAAGGCCCCCTTCACGACCCTGAGGGTAGGGAAGGAGGCCTTCACGGACAGCCGGGGGTTCAGTAGCGGGGCGGGACGACCTGGGTGGCGTCACCGGCGCCGCCGGGCACCACCTGGGTGCGGTCACCGCCCGCGGGGGAGACGACCTGGGTGCGATCGGCGCCGGCGTCCGCCTGCTGCTGCCGGGACACGACCTGCGTGCGGTCGGCGCTGCCGTCGATCGGCGGCCCGGCTTGCGGAGGCGGCGGCGGGAATCCGGGCTGGGGCATCCCGGGCGCCGGGACGCCGGCGAAGGGATTGCCGGGCTGCGGCGCGAAACCGGCCGGGACCGGAGGCGGCGGGAAGCCGGGCGCCTGGCCGTAAGGCGCGGGCGGCGGGAAACCGGGGTGCGGGCCGGGCGGGGGCTGTTGCCAGTTGCCCTGCGGCATGGGGCCGCCCGCGGGCGGGGGAGGAGGCGGGAAGCCGGGAGCCGGGCCGCCGCCGAAGTTCGGGTTCTGCGGGAAGGACATCGGCGGTTTCTTCGCCTGATTGACCTTCACGATGATCACCACGACCACGATGATGATAATGATGATCGCCAGGATCAGCAGGACCCAGCCGGCGCCGTCGCCGTCTCCGCTGCTGTGCACCCGGACCCGGTCCAGATATGGCGTCAGCGTCGTCAGCATCATTCCCCCTTAATGTCAGCCGACACCCTAACGGCCGGACGACGCGGGGATGGCCGCTTCCACCAGTTCCGTCAGATCTTCCGACCCCTCCGGCAGAGAATTCACCGGCCACCAACGAAGATCGTCCGATTCGTCGCTTTGGACCGGTTGCGCCCCACGCGGTGCGCGGACCGAAAAACGCACGTCGAAATGCCGGGTCGGCACGCCGAGCGAGCAGGTGATCGGGTGGACGTCGAGGTGCACCGGGACCGGGGCGATCACCAGGTCGTCGATCCCGGATTCCTCGCGGGCCTCACGTAAAGCGGCCGCGGCGAGCGTCTTGTCCTCCGGTTCGCAGTGCCCGCCGAGCTGAAGCCAGCGTCCGACTCGCGGGTGCAGGGTGAGCAGGACGTTTTCCCCGTCGGCGTCCAGAAGTACCGCGGAGGCGGTGATGTGCCCGGCCGCGCATTCACGGCGGCAGACGTCCTCGCGGGCAGCGAGGAAGCCCAAATAGGCCTGGCGCAAGGATTCCTGTGCGGCGTCCACCGGTCGCCAGCCGGACAAAGTGGACACGACGTCGTCATGCAGAGTCACAGCTCGAGAAGTCCTTCACCGGGTTCGACCGGGCCACGGGCGGGAGGGAGAGCGGCCGGGTGTCCGATCGCGACGGCGCCGAGCGGCTCCCAGCGGTCGTCCAGGCCGAGTACCTCGCGCACGACGTCCGCGGCGAAGATGGTCGACCCGATCCAGCACGAGCCGAGGTCTTCGGCGGCGAGCGCGACCAGCAGGCCTTGCACCGCCGCCCCGCCCGCGACGGTGAACATCGTGTGCTCGCAAGCGTTCCGCCGCTCGTCGCGGTAGGTGTGCGCGCCCTCGGCGACGAGGAACGGCACCACGACTTCGGGGGCGTCGTAGAGGATGTCGCCGCGGCTGAGCCGTTTCGCGACCTGCTCGGGAGTGAAGTCGTCGCCGCCGAGATCGGCCTGCCACGACGCCTTCATCGCGTCGAGAAGCTTGCGGCGCAAGCCTTCCTCGCGCAGCCACACGAACCGGACCGGTTTGGTGTGGTGCGGCGCGGGCGCCGTCAGCGCGGTCCCGACGGCGCGGCGCAGCACCTCGGGATCGACCGGCTCGTCGGTGAAGGACCGGATCGAACGCCGCGCGAGCACCGCCTCGCGACGGCCTTTCGCGATCGCTTCGTTGGTGCCGAGCCGGAACAAGTCCTCTTCGGTGGGCCGGATCAGCTTCCGGGCGTTGGAACCGTCATCGGTCAAACGCAGCCCGCGGACGACGGCGACCGGGGTCCCGCCGAGTTTGCCCTTGACCAGATCCGCCGCGGACGCGAGTTCGTCGGCGATCGCCACTTCGGTGACCGCGAGTTCGTTGCCCTGGCCGTCGATCTCGCCGGCGTAGGAATGCAGCACCCGCAGGCCGGACGCGCCGATCGCGGCGTCGATCTGCCCGACCCGCCACGCGCGGCCCATGGTGTCGGTGACGACGACCGCGACCTCGACGCCCAGCCGCTCGCGCAGCCCGTTCCGCAGCGCGAGCGCGGAAGCGTCCGGATCGGACGGCAGCAGCGCGACCTCGCCGGAGGCCACATTGGACGCGTCCACCCCGGACGCGGCCTGCACGATGCCGAGCCTGTTCTCGGTGATCACCGTCCGGTTGATCCGTGCGATCACGCGGACAGACTCCTCCTCGACGAGCTTCCGCCGGGCGGCGTCACGCTCCTCGGGGTCGGCCGGGACGCGGATCAGCATGCCTTCGGCCTTGGAGACGATCTTGCTCGTGACGACCAGGACGTCGCCCGAGCGCAGCCACGGGGCCGCCTCGACGATGGCCCCGGTCAGGTCGTCACCGGGGCGGAACTCCGGGAGGCCGTCGACCGGGAGGATCTCGATCTTCGTGGAAGCGTGATCAGTCGGCTTCTGTTCAGTCAACGGAAACTCCGGCCAGATCCAGCGCCGCGCGCACCATCGCCGCGGTCGCGTCCACATCGGACATCAGCAGGGGAACGTCGCGGACGGCGACCCCCGGTACGTCGACGGTCTCCCCCTCGGCGACCAGCCAGCCGTCGAGCACGCCTTCCGGAGATTCCTCGCGGGACCCGTAATGCCGCCCGACAGCCTCGGCCGAGGTCTCCACGCCGATCGCGCTCAGGCACGCGTCGGCCATGCCGCGCAACGCCTTCCCGCCGATGATCGGCGAGATGCCGACGACCTTGGCGCGCGTCTTGCGCAGCGCGTCACGCACCCCCGGGACACCGAGGACGGTGCCCACCGAGACCACCGGGTTGGACGGCGCGAACAGCACGATGTCGGCACCCGCGATCGCTTCCAGCACACCCGGCGCCGGTTTCGCCTCGTCGGCGCCGACGGCGATGATCGAATGCGCCTTCGGCTCGGAGCGGTAGCGCACCCACCACTCCTGGAAGTGGATGGCCTTGCGCTGCTCGGGGTTCTCGGGGTCATCGATCACGACGTGCGTCTCGACGCGGTCGTCCGTCATCGGCAGCAGGTGGACGCCCGGCTTCCAGCGATCGCACAACGCCTCGGTGACCTGCGACAGCGGATAGCCCGCGCGCAGCATCCGCGAACGGATCAGATGCGTCGCGATGTCCTTGTCGCCCAGCCCGAACCAGGTCGGCTCGGCGCCGTATTCGGCGAGTTCCTCCTTGACCGTCCAGGTCTCGCCGGCGTGCCCCCACCCGCGTTCGGAATCGATCCCTCCGCCCAGGGTGTACATGCAGGTGTCCAGGTCCGGGCAGATGCGCAGACCGTGCATCCACACGTCGTCCCCGGTGTTCACCAGCGCGGTCACGGTATGCGGCGAATCCGGCGCGGAACCGGTCGCGGGCAGACCCAGTACTTGCTTGACCCCCAGCAGGAAGCGGGCCCCGCCCACTCCGCCGACCAAAACGACAACCTTCACGACAGGCGATCCTCGCACGCGCCCGGACCGGGCACCCAGTAGCGGTACCTGTGGTGCTCCCTACAGCCCATGCCCTCGTATAGCGCGAGCGCGCCGGGATTCCCCATCGCGACCTGCAGCACCATGCCCGTCGCGCCCTGTGCTGCGGCCCAGGCGCCCACCGCGTTCATCAGCCCGCTCGCCAGCCCGCGCCTGCGGAACTCCGGCCGGACGGCGAGCCGGGCGACGTGCAGCCACTCGCCGACGATCGCGCCGCGGACCGCCCCGGCCGTGCCGCCGTCCAGGTCCACGACGCCGTAGCCGATCTTTCCGGTGCTCAGGACGTACCGCTGCGCCTCCGTCGGCGCCGGTCCGCCCGCGGTCAGCTCCCACCATCCGGACGTCGGCTCGTCGAGGATCTCGGCTCCCGCCGAGGTCCCGTGCGGGAGCGGCCCGGTCAGCACGCGCACCTCGTGATCGGGCCGGTGTTCCACATGGTGGACCCACCCTTGCGCGGCGATGGCGTCTTCGGTGGACGTGTCCTGGATCACCTGAACGACCGCCGGGATCCCCCGACCGTGTGCGAAGTCACAGACCCCGTTCAAGGCCGCTGGCAGCGGTTTTCCCGGTTCCCCGATCGCCAGGGCGCTGTTCGCCCGAGCCGTGAAGCCGTCCGACCAGCGCAGCCTCCAGTCCCCGATCCGCGCTTCGTCGAGGGGAGGCCAGGCCCGGCTGCAGGTGAGCTCGAGCAATTCCGCAGTGTTCACGGTTAGATTGTGTCAAGGAAGGCAGTGGAGGGACCCGATGAGCATCGCGCGCAAGGACGACCGGCACAACGAAGACCTGGTCCGCGAGATCTCCGACGGCTTCAACCGGGCTTGGGACTCGGAAAAGGCCGTCGAGGAAGCGGACACCGAAAAGGCGAAACCCGCCGCGCCGCAGTTCGTCATCACGGGGGACAGCAGGGCCACTCCGCCGCCTCGCCGACGGGACCGCTGAGGTCCATACCCGGAGTACGGATAAGGGTGGCCTAACCGGGCCGGCCGCGCCCGCGGGCGCGTAATGTCCGCGTCAGACTGGTGAAGCAGAGATAAGCAGGAGTGCGCAGTGACCTACGTGATCGCCGAGCCCTGCGTCGATGTGCTCGACAAGGCGTGTATCGACGAGTGCCCCGTGGACTGCATCTACGAGGGTGACCGGATGCTGTACATCCACCCGGACGAATGCGTCGACTGCGGTGCCTGCGAGCCGGTCTGCCCCGTCGAGGCGATCTACTACGAGGACGACGTCCCCGAGGAGTGGAACGACTACACCAAGGCGAACGTCGACTTCTTCGACGAACTCGGTTCGCCCGGTGGTGCCTCGAAGGTCGGTAAGACCAGCCACGACCCCGCCTTCATCAAGGCCCTTCCCCCGCAGGGCGAATGACCCGGGTCGTGCTCCCCGATTTTCCCTGGGACTCCCTCGCCGAGGTCAAGGCGAGGGCCCAGGCCCACCCCGGTGGCATCGTCGACCTGTCGATCGGCACGCCGGTGGACCCGGTCCCCGAGAGCATCCGCGCGGCGCTCGCGTCCGTGTCGGATATCCCGGGGTACCCGACCACGCACGGGATTCCCGAGCTGAGGGCCGCCGCGATCGACGCGCTTTCGCGGCGCCACGGCATCGAGGGTGTCCCGGCCGAGGCCGTGCTGCCGACGATCGGCTCGAAGGAACTGGTCGCCGCGCTGCCGCGACTGCTGGGCTTCGGCCCCGGCGACCTCATCGTCATCCCCGAGGTGGCGTACCCGACCTACGAGGTCGGGGTGCTGCTCGCCGGCGCTTCGCTGCTGCGGGCGGACAGCACGGTCGCGCTCGGCCCGCAGCGCCCGGCGATGCTGTGGCTCAACTCGCCGTCCAACCCGACCGGCAAGGTGCTCGGCGTCGAGCACCTGCGCAAGGTCGTCGAATGGGCACGCGAACGCGATGTCGTCGTGGTCTCCGACGAGTGTTACCTGGCGCTGGGCTGGGAAAACGAGCCCGTGTCGATCCTGCACCCGTCCGTGCGCGGCGGCTCCCTCGACGGCCTGCTGGCCGTCCACTCGCTGTCGAAGTCGGCGAATCTCGCGAGCTACCGCGCCGGGTTCGTCACCGGTGACCCGAAGCTCGTCGCCCGGCTGCTGGAGATCCGCAAGCACTCCGGGATGATGGTGCCGCGTCCGGTGCAGGAGGCCATGGTCGCCGCGCTGAAGGACGACGAAGCCCTTGCCCTGCAACGGGAACGCTATGCGCGCCGCCGTCTGGTGCTGCGGAAGGCGTTGCTGGACAGCGGTTTCGAGATCTCGCACTCCGAGGCCGGGCTGTACTTGTGGTCCACACGCGGGGAAAGCGCCCACGACACGGTGGACTGGCTCGCCGATCGCGGCATCCTCGCCGCGCCGGGCACCTTCTACGGTCCGACGGGCGGCCGGCACGTCCGGATCGCGCTGACCGCCACCGACGAGCGGATCGACGCGGCCGCGGAGCGCCTCGCCTCCTGACGTACTTCAGCTCACGTCGCGGCCGGTGAAACCCCGGTAGATGAACCGCGTGAGCGCCTCGATGGCCTCCTCTTCGGAGACCGATGAGCTGTCGAGCAGCCACGTGTGCGCGAAGCCGTTGGCCAGTTCGGCCATCATCGTGAGCGAAAGCCGTTCCGAGGCGGGGAGTTCCCAGCCCGCGTCGGTGATGTACCTGAGATGGCCGATGATGTCGGCCGCCTGATCGGCGCCGAACCGGGCGAGGGTGCGCGCGAAGTCGTCGCTGACCATCGCGGCCTGGCGCAGCGCGAGCATCGTCGCGGCGTGGTCGCGGTGGAAGTTCCAGTACTCGCGGACGTGCCAGCGCACCGCGTCCGGGTCGGTGAAGTCCGCTTTGTGGCCTTCCTGCGACGCGTTGACGTCGCTGGCCGCCGCGAGGTCGGCGAGGAGCGATTCGAGCAGCTCTTCCTTGCTCGCGAAGTGGTTGTAGAACGACCCCGCCGCGCGCCCGGCCTCCGCGGTGATGTCGGTGATCTTGGTGTTCAGGTACCCCTTCGCCGCGAAGACGCGCTTCGCCGCGTCCTTGAGCGCGGCCTCGGTCTCCGCCGCCTTCTCCTTGCGGCTCGTCGCCGTCATGGGCACCTCCTTGACACGGAAGGCTAGCAACGGTCATAGTGAATTTAGATTCACTGAATCATAATTCACCCAACTGAGGGGAAGTGGCCGAGATGACCGAGGTGCTGATCGCGGGGGCCGGGCCGACCGGACTCACGCTGGCCATCGACCTCGCGCGCCGCGGCGTCGGCGTACGGATCGTGGAGAAGGACGAGACGTTCTTCGAGGGCTCGCGCGGCGACGGCCTGCAGCCCCGCACGCTGGAGGTCTTCGAGGACCTCGGGGTGCTCGACCAGGTGCTGGCCGCCGGGCAGGCGCCGGTCCCGCTGAAGATCCACCTGGGCGGCGAGGTCGTCGGTGAGCGCATGATGGCCGAGCTCGCCGAGCCGACACCGGACGTGCCTTACCCGAACGGCTGGTTCCTCGGCCAGTCGCGGACCGAGGGCATCCTGCGCGACCGGCTCGCCGAGTTCGGCGTCCGGGCCGAGCTCGGCACCCCGTTGCTCGGCTTCGAGCAGGACGCCGACGGCGTGACGGCCGAACTGCCCGGGGAGCGGGTCCGGGTCGACTACCTCGTCGGCGCGGACGGCGGGAAGAGCTTCGTGCGCAAAGCCCTCGGCATCGCGTTCGAGGGGACCACCGACGAAGCGATCCGCATGCTGCTGGGCGACGTCCAGGCCGAGGGGCTCGATCGCGCGTACGGGCACTGGTTCGCGAAGCCCGAGAACCCGATGTCGGGGATCGTTCTCACACCGCTGCCCGGGGTGCCGCATTTCCAGTTCGGCGCGCCGCTCGGGGAGGAGGAGGTCGAGGCCTCGCTGACCACGCTCCAGACCCGGCTCGACGCGCTGTCCGGCGGCGGGATCCGGCTGCACGACCTCGCCTGGTCGACGGTGTGGCGGCCGAACATCCGGCTCGCCGAGCGGTTCCGGAGCGGCCGGGTGTTCCTCGCCGGTGACGCGGCGCACGTCCACCCGCCGACCGGCGGGCAGGGGCTCAACACCGGCGTGCAGGACGGGTACAACCTCGGCTGGAAGCTCGCCGACGGCTCGCCCGAGGCGCTCGACAGCTACGAGCCCGAGCGTCGCGGGGTCGCGGCCCACGTGCTGAAGGTCAGCACCGAGATCCTCCAGAAGTACGTCGAGGGCGCGGAAGACGCCCACGAGCGCGGTGAGAACACCCGCCAGCTCGACATCGGCTACCGCGGCGGGCCGCTCGCACCCGCGGCGATCGGGCGGATCCGGCCCGGCGACCGCGCGCCGGACGCGCCGCTGGCGGACGCCAACGGCAAACCCGTCCGGCTGTTCGAGCTTATGCGCGGCCCGCAGGTCACGGTGCTGGTGTTCGGTGACGGTCCCGCTCCCGAAGGCGCGCGCCGGATCCTGCCCGCGGGCAGCGCACTGTCCGATGTGGACTTCGAGGACGTCGGCGGGCACGCCTTCGCCGCGTATGAGGCCGAGAACGGGCGGCAGGTGCTGATCCGCCCGGACGGTTACGTCCGGGCGATCACCGCGGGCTGATCGCGCGGGCGGCCTCGTCGACCTCCGCCCAGACCTGACGCCACACGGCGCGGACCCCGGCGCGGCGCAGCAGTTCCTTCTCCGCGATCCGGCCGGCGATGAAGGCGACGTCGGTGTCGACCGAGTCCAGGACACCGCGCATACGGTCGGCGGCGACGCAGGCGTCCTGATGATCGCCGAGGACGGTCTGGAGGTCCTTCGTGGCCTTGATCAGCCGCTGGATCCGCGCCGCTTCCTTCTTCTTGGCGGCGGGTTTGGCCATCTCGGCGGCGTAGCGCAGTTTCTTGCCGTGGATGCGCAATGCGTGCAGGTCGTCGTCCGGGGGATCGGCCGGGAGCGCCTTGACGGCCTTGGCGAGTTTGCGATGTGGTTTCGCCAGCCCGGCGACGAGGTCGGCGGCGGTGGGGCCGTCGGATTTCGAAGAGTCCACAGTGGAGTCGTCGAGGGCGGTGGGCTGCCGGGCCAGGCGGCCGATGTCCTGCAGCATCGAGGTGTACCGGGGGCTGGCGAGCGCCCGGGTCAGCCGCCGCTTCGCGACCCCGCGTTCGGTGACGAACTTCGACACCAGGCGGCGCGCGGCGGGCTGGTCGCGCACCTCGAACTCGGTGACGACCTCCCGCAGATGCCCGATCAGGACGTCGTAGTCGCGGACGTCGCCGAGCGACTGGCCGAGCCAGCCCAGTTCGCCACGCACCGGTTCGGCGTCCGGGCCGACGAGGCGGCCCGAAAGCTTCAGGACGCTGCGCATGCGGCGCAGCGCGACCCGCATCTGGTGCAGGTCCTCGGGGTCGACACCGGATTTCGTGCCCGGCTCGTGCTCCAGCAGGGCGCGGATCTCGATGTCGAGTTTGACCCGGACGTGGGTGGCCGCCGGGTCGCCCGGCCCGGCTTTCGCCGGACGGTCGCCGAGCCCGAGTGCGGCCGGAGTTGTCGAAGGGGCGTTCTTGTGAGGCAGGGTCTCGGCTGTCACAAAATGAATTCTAGGTGAACCGGCAAGGTGCTCCGAGCCGTGAACGAAGCAAGGGACCTTTGCTACCGCTCTCCGGGGGAGAGTGACAGCAAAGGTCCCTTGCTCTCTTTTCGCAGGTCAGTTGGCGTGCAGGGCCGCGTTCAGCTCGATGCCGACACCGGTGCGCGCGACGACCTCGACGGCGCCGGTCCCGGAATTCCGGCGGAACACCGCGCCCGAGATGCCGGACAGCTCCAGCGCCTTCACGACCTTGCCCTCGAAGACGACCTTCGTGCCCGCCGTGACGTACAGGCCGGCCTCGACGACCGAGTCGTCGCCGAGCGAGATGCCGACGCCGCCGTTCGCGCCGATCAGGCAGCGCTCGCCGATCGAGATGGTCTGCTTGCCGCCACCGGACAGCGTGCCCATGATCGACGCGCCGCCGCCGACGTCGGAGCCGTCGCCGACCACGACACCGGCCGAGATCCGGCCCTCGACCATGGAGGCGCCGAGCGTGCCGGCGTTGAAGTTGACGAAGCCCTCGTGCATGACCGTGGTGCCGTTGGCCAGGTGCGCGCCGAGGCGGGCGCGGTCGGCGTCGGCGATGCGGACGCCGGCCGGGACCACGTAGTCGACCATCCGCGGGAACTTGTCCACGCTGTAGACGGTGACGTTGCCGCGTGACCGCAGCCGCAGGCGGGTCGCCTCGAAGCCCTCGACGGGGCACGGCCCGTGGTTGGTCCACACGACGTTCGCCAGCAGGCCGAAGAGGCCGTCGAGGCTCGCTCCGTGCGGGCGGACCATCCGGTGCGACAGCAGGTGAAGACGCAGGTAGACGTCGTGCGTGTCGCCGGGGGCGTCGGCGAGGCGGGTGATGGTCGTGCGGACCGCGACGACCTCGACACCGCGATCGGTGTCCGGGCCGAGCTGCGCGGCGGCGGCCTCGCCGAGGGCATCGGTGGCCTCTTCGGCGGTCAGCCGCACCGTGCCGGGCTTGTCCTCGGTTCCCTCGGTCAGCTTGGGCAGCGGGAACCAGGTGTCCAGCACCGTTCCGTCGGTCGTGACGGTGGCCAGTCCGACGCCGGTGGCGCCGGTCGTTTCAGGATCAGGGGTCTGCTCGCTCACGCCCTGAACGGTAACCCAGTGAGCCGCGTCAGCCGCCGACGAGGCTCTTCACCGCGGTCAGTGCCGCGGCCATGTCGACGAGAGCCTGGGTGCAGGGACCGCCGGCGGCCGCCTGGTCCTGGCAGTTCGTGGTGCGGAACGCGGTGATCGGGCGTTCGAGGGCCGTGGTGTTCGCCGCCAGGTCCGGCCTGCGCTTGCGGATGTTGCCCTCGGCGCCGGAGACCTCGGTGACGTACTTCTGGCAGCCCTTCGGCGACTCGGTCGCCGGCGCCAGGTAGCACTGGTCGGTGGTCAACGCCTTGAGCTTGATCGGCAACACGTCCGGCCCGGTACTGCGGGTGGGCGTCACCTTCACCGGGGTCTCGCTCGAGCCGCAGCCGCCGACCACCAGGAGTAGGGCGATCAAGATCGCTCGCATGCGCACTCCTTCACGGTAGCCCGGCGGCCTCGGCGGTACGGTGCGGGCATGCCTTCCCTCGATCTGCACGCGGACCCTGTCGAGATCACCGCCGCGCTGGTGGACATCTTCAGCGTTTCGGAAGAGGAGAAGGTGATCGCGGACGTCGTGCAGTCCGCGCTCCAGACACAGGCCGGGCATCTCGAGGTGATCCGCAACGGCGACGCCGTCCTCGCCCGCACGAACCTCGGCCGCCCTTCGCGCGTGGTGCTGGCCGGGCATCTCGACACCGTTCCGGTCAACGAGAACATGCCGGTGCGCCGCGAGGGGACCGGTGACGACGAGATCCTGCACGGTCTCGGCACCGTCGACATGAAGAGCGGCGACGCCGTCTTCCTGCACCTCGCCGCCGCCCTACGCGAGCCGAAGCACGACATCACCTTCGTGTTCTACGACTGCGAAGAGATTGAAGTGGTGAAGAACGGCCTCGGCCGCATCGAGCGCGAGCTGCCCGAGTGGCTGCAGGGCGACCTCGCGATCCTCGGCGAGCCTTCGAACGGCGGGATCGAGGCGGGCTGCCAGGGCACGATGCGGATCGAGATCCGCGTCGAAGGCGTCCGGGCGCACACCGCGCGCGGCTGGATGGGCGTCAACGCGATCCACGGCCTCACCGAACCCCTGCGCAGGCTGGCCGAGTACACGCCGCGCGTGGTCGACATCGACGGCCTCACCTACCGCGAGGGCCTGCAGGCCACCAAGATCGGCGGCGGCGTCGCGGGCAACGTCGTGCCGGACGAAGCCGTGCTCACGATCAACCACCGGTTCGCCCCCGACCGCGACGGCGCGCAGGCGGAGGCCCACCTCCGTGAGGTCTTCGAGGGCTACGACGTCAAGGTCGTCGACTTGTCGCCAGGAGCACTCCCCGGGCTGAGCGCTCCCGCCGCGGCCGAACTGGTCACGGCGGCCGGTGGCAAGGCGGTCGCGAAGCTGGGCTGGACCGACGTCGCGCGCTTCGCGGCTCTCGGGATTCCCGCGGTGAACTTCGGGCCGGGCGACCCGACGCTGGCGCACACGCGGCAGGAGAACGTGCGGGCCGGGGAGATCCGGCAGGTCGCCACGGTGCTGCGCGACTTCCTCAGCTGACCCGCACTGACCTGGCGCTGACCTGGGAAAAGAGAGCAAGGGACCTTTGCTGTCGCCGCCGGTCCCTATCGGTGACGTCTTTCAGATCCGTAGGTGCAGGGTGTTCCGGCGTGGGGTCTGTGTGGGGTCGAGGTAGGCGGGTGGGGTGAATTCGGGGAGTCCGTCTTGGGTGATGTGGACTTTCCATTGGCTGCTGTGGATGAGTTTGTGGTGGCGTCCGCAGAGCAGGACGAGGTTGTCGATCTTTGTTTCGCCGTGGTGTCGCCACATGACGATGTGATGGGCGGTGCAGCGGAACACCGGCATATCGCAGCCGGGCCAGGCGCAACCCCCGTCGCGGGCGGTCAACGCGTATTTCTGCGGGACGGTGACGGTGCGGGCACTGCGTCCCACGTCCAACGGCTCCCCGGCTTTGCCGAGGACAACGGGTCGGATGCGGCAGTCACACGCCAGGATCCTCGCGTCGGTGGCGTTAAGCGGCCCGGCCAACTCCAGCTGTGCCGATCCGAGGTCCCGGATCAGGTCTTCATACGACATGGTGATCAAGATGTGGGTGGATTCCCCCGCCTGACCCGGCAAGTCGGGGCTGGCGGTCTTCATGCGTATGTAGTCACCGAACGCGTCTCCGTACCGTTCGGCCTGGGTCCGCGGATCGCGTTCGCCGTCTTCGGCCTTGTGGGGTTTCGCCAGGGGATCGAGGTCGGTCCTCAACCGGGCGTAGATCTCTTGGTCGACGGTGGCGACCACACCGAGGCTGCCGTCCCGGTGATGGACGAACTTCAACTCCGGGCGGGCCGGTTTCGGGTCATCGTCCTTCGGTTCTTTCCCGTCAGGATCCAGGCGGGCGAGCAGGTCACGTCCGGCCCGGGCGACTGCTTTCGGCCCGGCGACCCGGGCAAGGTCGACCAGGATCTTCTCCCCGGCCCGCACCTCCTCCTCAGGCACGGTGGCGGGGATCTGGGTGAGGGTGCGGATGATCGGGTCGAGCTGGGCACCACCCACCGCGCCCTCGGCAGCGGCCACAGCCGCCAACGGAGCCACCGCGGGCACATCCTGACCGGTGAACGTCGGTGTCGGATGCAACGCCAGCACCCGTTCGGCACGGGCTTTCGCATCGGCGGGGGTCAGGCGCAGGTCTTCCTCGATCAACCCGGCCAGTGAATCGTGTCCGGTGACTCCCCGCAGCCCGCGCCGATGAATTTCGGCATATACCTCGTATTGCTCGGCCAGCAGTTTCCGGGCCGCGACTTCGATGTCCACTGTCCGTGCCAGCAGCATGTTCTTGTCGACGCGCCACCATTCGTGGCGCGTCGACTCGGGAACATCAGTGCTGGTCACAGCATCAACGCTACCAGAATTCGAACGCGTGTTCTATCTAAATCGCAAGGTATTTAAGACGCTGGAATCACCCGAAAGGGCAATCTGGGAAGTCGCGTAGCGTCCTACGTGCACGAAGCGCGCTTACGCGGAAATGTATACCGCAAGTACTTGGCCCCTTGTCGAATTCGCACGTGGCTGGTGCACCCGAATCGCCACTCACGACCGGCTACCGCCCAGGCTGGTCTTCTTCGGCGCCCAACAGGAGCAGTCCGCGCCGCAGCAGGTCGGCCGCCTCTTCGACGCGTCCTTGGTCGCGAAGCAGTTGTCCGGCCTTGTCCACCGAAGCGGCCAGGACGCCGCGAGCGTCGCGAAGGGCCGCGACGTCGATGGCGTGAGCGAAGCCCGCTTCGGCCGCTTCGAGGTCTCCGCGCGCCAGAGCTAGCGAGCCCTGCTGGAACGTGAGTGACGCGGAGTGCGGCGAGTCCGGCGGGATGGCTTCGGCGGCTTCGGTGAGTAGCGCGGCGACGTCGTCGAGGCGCCCGAGTTCGCGGCTGACGTCGGCGAGTTCCAGGGTGACGGCGTGGTCGGGGACCGCAGCCCGAGACGCGCGAAGGTCCGTGAGAGCGCCTTCGGGGTCGTCGGCCCGCCGGACCATCGCCCGCGCGAAGAGGCAGCGTGCCAGCACCGGCCGCAAGGCGCGTTCGTGGAGCAGGTCGTGCAGGACCGACACGGCGGCGACGGCGTCGGCCACCCGGCCTTCGGCGAGGTAGAACTCGGCCAGCCGGTGCTGGTTCCGGGTGAGCTCGGCCAGGATCTCCTCGCTGCCGCGCGCCAGCCGCAGTGCCTCGCTCGCGTGATGCGCGGCCGGGAGGGTCTCACCGAGGTGGAGGTGTCCCTCGGCGAGGAAGGCGTGCAGCGTCAGCAGGAGCACGGGATGCGGATGGCCGGCGAGGCTCGCGTCGAGCGACGTCCGGAGCAGGTGCATCGCGTGGTGCGGCTCGCCCCAGCCGATCAGCACACTCGCCCGCAGCGCGACGGCCAGGTCGCGGTACGGCGGGATGTCGCCGCCGAGCGCGGCTTCGGCGGCCGCCACCAGCCGCGGCCGGGTGTCGCCGGGGGTGTTCCGCGCGAGCCACAGCCAGGCGAGCCCGGCCTGGCGGGTCCGCCCGATCTGCTCCGCCGCGCGCGCCAGCCGTCGCATCTTCGGCGCCGAGCCCCGGCCCGCGAGGAAGTCCAGCGCGGTCGTCGCGATGTCCAGGTCGAGCCGGACGGCGTCGCGTGGCGAATCCACGCCGAGCAGTTCGCCGGCGTCCAGCCCGAGACGTGCGGCGAAGTGGCGCAACGCGTCACCGGACGGGGTCCGCGCGCCCGTTTCGACGGACGAAACGTAGGCGGCGGTGTAGTGCGGCTCGGCGAGTTCGCGCTGGGTGAGGCCGCGTTCGGCGCGCAGCCGCCGCAGTCGTCCGCCGACCTCCTCGCCCATATTCCAGAACGATACGGGCGAGCGCGCCGGAAGGTTGTGCACGCGGTCTTACAACTTCTCCGGCCTCCGGTCCGTATCTACCCTTGTGACCCGAAAACGTCTGACCGTGCGGTGGGCCTCGGCCCTGGTCGTGTGCGCGCTGGCGGTGGCCGGCTGCGAAGCGCACTCGATCGCTCCTCCCGCCGCGACGCCGGTGCCGGTCACCCTCCCCTCCGTGGCGCTCTCGGCGCCGTCGTCCTCGCCGGTACCGCGTCCGATGAAGGCACCCCCGGCCGCCGAGATCACGTTCCCGCAGGCGGGGTCGGGCCAGTGGCTCTTCCCCACCGGCGAAGGCCCGGTCGTCGGTCAGGCGGGGCGCCTGCTGCGCTACCGCATCGCGATCGAAGGTGACATCGGCGGCGTCACCCCGGCCGCATTCGCCACCGCCGTCGAGGCCACGCTCGGCGATGTCCGCGGCTGGACCGGCGGCGGGAAATGGCGGCTGCAGCGGGTCGGCCCGGAAGGCCGGTACGACTTCACGATCTACCTGGCGACACCGACGACGCGCGACATGCTGTGCGGCAGGCCGGACGGCTACACCTCGTGCCGCAACGGGAACAGCGTCGTCCTCAACGTCGCGCGCTGGGCGAACGGCGTCCCGGGTTACGGCGCGTCGCTGGAGGTCTATCGCCAGTACATGATCACGCACGAGGTCGGGCACCGGCTCGGACGCGGACACGAGCGGTGCCCCTCGCCGGGCGCCCTCGCGCCGGTGATGCAGCAGCAGACACTCGGCCTGCACGACTGCCTGCCGAACCCGTGGCCCTATCCGGACGGGAGCCAGCACTCGGGACCTTCGGGGGAGTACGACGATCCGATCCCGCGCGCCGACAGCCATTAGTCCTCTACTTGCGGTTGCAACCGCAAGTAGAGGACTAATGGCGGGACGTCTAGCGGCCCTGGAGCGACTTCACGTTCTTCCCGAACGTCCAGTTCCGCGAACCGTCCCAGTTGATCGACCAGGTCATCAGGCCCTTCAGTGACGGAATGCTGCGCCACGCCTGGGAAACCAGGCTCGGCGACATGTAGCCGCCACCGGCACCGGCCTGCGCGGGCAGTCCCGGAGCCTGCTTGTCGAAGGGAACGCGGATCGTCTGGCCCTGGATCACCAGGCCCTTGTCGAGGCAGTTGGTCTGCGCGACGAAGCCCTGCACCGTCCCGGCCTGGTAGGAATCGCCGGAGCAGCCGTACATGCTTCCGTTGTAGTACTGCATGTTCAGCCACCACAGGCGGCCGTTGTCCGCGTACTTCTTGATGATCGGCAGGTACGCGCCCCAGATCGAGCCGTAGACGACGCTGCCGCCGGTGACGTACGCGGTCTCCGGCGCCATGGTGAGCCCGAAGTTCGGCGGCATCGCGGCGAGCACGCCGTCGATGATGCGGATGAGGTTCTTCTGCGACGCCGAAAGCGTGGCGATGTTCCCGCTGCCGACGAGACCGGTTTCGATGTCGATGTCGATCCCGTCGAAGTTGTACTTCTTCAGGATCGGCACGATGGTCGCGATGAACTTGTCGGCGACGGTGGCGGAGTTCAGGTCGATCCCCGCGGTGGCGCCGCCGATGGACATCAGGATCGTGGCGCCATCGTCCTTGGCGGCGCACATTTCGGACGGCGTCGCGACCTTCACAGTCGCGTCCATGCCGTCCTCCCATTTTGCCGTTCCGTCGGACAGGATGACCGGAAAGGCGGCGTTGATCACGTTGTACCCGTTGGCTTTGATCCGCGCGTCGGTGATCGGGATCCAGCCCATCGGCGGGTGGACGCCGTTCGACGCGCCGTCCCAGTTCTCCCAGTAGCCCTGCAGGACCTTGCCCGCGGGTTTCGACTTGACGGCGCAGGTCTCGGCGTCCACCGCGGCCTGGGCCGGGGTCAGCACGGCCAGCGAGGTGACGGCGAGTACCGCCGTGCCGGCGATTGCGAGCAGGCGTGAAACGCGACCGAACATACCCGGCTCCCATCTCGAAAGAGGTTGTGCGTGAACAGGAAGCGGCCGTTCGGCTCAACATAGGTCGCGTCACCCCGCTGCCGCTACCGACGATCGGGTGGTCTAGACCAGATATCGAAGAGTTGTCCGAAAATGTTCATCGTGGAACGCAAAAGGGCCATCTCACGAGAGCGGGTGCTCCCGTGAGATGGCCCTCCGTGACCGGGGTCAGACGGTGATCGACCAGCTGTCCAGGGTGCCGGTGTCCTGGGCGTAGGCGTCGTAGAGCACGAGTGTCCAGGTACCGGCGGCGGCTTCACCGGTGACCGGGACGGAGTAGTTCCTGGTGCCGAGGTTCGTGCACGGCAGGGAACCGGTCTGCTTGACCGAGTACGTGCTGCCGTCCGGTGCCCGCAGGCTGATCCGGAGATCCTCGGAGCAGGTGTGCGTCCCGGTGACGGTGACCTTCACCGGCGTGACGGCCGAACCCGTCGCGCTGGAGGAGATCGGGCTGTTGACCGTCGCGTAGTCGTTGAGCGCGAAGTCGGTGCCGTTGCTGAACGTGCGCACACTGACGGTACCGACGGTCAGTGTGTACTGCGCCGTGCGGTCGACGGAAGTGCCGTCACCGGTCACCGTGATCGTGCTCGTACCGTTGGGCGTGCTCGCCGACGTCGCGATGGTGAGCGTCGAGGAGGCGCCGGACTGTACCGAAGCCGGGTTGAAGGTCGCGGTCGCGCCCGCAGGGAGACCGCTGGCGCTCAGCGAAACCGCCTGTGCCGCACCGGAAGTCGTCGCGGTGTTGACCGTGACGGTCGCAGACTGTCCCGGTTGGACGGTGCCGGAGGCCGGGGAGAGGCCGAGCGAGAAGTCGGGACCCGTCGGTGTGGTGACGGCGAGCTTCCAGAGCGCGTAGGCGATCGCGTCGCTGTTCTTCTCCAGCGGGGTGTCCGGGATGTTGGACAGCGTGTCGCAGGCGCGGTGGTAGCAGCTGTCGAACGGCGCACCGGCGGTGCCGCCCCACTTCGTCCGCTGTGCGGCGCTCTTCGTGTACCCCGCACCGGTCGCGAGACCACCGACCGGGATGCCCGCGCTCTTGAACGACGCGTGGTCCGAACGGCCGTCACCCTCCGAGTCGCCCTCGGTCTGGATGCCGATCGAAGTGAAGTACTCGTCGAACATCGCCTTGACCGAAGCGACGTCGTCATAGACGAAGTAGCCCCAGTTGTCGGAGCCGATCATGTCGAAGTTCAGGTAGGTCTTGATCTTCGTGCGCTCGGCGGCGGGCAGGTTGTTGACGTAGTACTTGGATCCGCGCAGGCCCGACTCCTCGTCGGCCCACCAGCCGAAGCGGACGCGCTTGGCCAGCGTCGGGTTCTCCCGCGCCAGGGTCAGCGCGACTTCGAGGATCGAGGCGGAGCCCGAACCGTTGTCGTTGATGCCGGGGCCGGCCGCGACGCTGTCGAGGTGCGCGCCGAGCATGATCACCTGGTTGGCGTCACCCTGCGGCCATTCGGCGATCACGTTCTGGTTCTGGCCCGCGCAGGTCGTGCACGTCTGCAGGGTCACGTTGTACCCGGCGTCGCGCAGCTTCTGCGCCACATAGGACACCGACGCCGGATAGCCCGGCCTTCCGGAGGCGCGGTTGCCGCCGTTCTGGTTGGCGATCGTCTGCAACGCGCTCAGGTGCGACTTGACGTTGGCGAGCGAGATGTCCGGCGCGGCCAGGATGGTCTCGGCCGTCACCGCTTGCGCGGGCGCCGTCACGACGCCCAGCACGGCGGCCATGCCCGCGACAGCCGCTCCTATTCGCTTTCCCCACTTCATGCTTGGGGGTTCCTTCCTGATAGTGGTCCGTGAAGGCCTCCTTGAGGGACTCAGAGTCCCTCAAGGAGGCCTTCACGGACCGTGGGTGGGGAGGGCTAGACGGTGATGGTCCAGCTGTCGAGCGTGCCGGTGTCCTGGGCGTAGGCGTCGTAGAGCACGAGCGTCCACGTTCCGGAAGCGGCTTCATTGGTCACGTTCACGGAGTAGTTCCGGGTGCCGAGCTGGGTGCAGGGCAGGGAACCGGTCTGCTTCACCGAATACGTGCTGCCGTCGGGGGCCCGCAGGCTGATCCGCAGGTCCTCGGAGCAGGTGTGCGTTCCGGTGAGGGAGACCTTCACCGGCGACGTCGCCGTACCGGTCGCGGTCGAGGTGACCGGGCTGTTGACCGTGGCGTAGTCGTTGAGGGCGAAATCGGTGCCGTTGGTGAACGTCCTGACCCCGCTCCCGGTGCCGACGGTCAGGGTGTACTGCGCCGTATGCGTTCCGCTGGCGGCGGTGCCGGTCACCGTGATGGTGCTGGTGCCGTCAGGGGTGCTCGCCGACGTCGCGATGGTGAGCGTCGAGGAGGCACCGGACTGCACCGACTCCGGGTTGAACGTCGCGGTCGCGCCGGAGGGCAGGCCGGCGGCGGTGAGCGCCACCGACTGTGCCGAACCGTTGGTGGTCGCGGTGTTCACCGTGACGGTCGCCGACTGGCCCGCGGTGACGGTGCCGGACGCCGGGGTGACGCCGACCGAGAAGTCGTTGCCCTGCGGGGTGCACGAGGTCGGTTCACCGGTCGCCGCGGTGACGCTGACCGCGTCCCACGACGCCTTCGTGGTGTTGAACTCGGTGCAGGAACCCGGGTACAGCGCGAGCGCCGCTTCCAAGGTGGCCTTGCGGGCCGCCTTGTGGTTCCAGCCGGAGGTCTTCTTCAGCAGGCCGTTGTAGAAGATCTTCGCGGCCTTCTGGATGCCGATGCCGGTGACGGTGCTGCTGTTGCAGGTCGGGCTGGCCGGCTTGCCCACCGGCGCGGAACCCTCGGCCAGCAGGTAGAACCAGTGGTTCTGCGGACCCGCGGCCGCGTGCACCTCGGTGCTCGGGATGGAGGAGCTGTAGCAGTTGGGGTGCCCGGAGACCCGGTTCGGCTGGTTCATGTAGCGGATCGGGCCCTGGCCGACCAGGTTCACGCCCTCGCCGACGTCGTAGTCCGGCCGGTCCTTGGCGTTGTTGGCGTAGTGCTCGGTGACGGCGCCGAAGATGTCACCGGTGGACTCGTTGAGGCCGCCGTTCTCGTTGCCGCTGCCCGCGCCGCCCGGCGTGGTCTGGAAGATGGCGTGGCCGTACTCGTGCGCGACGACGTCCATCGGGGTGACCTGACGCTGGCTGTCCGAGGAGCGGCCGAAGGTGGTCGACGAGCCGTTCCAGTAGGCGTTGGCCTGGTTCAGGCCGACGTAGGCGGGGAAGCCGCCGCCGTTGCCGTTGATGCCGTTGCGGCCGAGCCACTCGGACAGCATCTTCCACTGGGTCTGCACGCCGAAGAGCGTGTCGACACAAGCGGTTTCGAGGTCGGTGCCGGAGCCGTTGCCCCAGTTGTCGTCCGGCCCGGTGAAGGGCGAGCCGCCCTGGCGTGCACAGCTGAGGTTGCTGCGCTGCGGGTCGCGGGTGGAGTAGGTGCCGCCGGAGTTCGTCGTGTCGATGGTGACGTTGCCGACGTAGTAGCTGTTCCCGGTGCCCAGGACGCCGACCTCGCCCGACGTGGTCTGCGCGGGCGCGGGGGTGGCCGCTTGCTTGACGTCGTCACGGGTCTGCAGAACGGCGCCGGTGGCCCCGTCCACGAACACGTGCAGGTTGCTCGGCGACGTCGCCTTGGTGCCGGCGACGACGACCTCGTAGGCGAGCTTGGGAGAGTTCCCCGCCAGCACCACGAGTTTCGGTGTACTGACGCTGTCTACTTTGGACAGATGACCGCGGGCGATCTCACTCGCCTTCGCCGCGGTGACCTTGGCCGAAGTGCCGACCGAGATGGCCGCGGTCTCCGCCGCGCTGGTGCCGCGAACACGCCCGGCGCCGTCGGCGACCACCACCGCGTCGCCGCCGATCACCGGCAGGCCACGGTAGGTTCGTTCGTAGGCGGCGTAGAAGAGTCCTCCGCCGCCCGGGGTCAGCCCGACGCGGTGGAAGCCTTCGTCGGCCCCCTTGCGCAGGTGGTCCACCCCGGCTGCGGCGGCCCGGTCGGCCGCACTCGCGGCCACCGAGTCGGGGCTCGCGGGTTGGATCGTCGCGGTGTTCGCGCTCGCCGGGGTCACCGGGAGCGCGAAGGTCAGGGCAAGGCCGGCGATGGCCGCCAACCCTGTTCTGAGCCCTTGCTGAACGGTCATGGGAACCTTCCATTGGGCAGGACCGTGAACCCGGACGGCCAGCGGCGCGGCGGGGAATTCGACCGGGGCGGGGAGCACGGCGGGGACGGGGAGCGTGTCCATTCGGATAACTGCAGTTATCCCGATGGACACGTCCGAGTAAAGGAGCCGGTCACAGGGGCGTCAATGGGCCGGATGGCCTAGCGGCCCGACGGGTGATCAACATGCAGGGAATAAAATCCCTGTGTAGTAAGGATTTTCCCGCCAGGTGCGATATATGGCGACTTTCGTATGGTTTTCATCCGAGCGGCCCGGAATCGGACATAGCGGCAGCGCGAACGCCCCGCCGATAGGCCTGGACGGCCTCGGCGAGCAAGCCGCGACTGCGCAAGGTGTCGCCCAGGTGCAAGGAAGTCGCCACGAGCGCGCCGCGCAACTCGGCGCGCTCCTGGGCGTCGGCGGCTTCTTCGAGCAGGCCGGTCGCGCCGGGCAGATCGCCCTTCGCCCGCGCGATGAGCCCGAGCAGGCGCAGCACTTCGGCCCTGGCCTCGATGTCGGGGGATCGATCCAGCAGCGGGCGGATGCCCTCGGCGAGTGCGACGGCCTCGTCGAACGCGCCTTGGCGACGGCGGACGTCGGCGAGTTCGATGGTCGCGCCCAGCACGCCTTCCCGCGAACCCGCCTCGGCCAGGAGATCGCGGGCGAGCAGCAGTTCGGCGTGTGCGTCGTCGAGCCTGCCCATCCGCCGCCACAGGAAGCCGCGCGCCCAGCGACTCCGGGCGGCATCGCGGTCGTACCCGATGGAGGTGAACAACCGCAGCGCCCGCGAGAGGTCCTTTTCGGCGCGCTCGGTCAGGCCGATCGCCTGCCACAGCTGAGCGGCCTGTCGGTGGTAGCGCGCGGCGATGTCCTTGCGGTGCGCCGAAGCGAGGGTGCGCCGCCCTTCCTCGGCGGCGCGCCGGGCGCGGCGGAGGGCGCCCATTTCGATGAGCGGGTGGATCAGCGCGGTCAGCAGGGCCAGTTCGGCGTCGGGGTCGACGGGGCCGGCGGCGCGAAGTTCGGCGAGCGCGGTTTCGACCAGCGCGACCGACGCGCCCAGGTCACCCGAAAGTGCGCGGCAGGCGGCCATCCGGTTGACGATCATCCCGTACAGCCGGGGAGACGCGGCTTCGGAGAGTTCGAGCGCGTGCGCGAATCCCTGGGCCGCCAGCGGGATGTCGTAGCGCTGCCACTGGACCTCGCCGAGGTAGAACCGCGCGTGGCACTCGATCTCCGGCAACCGGTACTCGAAAGCCCGCCCTTCCACCCGCGTGAACTCGCGCTCGGCGGACTCGAGGCCGCCCTGCTGCAACTCGCGATACGCGGTCTCGAGCGCGTCGGTGAGTTCGGCGGCGGCGCCCGGCGGCCTGCCGAAGCGGAGTTCGTCCGCGGTCAGCCCGAGACGGCGCGCCAGATGGGCCAGCACGTCACCGGAGGGCACGCGGCTGCCGGACTCCACTTTGGCGAGGAAGCCGCGGTCGTACCGGGGCTCGGCGAGCTCACGCTGAGTCAGCCCGCGCGCCCTGCGCAACCGCCGGATCCGCGCGCCGAGTGGTTCGGCCTCGGTTCGCAGGGTCGGCAGGGACGGCACTGCCACACGGTAGACGATTTCCCGGCGGGTATCCGGGTTCAGCCGGACAGGTGAGCGAGCAGCGCGTCGAATCCGCTCGCCGGGACGACGAGAACCGGTCTGACCTCGGCCGGGAGTTCGCGCTGCTTGGTGTCGCGGATGCCGACGAGATCGCCGTCGGTGCCGATCTCGACGCAGGCGTTTTCCTCCCAGTGGGTGTAGCTCGACTTGTGCCAGCCGGTCATCCGCTCGTGCCAGTTCGTCATCGCCTGCCCCGTTCGCTGCTTCGAAGTAGTGGGATACCCGCTAACCGTTGCTCGAACCCTGTGGGTTTCCGACCGGCAAGAACACTCCCCGGATGGGGGGAAACGGACATATTGACGGGGGATGTCCCGCGCGCTAGCGTCCTGCGTAATAAAAAGGAAACTTTCTTAACTAATTCTTCCACTCCTTCATGAGCGGGGCGCCGATGATGGTGAGTTCCTGGTCCCGGGCGGTGGCCGCGGTTTCGGCACTGGTCCTCGGGGGTTTGACGGTTCCGGCGGTTTCGGCCGCGGCCGCGGTACAAGGTGAGGTCCGGGTCGACCAAGTCGGCTACGGGATCACCGAAACCAAGTACGCCTACCTGCTTTCCAGCGCGCCGGGGTCGTTCTCGGTCGTCGACGAACGCGGCTGGACCGTCCATCGTGGACGGACCGGGCAGTCGCTCGGCGCGTGGAACGCGAAGTACCCGGCGGTGTACCAGCTCGACCTGTCCAGGGTCCGGCTGCCGGGCAAGTACCGGATCGAGGTCAACGGCGAGACGAAGGCGACCTCGCCGACGTTCCGGGTGGACACTCAGCGGCGGTTGTTCACCCCGCTCGTCCGTGCCACCAACGAGTTCTTCCAGGCGCAGCGCGACGGTGACGACATCATCCCCGGCCGTCTCGACCGCAAACCCTCGCACCTGGCGGACAAGCAGGCCACGATCTACGACTGGCCGGTGTTCGTCGGCGAGGGCGGCGACGAGATCGCCGAACCGCTGAAGCCGGTCGGTGGCCCGATCGACGTCGAAGGCGGCTGGGTCGACGCGGGCGACTTCGTCAAGTTCACCTCGAACACGGCGTACTCGCTGGCGGAAATGGGTTACGTGCTCCGCGAGGGCCACGACCCCGTGCTCGCCAAGGAGGTCACGCTCGGCCTCGACTGGCTCGACAAGATGTGGGACCAGAAGAGCAAGACGCTCTACGCCCAGGTCGGAATCGGTACGGGCAGCGACAAGTTCGGTTTCCTCGGCGATCACGACGTCTGGCGGAACCCGCACGACGACGACCCGCTCGACGTGAAACCGGGTGACCCCAAGTACTTCGTCAAGCACCGCCCCGTCTTCCCGGCCAACCCCGGCGGTTCGGCGCTCAGCCCGAACCTCGCCGGCCGCGTGGCCGCCGCTTTCGCGCTCGGCGCGCAGGTGGAGGCGAAGCGGAACCCGGCGCTGGCCCGCAAGTACCTCGCCGAGGCGGCCTCGGTCTTCGCTCAGGCCAAGACCACGAACGTCGGTGAACTCGTCACCGCCTTCCCGCACGCGTACTACCCGGAATCGTCCTGGCGGGACGACATGGAACTGGGCGCGACGCAGCTGGCACTGGCGGGCAAGGCGTTGCGGGATCCGCGATCCGCGGAGTGGACACGGCAGGCGACGCACTGGGCGAAGGCCTACATCGACCTGGAGGAGAAGAGCACGCTCAACCTGTACGACACCAGCGCGCTGGCGCACGCCGAACTGGCGAAGCTCCTGCGTCACGGTGTCCCGGGTGCCGCGCTCGGCCCGAAGGAGCTGATCGGAGACCTCCGCCGTCAGCTCGACGAGGGTGTCGCGAACGCCGCCAAGAGTCCTTTCCGGACGGCCGTCTCCGTCACCGACTTCGACGCCGCCAGCAAGAGCTTCGGGTTCGCCGCGACCGAGCGGCTGTACGAGGACCTGACCGGCGACCGCCGGTACGCCGCGTTCGGTTCGCAGCAGCGGAACTTCACCCTCGGCGCCAACGCCTGGGGTATCTCGCTGGTCGTCGGCGTCGGCACCACGTCCCCGCGCTGCCCGCACCACCAGGCGGCGAACCTCGCCGGTGAGCAGAAGGTGCTCTACGGCGCCGTCGTGAATGGACCGAACGGGGCGGAGCACTTCGCCGACCTGCCGTTCCCGGCCGGGGCGAAGGAGTGCACGAAGCCTTACGACGCCTTCGACACGACCGAGTCCCGCTACACCGACGACCTCGCGTCGTGGCCCAGCAACGAGCCCGCCATCGACTTCACATCGACGGCCATGCTCGCGTTCTCACTGGCCGGCCGGTCCTGAGTGTGGACGTGGGGCCCGCGGATCGTCGCGGGCCCCACGTTCGCGTAGCCGACAACTCCTGTTCGCGGCGATGCTGCCGCTCCGGACGGTGACGACGTCGTAGTCTTGGCGGGGTGAGTGAGACAAGCGAATTCCCCGACGGCCAGTACCCGGAACGTCCGATCGAGCGCCACAAGGGCCCGGTCGTGCTGCGGCGGGATCGCCGTGACCAGGGCAGCACCACCGACCAGCGCCTGCTGGACTCACGGGGGCCGAGTGACTGGGTGCATACCGACCCGTGGCGGGTACTGCGGATTCAGGCGGAGTTCGTCGAGGGCTTCGGCGCGCTGGCCGAGGTGCCGCGCGCGGTGACCGTGTTCGGCTCCGCGCGGACCAAACGGGACCACCCGGAATACGAACTCGGCCGCAAGATCGGCGCCGCGCTCGCGAACGCCGGGTTCGCGGTGATGACCGGCGGCGGGCCGGGCGCGATGGAGGCGGTGAACCGCGGCGCGAACGAGGCGGGCGGGTTCTCCGTGGGCCTCGGCATCGAGCTGCCGTTCGAGCAGGGCCTGAACCCGTGGGTCGACCTCGGCGTCAACTTCCGCTACTTCTTCGCCCGCAAGACCATGTTCATCAAGTACTCGCAGGCCTTCATCTGCCTGCCCGGTGGCTTCGGCACGCTCGACGAACTGTTCGAGGCGCTCACCCTGGTGCAGACGAAGAAGGTCACGAAGTTCCCGGTCGTGCTGTTCGGCACCGAGTACTGGGGCGGTCTGTACGACTGGATCGCCAAGACGCTGGTCGCCGAGGGCAAGATCGGCGAGAAGGACCTCGGCCTGCTGCACGTCACCGACGACATCGACGACGCCGTGCAGGTCGTGCAGGACTCCTACCAGGCATGGGAGGACACCCACTGATGGCGGCTCCGCGCAGGGTGTGCGTCTTCTGCGGCTCGTCGATGGGCTTCGACTCGCGCTACGCGGAGGAGGCTCGTGCGCTGGGCACGTTGCTGGCCTCGCGGGGGATCGGGCTGGTCTACGGCGGCGCTTCGGTCGGCACGATGGGCGTCATCGCGGACGCCGCGCTGGCCGCGGGCGGCGAGGTGATCGGCGTGATCCCGGAGGCGCTGGGCAGCGTCGAGATCGCGCACGCCGGACTGACCGAACTGCACGTCGTCGCCGACATGCACCAGCGTAAGGCGAAGATGGCCGCGCTTTCGGACGGTTTCCTCACGCTGCCCGGTGGCGCCGGGACGCTGGAGGAACTGTTCGAGGTCTGGACGTGGGCGCAGCTCGGGCTGCACGAGAAGCCGATCGGGCTGGTCGACGTCGGCGGGTACTACGCGCCGCTGCTGAAGTTCGCCGACCACATGGTGTCGGAAGGCTTCCTGTCGGCGGGGTACCGGGACATGCTCTCGATCGACTCGGACGCTTCGGCGCTTCTGGACGCTTTCGCGGACTACGTACCGCCGCCGCGCCCGAAGTGGGCCAAGTGAGGTAGCGGGCAGGTACTTGCGCGCGAACTCATGCTATGAGCGGCCCGTTACTTGCAAAATTTGCAAGTAACGAGTCGTTCATAGCATCGCTGGGGGGCTCGGCAGGCGACGCGGGGGAGCGGGGGACCTTTGCTCTCGCTTTGGCGTCAGGCAGCGCTCTGATCAGGGCGTTTGTGGTACGAGTCGACGTACTCCTGCCCCGAAAGCTCCAGGATCGTGTACATGATCTCGTCGGTCACCGAACGCCGGATCGCCGGTGACGAGTCCTGCCCCTCGTACCGCGAGAAGTCCAAAGGCGTGCCGTAGGTGACCGTGATCTTCGTCCGTCGCGGGATCCGTTTTCCGGGCGGCTGCAGGTTCTCGGTGCCGGAAAGCGCGACGGGGACGACCTTCGCGCCGGTCGCCAGTGCCAGCGCCGCGACGCCGGTGTGGCCGCGGTGCAGCCGCCCGTCCAGCGAGCGGGTGCCTTCGGGGTAGATCGCGAACGCGCCGCCGGCGTCGAGCACCTTCCGCGCCGCTTCCAGCGCGGCGAGCCCGGCTTGGGCGTTGCCGCGTTCGACGGGGACGTAGCCGAGGCCGCCTAGGAATCCGGCCATCATTTTGCCCCTGAGCCCGCGTCCGGTGAAGTACTCCGCCTTGCCCAGGAACTTGACCTGCCGGGTCGTGGTGAAAGTGATCACGCCGGTGTCCAAGGCCGCCCGGTGGTTGGGTGCCAGGAGCACCGGCCCCGTGGCGGGGACGTTCTCGGCGCCGCGGATCTCGGGGCGGTAAAGCGCCCTGACCAGCGGACCCAACACGTAGCGGACGAGTAGCGGTAGCAAGGTTCCTCCATCGACGGGGTGTCGGACTCCAGCATGGCACGATCACTACTCATGAGTTGGTTCGAGCGGCGCACGTGGCAGGACCCCGATTGGACGCTCGACGACATCGTCGCTGCGAAGGGTGACCGGACGGTTTCGGTCGTGCTACCGGCACTCGACGAAGAGGACACCGTCGCGGACGTCGTCGGGTCGGTCCGGCCGCTGCTGGGCACGGTCGTCGACGAGCTGATCGTGATGGATTCCGGTTCCACCGACGCCACCGTCGAGCTGGCCGAGCGCGCCGGCGCGCGGGTGGTGCGCCGCGAGGACGTGCTGCCCGAGCTGCCCCCGGTGCCGGGCAAGGGCGAGGTGCTGTGGCGGTCGCTGGCCGCGACGACCGGCGACGTCATCGTGTTCCTCGACTCCGACCTGGTCGACCCGGATCCGGCGTTCGTGCCGACGCTGCTCGGCCCGCTGCTCTGCGAGGACGGCGTCCACCTGGTCAAGGGGTTCTATCGGCGGCCGCTGCGACTGGAGAGCAGTGGCGGCGGGCGGGTCACCGAACTGCTGGCGCGACCGGTCCTCTCGGCGCTGCGCCCGTCACTCTCGGGGCTCATCCAGCCCCTTGGTGGCGAGTACGGCGCGACGCGCGAGTTCCTCGAGTCGGTGCCCTTCGCGGCCGGGTACGGCGTAGAGATCGGGCTCATCCTCGACGCCGAAGCGCGCTACGGCCTCGAAGGGCTGGCACAGGTCAACCTCGGTGTACGCAAGCATCGCAACCGCTCGCTGCTTCAGCTCGGTGTGATGGCGCGACAGATCCTCGGGACGGCGCTCGCGCGCTGCGGCATCAAGTCGGACGATCCCGCCCAGCTCACCCAGTTCCGGCAATTAGAGGACGAATGGCTGCCAGAGGTGGCCGAGGTGTCGATCAGCGACCGGCCGCCGATGCGGGAAGTCCGCGGCCTAACCCAGTCGTAGTACCTCGTCGAAGCCGGCCAACTGCGATTCACGATGCGTCACGAGGACCACGGTGCCGCGCGTGGCGGCGAGAACGCCGGCCAGGACCGCGTCGCCGTGCTCCGGATCCAGCCCCTCGACCGGCTCGTCCAGCACCAGGACCGGTGGCGCGGCCAGCACCGCTCGGGCGAGGACCAGCCGCTGGCGCTGTCCGCCCGAGAGCGTGTCGCCGTCGGAGCCGACCTCGCGATCCAGCGGCAGGTCGAAACCCGCCGTCGCGCAGGCCGCGAGCAGGTCGGCGTCCGCCGCGCCGGGCTTCGCGAGCAGCAGGTTCTCCCGGACCGTCGTATGGAAGACGTGCGCGTCCGCGAGCGCGCCCGAAACCACCGACGGCAGCAGCGCCGGGTCGTAGTCGTCGAGCGGCTTCCCGTTCAACAGAGCCCGCCCCGCGGTCGGCGCGACGGAACCCAGCAGCACGTTCAGCAGCGTCGTCTTCCCGGCCCCGCTCGGCCCCAGGATGCCGACGCGCTTGCCCGGCGGCAGGTCGAGATCCACGCCCGCCAGTGCCGGAGCCCGGCCGGGGAAACGGACGCCGACCCCTTCGAGCCGCAAATGTCCCGGCTCGGGCGCCAGCGTTCCACGTGCGGGCAGGGGTTCGGTCAGCAGCGCGCGTACCCGCCCGGCCGAAGCCCGGACCTCCACCCAGCGCTGGGCCGCCGCGATCAGCGGGAGCACCAGCTCGAACACGGTCAGCGCGCCGAGCGCCAGCGCCGCCGTCATCGGCACCGAAACCCCGGCGGTCAGCGCGAGGGTGACGCAGGTGAGCAGCTGGACCAGCATCCCGGCCGCGGTCAGCAGACTGGTCCGGTTCGCCGTCGCCCGATCCCGCGCGGCGAGTGCGTCGACGGCACCGTGTGCTGCGTCCACAGTGGACTCATGGACGCCGTACGCGATCAGTTCCCGCCGTCCGGTGATCAGCTCGACCGACCGTTCGGCGAGGTCCGCGCGGGCCGGGGCACTCCGTTCCGCCGCCGCACGGGTGATCCGGACGCACAGCCACGGCAACGCGATCCCCGCGACGGCGAGACCCGCGGCCAGCACCAGCCCGGCCACCGGGCTGACGAACAGCGCCACCGTGGTCGAAGTCAGCCCGACGAAGGCGGCGACACCGGCGGGCAGCAGGCAGCGGAGGATCGCGTCCTGCACGGCGTCCACATCGGACACGAGACGCGTCACCAGATCACCGCCGGAATGCCGGGAGACCCGGTGGGGCAAAAGGGACGTGTACACCCGGGTTCGCAAGGCGCCGAGATACCGCAGGACGACTTCGTGTCCCGCCAGGCGCTCGGCGTAGCGCAGGCCACCGCGCAGCAACGCCAGCGTCCGCACGGCGACGATCGCCACCGTCAGCGAAGCGAGCGGCGGCTGCTCGGCCGCGGTCAGCAGCAGCCACGCGGCGGTGGCCATCAGCGCCAGTCCGGCCAGTTCCGCCCCGGCCGCGATCAGCCCGGCGCGCACCAGCCGGACGACATCCTTGGTGGACACTCCCCAGACGTTCACACTAGTTCCCGTTCCTTTACTGACCCATCGCGGACTTCGATGATCCGGCCGGCGAGCGCGGCCATCGCGGGCCGGTGGGCCACGAGCACCGCGGTCCGGCCGGTGAGCAGTTCCCGGGTCGCGCCGAGCACGGCGGATTCGGTGTCCGCGTCGAGCCGGGCCGTCGGTTCGTCGAGCAGTACGAGACTCGCTTCGGTGCGGGCCAAAGCCCGCGCGAGGCCGAGCCGCTGGCGCTGCCCGGCCGAAAGCGGCGCGCCCAGTTCCCCGATGCGCGTCCGGTAGCCGTCGGGTAAGCCCTGCACGACCTCGTCGAACGCCGCCGCGCGGGCCGCCGCCTGGACGTCCGGCACCTGCCCCATGGCGATGTTCTCCTCGACCGTCCCGGTGAACAGCGTCGGCCTTTGCGGCACCCACGCGGTTCCGGCCCGCCACGGCCCCGGCTCCAGTTCACGCAGGTCGACGCCGTCGATCAGGACCCGGCCGGACGTCGGTGTGACGAATCCCAGCAATACCGCCAGCAACGTGCTCTTCCCGGACCCGCTGGGGCCGACCAGCGCGACGTGTTCACCGGCCTCGATCGTCATGTCCACTTCGGACAGTGCGATGTGATCGCCGTACGCGACGCTCACTTTCTCCAGCACGATCCGCGGTGCGCCGTACCGGGCCACGTGCGTGCCCCGGACGACCTCCTGGGCCGGGACGGCCAGCGCCTCCTTCAAAGTGGCGAGTCCTTCCGCGCTGGCGTGGAACTTCGCCCCGGCCGCGCGCAGTGGCAGGTAGGCCTCGGGCGCGAGCAGCAGCACCAGCACGGCGGTGTGCACGACCATCCCGCCTTCCAGCAGGCGGAAGCCGATCGGCACCGCGACGAGCGCCACGGACAGCGTCGCCACCAGTTCCAGCACCAGAGCGGACAGGAACGCCACCCGCAGCGTGCGCATCGTCGCGTCCGTATGCGCGTCCGCCATCGCCCGCACCGTCTTCGCCTGCGCCTCGGCGCGGCCGAACACCTTGAGCGTCCCGAGCCCACGCGTGACGTCGAGGAAATGCCCGCCCAGCCGGGAAAGCAGTCGCCACTGCTTGGCCGTCTTCGCCTTTGTGTGCTGGCCGACCAGGATCGCGAACACCGGGATCAGCGGCAGTGTCGCGGTGATGATCAGCGCCGACGCCAGATCGGCGGTGAACAGCCGGGCGAGCACCGCGACCGGCACGATCGCCGACATGACCAGCGTCGGCAGATACCCGGTCAGATAGGCGTCGCCGGCGTCGATTCCCTTGGTCACCAAGGTCGCCACCTCGCCCGGGTTTTCGGCATCGGCCCCGAGAAGCCGTTTGCGCAGCCCGGCCTTGACGGTCGCGGCGAACCGCCCGCCGATACCGCCCTGGACGCCCGTGAGCAGCACCCGTGCCGCGATCGCGGCCACGAGCGCCCAGGTCACGCCGCCGCCGGTGAGCAGCGTCGCGAGACCGTCGGCCTGGACGAGAATCGCCACGGCGGACAGCGTGCCGAGCACGGCCAGCACGCCGAAGTGGCGCCGTAGTCGGGGAAGTGGTGGCATCAAAGGCTCCTAGAAGTGCAGCAACGAACGCTGATCGACCCGGTCGCTGTGCCGCCGCCACGTCACCCACTGCACTGCGGCGATCACCACCAGCGCGGGCGGCAGCACGAAGGTGAGCAGGCTGAGCATCTCGTTCGTGGTGGCCGCTTCCGCCAGGCTCAAGGAGAACCCTCCGTCCACAGAGGACACCAGTGCGTCCGGGAGACGAAGTGTCCCGACGGCCAGCACCGGCGACGCGGACAGGACCATCGTGGCGATCAGCGCCACCTTGTGCCGTGCCGCGCGCAGCGCCGCCGCCGCGACGGCCAGCGCGCCGAACGCCAGCGCGATCGCGGGGAGCACGGTCCACGACACCGTCGTTTCCCAAGCGCCCCAGGCGACTGCCACGATCAAGAACGCGAGCGCGGGCGCCAACAGGGCTTTCGCGATCCGGTTCGCGCGGGCGGTGAACTCGGCCGGTGCCCGGACGGCGAGGAAAGCAGCTCCCTGCAACGCGAACAGGGCCACGAACCCGGCGCCCCAGAGCAGCGCGTACGGGTCGAATAAGGCGAGGACGCCGCCGGCCGGATGCCCCTCGGCGTCGAGCGGGAGGCCGAGGACGAGGTTGCCGAGGAACACGCCCCAGGACACCGCCGTCACCCAGGCGCCGACCGTGATCGCCAGCGTCCACGCGCCACGTCCGGCGTCCGGCCGCCTGCTGCGCAACTGCACCGCCGCGGTGAACGTGACCAGCCCGAACAGCAGCGCCACGACCGGGATGTAGGCGCCGGAGAACACTTTCCCTTCCAGGTGCGGGAAAGCACCGAAGAGCACGCCGACCGCGGCCACCAGCCAGACCTCGTTGGCCAGGAAGAACGGCCCGAACGCGCCGAGTACCCGCCGCCGCTCGCCCTCGTCACGGCTGAGCCTGCCGAGCAGCATGCCGACGCCGTAGTCGTAGCCCGCCAGCGCGAAATAGCCCGAGATCAGGAAACCGAGCACGCACCACCACAAGATCACCATCGGTCAGACTCCGCTCAGGACGGGAAGTTCGGCACGCGGCGCCGTCGGTTCTTCCTCGGGTTCCGGGCCGCGTTTGGCGACCCGCGACATCAGCACCCAGTCGGCGATCGCGAGTGCGGCGAACAGGATCGTGAAACCGACGAAGGAGAACAGGATCTGGCCCGCCGGGATCGACGCGACGGCGTCGGCAGTGGTGAGTTCCCCGTAGATCAGCCACGGCTGGCGACCGACTTCCCGCACCACCCAGCCGAGGATCGCCGCGACGAGCGGCAGCGGGATCGCGAACACCATCACGTACAACAGCGGCCTGATTCTGGTGATCCAGTTCCGGAACAGCAGCAGGGTGCCGAGGAGCGAGGCGAGTAACGCGACGAAGCCGATCTGGATCATGAACCCGAGCGACGCTCCGACGAGCGGCCCGACTGACTCCAGCTTGTCCGGCTGGTAGCCCGACAACGTGCCGAACTGGGCGAAGCCGAAGCCGATCACCGTCGTGCTGCCCACCAGTGAGGCGAGCACGCCGATCCGCATCGAGCGCCGGAAGAACTCGATCTCCTCGGTGCGCTTGATGAAGTGATACGCGCTGACCCCGACCACGAAGAAACCGCCGGCCATCAACGCCGCGCTCAGCACGTGCGGCAGCGCCATCGCGAGCGCCGGATTGGTGAACAGCGCACCGAAGTCGTCGAGTTTCAGCACACCGTTCTCGGCGTGCGTGCCGACCGGGTTCTGCAGGAACGAGTTGGCCACCATGATGAACAGCGCCGAGCCGTACGCGGTCAGCGTGACCAGCCAGATCAGCGTCAGGTGGACCCACTTGTTCAGCCTGCCGAAGCCGAAGATCCACAGCCCCAGGAAGGTCGATTCGGCGAAGAACGCCACCAGCGTCTCGATGGCCAGCGGTGCGCCGAAGACGTCGCCCGCGACCGCGGACAAGCCGGTCCAGGTCAGCCCGAACTGGAATTCCATCACGATTCCGGTGACGATTCCCAGCGCGTAATTGATCACGTAAAGCCTGCCCCAGAAGCGTGTCATCCGCATCAGTTCCGGCTTGCCGCCGAATGCGGAGCGTGTCTGCATCACCGCGACGAGCGTCACGAGCCCCAGTGTGAGCAGCACGAACAGGAAGTGGAACGAGGTCGTCGTCGCGAACTGGAGTCTCGCGATCGGGAGTGCGTCCATGCCGAGGCACTGTATACGTAGGCTGGCTACATGTAGGCACGAAATCTATGAAATCGGGGTGATCTCGGGGACATTCCCTGAGGCGGTCCGGGGAAAGACCCGACTACCCTGATGATCGACGATGTGTAGACTGTCTATCTATGAAGGCCGACAGCCTGCGCGGGCATCTCGACGCGTTGCTCCTCGCCGTGCTCGACGGCCGGAAGCTGCACGGGTACGCGATCATCGAGGCGCTTCAGCTGCGCAGCGACGGCGCGCTCGACCTGCCGACGGGCACGGTCTACCCGGCGCTGCGCCGGCTGGAACGGGCCGGGTACCTCGCCAGCGAGTGGGATGTCGTGTCCGGCCGCAAACGCCGCACGTACAAGCTCACCCGCTCCGGACAGAAGGCGCTGGCGGCGGAACGGGCGGAGTGGCAGGAGTTCACCACTGTCATAGGTGGTGTCCTCGGGGGGAGCACGGCATGAGCGCGATCGAGGCCTACATCGCGGACCTGGACAGACGGTTGAGCGGATCGGCGGGGGCCAAGGCCGATCTGCTCACCGAGGCGAGGGACGGCCTGATCGACGCGGCCGAGGCCTACAGCGAGGGCGGAGTCAGGGAACCGGAAGCCGAACGGCGGGCCGTCGCCGACTTCGGCCCGGTCGACCTGATCGCCCGTGACTACCAGGCGGAGCTGGGGCTGCGGCGCGACATCCGCGTCCTGTGGGAACTGATCGTCGGTGTCCCGCTGCTGATCCTCGCCTGGGATTTCGCGCGAGTGCTGAGCTTCGGCGACTGGTCGCGGTTCGGCGACCCGCCGCCGTCCTGGTACCACCGCGCGATCGGTACGGCCGACACCCTGGCGGCGCTGTCCCCGGCCGTCGCGATCGCCGGGCTGATCGCGGCACGGTTGCTCTCGCGGCGGAGGGACGGTCCGCTCGTCACTCGCGCGGTCTCGTGGGCACTGACCGGTGCGCTGGGGGCGAACCTCGTCGCGGTCGTGGTGTACGGCGGCGCGACCGGGCTGCTGGAGCCAGCCCGGCTGATCGTCAGCGTGCCGTGCGCGGTCCTGTCCGGGGCGTGGATCCTGTTCAGCATGCGGCTCGCGGTCGCCGCGCGCCGTCACCGGCGGCCGGAAATGGCGATCGCGGCCTGACCGCGCGGAGCTTCGGGGGAATTACGGTATGAGTGTGATCGAGGCGTATCTCGGTGACCTGCGCGCGCGGCTGGACGGTTCGGCGTCGGCGAAGCGGGATCTGCTGCGCGAAGCGCGGGACGGGCTCAACGACGCCGCCGACGCCTACCGCGAGGGCGGCTGGAGCGAGCTCGACGCGCAGCGGCGCGCCGTCGCGGACTTCGGCCCGGTCGCCGTGATCGCGCAGGGCTACCAGGCCGAACTCGGTATGCACAGCGGCACTCGCACGCTCTGGAAGCTGATCCTCGGTGTCCCGCTCATGCAGCTCGCCTGGGAATTCGCCCGCAAGTGGACCTTCGGGGACTGGTCGCAGCTCGCGACGCCGACACCGCCCTGGTATCAGTTCGTCGCCCAGTTCACCCACGGCTCGGTGTTCATCGTGCCGGTGCTGGGGGTGTTCGCCCTCGTCTGCATGCGCTGGCTTTCCCGGCGGATGGACGGCGCCCGCCTGGTCCGGACCGTCGGGGTGCTGATCGGCGAGGCCGTCGGGCTCAACCTGCTTTCGGTGGCGATGCTGGTGTTCGCCACCGGGCTCCTCGACGCGTCGAGACTGTTTCTCTCCGTGCCGTGCGGGCTGCTGATGATCCTTTGGGTGGTGGTCAGCGTGCGACTCGTGTTGCTGGCGCGACGATCTTGGCGTTCGTGTGCCACGATCGTGGCGTGACGACCGCCCTGATCTACCTCGTAGTCATGCTGCTGGTGGCCGCAGTGGTGTTTCTGCTGGCCGCCGTGGTGTTCGGCCGGGGTGAGGAACTGGCCCCGCTGCCCCCGGGCAGCTCGCCGACCAGGCTGCCCGCCGAGGACATCACCGCCGAGGACGTCTACGCGGTCCGGTACCAGATGGTGGTGCGCGGCTACAAGATGTCCGAAGTGGACTGGGTGATGCGGCGCCTCGGCGTCGAGATCGAGGACCTGCGGTCCCGGGTGGCCGAGCTGGAGGCCGAGCGAGAGGCCGCCAGGTGACCGATGTCGTCGTGTCCGTCGACGTCGCGGTACCGGCCGGCACGGCGTGGCTCGCCCTGACCGACTGGGAACGCCAGGGCGAGTGGATGCTCGGCACCGACGTCGAGGTCATCGAGGGCAACGGCCGCAGCGTGGGCTCGAAGCTGTCGGCGTTCACCGGCGTCGCCGGGATCGGGTTCACCGACACGATGGAGATCACCAGCTGGGAGCCGCCGCTGCGGTGCGTCGTGCGGCATATGGGGAAGATCGTGCAGGGCACCGGGGTGTTCCAGGTGATCGAGAAGGGGCCGCATTCGTCGACGTTCGTGTGGGCGGAGCACCTGCGGCCGCCGTTCGGCGTCGTCGGGCGGCTCGGCTGGCCGGTCGCGAAACCGGGGTTCGAGCTGGGACTGCGGCTGTGCCTGCAGAGGTTCGTGAAGTACGCGGAGGGGTACCGGGTTGGCTGAGGATTTGCTGGGTTCCGACGGGATCAAGCGCTGTTCATGGGGGAATTCGGCCCCGGATTACGTGCTCTACCACGACACCGAATGGGGCGTCCCGCTCCACGGCGACGACGAGCTGTACGAACGCCTGTGCCTGGAGTCGTTCCAGTCCGGGCTTTCGTGGATCACGATCCTGCGCAAACGGGAGTCGTTCCGGAAGGCGTTCGAGCGGTTCGTGGCGAAGAAGGTCGCCGTCTTCACCGAAGACGACGTCTCCCGCCTCATGGGGGACGCGTCGATCGTGCGGAACCGGGCCAAGATCCTCGCGGCCATCAACAACGCCCGAGCGATCCAGGACCTGGACGTCTCGCTCGACGACCTGCTGTGGTCGTTCGCGCCGGCCAAGCACAAACGGCCTCGCACGATGGGTGACGTCCCGGCGATCACCGACGAGTCGAAGGCGATGGCGAAGGAACTCAAGAAGCGCGGCTTCGCGTTCCTGGGGCCGACGACGTGTTACGCGCTGATGCAGGCGACGGGCATGGTCGACGACCACGTGAAGGACTGCTTCCGGGCCTAGGCCGCGCGGGCGTGGAGGTCGTTCGCCAGTCGCTCCAGCGGCCGGTAAGTGCCGTCGAACTCGATCTCGCGCCCGTCGCGCAGGCCGATCGTGCACCTCGCGACGTAGGCGACGGGGAAGAAGTTCACCCGGTGCTCGACGCCCTTGTAGCGCACTTCGCGGACTTCGGCCCAGGTGATCGCGTGCGGGATCTTGCGGCCGTAGACCTCGGCGAAGCCGCCGGTGAAGACGTAGACGCCACCGTCGAGGCGTTTCCTCGTGAGGTGGCACCACGGGAGGAACAGAGGCGGCCACACGAACAGCACTACGGCCAGCGCTCCGGTCATGTCGCCTTCGCGGATCCCGAGCGCCAGCGCGCCCGCTAGTGGTGCGAAGGCGAAGAAGGTGCCGACGACCCCTGGCCTGCGACGGTAGCGGCGGAGGCATTCGCCGAGGCCGTGCTCCGCGGCTTTCGCGTGGAGGTGGGCGGGGATCGGGATCACCGCGGGACGCTAACCGCCACCGCTCGGTACCGGTCCCGAGAGAGTGTCGCCGATGCCATGAACGGCCCGTTACTTGCAAAATTTGCAAGTAACGGGCCGTTCATAGCGTCTCTCGGGGGCTGCTACTTGCCCTGGAAAGCCGGCTTGCGCTTCCCGACGAAGGCCTCGACGGCCTCGGTGTGGTCGGCGGTCGCGCCGAGCGCGGACTGGGCGTCGTCCTCGGCGTCGAGCGCTTCCTCGAGGGAGGACTCGGCGGCGACCGCGAGGACGTTCTTGATCTTCGCGTACGCGACCGTCGGGCCGGCCGCGAGCTTCGCGGCGACCTTCTGAGCGCGGGCGGCCAGTTCCTCGTCCGGGACGACTTCGCCGACCAGGCCCAGGGTCAGCGCTTCGGCGGCGTCGACCGGGCGGGCCAGCAGCATCAGTTCGGCCGCGCGGCCGAGGCCGATCAGGCGCTGCAGGGTCCACGACGCGCCCGAGTCCGGCCCGAGGCCGACGTTCGCGAAGGCCATCAGGAAGCTCGCCGACGTCGCGGCGATCCGGAGGTCGCTCGCGTAGGCGAAGGCGGCGCCCGCGCCGGCCGCGGAGCCGTTCACCGCGGCGATGACCGGCTTCGGCATCCCCACGATCGCCTTGACGATCGGGTTGTAGTGCTCCTTGACCGTGTGTAGCGGCGCCGGGTCACCCGCTTGCAGCAGCCCGACGTGCTCCTTCAAGTCCTGCCCGGCGCAGAACGCCTTGCCCGAGCCGGTCAGGACGACGGCGCGGACGCTTTCGTCCACCGCGGCGTCGCGCAGCCCTGCCAGCAGCAGTTCCTTGAGTTCGACGGTCAGCGAGTTGTACGCCTGCGGCCGGTTCAGCGTGAAGGTGCGCACGCCGTCGGCGTCGGCGGTCAGCAGAACGTCGGATGTGGTCACGGGATCTCCTAGTCGGCGAAACTGCGGTCTGAGTGAAGTCTTTCAGCCTCGCGAGCCGCATACCAGCACCGATACGGCGGCAAAAGATCGGTCCGCGTTCGCGCTCGGCCGCTGATGAGGGACAATGGACAGTAGACCCGGCTGGCTTTGACGAGCGCGACCCGGGCGCGCCGGTTGAGACGGAGGGAGCACGCTATGGCGGCCATGAAGCCCCGGACCGGAGATGGTCCCCTCGAAGTGACTAAGGAGGGGCGGGGCCTTGTGATGCGCGTACCACTGGAAGGTGGTGGGCGCCTCGTCGTCGAGCTCTCCGCGGAAGAAGCGAAGGATCTCGGCGCGGCCTTGCAGGAGGTCACCGGCTGAGCCGGACCGCACCGACGTTCAACCACCCGCACCCCGGTCTCCCTTCGGAGGCCGGGGTCGCGGTTCATCTGTGCCCGGAGGTCGCTCACTGTGCGTAACCCGCTACCCCCCGTTCCGGGGAAGCTGCTCGAAATCGAGGTCTCGGATGACCTACGGCGCGGCACGCCGCTGGCCACGCTGATCGTGGCGCCGTCCGAAGAGGACGGTGACGCCGTACTCGAGGAGATCGGGGGCGTGCGGCCCACCGGCAAGGCCGGAGACGTCCAGACCGTTCCGACCGGCGACGTCCGCTGGCTGGCGGGCGTCGGCGACGGCGAACCGCGTCACTACCGCAAAGCCGGTGCCGCGCTGGTCCGCGCCGTCTCGTCGGCGCTGGGCGACGACGTCAAGGCCGGGCTGAAGGCGTTTCGCACGTTCGCCGTCGAACTGCCCGCGGACGCCGGTGCCGAGCACGTCGAGGAACTGGCGTTCGGCCTGCTGCTCGGCGGCTACCGCTTCACGGTGACGGCCGACGAGCCCAAGCCGAGTGTGCGGACCGTGCGGCTGCTGACCCGCCACGAGCGGGCCGTGCCCGCGTACGACAAGGCGCTGGAGCGGGTCCGCGAACTCGCCGCGGCCGCCGCCTTCGCACGCGACCTGGCGAACGCGCCCTCGAACATCAAGACTCCTGCCTGGCTCGCCGACACAGTTGTCGCCACCGCACGCGCGAAGGGCGGCCTTCCGAACCTGACCGTTTCGGTCCGGGACGAGAAGTGGCTGGCGGCGGAGGGCTTCGGCGGCGTCCTGGCCGTCGGCGGCGGCTCGGCCGCGCCGCCCCGGCTGATCGAACTGGAATACCGGCCGCGCGGGGCAACGACGCATCTGCTGCTGGTCGGCAAGGGCATCACCTTCGACACCGGCGGCCTTTCGATCAAGCCCGCCGACGGCATGCACCTCATGCGCACCGACATGGCGGGCGGGGCGGCGATCATCGCCGCGGTCCGCGCGATCGCCGCGCTGCGCCTGCCGGTGCGGGTCACCGCGCTCGTGCCCGCCGCCGAGAACCACGTTTCCGGCTCGTCCTACCGGCCCGGCGACATCGTGCGCCACTACGGCGGCAAGACGACCGAAGTGGGCAACACCGACGCCGAGGGCCGCATGGTCCTGGCCGACGCGCTCGTCTACGGCATCAAGAAGCACAAGCCGGACGTCGTCATCGACGCGGCGACGCTGACCGGTGCGATGAAGGTCTCGCTCGGCGTCCGCACCGGCGGCGTTTTCGCCACCGAAGACGCGCTCGCGGAGCGGGTCACGAAGGCGGGCGAGCGGGTCGGCGAGGCGTGGTGGCGGATGCCGCTGCTGGAGGACCTGGCCGAGACCGTGCAGGGTTCGCTCGGCGACGTCCGGCAGGCGCCCGGTGGCCCTGGCGGCATCGTCGCGGCGCTGTTCCTGCGGGAGTTCGTCGGCGACGTGCCGTGGGTGCACCTCGACATCGCCGGCCCCGCGCGGGCCGACAAGACCTACGAGGACGTCGTGCCGGGAGCCACAGGGTTCGCCGCGCGGACGCTGGTCGAACTGGTCGCTTCCTACGCCTGACCTGCGGTTCACCTGCGGGGCGGGAGCAAGGGACCTTTGCTATCGCCCCGCGGGCGCACCCTCGGCATGGGCTGGGTCGGCGCGTCTCCGGCATGCGCGGTGAGCCGCCGGGCGAGCCTGGTCGCGGGGGCCGTCAGGTACCGGAACACGAGCCACGCCGTCACCGCCCCGAGGACGAGACCGGCGAGGACGTCGTGCGGGTAATGCGCGCCGACGAACACCCGCGAGAAGCCCATCAGCAGAGCGCCGGGAAGCACCCAAGGCGAGAGCCGCCGCCAGGCGAGCGCCAGTCCGACGGCGGCCGCCGCGGCGATCGTCGTGTGGTTGCTCGGGAAGGACCAGTCGTCGAGTGGCGGGCAGTCGACGAGCGTGACGAGGTTCCGGCAGGGCCGGTCCTCCCGGATCACGCTCTTCACCGCCTCACTGATCAGGTAGGCGATCGCGGTCGCGGCGGGCGGCAGCAGGGCCACGGCCATCCGGACGGGCGAAGCGCGTGCCCGCCAGAGCAACCAGGCGAAGAGCGCGGCGAAGGCGAGCAGTCCTGCTTCGGTGAACAGGACGCCTGCCGTCTGGAGCCAGCCAGGACTCGCGCCCGCCAGCTCCACGATGTCGTCGTACATTCAGCCGAAGTTAGCGAAAATGACGGACTCGCCGCCTTGCGCGAAAGGCAGTGACCGACCCCGACGATCGTCACCAGGACTGCGCGCGGACCCGCTCCCGGAACCGCGCGACGGCGGGCGGCAGGACGACGTCCTTGCGCCACGTCAGGCCGATCGTCCGGCCGGCCGGCGGCACGAGCGGGACTTCGGCGACGCCCGCCGGGCTGCCGGGTTCGAACCGGGGGAGCAGCGCCACCCCGAGCCCGGCCGCGACCAGCCCTCGCACGGTGTCGGACTCCTGGCCCTCGAAGGCGATCTTCGGTGCGAAGCCGGCCGCGGCGCACAGTTCGTCGGTGATGGTGCGGAGGCCGTAGCCGGTTTCGAGGAGGACGAACTCCTCGTCGGCGAGGTCTTCGATGGCGGCGCTGGGCCGCTCGGCGAGCCGGTGAGAGGTCGGGACGGAGAGGAAGATCTCCTGCTCGGCGAGCACGGCGGTGTCGAGGAGCGGATCGCCGAGGGGCGCGGGCGCGAGCAGCGCGAGGTCGAGTTCGCCGCTGGTCAGCCTGTCGACCATGTCCTGGCGCGAGCCCTGGACCAGGGTGAACCGCACGTGGGGGTGGTCCGCCCGGTAGCCGCGAAGCAGGGTGGGGACCAGCGATCGGCCGAGCAGGTGAAGGAAGCCGAGAACGATGTGCCCGGACTCGGGGTCGACCTCTTCGCGGGCCTGGCGGACTCCGGTGTCGACGGCGGCGAGGGCGCGTTCGGCGGCGTCGGCCAGGAGTTCGGCGGCCCGGGTGAGCCGGATGCCGCGGCCGTCGGGAACGGTCAGCGGGGCGCCGAGGGCGTCGCCGAGCGCCGCGATCCGGCGGCTTACCGTGGGCTGCGGCACACCGAGCAGTTCGGCCGCACGTGTGACGTTCGTCGTGCGGCGCAAGGCGGTGAGCAAGGCCAGTTGCGGGGCTAGCTGGGCGGTCATCCTTTCATTCAGCACGGTATCGATAATGGCAGATGACCGTATTAGACGTATCGTTTAGCCAGGCTTAGCTTCAGAGTCGTGCCTGCTACCGGAACCACACGCCGCGTGACGATCGCCGTCGCCGCGGCCGGGATCTCCTCCTTCGCCCTGCTCTACGCGCCGCAGCCGGTGCTGCCGCAGCTGGCGGAGCAGTACCACCTCGATCCCGGCGGTGCCTCGCTCGCGGTCAGCGTCGCGACCGGCGCGCTCGCGATCGCCGTACTGCCGATCGCGGTGCTCTCGGAGGTGGTGGGACGGCGTCCGGTGATCATCGCGTCGGTGGTCGCTTCGGTCGTCTTCGGTTTCCTGCTGCCGCTGGCGCCCAGCTACCCGGCGCTACTGGTGCTGCGGGCGCTGCAGGGGGTCGCCATCGCCGGGTTCCCCGGAGTGGCCGCGGCCTACCTCGCGGAGCGGCTCGGCAAGGCCGGGCTCGCCGCGGCGGTGGGCGCGATGATCGCCGGGAACACCGTCGGCGGCATGGTCGGCAGGCTCGCGGCCGGATTCACCGCCGGTCCCTTCGGCTACCACGGCGCGCTGGTGGTCGTCGCGGTGATCGGCCTGGTCTGCGCGGTGGTCACCATCATCGCCCTGCCGCCGGGGGAGCAGGGGACCTTTGCTCTCACTTTCGCGGATCGGCGCAGGTCAGAGGTGCTGCGCGAGCAGGGGCGCTCGGTGCTGGCCGGGCTCGGCGAGGCCGTGCGGAAACCGGTCCTGCTGGTCCAGTACGCGGTGGCGCTGCTGGCGATGGGCTCGTTCGTCGCGCTGTACAACGCGGCGGGCTTCCGGCTGACCGGCGAGCCGCTGGACCTGACGCCCGCGATCGCGTCGCTGGTCTTCCTCGCCTACGCGATGGGGTCAGTCTCGTCGGCGACGGCGGGGAAGCTGGTCGGCCGCTTCGGACGTCGCCGGGCGCTGGTGGGGGCCTTGGTGCTCACGATCGCCGGTGCCGCGCTGACGCTGCCCGACTCCCTGCCGCTGGTCATCCTCGGTTTCGTGGTGCTGACCGGCGCGTTCTTCGCCGCCCACGCCGTCGCCAACGGCTGGGCCGCCGCAGAGGCGCCCGAGAACGCCCGCGGCCAGGTCGGTGGGCTCTACACACTTTCGTACTACCTGGGCAGCAGCGTCGGCGGCGCCGTCGGGGCGACCGTCTACGGGCACGCGGGCTGGGCCTGGCTCATCGCGCTCACCGCCTGCTGGCTGGCCCTGGCGGTGGCCGCCGTGGTCTCGGTGGTCCCGAAGTCCGTGAAGGCCACCTTGAGGGAATCAGAGTCCCTCAAGGTGGCCTTCACGGAACAGCGTTGAAGGGGGCGATAGCAAAGGTCCCTTGCTACGCGATGGCGGCGACCAGCAGCCCGCCACCGACCGGCAGCAGCGCCGGCACGAGCCGTTCGTCCTCCCGGAAGGCCCGCGCGACCTCGCGCAGGGCGAGCGTGTCCGGATCGCGTCGTGAGGGATCGGTCACCCTGGTGCCCGAAACGTTGTGGAACGCCAGTATCCCGCCGGGCCGCAGCAGCGAGACGGCCTTCTCGTAGCAACTCGGGTACTCGATCGGCGCCGAGTCGACGAACACCAGGTCGTAGCCGCCGGGGGTGAGCCGCGGCAGGACGTCGAGCGCCTGGCCCAGGATCAGCCGGGTCCGCCCGGGCAGGTAGCCGGCCTCGCGGAACGCCGCCCTGGCCGCCCGGTGGTACTCGGGTTCGATGTCGATCGAGGTCAGGATCCCGTCGTCGACCATGCCCCTGAGCAGGCACAACCCGCTCACGCCCGCTCCGGTCCCGACCTCGACGACGGCTTTCGCGCGCAGTGTCGTGGCGAGAAAACGCAGAGTCGCGCCGGCGCCCGCGCTCAGCGGACCGCACCCCAGGTCGGCCGACCGCGCCCGCGCGGTGCCCAGTACCTCGTCGTCGGGGAGGTACCCGTCGACGAGGTCGGCGTCGGCGGTCTCGGCAGGCGAGCCCGCATGCGTCCCGGAATTCACACGCGGAGGTTAGCGCTGCTTATCGACAAAAGAGCGAAGACTCCCTGGTACCGACTTCTCAGGGTCTTCTCAGTCCTGTCTCACTAGAAACATAAGCAGGCCGGACAGACTGGTCTTCGAAGACGGGAACACCGTGCAGATCGCCCGCGTTGGGTGGAGTAGCTGGGAGAAGACGCTGATGGAGGTGCCTACTTCCCCGATGCAGGAAACGATGCAGGACCAGATCGCGGACCAGGTCACACCGGTGACCGTGGACGAGGCCGCATGGACCCCGCCCTCATGGGACGAGGTCGTGCGGGAGCACGCCGACCGCGTGTACCGGCTGGCCTACCGCCTGACCGGTAACGCCCACGACGCCGAGGACCTGACGCAGGAGACCTTCATCCGGGTCTTCCGCTCCCTCGCGTCCTACAAGCCAGGGACGTTCGAAGGCTGGCTGCACCGCATCACCACGAACCTCTTCCTCGACATGGCCCGCCGCCGCTCACGCGTGCGGATGGAAGGCCTCCCCGAGGACACCGACCGCATCGTCGGTGACGACCCGAGCCCCGAGCAGGTCTACTCGGACACGCACCTCGACCCGGACCTGCAGGAGGCGCTCGACGAGTTGCCGCCCGAGTTCCGTGCCGCGGTCGTGCTGTGTGACGTCGAAGGTCTCTCGTACGAAGAGATCGGCGCCACTCTCGGTGTCAAACTCGGCACCGTGCGCAGCCGGATCCACCGCGGCCGCCAGGCGCTCCGCGCTTCTTTGGAGCGTCGACGCGCCGCGGCGCAGGAGTCTGCGAAGGTGGGGGTATGACCGCACCGCGAGGCTGGGCACTCCCCGAGTCGCATCTGCTTCCCGACGCCATCGTCGCCTTCGTCGACGGTGAGCTGTCGCTCGGCGCCCAGGACAGGGCATCGGCGCATATCGCCCGCTGCCAGGGATGCGCGGCCGAGGTCTCGGCGCAGCGCCAGGCCGTCACCGCCGTGAAGCAGGCAGGCGCCCCGTCGATGTCGGCGGGTTTCCTCGCGAGCCTCTGCTCTATCCCGCAGAACACCGAGCTTCCCGGTGCGCCGGACAATCTGGCGATGACCGCCGACGGTCAGCTGGTGGCCATCCAGCGTCCCGACAGGGTCGCCGGCCTTCGTGACACCGCCGTCCTTCGTGACAATGGAGTGCTGGGCGGTGCCGCGCCGTTGGGATCATCGGCCCCGCTGGGCCAGTCGCCGAACGTTCTCGGCGGCGGGCGGTTCGGCCCCTCCCGGCGGAAGTACGCCCAGGGCGCCGGAGTCGTCGTTTCGGGTCTGGTGCTGAGCGCCCTGGCCCTGGTGGCGACCTCGGGTGAGGGGATCGAAGACCGGCCCACCCCCGCTTTGGTCCCGCCTCAGGGCGTCAACGCCGGTCTGCTGCCCGCGCAGCTGGGCGGCGGCCTCCAGCCGGAACCGTCGCGCAGCCCCACGCCGGCCCCGAGCACGTCGAGCGCGCCCGTTCCCGTTTCCGCCCGCTGATCCGTCAGGGTTTGCCGAAGCAGATCGTGCTCGATTTGAAGCGCGGATCCAGATAGCTCGTGTAAGTCAGTGTCTTCGTCGTCTCGTCCGGGCAGCCGGTTCCCATCACGTTCGCGGGGACGGTGGTCAGCACCTTCAGCCGCGCCTTGCCACAGTCGACGAGTTTCGGCGGGGTCTTGCTCTCGATGTCGTCGTAGCAGGCTCCGGGCTGGCCGTTGAGCCCGAGACACAGTGCCACGCCTTCACCGCGCATCGGCGTCGGGATCGCCACCCGATAGAAGCCTTCGGAGCAGTTCCACTCCCCACGGTCGATGCCCACGGTGCTGACCATGTACGGGGTGTTGGGCGCGCCGCACGGCGTCTTCACCGCGTCGGTCTCTTTGCCGGTGCCGGTCAGCAGGGCGCAGTTGCCGACCTCCAGTTTCCCCGCCTGCTTCTCCGGCCCGGCCGCCGCCTTCATCAGGAAGATCAGCCCGATCCCGCCGCCGACCACGACGAGCGCGGCGACGAGCAGCAGCACCTTGACCTTGGTGGACAGGCCCTTCTTCTGGGGAGGTTGCTGTGGCCGGCCTTGCTGCTGAGGCCACTGCTGTTCGGACCACTGCTGCTGGGGCCACTGACCTTGCCGATTCGGGTCGTACTGCTGCTGCGGCGGGAACTGGCCTCCGGGGTTTTGCGACATGCCCGTAAGACTCCGCAAACTGGGACATGGTTGCCTTAAGTGTCACATTCTTCGCCGGTTCGGCGAATCAACGCGCACTTCACCGTGGTCACGGCAGAATCAAGACACCGGCTTGGCGTACTCTCGCGTCCGGCCACCTGATCTCAGCCCCGGGGAATGATGTCCGAGCAGCCGAACGCGAACCCTCAGCAGCCTGGTGACCCGGCGAGGGATCGGTTGGCGCCGCGCCCACTGGCCCGGCCCGCCGTCGATCCGACGCAGGCGGCCACGTTCGGCAGGCCGCACGGCGTCGACGGGGCCTTCGACAAGCTGTACCGGTCCGGGACGAACGGGACGGTGAACCTGGCCCCTCCCGCCCCGGAATCGCTCGCCGAGGCCTTCCGTCGCCCGCCGGGCGCCGAAGGTGTCGTGCTCGAGCGGCCGCACGGGGCCAACGGTTCCGAGCCGTCCGGGAACGACGACGCAGAATCCCCGCTCTGGACCACGACCTCGGACCCCTGGCGCGACCCCTCTTCCGGTGCGGTCCTCGCCGGGCCCGCCGTGCAGACGGAGCCGGATGACGACAAGGACGCGAAGCGGCCGAACGGTGCGCTGCTGAGTCTTCCGGAAGTCCTCTTCGGGCGTCGTGTGCAGACGAAGGCGCTGGCGATGCTCGCCGCCGTCGCGCTGGTCGTCGGCGCCGCGGGCGGGCTGGTCGGCTGGTGGTTCGCCGACACCGGCACCGAACTGACCGGCGAGGCCAGCATCTCCGAGGCCGACGCCGCCAAGGAACGCCCGGCCGGTTCGATCTCCGACATCGCCCACCGGGTCGCGCCCGCCGTGGTTTCGCTCGAGGTGTTCAAGCCCGGCGCCGAAGCCGGCCAGCAGGGCTCCGGCGTCGTGATCGACACCCAGGGCTACGTGCTGACGAACGAACACGTGATCTCGGCGGCGACGGCCGACTCGGCCACCAAAGTCACCGCCGTGTTCTACGACGGCACGCGCACCGAGGCGAAGATCGTCGGAGCCGACCCGAAGACCGACCTCGCGGTGGTCAAGGTCAACGTGCCGAACCCGACCGCGTTGCAGGTCGGCAAGTCGTCCGACCTGGCCGTCGGCGATTCGGTGATCGCCGTCGGCTCGCCGCTGGCACTGCAGAACTCGGTCACCGCCGGCATCGTGAGCGCGCTCAACCGCCCGGTGACCGCGGGCGGCGACGGCGGCAGCGCCCCGGTGATCTACGAGGCCATCCAGACCGACGCCGCGATCAACCACGGCAACTCGGGCGGCGCGCTCGTCGACGCGACCGGTGCGCTGGTCGGGATCAACTCGGCCATCCGCTCGTCCAGTGCCGAAGGCGGCAGCATCGGCATCGGCTTCGCCATCCCCAGCGACTACGCGGTGAAGATCGCGAAGACGCTGATCAAGGACGGCAAGGTCGTCCACCCCGACATCGGCATCAACGCCTCGTCGACGGTCGCGGGCTCCAGCACCATGGGCGCCCAGGTCCGCAACGTCGCCCCCGGCGGCCCGGCCGCGTCGGCCGGGATCAAGGAGGGCGACGTGATCACCGAGGTCGGCGGACGGCTCGTCCGGGACTCGGCGGAGCTACTCGTTTCGGTCCGCGCCCGCGAGGTCGGCGAAGTGGTTCCTGTCCGGCTTGTCCGGGATGGGTCTTCGCTTGTGGTGGACGTGAAACTGGCTTCGGACTGAGAGGGTTCGGACGGGTACCCTGAACGGGGAAGAGGCCGAGGCGGAGGTTCACACAGGTGTTCGAGAGTGTCGGCTGGGGCGAAATCCTCATCATCATCGTCGCGGGTCTTTTCATCCTCGGTCCGGAACGGCTGCCCGAAGCGGCGGCGTGGATGGCGAAGAGCGTGCGCAAGGTCCGCGACTTCGCGACCGGGGCCAAGACGCAACTGCGCGAGGAGATGGGCCCGGAATTCGACCAGCTGCGCAAGCCGCTGGAGGATCTGCGCGGCCTGCGGAACTTCGACCCGAAGCGGGTCGTCACCCAGCACCTGTTCGACGGTGACTCGGATCCGCTCGGGCTCAACAACATCAACGGCACCAACGGGGGCACCAACGGCGGCGGTACCAACGGTGCCGCGAAGCCCAACGGCCACCCGGCCACGGCCGCCCAGTCCGAGCCGCTGAAGCCGGGCGAGCGCCCTCCGGTCGACCCCGACGCCACCTGACGACCCCCGCACCCCCGGCACCTACCGCGTTTAGTCCTCTGGTTGCGGTCCTTGCACGCGCAACCACCGCAATCAGTCCTCTAGTTGCGTGGCACTCCGGATGCTATGAACGGCCCGTTACTTGCAAATTTTGCAAGTAACGGGCCGTTCATAGCATCGGCGAGGGGCTGAGGTCAGCGGCCCGCGGGCGTGACGTTCAGCATCATCCCGGCCAGCCCGCGCGCCCGGACGGTCAGCTTCTTCGCCGCCTCCTTGAGCACGAGGGACGCCGGGGCGCCCGGCTCCGCCAGCACGATCGGCGTCCCCGCGTCACCGTGGGAGACCAAGCGCGGGTCCATCGGGATCTGCCCGAGCAGCGGCACGGGTGAGCCGACCGACTTCGACAGCGAATCGGCCACGGACTGCCCGCCGCCGGATCCGAAGAGCTCCATCCGCCCGCCGTCCGGCGTCTCCAGCCACGACATGTTCTCGATGACACCGGCGATCCGCTGCCGCGTCTGCAGCGCGATCGCGCCCGCGCGCTCGGCCACCTCGGCGGCCGCCTTCTGCGGGGTGGTGACGACGAGGATCTCCGCGTTCGGGATCAGCTGCGCCACCGAGATCGCGATGTCGCCGGTGCCCGGCGGCAGGTCCAGCAGCAGGATGTCGAGGTCGCCCCAGAACACGTCGGCGAGGAACTGCTGCAGCGCGCGGTGCAGCATCGGCCCGCGCCACACGACGGGCTCGTTGCCCGGGGTGAACATGCCGATCGAGATGACCTTCACGCCGTGCGCCTGCGGCGGCATGATCATCGTGTCGACCTTGGTCGGCTTCTCCCGCGCACCGAGCATCCGCGGCACCGAGTGCCCGTAGATGTCCGCGTCCACCACGCCGACGGAGAGCCCGCGCTCGGCCATCGCGGCGGCGAGGTTCACCGTCACCGAGGACTTGCCGACGCCGCCCTTGCCGGACGCGACGCAGTAGACCCGCGTCATCGAACCCGGCTGCGCGAACGGGATCACCGGTTCGGTGGCGTCACCGCGCAGCGATTTTCGCAGTTCCGTCCGTTGTTCGTCGTTCATGACGTCGAGCTCGACCTTGACGTCGCTGACGCCAGGGAGCTTCGCGACGGCATCGGTGGTGTCCTTGGTCAGCGTCGCCTTCAACGGGCAGCCGGCGACCGTCAGGTAGATCCCGACGGTGACCACACCGTCCGGACCGACCTCCACGCCCTTGACCATGCCGAGTTCGGTGATCGGCTTCTTGATCTCCGGGTCGTACACGGCCTTCAGCGCGGTGCGGACATCGTCGACGCTGGGGAGTTGCTGCGTACTGGTCACGCCTCCATGTTACGTACCGGTAGCGGCGCGGTCGGGTTTGCCCTTGCGCGGCTTGGCATCAAGATCCTCGCGGAGGCGGTCGAGTTCGCCGCGCAGGAAGTCGCGGGTGGCGACCTCGCCGACCGCGATCCGCAGCGACGCCAGCTCTCTCGCGAGGTATTCGGTGTCCGCCTTGGTCTGCTCTGCCCGATTCCGGTCTTCCTCCAGCGAGACGCGGTCGCGGTCGTCCTGGCGGTTCTGCGCCAGCAGGATGAGCGGTGCGGCGTAGGCGGCCTGTGTCGAGAACGCCAGGTTCAGCAGGATGAACGGGTACGGGTCCCAGCGCAGCGAGACCGCCACCAGGTTCAGCACGATCCAGACGATGACGGTCAGGGTCTGCCAGAACAGGTACTTGCCGGTGCCGAGGAACCGCGCGACCCGTTCGGTGAGCCTGCCGAAGGTGTCCGGATCCATGTTCAGCCTGAATCGGCCTTGGCCGCGGGGCTGGTCCAGCCGCCGCCCGGACGTCAGTTCAGGCACGTTCGTCCTCCTCGGTCTCTCCGTTGATTTCGCCGGTGATGTCGTGCAGCCCGGTCTCGCGCCAGTCCTCCGGGAGCAGGTGGTCGAGAACGTCGTCGACGGTGACCGCGCCCAGCAGGTGGTCTTCGGCGTCGACCACCGGCCCGCAGGTGAGGTTGTAGGCGGCGAAGTAGCGGGTGACCTCGGACAACGTGGCGTCGGGCCGCAACGCGGGCAACTGCGTGTCGACGGCGCTCGCGACCATCTCCGCGGGTGGTTCTCGCAGTAGCCGCTGGAAGTGGACGACGCCGACGAAGCGCCCCGTCGGCGTCTCGGTGGGTGGGCGGCAGACGAACACCATGCTCGCCAGCGCCACCGGGAGGTCGGCGTTGCGGATATGCGCGAGCGCCTCCGCGACCGTGCCGTCCGGGGTCAGGACGACCGGTTCCGGCGTCATCAACCCGCCGGCGGTGTCCGAGGAGTACTTGAGCAGCCGTTTCACCGGCGCCGACTCCTCGGGTTCCATCAGCTCCAGGAACCGGCTCTGCTCGGCGGGTGCCAGTTCGGCCAGCAGGTCGGCGGCGTCGTCGGGGTTCATCGCTTCGAGGATGTCGGCGGCGCGTTCCTCGGCGAGGTAGGACAGCAGTTCCTTCTGGTCGTCCTCGGGGAGTTCCTCGATGACATCGGCGAGGTGCTCATCGTCCATCGCGTCGGCGACTTCGTGCCGTCGTTTCAACGGCAGGTCCCGCACGGTGGCGGCGACGTCGGCCGCGCGCATGGTGTCGAACAGCATCAGCAGTTGCGCCGCGCCCTGGGTCTGCCCGGTCAGGTCGGTGAGCCCGAGCCCGGACACCTCCGACCACGGCAGCACCTGCATCGGCGCGCGCCGCCTGCCGAGGCCGAGCCTGCTCGACCGCTCGCGGATCGCGAGTTTCGCGAGCACCCAGTCCCGGGTCCGCGTCGGCTCCATGGCGGCGTCGACGACGGTGACCCGGGTGTCCGAGCCCGCCATCGTGGCGTACGCGTCGAACAGCTGCCCGACCACCAGCACCTCGTTGGGCCGCTGGTGGAAGCGGCGCATGTTGACCGAACCGGTGGCGAGCGTGATGGCGGTGGGCTCGATCGAGGTCACCCGCAACATCGGCACGAACACGCGGCGCCTCGTGGTCAGCTCGACGACGATGCCCAAGATCCGCGGCGGCTGCTGGTCCAGCCGCAGGCCGGCCACCAGGTCGCGCACCTTGCCGATCGATTCGCCGTCGGGTCCGAAAACCGGCAAACCGGCCAGCTGAGCTGCGAATACCCTGTTCAAGGCGGCCATGACCGAAGGTTATCGGCTCCCGGGGCGGGAGACGATTCGTGTGATCACCGCAATGCCCAGGCGGCGATTTCCGGGACGGCGACGTACGCGGGATCTTCGGCGATGGCCTCGGGCGAGGTGCCCTCGGCGAGGTCTTCGTAGAGCCAGGTCCAGTTCTGCACCGCGCGCACGAGTGTCCACGCCCGCGTGCGTTCGGCGTCCACTCCGGCCGCCTTGGTGAACCACGCGATCTTGTCGTCCATTGTGGACTCGGTCGCGCGGTTCCAGAGGATCGAGATCGCGCCGAACTCCAGGTCACCCGAAAGCGGCTTCGGGTCGATCACCAGCCACGGTTCGCGTTCGCCGGCGAGGACGTTCTCGAAGTGCAGGTCCTCGTTCGCCATCAGGTCGCCCGCCGTGGGGCCGAGATCCGCGCAGACTTCCACCGCCGCGTCAATGAACTTCCGGTCGAACGGCTCGCCCAGTTCGCTCCAGGTCCCCGGGAGTTCGGTGACCAGTTCCGCGGCTTCGTCGCGAAGGGAACGCTGTAGCGCTTCGGGAGCGGGGACGGCCAGGCGTCGCGCCAAGGCGCCGACGGTCTCGACGGCCTGCTGGATCGGCTCGGTCTCCAGCGACCGGCCGGCGTCGAGCCGCTCCAGGAGCAGCACGCCGTCCTCGGGCACGTTGTCGTACAGCAGGACCGCGCCCTGACCGGCCCAAGTGGACAGTGCGAGCGGCTCGTCGGCGGATTCCTCATGCGGCCAGCCGAGTTTGAGGATCGCGGGCGAGCCGTCGGAGCGGCGGACGGGCTGGGCGACGCCGACGAAGCCGTGCATGGCCTCGCCGTCGAATTCGAGATCCCACTTGCCGGCGTACTTCTCGGCGAGGAAGGGCAGGGAGTCGAGCCACTCGGCGGCTCCGGGGCCGAGTTCGGCGGCACGGTCGAGGAATTTGGGTGGGATCTTGAAACCGGTCACGATCCCACCTTGGCAGCCGTGTCCACCGTGTTTCGACCGTGACCCGCCGGGCGTACCGTGAACAGGGAGAACAACCCCGGGAGCAGCCATGGTGGTGGAGATTCTCAGTGCGGTCGCCGTCGCGGGCGGCGCTTGGCTCGCGACGAGCCTGCGTGTGGTGAAACAGTACGAACGCGGTCTCATCTTCCGGTTCGGCCGGGTCCGGGCGACCATCCGGGAACCGGGACTGGCGCTGCTGGTGCCCTTCGCGGACCGGATCCAGAAGGTCAACATGCAGATCATCACGATGCCGATCCCCGCGCAGGACGGCATCACCCGCGACAACGTCAGCGTGCGGGTCGACGCGGTCGTCTACTTCAAGGTGATCGACCCGGTACTGGCCGCGATCAACGTGCAGGACTACCGCTCGGCCGTCGGCCAGGTCGCGCAGACCTCGCTGCGGTCCATCATCGGCAAGAGCGAGCTGGACGACCTGCTGTCGAACCGCGAACGGCTCAACGAGGGCTTGGAGCTGATGATCGACAGCCCGGCGCTGGACTGGGGCATCCACATCGACCGGGTCGAGATCAAGGACGTCGCGCTGCCGGAATCGATGAAACGCTCGATGTCACGCCAGGCCGAAGCCGAACGCGAGCGCCGGGCGCGGGTCATCTCGGCCGACGGTGAACTGCAGGCGTCGTACAAGCTTTCGCAGGCGGCCGCGACCATGGCCGATACCCCGGCGGCGATGCAGTTGCGGCTGCTGGAGACCGTGGTGCAGGTGTCGGCGGAGAAGAACTCGACACTGGTGCTGCCGTTCCCGGTGGAACTGCTGCGTTTCCTCGACGCGAACACGCCCAGGGCTTCGACGCCTGCGGCGGCTCCTCCGGCTCCTGCCGTTCCTGATCCGGCTCTCGCGGTGCCCGACGCCGCGGAAGCCAACGGTCAGGTGGCCCCGGTGCCCCGCGAACCGGACGACGCCGACCTGCGGACCTGAGGCGATAGTAAAGGTCCCTTGCTCTCTATTCGCGGAGCCGACCGTCGGGAAGTGTCATGAAAGGGTCTTTCAGGACGAAAAGTGTCCTGAAAGACCCTTTCATGACATCGGCACGGCTCTGGTGGCCGCCGGTGAGCGGCTAGTCGAGTTCTCCGTTGACGCCCAAGATGATCAGCGTGCCGAAGAAACCGGTGTACAGCGCGATGACGACGTAGGCGATGATCACCGCCGCGAGCGCCATGCCGCGCCCGCCGGCCTCGCCGCGGTTCGCTTTCGCGAGTCCGATGTGCCCGAGCACCAGCCCGACGACCACGGTCACGCACGAGCAGATGCCGACGAGCGAGCACACCAGCCCGGCGATCGCCATCCCGTTGTCCTGCGTGCGGCGCGGCGCCGCGGCCGCGTACGGGTTGTACGGCTGGCCGTAGGGCGGCGGCGGGTACGTCGGGATCATCGGGATCGGCTGGGGTGTGTACACGGCGGGCACCGGGGCGTCCGGGGTCGCGAAGCCAGGGGTCGGCACGGGCTGGGCGGTCAGCGGGTCGATGGCCTGCGCGTACGGCGGCGCGGGCGGGTCGAGCGGCTGGGGATAGAACGGTTCGGACGGCTGGGTTTCGGACGGCCGGGCCTCGGCGGTCGGGGTCTCGTCGGCCTGCGTGGCGTCGAACGGAGGCGGCGGCGCGAACGGCGCGGGAGGCGCGAACGGGGCGGGCGGCTGGAACTGCTGCGGTTCCGCCGGCGCCGGGCTCGACACCGTCTCGGACGCGGACGTCGGGTCCGAGAACCCGGTCGAGTCGGTGAAGGACGACGTCGAGTCGGACGTCGACGGAGTGTCCTGCGAGTCGGAACTGCTCATCGGAGTTGGCCCCCTGGTTCGTGCGGGACACCACCGTATCCGGGAACCGGTCACGAGACGCCCGCGGCACCGATCGCCAGCACCACGAACACGAACCACAGGATGACCGGGATGAGCCACAGCCCCACGATCGCGTAACCGATGATCATCCCCGCCTGCGCCATGCCCTGGCCGCCCGCTTCGCCGCGCTTCGCCTTCGAGAGCGCGATGTGGCCGAAGACGATCCCGAGGATCGCCGGGAAGCACATGACCAGCCCGATCAGCGAGCACACCAGCGAAGCCACCGCCATGCCCTGGTCCGGCGGCCGCACGTAGGCGTAGGGCTGCTGGACGTAGAACTGTGGCGGCGGCTGATAGGGCTGGAGGCCGTACGGCTGCTCGAACTGCCCGGACGGCTGCTGCTCGTACGGGTCGTGCGGATTCGTCATGCGGTCCCCCTCGTCGGCTCCGGACCGTACCGTCACGGATGGGCGTACGCGTGACTGCGCTCATAGCAGGGACCCGGGTTTCGCGTCATACTCACCGGTAACCCAGCGCCGGGCGACCGGCGCGCGCGACTTAAGGGAGCAGCGATGGCTCGCCTCGCCCAGACCGCCGGCTTGACCGACGTGCAGTCCGAAATCCTGGCCACGGTCCGCCAGTTCGTGGACAAGGAGGTCATCCCGCGCGCGCAGGAACTCGAACACTCCGACACCTATCCCACCGACATCGTCGAGGGGATGAAGGAGATGGGCCTGTTCGGGCTCACCATCCCGGAGGAGTACGGCGGCCTCGGCGAATCGCTGCTCACCTACGCGCTCGTGGTCGAGGAGATCGCGCGCGGCTGGATGAGCGTCTCCGGCGTGATCAACACGCACTTCATCGTCGCGCACATGATCTCCCGGCACGGGACGCCCGAGCAGAAGCAGCACTTCCTGCCGCGGATGGCGACCGGTGAGGTGCGCGGCTCGTTCTCGATGTCCGAGCCGGACCTCGGTTCCGACGTCGCCGCGATCAAGACCAAGGCCCGCCGGACCGACGACGGCTATGTCATCGACGGCGCGAAGATGTGGCTGACCAACGGCGGCAGTTCCAACCTGATCGCGCTGCTCGTCAAGACCGACGAGGGCGCGGAGAAGGCCCACCAGAACCTCACCACGTTCCTGGTCGAAAAGCCCGAAGGCTTCGGCGAGGTCGCTCCCGGCCTCACCATCCCGGGCAAGATCGACAAGATGGGCTACAAGGGCGTCGACACCACCGAAGCCGTTTTCGACGGCTACAAGATCGGCGCGGACATGGTGCTCGGCGAAGCTCCGGGCAAGGGCTTCGCGTACATGATGGACGGTGTCGAGGTCGGCCGGGTCAACGTCGCCGCGCGGGCGTGCGGGATCGCGATCCGCGCGTTCGAACTGGCCGTGGAGTACGCCCAGCAGCGCAAGACCTTCGGCAAGGCGATCGCCGAGCACCAGGCGGTGGCGTTCAAGCTCGCGGAGATGGCCACCAAGGTCGAGGCCGCGCACCTGATGATGGTCAACGCCGCGCGGCTCAAGGACTCCGGCGAGCGCAACGACGTCGAGGCCGGGATGGCGAAGCTCATCGCGAGCGAGTACTGCGCCGAGGTCACCCAGGATTCCTTCCGCATCCACGGTGGCTACGGCTACTCGAAGGAGTACGAGATCGAGCGTCTGATGCGCGAGGCGCCGTTCCTGCTCATCGGCGAGGGCACCAGCGAGATCCAGAAGACCATCATCTCGCGCGGCCTCTTGCGGGAATACAAGAGCAGGAGCTGATTCCGCACGGTCGGGGTAACCCGAACCGGCGAAAGATCACTTCGGTTCTCAAGTGCCGCCCACGCCCTTTCGAGCGGATCCGGCTTACCCAAAGTGGTCCCGGCCTGATTCTTCCGGACGGATCGTGGGGTTTGAAACCGTGATCGTCCGAAACGGCACACCCCGGGTGACACTTTGCCGTCATCGCGGGCGTTTTTCCGCTGCCCTTCTCGATTTTCGGCACCTCCGTGCCCGGCGTACGTTCCGGCTGGAAGGTGTTTACGGAGGAGGGCAAGTGAACCGACGGACAAGGATCAGTGGAATCGCCGTCGTGGCTTTCGCGGTTCTGACGGTCGCCGGCTGCGGCGATGACGACAAGGACGCCAACGCCGGCGGAAACGCGCAGGCTTCGTCAGCGGCGAGTGCCGTGGCGCCCGGGCAGGGCAGCGCGGCACCGGGCGACGGGGCCCAGAACGGCGACAACCAGAACGGTGACAACCAGAACGGGCAGCCGGACGCGGCCGCGGTGCAGGGTCTCCAGACCAAACTCGACGAGATCCTCACCGCCTCCCCGGTGAAGTTCTCGCCGCAGAGCGCCGATCTGACCGACGAGGGTGAAGCGACCCTGAAGAAGGTCGCCGAAGCCGCCGCTGCGGCACCGGCCGTGAAGCTCGAGGTCGGTACGCACGCGGGCTATCCCGACGCGGCCATGGCGACCGAACTGTCGCAGAAGCGCGCCGACGCGGTGAGCAAGGTCCTCACCACCGGCGGCGTCGCGGCCGACCGGATCATGGCCAAGGCCGAGGGCAGCGAGGGTGTCGGCGGTGACGACGCCAAGGCCATGACGGCCGCCATCAAGGCCGCCCAGTAGCCCGGACCCGGGACAGAGGCCCCTTCCGGGCGTGACGGAGAACCGTCTCGCCCGGAAGGGGTCTTTTCGTCGCCCGTCCGGCTGGTTCGCGTCGTGCGCCCGTCCTTGAGAGGATGGACGGCGACGGGCGAGAGGTGGTTGGCGTGAGTGCTCCCTTTGGCGGAGGCGGACGTGCCGCGGGCGGACTGCCCAGACTGCCGACGCAGCCTTCGGGCTGGCCGGTCGGCTCCTACGCGACGTACGGCGAAGCGCAACATGCCGTCGACTTCCTCGCGGAGAAGGAATTCGGGGTCACCGACGTGACCATCGTCGGGGTCGACCTGATGCTCGTCGAGCGCATCCTCGGCAAGCTGAGCTGGGGCCGTGTGCTGGGCACCGGCGCGGTGTCGGGCGCGTGGTTCGGCCTGATCATCGGCCTGTTGCTGGGCATGTTCAACGACCAGGGCTTCGCCTGGCAGCCCATGATCGGCGGGCTCGTGCTCGGCATTCTGGCGTGGACGGTCTTCGCGGCCATCAGCTACAGCATGTCCCGCCGCGACTTCTCCTCCGCGAGCCAGCTGGTCGCCGGCCGCTACGACGTGCTCTGCCAGCCGCGTTCGGCCGAGCGGGCCCGGGAGCTTCTGGCGCAGCTCGCGCTGCGTCCGCCCCGCCCCGGCCGATGACGCGGCGGGCTCGAACGGCACCGGACCACTGACATTCGGCGGTACGGGTTCCGCTGTTCGCCCTGCGCTCCGCTGAATCGTTACCGATACTGCTTGCGGGCGATGATCGCCCGGAATAGGTTGCACAACACCAGTCGGGCGGACGCGTACTCCATCGCGTTCGCCCGAGCACTAGCACGTCGGGGTGCTGGCGCGCGGCTTGCTTCAACGCGTCTAGTGCCGGCCGGTCAGCCACCTCGGGCGTGCGCGCGGGTGAGGAGGCCTCATGGGGAAGAGGATGAGCGCGAGCCGGAGTGGCCGCTCGCCGGGCCGCACTGCCGCGCTACTCGGCGCGACAGCGCTGACGGCGGGCCTGCTGGCCGGCTGCGGATCCGGTTCAGGATTGAAGATCAACGTCTATTACGCGCCCGAAGACAATTTCCAGTCCGTTGTGGACGAATGCACCAAAGCCTCGAACGGGCGCTACGAGGTCGTGTACAACAAGCTCCCCCGAGGAGCGGACGGCCAGCGCGAGCAGATGGTGCGCCGCATGGCCGCTGGGGATGATTCACTCGACGTACTGGGGCTGGACGTCACCTGGGTCTCCGAGTTCGCGGAGGCGGGCTGGGCCGAGGAGTGGACCGGTGCGGCGAAGTCCGAGGCCACCGCCGGTGTCCTGCCGGGACCGCTGGAAACCGCCACGTGGAACGGAAAGCTCTACGCGGCGACCAAGAACACCAACGTCCAGCTGCTCTGGTACGACGATCGGCTGACGCCGACACCGCCGAAGACCTGGGACGAGATGATCCAGCAGGGCCAGGCGCTCAAGGCGCAGGGCAAACCGGGGAACGTCGTGTTCACCGGTGCGCAGTACGAAGGCCTCGTCGTCATCTACAACACGCTCGTCGAGTCGGCGGGCGGCAAGATCCTTTCCGACGACGGCAAGTCGGTGGTGATGGACGCGGGCGCGGTCAAGGCGCTCGAAATGCTCAAGAAGGTCACCACGGCCGGGGTCACCGACGCGTCGCTGACCAACGCGAAGGAGGATGATGTCCGCCTGGCGTTCCAGCGTGGCAACGCCGCCTTCGAGCTGAACTGGCCGTTCGTCTACGCCGCCTACGCCAAGGACAAGAAGGACGAACTCCAGCACTTCAAGTGGACCACCTATCCGGAGTTCGAAGCGGGCAAGCCCGCCAAGACGACCATCGGTGGCTACAACATGGCGGTCAGTTCGACGTCGAAGCACAAGACGGAGGCCTTCGAGGTCGCGCTGTGCCTGCGCAACGAGAAGAACCAGAAGTTCTCCGCGCTCAAGGACGGTGTCCCGCCCACGCTCGAATCGCTTTACACGGACACGTTGCCGCTCGACGCGACAGCGCCGCAGAGCGATGACAACCCGAGCATGGACACGAAATACCCGATGCGGGAAACGATTCTGGAGGCCCTCAAGGACGCCGCGGTGCGTCCCTTGACCCCGGCGTACCAGAACGCTTCGACCGTGTTGTCGAAGGTTCTTTCCCCGCCTTCTGAAATCGATCCGCAGAAGACCGCGGAGAAGCTGCGCGAGCAGCTCGCCGACGCGCTCCAGTCGAAGGGAGTGATCCCGTGACCGTGCAGGAAACCGCCGCTTCGGCGACGAAGAGCGGGACGGGCAAGAAGGCCAAACCCGTTCTCAGTGAAGGAAAGAAGGCCGAGCGCAAGCTCGGGCTCTGGTTGTGCGCTCCGGCCGCGTTCGTGATGATCGCGGTGACCGGGTACCCGATCATCTACTCGATCTGGCTTTCCCTGCAGCGCTACGACCTGCGTTTCCCCGCGCAGCAGGAATTCGTCGGGCTGGACAACTACGTCGCGGTACTGACCAACAGTTACTGGTGGACGGCGTTCGGGACGACGATGGGCTTGACCATCGTTTCGGTGGTGATCGAATTCGTCCTGGGTATGGGTCTGGCGTTGATCATGCACCGGACGCTGGTCGGCCGGGGCCTCGTGCGGACGGTCGCCCTGATCCCGTACGGCATCGTGACGGTGGTCGCGGCGTTCTCCTGGTACTACGCCTGGACACCGGACACGGGCTACCTGGCGAACATGTTCGCGTCGGATTCCGCGCCGTTGACGCAGTACGGGTCGTCGCTGGCGATCATCGTGCTGGCCGAGGTGTGGAAGACGACGCCGTTCATGGCGCTGCTGCTGATGGCCGGGCTGGCGCTGGTGCCGGACGACCTGCTCAAGGCGGCGGCGATGGACGGCGCGACGGCGTGGCAGCGGTTCACCAAGGTGATGCTGCCGGTGATGAAGCCGGCGATCCTGGTGGCGCTGCTGTTCCGCACCCTGGACGCGTTCCGGATCTTCGACAACATCTTCGTGCTCACCAACGGTGCGCAGGACACGTCGTCGGTGTCGATGCAGACCTACAACAACCTGGTCAAGGGGTTGAACCTCGGGATCGGGTCGACGATGGCGGTGCTGATCTTCATCACGGTGGCGATCATCGCCTTCCTCTTCATCAAGGTGTTCGGCACGGCCGCACCCGGTAGTGACAATGGGGGTAAGCGCTGATGGCGATGGGAGGAGCGGTCACTACCGGCCGCAAACTCAAGTGGGGCCTGGTGGACATCCTGGTCCTGGTGTTCGCGCTGGTCCCCGTGCTCTGGGTGGTTTCGCTTTCGTTCAAGACCAAGGAGACCTTGGACGACGGGAAGTTCATCCCGTCGGAATGGACGTGGCAGAACTACGCGGACATCTTCGAGACCACGGAGTTCATCCGCGCACTGGTGAACTCGATCGGGATCGCGATCATCGCGACGGTGATCGCGGTCGTCCTCGGCACGATGGCGGCCTACGCCATCGCGCGGCTGGACTTCCCCGGTAAGCAGCTGCTGGTGGGGATGTCGCTGCTGATCGCGATGTTCCCGCAGGTCTCACTGGTGACGCCGCTGTTCAACATCGAACGTGAGCTGGGGTTGTTCGACACCTGGCCCGGGTTGATCCTGCCGTACATCACGTTCGCGCTGCCGCTGTCGATCTACACGCTTTCCGCGTTCTTCCGGGAAATCCCGTGGGAGCTGGAAAAAGCGGCGAAGATGGACGGCGCGACCCCGGCGCAGGCGTTCCGGAAGGTGATCGCGCCCTTGGCGGCACCGGGGGTGTTCACCACCGCGATCCTGGTGTTCATCTTCTGCTGGAACGACTTCCTGTTCGCGATCTCGCTGACCTCGACCGAGGCCTCGCGCACGGTCCCGGCGGCGCTGTCGTTCTTCACCGGGTCCTCGCAGTTCGAAGATCCCACCGGGACGATCTCCGCGGCCGCCGTGGTGATCACCGTCCCGATCATTCTGTTCGTGTTGTTCTTCCAGCGTCGCATTGTGGCGGGGCTGACGTCTGGTGCGGTGAAGGGCTGACCCATGGCTGAAATCATTCTCGAGAAGGTGACCAAGAAGTACCCCGACGGCGCCCTCGCGGTGTCCGAAGTGGACATCACGATCGCCGACGGTGAGTTCATCATCCTGGTCGGCCCGTCCGGCTGCGGAAAGTCCACGACGCTGAACATGGTCGCCGGGCTGGAGGACATCTCTTCCGGCGAACTGCGGATCGATGGCAAGCGTGTCAACGAAAAGGCGCCGAAGGACCGCGACATCGCGATGGTGTTCCAGTCCTACGCCCTCTATCCGCATATGAGCGTGCGGGAGAACATGGCGTTCCCGTTGCGGCTGGCCAAGGTCGACGACAAGATCGTGCGGGCCAAGGTGGAGGAGGCCGCGCAGATCCTCGATCTGACCGGGCACCTCGACCGCAAACCCGCCAACCTCTCCGGCGGGCAGCGTCAGCGGGTCGCGATGGGACGGGCGATCGTCCGTAATCCCAAGGCGTTCCTGATGGACGAGCCACTGTCCAATCTGGACGCGAAGCTCCGCGGCCAGATGCGCACGTCGGTGTCGAAGATCCAGAAGCAGCTGGGTACCACGACCCTGTACGTCACGCACGACCAGACCGAGGCCATGACCCTCGGCGACCGGGTCGTGGTGCTGCGGGCCGGGTACGTGCAGCAGATCGGTTCGCCGCAGTTCCTCTACGACAACCCGGCGAACCTGTTCGTGGCCGGGTTCATCGGCAGCCCGTCGATGAACTTCGTGGCGGCGACGCTGGAGAACGGGATCGCGCGCAGCGCGCTGGGCGACATCCCGCTCACCGACCGGGTCCGGCGGCTGGTCGAGGCCGCCGACGCGCCGCGTGAGGTCATCGTCGGCATCCGGCCGGAACATTTCGAGGACGCCTCGCTGGTGGAGGAATCCGCTCGCGGGGGCGGGGCCACGTTCACCGCCCACGTCGACGTCCTCGAGTCGATGGGCTCGGAGAAGTTCGCGCACTTCTCCGTCGAAGGTGAGGTCGCGTCGTCGTCCGACCTCGCGGATCTCGCCGCCGACAGCGGATCCGCGGACGTCCCGGGTTCCGAGTCGCAGATCGTGGCCCGGCTTTCGGCCACGTCCTCGGCCGCGGAGAACCAGAACATCGACCTCTGGTTCGACGCCGACAAGATCAAGCTCTTCGATGGGGCCAGTGGCAAGAACCTGACCTACACCGACTAGCCGGTCGTCCGAAGGCCCTCTTCTTCCCGCTTCGGTGTGGAGAAGGGGGCCTTCGCTTCGCTCAGGATCAGTAGTCGGACTGGGGGAGCACGATCCAGAGAACGAGGTAGACCAGGAACTGCGGGCCGGGCAGCAGGCAGGAGAGCACGGCGAACAGGCGGACCTTGCCCGGCGTGGTGCCGAACCGTTTGGCGAGACCGGCGCAGACGCCGCCGATCATGCGGCCCTGGCGCGGTCGGGTCAGGCGGGTGGCTACGGCGTTGCTCACGGGGTTCGTCCCTTTCGGTCGTCACGGCGGGTCATGATCGAGCAGGTCTCGATCCGGCCGTAGAACCCATTCTCCCGGCACGGTCGCCCGCTCGCATCCCACCGCGGACGGAAACGCACCCCTAGGGGCGTTAAATCGCCGTCAAGTCCCCACCTGGGGAAACGGGCCGGACCCTGTGTTCTTCGCCCGTAGGGGGTGGTATTCGACGCGGGGTTGACGATACTGCTGCGGTGCGCCCGACGAGTCCCATCGCAGTCCTCTGTTGCCTGTTCCTCGTAACGGCCTGTGCCGCGCCGGCACCGTCGGCGACACCGCCGCCGACCACGGAAAGCGACGAAGCCTTGACCGCCGCCGCGGCGCTGGGGGAGTACACCTCGCTCGACTACTGCAGCCTCGTCGATCAAGGAAAGGTGGTCGGCGGCGGCAACGCGGTGAAGCCGCCGGTCTCGTCTTTCGAGTACTGCCACCTGGAATTCGTCGAGGGCGCCAACCGGTACGTCGTCACGACCGGCCCGATCACCTCCGGGCAGGACCCGAACAACACGCCGTACGAGTACGCGGGGGTGCTGCCCGAGGGCGTCAGCGTCCAGCAGTCGACGTTCAACGAGGCCACCGCCTGCACGCGGCTGCTGACCTTCGCCGACGGGATCCGGCTGTCCGTCGTCGTCACCTCCGACAACACGGACCCGTCCGACCAGGCCACCCGCTGCCGGAAGGCCGACGCGACGGTGGGCGGCGCGGTCGCCGCGATCAGCACGCAGAAGGTCGGAAGGCTGAACTTCGACCGGCGTTCGTGGGGCCGGGTCGCCCCCTGTGCCCTGCTCGACCAGCACGAACTCGACGCCGCCGCCGGCCCCGAGACCAAACCCGCCCCCGCGCTGTCCGGGCACAGCTGCATCCGCGGCAAGGTCAGCGTCACCCTGTCGGTCGGCGGCGACACCACACCCGGCGCGACGGAAGCCCTCGGCGGACGTCAGGCGCAGGTGGCCACGTCGGGCGCGTTCTGCCAGGTGACGACGCACCGGCCGATCCCCGGCACGCCGGACCGCGTCGAGCAGGCGATGCTCACCGTGGTCGGCGTCGACGGGGCGGCCGGCGACGCGTCGTGCGCGGCGGCGCGGCAGGTCGCGGTGGCGGTTTACCCGAAGCTCCCTTGAGCACCCCGTGCCGCGTTTAGTCCTCTAATGGCGTTTGGTCAGCGCAGGCGCGGAAGTCTGAAGGAGCACATCGCCTCGTCCAGCGCCTCGAAGTCCAGCGGCGGGTGCGGCAGGGTGGTGGCGCGGCCGGGCTCGGCGCGGAGGCCGTCGAGCAGCAGCGCGAGGCACCGGCGCCAGAGGTCCGGCTGAATACCGTGCGTGAACTCGATGACCGAGCCGATCATCTGATGAAGCAGCGGCATATCCGTCGGCACGACGTCGGCGCGCAGGACTCCGGCGGTCTGCGCCCGCTCGACGAGCTGTGTGATCAACGGCACCATGCGTGCTTTCGCCTCGGCGACGCGCTCGTGGCCGAAGACGTTGGACAGCATGACTTCACGTAACCCGCGGTCACCGGCGTGCAGTTCGGCCGCTCGCCAGGTGAAGCTCGTGAAGCCTTCCCAGGGGTCTTCGGCGCGAAGCGCTTCTTCGGCGAACTCGCGGATCGTCTCGAACTGATCGACGAACATCGCCTCGACCAGGTGTTCCTTGCTGGGGAAGCGGCGGTAGACGGTGCCGACGCCGACTCCCGCGTGATGAGCGACGTCGTCGAGGGTCGCTTCGAGGCCGCGTGCGCCGAAGACGTCGCGTGCCGCGGTGATGATGCGCTGCCGATTGAGTTCAGCGTCGCGCCGCAGCGGCCGCGCCGGTGCGGCGGGAGCGAGGTCCCGTGCCATCGGTCCAGCTTAACAAACAAAGTAGAGGATGCCTCTCCGCTTTTCGGGTACCTTGGCGGCGAAAGGGGAGATACCTACTCCACATAGCTTCTCCATCACTATCGGTGAGGAATACCGCCCGTATGCCTGAGTCATCCACCGCTGTCGCCACGCCGCCGGGGGACGCGGCCGCGAAGCACACCAACCCGCACCACTCCAGGAGATGGCTGATCCTGGTCGTGATCGGCCTGGCCCAGCTGATGGTGGTGCTCGACGCCACCGTTGTGAACATCGCGCTCCCGTCGGCGCAGCAGGACCTCGACTTCTCGAACGACGCGCGGCAATGGGTCGTCACGGCCTACGCGCTGGCGTTCGGCAGCCTGCTCCTGCTGGGCGGACGGCTCGCGGACCTCTTCGGCCGCAAACGCGCGTTCCTCGTCGGGCTCGCCGGCTTCGCCCTCGTTTCGGCGATCGGCGGCGCCGCCACCAGTATCGAAATGCTGCTCGTCGCCCGCGCCGCGCAGGGTGTCTTCGGCGCGCTCCTCGCGCCGGCCGCGCTTTCGCTGCTCACTACGACCTTCACCGACCCGAAGGAACGCGGTAAGGCCTTCGGCGTCTTCGGCGCGATCGGTGGTGGCGGCGCGGCGATCGGCCTGCTGCTCGGCGGCGTGCTCACCGAGTACCTCGACTGGCGCTGGTCCATGTACGTCAACATCATCTTCGCGGTGATCGCGTTCGCCGGTGCGGCCGTGCTGCTGAAGAACTCCGAAGCCGACGGCCCGCGCCCGAAGCTCGACATCCCGGGCACGATCACCGCGTCGGCCGGTCTGTTCGCCCTCGTCTACGGCTTCGCGAACGCCGAGCGCGATTCGTGGTCCGCGGTCTCGGTGTGGGGCTTCCTCGCCGCCGGTGTCGTACTGCTGATCGCGTTCGTGGCGATCCAGCAGCGCGCCGAGCACCCGCTCCTGCCGTTGCGCGTGCTGCTCGACCGCGATCGCGGCGGCTCGTACCTCGCGATGTTCCTGCTCGCCATCGGGATGTTCGCCATCTTCCTGTTCCTGACCTTCTACGTCCAGCTGAACCTCGGGTTCACGCCGGTGCAGAGCGGCGTCGCGTTCCTGCCGATGGTCGCCACGCTGATGATCGCCGCGACCTCGGCGACAGCCATCCTGCTGCCGAAGTTCGGCGCGAAACCGTTGGTGTCACTGGGAATGCTGGCCGCCGGCGGAGGCCTGTTCTGGCTCTCGGCCATCGACACCACCAGCACCTACTCGAACGGCGTGCTGTTCCCGCTGATGATCATGGGCGCCGGTATCGGCCTCGCCATGGCGCCCGCGATGAGCGTCGCGACCTTCGGTGTCGATACGCACGACGCGGGTGTCGCGTCGGCCGCGGTCAACACCGCGCAGCAGGTCGGCGGTTCGATCGGGACGGCGTTACTGAGCACTCTGGCCGGAAACGCGGCGACGTCGTTCGTGGTGGGGAAGACGCCTTCGCCGCAACTCGCGGCCGAAGCGGCCGTACACAGTTACACGACCGCCTTCGTGTGGGGCGGGTGGATCTTCGTCGCGGGTGCGGTGATCTGCGGGCTGCTGCTGCGGTCGGGTGCCCCGGCGAAGGCTCCCGAAGGTTCGGACTCTGAGCGCGCTCCGGTGGCCGTCCACATGTAGCGGGGGATGCTATGAACGGCCCGTTACTTGCAAAATTTGCAAGTAACGGGCCGTTCATAGCACGCGGCGGAGGAGCGTCACCGGGACTGTGAGCGCACCGCTTCGAAGACCTCGTCGTCCCACCGGTGCGTCCGGATCAGCCGGTACCGTTCGCAGGCCACCCACAGATACGCCTCGGCGTCGGTGCGCTCGCCGACCATGTCCGCCTGGTTCAGCATCGCCACCACCGGCACGAATTCCTCGTCGAACCACCGTTGCGCCAGGGTCTGCCGGTCGGAATACCGGCCTTCGTCCTGCATCAGCCGGAAACCCCACGCCTCAACGTGTTCCCCGAGCCGCGCGTAGTCCCACGGATCGGTGAAGACGACCGAAGTCCGCGCCTGCCCGGAAAGCGGGACGCGGTCCAGGAACAGCCGCCGGTAGTCCTTGACGATCAGGTCGCCGCGGTAGCGGATCCCGCTCGGGTCCAGTTTGGTCCGGACCTCGGTGACCCTCGCTTCTATTGTGGACAGTCCCATCGCGTAAGACACGGAAACCCGGTGGTGGCCGTCGATGATGAAATGCAGTTCGCCGACGCGGTACACCTCGATGGACGGGATCGACTCGCCGCGCCTCGTCGCGAGCGCCAGCCGTTCCCAGCGTTCGCGGACCCGGCCGGACGTCGGGCGGAAGCGGCGGTCGAAATCGCGGCCGCGATCGACGCTGCCGACGATCGAATCGAGCCGGATCACCCGCGACCCGATCTTCCGTTCGCCGAGATAGCCGAGCGCGTCGACCACCTCGTGGAACGGCAGCATGATGTTGACGTCGTCGGGTTCGCCGCGCAGCCAGTTCGCCAGCCGCGACAACACTTGGCGCCGACGCGCGCGGAGGAAGTCGGCCTCGGCATCGGCCCTGGGAAATCCGGTGTCCTTCATAGCGCGAACTCCATGATCCGGTGCCCGACCACGTTGCGGACGGTGGTCTCGCCGACCCGCCGGTCCGGCACGGCTTCACCGTGCGGGTGGATATGACCGTGCAGCAACCATTTCGGTCGCAACAACTCGATCGTGCGATGCAGACAGTCGAAACCGCGATGCGGCGGGTCCTCGCGGTCGCCGCAGTGCCGTGGCGGCGCGTGGGTGAGCAGGATGTCGACGTCGCGCCCGTCACGCCAGCGGCGGAACCGGGCGCGGCGCACCAGACGGCGTGCCCGCCGTGCCTGCTGGCGTTGCGTCCACTGGTTGGGGCCGTCGTTGTAGCGGACCGATCCGCCGAGCCCGGCGACCCGCAGCCCGGCGATGTCGACGACGCGCCCGTCCGCGTTCACCCCGCCCGCCGGGCCCGGCCACACCGCCGGGAAACCGTCCTTCATGGACAGTCCGCCGTAGCGGGTGTAGCCGGACAGGTCGGGATCGTGGTTGCCCGGCACGAACACGCAGGGCACGTCGAGCGCGCTCGCCAGGAACTCCAGGTACGCGTACGGCAGGTCGCCGGCGCCGATGACGAGGTCGGCCGGGTGCTTGTGGACCGCGGAGGTCCACAAGCGTTCCTCGACCTCGTCCGCGACCACCAGCGCCTTCATACGCCCCAGCGTAAGGCCCAGGGCGCTATTTGGTGCCGTGCGCGAACGCGGGGTCCTTGGCGATGATCGCGATCACGATGCCCAGCCAGACGACGCAGAAGGCGAGCGCCCAGAACTTGAGGTTGGTCAGGATCCTTGGCATGAGGGACTCCATTACTACCGAAAGGGAAGAGAAACGGGCTCAGAGCCAGCGGTTCTTCCTGAATATTCGGTAGAGCAGGATGCAGACGCCGAAGATGACCGTCATCGCCAGCGGGTAGCCGAAACGCCAGTGCAGTTCCGGCATGTAGTCGAAGTTCATCCCGTAGATCCCGGCCAGCGCCGTCGGGACCGCGATGATCGCCGCCCACGCGGTGATCTTGCGCATGTCGGTGTTCTGCTGGAGCGTGATCTTCGCCAGCGTCGCGTCCACCAAGGTGGTCAGCAGCTCGTCGAAGTTCGCGACCCGCTCCGCGACGGTGGTGAGGTGGTCGGAGACGTCACGGAAGTAGGAGCGGACCTCGTCCGGGATCAGCCGCGTGTAGCCCTCGGCCAGGCGCTGCAGCGGCGTCCCCAGCGGCATGACCGCGCGGCGCAGTTCCAGCACCTCGCGCTTCATGAAGTAGATCTGCTCGGCGCTGACCTTGGACCGAGGCGCGAAGACGTGCGTCTCCATCTCGTCGATGTCCGCTTCGATCGCGGTCGTCACGTCGAGATAGTGGTCGACGACGTGGTCCGAGATCGCGTGCAGCACCGCGGACGGCCCGAGAGCGAGCCGCTCCGGGTCCTGGTCGAGTTCACGGCGCAGCCGGGCCAGCCCCGAGTGGTTCCCGTGCCGCACGGTGATCACGAAGTCGCGGCCGAGGAACGCCATCAGCTCGCCGGTCTCGACGATCTCGTTCGCCGTCGCGGGCGACTCGTGCTCGACGTAGCGGACCGTCTTCAGCACCATGAACAGCGTGTCGTCATAGCGCTCGAGCTTGGGCCGCTGGTGCGCTTCGAGCGCGTCCTCGACGGCCAGTTCGTGCAGGCCGAAGGTGTCCGCGATGCCCTGGATCTGCACCGCGTCCGGCTCGTGCAGGCCGATCCAGACGAACCCGGCGTGCCGCTTGCGGACCTCTTTGATGGCCTCGGAGTGCGCCCAGCGGCCGGGCAGGCGCTTGCCCTCCACATACACCGCGCAATCGACGACGTACGCCGAAAGGGGGACAGGCAGCGGGCGTTCGGGAGCGCCCTTGGCGCGGCCGTTGCTTCGGCCGCGAAGGCCGCCGAGGGAGGGAATGGCAGGCATGGGATCTCCTGGGCTGATCGTCGTGCGTTGTGCGCGAAGACGACGGGCCAAGCGGTCGGGGGGCCGCTCGGCTAGGCCAGCGTTCCCGGTTTCGTCAGCCTTGCCAGGCGGGGGTCCGGCGAGGTGCGAAGGGGGGAACACTGCGACTACTAGGAAGCGGAGTATCGCCACTGGACATCGGGTTCCTCACCTCCTTCGGCTCGGCGGACGGTTACGCAGTGGTGTGGGTCGCGTTGACGACCTGACACCAATGGTCGAGGGTACTCCTCAACACGAAAGCCTGTCGTCCCAGGCTCACGCCGCGTTACTCGTGCAGGAGGAATGGGTGCAGTTCGGTCGCTATTACGAAGAGTTCGAGGTCGGTGCGCTCTACAAGCACTGGCCGGGCAAAACGGTCACCGAGTACGACGACCACCTGTTCTGCCTGATCACCATGAACCACCATCCGCTGCACCTCGACGCGAACTACGCCGAGGAGACCACCGACTTCGGCAAGAACGTCGTGGTCGGCAACTACATCTACTCGCTCCTGCTGGGGATGTCGGTGCCCGACGTGTCCGGCAAGGCGATCGCCAACCTCGAGGTCGAATCGCTGAAGCACGTGAAGCCGACCTTCCACGGTGACACGATCTACGGCGAGACCGAGGTGCTGGACAAGACGCCGTCGAAGTCGAAGGACGATCGCGGCGTCGTCTACGTCGAAACCCGCGGCTACAAACAGGACGGCACGATCGTGTGCGTGTTCCGCCGCAAGGTGATGGTGCCGAAACGGTCCTACGGTGACACCAGGGGCGGTGAACAGCCCGGCCGTCCCGTGCCGCACGTATAACGGGTGTCACGAACGGAAGAGGGAGCGCGTCGATGCCCATCGGGCTGGATGAGATCAAGAGCCGCCTGCGGAAGTTCGCGGCGGTCGAGGCGGACGGCGTTTCGCCGCTGTACGAGCACCTGGCGTCGAAGGCCGCGGAGGATGACGACGTCGCCGGGCTGCTGACCGACGCCCGGGGCGGCGAAGCGCGCGCGACGCTGCTCATGGCCACGGCGCACCGGCTCATCCAGGCCGACCCGATCCACCCGCTTTCGCGGTACTACCCGTCCGTCGGTGGTTTCGACGGCGTGGACTCGGAGACCTGGCCCCTGTTCCGCTCTTTCCTGCTGGAGCGGGCGGAGCGGGCGCGGGCGATCATCTCCACGCGGTACACGCAGACCAACGAGGTTCGGCGGGCGGCGCTGGTCTACCCCGCTGTCACGGCGGCGGCCAAGGAAGCGGGCGGCAAGATCGCGCTGCTCGAGGTCGGTTGCAGCGCGGGTCTGCTGCTCGGGCTGGACAAGTTCTCCTACCGCTACCAGTGCGCCGGCGGCGAGCAGCTCATCGCCGGCCCCGCGAAGGCCGCCGTGGGCCTGCACTGCGCTCTCGATCTCGCACCCGGCGCCGTCACGCCGAAGGTGCCGAAGAAGCTCACGATCACCGCGCGCGCCGGCCTCGACCGCGCGCCGGTGGACCTGGCCGACGAGGACGAACTCGCCTGGCTCGAGGCCTGTGTGTGGGCCGACCAGCCCGACCGGATCCGGCTGCTGCGCACCGCCGCGGCCGCGCAGGGCAAGCAGCGGCCGGACCTGATCACCGGCGACGCCGTCGACGATCTCGCTTCGGCGGCGGCCACGGTGCCTGATGGCCCTCTCGTCGTGCTGACCAGCCATGTACTGGCGTACCTGGGGGAGCGGCGGGCGGAATTCCTCGACGCGCTGCGGAAACTCGCCGGGGACCGGCCGCTGTGGTGGGTCAGCGAGGAGTTCTACGCCGCCGCGCTGGAGCCTCTGGTGCCCGGCAGGACCGAACTGGCCGAATCCGCGGACCAGGCCGTGCTCGGGCTCGTCCGGTGGGACGGCGGCGCGCCGGACGTGCGCGCGCTGGCCAGGACGGCGCCGCACGGACAGCGGATGACCTGGCTCGGCGTTTAGCCCTTTCGCTCTTCCAGGGTGTCGAGAAAGCGTCGGTCAGGACAATTCTCGACTCTTGACGTGCCTTTTAGTCCGCGACATTTGCCAAATCGGACACGGCATTTGTCATGTCGGCGAGACGTTGCCCGCGGGCAATACGCCCCAGTCGCGGAGAGTGACGAACAGAAGTTCGGCGAGTCGGCCGCGTTCGTCCAGTTCGATCAAGGTGGCGGCGTCGATCCAGCGGGCGTCGTCGGCGTCGTCGCCCGCACGGAGAGTGCCGCCGGTGACCGTGCAGGCGTAGTCGTGGATGTCGTACGGCCCGCGGCGGGCCCGGCCGACGAATGTGCCGGGCATCACGTCCAGTCCCGTCTCTTCGCGCATCTCGCGAATGACGGCCACTTCGTCCGTTTCGCCGGGTTCGACCCGTCCGCCGGGCACCGACCAGAGTCCACGACCGGGTTCATTTCCGCGTTGGATCAAGAGAATCCGCCCGAGTTCATCATGGACGATGCCGCCGACACAGCGGACGGTGCTGTTCGAAACGGTGTTCATTCCCGAATGGTAGACGCGGGCTTCCTGACAATGACTGTCCTGTACACGGAGAGTAGCCGTACGGTACACTTCTCACCGCCGGCTGACCCAAGCGCGGGACTCCCCTCCCGCGCGGCTGGAAGGTGCGGTACAAAATGAATAGCAAGTATCCGCAGTCAGTCACCGCAAGAGACAGGATTGATCGCCGTGAACGCGAAAAAGCTACTCACTTTCGCAGGAATCGCGTTGGTGCTGTTCTTTGTGATCGCGCAGCCGGGCCAGGCCGCGGGCCTCGTGGGAAACATCATCGGCTTCCTGCGTGACTCGGCCGAATCGGTGATCACCTTCGTCAGTAGCGTCTTCAGCTAGCGGAGGAGCGGATACTCTCTCAGTATGTTCGCCCCACGCGATCCAGACGAGTATCTCCTCGACACCGAGCGGCGGGTCATCAGGATCCGCCGGCACTGGGCTGTCCTGTTGTGGGACACCTTCGAGGCGATCGCGCTCCTGGCGATCTGCGTCCTGGTGTCCTACCTGCTGCCGCCCGCGGCGTGGGTCATCCAGAACATCCTCTGGTATGCCGCGCTGCTGGTCATCCTCCGCTTCTCGTATGTGGTGATGGAGTGGTGGGTCGAGCGGCTGGTCGTCACGGACAAACGGTTCGTGATGACCACCGGCGTCTACACCACCAAGGTGCTGATGATGCCGATCACCAAGGTCACCGACCTCACCTACGAACGTTCGGCGTGGGGCCGGATGCTCGGATACGGGACGATGGTCGTCGAGTCCGCCGGTCAGATCCAGGCGCTGAACCGCATCGACTACCTCCCGAAGCCCGAAGAGTTCTACGACACGATCTCCGAGCTCGTCTTCGGCGACAAGCAGAAGCAGGCCGAGCGATTCTCGATGATCAAGGCCCAGCGTGCGGCGCGCGGCAAGAAGAAGGTCGGTTAGCGCAGCCACGCCTCCGGTGACCGGAGTCCCTTGATCTTTTGAAGTCGCGCGCCTCTCGGCCGACAGGCCCCAGGGGTGCGATGGCAGGGCGCCGTCTTCGTGAACCGCGACGCAGGTCACCCGGTCGCGCCCTGGCAGCGCGGCCCTGGTCAGCGCGATAGATACTGAGCCGCGATGCGCATCGACCTGCACGCCCACTCCACTGCCTCCGACGGTACCGACAGCCCGGCCGGGCTGGTCGCCGCCGCCGCGAAGGCGGGCCTCGACGTAGTCGCGATCACCGATCACGACACCACGGCCGGCTGGGCCCCGGCCGCCGAGGCACTCCCACCAGGGCTTTCCCTGGTGCCCGGCGCCGAGCTGTCCACGATCTCCATCGATCCGGAGACCGGGCGGCACGTCAGCGTCCACCTGCTCGCGTACCTCTTCGACCCGGAATCGCCCGCGGTCGTCGCCGAGCAGACCCGGCTGCGGTCGGAGCGCCGGTGGCGGTTGCGGGTGATGGCGGAGCGGATGGCGGCAGACGGCCTGCCGGTCGATGCCGACGAGGTCATGTCGCTGCTGCCGGAGGACGGTTCGGCGGGACGTCCGCATCTGGCGCAGGCGCTGGTGCGCGCCGGTCTCGTCTCGTCGGTGAACGAGGCCTTCGGGAGCTACCTCGGCAACGGCAGCGGGTACTTCGTGGCGCGGCAGGACACGCTCGTGGAGACGGCGATCGACATGATCGCGGAAGCGGGCGGGGTCACCGTCATCGCGCACCCCTTCGCCTACACGCGCGGTGCGACCATCACCGTCGACGTGCTCGCGCAGCTGGCCGGGCACGGGCTGACCGGCGTCGAGGTCGACCACCCGAACCATGACGAAGAGACCCGCGTGAAGCTGCACGGGCTGGCGGGGGAGCTGGGACTCGTGCGCACCGGGTCGAGCGACTACCACGGCACGAACAAGACCATCGAACTCGGCGACGAGACCACCGACCCGCTCGCGCTCGAAGAACTCGTCGCGCGGTCGAGCGGCTTCCGGGTCGTGACCCGGTGAACATCGCGGACTTCTTCGACGCGCGCCTGTTCATGAGCGCGACGATCACGCTGATCGTCATCATGGACCCGCCCGGCACGGTGCCGGTGTTCCTGAGCCTGACCGGCCGCAAATCGGTGGCGTTCCGCGCCAAGGCCGCGCGTCAGGCGGTGCTGGTCTCGCTGCTGGTGATCTCGTTGTTCGCCGTCGCGGGGCAGGCGATCCTGTCGTATCTCGGCATCGGTATCCCGGCGCTGCAGGGCGCGGGCGGGCTGTTGCTGCTCCTCATCGCGCTGCAACTGCTCACCGGCAACACCGGCGGCGAGTCCGAGGCGGCCGGTGACGACGTCAACGTCGCGCTCGTGCCGCTCGGGACCCCGCTGCTCGCCGGTCCGGGCGCGATCGCCGCGACCATCGTCTTCGTGCGACAGGCCGACGGTCACGTCGGCGCGTACGTGGCGCTGGGGCTTTCGATCGTGACGGTGCACTTCGTGCTGTACCTGTGCATGCGGTACTCGGGCGTGGTCATCCGGCTGATCAAGGAAAGCGGGATCACGCTGCTGGCCAAGATCGCCGGTCTGCTGCTGGCGGCCATCGCGGTCGAGCTGGTGGCGAACTCGGTGAAGGGCTTCATCGCCGGTTCCTGATGCCGGGCGATAGCAAAGGTCCCTTGCTCTCTTCCTGGGCATCCCCGCGAAAAAGTGTCGGTGGGGGTGCGTAGCGTTGCGGGCGGGGTGATCCGATGGAGCAGATTGGTTTCGACTTCGGCGTCGAGGCGCCGCGCAAGCTGACGAAGGTCTCGCCGGCGCGCCTCGCCACGTTCGAAGATTGCCCGCGCCGCTTCCGCATGTCCTACCTCGACCGCCCGTCCCCGACGCGCACCGGGGCGTGGGCGCACAGCACGTTGGGCGCGATCGTGCACAACGCGCTTCGGGCGTTGTTCGACCTGCCGGCGGTCAAGCGGGTGCCGCAGCGGGCGATGGCGCTCGTGGCCGAGCACTGGAAGGACGCCGGGTTCGAAGACACCGATCAGGCCGCCCGGTACCGTGCGCGCGCCAAGGCGTGGGTGGCGGACTACGTCGAGCACAACGACGTCAGCGTCGAGCCGGTCGGGCTGGAGCGATGGGTTTCGGCACCCGTCACGCTCGAGCCGGGCAGCGGGCCCAGCCTCATCATCGAGGGCCGCGCCGACCGCATCGACCAGCGCGGCCGCGAACTGGTGATCATCGACTACAAGACCGGCCGCCGCCAACCCGACGAGTACGAGGCGCGCTCTGCACAGGCGCTCGCGCTGTACGCGGTCGCGGCCGCCAGGACGTTGCGGATGCCGTGCTACCAAGTCGAGCTGCACCACCTGCCGACAGGCACGGTCGCGGCCGCCGAGCACACCGAACAGAGCCTCAAACGGCACCTTCAACGCGCCGACGAGACCGCCGGGGACCTACGGCTGGCAACGGATACCCTGAAGGCAGGCGGCGACGAGGACGTGCTCTTCCCGGCGCGCCCGAGCCGCCGGTGCACCTGGTGCGATTTCCGGCCCAGCTGCGCGGCAGGCCAGGAGGCCGGGCCCGCGGCCCAGCCGTGGGAATTGCTGGCGCCCTAGCTTTCGAGACCCGACGATTGGACAGGCGAGGACGTGTCGTCATCGGACACCGAAGAACTCGCGACCACACCGCTGCCCGTGGGCGAGCCCTCAGCGTCTTCGGTGCCCTCGGTGCCTGACACCCGGCGCGGCCGCTTGTGGCGTGGTCTGACCGGTTCGCTCGCGGCCGGGATGGTCGTGCTGGCGGCGATTGTCCTGGTGATCGCCGTGATCTGCCTGTTCACCGGCGCGCCCGGGCCCGGCTCCCTGATGCTGATCGGCCACCCGGTGGCCGCGGTGCTCGCCATGCTGGCGCAGAGGGTCGCCGACGGCCGCAGTGGCCGCGTCGCGGGCTTCGCGGGCCTCGGCGTCGTCGTGAGCGTGACGGCCGCGCTGAGCATCTTCTGGTGGAGCTGAGCCCCGACGACTCGCGTTTCGTCCTCTAATGGCGTTGGGCCACAGGGGTTACTTGAGGGCGGCCAGGGTGGGGCCGCGCTGCTCCAGCAGTACCGGTCCGACCGACGAGAGCTGAACCGGGCCGTTGTAGCCGTGCCGGTCGACGCCGATGGTGCGGATCGTGGCGCCGGTCAGTTCGTCGAGGACGGCGAGCCCGCCCGGGATCGGCACGACCAGCTGTTCCCCGAAGGTCACTCCGGGGCCGACGGCGCTGTTGAGCGTCCAGCGCGGAGTGAGGTCGTCCCGTGAGAACGCCATCGTCTTCGTGCCGGTGAACCAGTACACGCCCTGCGCGGTCCACGAGGTCGTCATGACCCCGCCCGTCGGGTCCTGCGCGAGGTCGGCGGCGGGGAGGTCGAGCGGGTATGCCGACTTCTGCATCCCGTCGCCGCCGTAGATGACCAGCAGTTTCTGTTCCGGCAGCACGACCAGTGCGAGATCACCGGACATCGCGACGACTTTCGCGTTCTTCCCGGCGAGCACGGTGCTGTATTCGACCTTGGGCTCATCGGCCTCGTCGTTGGTCGCGCTGTAGACGGTGAAGCGGTCGGCCGGGTCGCCGGGGCAGCGTTCGATCACGCCGATCTTGCCCGACGCGGCGGACACCGTGCCGTACGTGCAGCCCGTCCTCGGCTGCTTGTTCGGCTGGACCATGGCCGGGACCTGGCCGTATTCCATGCTTTTGACCAGGTCGTCGCGCCAGGTGTTGAGCAGCGTCTTACCGGTGGTGGTGACGTGCGAGCCGTCGACGACCAGCCGGGTGCCGAGTTCGGCGTCGCCGTTGCGCTGCGCCGTGCGGGCCCCGGTGCCGACGTCGAGCTGGGTGACCTCGCTGCAGCCGGATTCCTTGCGGTACACCGCGTCCACCTTGATCCCGGCGAGCGCGACGGTGCACAGCTCCAGATCACGGGAGTAGCGCCACCGGACGTTCCCGGTGTACGGATCCCGCCCGAGCACTTCGCCCTTGTCGGCGGTGACCACGCTGTTGGCTTCGCCGATCGGCGACGGCGTCGAGGAACTGGGCGCCTGCCACAGTTCGGTCAACGAGCCGGGTACTTCCGCCGGTGCCGCCGGGAGCCCGGGCGGCAGGGTGGCGGCGACCTGCGCGACTGTCGCCGCGTTGTCGCTGTTCACGCCGACGATCACGCCGGTGACGGCGACGACCACGACGATCAGCGCGACGACCACCCGATCCCGGGTCCGGTTCCACGGCGATCGGCGGGCCCGCTTCCCGCCCAGCGGTGGCTCGGTGGCCACCGGTGGGACGGGTTCCGCGTCCAAAACGTCTTCGGTGCCGTACGCGGCCGAGGACTCCGCTTCGCTGCCGTTCGACGTCTGTTCGGGTTCAGCGGGCACGGGCCGCGCCGGATCTTTGTCCGGCGCGGCGTCCCAAGGTTCGCTCACGTGCCCCTAGCTCCCCACGTCAGTACAGAAGATGCTCAGTCTGCCGACGCAGGTGTATCAGAAGTCGCCGTGGGGCGGCGACGGCGGCGTCGGCGAGCAGGGCGCTCGGCGCTGTCGCCGGCTTCCTTCTCCACCGCGGGACCGCTGACCTCAGGGCTCGGCTTCGCGGCGCCACGGCTGCGACGACGGCTGCGGGTGCGGCCCTCCGAAGCACCTTCGGTGCCTTCGCTCTGGCCTTCGGCGCTGTCCGCGGGAGCGGCGTCGGCGTCGGCTGCCTCGATCTTGGCGGCCGAGTCGGCGCCACCCCGGGTCCGCTTGCGCGGCGTCCGGTTGCGCTTGCGGGGAGCCTCTTCTTCCTTCGGGCCCTGACCCTGGCTCGGGCCCGCGCCGCGGCCCCGGCGCTTACCGCCCAGGTCCTCTTCGACCTCGGCCGAAAGGCCGGCGCGGGTCCGCTTCGACAGCGGGAGGCGCCCGACGGTGCCCTCGGGGATGCCGAGGTCGCTGAACAGGTGCTTCGACGACGAGTAGGTCTCGACCGGCTCGGGCATGTCGAGCCCGAGAGTGTCGGAGATCAGCTTCCAGCGCGGTTCATCGTCCCAGTCGACGAGGGTGATCGCGACACCGGTGCGGCCCGCGCGGCCGGTGCGGCCGATGCGGTGGACGTAGTTCTTCTCGTCCTCCGGCGTCTGATAGTTGATCACGTGCGTGACGTCGTCGATGTCGATACCGCGGGCGGCGACATCGGTGGCGACCAGCACGTCGACCTTGCCGGCGCGGAACGCGCGCAGTGCCTGCTCGCGGGCGCCCTGGCCGAGGTCACCGTGCACGGCGGCGGCGGCGAAGCCACGCTCGACGAGCTCGTCGGCGACCTTCTGCGCGGTGCGCTTGGTACGGGTGAAGACCATCGTCAGGCCGCGGCCCTCGGCCTGCAGCGCGCGGGCGATGAGCTCGGGCTTGTCCATCGAGTGCGCCCGGTAGACGAACTGGGTGGTGCGCTCGTGGATCGCGCCGGCGTCGTTCTCCTCGGCGCGGATATGCGTCGGCTGGGTCAGGAACGTGCGGGCCAGCGTGATGATCGGACCCGGCATGGTCGCCGAGAACAGCATCGTCTGCCGCTTGTCCGGGACCATCCGCAGGATGCGCTCGATGTCGGGCAGGAAGCCCAGGTCGAGCATCTCGTCGGCCTCGTCCAGCACCAGGCCGCGGACCTTGCCCAGCACCAGGTGCTTCTGCTCGGCCAGGTCCAGCAGACGGCCGGGCGTGCCGATCACGACGTCGACGCCGCTGCGCAGCGCCGCGATCTGCGGCTCGTACGGACGGCCACCGTAGATGGCCAAGGTGCGGATGCCGAGGTGCTTGCCGGCGCCCTTGAGGTCGTTCGCGACCTGGACGCAGAGCTCACGGGTCGGGACGACGACCAGCACCTGTGGGGTGCCGTCACCGGGGACCTCGACGCGGTGCAGCAGCGGGACGCCGAAGCCCAGCGTCTTGCCCATGCCCGTGCGGGCCTGGCCGATGAGGTCGTCGCCGGCCATGGCCAGCGGCAAGGTCAGGGACTGGATGGCGAAGGTGCGCTCGATACCGGCCTCACCCAGCGCCTTCACGATCTCCGGCTTGACGCCGAACGAAGCGAAGGAGGGGGCTTCGGGCTCCACTGGCGCGCCCGCCTGCAGCGGATGCGTCGTGTCCAGCGCGGCCGGGCCGGACTCGCTGTGCTCCAGCGCGACGGCGGCCGGGACGCCGGTGGTGGTGTTCTCTTCGGTGGAAATTTCGTTCGTGGTCAGGGTGCTCGCCTCTCTCGTGACCAGCGCGCACTGCCCTGGTCACCGATCGACACTCGACCACGAAAATTCGCTCGGGCTCCGCGCTACTGGCGCTGAAGCGGCCCTTCGTGGGAATGCCGCAGGATGGCGTGCACGCACATCATTCTTTGTGCTGACCGGGGCCGCGCCGGCTGTCCTTCAGCCGCAGCAGCGTTCCGGTCCGGACGGAAGATCCGTCGTTTCCGGCCGCCAGTGTACCTGGTCTGCGGTTTTCGGGTAGTCCCCGCCGCGCCGAGGAGGGTGGGATCGGTCTCTTCCCGACGTCAGGGGTGTGTTCGGCGATACCCTCATCGCCGTGACGGAGGTAAAGCAGATCAGTGATGGCGTGGTCGATTTGCTCGGCGTACTCGCCTATGGGGAATTGTCCGCTTTCGATCGCATGGCCGAGGACGCGCGCTCCGCGCCGACGCTGTCCGGCCGGGCCGCGCTGGCGTCCATGGCCGCCGCCGAGATCGGGCACTACGACCTGCTCACCGGGCACCTCGCGGGGCACGGCGTCGCGATCGAGGACGCGATGCGGCCGTTCGTCGGGCACATCGACGCCTGGCACGCCTCCACCGCGCCGCGCTCCTGGCTGGAGTCGCTCGTCAAGGCCTACGTCGGCGACGGCCTCGCGGCGGATCTCTACCGCGAGATGGCCAGCTGGCTCGACCCCGAAACCAAGGATCTGGTGCTCACCGTGCTCGCCGACACCGGGCATTCGGCCTTCGCCGAGCGCGAGGTCGCGGCCGGGATCGAAGCGGATCGCAAGGCGCGGGACAAGCTCGCGTTGTGGGGCCGCCGCCTGCTGGGCGAGGCGCTGACGCAGGCCCAGTACGTCGTCGCCGAGCGGGACGGGCTCGCCGAGCTGATCGTCGAAGGTTCGGGCGACCTTTCGGGAATCGCCGCGCTGTTCCGCCGGTTGCAGCAGGGGCACACCAAGCGCATGCAGGTACTGGGGCTCGGCTGACGTCTCTTCGGCTAGCCTTGCCGGACAAGTAATTTCGAACTTCAAGCGGAGGTCCCACGTGGAGGTCAAGATCGGCATCAAGGACACGCCGCGGGAACTCGTGGTGTCCAGCATCCAGTCGCCCGAAGAGGTCGAGCAGCTGGTCGCGAACGCCTTGAGGTCCGGCGACGGGATCTTCCGCCTCGACGACGAAAAGGGCCGCAAGTACATCGTGCCCACCGACCGGATCGCCTACGTCGAGATCGCGCCGTCTGACGTTCGCAAGGTCGGCTTCGCCGTGGGTGGCTAACCCGATCGGGTTGTAGTCCGATGTCACAGTGGCGTCACCGCCGCATCTCAGCCGGCTCTCAGATTTGATCGTCACGCTAACGCGGGGACGGCAGGGGGCTAGCCGAGAAATGAGGTGGACGGCGTCACTGTGATGGACCGCGCGCTGGTCGACAGCGCGCGCACTGTTCCCGGACAAGGTAAACGGGTCGCGGGGCGGCTGACCGGTATCGACGTCGCCCGTGGCCTGGCCGTACTCGGCATGTACGCGGTGCATGTCGGCCCCGATCCCGCCAAAGGTGGCATCGGGGTGCTGTTCAAACCGTTCGAAGGGCATTCCGCGGCGCTGTTCGCGGTGCTCGCCGGTCTCTCGATCGCGCTGATGTCCGGCGGACGACGGCCCAAACAGGGCCGCGACCGCACGCGCGTCGCCCTCAAGCTGGCGACCCGGGCACCTCTGCTGGTGGTGCTGGGGCTGTGGCTGACCAGTCTTGAGACCGGCTACATGGTGATCCTGGCCTACTACGGGGCCTGTTTCCTGTTCGCCATCCCGTGGCTGCGGGCGAGCGCGAAGGCGCTGGCGATCGCGGCGATCGTCACCGCCGTGGCCGCGCCGCTGCTCTCCCATCTGGCCAGAATCCGGTTGCTGCCCCGCGATCTGCTCTTCTTCGCACCGGACCTGACCGCGGACGACGTCACCTCGACCGGGCTGCTGAAGGCCGCGACCGTGCTGGTCCTGACCGGAACCTTCCCCGCGCTGACGCTGATGGCGTACGTGTTCGCGGGGATGTCGATCGGCCGCATGGACCTGACTTCGCGCAGTGTGTGCCGCCGCCTGTTCTTCGGCGGCTCCGCGCTCGCGGTGGGCGGATACCTCGTTTCGTGGTTCGCGACCGGGCCGCTCGGCGGCATGCAGGCCGTCTACCGCTCACTCGAACCCGCCGCCGCGCAGGCCGGGATGAGCCCATCGGAGTTCTTGCGGCTCCACCAGACCTGGATCCACGGCACCCCGCCGACCACCAGCTGGGCCTGGGAACTGCTGCCGACGGGGACCTCGTACACGCCGTTCGACCTGCTGATCTCGATCGGGATCGCGGGCGCGGTGATCGGCGGCTGCCAGCTGCTGATGCCGAGGTTCGAGCGCGTGCTGCGGCCGCTTTCGGACCTGGGCGGGCGAGTGCTGAGCGCGTACGTGCTGCATTTCGTGGCCATCGCGCTGCTGTGGGACGAGAGCGACGGCGACTCGATCTTCAGCGTGGTGCACTTCGTCGAGTTCTCGGCGGTCGCGCTGACGGCCGCGGTGCTGTGGCGGAAGTTCATCGGGCGCGGGCCGCTGGAATGGACGATGAACAAGCTGTCGAGCTGGCCGAAGTACCTGGTGCCCAAGGCGCGAGTCCCCGCTCAACGGCGGGGCTGAGGCTTGAAGCGCGTGAGGGCCACCCTCAGGGACTCTGAGTCCCTGAGGGTGGCCCTCACGCACTTTTCGGTACTTGCGCGCGCAACGAACGCAAGTAGAGGACTAAACGCGTACGTGCGAGGTCAGGCGTTCAGTTCTTCCAGGCTGGTCGGCACGTGGAACGGCGGCGTGCTGGTGCCCATGATGCGGTAGCGGTCCCACGGATCCGGGTCGGAGAGTTCGCCCTTCGCGCTGTACTCGCCCGCGCGGATCTCGACGGCGGTCTTCTTGCCGCCGACGGCCGCGGACACCTGCTCGTTGGTGGTGACCCGGCCGTACCAGCGGTAGTACCCGTCGATGGGCTGGAAGTAGCCCCGGAGTTCGACCGTGGCCGCGATCTCGGTCCCGCCGATCACGAGGACCGCGTCGCCGGAGTAGCCGTCTTCGTCGTGCTCGCTCATTGCCCCTCCACCTGCTTTTCCTGGGTCTTCCGCATCTGGACGACCTTGTTCTCTTCGAGCGGCAGATTCGGGTCGATGATGATGCCCTGCTGCCGGGAGAGGCCGTCGATCGCGGCCCAGATGATCTGTGTCAGGTATTCGACGATGCTGTCGCGGCCCATCGAACGCCGGTCCAGCCACCATTCGCCGGTGCTCTGCACCATGCCGACGATCCCGTGCGCCCACGGTTCGGCGGCGCCGGAGTCCATGTTGAACATGCGCATGTAGTCGCCGAGCAGCGCGGTCAGCGCGGTCGCGATGAGTTGTTTGTCTTCGGCGACGACGTCGGATTTGACGAGCACCTTCTCCTGCAGGCCGCCGCGCGCCAGCAAGCGGTAGAGGTTGGGGTGCTCCTCGATGACGCTGAAGAACGCGTCGAGCGCCATCCGGATCCGGGGGACCGGAGCGAGTTCGGAGTTGATGGCCGGGATCAGCCGCTGGAAGAGGATCTCCGTACCGCGCTGGCCGAGCGCGACGTACAGGTCGGCCTTGTCGTCGAAGTGCCGGTACAGCACGGGTTTCGTGACGCCGGCTTCGGCGGCGACGTCCTCCATGCCGAGGTCCGGGCCGTGGGTGTCGAGGGCGCGGAGCGCGGCTTCGACGAACTCCGCGCGGCGCGCGATCCGGTGCTTGCGCCAGCGGTCGCGGCGGGCGTCACCCGTGTCGGCCTCGCCCGCCGTGGGGTGCTTGCTCGACTGCTTGCTGTTGCGCTTGACACGTTCGATCACCCAAGTCATGCTACCAGAGGTAACTGTTACTACGAGTTACAGATAGGGGCGTGTCGGCAATGACGCGGGCGCTGAAGGAAACGGACCGGGAGAAGACAGCCGACCGGCTGCTCAAGTCCTCCGCCAACAAGTTCTACGACCCCGACGTCGACATCGACTGGAACGCTCCGCTGGTGGACGGGAAGCGCTTCATCCCCGCCCACCGGTCTTCGCTCTACGGCACGAAGCTGTGGGACACGCTGTCGGCAGAACAGCGCATCGAGCTCGGCAAGCACGAGGTCGCGAGCGTCGCCACCACGGGGCTGTGGTTCGAAATCCTCCTGATGCAGATGCTGCTCAAGGAGGTCTACGACGAAGACCCGACCAGCTCGCACGCCCAGTACGCGCTGACCGAGATCGCGGACGAATGCCGTCACTCGACGATGTTCGCGCGGATGGCGTCGCGGATCGGCTGCCCGGCGTACGGGCCGGTGCCCTGGCTGCGGCGGCTGGCGAAACTGATGCCGTCGATCAGCTACGGACCCGCGCGCTACGGTGCGATCCTCGTCGCCGAAGAGGTCCTCGACCGCCTTCAGCGCGAGCAGATGAACGACCCGGACATCCAGCCGCTGGTGCGCATGGTCAACCGGATCCACGTACTCGAAGAAGCCCGGCATGTCACCTTCGCCCGCGAAGAGGTCACTCGCGGGATGGCGAAGCTGTCGAAGAAGGAAATCGTCTACCAGCAGTTCATCATCGCGGTGATCTCGTACTTCGTGACCCGCGCGTTCATCAACCCGCATGTCTACAAGGCTGTCGGCATCCGGCCGCGTGACGGCGTCGAAGCGGCGCTGAACAACCCGAACTGGCGCGAGAGCGTCCAGTGGGCGGGCGAGAAGATCATGCCGTTCCTGCAGGAATCCGGCCTGGTCGGCAAGCCCGGGATGTACTTCTGGCGCAAGTCCTTCCTGCTGCCGGCGAAGCGATGAGGGGCCTCAAGCAGCGCGGCTCCGTCTCCTGGGACCCGTCGCGGGAACACCGGTTCGTGACCGGTGACGGCACCGCTCTGCACGTCGAGACGAGCGGGCCCGCCGACTCCGAACTCACGCTGGTGCTCGTGCATGGCTGGACCCAGGACCACCGGACCTGGGACGGCGTCGTGGCGCGGCTCGGCGACTCCGTCCGGACCCTGCGCTACGACCTGCGCGGTCACGGCGGTTCCGCGCCGGCGAAACCGGGGACGGCTACGATCCCGACCCTCGCCGACGACCTCGCCGAACTGATCGAAGACCGCGTCCCGAACGGTCCGATCGTGCTCGCGGGACACTCCATGGGCGGCATGACGATCATGGAACTGTCCCGCCGCCACCCCGAACTCGTGGCCCGGCGTGTCGCCGGTGTCGCGTTCGTGGCCACGTCGTCCGGTGAGATGGACCGGATCACCCTCGGCCTGCCGGGGATCGCGGGCAGCGGCGCGGCGAGGTTCGAACGGCGGCTCGCGAAGCTGCTCGCGAAACAGCGCCGGGACGCCTTGCCGTTGCCGCTGTCCGTGGTGCGCCCCGGCGCGCGGATGCTCGTCTTCGGGCGACGGCCGCAGCGGGCCGACGTGGACTCGGTCGCGGAACAGCTGTTGTGCGCGCACCCGGCGAGCGTCGCCGGATTCCAGGACGCGATCTCGCGGCACGACTGCCGGGTCACGCTCGCCGCGCTGCTGGGGAAACCGGTGGTCGTGCTGTCGGGGGAGCGGGACCGGCTCTGCCCGACCACCCACGCCAAGGTCATCGCCGACGCGCTGCCGGACGCCGTCTTCGTGCGCTACCCGGGGGCCGGGCACATGCTCCCGCAGGAACGGGCACAGGAGGTCTCGGACCGCATCGCGGCACTCGTCCGCCGCGCCGCGAGGGTCTGAAGAGGGAGCGGGGGACCTTTGCTATCGCTCTCGGTGGGGCAAGCGGTAGCAAAGGTCCCCCGCTCTCTTCAGAGGCGCAGGTAGCCGCTTTCGATGAGACGGACTCCTGCCGCCTTGTAGGCCTCGTCGTCGTCCGGGGCGATGGTCGCCAGGCCGTCGACATAGCGGTTGAACATGCAGAACGCCGCCGCGATCAGCACCGTGTCGTGGATTTCGACGTCCGTCGCGTCCTCCGCGCGAGCGGCGGCGATCAGCTCGTCTCCGACCGACTTCCCGCTTTCGCGGACAGCGAGCGCGACGTGCAGCAGCGCCTTCATCTTCGCCGACACGGGTGCGCCGTCGACGTCCTTCCAAGCCGCTTCGACGACCGGCATGCCGTCTTCGAGCGCTTCGGCGGCGGCGGCCGCGTGACTGCGTGAGCAGAAAGTGCAGTCGTTGCCGCGCGAGACCACCGCGGCGATCAGTTCCCGTTCGCCGACGCTGAGGCTGCTCGGCCCGCGCAGCAAGACCTCGGCGAACTGCCCGAGCGGCGCCGCGGTCTCCGGCCGGAAGGCGAACAGGGCGGTGATGCCGGGCAGGTTCTCGTCGAGCGCGATGTGCGGCATGGGGTGACTCCTCGCGGATCGGCCTTAAAGGTCAACAGAGTCATATCCGAAACCCCGGCGTCCACGGTGCCGCTGGATGGTCCAAAGCGGTAGCAAAGGTCCCCTGCTCCGTTCCTGGTCCGCTAGCGTGATCTTGCAACGCTGCTTTCGACTGGGGAGTTGGAACGATGAAACAGCGCAGGTCCATCCTGTCCGTCTTCACCCTCACCCTCGCCGTGGTCCTCGGCGCCGCCCTGCTCACCGACCTCGGCGGCACGGCCACCGAAGCCGGGGGCGACGCGGAATTCACCGGCACCGGCCGGGTCGTCATCCGCGACGCCGCGATGGTGCTCACCATGGACCCGAAGCTCGGCGAAGGGCCACTCGGCGCGCTCGCCGACGCCGACGTCGTCCTGGAGGGCACCAAGATCAAGCAGGTCGGCAAGGACCTCGAGGCGGCAGGCGCCCGGGTCGTCGACGGCCGCGGCAAGATCGTGCTGCCCGGGTTCGTCGACCTGCACAACCACCTGTGGCAGTCGCTCATCCGCGGCTGCGCGGCCGACAAGGAACTCGTCGGCTGGCTCGGCAAATGCGTCATCCCGTTGTACCGCGCCCCGGTGACCGACGCGGACGCCTACGCGGGCACGAAGCTCGCGGCCGCCGATGTCGTCTCGACCGGGATCACCACGGTCACCGACTGGTCGCACGCGTTCAACACCGACTTCGCCAAGGGCGGGCTCCGCGCGCTCGGCGAGTCGAAACTGCGGTTCCTCTACTCCTACAACGGGACCACCGACACCGCACTGCAGGACGAGATCCGCCGCGTCAAGCGCGAGGTCATCGACCCGAATCCGTTGGCACGCCTGCAGATCGGCACGCATCCGTCCACCGGGAACTTCCCGAGTGTCGAGGCGTCGGAGAAGCTCGCGCGCGAACTCGGCGTCTCGCTGAACGTCCACTTGCTCGAGTCCAAGGCAGACCTGCCTGCGGGTCAGATGGACGCGCTCCGCCGGGCAGGCGCGCTGCATCCGGGGCTGGTGGCGAACCACGTCATCCAGACCACCGACGCCGACCTCGACGAGCTCGCGGCCGCCGGCGTCAGCGTCGCGCACAACCCGCTTTCGAACATGCGGCTCGCTTCGGGCGTCATCCGGCTGCCGGAGATGAAGAAGCGGAACATGAAGGTCGGGCTCGGGCTCGACGGCGGGACCAACGACACCAGCGACATGTTCAACGTGATGCGCGCGGCGGTCGGTCTCCAGCGGGCGGTCACCACGGATCCGGCGGTCTTCCCGACCACGGCGGACGTCCTGCGCATGGCCACCCTCGGCGGCGCGGAAGCGCTCGGGATGGACAAGGAGATCGGGTCACTGACGCCGGGCAAGAAGGCGGACCTGCAGTTGGTCGACGCCCAGGCGGTCAACTTCGCGCCGAAGGTCGACTGGGTGAACCAGCTCGTCTTCAACACCCAGCCGGCGAACGTCTCGTGGGTCTTCGTCGACGGCCGCGCCCTCAAGCGTGACGGCCGCGTCGTCGGTCTCGACACCGCGAAGGTCGTCGCCGACGCTCAGCTCGCCGCGGACCGGATCAAGAAGCTCCTGCCGCAGTAATCCACTCGTAAAAGCCCTCTTCCTCGCGAAATCCGCGGGGAAGAGGGCTTTTCGCTGCTCGCGGGCCTCGGTTAGCGGATCCATAGCGAGTACTTAGCGGGGTCCGGAAAGGTTGCGCACCATGGGACACAAGAGAGGAGTTCTCATGAAAGGTCGGTTCACGAGAGGTGCCGCGGTGGTCGCCTTCGCCGCTCTGACGGCCATGGTCCCCGGCGTGGCGGTCGCCGGTGAGGCGCACGCGCAGGATGCGATCGGACCCACCGCCGTCGCCCCGGCCTGCGTTTACCTCGACCAGTGGGAGGAGGTCGATCCGAACAGCAAGGAGTGGAATTCCTGGGGGAAGATGACGAATCGCTGTTCCGGCCAGACGCTGTCCGTGCGGATGATCTGGTCCTGGGCACGTGACGGGGATTGTCGCGTCCTCCGTAACGGGGACTGGTGGAAAGAAGGCCGGATCGGCCCGCACCCCTCCATCTCGGAGTTGAGGCTTTGCTAGGGCGTTCGACATCCGGATTCCATGAGCGACCGAAGGGGAAGATGACCGTGAGCAAGCGCTGGAAGGCGTCGGCCGCCGTCGCCGTGGCCTTGGGGATACTCGGTGTGGCGACGCCGGCGAACGCCGTTGCCGCCGAGTCCGCCGGTTACGGGATCACGGAAGCCGCGCCGTCGTGCTTTTCCTTGAAACAATGGGACGACTTGACCGTGACGGGCTACCGCTCCCATGCCGAGATCAAGAACAACTGCAGTCTCATGTACCGGGTTCGGCTGATCTGGAACGCCGATTTCGACGGATCGTGCAAGCAGGTCCTGGCCGGCTCCGGGTTCGGTGAATGGCGCATCGGTTACAAGCCCTCTGTGTCCGAAATCCGGCTCTGCTAGACCGGCCTCGAATGCGCGTGAAGGCCCCCTTCCCTCGGCTGGTCACTTTAAAACCCATGGCCGAGGGAAGGGGGCCTTCACGCGCATTCCGTCAGTGCTGCAGCGGGAAGCCACCGCCGATGCCTCGCCACGCGAGGTTGGCGGTGAGCGCGACGGCCTCTTCGCGGCTCATCGACTTGTGGTGCGCCAGCCAGAACCGCGCGCTGACCTGCGAGAGGCCCACGAGGCCGACGGCGAGCAGCCGCGCCTTGTCCTCGTCGAGGCCCGCGTCGGCGGTGATGGTGTCGGTGATCGCGTCGACGCTGGCCGACGTCGCCCGGTCCACGGCCTCCTGCACGGCGGGCTCGCCACGCAGGTCGGACTCGAAGACCATGCGGAACGCGCCGGCGTCGTTGTTGACGAAGTCGAAGAACGCGCCGACGGTGGCCGGGACGCGCTGCTTGTTGTCCGTCGTGGAGTCCAGCGCCTCCTTGACCCGCCGTACGAGTTCGTCGACGTGGCTCTCCAGCAGCGCGATGTAGAGGTCGAGCTTGCCGGGAAAGTGCTGGTAGAGGACCGGCTTGCTGACTCCGGCCTCTTCGGCGATCTCGTCCATCGCGGCGGCGTGGTATCCGTTCGCGGCGAACACCCGCTGCGCGGCGGCCAGCAGCTGGGCGCGGCGTTCCGTTCTGGGCAGGCGGACGCCTCGCGCCTGCAGTCGCGCCATTTCGGTCATGCTTCCTCCAGTTCGAGGCACTCGTCTCCGCCGAGAACGCATCATCAGCGCAGTCGAGCGGGCTTCCCGGGCGGGGTCACCACCGCGTGAAGTGAACCCGAGATTACTCGCCGGTACGGCCGAACCGCCAAGGGTCGGGCATCCTGATCCTGTGTCTTCTTCAGTTTCGCGCGCCCACGCGGACCGCCCACCGCTGACCCATGTGCCGTTGTCGCGCAGGTCACTGCCGTCGCTGGACCCCGCGCCGGCACCTTGGCCCGGGGAAACAATAAGTGTCGGCGGGGTGAAATTGCACATCCGCCGGACGCCGGGGGGAGCCGGGACGGCGGTCTACGTCCACGGGCTCGGCGGTTCGTCCACGAACTGGACCGACCTCGCCGCGCTGCTGGCACCCGACGCGTCCGGGACTGCGCTCGATTTGCCCGGTTTCGGCTATTCGGAGCCGCCTGCCGGATTCACTTTCAGCCTCGACGCGCACGCCGACGTCGTCGTGAACCACATCGAGAGCCTCGACGCGGGGCCCGTGCACCTGTTCGGCAACTCGATGGGCGGCGCGGTCGCGCTGCTCGTCGCGGCCCGCCGTCCGGACCTGGTGAAGACGCTGACGCTGATCTCGCCCGCGATGCCGGATCTCCGTCCCAGCATGAAGCGGCTCTCCGATCCGCGGATGGCGTTCGCGTACCTGCCGCTGATCGGCCCGAGGGTGCGCCGTCAGCTGGCCGCGCTCGGCCCGCGTGAACGCGCCATGCAGGTCATCAACCTGTGCTTCGCCGACCCGAGCCGCTTCGCCGAAAGCAGGCTGAACGAACTGGAGCAGGAGCACAGCGCCCGCGCGGAGTTCGCCTGGGCCACGCCCGCACTGGCCCGCAGCACGTTCGGCATTTTCCGGACCTGGTCCGCGCGCGGACCCGCGTCGCTGTGGGCCGTCGCGCCACTGGTCGCCACGCCGACGCTGGTCGTGTGGGGGCAGCACGACCGAGTGATATCCGTCCGGCGCGCCGAACGTACCGCTCGCCTGCTTCCACACGCCCGGCTACTCGTTCTGCCCCGAACCGGCCATGTGGCTCAGATGGAACGCCCGAATGTCGTAGCGAAGGCCGTTTTGGGTATGTGGGAATCGGTCGAATCGGGCAACTGGTAGCCCAACCGGGTAGGTGAGACACGCCGCGCGATGCGCCGGTCGCTCACAACATCACAGTTCGGTTATGGCACCCTGGTGCCCGTGGACCGGGTGAAGCATGGCGCGCAGGGCGAAGGACGGCGGTCTCAGTACTCCGCTTCCGGTCGCCGTTCGGCACGTCCGCAGCCCCGGACCTCGGACGTCCCGCGCACCGGCCAGTACCGGCCGACGCCGACGCCGTCGCAGCGGCTCGACGAAGATCGCTACCGCCCGGGTACCCGCCGGACCAGCGCCCAGCCGCTCAGCGCGTCCTGGAAGCCGCACGAGTCCGGTGCCCCCAAGCCCAAGACGGCCAAACGGCAGAGCAACAGCGGCGTCGGTCGCTTCGCCAAGACCTACGGCTGGCGCGTGTACGCCCTGCCGATCCTGGTGGTGATCACCGCGCTGGTGGTGTTCAACACCGCCACCGGTCCGGCCGAGCCGATCGCCTCCGACGGGCAGTCGTTGGTTTCGGCCGACGGTTCCGCCGGCAACGGTGGAGAGCCCGGGGAGGGTGTCGACGGCGGTGGCGACGTCCTTCCGGAGAACCCGGCCAAACCTGTCGACCTCAAGATCCCGACCGCCGACCTGCCCAAGGGCGAGCCCTTCACCGAGTCCGGCAAGGGCACCTATCACGTGGTGCCGGGCAAGGGGGAGAAGGTCGGGACGGGCCAGCTGTATACCTACACGATCGAGGTCGAGGACGGCATCGATCCGACCAGCTACCTCGGTGACGACAGCTTCGCCAGGATGGTGGAGGGCACCCTGTCCAATGCCAAGAGCTGGACGTGGGATGGCAAGAAGGCGCTCCAGCGAGTCGACGCGAGCTTCCCGAACCCGAGCTTCCGGGTGAGTCTCACCACACCGAACACGACGCATCGCGCGGACGTCTGCATGTTCCAGATCACCTATGAGTCCTCGTGTTATCGCTCGAGCTTCGACAAGCGCGTGGTGATCAACCTCGCCCGCTGGGTGCGCGGGGCGATGGCCTTCGAGAGCGACATGACCGGGTATCGCCAGTACGCCATCAACCACGAGGTCGGGCACGCCCTGGGTGGAAAGCACGTGGGCTGCAAGGAGAACGGCGGGATCGCGCCGGTCATGATGCAGCAGACCTTCGGCGTCTCCAACGACTTCGTGGCGCAGCTGAACAATCTCCCGGGCGGTGACCGCGGCAAGGTGCTCGCCGACGGCAAGGTCTGCAAACCGGGTTCCTGGCCGAATCTGACCCCCTAGCACCTCCTCGTCCCACCTGGTGGACGTCCCAAAATATGGGCGCAGGGAAGACCCTCCAGCCTGCGGGTGTTGTGGATACTGGGATGCGACCCGCGATCCGCGCGAGATGGAGGACCCGATGTCAGGCACGCTGCCGCCGCTCGTCGAGCCGGCCGCCGAGCTCACCAAGGAAGAGGTGGCCCGGTACAGCCGTCACCTGATCATCCCGGACGTCGGGGTGACCGGGCAGAAGCGGTTGAAGAACGCCAAGGTGCTGGTCATCGGCGCCGGCGGCCTCGGCAGCCCAGCGCTGCTGTACCTGGCCGCGGCCGGTGTCGGCACGCTCGGCATCGTCGACTTCGACGAGGTCGACGAATCGAACCTGCACCGCCAGGTCATCCACGGACAATCCGACATCGGCAAGCTCAAGGCCGCGTCGGCACAGGAGTCGATCGCCGAGATCAACCCGTTCGTCAAGGTGCACCTGCACACCGACCGGCTCGAGTCGTCGAACGCGCTGGAACTGTTCGAGCAGTACGACCTGATCCTCGACGGCACCGACAACTTCGCCACGCGTTACCTGGTCAACGACGCCGCCGTGCTCACCGGCAAGCCCTACGTGTGGGGCTCGATCTTCCGGTTCGAAGGACAGGCGAGCGTGTTCTGGGAGGACGCGCCGAACGGCAAGGGCCTGAACTACCGAGACCTCTACCCCGAGCCGCCGCCGCCCGGCATGGTCCCGTCGTGCGCCGAGGGCGGCGTGCTGGGCGTGCTGTGCGCGTCGATCGGCTCGATCATGGTCAACGAGGCGATCAAGCTGATCACCGGCATCGGTGAGCCGCTGCTGGGCAGGCTCGTCAGCTACGACGCGCTGGAGATGAAGTACCGCGAGGTCAAGGTCCGCAAGGATCCCGAGACCCCGAAGATCACCGAGCTCATCGACTACGAAGCGTTCTGCGGTGTCGTCTCGGACGAAGCCGCTTCGGCCGCTTCCGGGCACACGATCACCCCGGCGGAGCTCAAGGCCAAGTTCGACAACGGCGACAGCTTCGCCCTCATCGACGTCCGTGAACCGCACGAGTACGAGATCGTGAACATCAAGGGCGCGACGCTCATCCCGAAGGACCGCATCCTCTCGGGTGAGGCGCTGGCGGAACTGCCGCAGGACAAGCCGATCGTGCTGCACTGCAAGTCGGGTGCGCGCTCGGCCGAGGCGCTCGCGGCGCTGCACCAGGCCGGATTCAAGGACGCGACCCACCTCGGTGGCGGCGTGCTGGCCTGGGCGCGGCAGATCGATCAGAGCCTGCCGACGTACTGAGATCTTTCCGCACTGACCTGCGGAAAGAGAGCAAGGGACCTTTGCTGTCGCCCGCTGGGCGATAGCAAAGGCCCCTTGCTCTCACCAGCGCGTCTTCTCGTTCGTGGCACGGTTCACGGGGTAACGTCCCGTGCCGTGCGTGCCACCCTAGAAAGCCCTCCGGACCACGTCTCCGCGGCGTTCGGCGGACGGACCGGTGACGTGGAGCCGCTGCCCGGCACCACCGCCTGGCGCTACGGCGATCTCGTGCTGAAGCCGGTTGTGGACAAGTCGCGGACCCTGTGGACGGCCCGGGCGCTGGAGGCCGTCGACGAGCCCGGCCTGCGGGTCGCGAAGCCGATCCGGTCCAGTGACGGCCGCTGGATCGTCGGTGGCTGGTCGGCGAACCGGTTCGTGTCCGGCACTCCCGAGCATCGTTACGACGACGCCGTGCTCGCGGCGATCAGGCTGCACCGCGCGACGGCCGGGCTGCCGCGGCCGGATTTCCTGGGGCGCCGCACCGACATCGAAGCCCTGGCGGACCAGCTCGCCTGGGGCGAAAAGGACATGTCGCTCGACGAGACCAAGGGCGGCCGCTGGTTCGAGGTGCTGGCCGGGTCCCGAAGACCGGTCAAACTCCCGGATCAGGTCGTCCACGGAGAGCTTCTCGCCAGTGTGCTGTTCGACGGCGACGAGGCGCCCGGGATCGTCGATTTCGTACCGTACTACCGCCCCGGTGAATGGGGCGCCGCGATCGTCGCGGTCGACGCGCTCGCCTGGGGCGGCGCCACCATCGATCTGCTCGAACGCTGGGCGCATCTCCCGCAATGGCCGCAGCTTCTCCTGCGGGCCGTTCTCTTCCGCCTGGCCGCCAACGCACTCGACCCGAGGTCGACGCGAGCGGCACACGACGGGCTTCGTGCCGCCGCTCGCGATGTGAGCGCGGTCCTGTAATGCGCGTGAAGGCCCCCTTCCCTCGGCTCAGCCGAGGGAAGGGGGCCTTCACGCGCTTCTCTACTCGGTGCGCAGGTTCTCCGTCCGCGCGGCCGAGCGGACCGCCGGCAGCGTCGACGCGGTCACCAGCAGCACCACGGCGATCGCGGCCGCGGCGAGCACGCCCACCGCCGTCCAGTCCACCACCAGGGGATTGGTCAGCAGCCGGGTCGCCATCGCGGCGATGCCGATCCCGGTCGCGATCGCCGCCCCGATGCCGAGCAGCAGCGGAATCCCGTTCTGCCACAACAGGGACCGCAGCACGACCCGCACGGGCACCCCCGTCGCGGACAGCGCGCCGATCGCCCGGCGCCGTTCACGCACCTGTTCCTGGGCGAGCACCAGGAGACTCACGCCCGCCAGCAGCAGGATGAACAGCGCGCCGCCGAACAGGAGGTCTCGGACGTCGGTGAACATCCGGGCCTCGTCCGCCAGTTGCTTGCCGTCCACAGTGGACACCTGAGCGCGCCAGCCCAACGGGGCGACCGCGTTGCGCACCCGTTCCACGAAGTCCGGATCCGCCGTCGCGGGCCGGGTGATCCCGGTGGCACCGGCCTGGGTCAGATCGACGCCGGCGATCGCGGCGGGCGTCACCAGGATCTGTGCACCGGAGAAGCTGACGAGCCCACCTGTCTTGAGGTCGATCTGGCGTGGTTCCGCGGGCACGGTCCAGGTGTGCGCCCGCCTGCCGTCGTCGGCCAGGGCCACCGTCTGTCCCTTGTGGACTTTCTCGGCTCGTTCGTCCGGGAGGACGAAGACGTCGCCGTCGGCGCACATCGGCGCCGTCGTGACCGCTTTGATGGTGTCGCAGTCGCCGATACCGAGGTAGGAACCCCCCTCGCTGACGATCAGGGTGTGCAGTTGCCGGACGTCCGTCGCGCCGGGGACGGCCCGCACCGCCGCCACGGCCGCGTCCCCTGCTCCGCTCGTGGAGCTGAAGTAGACGGGTTCGGACGACTGCTGGCGGGACATCGGCAGTTCCTTGTAGAACGCCGCCTGCCCGGCCAGCAAGGACTGCAAGGCGATCGCCCCGGCGATGACGACACACAATCCCGCGACGACTCGCGAAGGGGTCCCGCTGTCGGTCTGCAGACGCCGGACGGCGAGCTGGAACGCCGGTGGCCCACCGCGAATCCGGGAGACCACGCGTTCCAGCAGCCAGGGCAGCATCGCCGGAATGCCGATCAGCAGCAGCGCCGCCCCCGCCATCACCGCTGTCCGCGCGAGCTGGCTGCCGGAGGCGTAAACCGGGACCAGCAAAGCGATCCCTCCGGCCACCGGCAGGAGCCGCCACCACAACCGCCGTCGCACCGGCGATGCCTGACGCACCACGCCGAGCGGTTCGATGATCGTGTGGCGTTGCGCGACCAGCGTCGCCACCACGGTCAGCGCCGGGACGACGAGCGCGATCAGCACCACCAGCGGCCACGACGGCGTCAGGTCGCTCGGGAAGAGACCGAAGCGGAACACCTGCAGATGCTCGACCTGACTACGGAAGAGCAGGAACAACCCGGCGCCCGCGAGCAGCCCGGTCGCCGCGCTCACCAGGGTTTCGGCCGCGGCCACCCGGCGGACCTGCCGGGAGGACGCCCCCGCCAGCCGGAGCGCGGCCAGGCGCCGATCGCGGTTCGCGCTCCCGATGCGCGAGGTCGTGCCGATGAAGATGAACACCGGCGTGAGCAGCGCGACGATCCCGATCATCAGCACCAGGAGCAAGCCCGGTTCGAGTGGCGCGCTCAGCCCCGGGTCATAACCGAAGGAGTAGACGGGGGAGCCCGTCAACGTCGCGTCGGCGCCGACGTAGGCCATCAGGTCCCTCGGGTTCTGCAAGGCCTCCGCCCCGATGATCCCGACCGGCTTGCCGACGAGGCGGGGCAGCAGGAGATCGCCCGCGTCCGACGCGAGAAGTTCGTCCAAGCGCGGCGAAACGACGACCTCGCCCGGCGCGGGCACCCGGTCCAGCCCCGGCGGCACCGGCGAGCCCGGTCCGGTCGCGTGCACGTAACCGAGGCTGATCGGCTCGCCGCGGAACTCGGTCGTCCGCAACGTGTACGTCAACGGGGACAAGCCGGGCTTCGCCTCGAAGCTCACCCGGGAGGCGTCCTCGCGCGCCTGCCTGCTCTCGGAGGCGTTGCCCGCCGACGCCGCACCCAGCAGGACGGCGACAGCCAGTCCGATGCCGATCGTGCTGAGCAGCAGCCTGATGACCGAGGTCCGGCCGCCCCCGACGGCCAGCCGGAATCCCAGCACCAGATCTTCCCGCGCGGTCATCGGGTCACCGCCGGTTCGCGCGTGCGGCCGTCACGGACGACGACTTCGCGGTCGGAGTACGCGGCCACCCTCGGTTCGTGGGTGATCAGCAGGACGGCGGCGTCGGTCTGCCGCGCGGTCTCGGTCAGGAGCCGCATCATCAGTTCGCCGCTCAGCGAATCCAGCGCGCCCGTGGGCTCGTCGGCGAAGATGACGGCGGGGCCGGTGATCAGTGCCCTGGCAACGGCAACGCGCTGACCTTGGCCGCCGGAGACCTCGCCGGGACGGCTGCCCGCGGCGTCGCCGACCTCCAGCCTGTCGAGCCAGGTGGTGGCGAGCGCTTCCGCCGGACGGCGTTTCATACCGCCGAGCCGCAGTGGCAGCGCGACGTTCTCCAGGCAGGTCAGTTCAGGGACGAGCTGGCCGAACTGGAAGACGAAGCCGAATTCGGTGCGCCGCAACGCGCTGCGCTCGGCATCGGACATTCCCGAGAGTTCGCGTCCCCGGAACAGCACCTCTCCCTCGTCGGGCCGGACGATGCCGGACAGGCAGTGCAGCAGTGTCGACTTCCCGGACCCCGACGGGCCCATGACGGCGACGATCTCGCCCGCGGCGAGGTCGAGTCCGGCCCCGGCGAGTGCCTGGGTCGGGCCGAAGGCCTTGTGCAGCCCCAGGCCTTGTAACAACGGTGTTTCCACTGGGGTTCCCCCGGATCGTGAGCGGCTCAATGCTCGAGCTGACGGGCGAGATCGCCGAGGCGGGCGGCGGTGAGTTCGAGCCATCGCAGGTCCGCTTCGAGATGGAAGAGCGCGTGGTCGCAGATGAGCTGGTCGGCGAGGTCGCCGTGGGTCTTGCGGGTGGTGAGTTCACGCATGACGCGCAGGTGGGAGGCACGCTGGGCGTCGAGCAGGTCGTCGGCGCCGCGGCCGGAAAGCAGCGCGAGAACGACCTTCGTGTAGAGCGTGTTCTGCAGGTACACCGAGGGGTTTTCCGGGCTTTTCAGCCAGTCCTCGACGTTGGTGACGCCGGCGTCGGTGATCGCGTACCGCTTGCGATCCGGGCCGCCGCCCGGCTCGACGCCGCTCTCCTCGACGAGGCCGTTCTTCAGGAGCCGGTTGAGCGTCGAATAGACCTGCCCGTAGTGCAGCGGGCGATCTTGCCGGAACTGCTTGTCGTAGAGCTGTTTGAGGTCGTAACCGTGCTTGGGGCCGCGTTCGAGCAGGCCGAGCAGGGTGTTCCCGATGGACATGCGGAGGACTATACACAGTGTGTATACGCACCGTCTATACACAGGGTGCATAGCCGTCGACCTGGCGTGTGACCTCACGGTGTGACCTTCGCCGACGGCAGGCAATGTCAAACGCCTGAAACATTCAGGAGTTTTCAGGTAACACGGCCTCCCTACCTTCAAGCGCAATCGAAGCCTGGAGGAGGTGCCCGTGCCGCTTGCCGCTCTCGTCACCACCCGCGCGGTGGACACGCACTGCCCGTACTGCGCCCTGCAGTGCGGGATGAGCCTCGACGGCACCCGCGTCACCCCGCGCGACTTCCCGGTCAACGCCGGCGGCCTGTGCCAGAAGGGCTGGACGTCGGGGGAGTTGCTCACCTCGCCATCCCGCCTGACGACGCCGCTGATCCGCGTCGACGGCGAACTCCGCCCCGCCGGCTGGGGTGAGGCGCTCGACCTCGTCGCGCGGCGGCTCACCGAAATCCGGGCGGCCAAGGGCGCCGACTCGGTCGCCGTCTTCGGCGGCGGCGGGCTGACCAACGAGAAGGCCTACCTGCTGGGGAAGTTCGCCCGGGTCGCACTGGGCACCTCGCAGATCGACTACAACGGCCGGTTCTGTATGTCCTCCGCGGCCGCCGCCGGGATCAAGGCGTTCGGCGCCGATCGCGGGATGCCGTTCCCGGTGACGGACCTCGCCGCCGCCGACGCCGTCCTCCTGATCGGCGCGAACCCGGCCGAGACGATGCCGCCGTTCACCCAGCACCTGCGGGGCTCGGACCTGATCGTCGTCGACCCGCGCCGCACGCCGACCGCCGAACTCGCCGGGCTGCACCTCGCGCCCGCACCCGGTACCGATCTCGCTCTCGCGCAAGGGATCCTGCACGCGGTCGTCGCCGACGGCCTGCTCGATCAGTCCTATGTGGACAAGCGAACCAGTGGTTTCGAGCAGCTGTGGCGTTCGGTCGCGGCCTGGTGGCCGGAGCGCGTCGAGCAGATCACCGGGGTCTCCGCCGCCGACCAGCGCAAGGCCGCCGCGAAACTCGCCGCCGCCCGCAACGCCTACATCCTCACCGCGCGCGGTACCGAACAGCACGCCAACGGAACGGCGATGGTGAACGCGTGGATCAATCTCTCGCTCGCGCTCGGCCTCCCGGGACGTGAGGGCTCCGGATTCGGCTGCCTGACCGGACAGGGCAACGGCCAGGGCGGCCGCGAACACGGCCAGAAGGCCGACCAGCTTCCCGGCTACCGCAAGATCGACGACCCCGCGGCGCGCGAGTACGTCGCCGGAGTGTGGGGCGTGCCGGCGGAATCCCTGCCGGGGCCGGGCCGTTCGGCCGTCGAGCTCCTGGAGGCATTGGGCACGGACGACGGTCCGAGCGCGCTGATGGTGTTCGGCAGCAACCTCGTCGTTTCGGCGCCCGGAGCGGGAAGAATCCAGGACAAGGTGTCCTCTTTGGACTTCCTGGTGGTTTCGGACCTCGTGCTGTCGGAGACGGCGGCGATGGCGGACGTCGTCCTGCCGGTCACGCAGTGGGCGGAAGAGGACGGCACGATGACGAACCTCGAAGGCCGGATCCTCTTGCGCCGCAAGGCGATCGACCCGCCGTCCGGCGCAAGGACCGATCTGTACGTGCTTTCGGAACTGGCCCGGCGGCTCGGCCAGCCCGACGGGCGGTTCCCCGACGACGCCGAGACCGTCTTCACCGAACTCCGCCAGGCGTCCAAGGGCGGCGTCGCCGACTACTCCGGCGTCACCTACGACCGGCTGCGGGCAGGTGAGGCCCTGTACTGGCCGGTGACGGCGGAAACGCATCCCGGCACGCCCCGGATGTTCCTCGACTCCTTCGCTCACCCGGACGGCCGCGCGCGGTTCGTGCCGGTGGACCACGTCGGCCCGGCCGAACTGCCCGACGACGAATTCCCCTTGCAGGCCACCACGGGCCGGGTCCTGCAGCACTACCAGTCCGGGGCACAGACCCGGCTCGTCAAGGAGCTGAACGACGTCGTAGGGGAGGCCTTCGTGGAAGTTCACCCGGACACCGCCGCCCGGGCGGGGCTGGCCGACGGGGAACTCGCGCTCGTGCGGTCCCGGCGCGGCGAGACCCTGGCGCGGGTGCGGTGCGTGTCTTCGCTGCGCCCGGATCTGGTGTTCCTGCCGTTCCACTTTCCCGGTAAGGGCCGGGCGAACCTGCTGACCAACCCGGCACTCGACCCGACGAGCCGGATGCCGGAGTTCAAGGTGTGCGCGGTCGCGCTCGGCCCGGCCGAGGACGCCGCGTGAGCCCCCGGTCGGTGGTCATCGCCGGATACGGGATGGCGGGCGCGCGGCTCGCGGACGACATCCAGCGCCGTGACCCGGACGGCGAACGCGTGCGGATCACGATCGTCGGCGCGGAGGCGCACACCGCCTACAACCGGGTGCTGCTCTCGTCCGTGGTCGCCGGGACCATGCGGCCCGAGGTCGTCCGCCTCCACGACGACGAATGGTCGTCCCGCACCGGTGCCGACCTGCGACGCGGGGTCGCCGCGACGTCGATCGACCGCACCGCGAGGCGGGTCCACCTCGACGACGGGTCCACTGTGGACTACGACGCGCTGGTGCTCGCCACCGGCGCCAACCCGTGGATGCCGCCGGTCGAAGGTCTCGAACCCGGCCCGGACGTCGTCGCGTTCCGCACGCTCGACGACTGCGCGCGTATCCTCGACGCCGCGAAACTGGGCGCCCCGGTCGCCGTCCTCGGCGGCGGGCTGCTCGGCCTGGAAGCCGCGCGAGGCCTTGCGGGGCGCGGGAATCTCGTCACCGTCGTGCACCCGATGCCGCACATCATGGAACGTCAGCTCGACGCGGACGCCGCGCGCGTGCTGACCAGGAAGCTCGAAGAACTCGGCGTCGGCTTCCGGCTCGGTGTCGGCGCGGCGCGTTACGTCAGCGGCGACGGGCTCAAACTCGACGACGGAACGCATGTGCCCGCGGACCTCATCGTCGTCTCGACCGGTGTCCGGCCCGAGACGAAACTGGCCGTGGACGCCGGATTGACCGTCGACGGCGGCATCGTCGTCGACGATCTGCTGCGCACCAGCGACGGCCGGATCCACGCGATCGGTGACTGCGCGCGGCATCCCGGCGCGTTCGGCGGCCTGGTACAGCCCGCGTGGGAGCAGGCGGCCGTCGTCGCGGATCTGGTCACCGGGACCAAAGCGGCGTCGCGCTATCACGGCACCCAGCCGGTGACCCGGCTCAAGGCGCGCGGCATCGACCTCACCGCGCTCGGCGAGACGATGACCGGCGCCGACGATCCGACCGCCGAGGTGCTCACCTTCAGCGACCCGGCGGGCTGCCGCTACGGCAAGCTCGTCGTCCGCGAAAACCGGGTTGCCGGCGCGATCCTGCTCGGCCTGCCCGACGCGGCCGCGATGATCACGCAGTTCTACGACCGGGGCACGCCGGTACCCGAAGACCGGCTCGCCGTCCTGCTCGGCCGCGCGCTGCCCGCCGGGGCGCCGTCCGCGGCGAGCCCGGGCGACCTGCCCGCGTCGGCGGTCATCTGCCGCTGCAACGCGGTGACCAAGGGGCGGCTCGTCGAAGCCTGGCGAGCCGGCGCCACCGACATCCCCGCCCTCGCCGGAGCGACCCGCGCGACAACCGGTTGCGGTGGCTGCAAAGACGCCGTCGGCGGCGTCGCGAAATGGCTGGCCGCCCAATGATCCGGCTCACACAGACCCGAACGACGCCCACCAAGGAGGCCCACATGACCGCTCGTGGAAAGCGCTGGATCGAGCACTGGGATCCGGAGAACGAGCAGTTCTGGGAGGAGTCCGGCAAGCAGGTGGCCCGGCGGAACCTCTGGTTCTCCATCCTGGCCGAGCACATCGGCTTCTCGGTCTGGACACTGTGGTCGGTCATGGTCCTGTTCATGGGGCCGCAGTACGGGTTCTCGCCCGCCGACAAGTTCCTGCTGGTTTCGACGCCGACGGTGATCGGGGCGTTCATGCGCCCGCTGTACACCTTCGCGGTGGCGCGGTTCGGCGGCCGGAACTGGACGATCGTCAGCGCGTTGCTGCTGCTGGCGCCCACCATCCTGGCGGCGATCGTGATGCAGCCGGGCACCTCGCTCTCCACGTTCCTGCTGATCGCCGCGCTCGGCGGGGTCGGCGGCGGGAACTTCGCGTCGTCGATGACCAACATCAACGCCTTCTACCCCGAGAAGCACAAGGGCTGGGCGCTCGGGCTCAACGCGGGCGGCGGAAACCTCGGTGTGGCGGCGGTCCAGCTGGTCGGCCTGCTGGTCATCGGCACCGTCGGCGCGACCGCGCCGCGGCTGGTGCTCGCCATCTACATCCCGCTCATCGTGGTCGCGGCCGTGTGCGCGTACTTCTACATGGACAACCTGTCGTCGATGAAGGGCGACACCAAGGCGATGCGCGAGGTCGTCAAGGACCCGCACACGTGGGTGATGTCGTTCCTCTACGTCGGCACGTTCGGTTCGTTCATCGGCTACAGCTTCGCTTTCGGCCTGGTGCTGCAGAACCAGTTCGGCCGTACCCCGCTGCAGGCGGCCGCGGTGACGTTCCTCGGGCCGCTGCTCGGTTCCTTCGCCCGTCCGGCGGGCGGCTGGCTGTCCGACCGGATCGGCGGGGGCAAGGTCACCTTCGCGACGTTCGTCGGGATGGCCGTGGCCACCGTGGTGCTGATCCTGGCGTCGTCGTCGAACTCGCTGGCGCTGTTCACCGTCGCGTTCATCGTGCTGTTCGTGCTGACCGGGGTCGGCAACGGTTCGACGTACAAGATGATCCCGGCGATCTTCCGCGCCAAGGCGAAGGTCGCGATCAGCGAAGGCGCCGATGAGGCGCTGGAAATGCTGAAGGCGCGCAAGCTCTCCGGCGCGTTGATCGGGCTGGCCGGGGCGATCGGGGCGCTGGGCGGGTTGTTCATCAACCTGGCCTTCCGCCAGTCGTTCGCGGACACCAAGAGCGGCGTACCGGCGTTCATCGCCTTCCTGGTCTTCTACGGGCTTTGCTTCGCCGTCACGTGGGCGGTGTATCTGCGCAAACAGCAGGCGGAGGTGGCGAGCACCCGAGGTCTGGCGCTCGCCGGAGCGGAGGTCTGATGCGGAAACTCGTCGTCGCGGGACATGGCATGGTCGCGCACCGGCTCGTGGAAGCGGTGCGCGCGGCGGACAAGGCAGGCGAGTGGGAGGTGGTGGTCCTCGCCGAGGAGGCGAGGCCCGCCTACGACCGCGTCGCACTGACGTCCTATGTGGACACTTGGGATCCGGCTTCCCTCGCGTTGGAGGGAGCCGACTACGCCGGTGACTCGCAGGTCGAACTGCGGCTCGGCGACGCGGTGACCTCGGTGGACCGGGACCGCAAGGTCGTCGTCACCGAGTCCGGCCACGAGCAGCCCTACGACGCGCTGGTCCTCGCGACCGGGTCGCGGCCGTTCGTCCCGCCGGTGCCCGGTCACGATCTTCCGGGCTGCTTCGTCTACCGGACCATCGAAGACCTCGACAACATCCGGGAAGCCGCTCAGCGGCCCGGGCGTGGACGTCGTTCGGCGGTCGTCATCGGTGGCGGTCTGCTCGGGCTCGAAGCCGCGAAGGCGTTGCGGGACATGGGGCTTTCGCCGCACGTCGTCGAGATGGCACCGCGCCTGATGCCGCTGCAGGTCGACGAGTGCGGCGGTGGTCTGCTGCGGCGGCTGATCGCCGAACTCGACGTGACCGTCCACACGGGAACGTCGACCGACGCCATCGAGCCGGACGGCGAGCGCTACATCGCGCGGCTCGGCAACGGCACCGAACTCGACGTCGACCTGGTCGTGTTCTCCGCCGGGATCCGGCCGCGCGACGATCTCGCGCGGTCGTCCGGGCTGGAGGTCGGCGCGCGGGGCGGCATCCTTGTCGACGAGTCCTGCCGGACGTCCGACCGGGGAGTGTTCGCGATCGGTGAATGTGCCGCCGTGGCGGGAAAGGTGTACGGCATCGTCGCACCCGGGTATGCGATGGCGGAGGTCGTCGCCGCGCAGCTGACCGGTGGCGAGGGGACGTTCCCCGAGCCGGACATGTCGACGAAGCTCAAGCTCATGGGCGTCGACGTAGCCAGCTTCGGTGACGCGCACGCGGCCACCGAGGGCGCGCTGGAAGTCGCGTTCAACGACGCTGTCGCCGGGACCTACAAGAAACTCGTGATCTCGGACGACTCGACGACGTTGCTCGGCGGTGTGCTGGTCGGCGACGCGAGCGAGTTCAACACGTTGCGCGCGATGGTCGGCAGGCCGCTGCCTGCCGAGCCGGGCGCGATCCTCGCCCCGACCGGTGGTGGTGCCGCCGTCGGCGTCGACGCGCTGCCCGACGCCGCGCAGATCTGTTCGTGCAACGCGGTTTCCAAGGGTGCCATCACCCACGCGATCACCGAACAGGGCTGCGATTCGGTCGCGAAGATCAAGGGCTGCACCCGCGCCGGGACGGCGTGCGGATCGTGTGTCCCGCTGCTCGGCAAGCTGCTGACGGCTTGCGGTGTCGAGCAGTCGAAAGCGCTGTGCGAACACTTCCCGCAGTCTCGCGCGGAGCTGTTCCAGATCCTGCAGGCCACCCGGATCAGCACGTTCAGCGAGATGATCGACCGCTACGGTACCGGAACCGGTTGCGCCCTCTGCAAACCCGCGATCGCGTCGATCCTGGCCACGCTGGGCAACGGGCATATCCTGGCCGGTGAACAGGCGACCCTGCAGGACACCAACGACAAGTTCCTCGCGAACCTCCAGCGCAACGGGACCTATTCGGTGGTGCCGCGGATCCCCGGCGGCGAGATCACGCCGGAGAAGCTCATGGTCATCGCTCAGGTCGGGATGGACTTCGGGCTGTACACCAAGATCACCGGCGGACAGCGGATCGACCTGTTCGGCGCCACCGTGGACCAGCTTCCGCTGATCTGGCGGCGACTCGTCGATGCGGGGTTCGAATCAGGCCACGCGTACGGGAAGTCGTTGCGTACGGTCAAGTCCTGCGTCGGTTCGACCTGGTGCCGGTACGGCGTGCAGGACAGCGTCGGGCTCGCGATCGAACTGGAACTGCGGTACCGGGGCCTGCGTTCGCCGCACAAGCTGAAGTCCGCGGTCTCGGGTTGCGCGCGGGAATGCGCGGAGGCGCGGAGCAAGGACTTCGGCGTCATCGCCACCGACAAGGGGTGGAACCTCTACGTCGGCGGGAACGGTGGCGCGACCCCGCGGCACGCGGACCTTCTCGTGTCCGAAGTGGACACCGAGACCCTGCTCCGCACCATCGACCGGTTCCTGATGTTCTACGTCCGCACGGCCGACCGGCTGCAGCGCACCGCGCCGTGGGTCGAGGAGATGGAGGGCGGTCTCGACCATCTGCGCGCGGTGATCGTCGACGACAAGCTCGGCATCTGCGAGGACCTCGACGCGGCGATGGCCAAGCACGTCGGGGACTACGCCGACGAATGGCGCGGCGTGCTGGAGGATCCGGAGAAGCTGGCGCGGTTCAGCTCGTTCGTCAACGCGCCGGGCACGCCGGACCCGACGATCTCGTTCCGGACCGAACGCGAGCAGAAGGTTCCCGTGCTGCTGGGCATCCCGGAGGTGAAACGGTGACGACTTCGATCGAGCGCACCTGGACCGCGATCTGCGCGGCGGGTGCGGTACCCGAATGGTCCGGTGTCGCCGCCCTGCTCGACAGCGGCGCGCAGGTGGCGATCTTCCGGCTTCCCGGCGACCGGTGGTATGCGCTGTCCAATATGGACCCGGCGAGCGGCGCGGCCGTGCTTTCGCGAGGCATCGTCGGCGACGCCGGCGGTGTCCCCGTGGTGGCTTCGCCGTTGTACAAGGAACGTTTCGACCTTCGGACCGGCGCATGCCTCGACGCCGAGGGTGTCTCGGTCGAGGTGTACCGGGTCCGGGTCACCGGGGGGATCTTGGAGGTGGAGGCTGTGGAGGTGGAGGCTCCGGTGGACTCACCGTGACAGAAGTCCCTCCCCTGGCGGGATTCGTCATCGGTATCACGGCGGCGCGACGAGCTGACGAGCTCGGCGCGCTGTTCGTGCGTAAGGGTGCGACCGTGCGCTACGGCCCGGCGATCAGGATCGTGCCGCTCGCCGACGACACGGAGCTGCGTTCGGCGACCATGCGCCTGCTGGAAGACCGCGTCGACGCCGTCGTCGCGACGACCGGGATCGGGTTCCGCGGCTGGATCGAGGCGGCCGAAGGCTGGGGACTGGGGGAGGACCTGCTGGACCGGCTGAGCGGGGCGTCGCTGCTCGCGCGCGGCCCGAAGGCCACCGGAGCCCTCCGCGCGGCCGGGCTCTCGGAGGACTACTCGCCCGGTTCGGAGAGCAACGCGGAGGTACTGCAGCACCTGCTTGATTCCGGTGTGGACGGTCAACGGATCGCGGTGCAGTTGCACGGGGAGCCGCTTCCGTACTTTGTGGACAGTCTCCGCTCGGCCGGTGCGGAGGTGATCGAGGTCCCGGTGTACCGCTGGGTCGGCCCCACCGATCCCGGGCCGCTGGACCGGCTGCTGGACGCGGTGCTCGACGGCGCGGTGGACGCGCTGCCGTTCACCAGCGCGCCCGCCGTCGCGTCCCTGCTGGCCGTGGCGAAACGGACCGGACGGCTGCCGGGAATCGTGCAGGCACTGGAAAAGCGGGTCGTGGTGGCCTGCGTCGGGCCGATCACCGCGGGCCCGCTCGCCGCGATCGGTATCCCGACGGTGCAGCCCGCACGGTCGCGGCTCGGCGCCTTGGCGCGGACCGTGTCGGAGGCGCTCGAGGCTCGTTCGCCGCAGCTGACCGCGGGCGGGCGGAGTATCGAACTGCGGGGGCAGGCGGCGCTGGTCGACGGGCAATGGTGTGACGTCGCGCCCGCGCCGATGGCCCTGCTGCGGGCACTCGCCCAGACGCCGGGCCGGGTGATCTCGCGGCGCGAGTTGATCGCCGCGCTGCCCGGTGGCGGCGAGGAACACGCCGTCGAGACCGCCATCGGACGCCTGCGGAGTTCGCTGGGGGCCCCGAAACTCGTCCAGACCGTGGTCAAGCGCGGATATCGGCTGGCCGTCGACCCGTGAGCCCCGCGTTTCGTCCTCTAGTTGCGGTACTTGCACGTACAACTACCGCAACTAGAGGACGAATTGCGGGGGTCGGGTCAGGACCAGGAAACGCGGTGGTCCGGGAATTCGCGGGTGGCGGCGACGCGGGCCGCTTCCTCTTCGGCGGCCTTCCGCACGGCCGGGCGCGGGGTGTCGAAGGCGGTGACGGTGAAGTCCAGCCGCTTCTTGCCGCTCGCCTTGGCCCGCCACACCCCGGCGATCTCGCCGTCGGCCAGCAGCGCACCAGGACTGCCGAGGATCTTCCAGACTTCCTTCTGCCGCGCCTTGTCCGGCACCACCACGGTCCGGTCCCGCGCTTGCACGAACGGGTCCAGCGGCGGCAGCAACCGGACCACGTCCGGCTCCGGCGGGTTCTCCAGCAACGACAGGCGGTCCTCCGGCAGGAAGGCCTTCTTGCCGTCGACGCGGACCTCCACCAGGTTGCCCGGCCACATCGCGTCGACGCCGGTGCGCGTCGTCCCGACGTACGCGGCCGCGTCGCCCGGCGCGGCGGGACCGTTGATCCGCAGATAGCCCTCGACCACGCGGGTGGCCGCCTTCGCGTCCGGCGAGGTCTTCATGGCGTTGCCTTTTTTAGAGGGAGCCGGTTCCAGTGGTGCCAGCGTCGCCGGGGTCGCACCCGCCTCCAGCCGGACCCCGGCGTGGATCGACGCCACCCGCATCAACTGCTCGTAGATGTGCACGACACCGCAGCCGCGGCAGGCGTACGAAAGGCCGTCGGGGATCAGCTTCGTCACCGCGCCGCTCACCGTGCCCTTGGTCTGCACGCCGGTGACGACCTTGCGGATCGCCTTCGCCGCGGTGAACAGAGCGTCCTTCGCGGACATTCCCGCATCCTCGACCTGCTTGCGCTGCCAGAGGATCCGGGCCATCGCGTCCTTCTCGTCGAGCGGCACGAGAGCCGCCCGGACCGCGTCCAGTTCCGCGCGGCGGTGGAAATGCGGCGCGCCGCGGTGCGTCCAGGCGAGCACGAACCGCGGGTCGTCCCAGACGGCCGGCCGCACGTCGCCGTCGAGCCGGGCGGCCAGGCCCAGCAGCGCGGTGTCGCGCTGGGAATCCTGCAGGCCGAGGTCGAACACCGCCGCCGCGGCCGCGTCCGTCTCCTCGCGGTGCAGCCCGTGCGCCGCGATCCGGTACGCCAGCACCTGCTCGCGATCGACCTCGAGCACGTCGCCTCCCTAAACCGAATATTCGAACGTGTAGGACATCGTCGGCTCGCCGAGGACGCCCGTGGTGGTGCCGGTGCCGGTGATCCCGGCGAGTTCACCCGTTCCGGAGCCCTCGACCACGGTGAACGTCGACGAGATGCCCTTCGCGTCGAACCCGGTGTCGTGCTTGACCACGAAGCTTCCCTTACGTCCGTCCACAGTGCCTTCGATGCGTTCGAGGCCCGGCGCGGTCGTCCCGCCGCCGTCGTAGCCCTCGCCCGCGTAGTACAGCAGGTAGTCGATGACCGATTCACCGTCGATCAGGCCGCTGTAGGCGAGCGTGGCGTGCGCATAAGCGACCCTGGGGCCGCCGTCGGTGCCGCTGACGATGTTTTCGTCCCAGTTCTTCATGGCGAAGGTGTTCATGGGAGTCACCCTGTCAGTCAAACCTGTCAGATCATGTCAGGTATTTCGGGGATACTGGTTCCATGCGCGCTAGCAGGCTTCTGTCGGTCCTCCTCCTGCTGCAGAACCGCGGCCGGATGACGGCGGAGGAGCTGGCGACGGAGCTGGAGGTGTCCGTCCGGACGGTTTACCGCGACGTCGAGGCCCTGTCGGCCGCCGGCGTGCCGGTGTACGCCGATCGTGGCCGTTCGGGCGGATATCAGCTGGTCGACGGCTATCGCACGCGGCTGACCGGGCTGACCGAGGAAGAGGCGCAATCGCTTTCGCTGGCCGGGCTGCCGGGTGCGGCCGCCGAACTCGGGCTGGGCACCGTCCTCGCCGCCGCGCAGCTCAAACTGCACGCGGCGCTGCCCGCGGAACTGCGTGACGGGGCGAGCAAGGTCTCCGAACGGTTCTTTCTGGACGTTCCGGGCTGGCACCGCGGGATCGAGAGCCTGCCCAGGCTGGCGGAGCTCGCCGACGCGGTCTGGCACGGGAGGCGCATCAAGGTCCGCTACGAACGGTGGGGGCAGCGCAAGGTCGACCGGGTGCTCGACCCGCTGGGCCTGATCCTCAAGGCGGGCAACTGGTACCTCGCGGCGCGTTGCGACGGGTCCGACCGGACCTACCGCATCTCCCGGATCGAGGAACTCGAAGACCTCGGCGAATCCTTCGAACGGCCGTCCGACTTCGACCTCGCGCGCTACTGGCAGGAGTGGTCGGAGCAGTTCGAGCAGCGGATGTACTCGCGCGTGGCGGTGGTCCGGCTGAACGAGTTCGCCCGCATGCTCCTACCGTTCTATCTGGGCGCCGTCGGAGCGCGGGCGTTGCGGGAAGCGGTCGACGGCGGCGCCGAGCCGGACGAGGACGGCTGGCTGAAGATGGAACTCCCGGTGGAGCCGGGCGAATCGGCCGTCGGCGAGCTGCTGCGGTTCGGCGGGAACCTCGAAGTGCTCGAACCGCCGGACCTGCGCGAGCGGCTGGCGGAGGAGATCAGGAAGATGGGCGCGCGTTATGGCTGACCTCAGCGGCATCACGATCGGGATCACCGCGGAGAGGCGGGCCGACGACTTCATCGCCGCGCTCGAGCGGAACGGCGCGACGGTGCTGCACGCGCCCACCATCCGCATCGTCCCGCTGCCCGACGACACCGAACTGCGCCGGGCGACGGACGCCGTGCTGGCCGGACCGGTCGGGTTCACCGCGGTGACGACCGGCGCCGGGTTCCGCGGCTGGCTGTCGGCCGCGGAGGGCTGGGGCCTGCACGAACCGCTGCTGGAACGGCTGAGCGCGTCGCGGATCTTCGTGCGCGGGCCGAAAGCGGCCGGTGCCGTGCGTGGTGTCGGCCTGCGCGAGGAGTTCTCCGCGCCGGAAGAGAGCAACGCCGGACTGTTCGAAGGGCTGCGCGACGCGGGCGTCGGCGGCGCGCGGGTCGCGGTCCAGCTGCACGGCACCCTGCTGCCCGAACTGACCGGGCTGCTGCGGGACGCAGGCGCGGACGTCGTCGAAGCTCAGCCGTATCGCTGGCTTTCGCCGGAGAACGTCGAACCGGTGCACACCCTCGTCGACGGAGTCGTCGAGGGGCGGGTGGCCGCGCTCGCGTTCACCAGCGCGCCCGCCGCGACGAACCTGCTCACCCTCGCGGGCTCGCGTCGCGAGGAACTCCTTGCCGCGCTGCGGGGGCCGGTGCTGTGCGCGTGCGTCGGCCCGGTGACGGCGGCGCCGCTCGAAGCGGAAGGCGTCCCGACCGTCCAGCCCGAACGTCAACGACTCGGCGCCTTGGTGAAGCTGCTCGTCGCGGAACTGAGCATTCGGCAGTCTTGACGCGGCTAGTCCGCTTTGCCAGGCTCGGGTGGACGCACGGGAGGGCGGCGGATGTCCGGGTCGCAGTCGGTCACCTTCGTGCGCGCGCTGTTGCGAAAGGGATCGTCGGTGCTGGGCGCGGGCCCGTCCGACGAAGCGCCCGACCCCGATTCCATTCCCGACTGGCGCTACCGCGAGGACGCCGGCGATTCCCTGCTGATGCGCGCGATCCGCTACTCCGCGCTCGGCCCGATCTTCTACCGCGTGGCCGCGTTTCCCAAGGTGTACATCGGTTTCCTCGTCGCGAACGGCTCGGCCGGGATCGTCCCGGTGCTGAGCACGACGATCTTGGCGGTGCTGCTGAACGTCTTCGCGGTCATGTGGGTGGTGCGAGGGCGCGGGATCCGGGCGAAGACGTCCGGGCGGCTGATGTACGCCGACCTCGCCGTGGGCCTGGTGTTCACCACGTTCGTCGCCGCGACGGCGCCGACCGCGATCCAACCGTTCGCCGTCGACGTCGCGTGGACGTGGCTGGTCGGCACGGTGGCGTTGTGGACGCTGTCGTTCGGGCTGCCCGCCGCGTTCCTGCTGCTGATCGCGGCCGTGCCGTTCCGGGCGTTCCTGACCTGGGCGGGCGGGCTCCCGATCGACCACCCGCTCGCGGTCAGCCGTTCGGTGGGGTGCATGGTCGCGCTGATCGTGGCGATGGTGACCACGGCGGGAATCCTGATCCTGCTCGGCGTCGGCACCCGGTTCGCGCTCGGGATCGGGATGCGGCGCGGGCAGGCGAGCGAGCGGCTGCGTACTCAGCGGGTGATGCACGACAGTGTGCTGCAGACCCTCGAGGCGATGGGCCTGGAAGCGCCGGACGACGACTCCGCGTCCGCGCAACGGCTCGCCGAGATGCGGGCGACCGCGCGAGCGCAAGCGGCCGAACTGCGGCGCGAACTGTCCGGCCCGGACGCGCCTTCGGCCCGTGGGCTCGCGGCGGACCTCGCCGAAGTCGCCACCGAAATGGCCCGCGACGGCCTCCGCACCCAACTGGTGGCGGCCGAGACCGAAGAGGACTACCGCCTCTCGCAGGCCCGCCGGACCGCCATCCGCGACGCCGTCCGCGAAGCGCTGCGAAACACCGTGAAGCACGCCGGGACGAATCAGGTCGTGCTTCGCGTCGAAGAGCGCGAAGGCGGCATCGCGGTCATCGCGCGGGATCAGGGGACCGGCTTCAGCATGCTGGACCGGCCGCCGGGATTCGGGATCAGTCAGTCGATCATGGCCCGGCTGGCCGAAGTCGGTGGGCGGGGAACCATCGACTCGCATCCGGGGCGGGGCACCCGGGTGACCCTTTGGGTGCCGCACTGAGGTTTTGAAGGTCCGTGAAGGCCTCCTTGAGGGAATCAGAGTCCCTCAAGGAGGCCTTCACGGACTTGGCGCAAGCCCAGAGAGCGTCAGTCTTCGGCGGGCACCTCGCCGGCGTCCATCTGTCGCACAGCTTCGCGTCCGACGGCCTCTTCGCTCAAGCCTTGCCGCCAGTAGCCCGTGAAGCAGATCGCCCGCTTGTCGATCCCGCGTTCCCGTACGAGATGTCGCCGCGCCAGCTTCACCATGTTCGCTTCGCCCGAAATCCACGCGTACGGCGTCCCGCCCGGCAGGTCCGCCTTGCGTACGGCCTCGAGAACCGCCTCACCCACGCCAGCCGAGCCGCGCACCACCCAGTGCAGCTCGACGGTGCCCTGCGTTTCGAAGACCTGCCGGTCTTCGCGATCACTGATCTCGATGTAGACCAGTGCTCGCGTCCCGGCGGGCAGCGCTTCGACGATCGCGCCGATCGCCGGGATCGCGGTCTCGTCGCCGATCAGCAGTTGCCAGGTGGTCCCCTCGGGGACGTTGTAGAGCCCGTGCGGCCCGAGGAACGCGACCCGGTCGCCCTCGGCGGCGCGCGAGGCCCACGCCGAGGCGGGACCGTCGTCGCCGTGCAGCACGAAGTCGACGTCGATCTCCCGCGCGGGCTGCCGCACCGAACGCACGGTGTAGGTGCGCATCGGCGGGCGGACGTCGTCGGGCATCGCGAGGTAGGTCCGGTACCAGGACAGGACCTCGTCGCCGGCCAGCGGCGCGGGCAGGGCCGGTTCGGACTGGCCGGGCTGCGGGAAGAACACCTTCACGTACTGGTCGGGCGCCAGGTCTTCCAGCGACGCCCCCGAGAAGGTCACCCTGCTCATATGCGGTGTCAGCCTCCGGACACCCGCCACCTTCGCCTCGATGTAACTCATTAGGCGAGGCTAACCTAAAAGAGGCCGCCCGCGGCATCGTCGTCGCCGGGATCACGCTGCCACCGGTATTTCCGCAGGTCGATGCGCTGACCGTGGGCCGGCACTCCTTCCTCGCGCAACCGTTCCAGCTGTTCGTCGAGCAGGTGTGGCGCCGGAGTCCCGTCGGCCCGCAGAATGCGGTGCCAGGGCAGATCGTGCCCGTCCTCGCTGAGGATCCGCCCGATCAACCGCGGCGACGGCGCACCCGAAACCGCCGCTATATCCCCATAAGTCGCGACCGAGCCGGCGGGCACGCTCGCGATGACCTCGCGCACCCGCTCGTGCAGTTCGTCATCCATGGGACCACTTTGCCGTGCCGCTGCGATGTTGTGTCGGCGGGGCGTGGTTCCATCGTGGTCGTGAACGGGCGGCGAACAGCGGCAGGAACCGACGCGCGGCTGGTCCGCACGCCGGTCACCGGCACGCCGTCGTTCTCGTGGGATTCCGGCGCCCGCCGCCTGCTGGCCGCCCCGGACGGCTTCCGCCGCGTGCTCGGCGGCCCGGGAACGGGGAAGACGGCGCTCCTGGCGTCGGCGGCGTCGCGGCGCATCGCGGAGGGCGCGGATCCGGAGAGCGTGCTCATCTTGACCACTTCCCGCAAGGCGGCCGAGGTCCTGCGCGCCGACATCACCCGCCGCCTGACCACCGACCCGGAGCAGGCCCCGCTGCCGCGCACCATCCGCGAACCGTTGGTGCGCACCGTGCACTCCTACGCCTACGCACTGTTACGGATGGAGGCGCAGGCCGATGACCTGCCCCCGCCCCGCCTGCTCTCCGGAGCCGAGCAGGACGTCGTCGTGCGGGAACTGCTCGCCGGTGACCTGGAGTCGGGCGCGCTCGACTGGCCGGAGCAGCTGCGGCCCGCGCTGAACGTGCCCGGGTTCGCCGAGGAACTGCGCGATCTGCTGCTCCGCGCCGCCGAACGCGGGCTCGGCCCGGAGGATCTCGCCGAACTCGGCAGGCGGCGCGGCCGGGAGGAATGGGTCGCGGCCGGTCTGTTCTGGAGCCAGTACGAAGAAGTCACGCTGTTGCAGGGCGCGGGCGGCAACGCGCTCGGCGTCGCGAGCGCTCCCGCGCTGGACGCCGCGGAGCTCGTCACCTCCGCGCTACTGGCCCTCGAAGACGACCCTGAGCTGCGGGAACGTGAGCAGCACCGGGTCCGGCACCTGTTCGTCGACGACGCCCAGCACCTCGACCCGCTGCAGACCCAGCTCATCCGGCTCATCGGGCACGCCGCCGACGAGTTCGTCGTCGCGGGTGACCCCGATCAGTCCGTGTTCTCCTTCCGTGGCGCGGATCCGAGCCTGTTCGCCGACGCGGACTCCGACGGCGAGCGCACGGTTCTCCTGACCACCAGCCACCGGCTCGCCCCGGTGATCCGCACGGCCGTCACGAAACTCGGGTCCGTGCTCGCCGGTTCGTCGCCGCACCGCAAGCTCGTCGACGCGCCGGACGCCGAGGGCGGGGCGGTCCGCGTCCGCCTGATGCCGACGCCGGCTTCCGAAGCGAGCTGGATCGCCGATCAGCTCCGCCGTGCACATCTCGTCGACGGCGTGCCGTGGTCGGAGATGGCGGTGCTCGTCCGGTCACCGGCTCGTACTTTCCTTGTCCTGCAACGTGCTCTGCGGGCGGCGGGCGTGCCGATCGGCTCGGCCACCGAGGAACTCCCGCTGGCGAAACAGCTCGCCGTCCGGCCGTTGCTGGCGGTGCTGCGGCTCGCCGCGGATCCGGATCTGCTCGACGTCGACTTCGCCGAGATGCTGCTGTCCTCGGCGCTGGGCGGCGCGGATCCGCTCGCCCTGCGGCGGCTGCGGCGCGGTCTGCGACGGCTCGAACTCGCGGGCGGAGGCCAGCGCTCCAGTGACGAGCTCCTGGTGGAAGCGTTGCGTGCCAACGATATTCTCACCGGCCTCGCCGACGCCGAGTCGCTGCCGATGCGCCGCGTCGGCGGCCTTCTCCACGCGGCCAACCAAGCCGTCCTGCGCGGCGACGGCGTCGAGCAGGTGCTGTGGGATCTCTGGCAGGCCAGCGGCCTGGAACAACGCCTGCTGCGCCTGGTCGATCGCCGCGGTTCCCTCGGCTCTCAGGCGGATCGCGATCTCGACGCGATCGTCGCGCTCTTCCACGCGGCCGGTCGTTATGTCGACAGGCTGCCGAGGGCGAGCGTGGCGTCATTCGCGGATTACCTGTCCTCGCAGAACATCGCCGGGGACACGCTGGCGCCCGCGGCGATGAAGAGCGAAGGCGTCTCGCTGCTCACGGCACACGCGGCCGCCGGTCGCGAGTGGACGGTCGTGTCGATCGCCGGCGTGCAGGAGGGCAGCTGGCCCGACCTGCGGCTGCGCGGTTCCGTCCTCGGTGTCGAGCGACTTGTCGACCTCATGTCCGGCGTCGACGACGAAAAAGTGTCCGCCACCGCGCCGATCCTGGCCGAAGAGCGGCGCCTGTTCTACCTGGCCGCCAGCCGCGCCCGGAAGACGTTGCTGGTCAGCGCGGTCGCGGGGGAGGACGAGCAGCCCTCGCGGTTCATCGACGACCTGGAGGAGAACGGCGCGGACGACGGCGGCCTGGACTCGCGGATGAAACCGGCGGGCCGTTCGCTCGTGCTGGCCGAACTCGTCGGCGAACTGCGTGAGGTCGTCTGTGATGAGGCGAGCGAACCGGAACGGCGGCAGCAGGCGGCACGGCAGCTCGCCAGGCTGGCGGCCGCCCACGTGCCGGGCGCGCATCCAGGCACCTGGTACGGCCTGCTGGAGCCGTCCACCGACGAACCCGTGCACCGGCCCGGCGATCTCATCCGGATCTCACCGTCCACTGTGGAGGTTCTGGTCAAATGCCCGCTGCGGTGGCTGATCGAACGTCATGGCGGCAGTGATCCGGCGCAGCTGGCCGCCGTCACCGGGACCCTGGTGCACGGGCTCGCGCAGGCCGTCGCGGGCGGCAGCAGCGACGAGCAGATCCGCGCGGCGCTCGACGAAGCCTGGGTGCGGGTCGACGCGGGGGCGCCGTGGTTCTCGCGGCGGGAGCGTTCACGGGTCGAGCAGATGCTGCGGAACTTCGTGTCCTGGCTGGAATCCAGCCGCAAGGAGCTGATCGAGGCCGGGGTCGAGCAGGACATCGAGGTCGAACTCCCGGTCGGAGACGACGAAGTCCGGGTGCTGTTGCGGGGCCGGGTCGACCGCGTCGAGATGGACAAGGACGGCCGCCCGGTCATCATCGACATCAAGACCGGGAAGGTCCCGATCTCGGCTTCCGACGCCGAACAGCACCCGCAGCTGGCCGCTTATCAGCTGGCCGTGCTGCTCGGCGCCATCGAGGGCGGTTCGAAACCCGGCGGCGCGCGGCTGGTCTACGTCGCGAAGTCCAACAACAAGACCGGTTCCGCCCAGCGCGAGCAGGCGCCGCTGGACGAAGACGGCGGCAAGCAGTGGCTCGAACTGGTGCGCTCGGCGGCCGGATCGGCGGCCGGGCCGGAATACGGGGTCACCGAGAACCCGGACTGTGATCGTTGCCCGGCAAGGGGTTGCTGTCCGCTGCGGCCCGAGGGCAGGCAGGTGACCGGCCCTTGATCTCCGCACTGCAGCGCCGCCAGGTCGAGCCCGCCGAGATCGCCCGCGCGCTCGGCCTGCACAGCCCCACCGAGGAGCAGGCCGCCGTCATCGCCGCGCCCGTCGAGCCGTCGCTGGTGGTCGCCGGCGCCGGCGCGGGCAAGACCGAGACGATGGCCGCGCGCGTGGTGTGGCTGGTGGCCAACAGCATCGTGCCGCCGGAACGGATCTTGGGCCTCACCTTCACCCGCAAGGCCGCCCGCCAGCTCGGCGAACGCGTGCGCACCCGGCTGCGCCGGCTCGTCGGATCCGGGCTGCTGGACAAGATCGACCCGACCGGTGACCTGCGCATGACGGTGACCGCCGGGGAGCCGACGGTCCTCACCTATCACGCGTACGCCGGGCGGCTGCTGTCCGAGCACGGGCTGCGGTTGCCGGTCCAGCCCGGTGTGCGGCTGCTTTCCGAGACGTCGTCATGGCAGATCGCGCACCGAGTCGTGTCCACTTGGGACAATGACCTCGACACCGACCGCGTGCCGTCCACGGTGACAGCGCAATTGCTGGCGCTGGCCGGGGAACTCGGCGAGCATCTGGTCGAAACCGACCGGCTCGCGCAGTACACGTCGTGGCTGTGCGACGTCATCGAGAACGCGCCGCGAGCCAAGGGGCAGCGGGCGTCGCTGCCGCAGAAGCTCGCCGAAGTCATGACGGCGCAACGGTTCCGGCTCGCGCTGCTGCCGTTGGTCGAGGGCTACCACGCGCGGAAACGGGCCGAGGGCGCGCTCGACTTCGCCGACCAGATGTCGCTGGCCGCGCAGCTCGCCGACAGCTATCCGGCGGTGGTCGCCGGTGAGCGTGAACGGTACGGCGCCGTGCTGCTCGACGAGTACCAGGACACCGGGCACGCCCAGCGGATCCTGCTGCGATCGCTGTTCGGCGGTGTCGAACATCCGCCGATGCCGGTGACGGCGGTGGGTGACCCGGCGCAGGCCATCTACGGCTGGCGGGGGGCGAGCGCGGCGAACCTGCCGCGCTTCACCACGGACTTCCCGCGGGACAACGGGGAACGGCTGGTCCCGGCACTGGATTTCGGGCTGCTGACCAGTTTCCGGAATTCGCCTCAGGTGCTGGAACTGGCCAACGCGATCTCGGAACCGTTGCGGGAGCGCGGTCTCGGTGTCGCGCGGCTGCGGGCGCTCGAAGGCGCCGGGACGTCGGACATCGCTTCCGCGCTGCTGCCGGACATCCGCGCCGAGCGCGACTGGGTGGCCGACGCGGTGGCCAAGCGCTGGTTCAAAACCGTCGAGGAAACCGGAAAACCTCCGACTGCCGCGGTCCTGGTGCGGCGACGGGCCGACATGGCGCCGATCGCGGCCGAAATGCGGGCCCGCGGGCTTCCGGTGGAGGTCGTCGGCCTCGGTGGGCTGCTCGACGAACCCGAAGTCGCGGATCTGGTCAGCACCTTGCGGGTACTCGCGGATCCGCTGGCGGGCAGTGCGGCCGCGCGCCTGCTGACCGGGGCGCGCTGGCGGATCGCGGCGGCCGACCTCGCGGCGCTGTGGCGGCGTGCGGGCGAACTCTCCTCGCCGGTCCCTCCATCGAAGTCCGATGTGGACGAACCGGTGCTGGTGACCGAACGAGTCGAACAGGCGGGCCTCGCCGACGCGATCGACGATCCCGGTACGCCGGAACGGTATTCGCCCGAGGGCTATCGGCGGGTCCGGCGGGTCGGTGCCGAGCTTTCGGCGTTGCGCCGCCGTCTCGACCAGTCGCTGCCCGAACTGGTCGCCGACGTGGAACGCACGATGCTGCTCGACGTCGAGTCGCTGGCCCGCCCCGGACCGGCCGGGCGCGCACACCTGGACGCCTTCGCCGACGTCGTCACCGATTTCGCCGAGTCCTCGCCGACGGCCACCCTGCTGTCCTTTGTGGACTATCTGAACACCGCCGCGCACGCGGAAGACGGTCTCACCCCCGGTGAGGTGGAGGTCGTCCCGGACCGCGTCCAGGTGCTCACCGTGCACTCGGCCAAGGGTCTGGAGTGGCAGATCGTCGCCGTTCCGCATCTGGTCAAGGAGGTCTTCCCGGGCAGGCGGCGTTCGTCGTCCTGGCTGCGGACTTCGACGTCGCTCCCGGCCACGCTGCGGGGCGACTCGGAAGACCTGCCGGAACTGCGCGTCGCCGACGGCTATGACCGCAAGGAAGTCCAGGAAGCCCTGGAGCTGCACGAAGAGGGCTTCATCGCACGAGAAGCCGACGAGGAGCGACGGCTCTGCTACGTCGCGCTGACCCGTTCCGAGCACACGCTGCTGGTTTCCGGGCATTGGTGGAACGAAAGCAGCGCGCGGCCGAAGGGGCCGTCGGAGTTCCTGGTCGAAATCGGCGATGTGATGAGGGAGGGCTCGGTCGGCCGGATCGAACACTGGGCCGACGAGCCCGAGACCGACGGGGAGAACCCGCTGGTCGCCGATTCCCGCAAGTCGCGGTGGCCGGTCGATCCGCTGTGGCCGCGGCGCGAGGGCGTCACCAACGGCGTCGATCTCGTGCTCGCCGCGATGGAAGCCGCCGAAGAGCCGGAGGATCCGGACAAAGAAGAAGAAGCCGATCCGGACGGCTGGATTTCCGACACCGAGGTGCTGCTGGCCGAGCGGGCCCGGGCGCAGAACCGGGTCCAGCAGGTCGTGCTGCCGCCGCATCTTTCGGTGAGCCAGCTGGTCGAGCTGTCGGCCGATCCGGACGCGCTGGCCCAACGGCTGCGGCGGCCGCTTCCCGTGCGCCCCAACACTTACGCTCGCCGGGGGACGGCGTTCCACGGCTGGCTGGAGCAGCGGTTCGGCGGCGAGCAGCTGCTGGAGATCGACGACCTGCCGGGGGCGGCGGACGTCGACGAGGCACCCGATTCCGAGCTGGAGGCGCTGCAGACGGCCTTCGAGAAGAGCGAGTGGGCGAACCGGGTGCCGCACGCGGTCGAGGTCCCGTTCTCGGCCGACGTCGTGGGCGTGACCCTCCGCGGCCGGATGGACGCCGTGTTCGCCGACCCCGACGGCGGCTGGACCGTCGTCGACTGGAAGACCGGCGCGGTCCCGGAAGCCGGCCGTCTCCCGGCGCTGGCCGTGCAGCTCGCGGCGTACCGGCTGGCGTGGGCGGCGCTGCGGAAGGTGCCGTTGGAGAAGGTGCGGGCTGCCTTCCACTACGTCAAGCACGACAAGACCGTGCGGCCTGCCGACCTGCTGGACGCCGAAGGACTGCGGGAACTCCTGCGGAGCGTGCCGGAGGTTTAGGCAACTACCGCAATTAGAGGACTAATTGCGGGGTTCTGGGCGTGGGTCAGGCGCGGTCGCGGACCTTCAGCGCCCAGGTCACCAGCGGAATCTGGAGCGGCACCCTGGCCCAGAAAGCCGCCCGCATGAGCTTCGGGGCTTTCCTGCGGTCGGCGTCGGCGGCCATCTTGACGTTCCCCGGCAGCACCACGACGAACAGCAGCGCGGCCGCGAGCCCGCCGAGCCGCCGCGTCTTGGGGGAGGCGACCGCGGCGGCGACACCCAGCTCGGCGACACCCGAGCCGTAGGTCCACGCGCGGGCGGAGCCGGGAAGCTGCTTCGGGATGATGGCGTCGAAGGGCTTGGGCTGGACGAAGTGCAGGACGCCGGCGGCGCCGAGCAGGCCGGCGAGGAAATACGCGGGCCGCTGAGACGGCTTGGAATCCGAAGACATGCTCTGAGCTTCGCATACCGAGCTGAACGGAACGTTCGTCGGCTATCCTCGGCGACCGTGAGTGACGCGGACCAGGCCGGAGCCTGTGCATGAAGGTTCTCAACCGTTTCCCGGTCCGGCTGAGCGACCGCCCGGACCACGAGCTCGTCGGCGTGATCAAGATGCCGGAGCTGACGGTTAGTCCGCTGAGGGCGATTCTCAAACGGCTCGTCGGTGCGACGCTCGCCCTGCTCGCGACCGTTCTGATCGTCTATTTCGACCGGGACGGCTACCGCGACGCCAACGGCGACGGGCTCAGCTTCCTCGACAGCCTCTACTACGCGACGGTCTCGCTGTCGACCACCGGTTACGGCGACATCGCTCCCGCGACGTCGTCGGCCCGGCTCGTCAACGTCCTGGTGATCACCCCGCTGCGGGTGCTCTTCCTCATCGTCCTGGTCGGTACCACCCTCGAAGTGCTCACTGAGCGCTCTCGCCAGGCTTTCAAGATCCAAAAATGGAGGACGAAGGTGCGGGACCACACGGTCGTCGTCGGATTCGGCACGAAGGGCCGGTCGGCGGTCAACGCGCTGCTCGGGGACGAGAACGTCGAACCCGACCACATCGTCGTCGTCGATACCGACCAGCAGGCCCTCGAAGCGGCCACCTCGCTCGGCCTGGTGGTCGTGCACGGTTCGGCCACCCGCGCCGACGTGTTGCGGGTCGCCGGCGTCCAGCGGGCCAAGGCCGTCGTCGTCGCCCCGAACCGGGACGACACGGCGGTGCTGGTCACGCTGACCGCGCGCGAGCTGGCGCCGAAGGCGCACATCGTGGCGTCGGTGCGGGAGGCGGAGAACGTCCACCTGCTCAAGCAGTCGGGCGCGAACCAGGTCGTGGTGTCGAGCGAGACCGCCGGGCGGCTGCTCGGCATGGCGACGTCGTCGCCGCTGGTGGTCGACATGGTCGAGGACCTGCTCACCCCCGAGTCCGGCCTCGCGATCGCCGAACGTGCCGTGGAACCGTCCGAAGAGGGTGGTTCGCCCCGGCATCTGGGAGACATCGTGCTCGGCGTCGTCCGCGACAATGTTCTGTACCGCGTGGACGCCCCGCAGGCCGATGCGATCGAGCCGGGCGACAGGCTGCTCTACATCCGCAAGGTCACGTCCGCGGAGACGATCGAGCGCTGACGCGAAGGCGGTAGCAAGGGACCTTTGCTACCGCCTCGCTGGTCGAGAGGGCTCGCTGTGTTTTGCCGCCGGGTTCTGGAACCATGGCGTTCGTGCGCAAGCGATCGGACCCCGTCAGAGGGCTCACCCCGGGGTGGAACTCCCTGGCCGTGGCGGCCGGTGCCGTCCTGCTGGTGATCTTTCTGGCCTGGTTCGCCGGGCCGGGGTTGTTCGGCATCACGAACGACGCCCAGGGGACGACCGTCCAGGCCGAGGTCGTCCAGCCCGCTCCGTGTGCGGGCGGCGGGGCCACCGAGACCGTGAAATTCGAGTTCGGCGGCAAGCCCATGGAGGGTTCGCTCAACGGCTGCGGCCACGGCAAGGGTGAGCGGATCGAGGTCGTCGTGCCCGACGGCGCATCGGGCGACGCGGTGTCGGTACACGCGGCCGATGCGGCGGCGGGGGCCAGCGACGCACGGCGACCCCTGGGGCTCGCGCTGCTGGTGTTCAGTTGCTTCGCGGGCGGGATGTACGTCTTCCTCGTGCTGCGCGGACCGCGTCGCCTGGCGACGGCGTGACCGGACTGTGTCTGGTCGTCGCGCGCGCTTCTTCCTAAGGTTCTCGCGATGCCTGGGGGTGACGCGAGATGGTCGAGCAAGACCGAATCGGCGACGAAGCCGAATCCGTCGGTGAGCGGCGGAGCGGGTCACCGTGGCTGTCCGGCGTGATCGGGCTGGTGGTCATGCTCGTCGGGGGCCTGATCTTCATCGGTGCCCGAGTGCTCGCACCGAACGGCGAGGCCGAATCGCCGCCTCCTCCGCCGGAACCGCCCGTCTGTGCTCCGGCGGACGTCAAGATCGCCGACGGCAAGCCGATGCCCCGCGAGTTGCCCGAGCCGCTGGTCACGCTGCCGACCGGGTGCCTGCCTCCGGAACCCGGGGCCGCCATCACGTTCGCCGACGTCGTCGTGGGAGACGGGGCGGAAGTGAAGCAGGGTGCCGCCTACCTGGCCTACTTCGCGCTCTACGACCTCGGTACCGGCAAGCTGGTCGCCTCCCACTGGAAGCCGGAGCACAAGTACGGCGGCCTGACCGGCGGTAAAGCCGACCTGACCGGCGACCTCTGGAGCCGCGGCCTCGCCGGGATGAAGTCCGGCGGACGGCGGGTGCTCCTGCTGCCCGCGGTCACCGGTGAGCTCGCGCAGGATCCGGTGGAGATGTTCCGTACGGTCCCGCTGGTCGCGGTCGTCGACGTGACGACGTCGTGAGTGATCCGGGTCGTTAGAACGACCCGAATCACTCACGAGTCAGGAAACGGCGGTGCCCGGGGCCGAGAAGGTGTTGCAGTCGGCGATCCGGTTGTTGCTCGCACCCGCCCGCCACCACGACGCGTAGTGCGCGTTCGTGCCGTGGTCCTGGCTGCGTGAGGTGTTGTCGCCCCGGGTCTCCTGGTCGTTCCAGGCCTTGTTGTACATGTCCCGGGTGACCGTGCCGCCCTGGTCGACGTGCGCGCCGAGGAACATCCCGGAGAAGCACTGCGCCTGCAGTTCCTTGCGGCGTGACATCTCCAGGCCGGACGGGCTGCTCTGGCCCGCGTCGTAGATCTTCTGCCAGGCCGCGTCCATCAGCCCGGCGACCTCTTGCACGTGGTGCCCGTACTCGTGCGCGAAAAGGGCCAGGTAGACGCCGGGGTTGTTGCCGTACTGGTCGGTCTGCAGACCCCGGAACGGCACGTAGAGGTTGTTCTCGCAGTAGTACGCCGCCGTCGCGATGCCCACCTGGATCGTGCCGCATTCGGTGTCGAAGCTGGCGCCGGTCGGGAAGTGCAGGGCGGGCGGGGTGAACGGCAGGCGGTAGGCATCGAGGAACGGGCCCCACGCCTCGTCGAGGCATTTGCCGGCGGCGGTGAAGAACGCTTCGGAGGCTTGCTGGCTGCTCTGCCACTGCGGCAGCGCGCAGACACGGTTCCGCAGGCCGGCGTTGGGATCCTGGAGTATCGGGTGGTCGGCGAGCTTGAGGATCTTCTGCGGCCCGCTCGGCGACGTCGCCGGCCTGGACGGCGAGGTCGGGAACGGGTTCGGCGAAGACGAGGGGGACGACGACCCGCTCGGCGGCAGGGCCGCCGGGGAAGTCGGGTTCGGGGAGTTCTGGAAGCCCGCGTTCGCTACGTGATCGCTGTCGCCACGATTGAGTGAAACGATCGCGACCAGGCCGAGGACCAGCACGGCCACCGCGCCGAGGCAGATGCCGACGATCGCGCCGGCGGACCGGCGCGGCGGCGTGGGGAACTGGTGCGGTGCACCGTTCCATGGAGACGGGGGCTGGCCGCCGTGCACCGGCGGTGGCTGGACGGCGCCGCGTGGCGGCCACTGGCCGTGGGGCGGTTGCGTCATCAAGGCAGTCCCGGTGGTTCTAGGGGAGAGTCGGGGGTACCCGGCCCAAGGTTCAGCATAACGAGCGAACGGCACCCCTTCCCACTGCTCGGCTGCAGAGGGTATCCATCGTGAGGCGAGCGGTCACCCATCAGTGTCGTCACCCCAGCTCTAGCTGGGTGTCGGCCCCTCTGGAAGAGTGTGCGTAAGCAACGTTCAGGTAAGGGGCTGTCGCATGACGGAGACCGGTGGACCGTCCGGGCCGGAAGGTACCGAGACGCCGAAGCCGCAGGCGGGCACACCTGTGCCGCCGAGCACGCCATCACAGGGTGAAGTGCAGCCGCCGGCCGCGCCTCAATGGCAGTCACCGTCGGGAGCGACACCGCCGCCTCCCCTGCCGCCACCTCCTCCTTTCCCGCCGCAGCAGCCGGACTGGAAGGTCGGTCTCGGCAGGCCGGGAGTCATCCCGCTGCGCCCGCTGAACCTGACCGACATCCTCGACGGCGCGGTCACGGCCATGCGCCGGCACTGGCGGATGATCTTCGGCGCCGCCGCGGTGACCGCCGTGCTCACCGCGGCCATCAACCTGGTCGGGTTGCTGCTGATCGACACCACCGCGGACCTCGAAGAGATCCGCGACCTGGGCCCGGCGGCGACCGACCAGGAACTGCTGAACCAGATGGCGGGCCTTCTCGGCGGGACCCTGGCGTCGACCTCCATCACCCTCGTCGCGACGCTGCTCGGGACGACGATCCTCACCGGCTTCCTGACCGTCGTGATGGGCAAGGCCGTGCTGGGCAAGCCGATCACCTTCAAGGAAGCCCTGAAGGAGGCGACGCCCCGGCTGCTGCCGCTGCTCGGGCTGACCGTGCTCTACACGCTGGCGATCCTGGTCGCGGCGATCTTCTGCCTCCTGCCCGCGATCATCCCGTACACCTTCTGGGCGCTGGCCAGCCCGGCGTTCATCCTGGAACGCGGCACGGTGATCGAGGCGTTCCGCCGGTCGGTGAAGCTGGTCTCGGGCATGTTCTGGCGGGTCTTCGGGATCCTGCTGCTGGCCTACGTGATCTCGTCGCTGCTGGCGTCGATCATCTCGCTGCCGTTCAGCTTCAGCGCGTTCCTGTCGATCTTCGGCAACCTGGACCAGGTGTACGTCCCGTCGACCGGTGACCTGATCCTGCAGTCGGTGGGCACGGTGATCGCACAGACGATCGTCGCGCCGTTCACCGCGCTGGTGACCGTGATCCTCTACATCGACCAGCGGATGCGCCGCGAAGGCATGGACATCGAACTGGCCCGGGCTGCGGGCATCACGCCGCCGCCCCCGCCGCAGGCATGGTGACGCGCTTCCTCACCGACGTCCCGGTCGACATCGACCGGGACACCGCGCGCCTGCGCGCGGCCGAGGAGCTTTCGGGATCGGCGTACCAGGCCGCGAAACCGAGTTGGCTGTCCGAAGCGTTCAACTGGGTGCTCGAAAAGCTGCTCATGTTCCTGAACACGGTCGACTCCGCCGTGCCCGGCGGGATCTTCGCCGTGGTGCTGCTGGTCGTCGTGCTGATCGTGCTGGTGGTGGTGATCCGGCTGCGCTCCGGCCCGCTGGCGACGGCGGCCAAGGGCGAGCGCGCCGTGTTCGCCGGGCGGCGCAAGGCGTCCGGCGAATATCGCAAGGCCGCCGAGGAGGCCGCCGCGCGCGGTGACTTCGACGAGGCCGTCCGCGAGCGTTTCCGTGCCGTGGTGCGCTCTTTGGAGGAGCGCACGCTGCTGGACGAGAAGTCCGGCCGCACCGCCGACGAGGCCGCGGCCGAAGCGGGACGCCTGCTCCCGGACGTCGCCGAACCCCTGCGCTCCGGCGCCCGGCTGTTCGACGATGTCCACTATGGAGGGATCCCGGCCACCGAGCCCGGCTACCGTTCACTGTCAGATTTGGACGATCGCTGCCGCCGTGCCCGCCCCGTCGCACTGGCGGCCGGATGACCTCGGTATCCCCGGACGCCGGCCGGATCTGGCGCGGGGTAAGGATTCCGCTCGCGGTGGTCCTGCTCCTGGTGGTCACCGGCACGCTCCTCGTACTCGCCCGCGGCGAGCAGACCACCGGCGCGCTCGAACCCGGTTCCTACGAACCCGGAGGCGGCCGCGCGCTGGCGACTTTGCTGGAACGTGAAGGCGTCAAGATCACCACGGTGCGCACGGCGGCCGAGGCCAGGGACGCCGCCCAGGACTCGACCGTCCTGATCACGCGGCCCGACTTCGTGCCGGAACGCCTCTACGGCCAGATCCGGGATCGCGCGCGGCGAATTCTCCTTGTACAGCCTGGTCCGCAGACGGTCGAGAGCCTGCTCCCGCCCGTCGAAGCCGACGTCCAGGACGAGGTCGAAAGCCGTGCACCGGGTTGTCAGGCGGAGGACGCCGTCGCGGCCGGGAACGTCACGCTCGGCGGGATGCTCTACCGCAGTTCCCTGCGGCAGGCGCAAGTTTGCTACAACGGCTCGTTCGTCGAACTGCCCGACCGGGAGACCACGGTCACCGTGCTCGGCGCGCCCGATCCGCTCACCAACGAGCGGCTGGCGGAGGAGGGCAACGCGGCCTTGGCGATGCGGTCGCTCGGCAAGCACGAGCGGCTCGTCTGGTACCTGCCGAGCCCGGCCGACCCGTCGCTCGGCGCCGAGGAGAAACCGCTGTCCGAACTGATCCCGGCGGGCTGGTCGTACGCGGCCCTGCAGGCCGGGATCGCCGTGGTGTTCCTGGCTTTGTGGCGCTCCCGGCGACTGGGCCCGGTGGTGACCGAGCCGATCCCGGTCGTGGTGCGCGCGGCCGAAGCCACCGAGGGACGGGCTCGGTTGTATCGCAAATCGAAGGCCGCCGCGCACGCCGGGGAGACCCTGCGCGAGGCGGCCCGCGCGCGGCTTCGGCCGTTGCTGGGGCTGACCCGCGACGCCGAACCCGCCGCACTGGTGGCATCCGTCGCCGCGCGGACCGGCCGGGCCCCGGCCGAGATCGGCGCGCTGCTGTACGGGCACCCGCCCGCCGATGACGCCGCCCTGGTGCGGCTGGCGGACGGACTCGACGTCGTGGAACGAGAGGTGGAGCGGTCTTGAGTACCGAACAGACCGAACAGTCCAGTGTGGACAGTGCGGCCGAAGCGAGGGCGGCGCTGATCGCCCTGCGGACCGAGGTCGGCAAGGCCGTCGTGGGCAACGACGCGGCCATCACCGGGCTCATCATCGCCCTGCTGTGCCGGGGGCACGTGCTGCTCGAAGGCGTTCCCGGAGTGGCGAAGACGTTGCTGGTACGGGCTTTGGCCGCGTCGCTGGACCTGAAGATGACCCGGGTGCAGTTCACCCCGGACCTGATGCCGGGCGACGTCACCGGTTCGATCGTCTACGACGCGCACAGCGGCGAGTTCTCCTTCCGCGAGGGCCCGGTGTTCACCAACCTGCTGCTGGCCGACGAGATCAACCGCACCCCGCCGAAGACGCAGTCGTCGCTGCTGGAGGCGATGGAGGAGCGGCAGGTCTCCAGCGACGGCAAGACCCGGCCGCTGCCCGACCCGTTCATCGTGATCGCGACGCAGAACCCGGTCGAATACGAAGGCACGTACCCGCTTCCGGAAGCGCAGCTCGACCGGTTCCTGCTGAAGCTGACCATGCCGACACCGTCGCGTGAGGACGAATTCGGCATCCTTTCCCGGCACGCACAGGGTTTCGACCCGAGGAACCTGGCCGCGGCCGGTATCAAACCGGTCGCCGGCGCCGCCGAACTCGAAGCCGCGCGCCGGGCCGTCGCCGGAGTGACCGTGCGCCCCGAGGTACTCGCCTACATCGTCGACGTCTGCCGCGCGACACGCGCGCTGCCGTCGGTCCGCATCGGCGTTTCCCCGCGTGGCGCGACGGCCCTGCTCGCCGCGACCCGGGCGTGGGCGTGGCTCGCGGGCCGTGACTACGCCACCCCGGACGACGTCAAAGCCTTGGCACGGCCGTCTTTGCGGCACCGGCTCGATCTGCGTCCGGAGGCCGAACTCGAAGGCGCGACCGCGGACGGTGTGCTGGACCGCGTCCTCGCGTCCGTGCCCGTCCCACGCTGATGGCCGTCACCGGGCGGCTCGGGCTGCTGGCGCTCCTCGCGGCGCCGGCGGTCGGCTTCCTGCTGCCCTCGTGGGCCGGGATCGGGCTGGCCGCGGCGGTTCTGCTCGTTCTGGTGATGGCCGACCTCCTGCTCGCCGGGAGCGTGCGGCGCCTGCAGTTCGCGCGTTCCGGTGCGACGTCCGTGCGGCTGGGGGAAGGCTGCGAGGTCACGCTCACGGTGGCCAACCCGGGCGGCCGTCCGGTGCGCGCGTGGCTGCGGGACGCCTGGCCGCCCAGCGCGGCCGCCGAAGACAGGCACCGGTTTTCCCTGCCCGCGGGCGAACGCCGCACCGTCGTCACCCGGCTGCTGCCGACCCGGCGCGGCGACCGGCGGGCGGCCAGGGTCACCGTCCGCTCGACCGGCCCGCTCGGCCTCGCGGCGCGGCAGGGCTCGCACGAGGTGCCGTGGACCGTGCGTGTGCTGCCGCCGTTCCACAGCCGCAAGCATCTGCCGTCTCGACTGGCCCGGCTGCAGCAGCTCGACGGCCGCAACGCCGTGCTGATCCGGGGCCAGGGCACGGAATTCGACTCCCTGCGCGAGTACGTCATCGGCGACGACGTCCGCTCGATCGACTGGCGCGCCTCGGCTCGCGCGTCCGACGTCATGGTGCGGACCTGGCGTCCGGAACGCGACCGGCAGGTGGTGCTGGTGCTCGACACCGGCCGGGTTTCGGCGGGCCGGGTGGGCGACGCGCCGCGGCTCGACGCGGCGATGGACGCGGCGCTCCTGCTGGCCGTGCTGGCCTCGCGAGCGGGCGACCGCGTCGACCTGCTGGCCTACGACCGTCAGGTACACGCCGCGGTCCAGGGCTCGACGGAGCTGTTGCCCGCCTTGGTGAACGCGATGGCGCCACTCGAACCGTCGCTGATCGAGACCGACGCGCGCGGGATGGTCGCGGAGGTGCTGCGGCGGACCAGGCGGCGCGCGCTGGTCGTCCTGCTGACCGGCCTGGACGCGGCACCGCTGGAAGAGGGACTGTTCCCGGTGCTGTCCAAGCTGACGTCACGGCACCAGCTGATGATCGCTTCGGTGGCGGATCCGCGGGTGGCCGAGATGGCGGCCGGGCGCGGCGACGCGGAAGCCGTCTACGACGCGGCCGCCGCCGAGCGGGTGCTGGCCGAACGGCGCCAGGTCACCGCGCGGCTGGCGAGGCACGGGGTCGAGGTCGTCGACGCGGTGCCGGAGGACCTGCCGCCTCAGCTGGCCGACCGGTATCTCGCGCTGAAGGCCGCCGGACGACTGTGATGCCGCTGGTGCGTCGGCTGAACCCGATGGGGTGGTGCGGGTTGGCTGCGGGTGTCGCGGGCTGTTAGGTCGGAAGGAGTTCCAGACCTGACAGGATTGGGGTTCGGTTTGCGCAGGGTCGTGCTGTTCTTCGCGATGCTCCCGGTCTTACTGCTCGTGACGCCCGCTTCGGCGCAGCCCGCCGGAACACCCGTCTACCTCGCCGACGGCGGTGGAACCGTCTCGCTCGCGGTGATCGACGGCAAGGCGGTCCTCGCCGACGCCAAGGACGCCGGGGCGCAGTGGGTGTACGACAAGCCGGCGCTCTCGTACAAACATGTCGCGAGTGGACAGTGCCTGGCGGCGATCAGCCCCGTCGACGGCGTCGGCGTGAAACTCGTGGCGTGCGACGGCAAAGACCGCTACCAGCAGTGGCGCCGCAACGCCGGGGCGCCCGGGCTCGTGGTGCTGGCGAACGTGGCGACCGCGCGCTGCCTGACCGCGGAGGCGTCGACGGCGGGAGCGCGGCTCTACCAGGAAGTCTGCTCGCTGCCCGGACTGTCGAACAACTGGGCGGCCGGAGTGCGGACGCTCGCGATCCTGTCCGGCAATGGCCAGCGGCTGTCGTCGAAGGCGCCGGGTCAGCCGTTCGTGGTGCGCGTGATCGGGGAGAACGGCCAGCCCGCGGCCGACGTCCCGGTGAACTTCTTCGTACGCGCGGCGCGGCCCAAGAACGTGCTGGTCTTCGAGGGAGGCGCGGAGACGGCGGCGGCGAAGACCGGCGCCGACGGCTCCGCGTCGAGCCCGAAGGTGGTGCTGACCGAACCCGGCGAGTTCGAGATCCGGTATGCCGGGAGCGCGAGCTTGGAGGACGGCAACAGCATCGCCTTCGAAGGCAGCTGCACCTGCTGAGCAAGCGGTGTCGTGAGTGATTCGGGTCGTTCTAACGACCTGTCTGAGTTCAGGACATCGTGCACAGTTGATGTTTCAGGACATCGTGAACACTTGACCGGCCTGTCGGTGTGGTGGCCAGGGGTGTTGTGGTGATCATGCGGCGATGGGCAGAGCAGGGT